>QFMX01000002.1 GCA_003240625.1 Sphingomonas taxi
CGCCGCCTCGACCTCCTGGCACGAGATGTTCTCGCCGCCGCGGATGATGATGTCCTTCTTGCGGTCGACGATGAACAGATAGCCGTCCTCGTCGAGGTAACCGATGTCGCCGGTGCGGAAATAGCCGTCCGCTGTGAACGCCGCGGCAGTCGCGTCCGGGCGGTTCCAATATTCCTTGAAGTTGCAGATCGAGCGGATGCAGACCTCGCCGCGCTGGCCCTGGTCGACTAGGTGGCCGGCATCGTCGAGGATCGCGAGATCGACCAGCGGTGCACCGGGCCGGCCGGCGGAATTGGGCTTGGCGAGGTAGTTGCTGCGCCAGTTGCCGGTGCCGACGGCGTTGGTTTCGGTCAGGCCGTAGCCGATCAGCGGTGCGCCCCCCTTGCCATCCGAACCGGCCATCTCCTCGTCGATGCGGCGGACGTGATCGACCGGGCGCGGGGCGCCACCCGCGGCGAAATCGGTGACGGTCGACAGGTCGTAATTGGCACGATCGGGGTGATTGAGGATCTCGAAGCTCATCAAGGGCACGCCGACGAAATACGTGACGCCCTCCGCCTGGATCAGCCGCATCGCCTCGCCCGCATCCCATTTCGGCATCAGCACCAGCTTGCGGCCCATTGCGAAGCTCTGGAGAAACACGGGGACTTCGCCGGTGATGTGGAACAGCGGGATCGTCAGCAGTGTGACCGGCTGGCCGACCGGCGGATTGCCTTGCGCGGTGGCGATGCCGACCATCATCATCGCCTGGCCAAGATAGTTGAAGATGCCCTGCACGATCGCGCGATGCTCGGACAGCGCCCCCTTCGACTGGCCGGTCGATCCGCTCGTGAACAGAATCGTCGCGTGATCCTCGGGCCCGAGCAGCGGCAGGTCGGCGGTGTAATCGTCCTTTGCCAACACCTGCGCGAGAGCTTCGGCAAGCGGTCGCGAATCGTCGATCTCGACCACCGGCGCGCGCAAGGCTGCGATCTGCGCGAGCCGCTTCACCCGCGGTGGATCGGCGAAGACGAGCGCGCAATCGACCTCGCCGATCGCCGTCTCCAGCTCCTCCGCCTGCCACCAGCCGTTGAGCAATGTCGCGACACCGCCGGCCATGACGATGCCCATGTAGAGCACGATCCACGACGGCGAATTGCGCATCGCGATGCCGACTCGGTCGCCCTTCGTGATGCCGTACCCGCCGACGAGGGCGCGCGCGGTGCGCTCCGCGGCAGCGTAGACTTCGCCGAACGTCAGTCGCTCGGCGCCCGATACCAGAAAGACGGCGTCGCGGTGCTCGTTGGCATAATGTGCGAAATAATAGCTGAGCGCGGGCGGCGCGGCGGCGATCGTCGGCAGCTTTACCCCGAACCGCTCGACCGAACCGAGCGCCAGCATGCCGTCGGGCGCGGTCAGCGCGGCCATCGTCGAATCCATAGCTAGGTCTAGCTCGGTCCGCATATCGCTCTCCTACTTGGTCTTATCGTTATCGGCCTTTATGCAGGGGCGAACGCGTGGGGAAAAGCCTTTGATCCTGTCGACCATCACCGCCGCTGCGGGCGTAGCGCCTGCCGTCGGCAGTCACATCCGTTTCGAGGATCTGGGGCTCCACCCCGACGTCTTCTCGATCGGCTTCTTCACGCTGCGCTGGTACAGCCTTGCCTATATCGGCGGGATTCTGCTCGGCTGGTGGTATCTGCTGAAGCTGCTCGCACAGCCCGGCGCACCGATGGCGCGGCGTCATGCCGACGACCTCGTCTTCTACGCGACGCTCGGCATCATTCTCGGCGGGCGGCTCGGTTATGTGATCTTCTACGCGCCCGAGATGTTCCTGCATCCGCTGCGGATCTTCCGGCTCTGGGATGGCGGCATGTCGTTCCATGGCGGGGTGATCGGCACGTCGATCGGGCTGATCCTGTTCGCCCGGAAACATCAGCTCAACTGGTTGCGCGTGCACGATTATATCGCGTGCTGCGTTCCGTTCGGGCTGTTTTTCGGGCGGCTGGCGAATTTCGTCAACGGCGAGCTCTGGGGCAAGCCGACCAACGTTGCCTGGGGGATCATCTTCGAGCGCACCGTGCCGTTCGGCATGGTCGAGCCGGCGCGGCATCCGAGCCAGTTGTACGAGGCGGGGCTGGAGGGCATCCTGCTGTTCGCGCTGCTCTGGTTCGCGTTCTGGAAGACCAAGGCGCGCTATGATCCGGGCAAGCTCGTCGGACTGTTCGTGCTGGGCTACGGCCTCGCCCGGTTCACGGCAGAGTTCTTCCGCGAGCCCGATTCGCAGTTGCGGGCCTTTGCCGAGTCGACCGGGCTGCACATGGGTCAGTGGCTGTGCGTGCCGATGATTCTTGGCGGCGCGTATCTGGTGGCGACGTCGGCCAAGCGCCGCGTCCGGGTCGAGTCGATCGCGGGGTCGCAGAGCGTCGCGTAACTTGGCCTAACCCGACCTAACCTTCTTGTTCTCCCGCGAAGGCGGGAGCCCAGACTGGATCCCCGCCTTCGCGGGGACACAAGGTTCTTCGTTGATGACTGATACCGCCCTCCCGGAACGCCTCGCCCGCGCGATCGCGCTCACAGGCCCGATTCCCGTCGCGCAGTATATGGCGGCGGCCAACGCGCATTATTATGCGACGCGCGATCCGCTGGGGGTGGGGGGTGACTTCATCACGGCGCCCGAGATCAGCCAGATGTTCGGCGAACTCGTGGGTCTGTGGTGCGCCGATCTGTGGGACCGTGCCGGGCGGCCGGACGTGGCGTGGGTCGAGCTCGGGCCCGGCCGCGGGACGCTTGCCGCCGACGCAGCGCGGGCGATGGCGAAGGGCGGGCTCACGCCGGCCGTGCATTTCGTGGAAACCAGCCCGGCGCTGCGTAAAGCCCAGGCCGAGCGCGTTCCCGCCGCGACTTGGCATGACGCGATCGATACCCTGCCGACCGATCGCCCGCTGATCGTCGTCGCCAACGAGTTCTTCGACGCGCTGCCGATCCGTCAACTCGTCAAGCGCGAGCAGTGGCACGAACGGCTCGTCGCCGCGCAGGACCTGCTGTTCCTGCCGATCGCTGGCAAGCCGCTGCCCGATGCGGTGATTCCCGAACCGTTTCGCGAGGCTCCCGCCGGTTCGATCCTGGAAACTTCGCCTGCGGCCGTCACGATCATCCGCGGCCTTGCCAAGCGGATCGCGGAGCAGGGCGGCGCGCTGATCGCGGTCGATTATGGTTATGAGGGGCCCGCGATTGGCGACACGTTGCAGGCGGTGCGCGGGCATGCGTTCGCCAATCCGTTCGAGGCACCCGGCGAGCACGACCTGACCGCGCATGTCGACTTCACCACGCTCGCCGCGGCGGCGCAGGCCGAGGGCGCGGTCGCGTGGGGGCCGGTGACGCAGCGCGATCTGCTCGGTGCATTAGGCATCGATTCGCGCACGTCGGCGCTGGCAAAGGCATCGCCCGATCGCGCCGAGGCGCTCGGGGCGGATCGGAGCAGGTTGATGGACGACATGGGAACGCTCTTCAAAGCACTTGCGATCACTGCGCCGTCCTGGCCGACCCCGGCGGCGTTCGCAGGGTGGGGTGCATGATCGCCTATCGCAACGCCATTCCGGCGGACGGACCCGAGCTCGCCGCGATGGCGAAGCGGTCGTTCACCGACACGTTCGGCACGCTGTATCGGCCCGAAGACCTTGCCGTGTTTCTCGACCAGACGTTCGGTGAAGTGGGGCTTCCGGCGCAGCTGTCCGATCCTGCTTTCACGGTGCGCGTTGCGGTGGACGAGGCGGGTGAGATCGTCGGGTTTGCCAAGATCGGACCTGTTGCGTTTCCCGGCGACTGGCCTGCGACCGCGATCGAACTTCACCAGCTTTATGTGCGCGGCGATCAGCATGGCGCGGGTGTTGGTCCGGCGTTGATGGACTGGGCGATCGAGGTCGCGCGGGCGGACGGGCAGACGGAGATCATCCTAAGCGTGTATGTGGACAACCACCGGGCGCACCGGTTCTACCAGCGGTACGGATTTGTCGAGATCGGGCGGTATGTGTTCATGGTCGGCGAGCAGCCGGATGATGACCGGATCATGCGGCTCGTGTTGTGATGGTCTCCGCTACCGTCACCGTGCGGCACTACGCCACCCCGGCGAAGGCCGGGGCCCAATTGGAGAGGTCGTGGTAACGATGCGCAGTCCTCTGTCAGCAAAGTCCCCCAATTGGGCCCCGGCCTTCGCCGGGGTGGATAAGTGGGTGGGGCGGGCGATATGAACATCGACGTGGTCCGTGCGAAGTCGCTCGGCGACACCCCGCACGGCTTTCTTGGCCGTCGTGGCGGCGTGTCGACGGGGGCATATGCGAGCCTCAACGTCGGTATCGGCTCTGACGACGATCCCGCCAGCATCGCCGAGAACCGCCGCCGTGCGACCGAAGCCGTCCTTCCCAGCGCGAAACTTGTCGGGCTCTATCAAGTCCATTCCGCCGACGCGGTCACCGTGATCGAGCCGTTCGACGACGCGCTTCGTCCGCAGGCCGACGCGTTGGTCACCAACCGCCCGGGCCTAGCGCTCGGTATCCTCACCGCGGACTGTGCGCCGGTGCTGTTCGCCGACCGCGAGGCCGGTGTCGTCGCGGCGGCGCATGCCGGCTGGAAAGGCGCGCTTGGCGGCGTCACCGATGCGACGATCCTCGCGATGGAGGCGATTGGCGCGCACCGCGACCGGCTCGTCGCCGCGGTCGGGCCGTGTATCGCGCGCGCCAGCTACGAGGTCGACGAGGCGTTCATCCGCCGGTTCCGCGACGCTGACCCGGAGAACGAACGCTTTTTCGCCGATGGTCAGGCGGATCATTACCAGTTCGACCTGGAGGCCTATGTCGTCAGCCGGCTTGCGGTGGCGGGGATCGGGCGGATCGAAGCGCTCGGGATGGATACCTATACCGACGAGGACCGGTTCTTCAGCTATCGGCGCGCGACCCATCGCGACGAGCCCTCCTACGGTCGTCAGATCAGCATCATCGGCCTGTAACGGGTCCCAAATCCCGCACGGCTCGTTTAGGCTCGGCACATCGGCCCGCGCCAGACGGGCCACGCAGGAGCATATGATGTCCGATACCCCGAATAACGCCGGCGCCATCCCCGCCGAAACCGAAGCAGACCTGACCGGCGTCGCGGCACGCGTCGCGCCGAAGCCCGAGGTCGAGAAGATCGGCGGGCGCAAGCTGAAGCCGTCGACGCTGATGATGGGGCACGGTTACGACCCCGCGCTGTCGGAAGGCTCGCTGAAGCCGCCGATCTTTCTCACCTCGACCTTCGTCTTCCCCAACGCAGCGGCGGGCAAGCGTCACTTCGAGGGCGTCACCGGCAAGCGTCCGGGCGGTGCCGAGGGACTCGTCTATTCGCGCTTCAATGGGCCGAACCAGGAGATCCTCGAGGATCGCCTCGGCGTGTGGGAAGAGGCGGAGGACGCGCTCGCCTTCTCGTCGGGCATGTCGGCGATCGCGACGCTGTTCCTCGCGATGGTCAAGCCGGGCGACACGATCGTCCATTCGGGGCCGCTTTATGCCGCGACCGAGACGCTGATTGGCCGCGTGCTCGGTAAGTTCGGCGTGAAGTGGCTCGACTTCCCGGCTGGCGCGACGCGCGAGGAGATCGACGCGGTGATGACCGAGGCGGCGACCGGCAACGTCGCGCTGATCTACCTCGAAAGCCCGGCGAACCCCACGAATGCGCTGGTCGACGTCGAGGCGGTTGCGGCCAGCCGTGACGCGATCTTCAAGGGTGAGAAACCGCCGATCGCGATCGACAACACCTTCCTCGGGCCGCTGTGGTTCCAGCCGCTGAAGCATGGCGCGGACATCGTCGTGTACTCGCTGACGAAATATGTCGGCGGGCATTCCGATCTCGTCGCTGGCGGCGTGCTCGGTACGAAGGAGCATATCAACACGATCCGGACGATGCGCAACACGATCGGGACGATCACCGATCCGAATACCGCGTGGATGCTGTTGCGGTCGCTCGAAACGCTCGAACTGCGCATGAGCCGGGCGGGCGAGAATGCCGCGAAGGTCTGCGGCTTCCTGCGGCATCATCCGAAGGTCGAGCGCGTCGCGTATCTCGGCTTTCTCGAGGACGAGCCGGGCATGGAGCGGCAGGCGGACATCTATCGCCGTCATTGCACGGGCGGTGGCTCGACTTTCTCGCTGTATCTGAAGGGCGGCGAGCGGGAGAGCTTCGCGTTTCTCGATGCGCTGAAGATCGCCAAGCTCGCGGTGTCGCTCGGCGGGACCGAGACGCTGGCGAGCCATCCGGCGGGGATGACGCATTTGTCGGTGCCCGATGCGCGGAAGCAGGCGCTGGGGATTACGGACAACCTCGTCCGGATTTCGATCGGGGTGGAGGATCCGGACGATCTGATCGCCGATTTCGAGCAGGCGCTGGAGACGATCTGAGTCGTGTCTCCCGCGAACGCGGGAGTTCAGGGTTAGGATCGCTGCACCTTTAACCCTGGGCTCCTGCTTTCGCAGGAGAACGGCTAGCTCTCGCAACGGCAAGTCGGTAGCGTCTAAGAATGCCGACCTTCACCCCTATCCCGCAGCACGAGTTCGTCGCCGCGATTCACATCCTCGCCGCCAAGCTGGTCGAGGATACCGAGTGGAAACCCGATTACATCATCGGGATTGGTCGTGGCGGTCTCGTGCCGGCAGTGTTCCTCAGCCACGCGATCGGGTTGCCGACGCTGTCGGTCGATTATTCCAGCCAGGTGAAGGACTTTGCCGACGAGCCGCTGGTGAAGCTGGCCGCGCGCACGCGCAATGGCGAGCGGCTGTTGTTTCTCGACGATATCAATGATTCGGGGCGGACGATCACGCATTTGCGTGGGGCGCTGGCTGCAGCGGGGGCGGTCGAGGGGGCGGTGCGGTTTGCTATGCTGATCGATAACCTCAGTTCGGCGGAGCGGATCGAGTATAGCGCGCGGGTTATCGACCGGGCGGTGACCAAGGACTGGTTCGTGTTTCCTTGGGAGGCGGTCGCGCCCGCCGCGGCGATTGCCGAGGACGCGGCGGAGGTGCCCGAGCGGATCGCCTGACTGAGCTTCTCCCCTCCCTGGAAGGGAGAGGCCGGGGGTGGGTTGGCCAGTTTTGGTCGCAACCGTGCCGGGATACGGAAACCGACCCACCCCCAACCCCCTCCCTTCCGGGAGGGGAGCAGTAGACGAACAAAGGGCCGGCTTCCGAACGGGAAGCCGGCCCTCGCCCTCGATACGCTACGCGAGGGAACTGGGAAACTGGTGTGGCCCGGGCCGGCGGGGCGCGACGGCGGCAAAGCCGTCGTCGGTCGGGTCAGGCGCTGCCTGCCCGCCGTCCGTGCTGGCGCTTGCTCGCTTTCGCTTGCAGCGGCCCGGGCATAGCCGGGCCTAGCGCCGGCAATACCGGGGGTTATCCGACTTATCGATCGCGTTGCCGGCGAGGCCACCGCCTGCTGCGCCTAGCACTGCGCCGAGCGTCCGGTCACCGCGACCGGCGATGGTGTGGCCGAGCAGGCCGCCGGCGAGTGCGCCGACGATCGTGCCGCCGCTGTTGTCGCAACCGCGACGGCTGCGGGCGTTGTAATTGTAGCGGCGATCGTTGCCGCGATACTGGCGATAGCCACGATCGTAGCCACCGTCGCGATAGCCACCCTGATAGCCATCGTAGCCACGCTCGTAGCGCGAGCCCCAGCGCTGCGCATCGGCGGCGGCGGGAACGAGGGCGGTCGCACCCAATGCGAGGGCACTGGCGGCGAGGGTAAAAGTCTTGAACATCGTGCGTCTCCCGTTGGGGATTTCGGCGGCGGCGTCTGCCGTGCTTCCATCCTCGATGAGACGCTTATGGGTGATTCGCATTGAGCCGAGCCTGAATGCCTCCGTTATCCGCGGTTCATGCTTCCGTGCGCGCCCCGAGCCCCTATGAGGACGCGATGCGGCGCCTGCTCACCTTGTTGTTCGTGTGTGTGAGCGTCTGCGCCGTCGTGCCGACCTGGTCGGGCGAGGCGCGGCTCGACCTGCTCGGCGACCGCGCACAGCTCACGGCGACTCGCGTGATGCTCGATCGGACCAACCCGCGGCATGTCCGGGTCGGAGGGCTGACGTATCTCGGCGGCGTGGCGCTCGCCAGCCGCGACCGGGCGTTCGGCGGGTTCTCGTCGCTCGACGTCGCCGCCGCGGTCACCGGAAATCGCTTCACGCTGCTCAGCGACGGCGGCAATGTCGTGCAGTTCGACATGGGGCCGGACTGGCGCCCGCACCGTATCGCCTTCACCAACCTGCCCGCCGGGCCCGGCATCGGCTGGGAGAAGCGCGACCGCGACAGCGAATCGATGGCGATCGATCCGGCGACGGGCAGGATCTGGGTCGGGTTCGAGGATGGCAACACGATCTGGCGTTATGCGCCGGGGTTCGCGCGGTACGAGGCGCGGGTGGCGCCGGACGCGATGCGCAAATGGCCGGCGAACGGGGGACCGGAATCGATGGCGCGGCTGCCGGATGGCCGATTCGTCGTAATCAGCGAGGAGGCGCATGTGCGTCGATCGGACTGGACCGGGTTGGAGAAGACGCGACTGCAGACGCGGCAGGCGTTGATCTTCGCGGGTGATCCAACCGGTGCCGCGCCGCCTTCGCGTTTCGCCTACGAGCCCTATGGCCGGTATGATCCGTCGGACGTCACCGCGTTGCCGAATGGCGACCTGCTGGTGCTCGATCGTGGGTTTCGCCTGCCGTTCACGTTCTCGGCGCGGATATCGCGGGTGGCAGCGCGGGATGTGGCTGCGGGGCGAATCGCGCGCGGACGCTTGATCGCGACGATAGATGCGCCGTTGATCCACGACAATTTCGAGGGGATCGACACGACCGAAGAGAACGGCGCGACGATCGTGTGGATCGTGTCGGACGACAACCAGATGTTTCTCCAGCGGACGTTGCTGCTGAAGTTTCGGTTGGATCGGTAGCGGCGGGGCGAACTTGTCGCCGCCCGCCCCTCACCCCTCATTCCAACGCCGCAACCGTCATCCCAGCGAAAGCTGGGATCTCCCCGTTCGGGGCGCGACGCGCGCCAATTGGGATACCCCAGCTTTCGCTGGGGTGACGTGTGGGGAACGGAGGGTGCTGCGAGGGTTAGGTTGTATGGTGCAGGACACGAGTCCCGCCCATCTCACTAACCACAAACGCCGACGGCCCGCCCTGCGGTGTGCAGGGCGGGCCGCGGTGATCGTCTTGCCCGCCGCCTAACAGCGGCGAACTTCAATCGTCGCTGTTAGGCGGCGACTGCCGAGGCTGCGATCTTCTTGACGACTTCGCGCTTCAGGCGGCGAACGCGGAGCGACAGCTTGTCGTCCGAGGTCTTCACCAGCCAGTTGTCGAGGCCACCATTGTGCTCGACGGTGCGCAGGCCGTGCGTCGAGACGCGCAGCTTGACGCCCTTCTCGAGCGAATCGGACAGCAGCGTGACGTTTTGCAGGTTCGGCAGGAACGTGCGCTTGGTCTTGTTGTTAGCGTGGGAGACGTTGTTCCCGACCATCCGGCCCTTGCCGGTCAGTTCGCAAATGCGCGACATGTGATTACCTATTCAAGTGTCGGGAGGAACCCCGGAAAGGCGCGCGGATAGCTGGCACGCCGGCTTTCGTCAACCGATTGTGCGTAAAACGTGCCTGCGGTCGTCCGCATCGAGCATTGTGCAACCTGCAGCGATCGACGACGTTGTTACGCTATCGAACTGTTCAATGCGAGCCGTTCAAAAAGGGGATGTCTCATGCGTACGCTCTTGTCACTCGTCGCGATCGTCGTGCTGGTCGTGGTCGGCCTGATGTATTTCGGGATCATCAACATCGACCAGACCCGCCAGGGCGTCGTCCAGGCACCGAAGTTCCAGGCGGACGTCGCCAAGGTCACGCTCGGCACCGAGAACAAGACCGTGGCGGTGCCGACGATCAACGTGGAGAAGCCGGCCAACAGCCAGGCGCCGAACTGAGCTTTACGGGACGCGGGCGGCGGGGCAGGGCCTGAGGCCATGTTCCCCGTCCCCGAACCCATGCGCCGCGCGCTCGACGCGGCCCGTAATGCGGCGCTGGCCGGGGAAGTCCCGGTCGGCGCCGTTGTCGTGAAGGACGGGGTGGTTATCGCCGTGGGTGCCAATGCGCCACGTGCGTTGTGCGATCCGACCGCGCATGCCGAGATTCAGGCGATTCGCGCGGCTGCTTCGGTGTTGGGGAGCGATCGGCTCGAGGGCTGCGATCTTTGGGTAACGTTGGAGCCTTGCGCGATGTGCGCCGGGGCGATCGCGCATGCCCGGATCGCGCGGCTCTATTATGGGGCGGCGGATGCGAAGGGCGGCGCGGTCGAGCACGGGCCGCGGTTTTTCGGGCAGCCGACGTGCCATCATCGGCCGGAGATTTACGCGGGGATCGCGGAGACCGAGGCGGCGGGAATCTTGCGCGAGTTCTTCGTGGACCGTCGGTAGGCGAGGTGACTTTGCGATCCTCCCCCGCCAGGGGGAGGTGGCGCCGAAGGCGACGGAGGGGGAGGACTCAGCAACAACGGTGATCGCTTACCTCCCCCTCCGTCTGGCAAGGGCCAGCCACCTCCCTCTGGTGGGGGAGGATCAGGTTCAGCCCTCCAGACTCTTCGACGCCTGTTCGAACAGGTCCTTCGACAAGCCCGGCGTCCGTACGATCCGCTCCAGTTCCGCACGCATCAGCCCCGCCCGACCCGCATCGAACCGGCGCCAGCGGCCGAGCGGCGGAAGCAGTTTGGCGGCGGTTTGCGGGTTGAGGCGGTCGAGCGCAATCAACTGGTCCGCGAGGAAGCGATAGCCGCTGCCGTCCGCGGTGTTGAACGCACGCTGGTTGGCACCGAACGCGCCGATCAGCGAGCGGGCACGGTTGGGGTTGGTCAGGGTGAAGTCTGCATGCTCGGCCAGCGCGGCGACGACCGCGCCGGTATCGTCACGCGACGACTGCGCTTGAGCCTGGAACCACTTGTCCAGCACCAGTGGGTTGTCGCAATATTGGCTGTAGAAGATGTCGAGCGCGGTGGTCCGGATGTCGGACTCGCTGCTGACCAGCGTCGTCAGCGCGCCCATCCGGTCGGTCATGTTGTCCGCCGAATCGAACTGCGCAAACGCAAGGTCCGCCGCATCCGCCGCGCCGCTCGCTGCTATATAGCCGAGTGCTACCGTCCGCAGGCGACGAAGGCCCTTGCCCTCGGGCGTGTAGGCGTAGGGCTGGCCCTCACCCCGCGCGTAAGCCTGCCGCCATTGTGCTTCGAGCCGCGTGCCGAGATCGCGACGCAGCGCCTCGCGGGCGCGGAAGATCGCTTCGGGATCGACGACGGCCATCTGGTCGCCGATGAAGCTCTCGGACGGCAGCAGCACGGCTTCCGCGACGAACGCCAGATCGAGGTCGGGATTGTCGAGCGTGTTGGCGACTGCGGCGACCACGCTGTCATGGTCCGCGCGGCCTTCGACCGAGGCGACCAGCGTGTCGAGCATAAGCTGCTGCATCGCCTCGTAGCGCGCGAATGGATCGTCATCGTGCGCACTGAGGAAGGCGAGATCGGCGGCGGTGCGGTCGGTCTCGACCACCACGGGGGCCGAGAAGCCGCGGTTGATCGAAAGCACGGCGCGCTCGGTGAGGCCCTCGAACACGATCGTATCGAGCGTGTCGTCGAACAAGACGAGCTGCTCGTCGGTCAATGCCGCACCTGACTCCGCGTCGAACAGCTTCACACGCAACGGCAGCACCATCGGCGACTTCACCGGCTGGCCCGGCGTCGCGGGGATCTGCTGGGCGAGACGGAGCGTCGCGCGGTCGCCGTCCTGCGAGAGGCTGGCGGAGACACGCGGGGTGCCAGCCTGCGAATACCAGAGGCGGAACTGGGTGAGGTCGACCTTGCCGCCTTCCTCCATCGAGGTGACGAAATCCTCGCAGGTCGCCGCCGTGCCGTCGTAGCGATCGAAATACAGGTCGGTGCCGGCGCGGAAACCCTCGGGTCCGAGGATCGCGGCCATCATCCGGATCAGCTCGGCGCCCTTGTTGTAGATCGTCGCGGTGTAGAAGTTGGAGATCTCCTGGTAGGATTCCGGGCGCACGGGGTGCGCGAGCGGGCCGGCATCCTCGGGGAATTGCGACGCGCGCAGGCCCCGGACGTCCTCGATCCGCCTGACCGCGCGCGAACCCTGGTCGGCGGAGAAGCCCTGGTCGCGGTAAACGGTGAAGCCTTCCTTCAACGACAGCTGGAACCAGTCGCGGCAAGTAATCCGGTTGCCCGACCAGTTGTGAAAATATTCGTGCGCGACGACCGCGGCGATCGCGTCATAATCGTAGTCGGTCGCGGTATCCGGGTCGGCCAGGATATAGCGCGAGTTGAAGATGTTAAGGCCCTTGTTCTCCATCGCGCCGAAGTTGAAGTCGTCGACCGCGACGATGTTGAACACGTCGAGGTCGTATTCGCGGCCATAGGTCGTCTCGTCCCACGCCATCGCGAGTTCGAGCGCCTTCAACGCGTGGTCGGTCTTGGGCAGGTCGGCCTCGCGCACCCAGATGCCGAGCGACACCTCACGGCCCGACATCGTCGTGAAGCTGCTGCGGTTGACCGCGAGATCGCCGGCGACCAGCGCGAAGAGATAGGATGGCTTGGGGAACGGATCGTGCCAGGTCGCCCAATGCCGCCCGCCTTCAAGGTCGCCCTGTTCGACCGGATCGCCGTTTGCGAGCAATACCGGGAAGTGCTTCTTGTCCGCGGTCATCTTGACCGAATAGACGCTAAGGACGTCGGGGCGGTCGGGGAAATAGGTGATGCGGCGAAAGCCTTCCGCCTCGCACTGGGTGCAGAGATTACCGCCCGAGGCGTAGAGTCCCATCAGCTGCGTATTGCGATCGGGTGCGATCTCGACCTGCGTCTCGACGACGTGCGCGGGGCCGGTGAGCGGGATGACGAGCTGCTCGCCGTCGATCCGCCAGTCGTTGATCGCCACGCCGTCGACCGTGACCGAGAGCGGCTTCTGGCCCGCGCCGTCGAGCCGGAGCGGTGCGGCGTGATCGCCGTTGCGCGTCACCGACAAGGTCGCGGTGACTCGCGTGGTCGCCGGATCGAGGTCGAAATCCAGTTTCGTCTCGGGGACCAACCACTCGGGCGGGGTATATTCCTCGCGGCGAATGACGAGCGGGTGGGCGAGACTGTTCTGGATATCGAGCATATGCTTGCGAATATAGGGCCGCGGCCGCCTATCGCCAGCCAAAGCTTGCGCGGGTGACGGTGGATGCTACGCCGCTGCAACACGTTCCCTTTGCAAGGATTTCCGGATGTATCGTCCTCTCGGCGCGCTCGCGTTGCTCGCGCTTTCTACGTCCGCTCTGGCGCAGACGGCGCCCAAGACCGCACCGGTGACGGCGCCGAACGTTGCCGAACTGAACGCGAAGCTTGCGGTACCGCTGCCCGCGGATCAGGCGGCGATGAAGGCGCATGTGCTGTTTCTCGCGTCCGATGCGATGAAGGGGCGCGAGGCTGGCAGCCCCGAGTTCGACATCGCCGCGCAGTATGTCGCGGCACAATTCTATGCCGCGGGGCTTCGTCCGGGTGGCGATGCGGGGGGGTATCTTCAGGCGGTGCCGCTGGTATCGTACAAGGCGGCGAGCAAGGGCGATTTCGTCTGGACCGGTCGCGGGGCCGCGCAGCCGCTCGTGTTCGGTGAGGACTATGTGCCCGCCGCGAACGGTGCGAAGGCGGAGACCAGTGTGTCGGCGCCCGTGGTGTTCGTCGGCTATGGCATCGACGCGCCGCAATACGGCCAGGACGATTACAAGGGCGTCGACGTGCGCGGCAAGATCGTCGCCTATTTCGGCGGCTCGCCCGCGCGGTTCGGCGGCGAGGAGCGCGCATTCTTCGGGTCGGGCGGGACGAAGGCTGCGATCGCGCAGGCCAAGGGCGCGGTCGGCGTGATCACGCTGGAAAGCCCGCGCTCGGCAAAGGTGCGGACCTTCGCCAAGATAGCCGACTCCTATGCGACGCCGCGGATGACATGGGCGAACCCCGACGGCACCGGCAAGGTCGATGCACCTGGCGCGCCGTCGCTCGGGACGGTCAGCATGGTCGGTGCGGCCAAGCTGTTCGCTGGTGCGAAGACGTCTTGGAGCCGGATCGCCAAGCAGGCGGCAGGCGACAACGCCAAGTTCAAGGCGGTGCCGCTGGTCGGTACGCTGACCGTCGCGACAAAGACGAGCTTCGTGCCTGCCGCGAGCAGCAACGTCGTCGGCGTGATCCCGGGTAGCGATCCGGTGGTCGGCAAGGAGGTCGTCGTGCTGTCGGCGCATCTCGATCACATCGGCATCACGAAACCCGTGAAGGGCGATGCGCTCAACAACGGCGCGCTCGACAATGCGATCGGCATCGCCAGCCTGATCGAGGAGGCCAAGCGCTTCACCGCCAGCGGGCAGGCGCCCAAGCGGACCATCATGTTCCTGGCCGTCACCGGCGAGGAGAAGGGGCTGGTCGGCAGCGATTACTTCACCAACCACCCGACCGTGCCGCTGGCCTCGATCGTCGCGGACGTGAACCTCGACATGCCGATCCTGACCTACAAGTTCGAGGACATGGTCGTGTTCGGCGCCGAGCGCTCGACGATCGGCCCGATCGTGCAGAAGGCGGTGGCGGCGATCGGCGTCGGCCTGTCGCCCGATCCGATGCCGGAGGAGGGCATTTTCGTCCGCTCGGATCATTTCCGCTTCGTCCAGAAGGGTATCCCGTCGGTGTTCCTGTGGCCGGGTCAGAAGGGGCCGGGCAAGGCCGCGGTCGCGTATTTCATGGCGAACAATTACCACAAGCCTTCGGACGACCTGACTCAGCCGATTATGTGGGATCAGGGCGTGCGGTTCGTCGATGCGAACTACCGGATCGCGCGCGAGATCGCCGATGGCGCGCAGCGGCCGGTATGGAATGCGGGCGATTATTTCGGGACGCTGTATAAGGGGCCGATGGCCCAAGGCGTAGCGGGCGGGGCGGCAAAATGAGCCGACTGCTTGTCTTCGGGCTTGGCTACACCGCGGGGCGGATCGCCGAGCGGCTGGCCGGCGAGGGCTGGCATGTCGTCGGCACCACGCGCGATGGTCGCGGCGATACGCTACGCTTCGATGATACGGACGCGGTGACGGCAGAGATCGCGGCGGCAACGCATATCCTGTCGTCGGTACCGCCGGTGGACGAGGTCGATCCGGTGCTCGTTCGTTACGGCTCGCTCCTAATGCGGACGCGGGCGTGGCTCGGATACCTGTCGTCGACCGGGGTGTACGGCGACGCTCAAGGCGCGTGGGTGGACGAGACTGCGCCGACCGGTGGTGGCCGGCGGAGCGCCCGCGCGGCAGCGGATGCGGACTGGCTCGCGATCGGCGCGCGGGCGTTTCGGTTGCCGGGGATTTATGGCCCGGGTCGCTCGCCGCTCGACCGGGTGCGGCAGGGTAAGGCGCACCGGATCGAGCAGCCGGGGCAGGTGTTCAGTCGCGCACACGTCGACGATATAGGCTCGGGGGTGATCGCCGGGTTCGATGCGCCGGCAGGGGCGTATAATCTGGCGGACGATGTGCCCACGTCGCAGAACGACGTCGTGGCCTATGCGGCGATGCTGCTCGGGATGCCCGCGCCGCCGTTCGTGACGCTCGAGGACCTCTCGGCGATGGGACGCGGATTCTACAAGGAGAACCGGCGGGTCGCGAACGGCAAGGCCAAGCGCGTGCTCGGCTGGACGCCCGCGTGGCCCGACTACCGTGCCGGTCTGCGTGCGCTGAGCGCGATGACAAGCCCGATCCCAGACAATATCGCGCCAGCGACGGCCAGCGTCGACCAGTGATAGCGCTCGAAGATCGTCGATAGCAGCATCGCGATCACCGGCACGATCACGCCTGAATAGGCCGCCTTGGCCGGGCCGATCGCGCGGATGACGTTGAAATACAGCGGGAAGGCAAGCGCGGACGCGAACACGCCGAGATAGAGAATGCCGGCGACATAGCCGAAGCGCGGCTCGAACACCGGCGGCCCGGTGGTGATCCAGGCGAACGCCGCGTCGAGGCTCGCGCCGATCAGCATCGCGATCGCGAGCGTCGGCGCCATCGGATAGCGTTTGGCGAACGCGCTGCCCTGGATGACGTTGGCGACCGATGCGGCCATCACGCCGCCCAGAGTCAGGAGGATGCCGATCGTCGCCGAGCGCGGGCCGTGCGGATCGACGCGCGCTTCGTTGACGAACAGCAACGCGACGCCCGCCATCGCGACCGCGCACCCGACCATGAGTTGGCGCCCGAGGCGTTGCTTGAGGAAGATGCGGCCGAAGATCGCGTTGGGGACGAGCAGGAGGGCGAACACCACCGCCACCAGCCCCGAGGTGACGTAATGCTCGGCGCGGTAGACGAAGTTGAAGTTGAACGTGAACAGCGCGATGCCGATCACCGCCGCGAACGCGTAGCCGCGCGCGTCGAATCGGAAGCTCTCGCGCTTTAAGCTCGCGTAGATCGCCATCGCGATGCCGGCGACGAGGAAGCGGTAGCTGATCGACCAACTCGCCGGCACCACCGCGATCTGGTCGCGGATGACGAGCCAGGTCGAGCCCCAGATCAGCGTGACGATGCCGAACGGGATCAGCACTGCCGCGCGGGTCGACTGTGGTGGGTCGGTTGGGCCGGTCACAGCTCGCGGATGGCGTTGGCAAGCAGGGCGACCGCGTCCGCCGGGCTGTCCCATGCGGTGACGAGGCGGATTTCGCCGGCTGCCCAGTCGTAGAAGTCGAAGCCCTTTGCCCGCAGCGCTGCGGCTTCTTCCGGCGTGGCGCGGAGGAACACTTCGTTCGCCTCTACCGGGTGGACGAGGCGGTTGCCGGCCGCGGCGGCGAGCTTGGCCGCCGCGTCGTTCGCAGACTTGGCGTTGGCGAGCCAGAGGTCGTCGTCGAGCATCGCCAGGATTTGTGCGGCGAGGTAGCGCCCCTTCGACAGCAGCAGGCCGGCGCGCTTGCGGCGGTATTGCGTCACGGCGGCGAGGTCCGGCTTGAAGAAGACCAGCGCCTCCGCGCTCATCGCGCCGTTCTTGACGAAGCCGAAGCTCAGTGCATCGACGCCGGCGCGCCATGTCATGTCCGCGGGCGAGCAGCCGGCGCGCGCCATCGCGTTGGCGAACCGCGCGCCGTCCATGTGGAAGCCGAGCCCTCGCTTCTTCGCCAGCGCGCCGATTTCCGCCACTTCGCGCGGCTGGTACACTCGGCCATATTCGGTGGCGTTGGTGATCGAGATCGCGTGCGGCTGGACGCGGTGGACGTCGTCGGGGATCGCGTCGAGGACGGTGCGGATCGTGTCCGGCGTCAGCTTCGCGCCGTCGCCGTCGGCGAGGAACAGCTTGGCGCCGTGGGTGTAGAATTCGGGGGCGCCGCCCTCGTCGTTCTGGATGTGCGCATCGCGGTGGCAGACGATGCCGCCGTGCGGGGGGCAGAGCGCGGCGAGCGCGAGGCAGTTGGCGGCGGTGCCGGTGGGGACCCAGAGCACCGCGACCTCTGTTTCGAACAGCTCGGACAGGCGGCCGTCGAGCTGCTGGCTCCACGCGTCGCCGGCATAGGCTGTGTCGAGCGTGTCTGCGGCGGCGATCGCGGCCATGACGTGCGGGTGGATGGTGGCGGCATTGTCGGAGAAAAAGCGCATGGTCAGGACATGCTGCGCTGCGGCGATGGCGTCAACGGGGCTACCGTCACTCGGACGATAGCGCCCGCCTTCTTGTTCTCCCGCGAAGGCGGGAGCCCAGTCTGGATCCCCGCCTTCGCGGGGAAACAAGCTGCTCCGCGGCTGGAGCGCTATTGCCCCTCGTAAGGCCCCGGCTCTTCTTCCGGCGGCCGGCGATCGTCGCGTGGTGGCGGGCCCTCCTCGCGATCGCGGCGTGACGGTCCGACCGAGATGGTGCCGTCCTCGCCCATCTTCAGGTTGAAGCCGAGACCCTCGATCTCGCCACCCAGCGGCAATACCGCATTGTCCTCATCCCCTGACGGCAACGCGTCGGGATCGATCTCCTCGACCGGCGGTGGCGGCGCGGCAACCGGTGCGATCCCCAGTGCGCTCTGCATGAAGTCGCGCCAGATCCGTGCCGGGATGCCGCCGCCCGACAGGCCGGGATTGGAGGAATTGTCGTCGTTGCCGACCCACACGCCGACCACCAGATCGCGCGCGAAGCCGACGAACAGCGCGTCCTTGTTGTCCGACGTCGTGCCGGTCTTGCCGAACGCGTCGACGGTCAGGTTCGCCTGCCGCCCGGTGCCGTTGCGGATCGAGGCGGCGAGCAGGTCGAGCATCTCGTCGTGGATCTTCGACGGCATCTCGGTCGCGCCACCGGTCAGCGACTGGTACCAGCCCTTCTCGCGCACGTCGGCAAGCCCGCGTGGCTGCACCGGATATTGCTCGCGCGCGATCGCGGCATAGGCGGCGGTCAGTTCGAGCAGCGACACGGTCGAAGTGCCGAGCCCGATCGTCGCCTCGTTCGGGATCGGCGTCGAGATGCCGAGATCGCGCGCCGCCTTGATCACCGCCTTCACGCCGACCTGTTGCGTCAGCCGGGCGGCCGCGACGTTGGACGAGCGCGCGAACGCCTGGCGCAACGTGATCGTCCCTTGATAGCGGCCGTCGCTGTTCTTGGGCGACCAGTCGCCGATCGTTACCGGGCTGTCCTCGATGGTCGAATCGGGGGTCATCCCCTGGCGCATTGCGGCAAGGTACACGAACAGCTTGAAGGTCGAGCCGGGCTGGCGTCGCGCCTGAGTCGCGCGGTTGAACGGGCTCTTGCGGTAATCCTTGCCGCCGACCATCGCGACGACGCGGCCATCGGGACGCATCGCCACCAGCGCGACCTGCGCTTGCCGCAGACCCGCGCGCGCGACGGTGCGCTCGGCGGCGCGTTGCAGCCGGGGATCGAGCGTCGTCTGGACGGTCGTCTCGGTCTTCACCTCGCCCGCCTGGTCGCGTGCCTCGGGCAGGATCCAGTCGGCGAAATAGGTGCCGTTGGGGAGCTGCGACGGGCGGCTGCCGAGTACGCGCTGCGGCCGGACCGCGTCGCCCTCGGCCTTGGTGAGGAAACCGGCATCGACCATCGCGCCAACGACCACGGCCTCCCGCTTGCGCGCGCCTTCGAGGTTGGAGGTGGGGGCAAGGCGGGATGGCGCCTTGACGAGTCCCGCGAGCATCGCCGCCTGGCCGACGTTCAGCTTGTCGGGGGTGCGGCCGAAATAATGCTTGGCCGCCGCGCTGATCCCGTAGGTGTTATCGCCGAAATAGACGTTCGAGAGGTAGCGCGAAAGGATCTCGTCCTTCGACAGCCATGCCTCCAGCCAGAAGGCGATCATCGCCTCGCGAATCTTCCGCGTCGCGGTGCGGTCCGAATCGAGGAACGCGTTCTTCGCGAGCTGCTGGGTGATCGTGCTGCCACCCTGGCGCACGCCGCCCGAGCCCATGTTCGCCCAGGCCGCACGGGCGATGCCGCGCGGATCGACGCCCCAATGCGAATAGAAGCGCCGGTCCTCGATCGCGAGGAAGGCCTGCGTGACGTGCGGGGGGAGCTTGGCCGCGTCGACCGGCTTGCCGATGATCGCACCCCGCCGCGCGATCGGCGTGCCGTCGTCGGCGGTCAGTGTGATCGAGGGCGGGGTGGGCGGTTGCAGCGACTTCGACAGGGGCGCGGTGATCGCCAGCCAGATGATCGCGATCACCAGCAGGACGATGCCGATGCCGAAGCCGCGCAGGATCCAGCGCCCAACCGGACGGCGCGGGCGCGGCGTACGGGGCGGGACATAGCCCGCTGCCGGCTCGCGATCATAGGGGTACGGATCCTCGCCGCCCCGCTCCGCCTCGTATTTCTGGCGCAGGCGTTCGCGTTCGGTGATCAGCCGTTCGCGCTCATAGGCATAGGGCTCGCGGTCCCCCTGCGAGTCGGCGCTGGAACGGGAGGTGTCGAAGGGATCGGGGCGCATCGGTCGTTCCAGCGGGTCGGCCAAGCGGCGGACATCGAGTGTGTTATCGTTATACGACAGCTCGGGCAAGCCTGAGCGTGCACGGCGTATGCCCATGCTTAACGTGTACGTGGGCTTAGCGACAGCGCTTGCGGTGGTGGGCTCGCGTTAGCCGGGGAGCGAGAACGGACCGAAGCGCTGTTGTCATCGTGCGGCGAAACGGGGAAGAGCATCCCATGACCTTCGAACAGGATAAAACCGTGGCTGCTCCCGACACTCTTCCCGCCGTTCTGCCGCTGGTCGTCGGTATCGGCGGCACGATCGGCGGTGTCTCGTCGACCGAGCGGGCGCTGCGGATCGCGCTCGATGCGGTCGAGAAGCAGGGCTATCGCACGCAGATGTTCGGCGGTGCTGACATGGCGCGGCTACCGCTGTACGACCCAAAGGCGACGACGCGGACCGCGGACGAGCAGGCATTCGTGGAGGCCGTGCGGGGCGCATCGGCGGTGATCATCGCCAGCCCCGGCTATCATGGCAGCATCTCCGGCGTGGTGAAGAACGCGCTCGACCTGCTGGAGGAAACCGCGCGCGACGAGCGGCCGTATCTGGCGGACATGCCGGTTGGGCTGATCGCCACGGCCTATGGCTGGCAGGCGACCGGGAGCACGATCGCCGCGCTGCGCTCGATCGTCCATGCGCTGCGCGGGTGGCCGACGCCGTTTGCCGCTGCGATCAATACGCAAGTGACGAAGTTCGACGACGAGGGTGGCGCGAGCGATCCTGCGGTGGTCGAGCAGTTGCGCCTGGTCGGGCGGCAGGTCGCGCGGTTCGCGCCGTTGTCGGAACCGGCTAACTAGGGCTTCTCGACGTTGTATCCTCCCCCGCCAGGGGGAGGTGGCTAGCGCTTGCCAGACGGAGGGGGAGGACAGGTACAACCGCTGTTCCGTGTCCTCCCCCTCCGTCGCCTTCGGCGCCACCTCCCCCTTGCGGGGGAGGATCGCAGGTTAGTTTGGCCGGCGGGTGTCGGTTGACTGGGTGGTCGTGACCCCGCCACCCAGCGCGCGGTAGAGTTCCACCGAGTTGCTGTCGCGGGTCAGGCGGGCAGCGAGCAGGCTCTGTTGTGCGGTGTAGAGCGAACGCTGCGAGTCGAGCGTGTTCAGGAACGTGTCGATGCCTGCGCGGAAGCGCAGTTCCGACAGCTTGAACGCGCCTGCCGCGTTGTCGCGCAACGAGGTCTGCGCCTGCAACTGCGCGCCGATCGTGCCGCGGCGGGCGAGGGCATCGGCGACTTCGCGGAAGCCGGTCTGGATGCTCTTCTCATAGGTGGCGACTGCCGCGTCGCGCGTGGCCTGGGCGTAACGCAGATTGCCCTTGTTGCGGCCGAAATCGAACAGCGTCTGGCTGACCGATGGCGCGACCGACCAGTTCTGCGTGCCGCTGCCGAACAGGTTCGACAGGCCGAGGCTGATCGTCCCGAACGCCGCGGTCAGTGAGATGTTCGGGAAGAATGCCGCGCGCGCTGCGCCGATATTGGCGTTGGCGGCGATCAGCTGATGCTCGGCCGAGGCGATGTCTGGACGGCGCAGCAATACCTCCGACGGCAGGTTGGCCGGCAGGTTCTCCAGCGTCGGGCTGGTTTCCTCCAGCCGCGCGGGAAGCAAGTCCGCGGTCAGCGTCGTGCCGGCGAGCAGGTTCAGCGCATTCTGGTCCTGCGCGATCAGCGTCGTTGCCTCGGCGATATCCGAGCGGGCCTGATCGTAGCTGGTGCTCGCCTGCCGCACCTCGAGCTCCGACGCGATGCCGATCCGGAAGCGGTCCTGCGTCAGCTTGACGGTCTGGCCGAACGCCCGCTCGGTATCGCGTGCGATCTTGAGGCGATCCTGGTCGGCGGCCATCGTCAGCCACTGCGTCGCGATCTCGGCGATCAGCGAGACCTGGGCTGCGTTGCGGTTTTCCTCCGCGGCGAAATACTGTTCCTGCTGCGCCTGGGTCAGGTTGCGGACACGGCCGAACAGGTCGATTTCCCAAGCCGAGACGCCGACATTGGCCGAATAGATATCGGCACGGCCGCTGGACACCGCGCCGCCCGCACCGCCACCAGTACCGCCGCCCGTGCCACCAGTGCCACCAGTACCGCCCGTTCCACCGCCGGTACCGCCACCGACCACGCCGAACGGCGACTTCTGATAGGTCGCACCGCCGTTGGCGGCGAGCGTCGGGAACAGGTCTGCGCGCTGGACGCGGTATTGTGCGCGGGCCTGCGCGACGTTGGCGACCGAGACGCGCAGGTCGCGGTTGTTCTCCAGCGCGGTACGGATCACGCGACGCAGGCGATCGTCGGTAAAGAACGCCTCCCACGCGGTATCCGCCGGCATGATCGCGCCGGCCGCATCGGTCGCTGCATAGGCAGGACCGGCGGGCGTTGCCGCCGGCACCGACAATTCGGGCCGGACGTATTTCGGGGCAAGGTTACATCCGGCGAGCGTGAGCCCGGCGGCGAACATGAGCGCGGTCTTGCGCGTGAGCATGGGAGCTAACATCGGATCAGGCCTCCTGCGGCCGCTGGTCGTGGGGCGGACGACGGTTGTCGTCATGGCCGCCGTCACGGTTATCGTCATCATTGCGGACCTGATCGCGGTCTTGCCCGGCGCCGGCCTTGTCCTGCTTGAAGACGCGCTTCACCAGCAGGAAAAACAGCGGCACGAAGAAGATCGCGAGGACGGTCGCGGACAGCATGCCGCCGACCACCGCCCAGCCGATCGCGTTCTGGCCGCCGGCGCCTGCACCGCTCGACAAGGCGAGCGGCAACACGCCGAAGATGAACGCGAACGACGTCATCAGGATCGGGCGAAGGCGAAGCTTGGCCGCCTCGACCGCGGCATCGGCCGCATTCATCCCGTCGCCCATCTTCTCCTCGGCGAATTCCACGATCAGGATCGCGTTCTTCGCCGCCACGCCGATCGTCGTGATCAGTCCGACCTGGAGGTAGATGTCGTTGTTCAGCCCGAAGAGCATGGCCGCGCCGACCGCGCCGAGGACGCCGAGCGGCACCACCAGCAGGACGGCGATCGGGATCGACCAGCTCTCGTACAGCGCCGCGAGGCAGAGGAACACGATCAGCAGCGACAGCGCATAGACCGTGGTCGACTGGCCGGCGGACAGGTTTTCCTCATAGCTGAGGCCGGTCCACTCATAGCCGATGCCGGGCGGCAGCTTGGCCGCCATCTCCTCCATCGCCTTGATCGCGGTGCCGCTGCTGACGCCCGGCGCCGGCGAGCCCATGATCTCGAACGAGGCCACGCCGTTATAGCGTTCGAGACGCGACGGGCCGTACTGCCAGTTGGTCGTCGAGAAGGACGAGAACGGCGCCATCGCGTTGCTGGTGGTGCCACGGACGTAGAAGTTGCCGAGATCGGCGGGCGAGGTGCGGAACGGTGCGTCGGCCTGCACATACACCTTCTTCACGCGACCGCGGTCGATGAAGTCGTTGATGTACGCGCCACCGAACGCGGTGCTGACGGTGGTGTTGATGTCCGCCTGGCTGAGGCCGAGTGCCCCCGCCTGCGCCTGATCGACGTTCAGTTTCAGCTGTGGCGCATCCTCCAGGCCGTTCGGGCGGACCTGCACCAGGCGCTTGTCCTGGCTGGCCATGCCGAGCAGCATGTTGCGCGCTTCGAGCAGCTTCTCGTGACCGACGCCGGCATTGTCCTTCAGCATGAAGTCGAAGCCGTTGGCATTACCCAGTTCCTGCACGGCCGGAGGCACGAAGCCGATGACCATGCCGGCACGGATCCCGGCAAGAGCCTGGTTGGCACGGGCGGCGACCGCGGCGACGGTGTTTTCGGCGCCGCCGCGATCCTCCCACGGCTTGAGCTGGATGAAGGCGAGGCCGACATTCTGGCCCTGGCCGACGAAGCCGAAGCCGCTGATCGTGAAGATGCCCGCGATGTTCTTCTTCTCGTCGATCAGGAAGTGATCGCGCAGCTTGTCCATCGTCCGCGCGGTTTCCTCCATCGGCGTGCCGGTGGGCATCGAAACCTGTGCGAACATCAGGCCCTGATCTTCCTCGGGAAGGAAGCCCGAGGGCAGACGAACGAAGATGAACGCCATCGCGACGACGATCACGGCATAGACCAGCATGGTGCGGACCCAGCCCTTCTCGACGCGGCGCAGGCCGTTGCCGTATTTGCCGACGCCCTTGTCGAAGGTGCGGTTGAACCAGCCGAAAAAGCCCTTTTTCTCGCCGTGATCCTGCTTCGATGGCTTCAGAATGGTGGCGCAGAGCGCCGGCGTGAGGATCAACGCGACCAGCACCGAGAGCACCATCGACGACACGATGGTGATCGAGAACTGGCGGAAGATCACGCCGGTCGAGCCGCTGAAGAACGCCATCGGCAGGAACACCGCGGACAGCACCAAGCCGATACCGACCAGCGCGCCGCTGATCTCGTCCATCGACTTCTTGGCGGCTTCCTTCGGACTAAGGCCCTCTTCCTGGATGAGGCGTTCGACGTTCTCGACGACGACGATCGCGTCGTCGACGAGCAGGCCGATCGCCAGCACCATGCCGAACAAGGTCAGCGTGTTGATCGTGAACCCCGCCGCGTACAGCACGCCGAGCGAACCCAGCAACACGACCGGCACCGCGATCGTCGGGATCAGCGTGGCACGGAAATTCTGGAGGAACAGGAACATCACGAGGAAGACGAGGATGATCGCCTCGACCAGCGTATGGACGACCTGCTCGACCGACAGTCGCACGAAGGTCGAGTTATCGACCGGGAACGCGACCTTGACGTCGGACGGGAACTGCTTGGCGATCCGGTTCACCTCGGCCTTCACCAGCTTCACGGTGTCGAGCGCGTTGGCCCCCGGTGCCAGCTTCACGCCGAAACCCGCCGCCTGCTTGCCGTTATAGCGTGCCTGGAAGCTGTAGTTTTCCGAGCCCATCTCGACACGGGCGACGTCGGACAGCTTGACGGTCGCGCCGCTGGTCGCCGAGCGGACGATGATCGCGCGGAACTGCTCCGGCGTCTGCAATCGCGACTGTGCGGTGACGGTGGCGTTGAGCGACTGGCCCTTCACCGCCGGCAGACTGCCGACCTGACCCGCCGAGACCTGGGCGTTCTGCGCAGTCAGGGCCGAAGTGATGTCGGTGACGGTGACGCCGAGGTTCGACATCTTGAAGGGGTCGACCCAGATGCGCATCGAGTATTGGGCGCCGAACACCTGCGTGTCGCCGACGCCCTTGATGCGGCTGAGCGGATCCTGGAGCTTCGAGGCGATCATGTCGCCGAGGTCGACCTGGTCGTGCGCGCCATTCTCGGAATAGGCGGCGATGACGAGCAGGAAGTTGGCGGTCGCCTTGGTCACGCGGAGACCGGCCTGCTGGACTTCCTGCGGCAACAACGGCGTCGC
This sequence comes from Sphingomonas taxi, assembly GCA_003240625.1. Lineage (GTDB taxonomy): Bacteria > Pseudomonadota > Alphaproteobacteria > Sphingomonadales > Sphingomonadaceae > Sphingomonas > Sphingomonas taxi_A. The sequence goes on from QFMX01000002.1 coordinate 25,365, forward strand.
CTGCTGCAGCTTGTTCTGGACCTGGACCTGCGCGATGTCGGGATCAGTGCCCTGCTCGAAGGTGAGCGTGATCGCGAGGTTGCCCGAGCCGTCGGACGTCGAGGCGAAGTAGCGAAGGTTGTCGATCCCCTTCATCTGCTGCTCGATGATCTGCGTCGTCGTGTTCTCGAGCGTCTGTGCATCGGCGCCCGGATAGGACGTCGCGACCGTCACCTTGGGGGCGGCGATCTCAGGGAACTGGGCGATCGGCAACTGACGGATGGCGAGGATACCCGCCAGCATCAGGATGATCGCGATGACCCATGCGAAGATGGGTCGATCGATGAAATAGCGTGACATGGGCGGTTACTTCCCCTGCGAGGCAGAATTAGCCTGCGCGGAATTGTTGCCGGCTGCGGCGTCACCGCCCGTCGCGGCGGCGCCTGGAGCGCCATTCGCGGGCTTGGTGACCTGCTGCGGGGCCGCCGGCTTGACGGTCGAGCCGGGGCGCAGGTTGAGCAGGCCCTCGACGATCAGCTTGTCGCCGGGCTTCAGGCCGCTGGTGACGATCCACTTGTCGCCGATCACGCGATCGGTGGTGACGTTACGCTGTTCGACCTTGTTCTGCGCGTTGACGACCAGCGCGGTCGCACCGCCGCGCGGATCGCGCGTGATGCCAGCGGTGGGCGCCATGATCGCCTGGCGACGCGTGCCCTCGACCAGCTTGGCGCGGACGTACATGCCGGGCAGCAACAGGCCGTTGGGATTGGGGAAGGTCGCACGCAGCGTCACCGCGCCGGTGGTCTGGTCGACCGTGACTTCGGCGAACTGGAGGCGACCTTCGATCGGATAGGTCGTGCCGTTCGGGAGGATCAGCTGGACGCGCGCGCTGCCGTCGCCGCGCGTCACGCCGCCGGTCGCCATCGCCTGCTTCAGATCGAGCAGCTGTGCTGCCGACTGCACGACGTCGACATAAACGGTGTTGGTGCGCTGGATGGTCGCGAGCGGATCGGTCTGGCCGGTCTGGACCAGCGCGCCGACGGTCACGAGCGAACGCCCGATGCGGCCCGAGATCGGCGCTTTGATGCGGGTGAAGCCGAGATTGACGCGCGCCGACTGGACCGCTGCCTGCTGCGCTGCAACATTGGCGCGAGCCTGCTGCGCGGACGCCGTGGCGTTGTCCGCTTCCTGTTTGCTGACCGCATTGAGCGCGACGAGCTGGCCGTAGCGCTGGGCCTGGAGGCGGGTCGCGTTGATCTGCGACTGAGCAGCGGCGAGCTGGCCCTGCGCGCTGGCGAGCGCGGCCCGGTAGGGTGCGTCCTCGATCGCGTAGAGGACCTGGCCCTTGCTGACCATCGCGCCCTCGGTGAACAGGCGATCGCGGACCACGCCGCTGACCTGCGGACGCACTTCCGAGGTTTCCACCGCGGCGATGCGGCCGGGAAGCTCGGAGGTAAGTACCACCGACTCTTCGCCGACGGTGACGACGCCGACCGTGGGCGTGGGCGGAGGCGGCGGCGCCTGCTCCTTGCCACAAGCCGACAGCAGGGCGAGCGCGAAGAGCGCCACCGATCCCTTAAGGTTCAATTGCTGCATGTTAAGCATCCCGACGTCCGTGCAGATTAGGTTCACCGGAATGAACGTTCATTCCGCTTGCTTGCCCGCTAGGATTGTGCGAGCGGCCGGTCAATCAAAAAACGCATCGGGAATTCTGTTTTGAGTGCAGTGCAACATGAGAAGTGCAGCCGGGAGCGTATTATCGCCGCGGCCCGGCATCTGTTTGCGACTCAAGGCTTTCACCAGACGCCGATGTCCGAACTGGCGCAGGCGGCCGAGGTATCGGTCGGCCAGATCTATCGTTTGTTCACCGGCAAGAATGCGGTGATCCAGGCGATCGTCATGGAGGATGCGACCGGCAAGATGGCCGAGATGCAGACGATGAACGACTCGGTGAAGTCGTGCGGGATGTCGATCGAGGAGGGTTTCGTCGAGCTGTCGCGTCGGGCCCTGTCGAAGGGCGACGAAGCGCTGACGTTCGGGATCATGGCGGAGGCGCACCGCAACACGGATGTCGCCGATACGATCGCCGACCTGTGCAGTGGGTTCCGCAGCATGATCCGCGACCTGGCCTGTGTCGCCAACCCCGACCTGTCCGACAACGACCTCGAAGGCGCGGAGGAACTGATCCTCGCCTTCATGTTCGGGCTTGGCCACCGCACCTTGTCGCGGCCCCGTTTGTCTGAGGACGAGACGGCGCGGCTTACCGGGCGGATGATTTTGGCCGCGGTTCGTGCGCTCTAGGATAAGGCCGTTCGTGCTGAGTAGCGGCGGAGTAGCTTCGCAGAAGCGTATCGAGGGCGCGTATCGAAGCATCGGTTCCGCGCGCTAACCTGTCCTTCGATACACCTCTCGATACGCGGCTATGCCGCTACTCGATGGCTACTCAGGACGAACGGTAAAGGGCAAGAAAGGCGGATCAGTCCGTCGTTGTAGCTTGCGCGTTTATCGTACTGCCGCGCGCAGGGTGGCGCGGACGCCGGTGTGGGCCGGGTCGTATTCGACTATCGTCTGGAGGCTTTGCGCCATCGCCTTGATCAGCTTCGTGCCGAGGCCGGTGCCGCGCGGCGTCGCGTCTTCGGGGATGCCGCAGCCATCGTCCTCGACCGCCAGCAGGAAGATGTCGTCGTCGATCCGGCGCAGCGCGACGCGGACTTCGCCGCCGCCGCTGGGATAGGCGTATTTGCAGGCGTTGGTGACGAGTTCGGTGACGATCACGCCGAGCGACACCGCGCGGTCGGTCGGCAGGCGAATCGGCTCGGCGGCGAGGCTGAGCGCGCGCGGGAGGGCATCGGTCGACCAGGTCTCGGCCAACTCGTCGACCAGTGCGCCGAGATATTCCTGCATGTCGACGCTCTCGACGTCGTTGCTGGTGTAGAGCCGGCGGTGGACCTGCGCGATTGCCTGGATGCGGCGCTGCGTATCCTCCAGCGCCTCGCGGGCGGACGGATCGGTGAGCGCGGTTGCCTGGAGGCGGACCATCGCCGAGACGAGTTGCAGCGAGTTGGCAACGCGGTGGTTGACCTCGCCGAGCAACGCCTCGAGCCGCGCGTTGCTGGCGCGGAGATCGGCCTCGGCGGATGCCTTTTGCTGTTCCAGCACCGAGCGCGCTCGGACCTGTTCGAACGAGGCGGCGAGCAGGTCGAAGAAATCCTCGCCGACCGTCTTCACGACGTAGTCGGCGGCGCCGGCCTTCAGCGCGGCGACCGCGATGCGGCCTTCCTCGGAGCCGGTGACGTACACGATCGGCGGATGATCGGGCAGGCGGCGGAGTGCTTCGAGCGTCTCGAGGCCGTCCATCCCGGGCATGTAGTGATCGACCGCGATCAGGTCGAAGCGCTCGGCGGCGGCCTTGACCACACCCTCCGCGCCGGTCTCGGCGACGGTCATGCGGTAGCCGCGGCGTTCGAGCGCACGCGCTGCCAGCCGCCGGATACCGGCGTCGTCGTCGATGTAGAGGACGCTTGGCCCGCTCACTCTGCTTCGGGAACCTGGATCACCGACAGGAACAGCCCGAGTTGGCGGATCGCCTGCGCGAAGCTCTCATAGTTCACCGGCTTGGTGATGTAGACGTTGCAGCCGAGATCGTAGCAGCGCTCGATCTCGACCTTGTCGTCGGTGGTGGTCAGTACGACGACCGGCGTACGCTTGAGCGGGCTGCCCTCCGCCTTGATGCGCGCCAGGATGTCCGTCCCGCTCATGTCGGGCAGGTTGAGATCGAGCAGGATCATCGCCGGGCCGCTCTTGGCCGGGCCGTCGACCGCGTTGAACAGGAAATCCAGCGCGGTGGTGCCGTCGGTGAAGTGCTTGATGTCGTTGAGGATACCGGCGCGACGGATATTCTTCTCGATAAGCCGGGCATGGCCCTCGTCGTCCTCGATCATCACGATCCCGACGGTCTGATGCTGGTTCATGCCTTGATATCCTGAATCGACAATTCGGTGGGAAGATTGAGGCGGAAGGTGGCGCCGTCGCCGAGCGTCGACTGCACGTCGATCGTACCGCCGAGACGATAGGCGAGTGCGCGGACATGCGCGAGTCCGATGCCTTCGCCGGGCTGGTCCTGCGCGCCCGACCGGCGGAACAGGTCGAACACGCGCTGATGATCGCGCGGATCGATGCCGCGGCCATTGTCGATCACCGACAGGATCACACGGTTGCGCTCCTTGTGCCCCGTCACGACGATCTCGCCGGGGCGGCCGGGTTTCAGATACTTGGTCGCGTTCTCGATCAGGTTCGACAGGATCTGTTCGAGCGCGAGCCGATCGGTGACGACCGCCGGGATCGGCCGCTCGACCCGCACGACCGCGCCGCGATCGTCGATCACGTGCTGGATCGATCCGATGATCGTGTCGACCAGTTGCGCGGGATCGACAGGCTCGGGCGCGATCGTCCGGCGGCCTTCGCGCGACAGCTTCAGGATGGCGTTGATCAGCCGGTCCATCTTCTGCGTCGAGGTGCGGATGAACCCGATCGCCTCGGGAAGGTCCTCGCGCGCCGCCAGCCGGGCGTCCTCGGTCAGGATGTGCGGCGCCTCGGCCTCGGCACGGTCGACCAGCTCGGCGAGCGGCCCGGCGGCAGTGGAGAGTTCGGCGGTGAAGCCCATCACATTGACCAGCGGCGAGCGCAGGTCATGGCTGACGATATAGGCGAAGCGCTGGATTTCCTCGTTCGCGCGGCTGAGATCGGCGGTGCGCTCGGTGACCTGCTCCTCGAGCGTCTCGTTCAGATCGCGCAGGCTGTCGCGCGAGGTGGCGAGATCGGCGGTGTAGCGGCGGATCACCAGGATCGCGAGGATCGCGACGACCAGTAGCAGGATCGCGGCGAGCCCTGCGACCGAGAGGAACAGCGCGCTGGTCTGTTGCTGGCGTCCGCTGCGGATCGCGAGCAGGCGGACCTCGTCGGCGGCCATCGCCTGAAGGCGGTAGCGGATGCCGCGCATCAGCGGCACGCTGGCATCGACCGCGAACCGACGCTGCGCTTCGGCAATCCGGCCGCCTGCGACTAGCGCCATCGACTGCGCCCTGAGCGCGCGCAACTGGACGAAGCGCGGTTCGATCAGGTCGAGCCGTGCAATCTGCGCCGGATTGTCGGCGGTCAGGCGACGAAGCGTGGCGATCGAGGGTGCGAGATTACCTGCGCTCCGGGCGTAAGCGGCGGAGAACAGCGGCATCCCGGTCAGGAGATAGCCGCGCCGCGCCGTCTCCGACTGCTCCATCTGGCTATGGAGCGTGGCGACCGCTTGGCGGACATCCTGGGTGTGGAGGATTTCGGCGGTATAGGTGCGGTTGCGGACCGTGATCCAGCCGATCGCGATCGCTGCAGCCGCCAGCGCGACGAAGCCGAGCGTCATGAAGGCGACCAGCCACCGCGCGACCCGACCTTCGGACGAGGGCAAATTCAAGCGTACGCGGACCATGGATCGCGCTGTAAGGGAGTGCCGATCGTTACACCAGCGATACTGGATTGCCGCAGAGCAATTGGAGGGGGTGCCGGTCTTCCTAATCCTCCCCCGCAAGGGGGAGGTGGCTGGCGCTTGCCAGACGGAGGGGGAGGAAAGCGGTCACGGCTGTTCCGTGTCCTCCCCCTCTGACGCTTCGCGCCACCTCCCCCTAGCGGGGGAGGATCGCAGCGTTCCTTCCTACAGCAGCAAATCCTGCGCGCTGGCCTTGCCGATGCGGCCGCCGCCGCTGCGCCGGTCCATCTCGTGGTTGGCGGTGAAGCGGATGTCGGGATCGCGGTCGGTCATGAACGCCATCAGCGTCTCGTGGTCGAGCTCGGACCACTCCTTGCCGCGATCGGGGCCGTAGCGGACGCGGGGGATCAGGCCCGGATCGCGCGACCATTCGACGAGTTGCGCAAAGCTCGCTTCGTTCAGCATGTCGCGCAGGTGAAACGCGGTGACGTAGGCGTCGGGAAACGCTCGGTGCGCGGGCAGGCCGCGGTCATGCTCCATGCCCCGCGGCTTGCGCCAGTAGCGCAGCACCTGGTTCGAAAAGCTCGGCGAGTCGGGCCAGAGCCGCAGCGCGCATTTCCAGGTGCAGATCCACTCAGCGTCGCGGGTGAGCGCGGGCGTGCAGAATTTCTGCTCGAAATCGGCGCGGTGCGCGGCCAGCGCGAGGCGGCGCGGCCACGGATCGAGCACTTGCCGCGCGCAGTCGTGCCAATATGGCGCGTCGGCGACGTGCTCGTCGAGTATGTGGTGGATCGCCTGCGTGATCGGCGGGATCAGCCGGCCGGGATTGACGAGCAGGCTGCCGCCTTCGCCGTAGATCTCCCAGCGGCCGTCTTCGCCGAGCGCGACGTCCTGCCAGCCGATCTCGCAGACACCGTGCGCGGGCGGGGCCGAGCCGGTGGTCTCCAGGTCGACGACCCGGATCATCTGCGGTTGTGGTTTGGGCTTGGGGTAGGGGGGCGCCATGCCCGCCATGTGGGGACAAAAGCGCGCTTAATCCAGCGCGTATGCGTCCTCGTGGTCGAGTTCGCGGACGCCGCGGCGCTGGCGCGCGCGGTCGACGAGTTTGCGCAGGCCTTCGCGGCGGTCGCGCGCCATTGGGATATCGCGCAGGGTGAACTCGCCGCCCGCCGTCGTGCGGTCGCTGGAGGTGAGGATGATCGTGCCGATGTCGGTCATCTGGTTGAGCAGCGAATAACCGAGGCGGACGTCCTTGATCCGGTAGAGCTCGATCTCGTCGATCGTCTTGAACAGGATGCCGCGGCGGACGATCAATCGCTGGTCGGTGATTTCGTAGGAGGCGCTGCGGTTCTTCAGCCAGCGGACGCCGATGATGACGAAGCCGATGCCGGCGAGGCAGGTCAGCAGCGTGCCCCAGCCGGCGAAGCTGCCGAGCAGCCAGCGGCGCGTGCTGGAGCGAAATTCGTCGACTGGGCGCTCCACTTGGGGACTCCTTGGGGTTGGGCGGACGGTAGGCGAGGTGCTTGGCGTGTCAATCGGTTCGGTCGGTGGTGCCGATATCCTAACGAACCTACCCTCCTCGACCTCCCCGGCGGAGGCCGGGGTCCAGTTGGGGAGCGTCGCTAACGGAAGGCAGCACGCTGTTATTGCCACCTTTCAACTGGGCCCCGGCCTTCGCCGGGGTGGTGCGGTTGTTTAAGGTGCCGCGCGCGTTACGCCGCTCGCCGCGAGCTGTGCATCGACCTCGGCCAGCAACGCACCGAGCGCCGCTTCGCTCTTCGCCTCGGCGCGCACCGTCAGCATCGCCTGCGTGTTCGACGCGCGCAGCAGCCACCACCCGGCAGCGGTCGTCACCCTCGCCCCATCGGTAAGGTCCATCTCCGCGCCGTCCGACTTCAGCCGCGCGATCACCTCGTCCACCACCGCGAACTTCCGCGCATCCTCGACCGGAAACCGCAGGTCCGGCGTCGCCACCAGCGCCGGCATCGCGTCACGCAGCTCGGTCAGCGAGCGCCCCGACAGATGCACCGCGCGGATCAGCCGCACCGCCGCATATTGCGCGTCGTCGAACCCGTAATAGTCGCCGGCGAAGAACAGGTGGCCGCTGAGTTCGCCACCCAAAGGCGCGCCAGTGCGGGTCATCGCGGTCTTCATCAGGCTGTGGCCGGTGGGGGCCATCACCGGCGCGCCGCCGAGTTCAGCGATTCGGTCGAACAGGGCTTGCGAGGACTTCACGTCGGCGACGATCGGCGCGCCGGGATGCTCGCGCAAAGCAGGTTCGACCAATATGGAGAGAATCTGATCCCCCCAGATCACCCGGCCCGAGCCGTCGACCGCGCCGATCCGGTCGCCGTCGCCGTCGAAGGCCAGTCCGAAATCGAGGTTCTTCTCCGCGACCAGGCGCTTCAGATCCGCAAGGTTCGCTTCTTCGGTAGGATCGGGATGATGGTTGGGAAAATTGCCGTCGACATCGGCGAAGATCATATGATGCTCACCCGGCAGGAGTTGCACGAGCTTCTCGATTGCCGGGCCGGCGGCGCCGTTACCGGTGTCCCAGCCGATCCGATACGCGCCGCCCTCGTATCCCGCTATCAGACGCCCGACATACGCGTCGAGCACGTCCGCGGTCGTGACTTCGCCGGCCCCCTCGCTCCACGCGCCCGATGCCGCGAGCGCAGCGAGGTCCTGGATGTCGTCGCCGAAAAATGGCGCATGCGCGTGCACCATCTTGAAGCCGTTATATTGGGGGGGATTGTGGCTGCCGGTTACCTGGATGCCGCCATCCACTTCTAGCGTCGCCTCGGCATAATAGAGCATCGGCGAGGTGCTGAGGCCGATGCGGACGACGTCGACGCTGCTTGCGGTGAGGCCGGACACCAGTGCGGCTTCGAGCTCGGGGGAAGAGTTGCGGCCGTCATAGCCGACGACCACGCGCGTGCCACCCGCCGCGCGGATGCGGGTGGCGAAGCCGCGGCCGATCGCGACGGCGTCGGCGGGGCCGAGCGCTTTGCCGACGATCCCACGGATGTCGTATTCGCGGAGCGAGGTCGGGTCGAACTGGTGGGTCATGGGCCTCTCGCTAGTCGTCGTGGTGCGGGAATAGCGCCCTACCACCGTCACCCCGGACTTGTTCCGGGGGCCACGGTGCCGCGAACTCACGACTATCGAGTGTGCGGAACGGTGGATGCCAGAACGAGCCCGGCATGACGGGGGGCTAGCGCGCGCGCTTCAGCAACAGGTCGCGCGCGGCGTTTACTCTGCGGGTCAGGTCTGTCGATCCGCCGCGATCCGGGTGGACCGAGGCGATCAGGCGGCGGTGCGCGCTGCGGATCGCGTCGGCGTCTGCGTTGCGGTCGATACCCAAAATCGAGAGGGCCTCGGCTTCGTCGGTTACGACACGCTGTTTCGGCTTCGGGCGGAGATAGTGCCACGCCAACCAAATGAAGACGGCGGCGACGATCCACTTCACGCAGCCACGTCCGGTGCGCGCTCGGCAATCACTTCCGGTAGCTGCAACGCCGCCATCATCTCGCGCAGTTCCTGGCGTGCGGCGACATGCGCGAGGCCCATGCTGCCGAACGCCTTGGCGTCGATCATCGTCAAGCCGGCGGGGAACATCTCGCGGTATATCACGCGCTCGCCGAGCCCCGGGATGATCCGGAAGCCGACGCGCTTGGCGAGCTGGGCCAGCGCATCCGATACGCGGCGCATGTTGCGCGCCTCGATGTGCTGGAGGCGGTTGCGCAGCACGACCCAGTCGATCGTCGTGCCGTCGGCGCGCGCGCGCTGCTTCCGCGCATCCCAGATCAGCTCGGAATAGAAGCTCGGACGCGTCACCTGATACGTCTCGGGATCGACCTGCCCAATCAGGTCGAAGTCGACGAAACTGTCGTTCATCGGCGTGACCAAGGTGTTCGCGAGCGCCGCGGCGGTGCGCGCGAACGGATCGTCGCGGCCGGGCGTGTCGACGACGAGGAAGTCCGAGCCTTCGCACAGCGAGTGCCACAGGTCCTCGAACTGGTCCTCGCTCTGCTCCGACAGCGTCGCGTGGCGCGGCATCGGCAGGACCGAGCCGTTGCGCTTCATCGTCTCGGTGCGGTTGTCGAGATAGCGGCCGACGGTGCGCTGGCGGTGATCCAGATCGAGACACGCGACGCGCGCACCCTTGGCGGCAAGCGCGATCGCGACGTGTACCGCGGTCGTCGACTTGCCGGTGCCGCCCTTCTCGTTGGCGAACACTATGACGTGCGTCGAAGCCGACGGGGCAACGCGCGTCGAAGCGGGGGTCTGTTCGGGGCCCGTGGCCAACGCGCGTTTCCTTATTGATCGTAACAGTCACCCTTCATAGAAGCCGCGACCGCACTTATCGAGTAGGAGTTTCACGTGGACACCGTCCGGGACCTGAATGCGTTGCGCGAGAGCGTCGCCGCCTTTCGTGCGGCGGGGCAGCGCGTCGCGCTCGTCCCGACGATGGGCGCGCTCCACGCCGGCCATGTCGCGCTGATCGAGGCGGCGAAGCGGCCGGGGACCAAGGTCGTCGCGTCGATCTTCGTCAATCCGACGCAGTTCGGGCCGAACGAGGATCTGTCGCGCTATCCGCGGCGCGAGATGGCCGATATCCGGATGCTCAAGGAGGCCGGGTGCGACCTGCTCTGGCTGCCGTCGGTCGAGGCGATGTATCCCGATGGCTTCGCTAGCATGGTGCGGGTGTCGGGAGTCAGCGACGGCTTCGACGGCGCCTCGCGGCCCGGCCATTTCGACGGCGTCGCGACGGTCGTGTCGAAGCTGTTCAATCAGGTCGGGCCCGACGCAGCGTATTTCGGTGAGAAGGATTATCAGCAACTGGCGGTGATCCGGCGGTTCGTATCGGATCTCGATTTCGCGATCGATATCGTCGGGGTGCCGACGCAGCGCGATGACGATGGTCTCGCGATGTCGTCACGCAACATTTATCTCGACGACGAACAGCGCAAGCAGGCGGTGGCCCTGCCGCGAGCCTTGGGCGTCGCCGCGCGGGCGATCGCGAAGGGTGAGGACGTCGAGTCAGTGCTGGACGATGCGCGGACGACGTTGGTCGGGGCGGGGTTCACGATCGACTACGTTGCTTTGGCCGATGCCGAGACGCTGGCGGAGAACCCGGCGGCGGATCGGCCGCGACGGTTGCTGGCGGCGGCTCGGATGGGCGCGACGCGGCTGATCGATAACATCGCGATAGAGTTGTAAAAAACGACCATTAACCCATTAACCATTTCGTAGCGGGAATCGCCGCAGTCTGTCCTCACGAACATTGGGGGCAAACCATGCGTAGCAATCTCAAGAGCGCGAATTTCATGATCGAACGCCGTCTGGCGGATGCCGCACGCGGCGACGACCGGGCGTGCTACGAACTCGGGATGGTGTATTCGACGGGGACGTCGGGCGTCGTCCTCGACCTGATCGAGGCGCACAAGTGGTTCAACCTGGCGGCGGTGTCGGGGAACATCGCCGCGCAGGAATGCCGTGCGGAGATCGCCGAGGACATGACCGCGCGGGAAATCTCGGTGGCGCAGCGCGCCGCGCGCAACTGGATGCAACTGACGCAGCGGCGGGCGGCTTAATCCTCCCCGGAACGGGGAGGGGGACCGTTCGCCGCTGGGCGAAGGGTGGAGGGGGAGGGCCGCAGACGTAGCGTTTGTGGGTCTCACGTTACGCAGCGGTGCTTTTGGGGAAGCCCCCCTCCACCATCCTTCGGATGGTCCCCCTCCCCTTGCAGGGGAGGATTAGGCTTCCGCTTTCTTCTTTGGCGCGGCTTTCTTGGCGGGGGCCTTTTTGGCCGGAGCCTTCTTCGCTGGCGTCTTTGCCTCAGCCGCATCCTTGGCCGGTGCCTTCTTTGCCGCCGGCTTCTTGGCGGGCGCTTTCTTCTTCTTCTTCGTCGCCGGGGCCGCCGCCGCACGGGCGTCGATCAAGGACGCCGCCTCCTCGAGCGTCAGCTGGTCCTTCTCGATCGACTTGGGCAGCGTCGCGTTGGTCGTGCCGTCGGTGACGTACGCACCGTAACGCCCCTCCATCAGCTTGATCTCCGCCTCGGTGCGAGGATGGTTTCCGAGGATTTTCAGCGGGGCCTGGGCCCCCCGCGCGGTGCGACCACCACCGGCTGCGGCTTCGGCGAGCTTCACCACGGCCGCGTTCATCCCCGTCTCGAACACGTCCGCGGTCGAGGTGAGCCGCGCGTATTTGCCCGCGTGCTTGAGATACGGACCATAGCGGCCGATCGCCGCGGTGATAGGCTCGCCGGTCTCGGGATGCGTGCCGATGGTCCGCGGCAGCGACAGCAGTTTCAGCGCCCATTCCAGATCGAGTTCGCCGATATCCTTCGGGATCGACGCCATTTTCCGCGCCTCGCCCTCGCCGATCTGGATGTACGGGCCGAACCGTCCCGACTTGCGCTCGACCGGCAGGTTCGTCTCCGGATCGACGCCGAGCGTCGACGGGCCGGCATCCGCCTCGGCGTCGCCGCCGGGCTGCGCGAACCGGCGCGTGTATTTGCACTCGGGATAGTTCGAGCAGGCGATGAACGCGCCGAACTTGCCGCCACGCAGCGCAAGCTGGCCCTCGCCGCAATTCGGGCAGAGACGCGGATCGCCGCCGTCCGCCTTCGCCGGGAACAGATACGGCGCGAGGAAGGTGTCGAGTTCTGCGGTGATCGCCGACGGCTGCTGCTCCATCACCTCGTTGGTGCGCGGCTTGAAATCGCGCCAGAACGCGTCGAGCACCGACTGCCACTGCGCGCGGCCGCCGGAGACGTCGTCGAGTTCCTCCTCCAGCTCGGCGGTGTAGTCGTAGCCGACGTATTTCTCGAAGAAGCGCTCGAGGAATGCCGTCACGAGGCGTCCGCTCTCTTCCGCAAAGAAGCGGTTCTTCTCGATCCGGACGTACGCGCGGTCCTTCAGTGTCTTGATGATCGACGCGTAAGTGGACGGGCGACCGATGCCGAGTTCCTCCATCCGCTTGACCAGCGAGGCTTCGGAAAAGCGCGGCGGCGGCTGGGTGAAGTGCTGCTCGGCGTCGACCTTCTTCTTGGCGGGCGCATCGCCCTCGCGCATCCGCGGCAGGCGGCGGGCGTCCTCGTCGGCGGTGTCGTCCGACCCTTCCTCGTACAGCGCGAGATAGCCGGGAAAGAGCACGACCTGGCCGGTGGCGCGCAGGATGTTGCGGCCGGTACCGTCGGCCATCTCGACCGTCGTACGCTCCATCCGCGCCGACGCCATCTGGCTGGCGAGCGCGCGCTTGAAGATCAGGTCGTACAGCCGCGCGTGATCGCCGCCGCCGGCCTTGTCCTTGCTAAAATCGGTCGGGCGGATCGCCTCATGCGCTTCCTGCGCGTTCTTCGCCTTCGACTGGTACTGGCGGGGCTTGTCGGGGACATAGCTCGCGTCGAAGCGGTTCGCGACGGCGAGGCGCGCGGCCGAAATCGCGCTGCCGTCCATCTGCACGCCGTCGGTACGCATATAGGTGATCGCGCCGTCCTCGTAGAGACCCTGCGCGATCCGCATCGTGTGATCGGCCGAGAAACCGAGCTTCCGCGATGCCTCCTGCTGCAAGGTCGAGGTGGTGAACGGCGGCGGCGGGTTGCGGCCGGCGGGCTTGGTCTCGACCGACTGGACCGAGAAATTGCCGTCGAGCACCGCCTGCTTGGCGCGCAGGGCATCGCCCTCGTTACCGATCGAGAGGCGATCGAGCTTGTTGCCCTCGAACTGCGTCAGGCGCGCTGTGAACGCGGTGCCGTCATGCTCCATGTCGGCGGTGACCGACCAATATTCCTGCGGCTTGAAGACGTCGATCTCGCGCTCGCGCTGGACGATCAGGCGAAGCGACACGGACTGCACGCGGCCGGCGGACTTGGCACCGGGCAGCTTGCGCCACAGCACTGGCGATAGCGTGAAGCCGACCAGGTAATCGAGCGCGCGGCGGGCGCGATAGGCGTCGATCAGGTCGTCGTCCAACTCGCGCGGGTTCTTCATCGCCTCGGTGACGGTGGCCTTGGTGATCGCGTTGAAGGTGACGCGCTCGACCTCCTTGGGCAACGCCTTCCTTGCCCGCAGCACTTCGCGGACGTGCCATGAGATCGCCTCGCCCTCGCGATCCGGATCGGTCGCGAGGATCAGGCGGTCGGCGAGCTTGGCGAGATCGGTGATCGCCTTGAGCTGCTTCGACTTGTCCGCGTAATTCTCCCACGTCATCGCGAACGCATCGTCGGGATCGACCGAGCCGTCCTTGGGCGGCAGGTCGCGGACATGGCCGTAGCTGGCCAGGACGCGGTAATCGCTGCCCAGATACTTCTCGATGGTTTTGGCCTTGGCGGGCGATTCGACGATGACAAGCTGCATGGGGAAACCGGGGTCCTTACGTGTACGCGTACGAGGGTGGCGGCGTCGGGGTAGTGCCGTCAACCCGGAGAGGGCTCAAGATCGACCGACGCGAGATGCGACCGTCGGTGCGGGTTTTCCAGAGGGGCTCGGCAGAGGGCGGGGTATTTCCCGGATTATGCCGACGCTGCTGGCACAATATCGATGTCGCCATGATGACAGTAAAACAGCCCATCCGATCGTCTTCTGTTAATATTACTGCGGAGATCGTTACAACCGAGGTCGCCTACCGAACCAATTCAACGACATAACCGTTGGGCAGCCATCAAGATTTTCGTCCGGCTCAGTGGTTTCCTATGCGTGTTGCATCCTTCCGAAAGGACCCTGAGGTGCGGCGGTATCTTCATGCACTTTCGCCGGGAGACGGCGGTAAGGGCTCGGAAACAGGTAGGGATGATCTAGCGTGACCCGACATGATCTCGCCGTTGCGAAATGGAAGTGTTCGTTCCTTGCGAAACAGATCGTGATCCTGCGGGACTCGGCTCCGGAACCCCATATCCTCCGCTTGATCGCCTTGCATCAGGCCGAACTCGACGCTTTGCTTGCGGCTATCGCAACGTCGCATGATGCCAAGGATTGGGCGGCCGGCTGGGCAGATGCGGATACGCAGACGGACGACCAGCAGGCTCGTGGCGGTCCGCTAGGATCGGGGCAGGACCTTGTCGGGTGATGCCAACCTGAGCCGGTTTTTGCCGGATTAGAGCAAGCTAGCGCGGCCTCCGGCGTGGCGCTCCAGCCGGCCGCCGAGTTCGAGTTCGAGCAACACCGTGTGGACGACCGACGGGCTCAGATGCGACTGGCGGATGAGTTCGTCGATTGCGACAGGGACCGGACCGAGCAGGTCGGCGATCCGCTGGCGGTCGATGTCGCTCGCGTCTTCGGGCGGCGACGCGGCGTAGGTGTCGATCGGGGAGCGCACGGAGCGTGGATCAAACGGGCGGATCTGTTCCAGGATGTCGGCAGCGGACTGCACCAGCGTGGCGCCCTCGCGGATCAGCAGGTTGCAGCCCTGCGCGCGCGGGTCGAGCGGGCTGCCGGGGACGGCCATGACTTCGCGGCCGGATTCGTTGGCGAGGCGCGCGGTGATCAGCGAGCCGGATTTGGGGACGGCCTCGACCACCACCGTGCCGATCGCGAGGCCGGCGATGATGCGGTTGCGCGAGGGGAAGTTGCGCGCCTTGGGCTCGGTGCCGGGGGGCTGTTCGGCGAGGAGGACGCCTTCGTTGGCGATGCGTTCCTGTAACGCGGTGTTGTCGGGCGGGTAGGCGATGTCGATGCCGCTCGCGATCACGCCGATCGTGGCGCCGCTGGAGCCTGCTCCGAGTGCGCCGATATGTGCGGCGGTGTCGATGCCGCGGGCGAGGCCTGAGACGACCGTCGTGCCTTCCTCGGCGAGTTGTAGCGCGAGCTGGCGGGCGAAGCGGCAGGCGGCGGCGGAGGCGTTACGTGCGCCGACCATTGCGATGCAGGGGCGGCTGACGTGGGCGATGTCGCCGCGGAAGATCAACGCCGGCGGGGCCGTCTCGATCTCGGCGAGCAGGCGGGGGTACTCGGCGTCGTCGAGGAAGAGGTAGCGCGCGCCTAGTTTCGTGGTGGCGGCGATCTCGCGTTCGGCCATCGCGGCGTCGGCGATCCGGGGGCTGCGGCCGCCACCGCGTTGAGCGAGCATGGGGAGCGCTTCGATCGCGGCATCCGCGCTGCCGAAGCGGGCGATGAGCTGGCGATAGGTGACCGGTCCGATCCCGGTCGTGCGGATGAGCCGAAGTCTGGAGACCGTCGGGTCAGTCACCCGGGGGTCGTTTTGAGCGGCCGATGCGCGGTTCGGTGCCCGAGAACAGGCGCTCGACGTTCTCGCGGTGCTTCCAGAAGACGATCAGCGCTAGCGCGAGCAGCAGCAGGACGAGATCGAACCGGCCGAACAAGGCGGCGGCGAACGGCGCGCTGAGCGCGGCGGCCATGCCTGCGACCGAGGATATGCGCAGGCCAGCGAGCAGGCCGAGCCAGACGACCGCGTAGACCAGCCCGAGCGGCCAATGGAGCGCGACGACGATGCCCATGAGCGTGGCGACGCCCTTGCCGCCCTTGAACTTCAGCCAGACCGGGTAGCAATGGCCGATGAACGCACCGGCTGCGGCCAGGAGAGCGTTGCCGGGGAACAGATGTGCGACCAGCAGCACGGCGACCGCGCCCTTGGCCATGTCGAGCAGCAGCGTGGCGGCGGCGAGGCCTTTCCGTCCGGTGCGCAGGACGTTGGTCGCGCCGATGTTGCCCGAGCCGATCGTGCGCAGATCGCCCGCACCGCCGAGCCGCGTGAGGATGACGCCGAACGGGATCGAGCCGAGCAGGTAGCTGAGCACGAGCGATAGCGTGGGCGCGACCCAGAGAATTTCCGTCTGCAAGTATGTCCCCCGTTCCGAAGGCGCTTATAAACGACGCGGGGCGGACGGCAAATGGCTGGTGGTGTGCGCACCCTTCGCCAAGCGGAAAGCGCGCTCCCCTCCCTGGAAGGGAGGGGCTGGGGGTGGGTAGGCCCGCTCGTGTTGCGAGGTCTGCGGATGCGGAAGCCGACCCACCCCTAACCCCTCCCTTCCAGGGGGGGGGGATATGTCGCTCTGGTTTACGGGGGGCAGTTCGTCCTAAAGGCCGGACATGGACACGCGCCCCATCCTGTTCTTCGATTCCGGCGTCGGCGGGCTGTCGATCGTCGGCCCGGCGCGTGCGGCGCTGCCCGATGCGCCGTTCGTGTACGCCGCCGACTCGGCGGGGTTTCCGTACGGGACGAAGAGCGAGGCGGAGATCGCGGCGCGCGTGCCGGTGCTGCTGGGGCGGTTGGCGGAGCGGTATCGGCCGCGGTTGATCGTGATCGCCTGCAACACCGCCTCGACGATCGCGTTGCCGGTGGTACGCGCGGCGCTCGACCTGCCGGTGGTCGGGACGGTACCGGCGATCAAGCCTGCCGCGCTGCTGTCCAAGACGCGGACGATCGGCGTGCTGGGGACCGAGGCGACCGTGCGGCAGGCCTATGTCGACGATCTGGCGGCGCGGTTCGCGGGCGATTGCACGGTGCTGCGCCATGGCTCGGCGGCGCTGGTCGAGATGGCGGAGGCCAAGCTTCACGGGCGACCGGTCGCGCCGGAGCGCTATGCCGCAGTGCTCGACGGGCTGTTCTCGCAAGCCGGCGGCGATCGGATCGACGTGATCGTCAACGCCTGCACGCATTTTCCGCTCGTCGAGGCGGAATTGGCCGCAGCGGCGCCCGGCGTGCGGTTCGTCGACGGTGGTCCCGGGATCGCGCGGCGGATCGTGCACCTGATGCAGGGCGAATCATGGTCGGGAGCGGGGGAGGGGATCGCCGTCTTCACTCGGTTGGGCGCCGACGAATGCGCGCTCGGACCCGCCTTGGCGGCGCGAGGGTTTGCGCGGATCGAGCAGCTTTGAGCGTTAACCTGGGACAATGTGGCACCTTGCTTCGGGCGCGCATCGTGGCAATGTGCCCCAGGATGAGGAAAGCGATCACCGTAAGAGCGGTATTACGCTGGAACTGAGTGAAAGTGAGGCGTAGTGCCCAAGGCCATGATTATCGACGGCAAAACGGCAACGGACGGCATTAGTGGTCCGCGAGTCGATTATTCGCGCGTGTTCACGCAGGCGATCGACCGGTTGCATGCCGAAGGGCGCTACCGCGTGTTCATCGACATCCTTCGCAACAAGGGCGCGTTTCCGAACGCGCGCTGTTTCGCGGGGCATAACGGGCCGAAGCCGATCACGGTCTGGTGCTCGAACGACTACCTCGCAATGGGGCAGCACCCGAAGGTGATCGCGGCGATGGAGGAAGCGCTGCACGACGTCGGCGCGGGCTCGGGCGGTACGCGCAACATCGGCGGCAATACGCATTACCATGTCGACCTGGAGGGCGAACTCGCCGACCTGCACGGCAAGGAAGCGGCGCTGCTGTTCACCAGCGGCTATGTCTCGAACGAGGCTACGCTGGCGACCTTGGCCAAGGTGCTGCCGGGCTGCATCATCTTTTCCGACGAGCTGAACCACGCGTCGATGATCGCGGGCATTCGCAACTCGGGCTGCGAGAAGCGGGTGTTCCGCCACAACGATCTCGCGCATCTGGAAGAATTGCTGGCCGCGGAAGACCCCGCCGTCCCGAAACTGATCGCATTCGAGAGCGTGTATTCGATGGAGGGCGACATCGCGCCGATCTCGGCGGTGTGCGATCTCGCCGACCGATACAACGCGCTGACCTATTGCGACGAAGTCCATGCGGTCGGGATGTACGGCGCACGGGGCGGCGGAATTTCGGAGCGGGACGAGGTCGCGCACCGGATCACGATCCTCGAGGGCACGCTCGGCAAGGCGTTCGGCGTGATGGGGGGCTATATCGCCGCCGATCGCACGATCGTCGACGTGATTCGCAGCTATGCGCCGGGGTTCATCTTCACGACCTCGCTGTCGCCGGTGCTGGTCGCAGGCGTACTCGCGAGCGTACGGCATCTGAAGGCGTCGAGCGTCGAGCGCGAGGGGCAGCAGGCGTCCGCCGCGATGCTCAAGGCGATGCTCAAGGACGCCGGGCTGCCGGTGATGATCGGCGATACGCATATCGTGCCGCTGATGGTCGGCGATCCGGTCAAGGCGAAGAAGATCAGCGACGTGCTGCTGGCGGAATACGGCGTGTACGTGCAGCCGATCAACTACCCGACCGTGCCGCGCGGTACCGAGCGGCTGCGGTTCACGCCGGGCCCTGCGCATACCGAGGCGATGATGCGCGAACTGACCGACGCGCTGGTCGAAATCTGGAGCCGGCTGGACTTGCGCAAGGCGGCCTGAAGCAGTTTCCATTCAAAGCGCGGAGCGCACCGGTCAGTCGATGATGATCGTCGCGTTGGTGCCGGGGACTGCCAAGGGGTCCCCGAAGCGTACGGTGTGAACCTGGGCGTAGTCTCCGTCGACCGGCTCACCGAAGACGTGAACGACCGAACGAGCACCATCAACGACCCAGTAATTTTCGATACCGATACTGGCGTAGTCCGTGCGCTTGGGACCCATGTCGCGGGCCCTGGTTGTTTCAGCGACCTCTATGGCCAGAATGATATCATCTGCGCCGAACAGGCGATTTTCGTCAGGAATGTGCCGCACCAAGGCTGCATCGCATGTCCGGACAGTATCTCCGCCTATGTCGATCCCGGTTTCGCCAAGAGCAAAAAAACCCGCGGTACGCGCTACAGGCGCAAGCACCTCAGACAAGCGAGACACGCGAACAGTATGATTGCTCATCGGCGGATTCATACGTTCGATTTCCCCGTTGACCAATTCGATCTTCATGTCGTCGAACGCACCGGCTTCCGCCATGCGCATGAATTCTTCACTGGTGAATCGCGCTGGTCTCGAGCGAGGCATAAGATGAGGCTCGGCGCGGATAATGGCGGCGTGCTTGTTCATTACTAGATGATACCACCTATTCGACGCTGCGCCGAGTCGTTAGAGCGCAGCCGCCAAAAGAGTCAGGACGCAGAGGCCGAGCGACAACGGCGCGCGCAGTGCCATCCAGCTGGGCGGGGCGATACCCGCGCGGACCAGAGCCCGGTCGACCAGCAGCGCGGCGATCAGGCTGATGCCTAGCACCACCAGCGAGGGGCCGGGCCAGCGCAGGCCGACCATCCAGGGCCAGGCGGTTGCCAGCGCGATCAGCGAGGGAGCGACGCTGGCGAACCAGAGCCAGCGGGGCGGCGAGTCGGTGCGCGCAGCGAGGCCCCACCAGAGGCCGCCGAGGAAGCTCAGGATCAGCGCGGCATAGGCGTAGGCGATCGCCAGCGCCGAGTAGCGGCTTTGCGGATCGCCGCTCAACAACAGTGCGACTGCGCCGAGTTGAGGCAACAAGCCGCTCAGGCCGAGCAGGCGCGCGATCGGCGGGATGCCGCCCGCCGCGGGAGGTCGCGTGGTCATCAGACAGTCATCAGACGCGGGCGACCACGCCGGTAGCGACGACCGGGCCGGTCGGCAGGCCGGTCGGTGAGCCGCCGAGCGGTTCGACCGAGATCGCGAGCGTCGCGCCGGGGGCGATGCGACCGCGGTCGACGCCCTTTGGTGCCAGCACGGTCGGACGACTCGACAGCAGGCCGAGCGAGTGCGGCACGCCATCGCCGCCGATCACCCAGAGTTCGGCGACCCGCGCGTTCGGTACGCCGGGACCGGCCGCGATCCGCAGCCCGCCATTGGCAGGATCATAGACCGCGGGGATGGGCGACTTAGCATCGCCGAGCATCGCGACAAGCACGCTGGTCGGCCGCGGAACCGGGGTCGGTTGCGACACGGGCACGGTCGGTTCGGGGCGGAGCATCACGAACAGAAGCAGGCACGCCGCGATCGCACTGGTGAAGGCGGCAAGCGCCGGCCACGGGAAGCGGCTGGCCTTGGTGGGCGTCGTGGTGTCGATCGCCATGCCGTCGAGACTGGCTTCGATCCGCGCGGCGATGTGAGACGGCGCGGCGCGTTCGGGCCACAGGTCGAACAGGACGGCGAGGCGCGACCGCCACCATTCCACCTGCGCGGCAAAACCGGGGTCGGCGAGCACGCGGCGAAGCGCTGCCCCGCGCTCCTCGCCCTCGATCAGGCCGAGCGCGAGTTCGGCGGCGGCCATGTCTTGTGGCACGGCGTCTTCGGGGGCGGGGGTATCGATGGTCGGATCAGCCACCGAGGCATTCCTTCAGCCGTGCGAGACCACGGCGGACCCAGCTCTTCATCGTGCCGAGCGGGACCGCACGCTTGACCGCCAGTTCGGCATAGGTGACGCCGTCGAAGAACGCGGTGCGGATCGCGTCGCGCTGTTGCGGTTCGAGGCCGTCGAGGCACTCGATCAGTTCGCGCGACGATTCGCTGGCGAGCAACGTCGCCTCGGCACCCTCGCCGGGATCGGCGATGTCGGGCGCGTCGTCGAGCGGGCTCGTACGGCGGACGCCCTGCGCGCGCTGCCAGTCGATGGCGCGGTTGCGCGCGATCGTCGCCAACCAGGTGATCGGGCTCGCGCGGCCGGGTTCCCAGGCACCGGCGCGTTTCCAGATCGTGAGATAGACCTCGTGCAGCACATCCTCCGCGGCTTGGGCGTTGCCGCAGATACGGTGGGTGATGCCGAAAAGCTTCGCGCTGGTCAGCGTATAGAGTTCGCGAAACGCGTCGCGGTCCTCTTGGCCGGTGCGCAAGAGCACTTCGGAGAGATGCGCGCGGGCTGTGTCCGCATTTGAAGAGGCCATGGTCACGATCCGGAACCTAGCGGCTAAGTCGCTCGCGGCAATAGCCTTCGCCGGGCTTGACGGTGAGGCAGTCGGTTTTGCCGGAGAGATATTTGAGCCCGGTCGCGTCGCCGTTGGTCGGGCGCAGCGTTTCGCGGATGCCACCGCGATCGAAGGATATCGTGTCGCCGGTCACGATGCCGTCGAACTTGCCCTTGTTGTCGAGGTCCCATTGCATGGTCAGCGCGTAGTGCCCGGGGGTGGCGGTCGGCGCGACGTCGAGAACCATGCCTTCGACGCCGATCCAACGGCCGACATACTTGGGAGCGGGTTTGGGCTTCGGGGCGACGGCCTTGCGCTCGACCGCGCCGGCGGATGTCATGTTGCCGCCGCTGCTGGTATCCGGGGCGGGGCCGGAGCAGGCGGCCAGCGAGACGGCGGCGAGCAGGGTGAGGGCTTTCATGGCGCATTTCCTTCACGGTCGGCGTTCAGCACATATGCCGACCCTAGCGCGTCATCCTGACGAAAGTCAGGACCCAGAGCCACGGGTGATGCGCTATGTTACCCTGGGTCCTGACTTTCGTCAGGATGACGAAGCAGCCGCGAACAGGTGTGGCAAAAGCCGGCTTGCATGAGTAAGGGCTGGATACTCGATCTCCCGTCACAGGAACACGCCAGGTGCGCATCGCCATCGCGTCCGATCACGCCGCCGTTTCGTTGAAAGCGGTGCTCGTCGCCTGGCTGCGCGAGGCGGGGCATGACGTGCTCGATCTCGGGCCTGAGGGCACCGCCAGCGTCGATTATCCTGACTATGGTTTCAAGCTTGCCGCAGCGATCGCCGACGGTAGCGCCGACCGCGGCGTCGCGCTGTGCGGCTCGGGTATCGGCATCTCGATCGCCGCCAATCGCAATCCCGCGTGCCGCTGCGCACTTGTCTCCGAACCGCTGTCGGCGAGCCTTGCGCGCGTGCATAACGACGCCAACGCCATCGCGATGGGCGCGCGCCTGATCGGCGAGGAAATGGCCAAGGCGTGCGTCGAAGCGTTTCTCACCGCCGATTTCGCTGGCGGCCGTCATCAACTCCGTGTCGACAAGCTAAAGGTCCCCGCATGAGCACCCAGCCCGAAACCCTCCAGCGCGAACTCCACGACGTCCAGCCGGACGGCTTCTTCACGCGCACTCTCGCCGATGCGGACGCTGCCGTATTCGCCGGCGTCGAAGCCGAACTCGAACGTGAGCAGACGCAGATCGAGCTGATCGCTTCGGAGAACATCGTCTCGAAGGCGGTGCTCGAGGCGCAGGGCTCGGTGTTCACGAACAAGTACGCCGAGGGCTATCCGGGCAAGCGCTATTACCAGGGCTGCGCGCCGTCCGACGTGGTGGAGACCCTCGCGATCGAGCGTGCCAAGCAGATCTTCGGCTGCGGGTTCGTCAACGTCCAGCCGCATTCGGGCGCGCAGGCGAACGGCGCGGTGATGCTGGCGCTGGTCAAGCCGGGTGACACGATCCTCGGCATGAGTCTGGATGCGGGCGGTCACCTGACGCATGGCGCGAAGCCGGCGATGTCGGGCAAGTGGTTCAACGCCATTCAATACGGTGTCGACGCGACCACGCACCTGATCGATTACGATCAGGTCGAGGCGCTGGCGGTCGAGCATCAGCCGAAACTGATCATTGCGGGCGGCTCGGCGTACCCGCGCCAGATCGACTTCGCGCGCTTCCGGGCGATCGCGGACAAGGTCGGCGCGTATTTCATGGTCGACATGGCGCATTTCGCCGGCATCGTCGCAGCCGGGCTGCACCCGACGCCGTTCGGCCATGCGCATGTCGTGACGACCACCACGCACAAGACTCTGCGGGGCCCGCGCGGCGGCATGATCATGACCAACGACGAGGCGCTGGCGAAGAAGTTTAACTCGGCGGTGTTCCCGGGCCTCCAGGGTGGGCCGCTGATGCACGTGATCGCGGCAAAGGCGGTCGCGTTCGGCGAAGCGCTGCAGCCCGACTTCAAGAGCTACATCGCCGCGGTCGTCGAGAATGCGAAGGTGCTGGCGGCGACGCTGAAGGAGCGTGGCTCGGACGTCGTGTCGGGCGGCACCGACACGCATCTCGCGCTGATCGACCTCACGCCACTCGGCATCACCGGCCGCGATGCGGACGAGGCGCTGGAGCGGGCAGGCATCACCTGCAACAAGAACGGCATCCCCAACGATCCGCTGCCGCCGGTCAAGACCAGCGGCATCCGCGTCGGTTCGCCCGCGGGGACGACGCGCGGCTTCGGCCCGGCCGAGTTCCGCGAGATCGGCAACATGGTCGCCGACGTGCTGGACGGCCTTGCGAAAAAGGGCGAGCATGGGGACCCTGACGTCGAAGCGGACGTTCGGAACCGGGTGCGGGCCCTGTGCGCGCGCTTCCCGATCTATCAAGGATAACGCCATGTCGAAGTTCGATGATCTCCAGAACGACGTGAAGAGCACCCCCGGCCTCGGCAAGAGCATGGCCAAGTGGAGCGCACTCGGCGCGGTCGTGGCGATCCCGGTGCCGGTGGTCGGCCCGATCTTCGGCGCACTCGCGGGCGCGGGCTACGCCTATTACAAGGGCAAGAAGAAGGTCTGAATGCGCTGCCCCTTCTGCGGACATGAAGACAGCCAGGTAAAGGACAGCCGCCCCACCGAAGACGGGGCGGCGATCCGACGTCGGCGCCAATGCGAGGGGTGCGCCGCGCGTTTCACGACGTTCGAGCGCATCCAGTTGCGCGAGCTGTTCGTGTTGAAGAGCGAGGGACGGCGGGAGCCGTTCGATCGGGAGAAGCTGCTCCGGTCGTTGTCGATCGCGACCAGGAAGCGGGCGATCGAGCCGGGGCGGATTGAGAAGCTGGTTAGCGGGATTCAACGGCGG
This sequence comes from Sphingomonas taxi, assembly GCA_003240625.1. Lineage (GTDB taxonomy): Bacteria > Pseudomonadota > Alphaproteobacteria > Sphingomonadales > Sphingomonadaceae > Sphingomonas > Sphingomonas taxi_A. The sequence goes on from QFMX01000002.1 coordinate 49,355, forward strand.
CTGGAGACGCTGGGCGAGAACGATGTCACGTCGAAGCGGATCGGTGAGATGGTGATGGATGGGCTTAAGGGGCTCGATTCGGTGGCGTATATCCGGTTTGCGAGTGTGTATCGGGATTTCAACGAGGCGCGGGACTTCGAGGCTTTTGCCGGGAGTGTGGAGGAGGTTGGGCGGGCGGAGTGATCTGGGGCTGTCCTTCGATACACGCTCTCGACTTCGCTCCATCGCTACTCGGGACGAACGGATTGAAGTGAACAGCTTGGGGGCGGTAGATTGGGGTGAGGCCCGCCCCCAATCGACGAGTCCGCAGCCACACCCCGCTACGTCATCGCGCCGCCACCCCCACTCCCGTTCGTCCCGAGTAGACGTCGAGCTTGTCGAGACGGCGTATCGAGGGATAAGCCCCAATCATGACATTCTGGGCCTATGTGGTGCGCTGCGCCGACGACAGTTATTACACCGGACACACTGACGATCTGGAGAGAAGGATCGGCCAGCACAACCTCGGCGAGATTGCGGGCTACACGCAGACCCGGCGTCCGGTGACGCTCATGTGGAGCCAGGAATTCCCTTCGCGGCAAGAAGCGCTCGCGGCGGAGTTTCAGGTTAAGGACTGGTCGCGGAAGAAGAAGGAGGCGCTGTTCCGCGACGACTGGGCGGCGGTGTCGGCGGCGGCGCGGAAGCCGACGCATTCGGAACCTGTCCCTCGATACGAGGTCTCGACAAGCTCGACCTCTACTCGGGACGAACGGGAAGGGGGGGGCGAGCAGGCTGCTATGGATGGGGCAGGGATGACCGGCGCCTCGACCCCACCCCCCGTCATAGTCCTCGTCCGCCCCCAGCTCGGCGAGAACATCGGCAAGGCCGCACGCGCCATGCTCAATTTCGGGCTCACCGAAATGCGCCTCGTCTCCCCCAGAGACGGCTGGCCCAATCCCTCCGCCGGCCCGGCCGCCAGCGGCGCCGACATCGTGCTGCAAAACGCGCAGGTCTACGACAGCGTCGCCGCCGCCACCGCCGACTGCGCGCAGGTGTATGCCACCACGGTCCGCAAGCGCGGCGTCACAAAGCCGGTCGTCACCCCCGAACAGGCCGCGACCGAGATCCACGCCGCCCCCGGCCGCTCCGCGATCCTGTTCGGGCCCGAGCGCTCCGGCCTAGAAACCGACGATGTCGCGGTCGCCCGGACGATCATCACCGTGCCGATCAATCCGGAGTTCGGGTCCTTGAACCTTGCCCAGGCGGTGATCCTGGTCGCCTACGAATGGTCGAAGGGGCTCACCGCCGAGCGCGAGCTGTCGCAGCCGTCGATCAACCCGATCATGCCGCCCGCGCCGCAGGAGGAGCTCGACGGGATGATCGGGCAGCTCGATGCGATGCTGATGGCGGCGGGATTTTTCCACCTGCCCGACAAGATGCAGTCGACGCGGCGGACGTTGCGGACGTTGCTGACAAAACCGGGCTGGTCGAGCCAGGAAGTCCGGACGATGCGCGGCGTGCTGTCGTCGCTGGCGGGGAAGAAGCGGCGGGTTTGATTTTCCGATCGACCCGCCAGCCTCCGCTCGCCTCTCTTTCCGTTCGCCCCCTCTTTCCGTTTGCCCTGAGCGAAGTCGAAGGGTTTGCCCCAAGCGAAGGTGCTTCGACTTCGCTCAGCACGAACGGGGGGGCGGGGCGGCCGGGGCCGGGGACGAGGACTATATTGGTGGGCGGGGCTAGCGTCTGTCGAACGCAGCTAGCTCATAGGCGATAGATGCTTCGACCAGCGTCTCCCACAAGTCCGCGATCGCCGCTTCGGGAAGGCCGAGCTTCACCGCCTCGGCGCGCGCGTTGTCGATCACCTGTGTTTTGCGCGCCTCGTCGCGGACGTGTCCGCGCTCGGGCTTGATGCGCGCGGCGGCGTCCATATACGCAAAACGCCTGGCGAGGAGCGCAACAAGCTCGCGGTCGAGCGCGTCGACGCCTGCGCGGACCTCGGTCATGGTGGTGCAATCGGGCCCGGATAGAATAGTCATCGCTGTCTCTTGCCGACCCTCCCGCACCCTGTCCAGCATGACCGCTGAGCTTGACTCTCGCACCCTCCCCGTCTAGGCGCCCGCCTTCGCAATGGCCCTGCACCCCGGTGAAGCGGTGGCCCTGCCTTGTCTTAACGACGACCAGCAGAGCGATACCGGGACCAACGTTGTTTGCATTTGCAAAGGTTATACTATGTCGAAGCGTCAAAGCGCGAAGTACAAACTCGATCGCCGTATGGGCGAGAACATCTGGGGTCGCCCCAAGTCGCCTGTCAACAAGCGCGAATACGGCCCGGGCCAGCACGGCCAGCGCCGCAAGGGCAAGGTCAGCGATTTCGGTATCCAGCTGCGCGCCAAGCAGAAGCTCAAGGGCTATTATGGCGACGTGACCGAGAAGCAGTTCCGCGCCTGCTATTTCGAAGCTGCGCGCATGAAGGGCGATACTAGCCAGAACCTGATCGGCCTGCTCGAGCAGCGCCTCGACATGATCGTCTACCGCGCCAAGTTCGCGCCGACGATCTTCGCGGCTCGCCAGATCGTTTCGCACGGCCACATCCGCGTCAACGGCGTGAAGTGCAACATCGCGTCGCGTCGCTGCTTCGTCGGCGACGAGATCACGCTGGGTTCGAAGGCGCAGGAAATGGCGCTGGTCATGGAAGCCCAGAGCCTCGCCGAGCGCGAGATCCCCGACTACGTCGCTCCCGACGGTGCGGCCAAGGTCACCTTCACGCGCGTTCCGACGCTCGACGAAGTGCCTTACCCGGTGAAGATGGAGCCGAACCTGGTCGTCGAATTCTACTCGCGTTAAGCCGAGTAAATTCGTCGACCGGTCGGCCTCGCTCGAGCGACGTCCGACGACGTGGCTTTGCCACGGCGCGGTTTGGAACAGAAAAGGGCGGTCCCATTGGGGCCGCCCTTTTTCGTTGCCCCGTGTCGCTTCGTGGACATGCGCGCCCGGCTTTGCCAGAACGCGCGCAACTCATCGGGGGAATGACCATGCGCGCTGCCATCCTGTCTCTGTTGCTGCTCGGGACTGCCGCGTCCGCGCAGACGTCGCCTGCGATTTCGGTCGAGACGTTGAAGACCGTCACGCAGGTGCTGTCGTCCGACGCATATGAAGGCCGCGCGCCGACCACCCCCGCCGAGGCGAAGACGGTCGCGTATATCGTCGAGAGGATGAAGGCGGCAGGGCTCAAGCCCGGCAACAAGGGTGCGTGGACTCAGGACGTGCCGATGGTCGAGATCACCGCCACGAACGTGCAGCCTTACGTGTTCACCGGGGGCAAGGCGCCCGTCAGCCTGGCCTATCGCACCGACATGGTCGCGGGCACTTACCGCGTCGCGCCGAAGTCCGCCGTGGCGAACAGCGACGTGGTGTTCGTCGGCTACGGCATTACCGCACCCGAAAAGGGCTGGGACGATTATGCCGGCGTCGATGTGAAGGGGAAGACGGTCGTCATCCTCATCAACGATGCCGACTGGCAGACGATGTCGCGTGAGGGGCCCTTCGAAGGGCGTGCGATGACGTGGTACGGGCGCTGGCCGTACAAGTTCGAGAATGCGGCGAAGCACGGCGCGGCGGCGGCGATCATCGTCCACGACACCGAGCCGGCAGCATACCCCTGGGCAGTGGTGCAGTCGTCCTGGACCGGGCCGCAGCTCGAGCTCGACGAGAAGGGCGATCATCTCGACCAGTCGCAGATCGTCGGCTGGATGCAGCGTGCGGCGGCGGAGCGCGTGTTCGCGAGCGCGGGGAAGGACTACGCGACACTCGCGGCGGCGGCGAAGGTGAAGGGGTTCAAGGCGGTGCCGCTCGGGCTAAAGCTGTCGGGCGGGTTCGACAACACGATCAAGCGGCAGGCGTCGAAGAACGTCATCGGCGTGCTACCGGGGACGGCCGCGCCCAATGATTACGTGATGTATTCGGCGCATTGGGATCATCTCGGGCGCTGCGACGCGGTCGATGGCGATGACATCTGCAACGGGGCTTCGGACAACGCGACCGGTGTCGCCGGTCTGATCGCGCTGGCCGAGGCGCAGGCCAAGGCGGGGCCGGCCAAGCGCTCGATCGCATTCCTGGCGGTGACGGCGGAGGAATCGGGGCTGCTCGGGTCGCGTTATTATGCCGAGCATCCGATCTATCCGCTCGCGCAGACCGTCGGCGGGGTGAACATGGACGTGCTCAACACCGATGGCCGCGCCAAGGACTTCGTCCTGGTCGGCGCAGGGAAATCCGAGATCGAGGATCTGGTGAAGCCGTTCGTCGCTGCCGAGGGCCGCGTGATCGGCGTCGAGGCGAACCCGGAGCGGGGGGGCTATTACCGGTCGGATCACTTCAGTTTTGCCAAATTGGGCGTGCCGATGCTCGATGGCGGCAGCGGCGAGGACCTCGTCGTCGGTGGCACCGCGGCGGGGCATGCCAAGCGCGAGGATTATGTCGCGCACCGCTATCACAAGCCCGCGGACGAATATGACGCGAAGTGGGACTGGTCGGGCGCGGTCGACGACCTGACGATCTATTACGGCCTCGGGCGGAAGCTTGCGGACGATACCAGTCTGTGGCCGAACTGGTATAAGACCGCCGAATTCCGCGGCATTCGTGACCGCGACCGCGCAGGAGCCAAGTGAAGTGACGACGACCACCCCCGCCGAATGGGCGCATCATAAAGCCGTCTGGATCGGCTTTCCTAGCCATGCGGACCTTTGGCTGGAGGATCTGGAACCCGCGCGGGACGAGGTCGTGGCGTTCGCCAAGGCGGTGCATGCTGAGGGCCGGGGCGAGACGGTGATCCTGGTTGCGGCGGACGTCGGGTCGGCGACCACCGCCAAGAAGCTGGCGCCGTTCACGCAGGTGGTGGTCGAGCCGTTCGGGGACATCTGGTTGCGCGATACCGCACCGATCATCGTCGGCGACGGCAGCGCGCGGGACTTCCGGTTCAATGGCTGGGGCGGGAAGTACGACCTGCCCGGTGACGACACGATCGGGCAGCGGCTGGCGGCGAGCCGGCACAAGCGGGTCGAGGCATGCGACTGGGTCCTCGAAGGCGGTGCGATCGATGGCGATGGCACCGGGACGGTCGTGACGACGCAACAGTGCCTGCTCAACCGCAACCGTAATCCGTCGCTGACCAAGGCGGAGATCGAGGCGCGGCTGGCGTCGGACCTCGGCTATACCCGCGTGGTGTGGCTCGGCGACGGCCTGGTCAACGATCATACCGACGGCCATGTCGACAACCTCGCGCGGTTCGTCGGCGAGGGACGCGTGGCGATCCCCAAGGCGACCGACAACGATCCGAACTGGCAGGTGTACCAGAATGCGGCGCGTGACGCTGCGGCAGCCGGGCTGGAGGTCGTGACGATCCCGTCGCCGGGCCGCGTGCTGCGCGACGAGGAGGTCGTGCCGGCGAGCTATATGAACTTCTATATCGGCAATGCCGCGGTGGTGGTGCCGTTGTATGGGACGGAGAACGACGCGGCGGCGGTGGTCGCGATCCAGGCGCTGTTCCCCGACCGCGAGGTGGTCGGGCAGCGCGCGGATCACATCCTGACGGGCGGCGGCAGCTTCCACTGCATCTCGCAGCAGATTCCGGGGTAACTTCTGCTCCCCTCCCTGGAAGGGAGGGGCCGGGGGTGGGTCGGCTTGGGGCGGATGTCGACGCGCGCCAAGCGGCCGACCCACCCCTAACCCCTCCCTTTCAGGGAGGGGGATGCCTGTATCAGCGGCTCCAGCGGGCCCAGATTGCGGTGGGGAGCGTCAGACCGCGCGCTTCTTCGCGGACGCCGAGTTCGCCGACTTCGACCTTGCCGGGCAAATCCGCGAACACCTGGTTCAGCAACTCCCCGATCGCCAGCGCGGACATCCGCACCGCGTAGACCGTCAGGAACAGGAAGCGCGAGTTCTCGTCGAGCAGTTTGCGGCAATCGGCGATCAGCTTCGGCAGATCCTCCTCCAGCCGCCAGACCTCGCCTTCAGGCCCACGCCCATATTTCGGTGGATCGAGCAGGATCCCGTCATACCGCCGCCCCCGGCGCACCTCGCGCGCGACGAACTTCGCCGCATCATCCGTCATCCAGCGGATCGGCGCATCGGCCATGCCTGAGAGTTTGGCGTTGGCCTTGGCCGCCTCGACCGACTTCTTCGACGCATCGACGTGCACCATGCGCACGCCCTTGGTCGCCATCGCCAGCGTGCCGACGCCGGTATAGCCGAACAGGTTCATGCATTCCGGCGACTCGAGCCCAGCGACGCGCTCGCGCATCCAGCTCCACACCGGCGCCATGTCGGGGAAGAAGCCGAGGTGGCGGAACGGGGTGGTCTGCGCGGTGTACGACACCTCGTTCCACTTGAGCGTCCAGCCTTCGCGCGGCACGGGTTCGGAAAATTCCCAGCGGCCGCCGCCGTCTTCGTCGGAGCCAGGGACGAATTCACCCTGCGCCTGCCAGTCGGTCGAGGCGGGCGCCCACATCGCCTGAGGCTCGGGGCGGATGAAGCGGAAGCGGCCATAGCGTTCGAGCTTCTTGCCGTGGCCGGAGTCGATCAGGCCGTAATCCGCCCAAGGTTCGCCGATGAGGGTATGCAGCTTCATGCCGACGGCTTCGCGCGCTCGGTGATGTAGGCGGTGATCGCCTCGAACGTGGCGGGCAGCGTGGCATAGCGCTCCTCGCGGTCGAACAGGTCGCCGACGCGGGTTGGCAGCGAGGGGCGGACGCCGGTCGCGCGCTCGACCGCATCGCCGAACTTTGCCGGGTGCGCGGTGGCCAAGGTCACGATGGGCACACCGGCGGGGACCTCCGTGCGCAGCGCAGCGGCGAGTCCGATCGCGGTATGCGGGTCGATCACTTGGCCGGCGCGCTCGTGCGCCCAGCGCATCGCCAGCGTCATGTCGTCGAGGTCGACGCGCTCGCTCTGGAAGAGGGCGGAGGCGCCTTGCGACTGCGCGTTGGTCAGGCGCATCGCTCCCGAGGACTCGAAGCCGGCCATCTGTGCGGCCAGCGCGGCACCGTCGCGGTCGCCGAGGTCGAACAACAGGCGTTCGAAGTTGGAGCTCACCTGGATGTCCATCGACGGGGTCGGGGTCTGCTGGACGCCGCCCTTCGAATAGTCGCCGGTGCTGAGCGCGCGGTGGAGGATGTCGTTGACGTTGGTCGCGACCACCAGCTTGGCCACCGGAAGCCCCATCTTCGCTGCGACATAGCCGGCGAAGACGTCGCCGAAATTGCCGGTCGGGACCGCGAACGCGACCTCGCGATCGGGGGCGCCGAGGCGGACGGCGGCGTAGAAGAAGTAGACCACCTGCGCCATCAGCCGGGCCCAGTTGATCGAGTTCACCGCCGACAGCGCGAACTTGGTCGAGAAGGCGCGGTCGTTGAACATCGCCTTCACCAGCGCCTGCGCGTCGTCGAAGCTGCCCTCGATCGCGATGTTGTAGACGTTGGGGCTGAGCACCGTGGTCATCTGGCGGCGCTGCACGTCGGAGATGCGGCCGACCGGGTGGAGCATGAAGATGTCGATGCCCGCGCGCCCGGCGACCGCGTCGATCGCGGCCGAGCCGGTGTCGCCGCTGGTCGCGCCGACGATCGTCAGGCGCTTATCGGTGCCGGCGAGGAAGCGCTCGAAGAACAGCCCGAGCAGCTGGAGCGCGACGTCCTTGAACGCGAGCGTCGGGCCGTGGAAGAGTTCGAGCAGCCACTGGTCGTGGTCGAGCTGGACGAGTGGGGTGACGGCGGCGTGCGAGAAGCGACCGTATGCCTGGTCGCAGAGCGCCTTCAGTTCTTCGCGCGTCATCGCGTCGCCGACGAACGGGGCCATCACTGCGACTGCTGTGTCGACATAGGAGAGCCCGGCGAGCGCGGCGATCTCGTCGCGGGTCATCGTCGGCCATGCCTCGGGTAGGTACAGCCCACCATCGGAGGCGAGGCCGGCAAGCGTCGCCGCTTCGAAATCGAGGATCGGCGCCGAGCCGCGGGTGCTGATGTAACGCATGGCCAAGCCGGTTAGCGAAAGGGGCGGAAGGCGACAAGCTGCGCGCGCTGTCCGTTTTCCTGCGAACGCAGGAATCCAGGGTTATCCAACGCTACGGAGCGAGGCGCGTGGGACCCTGGGCTCCTGCGTTCGCAGGAGAACCGCTAGCGCCGGCGGCGGCGCAGCGCGATGGCGTAGATGATCGCGGCGATGGCGGCGAAGAAGAACCATTGGCCGGCATAGGCGAGGTGGTTGTTTGGGACCGAGGCGATGTCTGGCTTGCCGTTGGGGCTGAGGCCAGCCTGCGGCGTGTCCGTGACGAGCATCAGGCGTTGCGGGGTGTGATCGAACAGCGATCCGATCAGCGAACGGCCGTCGGGGGCGTGGCTGATGAAGCCCGAGACCTCGCCGCCGGGCCAGTTCACCTTGGCCATCGGATCGCGCGTGGTGCCGAGCTGGACGACCATGCCGGGGCCCTCCGCGCCGGTTCTGCACTCGGCGATCGCGCGAAAGCCGGATTTGCCGGCGCCGGCGAGTTTGATCTCGGTGGGCTGGAGGCAGAGACCGGAGGCGCGGCGGAAGAGGAGCGTCTCGTCGGGGAAGCGCGGGAAGGCCATTGTCGGCTTTGCAGGGTTGGCGGCGAGCTGGGCAAGGAACGCTTCCTTTTTGGGGAGGCGGTCGAGCAGCTGCCACAGGCCGAGGCCGATCATCGCCGCGATCGCTAGCGTGACGAGGATGGTCGGGATGACGGGTATGCGCTTGGTCACGGGTCGATTCGGCCTTCGCGGGCTGCGTTGCGGTATTCGGCGGACATGAGGGCGCCCTTTGCGGCGCGAAGGGACAGGACGACCCCGCCGGCGGTGAAGGGGATCCAGATCAGCATGTGCAGCCAGAGCGGCGGGTGGACCTTGAGTTCCAAAGTGATCGCTAGGGTCACGACGAGGGCGCCGAGGATCAGCGTGAGGAAGGCGGCAGGGCCGTCGCCGACGTTGAACTTAGAGAAGTCGAGGCCGCAGTTCGGGCAGCAGTCGGCGAAGTTGGACCATTTGGCGAAGAGGGTCGGCTTGCCGCAGCGGGGGCAGAGGCCTTTGAGCGCGACCTGGGCGATCGTGGGGGCGGTGGCGAGGGGGTATGGATCTTCGATCATGCGGTCAGCACTCCCCATCCTTGTTTCCCCGCCAAGGCGGGGACCCAGACTGGGCTCCCGCCTTCGCGGGAGAACAAGGTAAGGGAAACGGCCGGCTTATTAGCCACCACCCCGGCGAAGGCCGGGGCCCAATTGGGGGACATTGCAAACGGAGGACTGCGCTTCGTTACTACAACCTTGCCAATTGGGCCCCGGCGTTCGCCGGGGTGGCGGTTGTGGATCGGACTGTAAAAGCTCAACCGCCGTGGACGGGTGCGCCCCAGCCGCCCCAGACATAGACGGTGACGAACAGGAACAGCCACACGACGTCGACGAAATGCCAGTACCACGCCGCCGCCTCGAAGCCGAAATGCTGCTTCGGGGTGAAGTCGCCGCGATACGCGCGGACCAGGCAGACGATCAGGAAGATGGTGCCGATCAGCACATGGAAGCCGTGGAAACCGGTCGCCATGAAGAACGCCGCGCCGTAGTTGATTCCCTTGAACGGGAACGGTGCGTGGACGTACTCGTAAGCCTGGATCGCGCTGAACAGGGCGCCGAGGATCACCGTCAACCACAAGCCCTTGAGCACGCCGTCGCGGTTGCCGACGCCGATCAGGCCCCACGCGCCGGTCTTCTCGCCGCCGCGCTGGTTGTGGATCAACGCATGATGCGCCCAGGTCACGGTGGTGCCCGAGGTCAGCAGGATCAGCGTGTTGAGCAGCGGCAGTTCGAACGGGTTGATGACCGTCAGGCCCTTCGGAGGCCACTGCGCGACGATCGCCGCGCCGCCCTCGACCGCGCGCGTGACGCTGCCGTCGGCATAGGTCATCGCGGTCGGGAACAGCGAGAAGTCGAAGAACGCCCAGAACCAGCCGACGAAGAACATCACCTCGGAGGCGATGAACAGGATCATGCCGTAGCGGAAATGGAGCTGCACGACCGGCGTATGATCGCCCGCGCGTGCCTCCTGGATGACCTGCGCCCACCAGCTGTAGAAGGTGAAGAGCAGCCCGGCGAGGCCGATGAAGAAGATCCAGCCGCCACCATTGGGCTTGTCGATATGGCCGCCATGCATCCACATGATGCCGCCCACCGCCATGATCAGCGCCGAGAACGAGCCGACCAGCGGCCACACGCTCGGCGGCAGGATATGGTAATCATGGTTCTTGGCGCCGGCCATCGGTACTCCCCTATGTTCTTTCGCAGCGTTCTAGCTGGCTGTTTTGGCAGAATCCACCGGGTAAAACGTGTAGCTCAGCGTGATCGTCTGGATATCGGCCGCATCCGGGTCCGTCAGGATCTTCGGATCGACGAAGAAGATCACCGGCATCCGCACGGTCTCGCCGGGCTTCAACGTCTGCTGCGTGAAGCAGAAACACTGGATCTTGGTGAAATACTTGCCGGCCTGCGCGGGCTGGACGTTGAAGGTCGCGGTACCGGTCAGCGGCTTGGTCGAGGTGTTGGTGGCCTTGAAGAACGCCATGTCGCGCGCGCCGATGTCGATCGTGTCCGAGCGATTCTCGGGCACGAACTTCCACGGCAGCTTGGGGCTGACGTTGGTGTCGAAATCGACCGTGATCTTGTGATCGACCGCGCCGGGGGCGACGAGCCCGCGCTGCGTCGTGCCGTTGAGGCCGGTAACCGAGCAGAATAGCCGGTAGAGCGGCACGCTGGCCCAGGCGAGCCCGGTCATGAAGCAGATGAAGAGCACCGCCAGCGCCGCCGTGCGGTTGGTGCGCGACATGGCCTTCCATCCGGTCATCAGTGCGGCATCCCCGCGCGGATCTTGGCGATCGAGATCGCGAAGACGAGGATGACGAACGCGCCGAGCAGGACAGCCATGACGCGCGCACGACCGCGCTGGCGGCTACGGATCAGGTCTTCCTCGCGGATGGGATCGGGGATGCTCATGCGAACCACCGGTCGACGACCAGCGCGCCGAACATCACGAACAGATACAGGATCGAGTATTTGAACAAGGCCTTCTCCGGTTTCATCGCATCGTCGGCATGCGTGGTGCGCTTCGCGACGCGGACGGCGAGCAGCGCGAACCAGCCGGTGAGCAGGACGGCGGCGATGCCGTAGATCGCACCCGTCAGCCCGAGCGGCCAAGGCAGGATAGCGACCGCTGCCATCGGGATCGTGTAGAGCCCGATCTGCGTCCGCGTGGTCCGCTCGCCCGACACGACGGGCAGCATCGGCACGCCCGCGGCGGCGTAATCGCTCTTCATGAACAGCGCGAGCGCCCAGAAGTGCGGCGGCGTCCACAGGAACACGAACAGGAACAACAGGACCGGGAGCAGCGCGACGTCGCCGGTCGCCGCCGCCCAGCCGATCAGCGGAGGGAACGCGCCGGCCGCACCACCGATGACGATATTCTGCGGCGTGCGGCGCTTCAGCCAGACCGTGTAGACCAGCACGTAGAACAGGATCGAAACGGTCAGGATCGCGGCGGCAACCGCGTTGACCGCGAACCCCATGAACAGGACCGAGAACGCGCCGAGCCCGACGCCGAAATGCAGCGCCGCCTGGCGGTCCATCCGGCCATCGGGCAGCGGGCGCTTCTGTGTGCGGCGCATGACCGCGTCGATGTCCGACTCGTACCATTGGTTGAGCGCCCCCGCCGCGCCCGCGCCAAGCGCGATGCAGAGGATCGCGGTGAAGCCGATCACAGGATGTACGCCGACCGGGGCGGCCAGCATGCCGCAAAGGCCGGTGAAGACGACGAGCGTCATCACCCGCGGCTTGGTCAACGCAAGAAAATCGCGCCAGTGCGCCGGTGGCAGGAGTGGAGTGACAGGAGTCATGGTTCGGGTACGCTATACGCGTTGCGGCGGACCTCGGAAACCCTTCGCGTCGTGTCGGCTCAAGGGGTTGGCCGATGCGCGGGTACGGGCTGGTGGATGACCGCGGTGTCGTCCGTGTAGACGCGCCGCCACGCGGGATCGTGATCGAGCAAGCCGACCAGCGGCGAGCGTGGCGGCAGGATCGTCCAGCCGAAATGCCATCTCGCGTTCGCCGCGCGCCAGCGTTCGGCGTCGCCCGCGGCGATCCTGAAATAGTCGAGCGTGAACGGGTCTCCGTACATGTCGGACCGACCGTCGATATAGGGCCGGATGCCGGCGAGGATCAGCGACCCGCCGAAGCTGTATTCGTTGAAGACGCGCTGGTTGCGGAGCGGCGGCGGCAGATGGCGGAGTGCGGTGGCGGGGATGCCGGCGCTGTCGTCGCGCACCACGGGGACCGCGATCCGGTAGGTTGCGAGGCCGATCGCGAGCAGCAGGATCAGGATGCCGATCGATCGGCTCTCCCGGCGTGGTATTGGTGAGCTCACGGCCTTGGTGGTCCAGGCTTTGCCGAGCGGTTCTGCGAGGACCAGGATACCGACGACGACCAGGACGATTTCCTGGCGGGTATGTTGCAGGGCGAGGTGCAGGACGCCGAGCAACAGGAGCAGGCGAACGGGTGGGATGCGCACCGGCCGGAGGAGCAGGCAGGCGAGGGTGGCGAGCAGGATCGCCTCGAACCCGGAGAACGTCGCGAAGTCGGCAGGCTGCCATTCGTCGAGATGCGCGAGCAGTTTCAGCCGGTCGACGTAGAACGGGAAGACGAGGCCGTCGAAACCGGCGGGAGTCGCGGTGGCGGCGATAGCGCAGGCCAGACCGAACGCACCCCAGCCCAGAACGACGCGACGACGGTCGGACGGGGCGGCGACGATCAGCGCTTCGAGGGCGAACACGCCGACCAGTGCGAGCCCGAACACGAAGCTGCCATGCGCGTTCGCCCATACCAGCATGAGTAAGGCGAAGCCCAACGGCGGCGGTCGGTCGCGCTCGCGTGCGTGCAGCAGGACGATCAGCCAGCCGGCCAGCATCGGCAGCGCGGGGATATGCGGGCGTGCCAGCAACGACGGGAGCAGGCCGGTGACAAGCATCAGTAGCGCGACGATACTGGCGCGTGTGCTCAGCCAGCGGCGGATTTCGTAGGCGACGAGCGCGAACAGCGCGGCCATCGCGGCGCCTATGAGGACGATCAGGCCACTCCAGCCGGCGGCGCGATAACTCGCGTACATCGCCAGTTCGGACAGCCATTCGTGCGCCACCCACGGCCGGCCGGTGGCGGTGAACGAGAACGGGTCGGTGGTCGGGACGCTGGCATGCGCGACGATCCAGGCGCCGGTCGCGAGGTGCCAGCCAGTGTCGCCGTCACGCAGCGCGGTGGGGACTATGATCGTGAACGCGAACGCGGCGAACGCGGCGAGTAGGGCGAGGGTCGAGCGGGGGATGCCGGTGGGGGCGTCGGGACCGACTGGGGTTGGGGGCGGGGCGCTCGGCATGGAGGCGGGATTAGCGCGATTGTCCTTTGGAATGGTGAATGGGGGGTGGGTTTGCGTTTAGGCTGGGGTCTTGCCTGTGAGCCCGGCCTCTTTCCGTTCCCCAGCCCCTAACCTTCTCTCTAGCCTCTGACCGTCATCCAGGTCCGCTTAGTCACCTCGGCCCCTTCCCGCCGCCCAGTCCCGCCGCCCGAGTCCCCCGGTCACCCAGCCCTTTCCGGTCACCCCAGCGAAAGCTGGGGTCTCCCGCTTGGCGAGCGCGTGGAGTCACAGGGTGAGATCCCAGCTTTTGCTGGGATGACGGCGGCGGTGACGGGCGTGCGTGATTATGGGCGTGGGGTGACGTGGAGGGGAGGACGAAGGTGGGAATGACGAAGGTGGGAATGACGGAGGTGGGGATGACGAGCGGAGAATGACGAGCGGAGAATGACGCAGGTGCGGACTCCCGCCTCCTTGTTCTCCCGCGAAGGCGGGAGCCCAGGCTGTGTTTCCGCTTTTGCGGAGACACATGATCTGGCTCGAAGACGTAATTGAACGAAAAACGCCCCGGGTCTCCCCGAGGCGTCTTCGTTTTTGGCTGGCCCCGACACGGGAGTAAATCCCGTGTCGTCGGACGCGGCTTTGCCGCGCCGGCCGGGCGGGGGCCTGATGCCCCTGATCCGCCTTAATCGATCTTCGGCAGCGTCTCGAACTGGTGATACGGCGGCGGCGAGGAGATCGTCCACTCCAGCGTCGTCGCGCCGTCGCCCCAGGGGTTGTCGCCCGCAGGCTTGCCCGCGACCATCGACCAGATCAGGTTGACGAAGAACACCACCATGCCCGCGGCCATGATCATGTAGCCGACCGAGGCGACCGTATTCCAATGCTCGTACTGCGGCGTGTAGTCCGGGATACGGCGCGGCATGCCCTGGAGCCCGAGGAAGTGCATCGGGAAGAACATCACGTTCACGCCGATGAAGAACACCCAGAAATGCAGCTGGCCTAGGAACTCGTTGTACATCTTTCCCGACATCTTCGGGAACCAATAGTAGAACCCGGCGAACAGCGAGAACACCGCACCGAGCGACAGCACGTAGTGGAAATGCGCCACCACGTAATAGGTGTCCTGCATGTAATCGTCGATGCCGCCGTTCGCGAGCACCACGCCGGTCACGCCGCCGACGGTGAACATGAAGATGAAGCCGATCGACCACACCATTGGCGTCTTGAAGGTGAGCGAACCGCCCCACATCGTCGCGATCCACGAGAAGATCTTGATGCCGGTCGGCACCGCGATGACCATCGTCGCCGCGGTGAAGTACATCTTGGTGTTCACGCTGAGGCCGGTGGTGAACATGTGGTGTGCCCACACGACGAACCCGACGACGCCGATCGCGACCATCGCATACGCCATGCCGAGGTAACCGAAGACCGGCTTGCGGCTGAACGTCGAGATGATCTGGCTGACGATGCCGAAGCCCGGCAGGATCATGATGTAGACTTCGGGATGGCCGAAGAACCAGAACAGATGCTGGTACAGGACGGGATCGCCGCCGCCAGCCGGATCGAAGAAGGTCGTGCCGAAGTTGCGGTCGGTCAGCAGCATCGTGATCGCCGCGGCGAGCACCGGCAGCGCGAGCAGCAGCAGGAACGCCGTGACGAGCATCGACCACACGAACAGCGGCATCTTGTGCAGCGTCATGCCCGGCGCGCGCATGTTGAAGATCGTCGTGATGAAGTTGATCGCGCCGAGGATCGACGACGCACCCGCGAGATGGAGCGCGAGGATCGCCATGTCGGTCGACGGTCCGGGCTCGCCGTAGGTCGAGAGTGGCGCGTAGAGCGTCCAGCCGTTACCCGCGCCGCCGAAGAACGGCGAGGCCAGCAGCAGCGTGAAGGCGGGTATCAGCAGCCAGAACGACACGTTGTTCATGCGCGGGAACGCCATGTCCGGCGCGCCGATCATGATCGGGACGAACCAGTTGCCGAAACCGCCGACCATCGCCGGCATGACCATGAAGAACACCATGATCAGGCCGTGCGCGGTGATCAGCACGTTCCAGAGATGGAGCGATTCATCGAGGCTGGCGCTGCCACCGTGGAGCATCGACGCCCAGCCCTGGAGATACTGGATGCCAGGATGCGCGAGTTCGGCGCGCATGAGGCCCGAGACCGAACCGCCGATGATTCCCGCGACGATCGCGAAGATCAGGTACAGCGTACCGATGTCCTTGTGGTTGGTCGACATGAACCAACGCGCGAAGAAGCCCGGTTTGTGATCGGTATCGTGGTGATGGTCGTGCGCTTCGTGGCTTACGAACGCCGACGGATTGAGAGCGGTGTCGGTCATCTTAGAGTCCCGCGTTGCCGGCGCCGGCCGGGTTTGAGGTGGCGCCCTGCGTCGTCGCGGGGGCTGCGGTGGTCACGTTCTCGACCGGGCCGGTGGCGTTGGCGGTTTCCGCCGCCTCCTCGACCTTCGCCGCGGAGCCGTCGGCGCCGGGCTGCGGGATGACCTTGTCGGAGGCCTTGCCGGGGGTCGGCATCGTGCCGCCCTTGGCGCGGACCCACGCCGCATATTCGGCGGGCGGAACCGCCTCGACCGCGATCGGCATATAGCCGTGGCGCGCGCCGCACAGTTCGGAGCACTGGCCGAAATACAGGCCGGGCTTGTCGATCGTGAAGCTGGTCTCGTTCAGGCGACCCGGGATCGCGTCGAGCTTGATCCAGAACGCCGGGACCGCCCAGCTGTGGATCACGTCGTTCGACGTCGTGATCAGGCGGATCGGCACGCCGACCGGGAGGACGATGCGGTTGTCGGTCGCGAGCAGCGCCGGGCCGTCGGCATCGGTACGGGCGCGCTCGCCGGCGGCGACCTCACCCTTTTCCTTCAGCATGTTGGCGGTGATCTCGAAGCCGCCATTGTCCGGATATTGATAGGTCCAATACCATTGGTTGCCGATCGCCTTCAGCGTCACTGCACCCGATGGCGCCGGCTTGAACTGCGCCTGGAGCAGCCCGATCGAGGGGACGGCGATCAGGACGAGGATCACGACCGGCGCAAGCGTCCAGATGATCTCGATGACGGTGTTGTGCGACGTCTTCGACGCAACCGGGTTGCGTGCCTTGCGATAGCGGAACGACACCCAGAACAGCAGCGCGAGAACGAACAGCGAGATGATCGTGATGGTCGGCACCAGGATCGAATTGTGCATCCAGTGCGCGAACTGACCGTTCTTGGTCACCTGCGGCTGGAGCCCGAACAGGCCGTCGGTCGGCTGGCCGATCATCGGCTTGGCCGTCATCGCCGGCGCACCGTCCATCGCGAGTTCGGGGCTGGACGGGTTGGCGGTCGGTGTCGCGGCCGATGTGGTCGGCGCGGTGTTGGAGACACCACCCGGCGCTGCCGCGGCCTGCGGTGCTGGTGCCGCTGCTGGCGTGCTCGTCGGCGTGCTTGCAGGCTGGGCCGCATGCCCGGCGACACCACCGAGACTCGCCAGTGCGAGCCCCGCTGCCATCGCAAATCCTCTCATCCCCATCTTGCGCATCGTTATTCTTGACCCCGGTTTATAGCGAACCCGATATCACGGACGCGCGGATGTCTGCTTATCATTTGGCAGGAGCTATACCCAGCGGGGGGGCTCGCCTCAAGCATTGTCTCTAACCATCGCTTCGACCCTTCGTCAGGATGGCGGGCTGGGGTGACGTGTGATGCCTGGAGCGACGGTTGTCGTTGCGTGGCCCCGGGTGCGCCCGTATCAGCGCGGGCAGACCTTTTGGAGCGATGACCCGCGATGACCGAAGACGACGTGCTCGCCGAATTCCGTGCTGCCGAGGCGCTGCTCGAAGGGCATTTCATCCTGTCCTCGGGGCTTCGCAGTTCGCGCTACCTGCAATGCGCGCGGGTCTTGATGGACCCGGCCCGTGGCGCGCGGTTGTCGGAAGCGCTGGTGGCATCGATTCCGGCGGAGTTGCGCGCGCAGATCGATATCGTGGTCTCGCCGGCGATGGGCGGCGTGATCGCCGGCCACGAAATGGGCCGCGCGCTCGGTGTCGAGGCGGTATTCCTCGAGCGGCCCGACGGCGTGTTCGAACTGCGCCGCGGGTTCCGACTTTCGCCTGGCCAGCGCGTGCTGATGATGGAGGACGTCGTCACCACCGGGCTGTCGTCGCGCGAGGCGATCGCTGCGATCGGGCGCGCGGGCGGCGTGACGATCGCCGCGGCATCGCTGGTGGATCGCTCGAACGGGACGGCGGACCTGGGCGTGCCGTTCTTCCCGCTGATCCGGCTCGACGTGCCGACCTATCCGGCGAATGCGCTGCCACCCGAACTGGCCGCGATCCCGGCGATTAAGCCCGGCAGCAGGGCGGCGCTATGAGCCCCGCCGGCAACGACCACCTCCGCCTCGGCGTCAACATCGACCACGTCGCGACCGTGCGGAATGCGCGAGGGGCTGGCTATCCGGATCCGGTGCGCGCGGCTCTGGTCGCGGCGGCGGCAGGGGCGGACGGGATCACCGCGCATCTGCGCGAGGATCGGCGGCACATCACCGATGACGACATCGCGCGATTGTCGGCCGAGCTGACGATCCCGCTCAACCTGGAGATGGCGGCGACCGACGAGATGCTCGGCATCGCATTGCGTCACAAGCCGCACGCTGCGTGCATCGTGCCGGAGAAGCGCGAGGAGCTGACCACCGAGGGCGGGCTCGACGTTGCCGGGCATTACGACCGGATGGCGCGGCTGGTCGATGCGCTTGCGGGAGCGGGCATCCGCGTGTCGCTGTTCATCGAACCGGCCGCGCGGCAGATCGAGGCGGCGGTGCGGCTCAAGGTGCCGGTAATCGAACTTCACACCGGGCTGTATGCGGAGCTATCGGGCGAGGCGCAGACGGTGGAGCTGCGCCGGCTGACCGATGCGGCGGCACTGGCGGCGAAGAACGGTATCGAGGTGCACGCGGGGCATGGCCTGACCTACGACAACGTCGCGCCGATCGCGGCTATCCGGCAGGTGCGGGAGCTGAACATCGGGCATTTCCTGGTCGGGGAGGCGCTGTTCGTCGGGCTCGGCGAGGCGGTTCGGTTGATGCGCGAGGCTATGGATGCGGCGCGGTAGGCAGGAAGGTTTGTTCACGCGGAGACGCGGAGACGCGGAGCAGAAGGGAGCTTCCGCGCTCCGTTCGATCGGCCCTCTCTACTATGCTACGCCGCACTTGCGGCTTTCAAACTCTCCGCGTCTCCGCGTCTCCGCGCGAACAAATTCTTTTGTCTTCCGACTCCAGGCGTCGCGATGATTATCGGGCTCGGGTCCGACCTGTGCAACATCGAGCGGATCGCAGCGTCGGTCGAGCGGTTCGGCGAGCGGTTCGAGCAGCGGGTGTTTACCGATGTCGAGCGGGCGAAGGCGGCGCGGCGGCCGTTCACCAAGGCGGGGACGCTGGCGAAGCGGTTTGCCGCCAAGGAGGCGTTTTCGAAGGCGGTCGGCACCGGGTTTCGCGCGGGCGTCTTCATGCGTGACATCGGCGTGGTCAACGCACGCAGTGGCGCACCTACCTTGGCGCTGACCGGGGGCGCCAAAGCGAGGCTTGACGCGTTGACCCCCGAAGGCCACGCCGCGCGCGTGCATTTGACGATGACCGATGATCATCCGTGGGCGCAGGCCTTCGTGATCATCGAAGCTATACCTCTGATATCCCCGGACACGAGCCTGGATATGAATCGATGAAGGACGCGGCGTTGGACGGCAACGAGTTCCAGGAAAAGCCCCTCGCGCAGACGACTGCTGTCGACACCGCGCCACCGGCCGGCACCACGTCTGAAACGACCCGCCGCCGCGGCACCGATTGGTGGGGCGAGGTGAAGGGGATTTTCTGGCTGATCCTAGTGGTGCTCGGCTTCCACAGCTTCATCGCCAAGCCCTTCTACATTCCCAGCGAATCGATGTTGCCGGGCCTCCGCATCGGCGACCGGCTGGTGGTGACCAAGTTCGCATACGGCTGGTCGTTCGTGTCGCCGACGATTCCCAACCCGGTCGCGATCTTCAAGGGCGTCGTGCTGCGCCAGCAGGAAGACAGCTGGAGCGTGTCTCTGCCGTTCATTCACGGCCGCTTGTTCGGCTCGCTGCCGACGCGCGGCGACGTGGTGATCGTGACGCCACCGGGCACGCATAACGACTATATCAAGCGCGTCATCGGCCTGCCCGGCGACAGACTGGCTGTGCGCGGGGGGATCGTGTTCCTCAACGGCGTCGCGGTGAAGCGCGGTCCGCTGCACGACACGCTGATCCCGGTCGATACCAACAGCCCGTGCAGCGAGATCGACTATCCCGGCGCGCGCGAGACGCTGCCCGACGGTCGCGCGATGTGCCGCCTGCCAACCTATACCGAGACCCTGCCCAACGGTCGCCGCTACGAGACGATCGATCTCGAATCGGACAGCCAGGGCGACAATTTCGCGGAGATCACGATCCCCGCGAACCATGTCTTTCTGATGGGCGATAACCGCGATCGCTCCGCCGACAGCCGGTTCGCGCTCAGCCAGCTCGGGCTCGGCGGGCCGGTGCCGTACGAGAATCTCGGCGGGCGTGCGGAGTTCATTACTTTCAGCCTCGACGGCGATGCGACGTTCAATCCACTGACCTGGTGGGGATCGCTGCGGCCGGATCGCGCCGGCACCTCGTTGCATCCCGCCAAGGCCGATTGAGGTGGCCGACGACAAAGCCGTCACCGAACTCAGCCCGGTCGAGATGCGCGATCCGTTCCTGCGCAAGGAACTGAAGCGCGCGATCATCTGGCTCGGGCTCGCCTGCGTGATCGCGCTGCTGATCGTGCTGGTGCAGCCGTTGCTGATCATCTTTGCCGGCGTCGTGTTCGCGGCTTTGCTCGATGGCGGCGTGCGGCTGCTCGGACGGGTGCTGCCGATCGGGCGCGGTTGGCGGCTGCTGATCGTCGTGCTGCTGACGTTCGCGTTCCTGGTCGGCACCTTCGTGCTGACCGGTGTGCAGGTGACCGAACAGGTGACCCAGCTGCGCTCGACGCTGGAGACGCAAGCCAATCGCTTCACCGGCTATCTGACGTCGCAAGGCCTCATGCCAGGCGCGTCGGACGTCAACGGGATCGTCAAGCAGGCGCTCGGCTCGGTCGGGCGGGTGACATCATGGGTCGGCACCGCGATCGGCGCGCTGACCAGCATGTTCATGATCTTGATCCTCGGACTGTTCATCGCGATGGATCCGGGGACGTATTCGCGCGGGCTCCAGTGGATGGTGCCGATCGACCTGCGTCCCGAATTCGCCAAGACGCTGGTCAAGATGGGCGACACGTTGCGCAAGCTGCTCGCCGGGCGCCTGCTGGGCATGGCGGTGGAGGGTGTCGCGACGGGTATCGCGCTGACGATCGGTGGCGTGCCGATGGCGATGCTGCTCGGCATCATCGCGGGTATCTTGGCGTTCATCCCGAATGTCGGCGCGATCGTGACCGGCGTGCTGATGGTCGCGGTCGGGTTCAGCGCGGGCGTCGATACGGGGTATTGGGCGATCGGCACGTATTTGATCGTGCAGACGATCGACGGATACGTGATCGTGCCGATGGTGGCGAAGCGCACGGTCGACCTACCGCCGGCGCTGACGTTGGGCGCGCAGATCCTGGCGAGCGCGCTGTTCGGGATATTGGGGCTGGCGCTCGCCGATCCGATGACCGCGATGCTGAAGACGGCCTTGGAGCGGCGGTCGGCGCGGGAAGAGGAGAAGGCCGAGGCGGGTGGTGAGGCTACGGCCTAATCCAGTTTAGCGTACCCGCTTCCAACTGATGCCGGTTCAAGCCCACCCCCCGTCATCCCCGCGGACGCGGGGACCCATACTGGCAAACCTCGGAGTATATGGGTCCCCGCTTCCGCGGGGATGACGGTAGGTGGGGGCGGAGACCGATAATGGGGCGGGGGCAAGTAGGGCTAGGACGCTAGCACCTTACCAATTGGTCGAAGAGCGCGAGGTATCGATCGGCCGAGTCCGCGCCGGGTTGCGGTACCGGCTCCGACCGTGGCGCAGATGGCGCTAGCCATGCATCCAACGCTGCGATCAGTCCCGCCGCATCGTCTCGCGCGACGATCGTACCGCGATCCGGGCGGTCGATGATCTCCGCCACCGCCGCGCTCGAATCGGTCGACACTACCGGCGTCCCGACCGACAGCGCCTCCCGCAACACCCCCGGCACGCCTTCATAGTCCGAGGTCAGCACGACCACCTTAGCGCGGGCCATGACCGGCAGCGGGTCGGTGCTATGGCCGAGCAGGCGAACACGGTCCCCCAAACCCAGCGCCAGAATCTGCGTTTCGATCGCCCTGCGCTCGTTGCCTTCGCCGAGGATCACCAGCGGTATCGTCCGGTCCGCCAGCAGCGGCAGCGCGGCGATCAGCCGGTCCCAGCGCTTCTGCGGTTCGAGCCGTCCGACGCCGAGAATGAAACGATCAGGCAGGTCCGGCACCTTCCCCGGAATCGCCACCGCCGGCGGGTTTGGAATGACGCTCGTCCGCCCGATCATCCGCGTCGCCCGCGCCGCCTCCTGCGCGGTCGCCGGAGTCATCGCCACAAGATGGTCGAGGAAACTGCCGTGCCGCGCCAGCCAGACCTGGTGCGCAGCGTGCATCGCCCGGCCATGATCCGCCCGGGCAGGCGCGTTGGACATCTTGGCGACAATCGGCGGACAGGCCTTGCCGAGCCGCAGCCGGGTCCAGGCCGCAATCCCGGTATAGAAATTGCCCGGGCAGAAGATGATGTCCGGCGACAGGCGCCGCACCACCCCCGGCAATGCCATCAACCGCGACGGCGCGATGATCTCCAGCCCCTCCGGCAGTTCCGTCGCCAGCGGCCCGGCAATATCCTCGATCGCCAGCGTCACCCGCCGCCCCGCCGCGAGCCAACCGCGGGCGAGGCGCAGTTGCGCGCGCTCGACCCCGCCGCCGCGCAGGTCCTCGGCATAGGTCAGGATGTGCCGCGCGGTCGGTGGTCCGCTCAGGAGTGACATATGGGGGTCATCATGATGCGCGATGGGTAAAGCGGAGATCGCGATCGAATGAAACCGACTTTACGTGCATGCGCGCCGACGGGCGGCTATTGGACCGCGCCACCTCGAATGAGCGTTGGGCGACGGAATGGCTTGAGGACAATGGTTTGAGGACCGGCGATTGAACTTCCGTGCGAAAACTGCCGATCGCGACGGCTATGCGGATATTGCACGCGCGGGGCTCGAACCGCTGAAGACGATCGGCAGCCGCTGGCCGGCGATCATCGGTGCGGTGCTGACGCTGGCGATGATCGTCGGGCTGGGGCGCGAACTGCTCGGGCACGGCCTCGCCGGACTTACGCGCTCGGTGCCGCAGGACCCGCGCTTCTATCTGTGCTTCGGCCTGCTCTACATGTCGCCGCCGACCGGGGATTACGTTATCTTTCGCAGGCTATGGGGCATCCCGCTCGGCGGCCTCGTCGCGCTGATCAAGAAGCGGATCGCGAACGAAGTGGTGTTCGGCTATTCGGGCGACGCGTACTTCTACGCTTGGGCGCGGGCCAAGGCGCGGATGGTCGCGTCGCCGTTCGGCGCGGTGAAGGACGTCACGATCCTGTCGGCGATCGCCGGCAATGCGGTGACATTGCTGCTGGTGGCGATCGCGCTGCCGCTCGGCCGGCATCTGCTGACGCACGATCAGTTCCGGACGGTGTTGGCATCGGCTGGCGTGACGCTGGCGATCTCGCTGCCGTTCCTGATCTTCTCGCGCCGCGTGTTCTCCCTGCCGCGCGCGAAATTGTGGTGGGTGTTCGGGATCCACTGCATCCGGTTGCTGTGCGGATCGGTGCTGATCGCGTTCGCCTGGCATTTCGCGTTGCCGGGCGTGCCGGTGGGGATGTGGCTGTTCCTCGCTGCCGGGCGCCTGCTGGTGTCGCGCCTGCCGCTGGTGCCGAACAAGGACCTGCTGTTCGCCAACGCCGCGATCCTGTTGATCGGGCAGGATCAGGCCTTGTCGGAACTGATCGCGTTCACCGCCGCTCTCACGCTGCTGGTGCATGTCGCGCTGATCGTGGCGTTCGGCGCGCATGCCGTTGCCGATAGGAGTCGCGCATGATTCGATACGCCATCGCCGGAGCGTTGCTGCTCGCGAGCCCGGCGGACGCGCAGATGCTCGGCAGCGATGCCGCTGCGTGTCAGCCCGGAGGGGGCCCCGCGATCGCCGTCGAGATCACCGGGCTGAAGGATCGTACCGGCGAACTGAAGCTCGAACTCTATCCCGGCGACGAGGCGGGTTTCCTCAAGGACGATCACGTCCTGATCGCAGCGGGGAAGACGTTTCGCCGCGTGGTCGTGCCGACGCCCGCGACCGGACCGACGACGATGTGCATCCGGGTGCCGCAGCCGGGCCGCTATGCGCTGCTGCTGACGCATAATCGCGATGGGAAGAACAAGTTCAGTTTCTGGACCGATGGAGCCGGTTTCGCGAGCAACCGGAAGCTCGGGCGGTCGCGGCCCAAGGTCGAGCAGGCGCTTGTCGAAGTCGGGGCTGGCGTGACGACCGTGCGGATCACCGCGCAATATCTCCGCGGACTCGGCGGCTTCGGGCCGATCGGCTGATGATGGCCCCGCTATGAGAATCGTCGACGTCAACGAGTTCTACTCGCCGACCGGCGGCGGCGTGCGAACCTATGTCGACCGCAAGATGGGCATCATGGCGGACATGGGCCATGAACTGATCGTCGTCGCGCCCGGCAGGGAAGACCGCGTCGAGGAACGGCCGGGCGGCGGGCGGATCATCTACCTCAAGTCGCCGGGCATGCCGTTCGATCGCAACTACGGGCTGTTCTGGGACGAGCGCGCGATCCACCGCGTGCTCGACGAACTCGATCCGGACGTGGTCGAGTGCTGCTCGCCGTGGCGGCCGGCGTGGTTCGTCGGCGACTGGCAGGGCCGCGCGGTGAAGTCGTTCTTCATGCACAACGACAATATCGCGGCCTACGCACAGCGCTGGTTCGCGGGCGTCGCGAGCCACGACCAGATCGAGCGCGGGTTCGCCTGGTACAGCCGGTACATGAACCGCTTCCTCGCGAAATACGATGTCGTCGTCACCAACGGCCCGGCGCTGGAAAAGCGATTGCGCGCACGCGGCGTCCGGATCGATGCGGCGATGCCGCTGGGGATCGAGCGCGGGCATTTCTCGCCGGAGCTGCGCGATACGCGGCTGCGTGCGGCGTTGCTGCGGCAGTGCGGGTTGCCCGGGGACGGCATGCTGCTGCTCGGGCTCGGGCGGCATCACGGCGAGAAGCGCTGGCCGCTGGTGGTCGATGCGGTTGCGCGGGCGGGGGCGACCTTGCCGGTCGGGCTGGTCCTGATCGGTGCGGGTGCGCAGACCAAGGCGATTCAGCGGCGGATCGGTGGCTCGCCGCACATCCGGATGTTCGCGCCGGTGTATGACCGGGAGCGGCTCGCGCGGATCATGGCGAGCTGCGACGCGCTGATCCACGGGTCGGAGGCGGAGCCGTTCGGGTTGGTCGCCTCGGAGGCGATGGCGTCGGGCCTGCCGCTGATCGTGCCGGATACTGGTGGCTGCGCGGAGGTCGCGGACCGCCATGCGAGCGAGCTCTACGCGGCGCGCGATGCGGAGAGTGCGGCGGCGGCGATCGGGCGGTTGTTTGCGCGGGATCCGGCTATGCTCCGGCGCGCGGCGGCGGTGGCGGCGCGGCATGTGCGCAGCGACCGCGAGCATGCGGTCGAGCTCATGGACTATTATGCGGGACTGGTCGCGGCGAAGCAGGGGTGCGGGCTGGCGGCCTGAACGCGGTGAAGCGCGTGCCGGGAATCGGGATCGCATCGTATCCGGCGTCGCGTGCGGCGGTGGCGAGTGCGCGGTCGAGGCTGGCGTCGCCGCTGGTCGCAGGGCCTTCGCCGCCGGTGAGGACCGTCGATCCGTCGAGTTTTAGGCGTGCTCGGGAGATCAAGTGGAGCGCGTTTTCCTGGGAAGCGTCGAGCAGGGTCGTGCTGCGGAAATAGAACGGCCCGGTGGCGAAGGCGGGGTCCGGCAGGCGATTGGCCGCGGGTAGGATTTGCGGGGAAAGTGTGGTGATCGGGCCTTCGACACCGTGTTGGTCGAGCGTGCGGCCGACTGCTCGGCCTTCGCGGAGGGCTTGGCTCAGCGAGAGGCCGTCCAAATTCGCCAGGGCTGCGGCGGACGGGGCTAGGCCAGCGGTCGCGAAGATCGCAAACGCGATCCGCCATGCGCGGCTCGGGGGCGGGATCATCGAGAGGCGGACGAACAGGGCGGGCAGGGCTGGGAGGAGATATTGCCGCCAGGTCGGGAACGGCAGCAGTGCGGCTATCAGGCCCGCGAGGATTAGCCAATCGAGCAGTCCGATCGTGCGGCGTCGCCAGGCGTCGCGCGCGACCAGGGCGAGCGCGGGCAGGGCCGCGCCGAGTGCGAGGAACTTGAGCGTGTCGATCGTCTTGGCGGGCAGCGACATCTTCCACGGACGCAGCGCGTAATATTCCGCGGGACCGCGCGCCGGGAAGGTGAAGGTGCCAAACACGAACCCGGCCGAACTGCTGGCATAGGTCCAGGCGACGAAGGCGACGACGGGGAGCGTGCCGAGCAGGATCGCGATAGGGCGATGGCGGCGGCTGGCCAGCGCGTAGAGGCCGTAGGCCAGCGCGGGGAACGCATATGAGATCTTCGCGGCGGCGGCGCTGGCGAGGAGGAAGCCAGCAAGCGCGGCGGTTTTGCGCGTGATGGCGGGGCGGACGATCAGGGGGAGGGCTGCGGCGAGCAGGGCTGCGGGGAGCGCGTCGTTGCGGGCTGTACCGATGCTGAAGAGGAGGATGTCGCAGGTTGCGAACAGGGCCGCGGCGGCGAGCGCGGCTTTGGGTTTGGCGCCGAGGGTTCGGGCGGCGGTGTGGACGTAGGCTATCGTTATGACGCCGAGGAGGGCGTTGAGGATGCGGAGGGCTGGCCAGGTCCAGGTGCCGGCTAGGGCTGCGATGGGGGCGAATAGGTAGGGCTGGAGCGGGGTCTGGAGGTAGGCGAAGTCTCGGTAGGGGAGGAGGCCGTTGGCGGTGAGCGCGGCGGCGGCGATGTATTGGGATTCGTCGTGGTCTACAGGGCGGAGGAGCGCGAGGGTGATGAAGAGGACGGCCAGCCCGACCAACAAAAGCATGTTCACCCGCGAAGGCGGGTGCCCAGACTGGGCACCCGCCTTCGCGGGTGAACAATTTTGGGGAGGGGAGGGCTCCATTACTTTGCACCACCCCGGCGGAGGTCGGGGCCCAATTGGGGGACGGTTATGATTGAGGACGGCGCTCCGTTACCTTGGCTTTCCCAATTGGGCCCCGGCCTTCGCCGGGGTGGCGTAACCGCGGGCACGAGTCAGGCTTTTACCGCGGTCAGGAAGTAATCGAGGCTCGTCGAATCGCTCAGCGCAAACCCGGTCGCGGGCGAGAAGCTCAGCCCCCGCGTATCCGTCACGCGCAGCCCCGCATCCTTCAGCAGCGCGGTCAATTCCTCGGGCGTGAGGAACTTGTTCCAGTCGTGCGTGCCCTTGGGAATGACGCCGGCACCTTCCGCCACGGTGATCATCGCCAGCCGCGACAACGGCGTGCGGTTGGGCGTCGACAGGATCAGCAGTCCCCCCTCCGCGAGCGTCCGCGCTAGGCCTCGGACGAAGCCGGCAGGATCGCTGACATGCTCGATCACCTCAAGGCTCGTGACCAGATCATACTGGCCGACCAGCCCTTCGACGCCCCCCGCGCGGTAATCGATCGCCAATCCACTCTGTGCCGCATGGATCTCCGCCACCGCGATATTCTCGGGCGCCGCATCGATCCCCGTAACCTCTGCACCGAGCCGGGCGAGCGGTTCGCACAGCAACCCCGCGCCGCACCCGACGTCGAGCGCGGTCTTCCCCTCCAGCGGCGTGAAGCTAGCCCCATCGCCACCCCAATGCGCGTCGACCTGCTCGCGAATGTAGCGCAGCCGCGGCGGGTTGAGCTTGTGAAGCGGGGCGGACGAGCCCTTAGGATCCCACCAGTCCTTTGCCATGGTGCCGAAATGCGCGGCCTCGCGCGGATCGATTGTTGCGCCGTTTACGGTGTCACTTGCCAGTATCATGCGCGCTACCTATCAGGGCCGCCGCTTCGACCCAAAGGGATTTGCGCTGCCAATGGCCCGTATCGTGATGAAATTCGGCGGGACGTCGATGGCTGGGATCGAGCGGATCCGCAACGTCGCCGCGCGCGTGAAGCGCGAAGTCGACGCCGGCAACCAGGTCGCCGTCGTCGTCTCCGCGATGGCCGGCGAGACCGATCGGCTGGTCGGCTTCTGCCGCGAGGCGTCGTCGCTGTACGATGCGAAGGAATATGACGTCGTCGTCTCGGCGGGCGAGCAGATCACGAGCGGCCTGCTCGCGATCGCGCTCCAGGCGGCCGGCTGCAAGGCGCGCTCTTGGCTTGGTTGGCAGTTGCCGATCAACACGTCCGACGCGCACGGCTCGGCGCGGATCGGCGAGATCGACACGGCTGCACTCGACGCGAGCCTTGCCGACGGCGTCGTCGCCGTAATTCCCGGTTTCCAGGGCGTCGCGGACGGTCAGCGCGTGACGACCTTGGGCCGCGGCGGCTCGGATACGTCGGCGGTGGCGATGGCGGCGGCGATGAAGGCCGATCGCTGCGACATCTATACCGACGTCGACGGCGTCTACACGACCGACCCCAGGATCGTGCCGCGCGCGCGGAAGCTGAGCAAGGTGACGTATGAAGAGATGCTGGAACTCGCCAGCGTCGGTGCCAAGGTGCTGCAGACCCGGTCTGTCGGCCTTGCGATGAAAGAGAATGTGCGGGTACGCGTGCTGTCTTCGTTCGAGGACGGCGATACCAATGATGGTCACCGCGGCACGTTGATCGTGGGCGAAGAGGAAATCGACGATATGGAACGCCAGCTCATCACCGGCATCGCGCACGACAAGAACGAGGCGAAGATCACGTTGACGCAGGTCAGCGATCGTCCCGGCTCGGTCGCGGCGATCTTCGCGCCGCTCGCCGAGGCGGGGATCAATGTCGACATGATCGTGCAGAACGTCGCGCATTCGACCGGCTCGACCGACGTGACGTTCACGGTGCCGGCAGCCGATCTCGCGCGCTCGCTCGACGTGCTCGACAAGGCGAAGGACGCGATCGGCTATGCGACGATCGTCCACGACACGCGCGTCGCCAAGGTCTCCGTGGTCGGCGTCGGGATGCGCAGCCATGCGGGTGTCGCCTCGACGATGTTCACCACGCTCGGCGAGCGCGGGATCAACATCCAGGCGATCGCGACGTCGGAGATCAAGGTCAGCGTGCTGATCGAAGAGGATTATACCGAATTGGCGGTGCGCGTGCTGCACACGGCTTACGGGCTCGATGCCGAGGATGCGGCTTGAGTTTGATACATAACGACATGATCCCGGCAGGCGCCGGGACGACGGGGATGGATGCATGACGATCGGTACTGAGCGGCTGCAACGCCGGATGGCGCGCGGCGCCGCGTTCCTCGGGTCGGAGGTTGCGATCCTCGGCGGCGCAATGTCCTGGGTGAGCGAGCGTCACCTCGTCTCCGCGATCTCCAACGCGGGCGGGTTCGGCGTGATCGCGTGCGGCGCGATGACGCCCGCGCTGCTCGATACCGAGATCGCCGCGACCAAGGCGATGACGGACAAGCCGTTCGGCGTGAACCTGATCACCATGCACCCGGACCTGTTCGAGCTGATCGCGGTCTGCACCAAACACAAGGTCGGCCACATCGTACTCGCCGGTGGCCTGCCGCCCAAGGGCAGCATCGAGGCGATCAAGGAGACCGGCGCGAAGCTGATCGCATTCTCGCCCGCGCTGGCGCTCGCGAAGAAGCTGATTCGCAGCGGTGTCGATGCACTGGTGATCGAGGGGATGGAGGCCGGCGGCCATATCGGCCCGGTCTCGACCAGCGTGCTCGCGCAGGAGATGCTGCCCGAGATCGCGGACCAAGTCCCGGTGTTCGTCGCGGGCGGGATCGGCCGCGGCGAGGCGATCGCCGGGTATCTCGACATGGGCGCGGCGGGCGTCCAGCTCGGCACGCTGTTCGTGTGTGCGACCGAATCGATCGCGCATGCCAATTTCAAGAAGGCGTTTATCCGGGCCTCGGCACGCGATGCGATCGCCAGCGTGCAGATCGATGCGCGGCTTCCCGTCATCCCGGTCCGCGCGCTGAAGAACGCGTCGAGCGAGTTGTTTACGGCTAAGCAGCGCGAAGTCGCCGGGCACCTCGACGGTGGGCGCGTGGAGATGGCCGAGGCGCAGTTGCAGATCGAGCATTACTGGGCGGGCGCGCTGCGCCGCGCGGTGATCGACGGCGATGTCGAGCATGGCTCGGTGATGGCGGGCCAGTCGGTCGGCATGGTCAAGCGCGAGGAGCCGGTCGCGGACATCATCGCCGGCCTGATGGCGCAAGCCGCGGCGGCGCTGGAAGCACGCGCGGTCTGACGCACCTCTGATCTTCCCCCGCCAGGGGGGGGCAGGCACTTGCCTGACGGAGGGGGAGGTTAGCGCCAACTGCTATTCCGTGTCCTCCCCCTCCGTCGCCTCCGGCGCCACCTCCCCCTGGCGGGGAAGGATCGAGAGGGGCGGCATCGTCTTAACGGCGTGATACTTCACCCCAGCACCATCCCGGCGAAGGCCGGGGCCCAATTGGGGGACGTCGCTGACTGAGGTCGCGCTCCGTTACCTAAACCTTCCCAATTGGGCCCCGGCCTCCGCCGGGGTGGAAGTAAGCGAGGAACCGGGGAACCGACCCGCCACCCCGCCACCCCCCAACGCACAACCCGCCCCCAAACCCCAACGCCGCCCCCTCTCCACTCACCGCAAACCACGTACGGCTTACGTCTCGTTAACCTAATCCCTGCATAGAGTGTCCCGTCGGGGGACGTTACGAGGTGGTTGCGATGAGTCGTCGGTTTGCTTTGCTGTCCGTTACCGCGCTGGGCCTGCTGGCCGGCTGCACGTCGAAGCCGCGGACCGTCGCGCAGGTTGCGCCGCCCGTCATAATGGTGCCGGTGCCCGCGCCAACGATGCCGAAGGGCGCTTCGCCGACCATCGTCATCCCGGTCGCGCTGGCCGATGGCACCTATCCCACGCCGAATCGCAACCTGACCACGTCCGCCAAGGTCTGGCATCTCCGCGCCGCGCTCAACGTCGCCGCGCTCGCGTGCCGTGGGCCGCAGGAGTTGACGATCGTCGCGGGCTACAACGCGCTGTTGTCGGCACAGAAGCCGGTGCTTGCCAAGGCCGAGGCGACCTATGCCAGCGAATACAAGGCGGGCGGCGGCGACTGGCAGGATCGCTATGACGATTCGATGACCCGGCTCTACAACTTCTTCTCGCAGTCCCCCGCGCGCGACGAGTTCTGCGCGGCGGCAGGCGCCGTCCTCGCGCAAAGCACGGGTGTGGCGGCCGAAGCATTGCCCGCGTTCGCCGCACAGAACCTGCCCTTGCTCGAGCGTCCGTTCACCGATTTCTACCGCGCGGTGGACGCGTGGCGCGGTCGCACGGTGCGTCCGGTTCAGCCGCAGCTGGTCGCCTCGCGCCAATATGCGTCGAACATGCCGGTGCAGACGATCACCCAGGCCCGGCTCCAGCCGATCTCCCAGCCGGTGCCTCCCGCGCAGCCTCGCCTGAAGCTCGACGCCAGCGTCTTCCAGTAACCACGTTGCGATCCTCCCCCGCCAGAGGGAGGATAGTAGAGAGGCGTTACCGCGAACATCTTGCAGGCAATGGTTGGCTTCCCTGCGAAGACTGGGTTAACAGCCGCGGGAATGGCTGAGGTTTCAGATCGTCCGGCGGAAGGCCGCTTCGAAGGGCGCGAGCACCGGTTTCCGGTGCGCGTCTATTTCGAGGACACCGACCTGTCGGGCGCGGTCTATCACGCCAATTACCTGCGCTACATGGAGCGCGCACGCTCGGACATGCTGCGGGTCGGCGGGATCGACCAGCGCGCGGCGTTCGAGGCAGGCGAGGGATCCTACGCGATCGCCAGCGTCGCCATCCGCTATGCCGCGCCCGCCAGCCTCGACGACGCACTGCTGGTCGTCTCGCGGATCGTGCAGGTCCGCGCAGCCGGGGTCGCCATTCATCAAAGGGTCATGCGCGACGGGCTTGTCTTGGCCGAGGCGGACATTGTGGCGGCATTGGTCGCTCCTAACGGTCGCCCACGCCGCCAGCCACGCGCATGGATCGATATCTACGAACGCCTAGTCTGGCAGGGGGAAGCATGAATCCGGTGTTGACTATGGATAGCGCGACGCTGTCGCCGATCCACTTGTTCCTGCAGGCCGATTGGGTCGTGAAGGGCGTGATGATCGGGCTGCTGCTCGCCAGCATCTGGACCTGGGCGCTGATCGTCGCGTTCTGGCGGCGGATCGGCAGGACGCGCAAGAACATGGTGCGGTTCGAGCGCGATTTCTGGAAGGCCGAGGACATCGACGTCTTCTACAAGGCGGAGGGTGAGAGCGCCTTGCCGTCCGCGCGCGTGTTCGCGGCGGGCGTGACCGAGTGGCGGCGCTCGACCGCGGGCGGCACGATCGACAAGAGCGGCACGCGCGAGCGACTGGCGACGACGATGGGCGCGGCGGTCGCAAGCGAGATCGACACGCTGTCGGACCGGCTGAACGTGCTGGCGACGGTCGGCTCGGTCGCGCCGTTCGTCGGGCTGTTCGGCACGGTGTGGGGCATCATGCGGAGCTTCACCAGCATTGCCGCCGCGCAGAACACGTCGCTGGCGGTGGTCGCGCCGGGGATCGCCGAGGCACTGTTCGCGACCGCGATCGGCCTGTTCGCGGCCATACCCGCGGTGATCGCGTACAACCGCTTC
This sequence comes from Sphingomonas taxi, assembly GCA_003240625.1. GTDB lineage: Bacteria > Pseudomonadota > Alphaproteobacteria > Sphingomonadales > Sphingomonadaceae > Sphingomonas > Sphingomonas taxi_A. The sequence goes on from QFMX01000002.1 coordinate 81,667, forward strand.
TCGCACGGCATCAACCGGATCGAAGCGAGCCTCAACCGGTTTGCGGATGGCTTCCACACCACCCTCTCCCGCCAACTGGACGGCTCGCGATGAGCGCGACGCAGATCCTCCCCGGCACGGGGAGGGGGACCGCGACGCGCAGCGGCGTGGTGGAGGGGGTTCTCCACGCAGCGCAGCGTCTGTGGAACGAGATGCTCCCCACAGCAGAACGTGTGCGGCACGCCCCCACCACCAGCTTCGCTGGTCCCCCTCCCCGCACGCGGGGAGGATTTTAGCGTGGCGATGAACCTTCCTTCTTCCCGTGGCCGCGGCCGTCGCGCGCCGATGGCGGATATCAACGTCACGCCGCTGGTCGACGTGATGCTGGTCCTGCTGATCATCTTCATGGTGACCGCGCCGCTGATGACCGCCGGCGTGCCGGTGAACCTCCCTGACGCGCGTGCGAAAGCGCTCGACCAGGAACAGAAGCCCGTCGAGATCTCGATGGACGAGACGGGCGCGCTGTTCATCGACCAGGATCAGGTCGCCGACGACGCGCTGCCGATCCGGCTCGCGTCGATCGCCGCCAGCCGCGCGGTCGGGGACGAGCCGCAGGTGCTGCTGCGCGCGGACCGCAAGCTCGATTACGGCCGCGTGATGCGGGTGATGGGCGAACTCAACCGCGCCGGGCTGAATCGCGTCGCGCTGGTGACCGTCGAGGGCAACCAGAACTGATGGCTGGCTGATGGATCGTTCGGAGAAGATCGGCTTAGGCGTCGCGCTGGTCGGGCATGCGGTGCTGTTCGGCTTGTTGTCGCTCGGCTTTCTCAGCGCGCCCGAACCGCCGAAGATCACCCAGCAGCCGATCGACGTGAGCTTGGTGCCCGACGTCGCGCTAGAGGCGACCGCGCCGCAATCGACCGAGGTGCCTGCGCAATCGATCGCGCCGGACGAGGGGGCGCCCGAGGATGCCGCGCCACCCGCCCCGCAAGAGGCCGAGCCCGAGCCGCAGCCCGATCCGACACCGCCCGCGCCGCAGCCCAAGCCCGCGCCGCCGAAGCCTGCACCGAAGCCGCAACCGGCGCCGGAACCCGCGCCCAGGCCGCAGCCCAAACCCAAGCCCGCGCCACCGACGCCCGCCGCCAAGCCGGCCCCGGTCGCGAAGCCCGTGGTGAAGCCACAGCCCAAGCCAACCAAGGCCAAGCCGACCAAGGCTGCGCCGGCGAAATCGGCACCGGCGAAGACCGCGACGAAATCGAAAGATACCGCCGCCAAGTCGTCGTCGAGTTCGGCCAAGCCCGCCAAGCCGTCCTCGACCAAGGGCAGTGGCTCGACTGCGGAGGCCAAGACCTCGCGTCCGCGCGGCTCGCGGCTCGGCGACAATTTCCTGAAAGGGCTGTCGGCCGATCCGTCGCCCAGCAAGTCCGAGGCGCCCAAGGCCGCCAAGCTCGGCGCGCAGGCCGCGGCGAATATCGGCTCGGCGATCCTGCGGCAGGTGCAGCCCTGCGCGAACCGCCAGGTCACGCCGGGGCCCGGCGCCGAGCGGATCCGCGTGACGATCAACCTGAAGCTCAACCGCGACGGCACGCTGAAGTCGCGGCCGACGATCAGCGGTCATGCCGGCGTCGACGACGACAACCGGCGCTATGTCGACCGCGTCGACGATCTGGCGATCGCGACCTTTGTCGGGTGTTCGCCGCTACGCGGTTTGCCCGACGACCTGTATGACGTGCAGAACGGCTGGAGCAATTTCAGCCTGCGCTACAAACTTCCCGGCTGAGGATGTCCGTTATGACTCGATCGATCCTGGGGTTTTTCCCTTCGCGCCTAACTTTGCTTGCGGGTGACCACCCATTGCGCGGTAACCACCCCGGCGCAGGCCGGGGCCCAATTCCGAAGGTCGATGTAATGATGCGCAACGCTCCCTCGGCAGCGTCCCCCAATTGGGCCCCGGCCTTCGCCGGGGTGGTGTTGGGTGGGCGTAAGGCTCGATCGGTTCTTGCATCGGTTGGGCTGCTCGCGTTCGTCTCCGGTAGTGCCGCCTACGCGCAGGATGCACTCGCACCAGCGCCTGCACCCCAGCAAGCTCCCGCCGATGCAGCAGCCCCAGCCCCGGCAGGCGACCAGTCCGGCGGCCTCGTGGTCGACGTTACCGGCGGCATTTCCGCGCCGATGCCGATCGCGATCCCCGTCATGCCGACTGCCGCGGTCGTCTCCACCCCCGCAGGCTCGACCGACGTGCTCGGCCGCCAGCTGTCTGAAATCGTCACCAACGACCTGCGCAATTCCGGGCTGTTCACGCCGCTCTCCCCCGGCCAGCTTCGCCCGGTCAGCTTCCCGGAAGTCACCGCGCCCGGGTTCGACTATTGGGGCAGCACCGGCGCACAGGCACTGGTCCAGGGGTTCATCCGCGCCAACGGCGATGGCAATCTGACCGTCGGCTGCTACCTCTACGACGTGTCGTCGAAGGCTGAACTCACGCGCACCGGCTTCGTCGTGTCGCCGTCGGACTGGCGCCGCGCAGGCCATAAATGCGCCGACATGGTCTACACCCGCCTCACCGGCGAAGGCGCGTATTTCGACAGCCGCGTCGTCTATGTGTCCGAGACCGGACCCAAGGGGCGCCGGATCAAGCGGCTCGCGATCATGGATCAGGACGGCGCCAATCACCGCTTCCTGACCAACGGCCAGTCGATCGTGCTGACGCCGCGGTTCGCGCCGAACCAGCAGTCGATCGTCTATATGAGCTATCTCAACAATCGCCCGGCGATCTACGTCTACGACATCGGCTCGGGCAAGCAGCGGCTGGTGGTCGCGAACGCGAACCTGACGTTCGCGCCGCGCTTCTCGCCGGACGGGCGCAACATCCTGTTCTCGATGGCGCAGGGCGGCAATACGGACGTGTACCGCGTGTCGTCGCAGGGTGGCACGCCGCAGCGCCTGACCAACTCGCCGGGCATCGACACGGGCGGCAGCTATTCGCCCGACGGCTCGAAGATCGTCTTCGAGAGCGACCGCTCGGGCGGGCAGCAGATTTACGTGATGAACGCCGACGGCTCGAACCAGCAGCGGATCAGCTTCGGCGGCGGGCGCTACGCGACGCCGGTCTGGAGCCCGCGCGGCGACCTGATCGCGTTCACCAAGCTTGGTGGCGGGTTCCGGATCGGCATCATGAGCCCGAGCGGCGGCGGCGAGAAACTGCTGACAAACGACTGGCAAGACGAGGGGCCGAGCTGGTCGCCGAACGGCCGCGTGATCAACTTCTATCGCTCGGGACGCGGCAGCGGCGGCAAGGCGGACCTCTGGTCGGTCGACCTGACCGGCGTCAACGAGCGCAAGATCCCGACGCCGCTCGACGGCTCCGATCCGGCCTGGGGCCCGCTTCGCCCATAAACCTGCTATGGGGGCGGTAATGGGGAATATGATTTTCTACGGGAGACTGTCTATGTCGAAGCTTTCCAACATCTTGCTCGCATGTACCGCGCTGATCGCCGTCGCCGGCTGTGCGAAGAAGCGTCCCGCCGTGCTGCCCCCGGCGCCGGTCGACAATAACGCGCCGGTCGATCCCAATGCGGGCATGAACAACGGCAATGTCGGTGGCGCGATCGTGCCGGGCTCGGATGCCGATTTCCAGCGCTCGGTCAGCTCGAACACGGTCAATTTCGGGCTCGACATGTACGACATCGATCCGACCGCGCGCGCGATCCTCGACAGCCAGGCGCAGTGGCTGGCGAAGTTCCCGAACCAGCGCATCACGATCGAAGGCCATGCCGACGAGCGCGGCACGCGCGAATACAACCTCGCGCTCGGCGATCGTCGTGCGAACGCTACCAAGAACTATCTGGCCGCAAAGGGCGTGTCCTCGTCGCGGATGACGACGATCAGCTACGGCAAGGAGCGCCCGGTAGCGATGGGCTCGGACGACCAGAGCTGGGCGGCGAACCGCCGCGCGGTCACGGTGGTGCTGAACTAGGTTTGTCGCGGCGATCCCTCTCCCCTGCGGGGAGAGGGAAGGAGGAGCCGATTGGCGACGGAAGGGTGAGGGGTTGTTGGGATTCGCGTCCCGAGCCTCAAGCCCCTTACCCTCCCACGCGCAAATGCGCGCGGGCCCCTCCCTCTCCCCGAAGGGGAGAGGGTAAGTGGGTCAGCCGAGCGCCTTATCGAGCAGTTTCGCCAGACGGATACCCCCGCGGCGAATCTCCTCGCGCGACACCGGCACCATCTTCGCGATCGTGGCGTCGTCCATCTTAACCCGCGCTGGCACCGCACCGCACGCGTCCCCGCCCAGCGCCGCCGCATACGCCGTATGCGAGGCTTCCCACGACTCCCGGCTCCAGTCGACGACCGTCCCAGCCCCGATCTTCGCCCGCTCCGCCGCCGGATAGCGCCGTACCAGCGACGGCGGCGTCGAGATCGCGCGCTCCGCCAGCGGGCCGTCCCAGATCGAATGCAGGTTGAACCGCGCAGGCCCGTAGATGCCGTAATCCGCCTTCACGTCGTTGCCGCCCTTGTCGTGGCGGTCGCCGGCGTGGAGCGGCTGGTGGAGATCGCCGACGAAGTGGATCAGGAACGCCAGCGCCTGGACGCGGTCCTTCGGTGACGTGGCGCGATCCCGCAGCAATTTTACGTCGCGGTCGATCTGCGCTGAAACGCAGTCGCCGTCCTTGCACGCCGGCGTCAGGTCGAACGGCGCGCAGACGTCGGCGTTCTGGTAGTGCCAGCTATACGCGAACCCGAAGCGCGACTTGCCGTCGGTGGTCTTGAGCGGCTTGATGCAATCCGCCCAGACGCTCGCCTCCTCGATCGTGCCCGCGGGACATTCGGGCGTGTCGAGCAACGCCTGTTGCGCGAGCAGTTTGCGGATCGCGGCCTTGGTCTTGGGCGTGACGTTGGCATAGGCGATCTGCGCGACGGTCTGGTGGCCATACTCCCAGAACGCTGTGGCGGGGGAGGCGAGGCCGGTAACGGCCAAGGCGGCGAGGAGATAGCGCTTCATGGCGCTTCGTTAGCGTAGATCGCGACCGTCCGGCTACCCGCTGACGACGCGGTGCCGCGGTACATGCCAATGGTGTTGAATCCCCAGGCCATGTCGCCGTTAGGCCCCGCGACGATCACGCCGCCGGTGCCGCCGAGAGCCTTTACTTCGGCAAGCACCGCGTCGGCCGCGACTTGCAGTGACTCGCCCGATAAACGGACGCGCGCGGCGATCTCATGGCCGACGCCGACGCGGAGGAAGAACTCGCCCGAGCCGGTGCACGATACTGCACAGGCGCGGTCGTCGGCGAAGGTGCCCGCGCCGATCACGGGCGTATCGCCAATCCGGCCCCAGCGCTTGCCAGTGACCCCGCCGGTCGAGGTGGCGGCGGCGACATGGCCTTGCGTGTCGCAGGCGACTGCGCCGACCGTGCCGTATTTCATGTCGACGTCGAACCCGCCGCCATCCGCCTGGAACTCGGCGAATTGCCGGCGCCGTTCGTCGGTCGCGAACCAGTCGGCATCGGCTTGCGGCAGTCCGCGATCGCGCGAGAACGCATCGGCGCCCTTGCCGGCGAGAAATACGTGGCGCCCGTCGTCGAGGATCGCGCGCGCGAGCCCGACCGGGTTGCGCGTCGCGGTGGCTGCGGCAACGGCGCCGGCGGCTCGCGTCCGGCCGTCCATGATCGCCGCGTCCAATTCCAGCGTGCCGTCATGCGTGAAGACCGCCCCTCGGCCTGAATTAAAGTGCGGGTCGTCCTCCAGCACGCGCACCGCCGCTTCGACCGCATCGAGTGCGCTGCCGCCATCCGCCAGCACTTTCGACCCTGCGTCGAGCGCCCGCGACAGGCCGGCGCGCGCGCCCGCATCCTGCTCGGGCGATACCATCTCGCTATCGAGTTTGCCGGCGCCGCCGTGGATGACGAGGGTCCAGGTCATGCTGAGTCTTTCGAAGGCAGGGCGCGAAGGCCGATGAGGGGACGGAGCGGCGCGATGCTGCGACCGATCCAGTAGAAGGCGACGCAGCCGGCGATCGTCGCAGCCAGCAGGCCCGCGAACTCCACCCCGCCCGGCAGGCCGGCGGGGAGCAGCGCGTACATGACGAGGACGATGATCGTCTGGTGGATCAGGTAGAACGGGAACACCGCCTCGGTCAGCATCGGCCGCCAGCGATGATCGCGGTTCCAGTGGCGCTCGGCGATCCCGATCAGCGCGACGATCGCGCCCCATTGCTCGACCGCGTGCGCGATGCCGTAGGGCGTGTAGACCCAGCGCGGGGTCGGGACATCCGCCGGCCAGCGCAACTCGATGCCGATGATGCAGAGATAGCTTAGCAGCGCCGCGATCGCGCCGAACTTCCACCAGCGGCCGATCGCCGCCATCGCCGGCTCGGACCGCGCAAGGCCGAAGCCGAACAGGAAGGCGGGGAAATAGGTAACGTGCGCGATCCAGTCGCCCCACAGAGCCTGCGTATCGCCGACCATGCGCATCCACCAGGCATGGACGAACACGAGCCACGCGATCGGCAGCAGGACGACCGCCCAGCCGCCGAACACTCGGTCGAACGCGCGTTGCAGCCAGTCGCCGCGGACGATGATCACCCCGAGCGTCAGAATGGTGGTGTAGACCCAGAGATAGACGACGAACCAGAGGTGGTTCCACGTCGGCAGCGACAGCCCGGCGAGCGTGTCGAAGCGGAAATAATCGTGTGTCCAGAACGTCCAGTAGCTGCCGGCATAGCCATGCTTCGTGACCAGCTCGACCCAGGGTTGCGGCGGTACGATCACCGCGATCCCGAACAGGAGCGGCACGAGCAGCCGGTTGCAGCGATTGGCGAAGAATCCGGCGGTGCCGCTCGACCGGGCGAGCAGCGCGCGGCTGGCATAGCCCGAGACGACGAACAGCAGCGTCAGCCGCCACGCGTTGCTCGCCAGCATCGGCAGTCGCACCCAGTTCTCGACATGGAGCGACTTCACGTGGAAGTTCCACGGCACGAAGACCATGCCGATATGATAGACGATCAGCAGGGCGAACGCGCCGATCCGCAGCCAGTCCATGCCGAAATGCCGGTTCATCGCGCGGCCCTACGGGGCGGGGGCCGGTGCCGCAAGCGCAGGACGGGCGAGGTGGTGTGTGGGACCGACCGGTATCCCTGCAATCCTCCCCCGCAAGGGGGGGGTGGCTGGCCCTAGCCAGACGGAGGGGGAGGAAAGGCAAACCTCTGTTCCGTGTCCGCCCCCTCCGTCACCTTCGGTGCCACCTCCCCCTGGCGGGTGAGGATCGTGCAAACGGTGTTTCGGGCCGGTTCAACCCTTCATGCGCGGCGTGCCCATGAAGTCGCGCTTGCCGATCGGTACGCCCTGCGCGCGCAGGATCGCGTAGGCCGTCGTGGCGTGAAAATAGAAATTGGGCTGCGAGAACGACAGCAGGAAGTTCGCGCCGGTGAACGGCATCACGAACGTGCCGAACTCGAATTTCGTGTCGTTGTCGGCGAGCGCATCGAACGCCTCGCGGTCGATCGCTTCCAGCGTGGCGATCGCATCGCGCAGGACGCTATGGAGCCCAGCGAAATCGGTCGGCCAGGGCGACCGGTCGGGCGAGAAGGTGCCACAGCGGACGCCTTCGATCCCGCCGACGGAATGCGCTGCGCACGACTTCACCTGATACCCGAACGGCAGCATGTCGTCGGCGAGCTTCGCGTCGATCAGCGTCGCGGGCTCGATCCCGCGCTCGACCGCGAACGCCTCCGCCTTGTCGAGCAACGCGTCGACCGCGCGGAGGATCTGGAGGTTCGAGGGGATCGTCGCATCGTAGAGGGAAAGCGTCATCGACCGGGCTCCTATGTGTCGCGCCGCTATGGCCGACGTTGGCCGCACCCGCCAGCGCCGTCCCGTCAGCGATGTTCCGTTTCACCGCGCAAGTCGCTATATACGGCTGCGAACCCCCCGAGGAATCCCCATGTCCCTTCGTCCCTGGCGCGATATCACCCGCCGCAAGAGCCGCCAGATCATGGTCGGCAACGTCCCCGTCGGCGGCGATGCGCCGGTCACGGTGCAGACGATGACCAACACGCCGACCGACGACGTGCGTGCGACCGTCGACCAGATCCGGCGCTGCGAAGAGGCGGGCGTCGACATCATCCGCGTGAGCTGCCCCGACGTCGAATCGACCACCGCGCTGAAGCAGATCGTCCGCGCCAGCCGCGTGCCGATCGTCGCCGACATCCATTTCCACTACAAGCGCGCATTGGAAGCGGCCGATGCGGGCGCGGCGTGCCTGCGCATCAACCCGGGCAATATCGGCTCGGCGGCGCGCGTGAAGGAGGTCGTGGACGCGGCGAAATCCAACGGCTGCGCGATCCGGATCGGCGTCAATGGCGGCTCGCTCGAGCGGCACCTGCTCGAGAAATACGGCGAGCCGTGCCCCGACGCGCTGGTCGAGTCGGCGCTCGATCACATCAAGCTGCTGCAGGATCACGACTTTCACGAGTTCAAGGTCGCGGTGAAGGCGTCCGACCTGTTCCTCGCGGTCGCGGCGTATCAACAACTCGCCGAGCAGGTCGATTGCCCGCTGCATCTCGGCATCACCGAGGCGGGCGGGTTCGTCGGCGGCACGGTCAAGTCGGCGATCGGGATGGGCAGCCTGCTCTGGTACGGCATCGGCGATACGATCCGCGTGTCGCTGTCGGCCGAGCCCGAGGAGGAAGTCCGCGTCGGCTTCGAAATCCTCAAAGCGCTCGGCATCCGCAACCGCGGCGTCCGCGTCGTATCCTGCCCGTCTTGCGCGCGACAGGGCTTCGACGTGATCCGCACGGTCCAGGCGCTGGAAGAGCGGTTGCAGCACATCCGCACGCCGATGTCGCTCTCGGTGCTCGGCTGCGTCGTGAACGGCCCGGGCGAGGCGCGCGAGACCGACATCGGCATCACCGGCGGCGGCAACGGCAAGCACATGGTGTACCTGTCGGGCGTCACCGACCATCACGTCCAGGACGCCGACATGGTTGACCACATCGTCCGCCTGGTCGAGGCCAAGGCGGCGGAAATCGAAGCTGCGGACGAGGCGATGGCGGCACTGGTGCCGGTGGCGGCGGAATAGGGGACGTGGTAGGTTACCACCTCGCTGGAGGTGTTCATGACCTATCACGCTAAAGTCGTCAGTGGGCAGATCGCTCTGCCTCTCGAACTGCGCCGCGATGCAGGAATCGAAGATGGCGACTCGCTGGTCATCGAAATCAACCCGGACGGCGGTCTGACGATGAAAACCTATGCGCAGGTCGTACGCGAAGTGCAGGCCGAATTCCGATCGATGGCCAAGCCTGTCGATCGTGATTTGGTCGATGAGCTGTTGGCGGAACGTCGCGCCGATGCGGTTCGCGAAAATACCGAGATCGAGGACTGGCGGGCACGGCATACCGCGTGACCGTCGTTTTCGACGCGTCCACCATATTGGCGATCCTGAAGAACGAGCCCGGTGCGGATGTCGTGATAGAGCATGCGCGCGGGGCGATGCTGTCGAGCGTCAATCTGGTCGAGGTGCGCAGCAAGCTGTTCGAGATCGTGTCCGACGTCGAGGCAGTGATCGCGAATCTCGATCGGCTCGAGATCGTGATTATGCCCTTCACTGTAACCCAGGCTAAGATTGCCGCAGATCTGTGGCCTATCGTCAGAGGCAAGAACGTGTCGATTGCCGACCGGGTCTGCCTGGCCTTGGCGATCGATCAGGCCGCGACCTTGTGGACTGCGGACAAGGATTGGGTGACGCTCGGCCTCGATCTGGATATTCGCCTGTTCCGATGACCTCGCGCACAGTTTCGCCCGCCCTGGCCTTTGCGGTCGCCGCGCTTGGCATCGGACTGTTCTCCATGATGGATGCGGTGATGAAGTCGCTCGTCCTGGTGATCGGCGTCTATAACGCGCTGCTCTGGCGGCAGATGGTGAGCGTCGGGCTGGGCGCGATCGCGTGGAAGCTCGGGAACAGCGGGCCACCGTCCGGGCGGGCGTTGAAGTTGCACTTAGCGCGCGGGCTGGTGACGACCGCGATGGCGGTGCTGTTCTTCTGGGGGCTGGCACGCGTACCGATGGCGCAGGCGATTTCGCTGACCTACATCGCGCCGATCCTCGCGCTGCTGCTCGCGGCGGTTACGCTGGGCGAGCGCGTCGGGTGGAAGACGTTCGTCGCGTCGGTCGCGGCGCTTGGCGGCGTGCTGGTGGTGATGATCGGGCAGGGACGCGAAGTGCCTGGACCCGAGACGTTCCACGGAACGCTCGCGATCCTCGGCTCGGCGGTGTTGTATGCGGTTAACCTGGTGATCGCGCGGCTGCAGAGCCAGGCCGCGCGGCCGGGCGAGATCGCGTTCTTCCAGGCTCTTGTCATCACCGCGACGCTGGCGCTGGCAGCGCCGTGGCTCGCGGTGGTGCCCGAAGCCGCGCAATGGCCCAAGCTCCTGCTCGCCGCGGGGCTCGCCACCGCGTCGCTGTGGCTGCTCGGCTGGGCGTACGCGCACGGCGACACCGGATTCCTAGCGACCACCGAATATACCTCGTTCGTCTATGCAGCCGTGCTGGGTTTCCTGGTGTTCGGCGAGCGGGTATCGGCGTTCACGCTGGCAGGCGCGGCGATCATCGTCGTCGCGTGCCTGTACGCGGCGCGGCGGCGTGACATCGCGCAGAGTTCGATCGAGGCCAGTGCATGACCCATATCCGTCCCGCCACCCACGCCGATGTCGGCACGATCCTACGCTTCGTCCGCGAACTCGCGTCGTTCGAGCGCGAGCCCGATGCGGTCGAGGCGACCGAACCGATGCTCGAAGAGGCGCTGTTCGGGGAAAAGCCGGCAGCCGAGGCTCTGATCGCGGAGAACGAGCACGGCCCGCTGGGCTTCGCGTTGTTCTTCCACAATTTCTCGACCTGGACGGGCAGGCGCGGGCTGTATCTCGAGGATCTGTACGTCACGCCGGAAGCCCGCGGGCAGGGGGTCGGCGGTGCGCTGTTGTCGCATCTCGCCGGCATGGCGCTCGATCGCGGGTGCGCGCGGTTCGAATGGTCGGTGCTCGACTGGAATGCCGATGCGATCGCGTTCTACCGGAAGGTCGGCGCGGTCGGGATGGAGGACTGGACGATCCAGCGGATGTCCGGGGATGCGCTGGTGAAGCTAGCGGGGCGGTAAGAGGGCCACCGCCGCGAACAGTATTGGGACTCGCCCGCGCCCACACTATCCCCGTCATTCCCGCGGAGGCGGGAACCCATATCGGCTAGCTTCACCCTTAGGTCGCGAGCGTCGGAGATTATGGATCCCCGCCTGCGCGGGGATGACGGTGGAGTAGGTTTTTGAAAGATGTACGCCCCAGATCGATCCGGGGCGACGATCATACCGGCGGGATCACCGCCCCGCGGCGTCGTCCGAATTCATCGGCTCCTTGCCCTTCGCCTTCTCGGCCTCGTAGCGCTCGATCGCCTCGACCGTGATGCGCTTGGCTTCCTCGGCGTCGCCCCATTTGCCGACGCGGACCCACTTCGTCTTCTCGAGGTCCTTGTAGTGCGTGAAGAAGTGTTCGATCTGCTCGAACACGATTTCGGGCATGTCGGCACGCTCGCCGATGTTGGCGTAATAGGGGAACACCGCGTCGACCGGCACGCAGACGAGCTTCTCGTCGCCGCCGGCTTCGTCCTCGAGGTGCAGCACCGCGATCGGGCGCGCGCGGACGACGCAGCCGGGAATGAACGGCGAGCGCGCGATCACGAGTGCATCCAACGGATCGCCATCGGGGCTCAGCGTGTGCGGGACGAAGCCGTAGTTCGCGGGATAGCGCATCGGCGTGTGGAGGATGCGATCGACGAACAGCGCGCCCGAGGCCTTGTCGAACTCGTACTTCACCGGCTCGCCGCCGGTCGGCACTTCGATGATGACGTTCAGGTCTTCCGGCGGGTTCTTGCCGGTCGGGATGAGATCGATACGCATGGCGGTCCTTTCGAATATGACGGTGCCGGCGCTCCTCGTCTGGGGAGCGGCCGGCACCGGTAGATTTCAAAGGCTCAACGCGGCGTCAGCAGCTTGTCGAGCCCGCCGTCACCTGTACCCACCTTCTGCAGGCGCGGATAGCGCGGCCCGTCATGGTAATCGAGCGTGATATCCCGGAATCGGTCATTGTTCTTGACCGTCAGGCGAATCGGCACCTTCGTCCCCTTTGCCGCCAGGATCGCCGCCTTGATCCGGTCGGACGAGTACGCCTCGCTGTTGACCGCCTCGATCTCGGTACCGACGTCGATGCCCGCCTTGAACGCCAGGCTGTCCCAGATCGACGAGGTCACGACGCCCTCCTTGTTGATCACCATGCCCAGCGAATAGCTGACATCGGTGCCACGCGTCTTCTCCGCCTGCTTCAGATACGGGCTCTGCTCGGGGCCATAGACCAGCTTGTAGCCGTTCATCGCGAAGCCGTTGATCGGCGCAGGCTTGCCGGTTTCGGTCAGCCGCGTGTTGAGGAACGTCGCCCAGTCATAGGGGACGATCCCGTTCAGCGTCTTGGCGACGTCAGCGAAGGTGTAGGTAAGCTCGCCGTAATCGCCGTCGCGGACGCCGAAGAACGCCTTGGCGAAATCGTCGATCGACTTGGTGCCGTTCGACTTCTGACGGAGCATCGCGTCGACCTCCATCCAGACCATCAGGCCCTCGTTGTAATAATCCTCGGAGCGCTGCCAGCTGGTCCAGCCCTTCGGCTTGCGAGCCGAGATCACCGGATCGTTGGTCGTATCGATCAGCGGACGCCACTGGCGGCCGGGTGCGGTGTCGTAGATGCCGAGGATCGAGGCATAGCCGTCGAGCGTGTCCTGCTTGCTAACCAGCCCCGAGCGCGCCTGGAGCACATAGCCCCAGAACTGCGTCTGGCCTTCGTACACCCACAACAGCGAATCGCGCATCGGTGTGCGGAAATCAGGGGTCCAAAGGTCGGCACCGCGCCTGAACTTGCCGTCCCAGCTATGCGTGAACTCATGCGGCAGCAGGTTCCGCGCGGCGGCGCCCGTGTCCCACTCGGTGAAATACCCCGGGCGGACGCCGTTCTCGGAACTGCGATGATGCTCGAGGCCGATCCCGCCGAGCTGGTCGGTGATCGACAGCAGGAACTCGTAGCGATCGTAATGCTGTGCGCCGAACGTCTTCACCGCCTGATCGACGAGCCGCTTGTGCGCGTCGATCTGCTCGGGCTTTGCCGCGAGCTGGTCGGGGCTGTCGGCGAACACGTTGAGGCCGACGCGCGGGGAGAGCGGCCAGACCTTCCCGTATTTGCCCGCCAGCGTCGGCGAATCGACGAGGATCTCGTAGTTGGTCGTGTCGTAGCTGTAGGTCGAGCCCGACACCTTGGCCGGCACCGCACCAGCCGCGGTCCAGCCGGTCGGATAGGTCGCGGTCATCTTGATCGGGATCTGGCGCGTGAAATAGCCCGCCGGATACAGGCTGACGAGGTTCGGCTGGAGGCTGATCATCGTCGGGGGCATCACCACGCGGCCCTGATCGGGCTTGGTCGCGGAGATGAACTGGAACTCGGCCACCAGGGTCTTCACACCGGTGGGCACGTCGATGTGGAAGGCGAACACGTCGACCGGATCACGCGTCCAGGGCACGATCTTGCCGTTCGCGCGGATCACGAGGCCGGCGAGCTTCTCGATCTCGCCGCGCGGGGAATGCGCGCCGGGTAGCCACTTCGGATAGAGCAGCGCCATCGGCCCCGCCTTGGCGACCGGGATCGTCTCCTTCACGCGGAAGATGCCGCGCTCGGTATCGGTCGCGTCGACGTCGAGCAGCAGCGTGCCCGGATAGGGCGTGTCGACCGCGTCGGGGATGGTGTCGACGAACGGCACCGGCTGCGGCGCGGTGTTGCCGGCGGGAACCTGCGCGACTGCAGGAAGTGCAGACGCGAGCAGGGATGCGACGAGAAGCTTGCGGATCAAGGAAGGGCCTTCCGGCTGAGAGACGATGTTACAAGGTGTAATCGTCGGAAAGGGCAGCCGTCCAGTCCTTTACAGGAGGAGATCAACTACTCCCGAGCACGTTGATCGTGAACGCCAGCACGCCGATGTTGAACACGAACGCCGCCATGCTCTGGCCGAGCGCCGCTTTGCGCACCCGACGCGAGGTGATCTGCACGTCGGAGGTCTGGAACGTCATCCCCAGCGTGAACGCGAAATAGGCGAAGTCCCAGTAATCGGGCTCGTCGCAGTTCGGGAAGTCCAGTCCCTTCGCGTCCTTCCCGTCATCGTCGTCGCTGTAATAGAGATGCGCATAGTGCAGCGTATAGATCATGTTCGAGAACAGCCACGCGAGCGCCAGCGTCGCGATCGTCAGCGCGATTCCGACCGCGTCGTTCTTGCCCTGCAATTCCTTGGCGACCGCGACCAGGATGACCAGCATGATCGTCCCGCTGAACCCGAGCAACACCGCGCGGTTGGCGTCGTTCTCCTCGGCGGCGCGGCGCATGCGCTCGGCGCTGGCGTTGCGGAACAGCGTAGAGACCGCGATCAGGAACACGACCGCACCGACGTCGAACGCCGCCATCGTGCCGCGTCCGAGCCCCAATCGCGGGATCAGCGCGACCAGCCCGATCGCGAAGACCAGCACGAATAGGACGAAGCGCGGCGGGGCCACGCGTTGTCCAAGGCCCCAATATCTGGGTTTGTCGTTCATGCCACAGCGCTAGCGCTTCGGGAGGACGTCGCCTAGATACGCGCGCATCATGGCCAGAATAGAAACCCCGCGCCGCATCCGTGGCACCCAGGACATTTTCGGCGACGAGCAGCGCCGCTTCGCGCACGTCCTTGCCACGTTCGAACGGGTGCGCGCGCTGTATTGCTTCCAGCGGGTCGATATCCCGGTGTTCGAGTCGACCGCGGTGTTCGCGCGCTCGCTTGGCGAGACCACCGACGTCGTGTCGAAGGAGATGTACACGTTCGAGGACCGCGGCGGCGATTCGCTGACGTTGCGCCCCGAATTCACCGCCGGCATCGCCCGCGCGTTCCTGACCGAGGGCTGGCAGCAGTTCGCCCCGCTGAAGCTGACGACCAGCGGCCCGGTGTTCCGCTACGAACGCCCGCAAAAGGGACGCTTCCGGCAGTTTCACCAGATCGATGCCGAGGTGATCGGGGCGGCGGAACCGGCGGCGGACGTCGAACTCCTCGTGCTGGCGGACCAGTTGCTCCGCGAACTCGGCATTTCCGAGGGCGTGACGTTGCAGCTCAACACGCTCGGCGACGCGGCGACGCGCGATGCTTGGCGCGAGGCGCTGGTGGCGCATTTCGAGGCGCATCGCGGGGAACTGTCCGAGGACAGCCTGACCCGGCTCGAAAAGAACCCGATGCGCATCCTCGACTCGAAGGACCCGCGCGACCGCCCGATCGCCGACAGCGCGCCCGACATCGACGCGTATCTGACGGACGAGGCACGCGCGTTCTTCGAGGCGGTGACCGCCGGGCTCGACGCGGCGGGCGTAGCGTGGGAGCGCAACGCGCGGCTGGTGCGCGGCCTCGATTATTACCGCCACACCGCGTTCGAGTTTGTGACCGACCGGTTGGGCTCGCAGGGGACCGTGCTGGCGGGCGGCCGGTATGACGGGCTGATCGGCTCGCTCGGCGGACCGGAGACGGCGGGCGTTGGCTGGGCCGCAGGTGTCGAGCGGTTGGCGATGTTGATCGAGGAGCCGACTGAGCAGCGTGCCCAAGTTATCGTCGTCGCGGACGACGACGACTCCAGTCTCGATGCGATCGCCCTGATTGCCAACCTCCGGCGAAATGGAGTGTCCGCCGATTTGGTTGCTTCCGGTTCGCCGAAAAAACGCTTCGACAAGGCCGTCAAGGCAGTCCCACAGGCGATCGCGAGCATTCGTCGCGTCGACGGCGAAGTCGTTCGAAAGTTGAAGATGCTCGGTTCGGAAACCGAAGGGCTTGAGGCCCAATTGAAGACGCTGCTGTCGTGATAAGTCTTCCGCAAATCCTCCCCGGCACGGGGAGGTGGCAGTGCGCAGCACTGACGGAGGGGGGGCTCCTCGTCGCGCAACCCCTGCGGCCCGCCCCCTCCACCCCCCTTCGGGCGGTCCCCCTCCCCGTGCCGGGGAGGATCTGATGACCCAGATCTCCCCCGACCGCATCCGCGCGATCGAGGCGCGGCGTGACGAGCTGCAAGCGCTGATGTCGACCGGCGATCTCCCCTCCGACCGCTTCGTCGCGGTGTCGAAGGAATATGCCGAACTCGAGCCCGTCGCGCAGGCCGCCACCGAGGTGCGCCGGCTGCGGCAGGAGGCGGAGAGCCTCGCGTTCATGGCCGACGATGCCGACGACGAACTCCGCGCGATGGCGTCCGAGGAGTTGCACGAGAACCGCACGCTGCTTGAAACCGCCGACCGTAAGCTCGCGCTCGCGCTGTTGCCGCGCGATGCCGCCGACGAGCGCGCGGCGATGCTCGAAATCCGCGCCGGCACCGGCGGCGACGAGGCAGCGCTGTTCGCGGGCGACCTGTTCCGCATGTACCAGCGCTATGCCGAATCGCAGGGCTGGCGGGTCGAGATGATCTCGGGCTCGTCGTCCGACGCAGGCGGCTTCAAGGAAGTCGTCGCCAGCGTAACCGGCCAGGGCGTGTTCGCAAAACTGAAGTTCGAGAGCGGCGTCCACCGCGTCCAGCGCGTCCCGACCACCGAGGCGGGCGGCCGGATCCACACCTCGGCGGCGACCGTCGCGGTGCTGCCCGAGGCGGAGGAGGTCGACGTCAAGATCGACGACAAGGACCTGCGCATCGACGTCTATCGCTCGTCGGGCCCCGGCGGCCAGTCGGTCAATACGACGGACTCCGCGGTGCGGATCGTGCATATTCCGACCGGGCTGACGGTGATCCAGCAGGACGAGAAGTCGCAGCACAAGAACAAGGCTAAGGCTCTGCGCGTGCTCAGGACGCGGCTCTACGAGGCGGAGCGCGACCGGTTGCATGCCGAGCGAGCGGGCGCGCGGAAGTCGATGGTCGGCTCGGGTGACCGCTCGGAGCGGATTCGGACGTATAATTTCCCGCAGGGTCGCGTGACGGACCACCGCATCAACCTGACGCTGCACCGCCTGCCGGAGATCGTTGCGGGCGAAATGGACGAACTGATCGGCGCGCTGGTCGCGCAGGACGAGGCGGACCGCCTGGCGCAACTGGATGGCTGAGCCCGCCCCAGCCGCGACGGCATCCCCCTTCCGCTTGCGGGAGGGGTTAGGGGAGGGGCGCTCCACAAACGCCACCGCCCGGTGATCGCCCCTCCCCCGACCCCTCCCGCAAGCGGAAGGGGAGCAGTAAGTGCAGCCATCGCCGCCGCCGCGGCGCAGTTCGCGTTCTCCGCCACCCCCCGCCTCGACGCGGAACTGCTGATGGCGCACGCACTCGGCGTCGAGCGTAACGCCGTCCTCCTCGACCCCGACCGCTACACCGTCCCCGCCACCTTCGCCTCCCTCGTCGAACGCCGCCTCGATCACGAGCCGATCGCCTACATCACCGGCACCCGCGGCTTCTGGTCGATCGACCTCGCCATCGGCCCCGGCGCGCTGGTCCCCCGCGCCGACAGCGAAACGCTCCTGATCGCCGCGCAAGCGCACTTCGCCGGTCGCGCGCCCGCGACCGTGCTCGACCTCGGCACCGGCCCCGGCACGCTGCTCCTCGCCGCCCTCGACGAATGGCCCGCGCACGGCCTCGGCGTAGACTATTCCCCCCAAGCGCTCGCCTACGCCCGAGCCAACGCCGCAACCCTCGGCATGACCGATCGCACTCATTTCGTCCGCGGCAGCTGGGCCAGCGCCATCTCGGGCCAGTTCGACCTGATCCTCGCCAACCCGCCCTACATCGCCACCGACGAGACGCTCCCGCGCGAAGTCCACGATCACGAACCCCATGCCGCTCTGTTCGCCGGCCGCGACGGGCTCGACGACTACCGCATCCTCGCCGCACAGCTCCCAGCGCTGATCGCCCCCGGCGGCGCGGCGGTGATCGAGATCGGATCGACCCAGGGCGCCCCCGTCACGGCGCTGCTCGAGGTGCAAGGTCTGCGCGTCGCGCTCCACCACGACTATGGCGGCAACCCCCGCGCGCTGGTCGCGACCAAAGCCGCGACTTGAAGAATATGGCGCGAATACGTACATTTCGCTTGTAGTAAGCCCGTTGGGGCCGCTATCACGCGGGCAGGGGCACGCACTCTCGACATCATGGTCGGTTTTGAGCGTTGACCCGCATCCTTCGCCTTGAAGTCGCTGCAGTCCGGCGACCCTGGGAAGTCCGACCAGCGATCTCGAACGGATCATCGCTGCGCGGCGGGGGGTTTGCACCGCATTTCGGAGCACGACCAGATTTTGGTTCGACGACTGAGGACACAAGCTTGATCAACAACCGGCAAGCCGGCCGCCGTCGCGGTCGTGGCAACAATAATAATGGCGGCGGTGGTGGCGGTGGCGGTCAACGCCAGGGTGGCGGCGGCGGTCAGAACGGTCGCGACACCGGCAACCGCATCGACAGCCGCGCGCGCGGCAACGCGAGCCAGCTGTACGAGAAGTACAAGAACCTCGCCCGCGACGCGCAGATGCAGGGCGACCGCGTCAACATCGAATATTACCTCCAGTTCGCGGACCATTATTTCCGCGTCCTGAGCGAGACCCGCGCCCGCTTCGAAGAGAGCCAGCCGCAGGCGCAGCAGCAGCCGCGCCGCCAGCAGCCCTTCGATCTCGACGGCGACGACGATTACGGCGACGAGGGCGAACCGATCCGTTCGGGTGAGCAGCAGGGTGGTCAGCAGGCCGCGCCAGAACAGAACCGTGGCGACCAGAATCGGGGCGAGCAGCAGAATGGCGGCCAGCAGAGCGGCCAATACTCGAATGCGCCCCGCCAGAACCGCGACAGCCAGAATCGCGAGGACCGCCCTCAGCGCGAAGATCGCCCGCGGTACGAGAACAACCGCTACGAGGGTCAGCGTAACGAGGGTTCCCGCAGCGACGGCCCCCGCAACGATGGTCAGCGCAACGATGCTCAGCGCAGCGAAGGCCAGCGCGAGGACCGCGTCCGCGGCGACAGCCAGCGCAACCAGCGCAACGCCCCCCGCGATACGCAGCAGCGCGACGAGCGTAGCGGCGAAGAGCAGGGTCAGGCGCGCGAGGCCCAGGCTCGTGAGAACCAGTCCCGCGAGGAACAGGTCCGCGAGCCGCGCAGCGACTACCGCGATGCGCCGCAGCGTGAGACGACCCGTCGCACGCCACGCGTGAGCGCGCCGATGGCCAACGCCAACCAGGATTCGGAAGTCGACACGCTGCGTTCGGCGACCGAGACCGCTCAGCCGACCGAAACCGCCGAAACCACGGCGCCCGTCGCTGCAACCGAGGAGCAGCCCCGCCGTCGCGGTCGCCCGCGCCGCGATCGCAGCCTCGACGCCCCCGCCGCTCAGGACCAGGGTGCGCAGGACCACGGTTCGCGGGACGAGGGCACGCCGACCGCGTTCGACGCGGACCGCCTGCCGCCCTCGCTCGGCATCTCGGCCACCGTCGCACCAGCGCCGGCTCCGGCACCGGCCCCAACTCCGGCAGCCGAAGCGGCTCCCGCAGCCGACGCCGCCACCGAGGAAAAGCCCCGCCGCCGCCGCGTTCGCGCGGTGCCCGACGAGGTTCAGGCCGGCTGATCTCGACCGCCCCGAATTGATCCGGCGGGATACCTCGCCGACATGCAAGGTCGGTCATCCCCGCGGAGGCGGGGACCCATATGCCCAAGAGATCGCGATTCTATCGCGAGGCTTGCCGATATGGGTTCCCGCCTGCGCGGGAATGACGTTTACGGGTTTGATGGGGATCAGTGCCCATTCATTCCCGGGCGAACGCCAAAAAAGGCCGGTACCGCATCCCGCGGTACCGGCCTTTTTCGTATCGGAAAGGCAGGGATCCTCGAAGTCGTTGAGTGCACCCCTCGCACGCCGTCGTCGCGGTGGATCACAGGCGATGATCTCCGCCAAAGCTCTTCTAAGACCCCCTCCCTGGAAGGGAGGGGCTGGGGGTGGGTAGGCCAGCTTGAGCCATCACCATTGAACCACCCGGGCACCCCCGACGCGGCCTGACAGAAACGGTAGAAGATCAGCAGGCAACACCCAGCCCGAAGCGGATCGTCCTCGCACGCAGCGGCGTAATCCGCCCGCTTCCGACCCGGAACGGCCTACCCAGCGCGAACCGGTTCAAACACGCCTTGACCACCCGGCTATCGCCTACGCCCCAGCACCGCGCGCTCTCGACTAAGCCCCACCAACGCTCAGGAATACGCCCGCCAGAAGAACACGATCGTCGTGGCGATCGTCACCAGCAGCGTCCACACCCGGATCACCTGCGGCGACAGCAGCAACCCCAGTTTCGCGCCGTAATGCCCGCCGACGATCCCGCCGATCAGCATCGGCACGCACAGCGCCCACACCACCATCCCGGTCGCGATGAAGATGATCGTCGCCGCAAGATTGGCCACCGCCAGCATCAGCGTCCGCGGCGGTGCCAGCGTCGCCGGCGTTGCCCCGGACAGCAGCCCCCACGCGGCGGTCAGCATCAGCCCGACTCCGCCCCCGAAATACCCGCCATAGATCCCCAGCAGTGCCTGCACCGCGACCAGCGACTTCGGCCCGATCTCGACCCGCGACCGCAGCCACAGAGACGCGCGCGTCCCGAACGCGATCGCCAGCGTCGCGAACAGCAGCAGCCAAGGGACGATCAAGTCGAACGCCCGCGCTGACGTCGCGACCAGCAACAGGCTGCCCACCAGTCCACCGACGAAGGTGATCCCCGCCATCGTCTTCATGCTGACGCCGGATATTCGCTGGAGCCCGTGCCGATACGCCCACGCGCTCGCCATCGCACCCGGCTGGAGCGAGACGTTGCTGGTCGCATTGGCGAAGGTCGAGGGAACGCCGAGCCCGATCAGCGTCGGCATCGTCGCGAAGCTGCCACCGCCCGCCAACGCATTCATCGCACCACCGAGAACACCCGCCCCTGCCGCCAGCGCGACCGCACTCCACTCAAGCAAAAGCGTCGGACTCGACAGCAGCCTCACGATCGAGTTGCGCCCGGCTCTTCTTCCCCGACGCGGTCTTCAACTGGCCGCACGCCGCATCGATGTCACGCCCGCGCGGCGTCCGCACCGGCGCCGAGATCCCCGCACCGAACACGATGCTGGAGAACGACTTGATCCGCTCCGGCGTCGAGCACTCATATGCCGCACCCGGCCAGGGATTGAACGGAATCAGGTTCACCTTCGCCGGCAGCTCGTACTTCCGCAGCAACCGAACGAGTTCGCGCGCATCGTCGTCGGAGTCGTTCTTGTCCTTCAGCATCACATATTCGAACGTGATCCGCCGCGCATTGTTGGTGCCCGGATAGTCCGCGCACGCCTGCAACAGCTCCTCAATGCCGTATTTGCGGTTGAGCGGCACGATCTCGTCACGCACTTCCTTGGTCACCGCGTGCAGCGATACGGCGAGGTTCACGCCAATCTCCGCGCCCGCGCGTGCCATCATCGGCACCACGCCGCTCGTCGACAAGGTGATCCGCCGCCGGCTGAGCGCGAGGCCCGCCCCGTCCATTACCAGCTTCAGCGCATCGCGGACGTTCTCGAAATTATACAGTGGCTCGCCCATCCCCATCATCACGATGTTGGTCAGCATGCGGCCCTCGGGCTGGCTCGGCCATTCGCCCAGCGAGTCGCGCGCGAGCATTACCTGGCCGACGATCTCGGCCGGCGTCAGGTTGCGGACAAGCCGCATCGTGCCGGTGTGGCAGAAGGTGCAGTTGAGCGTGCAGCCGACCTGGCTCGACACGCACAGCGTGCCGCGATCCGCGTCGGGGATGAACACCATCTCGTAATCCTGCGCATCATCCGACCGCAGCAGCCACTTCCGCGTGCCGTCGGTCGACACCTGCGCCTCGACCACGTTGGGCCGGCTGATCACGAAGCGCTGCTCGAGCCACGGGTGCATCGTCTTCGAGATGTCGGTCATCGCCGAGAACTCGGTTGCGCCGCGATTGTAGATCCAGTGCCACAGCTGCTTGGCGCGCAGCTTGGCCTGCTTCTCCTCGAGCTGCGACGTCTCCAGCGCCATCCGCAGATCGGCAAGCGACAGCCCGAGCAGGTCGATCCGCCCGTCGCTACGCGGCACGAAGCTGCGGGGAACGGGCACGGGATCGATGTGCCCCGGAATAGGCATGAGGTTCGCGGCGGTCTGCATGGAGCGAGCCCCTAGCGGAATTTCGCCGATTTTTCTAGCCTGCTACGGCCGGGCTCCGTCAGCGCGTAGCCAGCAGATCCCGATAGGTGGCGTCGACCGCCTCGACCATCGTCTCGCTCGTGTATTTGTCAATGAATCGTGCGTGACCCCGCTCCCCCCACTCCGCCAATCCCGCAGGATCCAGCGTTTCGAGCAGGTGGCGCAGGGCGTCGACGTTGTTCGAAGGAAACGTCAGGCCGTAGCGTCCGGCATCCAGCGTGTCGTTCAAGCCCCCGGCATCGGACGCGATCACGGCTCGGCGGACGCGCATGGCTTCGATCGCGACGAGACCAAAGCCTTCCCAGCGCGAGGGGACGATGATGGCATCTGCCGCCATCATCTCCGAAACCACGCCGTTACGGTCACGCCATCCAACATATTCGACAAAATTCGGCGTGATCTGGCCGATCTGCGGCGCGACGACGGGTTGGCCGACGACGCGCAATGCATAACGATCGCCTAGCCCTGCAATCGCTTCGAGCAGCAGGTCGAGCCCCTTTTGCCGGTCGAACCTGCCCACGAACAGCAGCTTGATCCGATCGTCGTCCCAGCGGGCCGGAGCCACGGGCGGGGGCGCCCTGCTGATCGCATTGTTGATCACGACGAGCTTCTCGTCGGGCAAACCCACACCGCGTGCGACGTCGCATTCATGGGGCGAGATCAGGATGATACGGTCGGCTTTCCGCGCGAGATAGCGTTCCACGGCGATGATGAACCGTTTCGCGCGGGGCGACACCTGCATGCTGAACGCCCAGCCATGGGGGCAGAAGATCATCCGAGGCCAGCGTCCGAAGCGGCCGAGTCGCGTAATCACGCCAGCGCCGAACGAGTGGGCGTGGACGATCTCGGGTCGTATCTGGCGGCGTACGCGGCGATAGGCGAAGAACAGCTTGGCCATGCCGAGCAGCCGGTTGGGCCGATCGAAATATTCGAACCGGATACCGCTTTCGAGCAACCGCGGTTCGATGTGATCGCGGTGCTGTTCGGGCATCAAGAGCGTCAGCGCCTCGGATCCATAACGCTCGGCCTGCGGCGTCAGCAACTCGGCAAGAAAACTTCCCGTGCCGCCGATGATGCTGTCGCAGACGTGCAGTACGCGCGGTGGGCGGTCGTCAGCGCGCGTTCGGCTCGGGGACGCCATGCGATCAGACCAGGACGGTGCCGGTTATCGGGATGCCGTGCTGGTCGAGCACTTCGATCAATCCGCGCACGACGTTCCGCTTGGTGAAATGCTTGCGGATAACGATGACGGCCGTGTCGAAGCCGGTCAGCGCGTCGGCGATGCTCGTGGCGCCGTTGGTCGCGTTGACGACGGTGGCCGCGATCAGCTGGCTGGCCGAGGTCGCGATCGCATCGTGCTGCTCGATCAACGAGCGTTGCTCGACCGGCTCGCTACCGCCGGGGGTCTCCGCGCCGGTCCCCGAGACCAGCAGGCCCGGGATCGCGGTCACCTGATGCTCGGCATGATCGGCCAGCTGGAACAGGCTGGCGATCCGTGGATGCGCGCGGTTCGCGTCGACGATCACCGTCTGCGACCCGGCCTGTGCCATCACCACGCCAAGGTTGGCGGCCAATACGGCCAATGCCTCGTCGCAATCGATCCCGATCAGCGCGCACGCGCGTGATCCGCGATCGCTGTCGGCATAGCTTTGGAGGATCGAGCTGCGGATCGCTCGTGCGGCGACGACATAGGGCGTGTCGCTGGCATAGGCGGCCACGACCAGCGGATCGACGCTGCCCGGTGCGACGACATCGGTCGGGCCGGTGTGCGTATCGCGATCGAAACCGGCCGTTGCCGGACCTGTGGTCGAACGAAGCCTCACGCCATTGCCTCCTTGCGGGGGGCTCGCCAGCCCGTGGTGCCGCTTTTGATGTCGGTCATGTCGGCGATCACGTCGAGATCGAGCGCGCTCGCGGTGCCCGACGGCGTACGCAGCCGGGGCGCCAGCATTTCCTGACCGATCGCAGCCGCCAGCCCGGCGCCTGCACCCATCACGATCGCCGCGATGATCCACAGGATCAGGTTCGGCTTCGAAGGCAGGGTCGGCGGTACCGCACGATCGAGTCGGCTCGCATTGGCCTGCGACACCTCGGATTGCAGGGTCGCCTCGTTATAGCGCTGACGCACGGTGTCGTACGTCGCCCGCGCGGCGTCGACGTCGCGCTGCAACACGTTCAACTGATCCTGCACGCCGGACAGTGCGAGCATCCGGGTCTGCTGCGCGGCGAGGTCGGCACGAATGCTCGATTCCCGGCGACCCGCGGCCGAGCTGGCGGCGGTCAACGCCTGCGCCTGGACCGACCGCGCGGAGGCGAGCTGGCCACGCAAAGCCGCCAGCTGCGCATTGGCGGCGAGCATGTCCGGGTGGTTCGGCCCGAGCGTCTTGGACAGTTCGGCGACCTTGCCGGCCTGAAGACCGCTCTCGCGCTGAAGGTCCTGGACGATCGTCGACTGGGCGACCTCGGGCTGTGCGGTCGAGCCCGATTTGGACTGCGCGACCGCGGCGGCGGCCTGTGCCGCGACGAGTTCGGTCGACAGGTTGCGGACGCGGTCGGCCTCGACGTCCATCCGGTTCATGCCGACGATGCCGTGCTGGCGCTGGAAGTCGGACAATCGCGACTGCGCGGCCTCCAGACGATCGCGGACGTCACGGGTCCGTGCGTCGTACCATTTGGCGTTGCCGCGCGCGTTGCCGCTGCGCAGCGTCACCTGCTTGGTCAGGAACGTGTCGACGATCAGGTTCAGCGTCTTCGCCGCCGCCTCGGGCGACTTGGCGGTCAGGCTCAGCCGGATGACGTTGCTGCCCTTCTCGCTGCTGATCGCGAGATCGCGGCGCAGCATCGTGAGGCCGTTCTGGTTGCGCTCGGTCGGGGTATCGCCCAGCGCCGCGCTCTGGAACTGCGGGCTGCGTTGGACGACGTCGCTCAGGACGGCGTCGCTGCGGATGATATCCTGCTGCGTGCCGATCACCGATTCGAGTACTGAGCTGTTGTCCGAGCCGTTGGCGCTGTTGGCGCTGACGGGATCGCGCTCGGTCAGATCGACCAGGATCGACGACGTCGCGGTGTAGGCGCGCGGGCGGGTGAAGCCGAGTGCGGCGATGGCGAGAAACACCACCCCGCCAACCAGCAGGACAAGACGGATCCGATGCCGGATCGCGCTTATCAAATCAGCGAAACTGATCACTGGTCACGCACTCCTCGTTCCAAGACATTACGCAAATCGTCGAACCCGGTCGGCTTGATCCGGGCGGGGTCGATCCTGCGATTATAGACAAGCAGATAGAATTGCGGCGCCAGCGTATCGTCGAAATAATAGCTGCCCTCGATCGCGCTGGCATGGAGGATAGGGCTCAGCGCCGCGAACGCCGCGGCGATGGTCGCGTCGTCATGACCGTCCTCGTTGAGCACCAGCGTCACCTCGTCCCGCTCGATCCGCGTCCGCATCGCCGCGGCAAGGCAGATCACGGCGATCGCCATCGCCGTCGGCTTGGGCAGGCGCTGGAGATCGACGACCAGCGCCGCGGCGCGCGGGCTGAGCGCACCCCATTCGCTATACGCATCGAGCAGACCCTGCTGGACCAGCGTGTCGTCGATATGATCGCGACCCGCGCGGCTTGCCGCGATCGCGCAGTTCGCGCCGAACAGACGCAGGTGATACGGCGATCCGACCGCCGAGCGGGCGATCTTCATCGCCGCATCGTCGTCGATCGTCAGCCCCGCTGCGTCACAGCAACGGACCAGCAGCGCCTTGAGCTGTTCGGTTTCGATCCCGCCGATCGGCACCGACACGATATGCCGACGCAGCGAGGGATGCCCCTCGATCAGGTCCTCGAGATTGGCAGCGATGCCGACCGCGACGATCCGGACCGGCGACCGCATGTCCGACAGCAGCTTCATCAGCGCCGCCATCTCGGTCTTGGTCGCGTGCGTCTCGATCCGATCGAACTCGTCGAGCACGAAGATCGTCGGGCGACGCACCTTCTCGGCGAGAATGGTCGCCATCTGGCGCGCATCGAACGGAGCGGTCAGCAAAGGCTGGACGTCGACCCGCCGAATGCCTTCGCCGGGGATCGACAGAAGTTCGACGAGATAGGGACGGCAAAGCTCGGAAAAGTCGATATCGCCGCCGGCCAGGTTGTAGAGCACGGTCGCGCCGGCCTCGTCCGCCATGTCGCCGAACACGCGTGCCAGCGACGTCTTGCCCGAGCCGCGCGCGCCGAACACGATGCCATGCTTGCCATGTTCGAGCACCGCCTCGACCAGCCGGTCCAGCTCGCGCGCGCGCCCGGCCAGACCGGCGCGGTTCTCGACCGGCATGCCGGCGTCGAACGCGCTGTGGATCCGCGTCCGCCCCGAACTGAGCGACCGCGATGGCGAGACGGCGGGGGCGGGGCGCGCAGGGATCGCCGCGATCGGCCCCGAATGTGCAGGCACGGAGGCCGCGTTGCCGGGAGCCGCGCGAAGGTCGGGCAGGCTGGATAGGGGCGGCTCGGGATCGAGCAGGCCCGACAGCCAGTTGCCGAGGCGTGCGAAGAAACTCACGGGTGGCCTTTCCGCGCTGTCGAGTTGAACGGCGCCGCCCCGAGCGAGGTGATGGCGATCGAGGGTGTGGCGATCGAAGTGATGGCGAAAAAGGTCATCGCGATCAGAACCACTTTTCCTTGATGACCAGCACATCTTCGGGCTGGACCGGCATGTCGAGGTCGGGCTTGTCGAGCTTCTGCCCGCCGCGCCGCACTTCGATCCGCTTGACCGAGCCAGCCAGTGTCGGCCCCCCTGCGAGCGCCAGTGCCTGACGGAACGTCATGCCCGGCTGGATCGGGAACGCGCCGCCCTTGTTCACTTCGCCGTACACGTAGATCGTCTCGGCGGTCGGGACGAACAGCGTGTCGCCGGGCTGCACCATCCGCGATGCGCCGCCGCTGAGGTCGGCGAGCGAGATGCGCTGTGGCTGGCCACCGGCCGGGGTCAGGATCACCGCATTGGCACCATCGATCCGCGGTCCGCCGGCGCGCGCGACCATCGCCGAGACGGTATAGGGGCGATCGATCGGGTAGAGCCCCGAATTGGGTACCGCACCCAGCACGGTCGCTGTCTTGCTGCTGTACGCCGTGATCTCGACGTTGATCGACGGCTTGCTCAGATAGCCACCGCGCACATAGGCCTGCGACAATTCGGTGCCGAGCTGCGCCGTCGTCTTGCCCGCCGCCTGGACGACGCCGAGATACGGTGCGGTGATCGTGCCGTCGGCGCGGATCCGCGTCTTCGACGACATCGCTTCCTGCCCGAAGACGGTCACGGCGATCTCGTCGTTCGCGCCGAGAACGTAGGAACTGGCCGCCGTCCCGGTGGCGCCCGGCGAGGTCGCACTTGGCGAGGTCACACTTGGCGAGGTCACACTTGGCGAGGTCGAACCGGGGGCCGTCTGCGCCGGAGCGGGCTCGGCGGTCTGGGCGTGCACAGTCTGGGCGAGCAGAACCGCCGACAGCGCAAATGCGCCAGCCAGGCGTACGGAGTGCCAGCTACCTGTCATGATGTGCCTCGTCATTAGATCAGAACCTGTACGATACGCCTGCCGCAACGCGGTCGGCATCATAGTTGTTGAGTCCGGTATTGGTGCGGCGCGACGTGCGCTGCGCGTCCAGAGTCAGATTGAGCCGCTCGCCCATGGCACGGGTCAGGCCCAAAGTCAGGCTTGAAAAGCGGTCGCTCGAAAAAGGTGCTGCGATTACAAGGGGATCGCCACGAAACTGGCGCCGCCCGAGAACTGCGCCACCGCGCAGGAGCGTCCGCTCGGCAAACCGCCATTCGGTGCTGAGCGCATAATCGGTCTGCACGGTGAACCCGGCCGGCACGAGCGAGTCATTGACGATCCGTCGTCCGGCCTCGCCCTTGAACAGGATCCGCGGGATCGGGCGGAACACCAGGTCGATGTCCCAGCCCGCACCGCGATACGGACGGACATTGGCGCCCTTGCTGCTCGCCTGCAGGTAATGCAGATCGATCGACATTTCGACGCGGCTGACGACCGCGCGATTGAACGTCACGCCGGCCTCGTCGATCCGGTTGACGACGCCGATGGTCGGGCGATCGGCGCGCGAATAGCGATAGAAGAGCGCCGCCTGTCCCAGGCTGGGACGCGCATAGCCGATGCCGCCCGCCGCCGACACGAGCGTCTGGTCGGCAAAGTTGAACAGCGTGTCGTTGCGGGTCGTCCGGCGCGACAGTTCGGCGAGCGGAAAGAAGCCGACCGCGCGCGGGCAGCTGGCCTTCACCGCCAAGGTCGAGAAGGTCTGGAAATTGTCGATCGGGCCGTTGATGTCGCCGTAATCGGCCTGCTGGCGGGTCAAGCGCAGGTCGGGCTGGATCTGGCAGATGCCGGCGATCCGGATCGTCCCGCTGCCCCTGATATCGGCGCGCACCCGGCTGCGATCGGTGTTCTGCGTATAGAAACTATACCCGAGGTCGCCGTCGACACGCAGATCGTTCTGCCCGAGCTGACGCTGATACGAGGCGCGGAGCGCGGGCGTGACGATGATGTCGTCCACCGGGGCCGCGCGATCGTCGCTGGTACGGAAGATGTTGTCGTCATACGCGACCTCCGCCGTCGGCGTCACGCTCAGCCCCGGCTGGTTGACGCCGGAGGTGCCCAGCAGCGGGATCGGGATCAACGGTACGCCCAGACGTTCGGTCTGCGCGACCGCCGGATGCGGCATTGCAAGCACCGTCAGGCCAAGCGTCTGCGCGACGACGCCGAACAGCGTGGCATTGCCCAGGAGCCTGGCATTTTCTTTGCCGCAACGCAGCATGGACCGACGAGCAGGGGAGCGACCGAACATGGAGTCTGCGTGCCTTCTCATATTCACGACGTCAAGACGCCCGGGTCGATGCGGTCGTGACCATCCTTTCAGGTCACGCTGCACCGCCGCATAAACGTTTAATTCTGTCCGGACTATTAACCGCATCTAAAATCTTGGGAATTAGCGCGTAGCCATCAAAGAGGGAAAGATATGGCTCGCCGTTTTGTGCCGCTGCTGAGTGTGTTGCTGGCGTCGTGTGGCGGCGGTTCCGATGCGTCTACCGAAGCGGTCGTGACCGTTCCCGTAGCTGCCCCGACCCCCACGCCGACTCCTACCCCGACTCCAGGCGCGGGCGACGCCAGCGCGCTGCCGGTCGAATCCGGGGCGACCGCGATCGTCTTTGCAGGCGCCGATCTTCCGGTCCGAACCACGCCCTATATCGTCGGTGCTGCGACCCATTTCTCCTATGCGGCCTTGGCTGGCTACGATCCCGACAGCGTCGCGCAACGCTTCGCCGATTCGGGCATCCGCGCGTTTCGCGAGGATCTTTTCTGGAACGCGCTGGCACCCGACTGGGACGTCGATGGTGCCCATCTGCCGACGCTGCTGGTGACGTTCCTCGGCAAGAGCAGCGCCCGCCCGCTTTATATCCTCAACAACGGCAATCCGTGGATACCCGGTGCCTCGCCGCCGGTGGGGGATGTCGGGCAGGCCGCGTTCGCGATCTATGCGCAGCATGCGGTGGCGGCGACGGGCGGTCGCGACGCGCTGTACGAGATCTGGAACGAGTGGAACCGCAACGCCGTTCGCGACAAGCCGGTGCTGGTCGGTCCCGGCGACGCTTCGGACTATCGCGCCTCGCTATATTACGCGCCGCTCGCCGCGCGTACGACCAGCGCGATCAAGCAGGTGGCGCCTGGTGCCAAGGTATTGGTTGGCGCGGCCGGGGACGATCCGGGCTGGCAGTGGACGCTCGACGTGCTGGCGCGCGGTGGTGCAGCACAGGCCGATGGCGTGTCGGCGCATATCTATAATCACTGCACGAGCACCGCGAACCGTACCGCGACCGAGGCGATCGGCCGCCTGGGTACGCTGCATGACAAGGTCGCCAGCGCGAATGGCGGGCGCGACCTGCCGGTCTACGTGACCGAATGGGGCTGGCCCTCGGGCACCGCGTCCTGTTCGGTGAGCACCGCGAAGGTGGCGACCAACGTACCGCAATTCCTGCTGCACACCGCCGCGCTGCCCTGGGTGGCGGGCAGCTGGTATTACGAAACCAAGGATTCGGGCTCCGACCCCACCAACATCCAGCATAATTTCGGGCTCTACGACGCCAATTATGCCGCCAAGGCCGCGCAATGCGCGTTCGCCGACGCCAGCGCGCTCATCGCCGAGGCCAAGGCGATGGCGGTACAGACCGTCGACGGCGGCCTGACGGTGATCAGGGTGACGACGCCGCGCGGCTTGGCGATCGTCGCGTGGAGTGCGGTGTCGGGCCGTCAGGGGCGGGTCACGGTCGGCGGCACGGCCGCGTATACCAGCCGCACGCTGTGCCAGGCATCGGGCGCGGTCTCTGCCGATCGCAGCGTCACGGTCGGCGAGATGCCCGTCGTCATCGACGTCCCCAACGTCAGCCGCCTGGGAGTCAACGCCCGCCTGCTATAAGGGGGGCCGAGTCCGAGCAGCCCCCGCAATTCGACCGACGCTAGCGCTTGCTCGCCGCAATTTGTTCGAAGGCACCGATCATCTGCTTGGCCAGTCCGTCATAGTCATAGCGCTCGGTCTGCTTCGCCGCCTGCTCGCGCAGCACGAGCAGCTGTTCGGGGCGGTCGAGCACATCCACGATCGCCGCGCGCCATTGCTCCGCGTCGCCGGGGGGCACCAGCATGCCGTTGACGCCCGGCTCGATCAGTTCGGGCAGGCCACCCTTGTCGCTGCCCATGACCGGCAACGCGTTGACCAGCGCCTGGAACACGACGCCCGGCGAGTTTTCCGCCCAGAGCGACGGCACCACCAGCAGGTCGCTTTCGGCCATGATGTCGGCGACGATCTGTTGCGGGACATGGCCCTTCATCGTCAGCCACGGACGCTCGCCATAGGTCGCGCGCAAGGCGTGATCCTCCGGCCCCTTGCCGAGCACGGTGAGATGAAAGTCGTAGGTGGCCGACAGCTGGTCGAGCAGTTCGAGGACGAAATTGATCCCCTTGGTCTTCTCCAGCCGACCGACGAACAACAGCCTGACCTTGCCGGCCGGCGCATGCGTCACGCGCGGGGCAGGGTAGTGGTTCGGATTGAGGATGTGGAAGCGTGGATAGTCCTCGATCGGCAGCAGCGACGAAATCGTGTCGAGGTTGGACTGCGACGGCGAGATGAAACCCAGCCGCGGGATCTCGCGCAGGAAGCCCATCTTCACCTTCGAACTCAGGCGACAATTGGTGCATTGCTCGACGCATTCGTCGCTGCCGCGGAACATCGTCGTCCGCAGGCAGGCATAAGCGAGATCGTGCAACGTGATCGCGGTCGGGATGTCGTGGCGGCCGATGACCTTCAGGCCATTATAGCCGAGACCCGATATCCAGTGGATGTGGATGAAATCCGGCTTGAAGTCGTCGATGACCTTCTCGAACATCGCCTCGTTGCGCGGGTCGTAATGATCCTGGGCATGCCAGATCGGCTTCTTCCAGCCAGGCGCCTGGCTGGCCCTGAACACCGGATAGATGTGCGGCGTGTTGACGCGGTACAGCGTATAACCGTCCTGCGGCGTGGCCCAGCTTTCATGCTCGACCATCGGCGCCGCGGTCAGCACCGCGGCTTCGTGACCATTGGCTGCGAACCAATAGGTCAAACTGTGCGCGCACAGTTCCGCGCCGCCGATCACGTAGGGCGGATAGAATGCGGAGATGCTCAGAATGCGCATCGCGTCCTCCCTTCGCGGGTCCGCGGCGCAACGATGTGACGGCTCATGACGCGCCGACGATCCGGGCCGGCACGCCCACCGCGACCGCGCCGTCGGGCACGTCGCGCAACACGACTGCATTGGCGCCGACCATGGCTCCCTCTCCGATTGTGACCGCTCCGATGATCGCGGCGCCTGCCGACAGATAGGCTCCGCGTCCTATTCGGGCATGCCCTGGACTGTGCGAATGTCTAGAGCCGATCGTTACATTCTGCAAAATAACGACATTCTCTTCGATCGTGCAGACGCCCACGACGATTCCGTACGGATGGGGAATATAGAGCCCGGGCGCGACGGTACAGCCGATTGCGATCTCCGACCCGAATTTGCGACAGGTCCACCACCACCAGATGCGCCGCAGCGGCCGGCCGACGACCGGAATACGCGCCAGCGCATCCTGGATCCGTCGCGCCAGCACGAACTGGAATCCTTGCGTCAACAGCACCATTCGCACCGCGAAAGCCGGGGTGAGGGGGGTCGATTCATGATGCGCGAACAGCGCCAGATCTCGCCGGACCGCGGCCCGAAAACCGGCTGCCCCGCCATTGCCCTCGGTTGTCATGAACGGACGATACCCTTGTTGCTCGCCAGCATTCCCAGGCGGTGGAGATTTTGATGCATTGCGGCAATCACCGAGCCCCGCAAGGCCATGCCGATGAACTTGTACCGTTTTTTGTAAGAATCGAGCAAGCGACGTCCGTTTTTCGCCGTGTCGGGGCACTTCGTTGTTGCAGGAAGTGGTGGCGACGCGATACCGCACGTGCGAAGTGAACATCGATGGCGTGTCATTCTCGGTGGATCATGGTGCGAATTCGGCGACGATCGACCGGGACGGCAACGGTCCGCAGGCAATTTCAATCAGCGGCATCATTGCTGTATGCATGGCGGCGTGGCCGCATGGAACGATCCGAAGGGTAGCATGCGCATTCTGATCGTAAATACGTTGTACCCCCCGTCCTCCGTCGGCGGCGCGGAGCGTTCGGTCGCGCTGCTCGGCCGTGCCGTGGCGGCGCGGGGGCACGACGTTCACGTCGCATCGCTGCACGACGGCAACGCGACCCTCGAGGAGCAGGACGGTCTGGTCACGGTCCACCGCTTGCCGCTGCGCAATCTCTATTGGCCGTTCCGCCCCGATCATCGCCCGTCGAAGCCGGCGCGGCTGCTGTGGCATCTGCGCGACCGGCGCAATCGCCGCGCGACTCGCGACCTGATCGCGCTCGCCAAGCGCATCAAGCCCGACGTCCTGCACACCAACAATTTGCAGGGCTTCTCGACCGAGATCTGGCACTGGGCGCGCGCGAACGACATCCGGATCGTCCACACGTTGCGCGACTACAGCCTGATGTGCGCGCGCGCGGCGCTGTACCGCGACCGCAAGGATTGCGTCGAGCGGTGCGGCGATTGCCGTCTGCTGACCGACCGCAAGAAGCACAACACGCCGCTGGTCGACGCGGTCGCCTCGAACAGTCGCTACGTGATCGACACGCATGAGCGCCACGGCTTCTTCCGCGATACGCCGAGCCGGGTGATCTTCAACATCGCCGACGTCACCTCGGTGGTGTCGAGCCCGGAACGGCCAGGACGCGAGGATGCCCCCGGACTGGTGTTCGGCGTGATCGGCCGGGTCGAA
Source organism: Sphingomonas taxi (assembly GCA_003240625.1). Lineage (GTDB taxonomy): Bacteria > Pseudomonadota > Alphaproteobacteria > Sphingomonadales > Sphingomonadaceae > Sphingomonas > Sphingomonas taxi_A. The sequence continues at coordinate 115,290 of QFMX01000002.1, forward strand.
CCCGAAAAGGGCATCGAGGTCGTGCTCACTGCGATCACCGGCGTCGAGGGCGACTGGCGACTGCGGATCGCGGGCGGCGGCCAGACCGACTATATCGAGGGGCTCAAGGCGCGCTATCCCGATCCGCGGATCGACTGGATGGGGTTCGTCAAGGCCGACGCCTTCTACGACAGCATCGACGTGCTGATCATCGGTTCGACCTGGCCCGAACCGCTGCCGCGCACGATGATCGAGAGCCTCGCGCGCGGTACGCCGACGCTCTATTCGGACGCCGGCGGCACGCCCGAGATCGGCCCGATGGCGCCGCTCGCCGAGATGTACGCCAAGGACGATCCGGAGGCGCTGGCCACGCAGATCCGTCGTGCGCTGGCCGATCCGGTCGCATGGCGCGCACGGCGGTCCGCCGACCCGGCCTTGCTCGAGCAGTTCTCCGAGGCCGCGGTCGCCGGGCGCTATATCGCGCTCTATTCGGGCGATGCCGGCGGCACGGCCACCTGACCGGACGCGCCGTACCGACCGGCCGGTCGGTACGGTTTCAGACCGTCGCTAGCGCCGCGATCAGATCGTCCGCACTTGCCGCCCAGGTATAGGCGTTCGCGCGTGAGACGGTTCGTGCGGCGAGGGTTTCGACCAGCGTGTCGTCGCGCAGCATCCGCTCCATCCCCGCGGCGATCGAATCGACCGACATCGGATCGACGTACAGCGCCGCGTCCCCGCACACTTCGCGCACTGGCGGGATGTCGCCCGCCAGTACCGGCCGACCGAAGCGCATCATCTCCAGCGGGGGAATCCCGAACCCTTCGTACAGGCTGGGGAAGACGAGCGCACGCGCACCGCGATACAGCCCCATCAGCGCGGCGTCGCTGATCCGGCCGGGCAGGATCACGCCGGGCGGTACCGTATCCATGCCGTTCTGCGCGAAGGATTTGACCGCCGCGCCGACCAGCACCAGCCGGTCGTCGGGTTGCGCGACTCGCGCGAACGCCTCCAGCGCCCGGGGCAGGTTCTTGTTCGGCGCGAACGACCCGACGAACAGCAGGAAGCGGCCCGGCGTCAGACCGAGCTGGTCGACGATCGTCGTGTCCGGCACGATCGCATCGACATGGTCCGCCGCATTGGGGATGACCGGGATCGTCGCGGGGTCGAGACCGAGCACCGCGGCGAGCCGATCGCGCGAAAAGCCCGACACCGTCGCGATCCGCGAGCGACGCGCGATGAGGCGTCCCAGGGTGCGGTGCATGGTCCGATACGGCCGCGAAAAGTTGCCGGGAAGGTCGTAGACGAGCGCGTCGTGGACGACGGTCAGCGATCGTCGCGGCAGGACCGGTCCGGAATTGCAGAGGTTCAATAACGTCGAGCCGTGCGCTGCTCGGGGCAGGTGGAATTGCTCCCAAGCATGGCCGCCACCTTTACCAATCGTCCGGGCTGAAAAATGGGGCCATTCAGCGGGAGCGGCAACGCCCGGCGGGAGCAATATCGTCCAGCGCGGCGGCTCTGCGCCCTGTGCGATGCGGTCATGCACCTCGTTCAGCAGCATGCGGGCAAATCGTTCGACGCCAGTGACCGAGCGACCCAGGAAGCGACCGTTAACCCCAATCATTGTCTATATTTTCCAATTCTGTCCGTCGAGAAGCACGGCGCGACGCCATCTGGTTGCCGGTTGGCCGCGCGGCGTCATGGTGCGTCGCTTAGGCTGATTCGGTGACCTCGTTCAGCTTTTATGAGGTCCAGTCCGGCTATAACGAGCGATTGATCCACAACGGGCCAACCGCTATCATTGTTGCGTCGCAGCGAAAACCGGTCGGTTGACCAGTGGCCGATTTTCTAGGGATTTAGTCACGCGATGGAAGTAGCCATGGAGCATGTCGGCGAGATTTCGTTGGCCGGTGCACTCCACCGACGCAATTTGCGATTGCGGCTGTATTGCCTGCTGATCTTCACGGATCTGCTGGCGATCTCGATCGGCTTCGCGATCGGCAGTTTCGTCCGCGGCGACAATTGGCTGTCGTTGAGCGGGATCGACCTCGCCTATCCGGTCCTGCCGATCTACCTCCTGATCGCCTTCAACAATAAGGCGTATTCGCGGCCCGCGATCACCAGCGGGTCGGAATCGATCCTGCGTGCGATCGTGCCGTTGGCGATCACCGGCTTCGCGCTGCTGACGCTGATCTTCTTCGTTCAGGCCGGCAACGAGATTTCGCGGGTCGCGTTCGCGATCGGTTTCGGCGGCACGATGATCCTGATGGCCGGGTTCAGGATGGCCATCGTTATCGTCGTGCGTCGCACCGCTGCACCCAAGTTGGTGGCAGAATTGCTGATCGTCGACGATGTCCCGCGTGCCGAATGGAACGAGCGCCAGGTCTGCGACACGATCTTCGCGGCAGAGGCCGGGATCGAGCCCGACATGGGCAACCCGCACATGCTCAACCGTTTCGGCCAGATGGTCAGCAAATACGAGCGCGTCGTCGTGCAATGCCCGGCGGATCGCCAGCTCGACTGGTCGCTGCTGCTGCGTGGCGCCAATGTCGACGGCGAAATCCTGTCGCCTGGTTTCGGCAAACTCGGCGTGCTCGGGCTCCAGAACTTCAAGGGCCGGCAGACGCTGCTCGTGGCGCGTGGGCCGTTGAGCTATACCGACATGGCGAAAAAGCGTGCGCTCGATATCATCGTGACGCTGGTCGTGCTGATCGCGATCTCGCCCGCGCTCATCCTGATCGCGCTCGCGGTCAAGCTCGACTCGCCCGGTCCCGTGCTGTTCCGCCAGGAGCGGATCGGGCGCGGCAACCGCATCTTCCACATCCTGAAATTCCGCTCGATGCGAGTCGAGAATTCGGATTCGCGCGGGTCTACCTCGACCCAGCGCGACGACAAGCGGATCACCCGCGTCGGTGCGTTCATCCGCAAGACCAGCCTCGACGAGATCCCTCAGTTCATCAACGTGCTGCTCGGCGACATGAGCCTGGTCGGCCCGCGCCCGCATGCGCTGGGATCGCTCGCAGGGAACCAGCTGTTCTGGGAAATCGATCGCGAATACTGGCATCGCCACGCGCTGAAGCCGGGCATTACCGGCCTGGCGCAGGTTCGTGGCTTCCGTGGCGCGACGCACCGCGACGTCGATCTCAAGAACCGGCTTCAGGCCGATCTCGAATATCTCCACGACTGGAGCCTTATGCGCGACGTGACGATCCTGTTCCGGACCATGAACGTGCTGGTCCACAGCAACGCCTATTGAGCCCGTATTCCGGGGGAGCTAAGCGCAAAATCCGGGGGTCGAGGAGAAGTCTATGCCGTCCATCCGATCCCTGACGTCGCCGCGCCCATCCTGGAAAATCCTTGCCCGAACCGTGGTCGCGGTTTCCGGCCTGGTCGGGGGCGCGATCGCACTCGCCTCGATGGCGCCCATGACGGCGACGCCCGGTCAGCTGAAGGTGCTGCCCGACGGGCCATTGAGCCCTCGACCGGTCCCGCTGATCGTCGGCGTCGGCGTGCATTTCGGTATCGGCGGCGACTATGGCTATGATCCCGCGCGCACCGCGCAGGCGATGGAGACCGTCGGCGCATCGTCGTTCCGCGACGACTTGACCTGGGCGGGTTTCAAGGGGGCGGGGATGAACGCCCCGGGCACCATGCGTCCCGGTCAGGCCGCGTTCCTCGCCGCGACGCGCGCGCGCCCGTTGTTCATCCTCGATCATCCCAATCCCGCGATCGGCGGCGACGGCGTTCCCGTGACCGATGCCGGCCGTGCCGCCTTTGCCGGGTTCGCCCGCGATGCCGCGCAGCAGACGGCCGCGCGGCGCCCGATCTACGAAATCTGGAACGAGTGGAACCTCAATGCCGCCCCGGCGATGGGCAAGCTCATCGGACGCGCCGGACCCGGCGACCCTCGCGGTGGCGACGCCTATGCCCGACTGGCGGCGCAGGCCACCGCGGCGATCCGCGCGACCCAGCCTGGCGCCACGATCCTTGCCGGGGCGGCGGGCACGGACGATGGCTGGCAATGGGTTCGCTCGGTCGCGGGGGGCGGCGGCTTGCGGGGTGCCGACGGCTTGTCGGTGCATTACTACAATCATTGCGAACGCCCCGAAAACCGTACGGCGGACGAGGCGATCGACAAGATGCAGGCGTTGCATGGCGCGATGCCGACCCGCGGCGGGCGGGCGATGCCGATCTACGTCACCGAGATCGGCTGGCCGACGACCCGTGGCGGATCTTGCGACATCGCGCGCAACGATTCGGGCGACAACATCGCGCAGTTCCTGCTCTGGTCCGCGGCGACGCCCTGGATGCGCGGCGTCTGGATCTATCAGTTGAAGGACCAGGGGAAGCGTCCCGACGACATCGAGGACAATTTCGGGCTCTTCACCTATGATTATAAGCCCAAGCCCGCCGCCTGCATGGTCCGCGACGTCACGCATCTGATCGCGCGCGCCAAGAGCTGGCGGGTCGATCAGCCGCAACCCGGGCTTACCGTGGTCCGGATGGACGACGGCCAGTCGCGCAAGCTGATCGCCTGGACCGACCGCTCTTCGCAGAAGGCGCAACTGGTGCTCGGCGGCGCACCCGTACCCTATCGCACGGTCTGCGCGCCCGATGGGCCACGCGACACGACGATCCCGATCGGATCGCGACCGGTGGTGGTATCGCTGGCGGGTAAAGGTACGGCGATCCGCTATCGAATGATGTAACGCTCTGGTCGACGGTGCGTCCGGCGAGTCTGCCGGCCGGGCGCACCCTTGATCCGGGGATCAGGCCAGCAGGCGTGCAGCGACGATCGTGATCGCCGTCCAGCCGGCGAGGCTCAGCGCGCCGAGCAGCATCAGGCGACCGCGCGGTGCCCATTTGAAGGTCGCCGGCGCGCGGAACGCGGCATGCGTCTGCCCGAGGTCATGGACGTTGTCGGTCATCGCCGCGGTCACGCTTCCCGCGGGCAGCGCGACGTCGAATTGGCAGCCATAATCCGACCGGCCGACCCACGTGATCCGCGCACTGTTCTGGCCGACACCGGGAATGCCGATCGTCACCGCCTGGTCGATCGCCAGCGGCAGGAGCGACTCGATCCGACAACCGTCGCGATTGAGATCGGCGATGCGAATTTCACGCGAGGGCAACTCGTCGGCAAGGCGTAACGTGCCCGTGCGCGCCAGCGATACGCGCGTTTCGCCGCGGCGCTCGACCGTATCGGCAAACGAAACTAAATTATGAGCAGTTGCCACCATGCGTTCCCTAAATGGGGCAGACCCCTGACCCATCGGCCGATCTAGGGGGCATGGATTGACGAAATCCTATTATTTCATCGTTACCAGATTGTTAACTAATATTAGTTGCCGCTATCCGACCGACTTCGGTTGCCCGTCGCGAGGCGTGGATCCGAGAAGGCCGCCGACGATCCGCTGGAACGCGCGTTTGCGGCGCTCCGACACCTCGGCGATCAGCAGAGCCAGCACGACCGCGCCGCCGATCGCGACGGGCCCGCCAAGCAGGTGGGTGCGCAGGCCGGGGAACAGCGAGGTCAGCATGATCAGGAACGGCTGGTGGATGAGGTAGAGCGTGAAGCTCGCGCCCGCCAACCAGCGGATCGCACGGGCGAACCCCGCCGGGAAAACCGTGCGGCCTTCCGCGGCGCGGCGGAACGCGACGATGTTGATGGTGACGACCACGCCGACCAGCGCGAAATAGACGAAGCTCTTGGCCAGTTGCGCCACGCTGGCTGGCTCGTACATCGGCCAAGCCCAATGCTCCATCGTCCGCTTGACCAGGAAATAGCCCGGGATCGTTGCGACGAAGGCGGCCAGCGCCAGCCATTTCGACATCGTCACCCGGCCCGCTCGGATGTGACGATAGGCGAGCAGGCCGAACAGCCAGATCGGCATGTACGCGACCACCTTGGGCCCGAAGGCGATCATCAGCAGGACGCCGATCAGCGCGCCGCGTACGCGGCCGAGGTAGAAGAACGCCGCGAAGATGACGTAATAGGCGGCCTCGAATCCGAGCGACCAATAGGGCTCGTTGCTGCCGAATACGCGGTGGCTGAACCAAAGTTCGTTGGTAAAGGTCAGCGCGAACGGCAGATTGGCCAGATAGGCGGAATCGTAGAAGCTATGGGTGCTCAACGGTACCACGCCGAAGCGGTTGGTGATCATGTCGCACGCGAAGCCGACCAGCAGCGCAATCAGGCACACCGAATATAGCCGGGAGAGGCGCGCGGTCGCATAGGCGCGAAGGCTGTGCTCCTTCTCTTCCGCGACGAAGGCGATGACGAACCCCGACAGCACGAAGAACACCGCGACCGCCTCGCCGGTATGGCCGGAGATGAACCCGGGCAGCCCCGGCATCACGAAATGCCGCGCATGGCCCAGCACCACCTCGAACGCCGCGACCAGTCGCAACAGGTCGAGATAGATCGACAGGTTGGGATCGAGGACCTTGACCTTGGCAGCCTGTGGACCGGTCGATCCTGCGCGCGTCTGCGTCTCGCTCACGATGCCCGCTCCTCGTTCGTCGCCAGGGTTCGTCGTCGCCGCCATCATCGGGGCCATCATCGGGTCCGTGCCGCGCGTGCATCGATCAGCGTGTCGACCAGCGCGCCCTCGCGCCGTCGGCTATGCGCGGCCCAGCGCTCACGCACCTGCGTCCGCGCCGTCTCGACCGCCGCGGGGTCCTGCGCGAGCGCGAGGATATGGCGAGCGGCGTCTTCGGGCCGGTCGAGGTCGAGCAGCGCCTCCACGCCCATGAATTCGAATCCCTGCAACGACAGCGGTGTCGCCATCACGGGCGCACCCGCAGCGAACGCCTCGAGCATCTTGATCTTCAATCCGCTGCCATGGACGACCGGGCTCAGCATGCACAGGCAGGTGCCGAGCAGCCGCTCCATCTCGTCGTCGGCGACGAAGCCCAGCGTTTCGACGTTCGCGGCAGGCGGGCCGATATGCTCGCGCGTACCCTTGCCGATGAACGTCACGATCGCCGGTGCGTCCAGCGCCAGCAGCGCAGGCGCGAGCGCGCGCGTGATCCAGTCGATCGCGGCGCGATTGGGCGGGAAGCCGGGGCTGCCGATGAACAGCACGCGGCGTTGATCGACGCCGTCGGAGGGCGGCGCGATCGCCTTTGAGTCCGAAGCCTGAGCGCTCCGTTCGATCACCGGGCATAGCGCGACGCCCTTCGCCCCCGTCAGTCCTCGGTAGTGGCGCGCATCGCTGTCGGAGATGAACACGGTCCGCGCCGCACGTCGCAACAGCAGCGCCTCGATCAGCCAAGCCTGGACCGACTCGATACGCAGGAACAGCGCGGACAGGCGCGATTTCCGCAACCGCGCACCGTCGACCAGCGTGTCCGGCGTGACGTTGTGCGCGATGAACACGAACGGCGTCCGTCCGAGCACCAGCCGCCACATCGACACGTTCGCCAGCGCCTGGATGTGATCGACCACGATCAGGTCGGGTCCCGCCGCCAACCCCGCGCGGATCGCCCGTCGCGCTGGTGTCGAGACGAAGCCGATGCTCATCAGCAGCTTGCCCGACAGCAGGTGCGCCAGCTTGCGGGCCTTGGACGGCGTCTTGGTATCCGCACGATAGCCCGTGACTCCGCCGAACGCAGGAGACGGCGTATCGGCCGGCAGCGTCGCGAACACGCCGGTCAGCGCGACCGCGGGCGATGCCGCGAGCTCGCCGATATGAGCACGGGCGACGACGTCCATCCCCGATCGCGGGGCGACGGGATCGCCGGCACCGATATAGAAGACGCGCAGCGCCGGGCGGTCTGACGCCGCAAGCGGGGTCATTGCGCGCCGACGCTCGAAGGGCTGGCCGCGCCCAGGATCCGCGCGGGCGTTCCGGCGGCGATCGCGCCTGCGGGCACGTCCTTCAACACGACCGAATTGGCACCGATCTTGGCGCCGTGGCCGATCGTGATCGGTCCGAGAATGGTCGCGCCCGCGCCGATCTCGACATCGTCGCCGATGATAGGCCCGCGGGGCGCATCGTCGCCGCGCTTGCCGATCGTGACGCATTGCAGGATCACGACGTTGCGCCCCACCGTGCAGTCGCCGAGCACGATCGCATAGGGATGCGGCATGTAACAGCCGGGGCCGACGTTCGCGATCGCAGCGATCTCCGATCCGGATCGCCGACAGGTCCGCGCCCAATATAGTCGCGCCACGATCCGGCCGACCGCCGGGATCGATGCCAGCAATCGCTGAATCCGATGTGCGAGGATGAAGCGGAAGCCGGGGAGGAACAGCCACGCATAGACGAAAAACGCGCCGCCCGGGCGCCGGCTGCCGACCTTTGCAACGCGGATCAGGTCACCGCGGACATGATCGGCGCAGGTGCGCCATGCCGATGGCGAAGGAGTATCGGTCATCGCTGCGGCATCCCCGTTTCCGGATCGTTCGCCGTTGCCATGTGTGGATCGGGCGAAAGATCGGACTGTTTCATCTTGCTCAGGACATGGCGCAGGTACACCAAACGAACGATGAACAGCGTGCTGGCGGTTGCCGCCGCCGACAGGCCCGCACCGATCAGCCCGAAGAAATACATGAACCCCGTGCCGAACGCGATCGCGACGATCACGCCGGCGACGTTGTTGACCGCGTACATGCGGTCGCGCCCCATGCTGGTGATCGACACGTTGAGCAGGTCCGAGCCCGAACGGATCGTCGCCGCCAGCAGCATGATCGCGAGCAGCACGCGGAACACCGGGAAGCGGCCCGGCGGCGCGAAGTAGAAGATCAACTCGGTCGCCAGGAAGATGCCGACGCTGAACACCGCGGCGAAGGTCAACGTCTTGATCATCTGGCGGCGCAGCTCGGCCTGCCACTCGGCGGGATCGCCACCGCGGAACGCGCGCACCATCCGCGGCAGCGCAAGCTGCACCACGGCGGTCGAGATCAATGTCTGAAGCGCGTTGGTGATCGAGAAATAGAAGCTGTAGATACCCGTCGCGACCAGCCCGAGCAGCGCGTTCAGGATGAAGCGGTCGGCATAGCCCAGGCCGACGATGCCGAGGTCGCTAAAATAGATGTACCAGGCACGGCGCGCGCGATTGACCAGCACGCTCAGCTTCTTCTCTTCGCGCAAGCCCGCCTTCATCGGCCAGCGTCGCAAATAGACGAACAGCATGCCGATCGCGAGCAGGTGGCTGAGAATCCAGCCGATGAAGATCATGTCGAGCGTCTTCAGCGCCGGCACCGCAAAGCCGATTCCGACGACGATCGGGATCCACAGCGCCGAGCGGACGAACACCAGGACGTTGGCGAACAGCGCCAGCTCCAGCCCGATCATCGGCATGTAGATGTCGAGTGCGAGCGTCTCCAGCCACAGCAGGACCAGGATCAGGACCTGGGTCTGGGTGATCTCGCCGGTCTGCCAGATCAGCACGGGCACCGCGATCAGCGTGCCAGCCAGCAGCGAGGCGAAGGTGATGATCAGGCGATCGCGGATCAGCGGCGCGGCGGTCGCGGGGGTATGTCCCACCACTTCGCGCGACACGAAATAGTTCAGTCCCCAGCCGACCGTCGCGGGGACGATGCCGATTGCGCCGATCGCGAGGCCGTAGACACCCGCCGATGCGAGGCCGAGTTGGCTAACGATGTAAAAGGACAGGGCGAAGCGAAGAAAGAGCGTCGAGCCACGCAGAGCCATGTTTGGCGCGCCGCCGCGGATCAATCGTGTCAGTAAGACAGACATGATGAGGGCGGCATCTCCGCTAGGACGTCAGCGCAAATCCCATCGCCGGCCGACTGCCGGGTCATACTGCACTACAGCATGGCACTAGGCGATTTCGGCCCCTGACGTCCACCCGCAGTGAGCGCAGCGCGCGCCCGAATCGGCCGCTACGTCGCCAAATCCGGGCGGCGTGTCGCAAGTCGGCGGGTTCATTTTGCGTTCGTGCTGCACCGCAATGTAACTTTCCACAATTGACGTTAGAGAGCGTATTCCGCAGTGACGTTGTCCAGTGCGCGGTTCGCGAACCACGGTTTTCCTGCCTAAACGAAGGTGTTCCCGATGCGTCTCGGCCGGATAGACAGCCTCCAGATCCTGCGGTTTCTCGCTGCCTTCCTCGTGTTGTGCGGGCACAGCCAGCACGCGCTGGTCGAACATATCGGCGCGCGCGCGGGGACCTGGGGCTTCATTCCGTTCGACTGGGGACTCGGCGTCGACGTGTTCTTCGTCATTTCCGGCTTCGTGATGTATTACATGATGCACGACCGGTTCGGGAATGCCGGTGCCGCCGCGGACTTCCTGCGCCGCCGGCTGATCCGGATCGCGCCGCTCTACTGGCTGTTCACGACGCTTGCGCTGGTCGTGCTGATCGCGACCGGTGCGCCGCGACCGGGCGCGACGAACATCCTGTTCTCCTACCTGTTCCTGCCCGGTCCCGTTTGCGGCGACTATTGCTTTCCGGTGTTCACGCTGGGCTGGACGCTGAATTACGAGATGATGTTCTACGTCGTGTTCGCGCTCGCGCTGCCGTTCCGGCGGACCGCGGGGCTGGCGATCATCGTCGCCGCGATCCTCGGGCTGATGGCGGTCGCGCATCTTGCGCCGCTCGACTGGCGGATGCTGCGTTTCTGGGGCTATCCGCTGACCGGCGAGTTCCTGGCCGGGATCGGCCTCGCGCACCTGTTTCTCAAGGGCGTACGGATCCCCCGCATGGTCGCGCTCGCGATGCTGCCGCTTGCACTGGTGCTCGCGGTGATCGGCTATCAGACCGGCGCGTACGACACGATCGGCCGGATCGTCACCGGCGGCATTCCGGCGACGCTGATCATGGCCTCGGCGGTGCTCGGGCTCGAACCGGTCGGCGGCCGGCACGGCGAGTCGTCGCGGCTGACCCGGCTGCTGGTCGCTGGCGGCGATGCTTCCTATGCACTGTATCTGTCGCATCCGATCGCGATCAAGGTCGCCGAGGCCATCGCGCAGAAGCTCGGCCTGTTCGAGCGTGCGCCCGTGCTGCTCCTGCCGATCGCGATCGTCGGTGCGCTGATCGGCGCGGTGATCGTCCACCGCGTCGTCGAAAAGCCGATGCTCGCCATTCTCAACCGACGCTGGAGCCGCTTCGGCAGTACCGGTATGGGTGACGGCCAACCCGCGCCGGGCCGTGCCGGCGTCATCGTCACCGCAGAACCGGAATCTCGCTGATGGCTACCACGATCGACTCTTTCCCCGCTGCAACGACCGCCCAGCGGAACTGGTCAACAGGTGTAAATCAGGAGCTGGCAAGTAAGCTACTAGCTGGTTTATTTCTCATGTTTGCGTTTCGCGATACGCTGACGGCTGTCCTCCGCTGGTCGTTGGCACTGACGCATCTGTCGCCGCTGTGGTTCGTCCCGGACCTACTATCTATCGGCGCCTTCGCTTATTTCGCTTGGCACATCGCCTTTCGCAACCGGTCGCCATTCGGCATTCTGCTGGTCATGAACACGGTCACTGCTGCGATGGTCGGCTACATCTTCATGTCAGAGTCGCCGTTCGCGCTGATCTCGTCACTCAAGCTGTTCTTTCCGTTCTACGTCGGTCTGGCACTCTGCGGGAGCGACATCACGCAGTACAAATTTGTGCGCTACACAATGATTGCGCTGATGATCGTGTCGATCATCGGCCTGATTCTCGCGCCTTATTTTGATTATCCCTGGACGGGGGCGCAATTCGAGAATTTCGGCAACAGCAAAGAAGTCGGCCGCGTCTGGTGGATCGATGGTGTCGTTCGTTACGGCGGTCTTGCCGGTGACAGCACGATGGCCGCCTATATGGTTGTCTTTCCGTACCTGATGCTTTTCCACCGCATGCCCCGGTGGCTCAACTTGGCGCTCTGGCCGGTTATTTATTGGGCAGTTCACATCAGCACTAGCCGATCGGCGCTCTTGGTCGCGGTATGTTTTGCCGCTTACTACACTGTCGCAGAGATATTAATGCCCTCCTTGAAGAAGTACGACATCGAGCGGAAGCTAGCAAAGCTGTCGTTCCTGTGCGTTCCGATCCCATTTGTATTGATTGCTACGTTGGGCGGTGTCGACCTTGAAGGAATTTCGTCGAGCCTCTTCAGCCTTCAGGACCGCATTAATAATAGCTGGCAGCTACCGTTCACGCATCTGGCAAATCTATTTCCGGCAGGCCTTTTCCTAGGATGCGGCCTTGGGTGCTTTTCCTACCCCATGATGTATACCGACATGGCTCCATACAGCGTACCGGTGGATAATTTCTACCTTAGCACGTATCTGATGATGGGAGTTCCGTGGCTAGTGTTCATGGTGGGAATGGCGATGGCACCATTTCGTACAAAGATCCGTTCCAAGCTGGTGATGATATTCATCCTAAACGTCTATACGATAACTATTCAGTGTTACGGTCCGTCCTTCGCGACGATTTCGATCGGTTATGCCTTCTCGGACATGTTTCTGCGCGACAAGCCGTGGCGGCGGAGCCTTCGACGGCAGGTTGCGAATGATTCGACGCCGGTCACTTGATCGGCGACAATGCCGGTGCGTGCTGGCGGAACGGCGATTTGCCCGTAAGTGCGAACAGGTCAGCCAGATTCAGGCGCTCAGCAACCATGTAAACGGCGACCGGGACGTAAACGCCGAACGCCGTCCCGAACGTCAGGTTAAGTGGGACGGTCCTAAGGTGCAGCGCGGATAGCAGGCGGGGTGCAAGCGGCAGGAAGATGATGTGCATAAGGTATATCGGCAGTGACACCATGCCGAGCCACGCCAGATGACGTCCGGTTCTGCCCGTGGGCGATAGCGTGCATGCCAGTGTCATTATCAGCAACAGACCCAGTGCCGAAACGGGGATCGTCCACAAACTGACCGGCGTAATTCCCCCAAGGCTCCATAAGGCGAACGCACCGCAAACGAACAGTACGGCAACCGCCGCGAGGCCGAACGGCGAGCGGATCGGATGCATCAATACCTGTCCATTTTGCGCAAGCCATAGTCCAGCTACGAAATAGGGTGCGTGAACGATCGTTTGGGGCAGCAGATCGCTGGGCGGAGCGTCGGACAGGAACGTAAATCCGCCCAGCGCAAGCGCGACCAGTGCTGCGCTCAGCCCTGCCCGGCCCGCAAAGAGCAAAGCGCCGAGTTGCAAAAGCAGCAGCGCATAGAGGAACCAGAAGATGCTGATCGGGCGTGTTGCGATATTCAGCAGTGCGCTGAAAGGAATATCGCCATTGACGTGGATGATCAGTCGCGCAGCCGCCATGCTCGCCCAGAACAACACCGACCACAGGACATACGGATAGACGATTGCCCACCCCCGCGAACGCAAATAGCGACTTGGCGCGACTTTGCGGATCGAAAAGAATGCGTTGTAACCCGCCACCAGAAAAAAGATGGGCATGTGCGTGGTGTAGAGCGTGAAATCGATCGCCTTCAGCACTGTCATCCAGCGAGAATCGTCCAGCGTTTTCATCACCCCCCGGGCGTGGTGCCCGTAAACGACCAGTATGATCGCCAACCCTCTCAGGATGTCCGCTGCGACGTCGCGCTCCCGTCGCGCTACCGTTTCGGGTACATCCGCCATTCGCATTAATTCCCGATCCGCTTGGTCCCTCGCATCCGTCATGGACCATAGGAAGCCTCGCTCACCCCATGTCGGTGAAAGGATGCTATTTGTGATAGCGCGCGATCGGTCACTAAATCATGTTGTGCTGAGGACGCAAGTCGATGCAGTAGTTCTTGGTCGCCTGCCGCCGCCGATCCGCCGCTACACCGTCCGATCGGTTTTGGTACCAGCGCTGTACAGGGCCGCGAACTTCTCGTGGAGCAGCCTGATGCTGCCGTCCGTCGCGATTGCAGCGCGGTTGCGATGCCACTCTGCGCGGGCCGCCCGATAGGCGCTATTCTCGCAGATCTGGTCTGCGCCGGGTGCAGGACCATCTTCGGCAGCTATCATCGCAGTCTCTCCTTCACACGCTCCCTAATCGCTGGAAGAGGGGCGCGCGTGACGAGAAACGATCACCGGCTGGGGTAGATTTTACAGTTCCTGGGGCGTCGGTGGCACGTTCGGGTGCCCCGACACCCCGCGCCCCCGTTCACGCGCCATCGTTCAGGAGCGGGAGCCGTTTTCGGCATACCGGGCGGCTTCACCTTGCGCGGGGAACACCGCCGCCTGGTCCAGATGCGCGCACCGCTCGCGCCGCGACGAAGATTGCGCCGCATCCTCGAGTTTGGCGAGCACCAGTGCCTCATAATCGATCAGTTCCAGTAGGTCGGACACGGCAGCTCCCCAGGTCGCTTGTAAAGTACGAGACCAAGGTACGGAGAGCTGTCCTAGATGATGCGACCCGAAACCTCCCATCGGACGAAGCGATCGGTTCGTCCGATCAGCCGATCGAGCGCCGACAATGGTCATGCCCAGATTTCATGAGCGACAGGTCGTGACGAGCGACCGCCTCGCATGGCTCGCGACTTGGAAGGTTGACAGCCCGGCGGGGTAATGCCGGGTCGGCAGTTCTCCTTGCCCTACCGTTCGCGGGCCGCTTCGGAGACGTCGCGCGATACCGGGTCGAGCATATAGTCGAGCAGGCGCCGGCGGCCGGTGCGGATGTCGGCGGTGACCGCGAGGCCGGGGGTCAGGGTCATCTTGCGCCCGTCCGCGGTCACGGTGCGCTGGTCCATCGCGATCCGCGCCATGTAATAGGACGGCCCCTTCTCGTCCTGCACCGCGTCGCGGCTGACCGAGACGATCCGGCCCGGCACCGTGCCGAACCGGGTGAAGGGATAGGCTTCGAGCTTGAGCGAGACCGGCTGCCCGGCGCGAACGAAGCCCGCGTCGCGGTTGAGCAGCTTGGCCTCGACGGTCAGCTTGCCGTCGGGTACCACCACCATCAGCGCGCGGACCGGCTCGACCACGCCGCCGACGGTGTGGATCGCCAATTGCTGGACGGTGCCGTCGACCGGCGCGACCAGCCGCTGCATCCGGCTCTGCTGGCTGGCCTTGGCAAGATCCTGGCGGCGCTGCATTGCGTCCGATTGCGCCTTGGCGAGATCGCCGAGTGCGGTCTGGCGGGCCTGTTCGCGCGAATGGTTGAGTTCCTCGCCGAACCGCTGCGCCTCCGACAGCCCGCGCGTGCGCTGTTGCGCGGCGACGTCGCGGCTGCCCATCTCGCTGTGCCGCTGGCGCTGCATGTCGAGCACCCGCAAGCCACTGGCATAGCCGCGCGCCGCCAGCGTCTCGACCGCCTTGACCTGGCGCTCCATCAGCGGCCGGTTGGCGTCGAGCGCGCGCATCTGATCCGCCGCGCCGGCCGCATCGGCGAGCGCGGAGCGCCGCGCGGCCGCAAGCCCGGCATCGGCCGCGCGGGCGCTGCCGAGTTGCGCTGCGACGAGCCGGCGCTGCGTGTCGAGCACGTCGGCGGGCGTGCCGGGCGGCGCGACGAACACGCCGCGCCCGCCGCTTAGCCCGTCGACGATCGCGGCGTTGCGCGCCACGTCGATCTCGGCGGTGAGCAATGCCTCGCGCGCCTGCGCTTCGTCGGCCGACGACAGGGTCGGATCGAGATCGACCAGCGGCTGGCCGCGCTTGACGACATCGCCGTCATGAACCCAGATCTTGCGGACCAGCCCACCGCTGACCGACTGGACCAGCTTGACGCTGTCGGCGGGGATCGTCCGCCCTTCCGCGGTCGCGACAATGTCGACATGGCCGAGCGTCAGCCACAGCGCGGTCGCCGCCATTCCGCCGAGCAACAGCCAGGTGGTAATGCGCGCGGTCGGCGATACCGGGCGCTCGATCACCTCGAGCGCGGCGGGCAGGAACGCGGTCTCCAGCGGGATGCGACGGTCGCGGCGGGTGGCGCGATCCTCTATCCAGGCGCGACGGACGAGCGACAGATGATGGGTGAGCGCGGTCATGAGGCGATTCCGTACAGGACGCCCATCTGGCGTCGGTAGAGGTCGGCGTAGCGGCCGTCGTGGCTGAGCAGCTCGTCGTGCGAGCCCTGTTCGACCAGGCGGCCTTTCTCGAGCGCGACGATCCGGTCGCACTGGCGGATCGCGGACAGGCGGTGGGCGATGATGATGACGGTGCGGCCGACCGCCATCTGCTTGAGGTTGGTCTGGATGATCTCCTCGCTCTCGGCGTCCAGCGCGGAGGTCGCCTCGTCGAAGATCAGGATGCGCGGCTGGGTGACGAGCGCGCGGGCGATCGCGAGCCGCTGGCGCTGGCCGCCCGACAGATTGGCGCCGCGCTCCTCGATCATCGTGTCATAGCCCTGCGGCATCCGCGTGATGAATTCGTGCGCCCCCGCCATCTCGGCGGCGGCCATGACCTTGTCGATCGGCAGCGCGGGGTTGGCGAGCGCGATGTTCTCGCGCACCGTGCGGTTGAACAGCACGTTCTCCTGCAACACCACGCCGATCTGGCGACGCAGCCACGCGGGATCGATCTGCGCGACGTCGACGCCGTCGACCAGCACGCGCCCGTTGGCGGGGACGTACAGCCGCTGGAGCAGCTTGGTCAGGGTCGACTTGCCCGATCCCGACGAGCCGACGATGCCCAGCGTCGACCCGGCGGGGATGGCGAGGTCGATGTCGTCGAGCGTCCACGGACCATCGTCGACATAGCGGAAGCGGACGTTCTCGAACGTCACGCTGCCGCGGATCGCAGGCAGCGCGGTCTGGCTGCCGGCACCCGGCTCGACGCGGTGGTTGAGGACGTCGCCGAGCCGCTCGACCGCGATCCGGACCTGCTGGAACTCCTGCCACAGCTGCGCCATGCGGATCACCGGGCCCGAGACGCGCTGCGCGAACATGTTGAACGCGACCAAGCCGCCGACCGTCAGGTCGTGCGCGATCACCGCCTGCGCGCCGAAATACAGGATCGCCGCCATGTTGAGCTTGGAGATCAGCTGGATCGCGTTGTTGCCGGTATTGCCGAGGTCGATCACGCGCTGGTTGGCGGCCGAATAGCCTGCCAGCCGGCGCTCCCAGGCGTCCTGCCACTGCGGCTCGACCGCCGCCGCCTTGACCGTCTGGATCCCGGCGATGCTCTCGACCAGCAGCGCGTTGTTGGCGGCACCGCGTTCGAACTTCTCGTCGAGCCGACTGCGCAGCGGGCCGGTCACCAGCAGCGCGACCGCGAGATAGGCGGGAATCGCGAGCACCGCGACGAAGAACAGCTTGACCGAATACAGCGCCATCACCGCGAGGAAGACGACCGCGAACAGCGGGTCGATCAGCACCGTCAGCGAGGCGTTGGTGAGAAATTCGCGGATCGTCTCGAGCTGGCGGACGCGCATCGCGGTATCGCCGACGCGGCGCGATTCGAAATAGCTGAGCGGCAGCCGCAGCAGGTGGCGAAACAACCGCGCGCCAAGCTCGACATCGATCTTCTGGCTCGTCTCCGAATAGAGCCTCGTGCGCAGCCAGCCGAACGCGGTCTCCCAGAACGACACCGCGACGAAGCCGATCGTCAGCACCGACAGCGTCGACAGCGTGCCGTGGACCAGCACCTTGTCGACCACGCTCTGGAAGAACAAAGGCGCGGCGAGCCCGAGCAGGTTCAGCGCCAGCGTGATCAGCAGCACCTCGCCGATCAGCCGACGATAGCGGACGATCTGCGGGATGAACCAGGAAAAGTCGAACCCCTTGCTCGCGAGCGCCGCGCTCTCGCGCGTGGTCACCAGCACGAGCGTGCCCGACCAGAGCGTCTGGAGCGTCGCCAGGTCGACCTTGGCGACCGGCTGGTGCGCGCGCTGGATCAGCACCTCGTCGCCCTGCATCCGGCCGATCAGGAACCAGCCCTCGGGCCCGTCCGCCAACGCCGGCAGCGGCAGGCGGGCGAGATCCTCGGGTTTGGCGGTTCGCGACTTGGCGCGCACGCCATCGATGCCGCCCGCCAGCCGCACGAGCGCATCGGCATCGAGCGAGTGGAAATGGCCCAGACCGTGGCGCAGCTGATCGGCATCGACCGCGATGCGGTGGATCGCCAGCAACGCGGTCAGCGCCACCAGGCCGCTATCGTCCTGGATCACCTGATGCTTCATGCGCCGGGCCGATCTGCGGCACGGGCGGTTCGCACACGGGCGGCGGGAACACGGACTGGGGTCATAACATCTTCCACAAAACCGATTCGGTGTGGTTAACGTTACGGCCAAAATCCTAAGCGGATGTTGCGATGCAGCGCGCTTCACCGCTTAAACCGGTACGCGCGCCGCAAAGCGTCAGCCGAATGCGTAAACGCCGCTGTTTGCCGAGGTCTGCACCAGTCGGTGCGCCGCCGCCCCGGTCAGCGTGATCGTCGCACCCTGATCGTATTTCACGGTCAGGTCGCTGCCCGATATCTCCATCATCGGCTGGTATCCCGATTTCGCGAACGCCGAGAGATCGAGCAGATCGTGGCCCGCACCGAAGTCCGCGATCGTCGCCGACGTACCCAGCGTGACGAGGAAACGATCGTCGCCGCCACCGCCGGCAACGGTCGCACCGCTACGATCGACCAGCAGCAGTTCGTCCGCCACCGAGCCGGTGACCCCGCCCGCGCCGCCGACCAGGATCGCGTCATAGCCGCTCGCCGCACTCCGGACATCGGCGATCGCATGGCCCGCGGTCGCGAAGCTCTCGGTCGTCGCGACGCCCGCGGCGGTGGTCGTCGTACGGCCCGTCATCACACCCGCGGTGTAGCTGCGAACGACGCTGCCACCGCCGGCAAGCTCGGTCTTGCTGGAGGAGAGCTGATCCTTCGCGGTATCGAAGTTCATCGTCGTACGCCCGGCTGCATCGGTCACGACCTTGCTCTGCTCGCGGCCGGCGATATCGAAATATTGCTGCGTCCGCCCGGTCGCGTCGTTCACCTCGGCATAGGCGCGGCTGCCGTCGGTGCGGGTGCGATCGACCGAGATCGTCTTGCCGGTCGTATCGGTCTTGACCACGCCGACCGCATAGTCGGAGCCGGTCGGCATATAGACGGTGTTGACGGCCGAGCCGTCCGGCGCGGTCACATATTTGCGCGTGACCGTCCCCGACTGGTCGTACAGCAGGGTCGTCCACTGCCCCTGCGCATCGACGGTGACGTCCTTGATCAACCGGCCCGCGGTGTCGAAGCCGCGGCTGTGCTTGATCCCGTTCGACTCGTCGATCCGCGTCACCAGCGCACCGGTCTCGGCATCGTATTCGCTGGTCTGCGTGCTGTCGCTGCCGATCGTCGCGGCCTTCGTCTTCCGGCCCTTGGCGTCGTAATAGGTCAGCAGGCTGGTGCCGTCGGGATTGCGCGTCTCGGTATAATCGAGCGTCCCGTCGGCATGCTTGCGTACGACCGAGACGACCATGCCCTTGCCGTCGACGAGCTGGGTCTGCGTGACGTAGGATTTGCCGGTGACGTTATACAGCGTGTTCTCGGCGGTGCCGTCGGCGCTTTCGATGAAGTTGCTCGTCAGCTTGCCGGTGGTCGGGTCGTACAGCGTCGTGTTCCAGCTGCCCGCGGCATCGACGATCACCGCGGCCGTGCGGATCCCGGCAGCGGTATAGGTGTCGGCGGTGCGCGATCCGTCGGCGTTGTAGGCCTCGACGATCTTGCCGCCGGCTGCGACCTGGGTCCGCCGGCTGGCGAGTTTGCCGTTCTCGTAGAGCGAGGTGGCGACATCGCCGTTGACCAGCTGGCCGATGTCGCGCGTGATCAGCCCGGTGGTCGCATCGAACTGCTGCGTATGCGTTTCGCCGGTCGCGGCGATCGCCACCGACTGGCTGAGCTTGCCCGCCGCGTCATAGGTCTGGAGGAGACGCGCACCGTCGGCGGCGTTGGTTTCCTGATACGCCAGGCTGCCATCGGCATGGCTGCGCACGACCAGCGTGACCTTGCCCTTGGCGTCGAACACGCTGCGCTCGGAGGTCCAGGCCTGCCCGGTGATGCCGAACGACTGCGTTTCGCCGCTGCCGTCTGCGTTCTTGATATAGCGTTTCGACACGGCACCCGTGCCGTCGAGGACCGACGTGGTCCAGGTGCCCGCGGTATCGACCGTCACTTCGTTGGTCTTCTTGCCCGCGGCGTCATACGTCACGGTCGAGCGGCTGCCGTCGGGCAGTACCGAGACCATCTGGGCGACGATGCCGGCCTTGAAGCTGGTGGTGACCGTCCCGCCGACCGCCGACTGGACGACGCGCGACAGCAATGTCGCGGTCGCCGGATCATAGGTCAGCACCGTCCGCGTACCGTCCTTGGCGACGTCGCCCGTCACCGTCGTCTCGGTCTGGCGACGGCCCTGCGAATCATACGCCGTCGTGATCTTCGAGCTGCCCTGGACGATCTCGGTCGAGACCAGCCGGCCGTCGGCGGCGCTGCGGGTCAGCGACACCATCTTGCCGGCGGCGTCCGTCACCTGAATCTCGGTGGTCCAGGCGAGGCCGGTCAGGCCATAGGCGCGGGTTTCGCCGCTGCCGTCGGGATTGGCGACATACACCTTAGTGACCGCGCCCGAGGTCGCGTCGAACAAGGTCGTGGTCTTCGTGCCGTCGGAGTCGGTCTGCAACTGCGAGATCTTCGCGCCAGCGCTGTTGTAGGTGTAGGTGACCTTGCCCTGCTCGTTGACGACGTCCTCGTTCACCAGGCCGCCGCCGCTATAGGTCTGGCTGCGGATGATCGCGCCGTTGGCGGCCAGTTCGAGCAAGCTCTTCAGCCCGCCGGTGGTCGGGTCGTAGGTCGTGATCACGCGCCCGCCGCCGACCGCGGTGATGGTCTGGTTGAGCCGGTGGCCGGTCGCGTCATAGCTCGTCGTCGTGCGCTTGCCGTCGGCTGCGTACGAGTCGGTATAGTCGAGCGTACCGTCGGCATGGCGCCGCACGACCGAGACGACCTTGCCCGCCTTGTCGGTGGTCTGGACCTCGGTCACATAGGATTTGCCGGTGACGTTGTAGCTGGTGACGATGCTGCGCCCGTCGGTATATTGCACATAGGTGCGCTGCGGCTTGCCGGTCGTCGCGTCGAAGACCTGCGTGGTATAGGTCTTGGCGGTATCGACATCGACCTGCCGCGTCTTCAACCCGGTCGCGTCGAACGTCTCCGAGGTGCGGCTGCCATCGGCGCGGACCAGCGTCCGGTCGCTCATCACGCCTGCGACATAGGTGATCGTCGTGGTCGCCCCGGCCGCGGTCTGCACCACGCTCGACGCCAGCTTGCTGGTGGTCGCATCGTAGGTCAGCGAGGTGCGCGTGCCGTCCGCCGCGTTCGTCACCTTGGTCAGCAACTGGCCGTTGGCGCCGTACGTGCTGGAGATCTTGCCGCCGTCGGCAAAGGTCTGCGCGGTGGTCACCGGCGTGCCGTCGGCGCGCAGTCGCTCGACCAACGTCACCACGCCCTTGGTGTTCACCACCTGGTGCTCGGTAACATAGGCGAGGCCGGTCAGCTTGTACGCATAGCTCTCGCTGCTGCCGTCGGGCCGCTGCACGAACTTGCGCGAGACGTCACCGCTCGCGTCATATTGCAGCGTCGTCCAGACGTTCTTGGTATCGACCTGGACCTCGCTGACCCGCTTGCCGGCGGCATCGTAGGTGTCGGTGACCTTCGAGCCGTCTGCCGCCGTCAGCGTGTAGGTCGACACGATACCGTTCTTGTAGATCGTTGCGGCATTGCTGCCGTCCTTGCCGGCGACCGTCATCGACGCCGGCTTGCCGGTCGCGATGTCGTAGCTGGTGACGGTCCGCCCAAGCTTCGGATCGTCGACGATCGTCGCCGACAGCTTGCCCATGGTATAGCTCTGGTCGCTGATCACGCCGGTCGCATATTCGGTATGGATGTTCGAAATGACGCCGCCGAGATAGCCATAGTCGGCGGTCGAGACGAGGATGCCCTTGGCGTCGAACGCCTGTTCTTCCTTCCAGCCGACCCCGGTCTCGGTGACCTTGAACGAATAGCCGCCGTCGATCTTCGCCAGTACGTCGCCGTAATTGGCGATCATGTACCGCATCGTCGATACCGAGGCGACGTTCAGCACCGCGCTGTCGGTCAGCGCGATCGTCTTCAACCCGGTCGATCCCGCCAGCTTGTCGATCTGCGCGACCAGCCCGTCCGCGGTCGTGCTCAGCGCGGCGGGAACCGCAGTGGCGGTCTCGGTATAGGCGGACTTCGATCCGACTTCGACGACCAGAGCGCGATCGCCGACCGCCAGCGTGATCTGGCTGACGTTGGTATAGCTCGCGATCGGCGCGCTGCCCCGCAGCGGATCATAGACGTATACCGTCTTCTGCATGCCGCCGAGATCGATCGTGACGGTCTTCGTCGCCAGCGCGTTTTCGGACTGGGTGGTGGTGTTCCACAGATTGGCATCGCGCCACAGCAGGATGTCATAGGCGCCGTTGGTCTTGGTCAGCGTCAGCGAATGGCCGTCGGCCGGCATGCCGTCTAGCGAATAGGCGGTCGCGGCCGACGCTGCGGTGCCGGTCCCCGCATCGACATAGGAAAGCAGGCTGGTCAGGTTGTGAACCGCGGTCGCCGCCTGCTTGGGCGTGCCGTCGGCGTTGAACAGGCCGAAATGGAACTCCTTCTCCGCGCCGTCCGGGTTGAGGCTGCTGTCGAACAGTTCGTACAGGAACGTCTGGCTCGATCCGTTCTCGAACGCGGTGAGCAGTGCGTTGACGGTCAGCTTGGCCTGCGCGCTTTCGTTGACGCCGAGGCCGGGATCGCTCGACAGCGTGGTGTAGCCGGTCTCGGTGATGACGATCTTGTCGCCCTTGGACGCCGCCGCGGCGCGCGCCATTGAAGCCTCCATCACCTTGTCGGACAGTCCGCCCGACGCGGTATAGGCATGCGCGTTGGCATAATCGGAATAGGCGCCGAGATCGCCGATCGCCGCATAGGCCGACGGGCTTTCCAGCGCGACCGACAGGTTGATGACGGACACGCCCGACAGCCCGGCATTGCCCTTGATCGCGGTATACAGCGCCTTCTGATACTCTACCGCCGCCGTCAGCGAGCCGCTGCCGTTATAGCTGAACTCCTGCGTGTTGACCTCGTTCAGCCCCTCGATCGCGACGATGCTGCCGGCATGCCGGGTCTGGAAGTCCTCAAGCGACGCGACATAGTTCGCCAGCCCCGACGCCCCGGTCGCGGGCAGGCCAGACGACGTCACGAAGTCGAATTTGACGCCCGCGGCCGCCATTGCGTTAACGACTGCGTTACCGATTCCCGACCCCGGCAACGTATCGCGCACCGTGCCGATGCCCAGATAGTTCAGGCTGCTGATCGTCATGCTGGCATTGCCGTACGCATTATTAGCGTTGCCGGAGTGAGCGTTAACGCCCAGCGTCGACAGAAACGAGGTGGCGGAAGCGGTCGAGTTAGGCATGGCGGATCTCCATAACGTCGCCCGTGCACCTCGCAGAAACTCATGGCACCGAGGCTAATCAAAAGCGTTAAAATCGCGTTAGCTGTCTTTTTTTTACAATATATTTTGCGATGCAGCAAATTTGTCGCAGCCCAATTGCGGAAACGGAACGCGTCCCGACTGGAGGGCAGGCTGTCGCTCGGCCCCTTGCCAAAATGCCGGAAAGGCCGCACCAGCATGCCCCACACGCTGCTATGCAGCAGAGTTGGTCTGCCCGCAGACCCTGCTAGATGTGAGTAAACGACCATGCGGATCGCGGTAATTGGAACAGGGTATGTCGGACTGGTGTCGGGGGCATGTTTTGCCGACTTCGGTCATGACGTCGTTTGCGTCGACAAGGACGCGAGCAAGATCGACGCGCTGCATGCGGGTCGGATCCCGATCTTCGAGCCGGGCCTCCAGGCGCTGGTCGAAACCAACGTCAAGGGCGGCCGCCTGGCGTTCACCACCGACCTGACCGAAGGCGTCAAGGGTGCCGAGGCGGTGTTCATCGCAGTCGGCACTCCGTCGCGGCGCGGCGATGGCCATGCCGATCTCGGCTATGTCTTCGCCGCTGCCGCCGAAGTCGCGACCGCGGTCAGTGGCTTCACCGTCGTCATCACCAAATCGACCGTCCCGGTCGGCACCGGCGACGAAGTCGAGCGGATCCTGCGCGAGAACAACCCGGATGCGGAATTCGCGGTCGTCTCCAACCCCGAATTCCTGCGCGAAGGCGCCGCGATCGACGACTTCAAGCGGCCCGACCGCGTCGTCATCGGTGGCCATGACGAGCGCGCGATGGCCGTGATGCGCGAAATCTATCGCCCGCTGAGCCTGAACCGCTCGCCGGTGATCGAGATGTCGCGGCGCGGCGCCGAACTGACCAAATACGCCGGCAACGCGTTCCTCGCGACCAAGATCACCTTCATCAACGAGATCGCCGATCTCTGCGAAAAGGTCGGCGCCGACGTCCAGGAGGTCGCGCGCGGCATCGGGCTCGACAACCGGATCGGGGCGAAGTTCCTCAATGCGGGGCCGGGCTATGGCGGCTCGTGCTTCCCCAAGGATACGCTGGCGCTGCTCAAGACCAGCCAGGATTACGAAGCGCCGCAGCGGATCGTCGAGGCGGTCGTCGCGGTCAACGAGAACCGCAAGCGCGCGATGGGCCGCAAGGTCATCGCAGCGATGGGCGACGAAGTGCGCGGCAAGACGGTCGCGGTGCTGGGCCTCACGTTCAAGCCGAACACCGACGACATGCGCGACAGCCCCGCCATCGCGGTGATCCAGTTGCTGCAGGACGCCGGCGCGCGCGTGCAGGCCTATGATCCCGAGGGCATGGAACAGGCTGCCAAGCTGCTCCAGAACGTCGACTTCAAGGACGACACCTATGCGACGATGGAAGGCGCCGATGCGCTCGTCATCGTCACCGAATGGGACGCGTTCCGCGCGCTCGATCTGAAGCGCGTGAAGTCGCTGCTGTCGGAGCCGATCCTGATCGATCTCCGCAACATCTACCCGCGCGACATCGTCGAGAACGCCGGCTTCACCTACATCGCGGTGGGCCGCTGACCGTGGCCGCGCCCGTTCTCGTTACCGGTACCGCAGGCTTTATCGGCCATGCGACGGCACACCGTCTGCTCGATCGCGGCGAGACGGTGATCGGTATCGACAACGTCAACGATTACTACGACCCGCGGTTGAAAGAGGCGCGGCTGGCGACCTTCGAGGGGAAGCGGAACTTCGCGTTCCACCGGATGGACGTGTCGGATGTCCAGGGCGTGGCGCGTCTGGTATCCGACAACGGCGTGACCCGGGTAGTGCATCTCGCGGCGCAGGCGGGGGTTCGGTACAGCATCGAAAACCCGTTCGCCTACGAGAAGTCGAACCTCGCGGGCCATCTCGCGGTGATGGAGGCGTGCCGGCACCAGCCGCAGTTCGAGCATCTGGTCTATGCCTCGTCCAGCTCGGTCTATGGTGACAAGCCGATGGGCGGGCAGGGGTTCAGCGAGGATGAACCGTCGGTCATGCCGGTATCGCTGTATGCTGCGACCAAGCGCGCCTGCGAACTGATGAGCCAGTCCTATGCGACGCTCTATGGCTTCCCGCAGACCGGCCTCCGGTTCTTTACCGTCTATGGCCCCTGGGGTCGGCCGGACATGGCCTATTTCTCCTTCACCGACAAAATCTTGGCCGGGCGGCCGATCGAGGTTTACGGCGAGGGCAAGATGGCGCGCGACTTCACCTATATCGACGATATCGTGACCGGTATCGTCGGCGCGCTCGATCATCCCCCGGCCCTGCGCGAGCACCGCGTGCTCAACATCGGCGACAGCCATCCGGTCGGCCTGATGGAGATGATCTCGACGCTGGAAACCGCGATCGGACGCGAGGCGGTGAAGATCATGAAGCCGATGCAGCCAGGCGACGTCACCGCGACCTATGCGGACGTGTCGAAGCTCAAGGCCCTGACCGGCTACAAGCCTGAAGTGATGCTCGAAGAGGGCCTGACCCGCTTCGCCCAATGGTACCGCGACTACTACAAGATCTGAAGCCGGGACTCCCCCTGCTTACGGCCGTCGGCGTTCCAACCTTTTCCGTGCGAGCCTCTTCCATCCCAACCAGACGCCGCTGATCGACGTCACCAGTCCGGCGATCGATCCCAGCCACAACAGCAGATCCCAGATCGGGCGATGCTGCGTCAGGACGTTCAGGTCCCATTTGTGGAGGAGGTCGAACGCCCAGCGATAGATGCGGCGCCGACGGTCGACCGTCGCGAGCACCTCGCCGGTCGCAGCATCGACATACAGCCAGGTCGAGGCCGGGTCGTCGAAGCGCAGGCGCAGGATCGGCAGGCGCGGCGTGTCGCCGACCTGATACCAATAGGCGTCGGGCGTCGTCAGCCGGTCGAGCGCGATCAGCGAGGCGCCCGCCTGAAGGCGGCGCGCGGCGGCGGCGATGGCGCGGGTGGTAGGGCGCGCGGGCGTGAGCGAGGCTGCGCTCAGCGTGGTCCGTCGGCCATCCGCATAGTCGAGGACGACGAGTGGCATGTTCGCATAATCGGCCAGACGCGCGCGGACGGCGCCCGCGCCTGCAGTAGCGAGCCGGTCGACCTGCACTGCGGGGACCTGATCCGACGCGACATAGGCCCGAGCCGCGGCTTCGGCCGGCGGGGCGCTGCGGAACAGGTGCCCCGGATCGACCGAGAGCCAACCGCTGACGATCCACGCGATCAGGAAGCCGCCGCCGACCAGTCCGGCCAGATGATGCCACAGCATCCAGCCGCGATAGGGCGACGCGCGGCCACCGCTGAACCGGTGCCGGCCGAGCCGCGTCCGGAGGATTCCGATCCACATCCCCGCGACGGCGGCGGCGATGCACGGCCCCGAAACCCACATCACGACCTGGCGCCATGCCGCGTTATCCTGCCGCAGAACGGTCGGGTACAGCCAGTGCGGCACCGACCCGAGCCAGTTCCACAGCCGCTCGCGCCGGGTCGTCGATTGCACCACGCCGCCCGTCGAGGAGGACACGTAGAGTTCGCTCCCCTGCGAATCTGCAAGCGCCACCTTCCACAAGGGACGATGCCGGTCGAACCCGCCGCCCACGGTCCACTGGTCGCGCGCCAATCGCTCGGTGTCGACTACGGGCGCCTGCCCGAAGCGGCGAGCGATGCGCGCGGCATAGCCGGCATCGACCTCGGCAAGAGTGGCTCCCCGGTGCGCGGCGATCGTGCGCCGCTCGCCCTCCCATGTCTCGATCCGCCAGACCGGCACATCGTCGCGCATTTCGAGCAGTAGCTCTCGTGGCCATCTCCGGGCATCGAGCGGCGGCGGCACGTCCACCGCCCGCCAGTCGATCGGCTCCGCGCGCGCTAGTTGCTCGGCTGGCGAGAGCGAAGGGTAGGGGACGTAGATCATCACGAGCCCCGACGAAAACCACATCGCGAACAGCAGGCAGCTCGCAATCCCGATCCAGCGGTGCACGAGATAGAGCCAGCGCCGGCCAAGCTTGGCGAGCGATGCGGGGCGGCGGCTAGAAACCGGCACGGAGCGAGACGTCCACTGAACGAGGACGGCCCAGGACCCATTGCTGTACCCCGTAGCTGTTGATCGCATAGGCCGCGTCGAACAGGTTGTAGACGTGAAGATCCACGGCGACGCGCGGGGTCATCGCATAGGACAATGTGGTATCGACCGTGGCATATCCCGGGATCCGGAAGTCGTTGGCATTGTCGGAGAATCTGCGGCCCACATAGCGCAGTCCGGCGCGGGCCTGGACGGCCGGCGTGGCGGTCCAGCGCAGCCACAGGTTCGCCATCGTCTCGGGCACGTCGGGCGGAGTGTTACCGGCATAGTTCGCGGTCCCCGACATGAAGTCGTCGAACCGGGCGTTCAGAACGCTGCCGTTCGCATCGATCCCGAAACCCCTTGGCAGATCGATCGAGACCGCGGCTTCGATGCCTTTGGCGGATCGCTGCCCGACCTGCTCGATCGGGCTGGTCGGCGTAAGTTGCGCCAGCAGCCCCGTCTTGACGATGCGGTACGCCGCCACGGTCGCGGTGCCGCGGCCGTCGAGGAACACCGCCTTGGCGCCGACCTCGATCTGATTGCCCACGGCGTTGCTGAACTGGACTTGCCCGGTCGAATAGGTGGTCAGCGTGCCCAGCGGGTCGACCCCGGTCGCGTACTGCGCATAGAGCGAAACGGTGGGGATCGGCTGGTAGACGCTGCCGACGCGCCACGTCGTGTTGTGCAGGCGCTTGTCGAGCGCAAAGGCTTCGGTGGCGCCGTCGATCGTCCAGCGCTCAATCTTGTCGCGTTCGTAGCGAATCCCGCCGACGATCGAGACGTGCTCGCCCAGCTTCAGACGATCCTCGGCAAACATCGCATATTCGGTCGTCCGCGTCCGATAGCGCGGTGCGATCCCCTGCGTGTCGACGATGACGCCCGGATCGAAGTCGTACGGATCGACCTCCGACACCTGCGGCGCGGCCCCGAAATTATGCGAATAGGTCAGCTTGACCAGGTTAACGTCGAACCCAACGACAAGGTCATTGGACACGCCGTCCGCGATCGGCGTCCTGAACGTCACGCTACCCTGGTCGCCCCATTGCGTCTGGTCGTGGACGATACCGGTCATGTCGGTGCGGTAGATGCGGCCGGGCGTGGCTGCGCCGTCACCGTTGCCGTTCGGGCAGGCGCCATCGGTCGCGACCCAGCAATAGCTTTCCAGGTTGAGCCAGGACCGTTTCGACGTCAGCCGATACGCCTGGTTGCTGACGGTCAGCGCCGCCGAGGGTGTCCAGTCGACCTGGAGGCTGGTGCGGTTGTCGCGAAAGCGGACATAGCCGTCGCGCGTGTTGTAGTTGCGGCGTCGGTTGCCGTCGTCGAGCCGGCCGTCGATCAACGGCGTGCCGAAATAACGCATCGGGTTCTGGCTGCCGTAATCGTCGCGAACCGTGACGGCGAGCGTATCGGTCGGTGCCCAGCGCAGCGTCGCGGACAGCGCGTAACTGCGCGATTGCCCTCGATCGACATACCCGTCGGACCGGCGATAGCTGCCGTCGATGCGGTAGGACAGGTGTTCGCCTGCCGGTCCCCCGGCGCCTGCGGCGACATGGAAGGTGTCTTGCGAGCCATAGCCGATCTCGCCATCGATTTCGGTGCGCCGGGTATTCGGCTTGCGCATCAGCACGTTGACCGCGCCGCCGAGGGCGCCTTGGCCGTACAGCACCGACGCAGGCCCGTTGAGGATGTCGATCCGCTCGACCATCCAGGGATCGGTCGGGAAAGTAAGCGTCCCGGCCGCAGGAAACAGCCGCACGCCGTCGATCAGCTGGAGCACGGACCCTTGGCCGCTGAACCCCCGTGCCGCGAGCGCAGTGCCGCCATTACCGAGATTGCCGACGCTGGTGATGCCCGGCGCGCGGCTTTCCGCATCGGCGATCGTCATGTCGCCCCGCGCGCGGATCGTGGCGCCGTCGATGACCGACAGCGTCGCCGGCGTCTCCAGTGGTGACAGGTTGAGCCGACTGGCCGTTCCATTGGGTACCGTCAGGTCCGCTTCGTGGCGACCAGTAACCAGAATGTCCTCGGATGTGGGTTCGGCGGTTTGCGCATTGGCCGCCGACGGCAGCCCGATCGCGAAACCGGCGGCGATGCAGGCGTAATGGCGTTTGCGGCGTGCGCCGATCGTGATGCTCATGTCTTCATACCCCGATGAAGGGCGAAGAAGACGGATGGACGCGAAACAGGCCGCGTTCGGACTGTCCGGCCGCGTGCATGCAAGCAGCCAGCCCGGAATCCCCGCCGGTGGACGTTATCGCGTCGGAGGCAGGTATCCTGGCTCGCGGGTCATGACGCCGGTCTGGCCTTCCCGGCGGGTCCTACCGCCAGTGACACTCGTCGACCGTCGCTCGCCGCTTACAGTTGCGGGGGCAGCGCCGGCCTGGGACCTGGTTCCTAAAAGGAGATCCGCACCGGCTTCCCGTCTTAGCTTCGGGACGATTGCGCGACCGAAGAACCTCGACGCGCCCCGTGTCCCAGCTTCCCGGAAGACGGTCAAGCGTCATATAAAGAATTCTTTATATTACCTTCTTTCGCCGATACTTAGCGTATGTCGCTCACGTCACGGGCCCGCCGAGCAGTTCGGCTACGGCGCCAAGCGGGGTGGTGAGCGCCCGATAACAGAGCATTGCCGCGAAGCACGCCATCCCCATGCCGATGATCGTCAGGCATATGAACTGCAAAGCCGATGAGTGGCGTTTGCTGCGATCGGCCCGCTGGATTACGTGCCTGCTGAAGTCTTCGCGGATGTGGCTTCGCCGATCGGCGTTTGCGGGGCCACGCGCGGGCTGGGATTCGCTCAGAAGCGCGGCGACGCTGACCGGGTCCTGGGTCCGTACGCCAAAGCGACTGCCACCGCTCCAGACGACACGTCCGATGATGACGAGAGCCCCGCGCCGGATATCGACATATGTGCCAATAGCCGGGGGTACCGCGCTGGAGACGAGAAGTCCCCGGTCCGATACGTCATGGATACATCCGCTCGACCATTTGCCATTGACGTTCATCCGGCAGGACACGGACAGTTCTTTCAAGGCTGGCAATGTATACCCGATCTCACGACGTCATCATCGGCGATCGGTATCTCGAATTTGCGGTGCTCCCAATCCGGGAAATATACGGAGCTGGGTGCGCGTTACCGGGCGAGTGCGATCAATTGGGCGATGCCGTTGGTACCGGTCTTGGCGACGATCGCGGCCCGGTGGTCCTCCACCGTCTTGGGACTGATGGCGAGTGCGGCGGCGATCGCCTGGTTATTGTGGCCCTTGACCAGCAGATCGAACACTTGGCGCTGGCGCGGTGTTAGCGTCGCGGTGCGTGCAAGCGCCGATCGCTGTGTCTTCGACCAGGCGACGCCTTCGCACACTGCGGCGAGCAGCCGATCCTCGTCGATCGGTTTTTCGAGATAGTCGAGGCCACCATAGCGCCGCACCGCATCGACCGCGTTGGCGGTCGTCGGCCATGCGGTCATGAAGACGATCGCGACGGTCGGGTCGACGGCGCGAACCCGATCGGCAAAGTCGAACCCGTCGATGTCGCCCATCATCACGTCGGTGACGATGCAATGCGCCGGTGCCTGCCCGTATACCGCAAGCAGCGGCACAGGATCGAGGAACGGCTCGGCGACATGGCCGTGGCGACCGAGCAACCGGGCGACGGCAGCGCCGAGATCCCGATCGTCATCGACGACATAGACGAGTCCGCAGGTAGGATCGGTCATTCGGTTTCACCCAGCAACGGGAGGAGGATCGTCGCGCGGGTTTCGCCGGTGCCATCGCTTGCTCTGGTAAGGCTGCCGCCATGCGCCTCGACGATCGCGCGGGCCACCAGGACGCCGATACCCATGCCGGGCTGCGGACTGCGATCGGGGCGCGATCGGTTCGTCACGACGATACGGGCTTTGCCGTCCTCGCTTGTCACGCCAAGCGACACCTGGCCGTCGCCGCGGGCCTGGACGGCATTGCGCACGAGGTTGACGATCGCCTGCGCCAGTTCCACTTCTTGGGCGAGTACGACGAGGTCCGGATCGACCGTCTCGATCGTGAGCCTCACGCCCCGGGATTTCGCTTCGGGGTGTGCCAATGCCGCGACGGTATCGATCAGCGCCGCCAGCGGCAACGGCGTCGGTTCGTCGACCGCTCTTCCCCCGAAACGCCGCAATCGACGGACCAGCGTGGAGAGCGCGGCTGCCTTGCGATCGATCAACGCGGCGGTCGTGGCGATCTCGGGGTCGGCCGAGACGGTGATCTCATGCAGGTGCTTGGCCTCGATCGCCAGCGTGGACAAAGGTTGGCTGATCTCGTGGATGACCGCGACCGACATAGCGCGCAACGTCTTCAATCGCTCGGCCTGGAACAGCAGGCGATCCCGGCGTTCGAGATCGCCGCGCGCTCTGGCCTGTGCATCGGCGAAGCTGCCGGCGAGATACCCGACGACCATGATCGAGGCGAGGCTCATATGCAGGGCCAGCCGTTCGTCCATCCGCATCGGCATTGCAGTGCGGGGCAGCACGATCGCGGCGACGACGGCGATGGCAAGCCAACTCGCGGTGCGGCCGGATCGCAGGCCGATCCATGCGACCGCCAGCAGGACGGGCGTATGGGGCGTCCCGAGGCCGATTTTCGCGAGCAGGATCTCGGTTCCGATCGAGGTGGCTAGAACGCCGACGGCCTCGATTACCGCGGATGTCCGTGGTTTTTCCGGCCGCGATGCGGTGCCGGACAGGAATTCGGCGAGCCAGAGCAGCGGCGGCGTGAGCAGCAGGACTCCCAGCAGGTCGCCGACCACGAATCCGGTCAGCGACGTCACCACGTCGCGCAGCCCGGAAACGCCGGTCAGGTCGGGACGCAGCAACGACCATGGCAAGGCCGCCAGGGCCGCGGCGATCGGTGCGCCGACCGACGCAAGCCCAAGTGGCATCGGCGCCACGCTCATGCTCGTATGGGCACGACCCGCGACATGGCGAACGAGCAGGACGACCAGGCTATAAGCCAGCGGGGGCCTGATGACTCCGGTCAGGTGGATCGCCCGTTCTGGAGAACGGAGATCGATCACGCCCGTCGTGCACTGCACCAGAATTTCGGCGATCACCAATCCCGGAAGTAACCGGGGACCGCGCCGCCATAGCAACGCCATGCGGAAACCCGCCGCGGGATAGAGCAGCGAATAGAAGCCCCGACCGCCCCATTCCGAGGCGATATGATGCGCCACCCAGAACGCCACCGCATAGCCGAGCAACCATGGCAGATCGGGAAGGGATACGCGAAAAGCTGCAGGGACGGGCGCGCGCGGAATCATTGTCGGCTGTTTGCACGATCGAGCCGCTATCGCCTATCCGGGCAATTCCCTGAAGGCGGGAACGGTCAGGACGAGGTTGGTCGGCTTTCAGCGAGCGCGCGGCGGAGCGTGGCGACTTCGCTATTGAGCGCCGCCAGACGGTCGGGCGTCATCCCCGAGCGCTCCACGATCAGCGGCCCCAGGCATCCGGTCTCCGCCCAGCGGGCCTTGCCGGCGTCGGTCAGGCGCACCCGGACCTGGCGTTCGTCAGCAGGGTTGCGCACCCGCGTCACCAGCCCGGCGGCCTCCAGCCGCTTCGCCAATGGCGTGATGGTGCTCGGCTCGAGCGCCAGCCGGTCTGCGATCGCTCCGATCGAGCAACCGTCCTCCGCTTCGTTCAGCGTCTGGAGAACGAGAAACTGCGGGTAGGTGATCCCCAGCCGATCGAGCACCGGCTTGTACGCGCGGTTTATCGCAATGGTCGCGGCGTAGAGCGAGAAACAGAGCTGATCGTCTAGCGGCAGCGGATCGGACACGGCAGGACTCCTTATCGGCATCGATTAGCACAAAAATGGTTATCGCGACAAATTATACTGGACGCCGGCATCGAGACTCCCTAAATCCTTTATCGCGATAACAAACATGGAGATACATCATGTCGGTCGACGTCAAATACACCACCGAAGCCACCGCAACCGGCGGTCGCGACGGTCATGCGCGCTCGCAGGACGGCCGTTTCGACGTAGCGCTTTCGACCCCGAAGGAACTGGGCGGCGCTGGCGGCGACGGCAGCAATCCCGAGCAGTTGTTCGCAGCAGGCTATTCCGCATGCTTCATCGGCGCGCTGAAGGTCGCCGGCCAGCAGCTGAAGATGAAGATCCCCGACGACGTCTCGGTCACTGCAAAGGTCGGCATCGGGCCGCGTTCGGCCGGTGGCTTCGGCATCACCGCCGATCTTACCGTCTCGCTGCCGGGTATCGAGCGCGATCAGGCGGAAAAGCTGGTGGATGCGGCGCATCAGATTTGCCCGTATTCGAACGCGACGCGCGGCAACGTCGATGTAGGCCTGACTTTAGCCTGACATTTGCTAGACGATCCGGGCTGACGATCCGGGCGTGTGAACGATAGGGAAGAGGGCAATCAGACTAGACTGCCCCCTTCCCGACGCGTCTTACGCCCGTTTGGCCGTGTCTTCGATAAGGCGTGGATAGTTCGGGCGCCTGCCGAGTTATGCGTCCGACGATCAATGACTAGATCGCTACTTCATGGCATCACCGCGTTATTCGACCACCCGCCGGTTTCGGCCTCGGCGGGATCGCAACCCATCGATCGGGTATTCCGGCGTC
Organism: Sphingomonas taxi; assembly: GCA_003240625.1. Taxonomy (GTDB): domain Bacteria; phylum Pseudomonadota; class Alphaproteobacteria; order Sphingomonadales; family Sphingomonadaceae; genus Sphingomonas; species Sphingomonas taxi_A. Next base: position 149,269 of record QFMX01000002.1, read on the forward strand.
GCGCGCGGAGGTGATCTCTGCGGTTGGATCGGCATGCAGCGCTAGTCTTAAAAGGAGGGCGCATCCTCGCGATTATGACGACAAGACCATGAAGATCAGGGCTGTCAGTATGGACCTGCCGTCGCGATTAGCGCTCCCGACATCGCTTCGGCGTTGATAGCGCGTCACCTCACCCGATAATATCCCGGCGAATGACGCGGCGCTGCCGGCAAAGATAGTGTCGGCGTTCTGGAACGATTTGCGTGGCCAAGGTCTTGTCCATCCGACGCCGTCCTTCGTCGCGCATTGGTGGATATCGATAGGCCCGGAACATCAAGGCCTAATCGATAATGTTCGAGCCGCGATTGTCCCAGAAGCGGCGAAACGCATTCTATCCAGTTCGGTCCGAGTATTGGATCGCAATTACCCGCAAACATACAGTGTTCATTTGCGAACAAAGGTTGTAGGCGTCCGCCGGGGGATACATGATGAATTCAAGGAAATAGCGTGACGGATACGATTAACACGGTCGAGCTTGCTGCCGAACTGACGGCAGCATGGCTGGCAAACCCCAACACCCGCACTGCGGCCGATGACGTGCCGGCCTTTCTCGTGGCGATGCATGCCGCTGTCGCAAAGCTCTCCGGTAACGGCGAAGTCGAGCCCGAAGCTGCTGCGGTTCCAGCATCCGAGCCGGCGGTTTCGGTGCGCAAGTCGCTTGCGTCGCCGGACCACATCATCTCGATGCTGGACGGCAAGAAGTACAAGACGTTGCGTCGTCATCTTTCGACCAACGGTCTGACGCCGGAGCAGTACCGCGAACGCTTCAACCTGAAGCCCGACTATCCGATGGTCGCCGCGACCTATTCGGAAGCACGCCGCGCGATGGCGAAGTCGATCGGTCTGGGTCGCAAGGCCGGCTCGACCGTCGAGAAGGCCGCCGATGGTGCGGCCAAGACGGTGCGCAAGACCGGCAAGGCAGCACTCGATGCCGCCAAGAAGACGCTGGGCAGCGACGCCTGAGACTATGCGGGGGAGGGCCGAGCCTTCCCCCGTTTTCTCCGATAGCCCTTAAGAACGTCCGTCGGAGAACGCGCTCAGGCGGCATCCTCGATCAGCGCCTGCGCCAAGAGCGCGCGGATCGCCTTCAATGCGGGGATCGGTGATTGCATTTGTACCGGGGTAGCCGAAGCGCTTGCGGCCGGTGCGGATTTCTCGCCGGACAGCAATTGCTGCACGCCGCGCACGGTATAGCCCTCGCGGTTCAGCAGCGTGTCGATCCGCCGGACCAGCGCCACGTCCTCGGCCCGGTAATAGCGACGATTGCCGGCGCGCTGGAGTGGACGGAGCTGCGGGAACCGCGTTTCCCAATAGCGCAGGATATGCTGCGGCAGCCCGGTATCGGCGGCCAGTTCGCCGATCGTGCGAAACGCCGCCTCGGTCTTGGTGCCAGGCGTCGAACCCACCTCAACCGTCGAGCCCGTCCCGCCGGTCGAGGGCGCGCCGTCGTCGGCGTCGCCAGGCATGAATTCAGCCGGCACCGACGATGCGCTCACGCATCATCTGGCTCGCGCGGAAGGTGAGGACGCGGCGCGGTGCGATCGGCACCTCGATGCCGGTCTTCGGGTTGCGCCCGACGCGCTCGCCCTTGTCGCGGAGCACGAACGTACCGAACCCCGAAATCTTTACGTTCTCACCGTGCGACAGAGCGCCACACATTTCTGCGAGGATCTGTTCGACGATCTTGGACGAATCCGCACGCGACAGTCCAACTTCCCGGTGAAGCGACTCGGCCAGATCGGCCCGCGTCAAAGTGCCAGTCATAGTCATTCGCAAGCTCCCAGACTCGGCGCTTCTCCTACACAGGCACGAAGGCGATCGGAAGGGATTTGTTCTACAAGCGAATCGATATCTTTCGAAGGGATTAGAAGCGGATAACCGCGGCACCCCAGGTAAACCCGCCACCCATCGCCTCGAGAACGACGATCTGGCCCTGCTGGATGCGCCCGTCGCGGACCGCAACGTCGAGCGCGAGCGGCACCGATGCGGCCGACGTGTTGGCGTGCTGATCGACGGTAACGACGACTTTCGCCGGCGCCAGGCCCAGCTTCCGCGCGGTCGCGTCGAGGATGCGGGCGTTCGCCTGATGCGGCACGACCCAGTCGACCTGATCCGCCTCGAGCCCGGCCATCGCCAGCGACTCGGTCATCACCGAGGCCAGATTGGTCACCGCGTGGCGGAACACCTCGCGGCCCTTCATGCGGAGTTTGCCGACGGTACCGGTCGTCGAGACGCCGCCATCGACATAGAGGAGTTCGTTGTGGCGGCCATCCGCATGCAGCTTGGTGGTCAGGATGCCGCGACCGCCTTCGTCCGCAGTGTCCTGCGCTTCGAGCACGATCGCGCCGGCGCCGTCGCCGAACAGCACGCAGGTCGTCCGGTCTTCCCAGTCGAGGATGCGGCTGAACGTCTCCGCACCGATCACCAGCGCGCGCTTGGCGACGCCGCTGCGGATCATGCTATCGACGACCTGGACCGCGTACAGGAAGCCCGAGCAGACCGCGGCGACGTCGAACGCGACGCAGTCGTTGATGCCGAGCATCGCCTGCACCTTGGTGGCGCTGGCGGGGAAGGTCTGGTCGGGTGTCGCGGTCGCGAGCACGATCAGGTCGATGTCCTGCGCCTCGATACCGGCGGCGGTCAAAGCCGCGCGGCACGCGTCGGCGGCCAGAGTCGCGGTCGTCTCGCCTTCGCCGGCGATGTGGCGGAAGCGGATGCCGGTGCGCTCGACGATCCACTCGTCGCTGGTGTCGACCTGTTCCGCGAGTTCGGCGTTGGACACGCGACGCGCGGGCAGGGCGGAGCCGGTACCGATAACGACCGAACGGATCATGCCGCCTTCTCCACGCTGCCGAGATCGTCGGCGATGCGCCGGATCAGATCGTTGCGGACCATCTTCGCGGCATTGCCGATCGCGGTCGCGACGCCGCGATCGGTCGCGCCGCCGTGACTCTTTACGACGATGCCGTTGAGCCCGAGAAAGACCGCGCCGTTATGATTGTTCGGATCGAGGTGATCGCGCAGCAATTCGGTCGCAGGGCGCGAGATCAGGAAGCCGACCTTCGAGCGGACCGAACTGCGGAACGCGCGCTTGAGCAGGTCGGCGACGAATCGCGCGGTGCCCTCGGCGGTCTTCAGCGCGATGTTGCCGGAGAAGCCGTCGCACACGACCACGTCGACTTCGCCACGCGACAGTCGGTCGCCCTCGATGAAGCCGTTGAACTGCATGTCGACCGCTGGCGTCGCCCGCAATTGCGCGGCCGCATCGCGGATCTCGTCCGTGCCCTTCATGTCTTCGCTGCCGATGTTCAGCAGCGCCACACGAGGATGCGGAATGTCGAGTGCGGTGCGCGCATAGGCGGCGCCCATGATCGCGAACTGGACGAGGTTGCGCGCGTCGCACTCGGTGTTCGCGCCGAGGTCGAGCATGACCATGTCGGTATCGCCGAGCGTCGGCAGACGCGCCGCGAGTGCCGGCCGGTCGATCCCGGGCAGCATCCGCAACGACAGCTTCGCCATCGCCATCAGCGCGCCGGTATTGCCCGACGACACCGCGGCTTCGGCGCGACCCTGTTTCACCAAGTCGATCGCGATGCCCATCGAGGTCTTCTTGGCGCGACGAATCGCCTGGGTCGGCTTTTCGCTCGACCCGACGACTTCCGGCGCGTGGACGATCTCCGAATGCTGCGACAGGTTCGGATGAGCCTTGAGCCCCTCGCGAATCGCAGCTTCGTCGCCGACCAGCAGGAAGCGCATGCCCTCGAATTGATGACGCGCGAGGGCGACACCGGCGAGCATCACTGCCAGCCCGTCATCGCCACCCATCGCATCGACCGCGATCCAGCCGCTGTCGGGCATTCGCTATCCTTCGTTCAAGTTAGAGGCTTGCGACCTCAACCCTCGACCGAGAGGATTTCACGACCATTGTAATGGCCGCACGAGCCGCAGAGGTTGTGCGGGCGCTTCAGTTCGCCGCAGTTCGGGCATTCCTGGAACGACGCGATCGTGAGCGAGTCGTGGCCACGGCGCATGCCGCGCTTGGAGGGCGAGGTTTTTCTTTTGGGGACGGCCATTTCGGCACCTTGTTCAATCTAAAGGTCGGGGCTCTGAGTACGCCCGGACACGGAACTCGGCAACCGACATGAATGCCGGCCGCCTGAAGCAACCCATGCGGCCTGACGCTCGCGAAGCGTGGCGCTATAGCGATTTCGTCCCGCGTTGCAAGCTTTCGCCCCCGCGTTGCAACCATTGGTCGCGAGTGGCAGGACCCGATCCGACATCCAACGAGGGGCAACGCCGTGATATTACCCGTGACACTGACGATCGCAGCGGCTGCGATCGTCGTCAATCTGTGGCTCGCCTTCCGAATCGTGCCGATCCGGGTGAAGGACAAGGTGCTGCTGGGCGATAACGGCAATGCGCTGTTGCAGGGGCGGATGCGCGCACATGCGAACTTCACCGAATATGCGCCGTTCATCCTGATCCTGCTGGGGCTGATCGAACTCGCCGGCGGATCGACGATGTGGCTGTGGATCGCGGGCGTCGTGTTCGTGATCGCCCGCGTCGCGCACGCGTTCGGGATGGACCGGGCGACGTCGAGTTTGCCGCGGGCGGGTGGTGCGTTGGCGACCTGGGCGTTGATGGCGGTGCTTGCCTGCTGGGCGCTGGCGATCGCGTATCAGGCGAATACGGTGCCGGCCGCGAAGACGTTCCAGGTCGTGCCGTCGGGTGACCGGGCATGAGCGCGTTTCGCTTCCTTCCTGTCGCGGCGCTGTTGGCGGCATCCCCTGCCGTGGCGCAGGTCTCGCCCGAGCGATTGTCCGCGGACGTAAAGACGCTTGCCTCCGATGCGTTCGAGGGTCGGGCGCCGGGGACGCCGGGCGAGACCAAGACGATCGCCTGGCTGATCGCGCAGTTCAAGGCGATGAAGGCGCAACCCGGCGGCCCGAACGGCAGTTGGACGCAGCCCGTGCCGCTCGTCCACACCCGGATGGGTTCCGGCACCGTCCGCGCCGGCGACACGGCGCTGGTGCAGGGCCGAGATGTTTATCTCAGCACCGTCCGCGGCGTGGACCGCGTCGCCATCGCCAACGCGCCGATGGTGTTCGTTGGCTACGGCGTCAGTGCGCCTGAACGCGGTTGGGACGACTTCAAGGGGCTCGATCTCAAGGGCAAGGTGGCCGTGTTCCTGGTCAACGATCCCGATTTCGAAGCGGTCGCAGGCGACGATGCGAAGGGCAAGTTCGGCGACCGCCGGATGACCTATTACGGCCGCTGGACGTACAAGTATGAGGAAGCCGCAAGGCGAGGTGCGGTCGCGGCGCTGATCGTCCACGATACGCCGGGGGCGGGTTACGGCTGGAATACGGTGACGGCGCCGGCCGGCGAGAATTACGACATCGTCCGGAAGGATCCCGAGTCGCGGGTGATGCTGCAGGGCTGGTTGGAGGGTGGCGCGGCGACTCGTCTGTTCGCAGCGTCGGGCCTCGACCTGGCAGCGATGCGCAAAGCCGCGCGGCGGAGCGACTTCCGCCCGGTCGCGCTGAAACATGCGTTCACCACCGACCTGCCGGTGAAGCACGACACCGCCGTGAGCCAGAACGTGCTGGCGAAGCTGCCGGGCGCGAAGCACGCGGACGAAGTCGTGATGTTCGGCGCGCACTGGGACGCCTACGGCATCGGCGCGCCGGATGCGCAGGGGCGGACGATCCGGCCCGGCGCGAACGACGATGGCCTCGGCGTGGCGGGCGTGCTCGAACTGGCTCGCAACTTCGCCAAGGCTCCCCGCACCGACCGCAGCCTCGTCTTCGCGCTGTGGAGCGGCGAGGAGCGCGGGCTGCTCGGCTCGGAAACCTATGCGGTGAACCCGGTCTATCCGGCGGCGAAGACGGTCGCCAACCTGACGCTCGACATCCTCCAGACCGCGGGCCCTGCGAAGGACGTGATGCTGGTCGGGGCGGGCCAGAACAGCCTCGAGGACATGCTGGCTGAGGCGGCGAAGGCACAAGGCCGCGTCGTAACCCCCGAAGCCCTTCCTGAACGCGGGCTGTTCTACCGCGCCGATCATTTCTCGGTCGCGCGGCGCGGCGTGCCGACCTTGCTGCTGATGGCGATCAGCGGCGCGCCCGATCTGGTCAAGGGCGGGCGGACCGCGGGGCAGGCTTGGCTCGATGGCTATATGAAATGCTATCACCAGACCTGCGACGCGTGGGGGGAGGACTGGGATCTGCGCGGTGCGGCGCAGGATGTGGACCTGTTCAAGGCGATCGGGACGAAGCTGGCGAACAGCCGTTTGTGGCCGGAATGGCGCGATGGGTCGGAGTTCAAGTCGGTGCGGGCTGAAAGCGCGGGGGAGCGGAAGTAGGTCGACCATCCAGCTAAACACCACCCCGGCGAAGGCCGGGGCCCAATTGGAAAGGTTGGCGTAACGGAGTGTGGCCTATGCCAAACTTCGTCCCCCAATTGGGCCCGGCCTTCGCCGGGGTGGACTGATTGGGAGGGTGGCGCTTCTGCCTCTTCTTGTTCTCCCGCGAAGGCGGGAGCCCAGGGTTACAGGCGCTACCCCTTGGTATCCTGGACCCCCGCGTTCGCGAGGGAACAGGAAGGTTCGCGGGGGAACGGATGGGGTTGCGGGCAGCAGTTACGCCGCCAACGCCCGATCGCTCACGAACATATTCGTCGCCCGCTCATGCGCGAACGTGCTCGCCGGGCCATGTCCCGGAATGAAACTCGTATCGCTCCCCAGCGGCCAGAGCTTCTCGACGATCGACTTCACCAGCACCTGATGATTCCCCCCAGGCATGTCCGAACGCCCGACCGAGCCCTGGAACAACACGTCCCCAACCTGCGCGAACTTAGACGGCGCGTGGTGGAAGATCACATGCCCCTCGGTATGCCCCGGCGTCTCGTACACATCGAGCACGAGATCCCCGACCGAGACCGTATCGCCCTCGACCAGCCACCGGTCCGGTTCGAAATTCACCCCCGAAATCCCGTATTTCGGCCCGTCCTGATCAAGCCGCTGCAACCAGAAGCGATCCGCCTCGTGCGGGCCCTCGATCGGCACGCCGAGATCGTTCGACAGCCGCTTCGCACCGCCGGCATGATCGATATGCCCATGCGTGAGCAGGATCTTCTCGACCGTGACCCCCGCCTGTTCGACCGCCGCCATGATCCGCGGCAGGTCGCCGCCCGGATCGATCACCGCGGCCTTCATCGTCGTCGTGCACCAGAGGATCGTGCAGTTCTGCTGGATCGGCGTGACCGGCACGATCGCGGCGCGCAGGGGCTGAGTGGCTGGATTTGTCATGGCCCCGAAATAGGATAGCGCATCGGTTGGAGCAATCGCCGCTTGCGGTGTACCCCATCGCCCGTGCAACAGGGAAGGCGATGTGGACTGCGCCCTTCGTTTTGCTCGATGATGCTCGTGAGGGGGGCGCTCCGGCGCGATTGTACCGCGACCCCGTCCGGATCGTCCGCGCCGATACGCTCGCCGAGGTCCGCCCGGCGCTCGACGCCCTCCGCGACGCCCGCGCGGAAGGGCTGCACGCTGCCGGATACCTGACCTACGAAGCCGGCGCAGCACTCTCCTCGAAGCCGGTCGATGTCCACACCGAAGGCCCGCTGCTCTGGTTCGGCCTGTTCGCCGAGTACGACACGATAGCGCCCGAAGACGTCGCCGCGCTGCTCCCCGATCCCACCGGCGCGTGGACCGGCGCCCCCGAGCCGCTGATCGACCGCGACACCTACGACGCCAGCCTCTCACGCGTGCTCGACCTGATCGCGGCGGGCGACATCTATCAGGCGAACCTCACCTTCGCCGCCAGCGTGCCGTTCGTCGGCGACCCGCTCGCGCTCTACGCCCGGCTGCGGCAGCAGGCCAAGGCAGGCTACGGCGCGCTGATCGACACCGGCGAGACGCGGTTCCTGTCGCTGTCCCCCGAACTCTTCTTCGCGCTCGACGGCGACACGCTAACCTGCCGCCCGATGAAGGGCACGGCGCCACGCGGCGACACGCCCGAAGCCGATCGCGCACTCGCCGAGGCCCTCGCCGCCGACCCCAAGCAGCGCGCCGAAAACCTGATGATCGTCGACCTGATGCGCAACGACCTGTCGCGCGTCGCCACCCACGTCGCGGTCCCCGACCTGTTCACCGTCGAGACCTATCCGACCGTCCACCAGATGACCTCGACCGTCACCGCGACGCTCAAAGCCGACTGCGACGCGGTCGACGTGCTGGCCGCGCTGTTCCCGTGCGGATCGATCACCGGCGCGCCCAAACAGCGCGCAATGGAGGTCATCGCCGAGGTCGAGCACGCGCGCACCCGCGGCATTTACACTGGCGCGATCGGCCGCTTCGACGCGAACGGCGACGCGATCTTCAACGTCGCGATCCGCACCTTGGCGGTCCGGGATGATGCGGCCATGATGAGCCTCGGCTCGGGCATCGTCGCCGACAGCATGGGCGACGCGGAATGGGCGGAATGCCATGCCAAGGGCGCGTTCGTCACCGCCGGCCAGCGCCCGTTCGACCTGATCGAGACGATGGCGTTCGATCCCGACGACGGGCTCCTCCGCCTCGAGGCGCATCTCGCGCGGATGAAGGCGAGCGCCCAGGCCCTGGGGTTCACCTTCGACCGCCACACCGCGCGCAACGAACTCCAGGCGGCGACCTTCCGACTGCGGGGGCCCCGCCGCATCCGCTTGTTGCTAAGCCCCTCGGGCGCGATCGCGATCGAGGCGGCACCACTCCCGCACTCGCCTCCGCAAGCCACCGTCGCGATCGTGCCGCTGCCGGTCGCTGCGACCGACTTCCGCCTCCGCCACAAGACGTCCGCACGTGCGTTCTACGACGATGCGCGCAAGGCGGCGGGGACGTTCGAGGTCGTGTTCGAGGATGTCGACGGGTTCCTCACCGAAGGCAGCTTCACGTCATTGTTCGTGAAGCTAGGCGCGACCCTCGTCACGCCGCCGCTACGGCACGGCCTGCTCCCGGGTATTCTCCGCGCGGACCTGCTCGGATCGGGTCGCGCGGTCGAGGCGCCGGTCACCCGGGCCGACCTCGCCAATGGTTTTTTCATCGGAAATGCGGTCCGGGGCCTCATTCCGGCGATCGTTACGGTTGCGAATTTGGCCAAGCGGAGCGTATAGCGCCCGCGAATTCCGCAGGCGTACTGCGGACAACCGCAAAGGTTACACCATGCACGCATCCGCCGCGCTCGGCCGCATCAGCCCTTCGCCGACGCTCGCGATCACCTCGCGCGTTCTCGAACTGAAGCGCGCAGGCGTCGACGTGATCGGCCTGGGTGCCGGCGAACCCGATTTCGACACGCCGGACTTCGTGAAAGAGGCCGCGATCCAGGCGATCCGCGACGGCAAGACCAAATACACCAACGTCGACGGCACGATCGAGCTGAAGCAGGCGATCGTCGCCAAGTTCGCGCGCGACAACGGGCTGACGTACACCACCGACCAGATCAGCGTGAACGTCGGCGGCAAGCACACCCTGTTCAACGCGATGGTCGCGACGATCGATCCGGGCGACGAAGTCGTCATCCCCGCACCATACTGGGTGAGCTATCCCGACGTCGTGCAGTTTGCGGGCGGCGTGCCGGTGATCGTCAAGGCGGGCCCGGAGGTCGGCTACAAGCTGGACCCTGCCGCACTCGATGCGGCGATCACGCCGAAGACCAAGTGGGTGATCCTCAACTCGCCGTCGAACCCGACCGGCGCCGGCTACACGATCGACGAACTGAAGGCGCTCGGCGCGGTGCTGGCGAAGCATCCGCACGTGTGGATCTTTGCCGACGATATGTACGAGCACATCGTCTATGACGGCTTCAAGTTCGCGACCATCGCCGAGGCATGCCCCGAGCTGTTCGAGCGCACGCTGACCGTCAACGGCTGCTCCAAGGCATACGCGATGACCGGCTGGCGGATCGGTTACGCGGGCGGCGCGGCATGGCTGATCAAGGCGATGGCCAAGCTCCAGTCGCAGTCGACGTCGAACCCATGCTCGATCGCACAGGCGGCGGCGGTCGCTGCGCTCAATGGCGACCAGTCGTTCCTCGCCGAGCGCAACACCGCGTTCCAGGGCCGTCGCGATCTAGTCGTGGCGATGCTCAACGAGATCGACGGCATGCACTGCCCCACGCCGGAGGGTGCGTTCTACGTCTATCCGTCGTTCGCCGAGCTGATCGGCAAGACGACGCCGAACGGTCGCCTGATCGACACCGACGAGGCGATGGTCGGCTATCTGCTCGACGACGCCAAGGTGGCGGTGGTGCAGGGCGCCGCGTTCGGCCTCAGCCCCGCGTTCCGGATCAGCTACGCGACGTCGGACGCGCTGCTTCGCGAGGCGTGCACCCGAATCCAGACGGCCTGCGCCGCGCTGAAGTAACCGCCCGATCCTCCCCCGCAAGGGGGAGGTGGCTGGCACTTGCCAGACGGAGGGGGAGGAAGGGGTAACCTCGGTCCCGTGTCCTCCCCCTCCGTCACCTTCGGCGACACCTCCCCCTTGCGGGGGAGGATCGTAAGGTTCGCGCAACATTCGAGACACGCGGCGACATCTGCCGGCAATCCTGCTGGGGGATCCCTGCTGCACGATGAACGCATCGGCCACGGCGCGTTAATCGAGAGTTTCTAAAAACGACATTGTGGTTGGCCGGCATCTCTACGACATGCCGGTACGTAGCTGACACCGGCCCATCCGGTCGGTGTCGTCACTTGGTTTCATTGGGATCGCATCATGCGCAGTATCGTAAAGTCGAGTTTTTTCTGGCAGTTCAGCGGCGGTTTCGTGCTGGGTGCGATCGGCTTGCTCGCGCTTCAGCCCGCCGAGGCGCGCCAGACCTTCGCCAGCCATTTCGAACACAGCGCGCCCGCCACGCGCTAATCTGAACACAGCGCGCCCGCCACGCGCTAATTTTACGCGCGTCTTGGCGAACGATCGCGGCAACCCCATGTATAGACACATGAAAAAGCCGTTCCTCGCCACGCTCGCCGCTGTCGGTATCGCCGGTGCGTTCATGTCCACCGGCACCGCGCAGGGCGCCCGCGCCGTCGTCATCCCCGCCGTCAAGACCGACCTTCCCGCGACATCCGGTATCCAGACCGCGGTGCTCGCTGGCGGTTGCTTCTGGACAATGGAGGCGGTGTTCGAACATGTGAAGGGCGTGAAGGCGGTCACGACCGGCTATGCAGGCGGTACCAAGGCGACCGCGACCTACGATCAGGTGTCGGCCGAGACGACTCGTCATGCCGAGGCGATCAAGATTGCCTACGATCCCCGGATCGTCAGCTACGGAACGTTGCTCCGCGTTTATTTCTCGATCGCGCATGATCCGACGACCTTGAACCGTCAGGGCCCGGACAGCGGCACCAGCTATCGCTCGGCGATCTTCCCGCAGTCGCCGGCACAGGCGCAGGTGGCGCGGGCGTACATCGCGCAACTCGGCGCGACGCGCGCGTTCTCCGGTCCGATCGTGACGAAGCTGGAGACGGGGACGTTCTATCCGGCCGAGGCGTATCACCAGAATTTCTACGACCGGAACCCGACGCATCCGTACATCGTGATGTGGGACAAGCCGAAGGTGGCGGCGTTCAGGGCTGCGTTTCCGACGATTTCGAACTGAGGGCTTTACCTTAAGCTGCACCACCCCGGCGAAGGCCGGGGCCCAGGTGGCAAGGTCGAGGTAACGGCGTGCAGTCCTTGACTAGCAGCCGTCCCCACCTGGGCCCCGGCCTTCGCCGGGGAGGTGACTATTTGCTAGGGCTTTCCCTCAAGCAGCAACAGGAAACCGCAGCATCCGATCCGCCACCGGGACCATCGCCTCCGCACCAATCCCCACAGCCCGAACGATCTCCGGATGGTCCACATCCAGTCCCCCGGTCAGCGATCCGAACGCCGGCAAAATCACCTTCGTCGCGGTCGTTACGAAACAGCGCCGCGCCACCGATTTCCCCCGCACGCGCAGCCTCAGCTTGGGATGGAAATGCCCAGACAGTTCCGGCCGCGTTTCCGCCCGGTCCGCCTCATGCCGCAGCACCAGCCCGTCGACGACCACCTCGTCCACGACATCTCCGCCACACCGATCGAGGATCGCCGGGTCGTGATTGCCAGTGATCCACGTCCAGCGCGTGGTATCGGTCATCGCCCGCAGCATGTCCTGCGCCCGCTGCGGCAACCGAGCACACCCGTCGCTGTCATGGAAGCTATCGCCCAGGCACCAGACTTCGCGCGCACCCGTCGCCGTGACCAGCGCGGTGAGATCGGCCAAGGTCGCGATCGAATCATAGGGCGGCAACATCTGCCCCCGACCCGCGAACCAGCTCGCCTTCTCGAAATGCAGGTCGGCGACCAGCAGGGCGCGCCGCTCCGGCCAGAACAGTGCGCCTTGTGGCAACGCCAGAAGCGCATGTCCGCCGAACGAAAAGGGAACCATTTGCTCGCCATGCAGCCCCCGCCGCGGCGAATCAAGCCGGCATGCGCCACGACGGGCAGGACTTGCGCATGTCGGCAATCGGCGTAAAGCGCGCCGTCCCTTCATGAGGAGCGCTTTTCGCGCCATGTCGTCCGAAGCCGGAACACCGCAAACTGCCGCAGTCCATCAACCGCCCGCCGGCGGCGTGGCGGTGCAGGTCTGCGCGCCCGCCGATATGTCGGCGGCGCATCTGCATCCGCATCCGGCGCTGGCCGCGCTGACGGTCGGCGCGATCGGCGTGGTGTTCGGCGATATCGGGACCAGTCCGCTCTACGCGTTCCGGGAGGCGCTCGGCCAGTCGTCCGCGGGCGGCATCGATCCGAGCGAAATCCTCGGCGTACTCAGCCTAGCGCTCTGGTCGCTGTTCCTCGTCGTCACCGTCAAATACGTCATCTTCCTGATGCGCGCGGACAACCAGGGCGAGGGCGGCGTACTGGCGCTGGCCGCGCTCGCCCGTCGCGCGCTCGGCATGCGGTCGAAGGTGGCGATCGTGCTCGGCGCAGCGGGGGCGTCGCTGTTCTACGGCGATGCGATCATCACGCCGGCGCTGTCGGTGCTGTCGGCGATGGAGGGGCTGCGGACGATCCCGAGCGCGGCGCACATCTTCAACGAAGGCGTCGTCCGCATGCTGACGATCGGCATCCTGATCGCGCTGTTCATGATCCAGGCGCGCGGGACGGCGCAGGTGTCGAAGCTGTTCGGCCCGGTCTGCATCGTCTGGTTCGTCGCGATCGGTGTGCTCGGCATCTGGCATATCGCCGACGAACCCTCGATCGTCCGCGTGTTCCTGCCGACCTATGGCGTCTCGTTCCTCGCGACGCACGGCGTCACCGGTCTGTTCGTGCTCGGCGCGGTGTTCCTGACCGTCACCGGGGCGGAGGCACTGACCGCGGACATGGGCCATTTCGGCAAGCTGCCGATCCGGATCGGCTGGTTCTTCCTCGTCTTCCCGGCGCTCGCGCTCAACTATCTGGGGCAGGGCGCGTTCGCACTCGCCAGCCTCGAGGACGCGGCGGCGCGCGGCATTCCGTTCGTCAACCAGGACTGGTTCTTCCTGATGGCGCCCGAATCGCTGCGCCCGGCGCTGATCATTCTCGCCGGCTTTGCGACGGTGATCGCCAGCCAGGCAGTCATCACCGGCGCGTTCTCGCTGACGCAGCAGGCGATCCAACTCGGCCTGCTCCCGCGGCTGCGCATCCGCCAGACCTCGGCGGTATTCGCCGGCCAGATATATCTCCCCGCGATCAACTGGCTGTTGCTGATCGGCGTGCTGGTGCTGGTGATTCAGTTCAAGACGTCGTCGGCAATGGCGGCGGCGTACGGCATCGCGGTGACCGGCACGATGGTCGTCACCACCTTGCTCGCCTATATCGTCGTCCGCCATCGCTGGAACTGGTCGCGCCCGCTGGCGCTCGCGGCGATCCTGCCGTTCCTGACGCTCGACCTGATCTTCTTCGGTGCGAACGTCCTCCGCGTGATCGAGGGCGGCTGGGTGCCGCTGGTCATCGCCGCGTCGATCGGGCTGATCATCTTCACCTGGGTGCGCGGCAAGAAGATCGTCAGCGCGTTCGAGAAGCGCCAGAGCATCCCGCTCAGCGACCTCGCCGCCGCGCTGGAGAAGCGCCCGCCCGAGCGCGTGTCGGGGACCGCGGTGTTCCTGACCGCCAACCCGCATGCGACGCCCGGTGCGCTGCTGCACAATCTGAAGCACAACAAGGTGCTCCACGAGCGCAACCTGATCTGTAGCATCCGAACGGCGGACCGGCCGTTCGTGGAGGAATCTCAGCGCGCGAAGGTCGAGCGCGTGGACGAGAATTTCTCGATCGTCGTGCTGACCTACGGTTTCATGGAGTCCCCGGACGTGCCGCGTGACCTAGGCGTCGGCAACAAGACCGAGCAGCTTGGGCTGGACCCGATGCGGACGTCGTTCTTCATCGGCCGTAATACGCTCAAGCCCGATGCGGAGAAGGGCATGCCGCCGTGGCAGGACCGGATCTTCATGTTCCTCCAACGCAACGCAAGCGATCCGACCGACTTCCTGAAGATTCCGCCCGGCAAGGTGCTCGAGCTGGGCGAACAGGTCACGGTGTAACGCCAGCTCCCTCTCCCCTTTGGGGAGAGGGAAGGGGCCCGCGGCACTTGCCGTGGGAAGGGAGAGGGGTGTTGGGACACGCCGTCCCGAGCCTCACGCCCCTCTCCCTTCCGTCGCCTGCGGCTCCTCCCTCCCTCTCCCCGGAGGGGAGAGGGACACGAGACATTACCCCGCAAACGCCTTCACCAGATCGAACAGATAATCGCGGCCGTCATACAGCGACGTGACCCGGATACGTTCGTTGAGGCCGTGAATGCCGCCCATGTCCTTGTCGATGAACACGCCCGGCACGCCGTATACCGGGATCCCGATCGCCTCGAAGAAGATCCCATCGGTCGCCCCGGTCGACATCATCGGCAGGATCGGGATGCCGGGGAAATGCTTGGCCGCAACCTTGGTCACCGGCGCCATGATCTTCGGATCGAGCGTCGGCGGGATCGCGGTCGGCCGCACCGGCTGGTTCGCCGTCACCGTCACCTTCGCCCCCGCCAGCTCCTTCAGCTTGGCGAGCGTGCCCTCCACCGTCTCGCCCGGAAAGATCCGGCAGTTGATGTTCGCCGTCGCACGCTGCGGCAACGCGTTCTCGGCATGACCGGCGTTCAGCAACGTCGCCACGCACGTCGTCCGCAAGGTCGAATGCATCGCCTTGTCGCGGCTGACGATCGCATCCGCCGCCTTGTCCTCGGGATTGGCGAGCAACCGCGTGATCGCACTGCCCATCTCGCCCGGCATCGCCTTCGCGCTCGCCGCGAAGAATGCCTTGGTCGTGTCGGTGAACTTCACGGGGAACTCGTAGCCCTGGACGGCCTTCACCGCATCGGCGAGTTCGTAGATCGCGTTCTCGGGCGTCGGCTGCGAGCTGTGCCCGCCGGGGTTGGTGGCCAGGAACGTATAGTTCTGCGCCGCCTTCTCGCCGACCTGGATCGCGAGCAACTGGCGCTTGCCGGTATCGTCGAGCCGCCCGCCGCCGCCCTCGTTCAGCGCGAACTCGGCCGCAATCAGATCGGGCTTCGCCTTCGCCAGATACTGCGCGCCGTTCCACGCGAAGGTCGTCTCCTCGCCACAGGTCAGCGCGAGCTTGATCGTCCGCCTAGGCGTGTACCCGCCGATCTTGAAGCGGATCATCGCGTCGGACCAGATCGCCGCCTGCGCCTTGTCGTCGACGGTGCCGCGCGCGTAATAATAGCCGCCTTCCTCGATCAGCTTGAACGGATCGCGCACCCAATCCTCGTGCTTGGCCTCGACCACGTCGAGATGCGCGAGCAGCAGCATCGGCTTGAGCGACGCGTCCGAGCCTTTCAGCACCGCGACCAGCCCGCCGTCCTTCGGATGCTCGGGCACCGAGAAATAGGTGATGTCCGCGTCCGCATAGCCCGCCGTCTTCAGCCGCGCGCCGATCTGTGCCGCGGCCTGCGTGCAACTGCCCGCGGACAGCGTCGTGTTGGTCTCGACCAACTCCTTGTAGAGGCCGAGGAACGCCTTCTGGTCGGGTCGCGACTGCGCCTGTGCCGAGACGGGCGCAGCAAGAATCGCCGCCGTAAGTAGCCAATCAGTCGCGCGCATCGTCGTCCCCTTTTTCGTTTCGATCGGGAGAGTTGCAGCCAACGCGCGCCGACGCAACCTCGACGCCGCGGCTATCAGCGCCGCTCTCAACGCCGGCGTGTTCCGCGGGGCAAGGCGAGCCGCACCTCGCGGTTGGCGAAGTCGATGTCGACGCGGCGGAACAGTTTCAGCACGTCCATCCCGAGCAGCATCGCCGGTCGCTCGGACAAGCCGAACTGGCGGAACGGTGGCGCGTCGATCGCGGTGAATGCGACGGGCAGGTCGCCGAGCGTCAGGTTGCCGATCGAGACCCGGTCGATCGTGGTGTAGTCGGCGACCACGGTTTCGCCGGTGACGCCGGTCAGCGATACCGGTTGCGAGCGCGCCGCGCTGCCGAGCTTGCGCGTGACCCGTCGGCGGAGCGCGCCATTGGCCATGCTGACCGATGTGCCGGTGTCGAGGATCACGCGGATGCGGATGCCGTTGCAATAGGCGTCGGTGACGACGAGTTGCCCGAACAGGCTCCGCGCTCTGATCACGATCTCGTCGGGACCTGTGCGTTCGCGGTGCTGTCGTCTGCGCGAGGGGATGACGGTCATCGTCTTGGTGTCGAAGTCGATCGTCACTGCGTGATCCTGCAACGTGTCGATCCCGAGCAGTCCGCGCGCGCCGAGGTTGATCGCGCTGATCGCGGGCGCCTCGATCGGGGCGCTGCCGATCACGCTGACCTTCAGCGAGGGGATGACGACGGTGCCGATGCTGTCCGACCCGGTCATGCCGGTGACGCGCACGGTCCGGCCGGGAGCGAGGCCGAGCGCGGCGGCAAGTTCGCGCGAGATGACGGTACGCTGCGCGCCGGTGTCGACGACGAAGGGGAAGGGGCCGGCGCCGGCGATCGTCACGGGGACCGTCATGCGGGTTTCGTCTTCGCCGAACAGGAGCGTGGCGGGGTCGGGTTCTGCTGCGGATGCTGCACTCGGAGAGGGTGCAGCATATTGTTGCGGCGGGACGGCGTCCTGGGCGCTGGCCTGGGCGGAAATGACTAGCAATAGAGGGGCTAGCCACCTGTGCATGCTGCAAATGCTGCGCTCATTCCACGGTGTGCGCAACTACCGTTGTTAGCGGCGGACGGCCCCGAATATCATGACGGTTATCGTAAGTTTGTTTCCCCGCGAAGGCGGGGATCCAGACTGGGCTCCCGCCTTCGCGGGAGAACAGGGCCGCGGCGGTTATTACGAGCTTGCCACTGTTCGTTTGGTGTTTGCCGGGCAGGAGCTGAGCCATTCTGAAATCCTCCCCCGCAAGGGGGAGGTGGCGCCTTAGGCGACGGAGGGGGAGGACCACGCAACAGGGGTTTGCCCTTACCTCCCCCTCCGTCTGGCAAGTGCCAGCCACCTCCCCCTGGCGGGGGAGGATCGAACCCGACTCAATCAGGCCGCATCGCGTCCGCGATCATCGCCTCCGCCTCGATCAGCAGCGCATCGTCCGAACTGTTCGTCGCCACCTTCTCGCGCCCGATCAGCGTCAGCACCGGTACCGCGAGCGGCGTGACCCGCTCCAGATCGACATGCACCATCGTCGCCGCCGCGCGGTCTAGCAGCGACGCCAGCCGCCCCACATCCGTCATCCGCGCCCGCGCGTCCGCCCAGGCGGCCTCCAGCAACAGATGCGTCGGCTCGTATTTCCGCAGCACGTCGTAGATCAGGTCGGTCGAGAACGTCACCTGCTTGCCGGTCTTGCGCTTGCCCGGATGCTGGCGCTCGACCAGCCCGCCGATCACCGCCACCTCGCGGAAGGCGCGCTTCAACAGGTGCGATTGTTGCACCCACTCGACGAACTCGTGTTCGAGGATATCCGCGGAGAACAACGCCGCGGGATCGGTGATCTTCTCCAACCCGTACACCGCCAGCGCATAGTCATTGGCGACGAACCCGAGCGGTTTCAGCCCCTGCGTCTCCATCCGTCGCGTGATCAGCATGCCGAGCGACTGGTGCGCGTTCCATCCCTCGAAGCTGTACGCGACCATGTAATGCCGTCCCTCGCGCGGGAACGTCTCGACCAGCAATTGCCCCGGCTCGGGCATCACCGATCGATACGCCTGCATCTCCAGCCATTCGCGCACGTCGTCGGGGAAGCGCGCCCAGTCGCCCGGCTGCGCGAGGAACCCGCGGACGCGGTCCGCAAGGTTGGTCGACAGCGGCATCCGGCTGCCCCCATAGGTCGGGATCCGCGCAGGCTTCGACGTCGCGCGCACCACCAGATCCTCGAGGTCGATCTTCATGACCT
This sequence comes from Sphingomonas taxi, assembly GCA_003240625.1. Taxonomy (GTDB): domain Bacteria; phylum Pseudomonadota; class Alphaproteobacteria; order Sphingomonadales; family Sphingomonadaceae; genus Sphingomonas; species Sphingomonas taxi_A. Next base: position 167,710 of record QFMX01000002.1, read on the forward strand.
CCAGGCTGAGCCCGGCGAAGAAGAACGTGTCGCCGTGGCTCAGCTGCGCCGCGAACGCCTCTTCGACCCGGCCCAGCACGCGGCCATTGCCGAACCGCACGTTGAGCATCGTCGCCTCGACGATGATCCCTGCGTTCAGCCGGTGCTGGCCGATGAATTTGGGGTGGCTGACCCGCCACGTCCCGTCCGCGTCCTTGGTCAGCCGCTTGAACCGGTCATAGGCCTTCAGCGAATAGCCGCCGTCGCTGATGAAATGCAGCACGCGCTCGAACGTCTCGGTCGGCAGCGCGGAATAGGGCAGCGCGGAGCGGATCTCGTCGAGCAGGTCCGCCTCGCGGAACGGCGCCGCGCACGCGCACGCCATCACATGCTGCGCGAGCACGTCGAGCGCCCCGACGCGAAAAATGTCCGCATCGAGTTCGCCCGCCTCGACCGCGTCGAGCGCCGCGCGTGCCTCGAGATATTCGAACCGGTTGCCCGGCACGACGATCGCCTGCGATGATTCGTCGAGCCGGTGGTTGGCGCGACCGATCCGCTGCAACAGCCGCGACGATCCCTTCGGCGCGCCCATCTGGATCACGCAATCGACATTGCCCCAGTCGACGCCCAGATCGAGGCTGGACGTCGCGACCAGCGCGCGCAATTTCCCCTCGGCCATCGCGTTCTCGACCTTCCGCCGCGCTTCCTTAGCGAGGCTGCCGTGGTGGACGCCGATCGGGAGATTGCCCGCATTCACCTTCCACAGATCCTGGAAGATGAGCTCCGCCAAACTGCGCGTGTTGCAGAACACGATCGAGGTCTCGTGCGCCTCGATCTCCGCCATCACCTGCGCGGCGGCATAGCGGCCCGAATGCCCCGACCACGGCACACGGCCTTCGGGGAGCAGGATCGCGATGTTGGGATCCGCGCCGGGCTCGCCGCGGACCATCGCGACCTGGTCGATATCGCCGTCGGGCGCGAGCCACGCGCGATAGCCGTCCGCATCCGCGACCGTCGCCGACAGTGCGACGCGGCGCATCCCCGGCGAAATCGTCTGCAACCGGGCCATGCACAGCGACAACAGGTCGCCGCGCTTGCCGGTCGCGAACGCGTGGACCTCGTCGACGACGATCGTGCGAAGGTTTTCGAACATCGTGATGCTGTCCGGATAGCTCAGCAGCAGCGACAGCGATTCGGGCGTCGTCAACAGGATCTGCGGCGGCTTGATCCTTTGCCGCGCTTTACGATCCGAGGGGGTGTCGCCGGTACGTGTTTCGACGCGGATATCCACGCCCATCTCGTCGATCGGTGTCAGCAAATTGCGCTGCACGTCGACCGCGAGCGCCTTCAGCGGCGAGACGTAAAGCGTGTGGAGACCCGTCGTCGGCGCCTCGATCAGTTCGGCGAGCGTTGGCAGGAACCCGGCAAGCGTCTTGCCCGCGCCGGTCGCCGCCACGAGCAGCGCATGATGCCCCGCGCGCCCTTCCGCCAGCATCTCGCGCTGATGCCGCCGCGGCCGCCAACCGCGCGACGCGAACCAGTTTTCCAAGGGAAGGGGAAGGTCGCTCACGGCCTGTTCACGCATCGTCGTCATATGGGGGCATCGCGCCGCACCGCTATGGACCGCGTGCGGAACGACCGCCACTTTGGCTAAAGCTCTGTTGTGAAAGACGATCGGTGTCGCTTTTTCGTTATCTCCTGCCGCTACCGTTGCTCGCACTCCTGCCGTTCGCCAATGCCACTGCCGCCGACAAGTCGTTCGTCGGCGGCGGCGGCATGGTCCGCCTCTCGCATCCGTCCAGCCTTATGCCGACGCGCAACTTCGCCGGCCGCGCGCTGCTGAACAGCGGCTGGCGCCAGATGTGGGACGGGACGCCAGTCGGCCGCGGCGTCGGCATCGTCCGCTTCTGGCAGGTCGCCAAACCGACCGACGGCCAGGGGCAGGTGACCGAGATGATCCAGGTCGGCTTCAGCCGGAGCGCGGGCGTGGTCGCCAAATGCGGTACCGAGGGGCTGGTTGCCGGCCATGCTAGGCGGCTTCCCAATCGGATGCTCGGCGGTCACCGCTGGACGGTCTACACCAACGGTGACGCAGGCATGAGCCAGCAGGTGAACGCGACCAACTTCCGCAGCGTCATCAACGGCGCCTGCTATGCGATCGACCGGATCACCTATGCGGTCAAGGCGGCCGCACCAGCCGGCCGGCTTGCGCCGCCCCAGGCGGTGGCTGCGGCGCGGATGGATCAGATTCTAGCGACGATCAAGGTCGGTGGTCGGCGGTAAAACGCGGCGGTAAAGCAAGGACTTGCGATCCTCCCCCGCCAGGGGGAGGTGGCTGGCCCTTGCCAGACGGAGGGGGCGGTAAGCGAAGACCTCTGTTCCGTGTCCTCCCCCTCCGTCACCTGCGGTGCCACCTCCCCCTGGCGGGGGAGGATCGATCGGTCGCCGCCAACGCGCGCGGCGACGTCGACTCCGGTTCGTCCCGAACAGGGGAATGACAGACCCCACCAACACTCCGTCACCCCCGGACCCGTTCCGCGACCTCACCGCTCTCGATTGCGCGGAGGCGTGGATGCCGGAACCAGTCCGGCATGACGGGGACCATGGGTCACGCCACCACGCGCAGACCGAGGTTCACGGCACCGCACCCCCGCGTCACGCGTTACCTCCCCATGGCAAAACTCGGCGACTGGCTCGAACCGCATCCGCACGGCATCCTCGTCAAGCCGATCGACGCGTGGATCGACCCCTCGATCCCGACCGCGAAGGCACTCGTCACGCACGGCCATGCCGATCACGCGCGCGGGGGTCACGCGGCGGTCTGGGCCACCCCTGAAACGCTCGCGATCATGGACGCGCGCTATGGTCCGCAAGCCGGCAACCCGGTCGCGTACGGCGAGACGATCCGGATGGGTGAGGTCGATATCGGCTTCGTCCCCGCCGGCCACGTGCTCGGCTCCGCACAGATCGTGCTCGATTACCGCGGCGAACGGATCGTCGTCTCGGGTGATTACAAGCGCCGCGCGGACCCGACCTGCACACCGTTCGAACCCGTCAAATGCGACGTCTTCATCACCGAAGCGACGTTCGGCCTCCCCGTCTTCCGCCACCCCGATACCGGCGACGAGATCGACAAGCTGATCGCGGCCTTGCACGCCAATCCGGACCGCTGTGTCGTCGTCGGTGCCTATGCGCTCGGCAAGGCACAGCGCGTGATCGCCGAACTGCGCGAGCGGGGGCACACCGCCCCGATCTACATCCACGGCGCACTGCAAAAGCTCTGCGACCTGTATGCCGAGCACGGCGTCAGGCTCGGCGAATTGCTGCCGGTGGCCGATGCCAAGAAGGCGGACATGGCCGGGCATGTCGTGATGTGCCCGCCCGGCGCGCTCAACGATCGCTGGTCGCGGCGGCTGCCCGATCCGATCACCGCGATGGCGAGCGGCTGGATGCGCGTCCGCGGCCGCGCGCGCCAGAAGAACGTCGAACTGCCGCTGATCCTGAGTGATCACGCCGACTGGGACGAACTCACCACGACGCTGACCGAGATCGCCCCGCAGGAAGTATGGGTCACTCACGGCCGCGAGGACGCGCTGGTCCATTGGTGCATGACCCGCCAGATCAAGGCGCGCGCGCTGGCGCTGGTGGGGTTCGAGGACGAGGACGACTGAGGCCGCCGCCCCGTCAAGCCGGGCGTAGTTCTCCCGAGAACGGCGGCGGCGTCGCCTTGCGCCAGGGCAGCGCGCGGCCCTCGACGAGCGAGCGCCATGCCCATTCCACCGGGGCGATGTCGAATTTCCGCACATAGGCGTTGGCGATCAGCAACAGGCCGATGTTGACCGCCAGCGCGGTCGCCATGAGTCCGGCCCAGCCAAGCGTGCCGTACAGCGCAAGGCCGAAGGGCGGGAACAGGATCCACAGGCAGACGATCGTCTGGAGGATGTAGATCGACAGCGCCGTCCGCCCCGCCGCGATGAACGGCCGCAACAGCGTGGCGCCGAAGCCGGTGCCGAGCAGCAGGCATACCGCGCCGATATGGCCGAGCGTCATCGCCTCGCGCGCGACTTCGGCGGTGGCCCAGATCGTTTTCGGCGCACCATCGAACCGGGTCTGTTCGATCGCGCCGACGACCCGCAGCGGAATGGCAACGGCGTAGGCGATCAGCGTCATGCGCAGGTAGAAGCCGCGCGATCGTGCGCCTTGCAGGATGCCGAGCCTGTAGAGCGCGGCACCGATCAGCATGACGCTGACGGCTTCCCAGAAGACGATCAGCTCGAACCCCCGCGACTGGAGCGTGACCGTGACGCTCCACTGCATCGCCGCCCATGTCGCGAAGCTGCCGGTGCGTGCCTTGTCCTCCGCGACGACCTTCGCACGGCCTTCGGCCTTGCTCTTCGCGCGCTTGGCGTCGCCGGTCGCGACCTTTGCGAGCAGCTTCCGATCGTCCGCGGTGATCGGTCGACCGGCGGCACGGGCGGCGGTGATCGCGGCGACCTGCGAGCGCTGTTGCACCGTCTGATAATAGCCGAAATAGCCTGCGCCACCGAGTTGCGCGACGGCGGCGACCAGCCCGATCGTGATCAGCCAGCGCGGCTGCATCCGCCGAAACAGGAACGCGGCCAACGCGGCGATCGCATAGCTGTGGAGGATGTCGCCGGGCCACAACAGGATGAAGAGATGGACGATGCCGAACCCGAGCAGAAGCACGTTGCGCAGATAATAGCGCTTCATCACGATGCGCTTGCCGACGCTCAGCGCGGCGCGGTCGGTCAGGATCACCATCCCCGCGCCGAACAGCAGTTCGAGCATGCAGCGCGCGGTGCCGTTGGCGATCACTTCGCGGAGCCACCAGGCGACCTGATCGGCCTGGCTCCAGCCGAGATGCCGAAAATCGCCGAACGACGCCCAGAGCGAACCGCCCATGTCGTTGATGTTCATGAACAGGATGCCGAGGATCGCGATCCCCCGGAGGATGTCGAGGACCGCGAGACGCGGTGCGCCGTCGGGCTCGGTCGCCTGAAGTATCGTCGGTTCGGCTGCCGTGGCGGCTAAGTCGCGTGTGGCTTGGTCGTGCATCGTTCTGGGCCCCCCCGAGATGACAGGCCCGACGCTAGGCCCATCGCGACGAAAGGCAAGCTCAGCCGGCACCCTCTAATGTACGAGCCCGACGGCGTTGTACCGAACTTCCGATCCCCAACGCTTCGCGGTACTTTGCGACGGTCCTGCGCGCGATGTCGAAGCCTTTGGCGTTCAGCAACTCGACCAGCGTGTCATCGGACAGGATCTTCGCGCCTTCCGTATCGATCAGCGCGCGAATCGCGGACTTCACGGCCTGCGCCGACACCGCCTCGCCGCCATCCGCGGACTGGATCGCGCTCGTGAAGAAGTATTTCAGCTCGTACAGGCCGCGCGCGCAGGACACGTATTTATTGCTCGTCACGCGGCTGACGGTCGATTCGTGCATCTCGATCGCGTCCGCCACCTGGCGCAGCGTCAGGGGCCGCAAGTGCGCGACGCCCTTCAGGAAGAACGCTTCCTGCTGTTTCACGATCTCGGTCGCGACCTTGATGATCGTCCGCTGGCGCTGGTCGAGCGCCTTCACCAGCCAGTTGGCGCTGGCGAGGCAATCGCTCAGCCACGCCTTCGACGCCTTGTCCTGCTGCCCGCCCGACAACTCGGTGTAATAACTCCGGTTGACCAGAACGCGTGGCAAAGTCGACGCGTTGATCTCGATCGCCCAGCCTGCCTTCGTACGCGCCACGAACAGATCGGGCGTCACCGACTGCGCGGGCTCGCCGCCATAGCGACAGCCGGGCTTCGGATCATAGCCGCGCAGTTCGCGGATCATGTCGGCCATGTCCTCGTCGTCGACGTCGCAAATCCGCTTCAATCGGGTCAGCTCGCCACGCGCGAGCAGGTCGAGATTGGCGATCAACAACGCCATGCAGGGGTCGTAGCGATCCGCCTCCTTCGCCTGCAACGTCAGGCATTCGGCAAGATCGCGCGCGCCGACGCCGGTCGGGTCGAAGGTCTGGATCGTCGCCAGCACGGCCTCGACACGGACCAGCGGCACGCCGAGCCTGTTGGCGATGTCGAGCAGCGCCACGGTGAGATAGCCCGCCTCGTCGATCTGGTCGATCAGGTGCGCGGCGATGAACGCATCCTCGCGGGGGATCGCGGGACCGGCCTGCGCGAGCAGGTGGTCCGCGAGGCTGAGGCTGGTATCGGCGAACGCATCGAGATCGGGGCCGTCCTCGCCGCCCACACCGCCCGCGCTTGCGCCGGTCATCGAGAGCGCGCCGTCCATCCCGCTGCCGCCGTCCGCGACGCTGTCCTGCTGATGGCTTTCGGTGGCGTAGTCGACGTCGAGCGTCGGTTCGTCGCCCGCGCCGGTGCCGGAAACGAGTTCGTCGGCGGCGACGCGTTCGTCGCGGACTTCGGGGGCGGGTTCGCGGTCGGGGGCGTCGTTATCTTCGGCTGCACTCGCTTCGAGGAGCGGATTGCGCTCGACTTCCTCGGCGATGAACCCCTCGATCTCCAGGTTCGACAGCGCCAGCAGCTTGATCGCCTGCTGGAGCTGCGGGGTCATCACCAGCGATTGCGACTGGCGGATGTCCAGGCGGGGGGCGAGGCTCACTAAATCCTCCCCTGCAAGGGGAGGTGGCGGCGCGAAGCGTCGACGGAGGGGGCTCGCGTCAGACGCTGCGTTTGCGGGGCGCCCCCTCCACCAGCTTTGCTGGTCCCCCTCCCCGTGCCGGGGAGGAATGGATGCGCCAGCCTTTCCATAAACCTAAAGCGAGAAGCCTTCGCCGAGGTACAAGCGTCGCACGTTGGCATCCGCGACCAGTTCTGCCGGCGAGCCGGAGAACAGCACGCGGCCGTCGTAGATGATGTAGGCGCGGTCGACGATCTCCAACGTCTCGCGGACATTGTGGTCGGTGATCAGCACGCCGATGTCGCGGCGCTTCAGGTCCTTCACCAGATCGCGGATGTCGGCAATCGAGATCGGGTCGATGCCCGCGAACGGCTCGTCGAGCAGCATTATCGACGGATCCGCCGCGAGTGCGCGGGCGATCTCGGCACGCCGCCGCTCACCGCCCGACAGCGCCATCGCCGGCGCCGCGCGGAGCCGGGTCAGCCCGAATTCCTCGAGCAGCGTGTCGAGCTTCCGCTGGCGCGCCGCCTTGTCGGGCTCGGACAGTTCGAGCACGGTCAAGATGTTCTTCTCGATCGTCAGCCCGCGGAAGATCGACGTCTCCTGCGGCAGATAGCCGAGGCCGAGGATCGCGCGCCGGTACATCGGCAGCTTCGTGATGTCCTCGCCGTCGAGCATGATGCGGCCCGAATCCGGCTTCACCAGACCCATCACCGAGTAGAAGCAGGTCGTCTTGCCCGCGCCGTTGGGCCCGAGCAGCCCGACCACTTCGCCGCGCCCGACCGACACCGACACGTCGGTCAGCACGACGCGCTTGTCATAGGACTTCGCGATCGAGACGACCTGGAGCCCGTTGCTCACCGGCGGCTCGGAAATCGGCTCTACGTCCTCGATCGGGGGCAGCGTGGTGGCGTCCATGGGATCAGGCCCTCGCAAAAGTCAGTCGCCGAACCTCGGCGTTGAAGGTGTCGCCGAACCTCGGGGGTTTGGCAGGAAACATGCATGAGCGCGCCGCCGGAGGGAAGCCCCTGCGGTACGCTCGCGCGTCAGTTGCGCTTGGGAACCGAGAAGGTGCCGGTCACGCGGCCACCGGTCTGCGTCACGGTGCCACCGCTCGCGGCCGATCCTGCGGCGCTGCCCCCGGCGACCGACGATCCGTCGATCACCGAACGTCCGGTGTCGAGGTTCATCGTCAGGCGCCCGCCGTTCACGGTGTTGCCCGCCTGCGTCAGCGTGACCGCGCCGAGCATCGTGATGACGCGGCGGTTGAGATCGTAGATCGCATACTGGCTGCGCGCCGTCTGGTCGGGACGCTTGACGATCACGCCGCCCGACGCGTCGAGCCGCGAGACCTGCGGGTTTCCGCCGATCACCTGGCCGGTATAGGCGACCGTCATTCGCGCCGAGTTCAGCGTCATCTCGGCCTGCTTGACCGCGACATTGCCCGACAGGATGGCGCGGTTCGCCTTGTCCTGAAGCTCGATATGATCCGCACCGAAATCGATCGGGGCGTTGGAATTGTGCGACTGCTGCGCGACCGCGGTCGTGGAGAGCAGGACGGCGGTTATCCCGATGAGGATCCGACCGGCGAAGATAGGGGAAGCGCGCATGGCGGCTATTTCGGCCCTCTGGGGATGATCCGCAAGCGGGCATTGCCGTCAAGCGTAACAGTGCGCTCCTCCAGGTTGGCGCGCAGCTTGTTGGCGCTGAAGGTCCCCTGCTGGACGGTGCCGGTCGCAGCACCACCGCTTTCGAGCGTGCGTGCCTTCATGTCGATCGTCGCGTTGGTGGTCTTCAGGTCGTAGCCGCCCGCCGCGGTGGCGTTGAGCGGACCGAACAGCTGCACCTTCTCGGTGTCCATGTCGTAGCGGCCGGTGTTCGCCTTGATGTTGGCGGGGCCGTCGGTCAGCTGGATCTGTGCCGCGAGCTGGTTGAGCTGGACGATCGGCTCGGCCGAGCTCTTCTGGATCGCAGACTTCGCGTCGAGCGTGAAGGACTGGCCCTTGCTGTCCTCGCCGCGATAGCGTGCCGCCTGGATCTTCATCCGTTCCTGCGCGACGTCGACCTTGTTCTTGTCGAGCAGGAACGACACGTCGCCGCCCGCGGTCAGCGGCGCCATTACCAGGAACGCCGCCAGCACGCCGATCGCGGTCGGCAGCGCGACGCGCGCGATCGCCACGAAGCGATCGTGACTGCCACCGGGCGCGGCCCAATCCTGCCGTGCGGTGCGCGCACGGCGAGCAGTCGGGGAGGGCGCCGGTATCTGGGTCATGCGTGGGCGAAGATATCGATCTCGGGCCAGCCGGCAAGATCGAGCGCGGCGCGAGTCGGCAGGAAGTCGAAGCACGCCTGTGCGAGTTCCATCCGGCCCTCGCGAATCAGGCGCTTGTCGAGTTCGGTGCGCAGCCGGTGGAGAAAGCGCACGTCGGACGCCGCGTAATCCTTCTGCGCGTCGGACAGCTCGGGGCTGCCCCAGTCGGACGATTGCTGCTGCTTTGAGATATCCTGGCCGAGCAGTTCGCGGACCAGCTCCTTCAGGCCGTGGCGATCGGTGTAGGTCCGCACGAGACGCGACGCGATCTTGGTGCAATAGACCGGCGCCGCGACGACGCCGAGGTAATGCTGGACCGCGGCGATATCGAATCGGCCGAAATGATAGAGTTTCACGCGTGCCGGGTCGGCCAGCAGCGCCTTCAAATTGGGAGCGTCGTAGCCCGCGCCCGCGGCGAAGCGGACGAGATGCTCGTCCGGGCCGCCATCGGACAACTGGACCAGGCACAGCCGGTCGCGCGGGGTGATGAGCCCCATCGTCTCGGTATCGACGGCGATCGCGGCGCCGGCCGCGAACAGATCGGCGGGAATGTCGCCTTCGTGGAGATGAACTGTCATGACGGTGGCCGTAGCGGTCCGTGGCGCAACGCTCAATGGCCCTATATTGGGCTGCGGCGTCGAATCGGGCGATAAGATGGCTTGCGTGGCGCCCTTGCGACGAGTCGTGGCTCGCGAGCGACACTTGCGTCAGTATCGATCCAAATCAGGCGTCTTCGGATCAGAATCTATTCGCGACGGCTTGTATTTTGCGCTAAGGGTCCCCTCAAGGCGCAAAAGGTTTCGCGCTGGAAAACCTGCGTTCGTCGTCCGGCACAAGGGTTTTGAGAAATTTGCGGGCGAACCGGGAAGACGAACAGAGCTTATGGGTTTCGATAAAGGTGGCCGCGGAAACCGTGGCGGGCGTGGCCGCGATAAGCGCGACAGCTTCGGCGGCGGCGACAACGAGTTCGGCGGCGGCAGCAGCTTTGGTGGCGGCGGCGACCGGTTCGGCGGCGGCAGCAGCTACGGCGGCGGCGGTGGCTCGAGCTACGGTGGCGGCGGTGGCAGCAGCTACGGCGGCGGCAGCAGCTTCGGTGGCGGCGGCGGCGGCGGCGGTGGTTACCGCGGCGGCGGCGGTGGCGGCGGCTTCTCGGGCGGTGGCGGCGGCGGCGGTGGTCGCGGCATGCCTCCTCAGGTCGTCGGCGAAGGCACCGGGGTCGTAAAGTTCTTCAACGCACAGAAGGGCTTCGGCTTCGTCGTTCGCGATGACGGCGGCGAGGACGTGTTCGTCCACATCAGCGCAGTCGAGCAGGCCGGCATGGTCGCGCTCGCAGAGGGTCAGCCGCTCGGCTTCACGCTCGTCGACCGCGGTGGCCGTATCTCGGCGACCGATCTGAAGATCGACGGCGAGCCGATGGCCGTCACCGATCGCGGCCCGCCGCGTGACCGTGATGCCGGCCCGGGCGCGCCCCGTGGTGGCGACCGTGACGGTGGTGCAGGTGGCGCACAGCGTCAGCTCACCGGCGAGAAGGCGACCGGTACGGTCAAGTTCTTCAACGCGATGAAGGGCTTCGGCTTCATTCAGCGCGACGACGGACAGCCTGACGCATTCGTCCACATCTCGGCCGTGGAACGCGCCGGCATGGCGACGCTGAACGAGGGCGACAAGCTCGAGTTCGAGCTCGAGGTCGATCGTCGCGGCAAGTACGCAGCGGTAAACCTGAGCGCAGGCGGCTGATTCAGCTGACTGATCCGACCGTGTTCGGTAGGATGACGATTGCGGCCGGTCTCGCTTTGGCGGGGCCGGCCGTTCTCGTTTCATCGTCTTTCTATTCGTCCGCGGCGCGCGCCGGGCAGGCCGCCACGCCGGCCGCGCCGGAGCCTACGAGCGTCCCCGTGCTGTCGGCGACGATCGTCGCCCGCTATCCGCATGATCGGACCGCCTTCACCGAAGGTCTGCTCTGGCACGAGGGCGCGCTATACGAGAGCACGGGGCAGGAGCGGCAATCCGACGTCCGGCGCGTGTCGCTCACCGACGGCAAGATCCTCGCCAGGGCGCGAATCGACCCTGCCCAATTCGGCGAAGGCCTCGCGCTGTGGAAGGACCAGCTCGTCAGCCTGACCTGGCATGACGGCATCGCGCATCGCTGGGACGTCCGGACGCTAAAGCCGAAGGGACAAAACCGTTACACCGGCGAGGGCTGGGGGCTGACGACCGACGGCGTCTCGCTGCTCCAGTCCGACGGCAGCGCCGATATCATTTTCCGCGATCCGGTTACCTTGGCCGAGCGCAAGCGCGTCGCGGTGACGATCGACGGGCGGCCGCTGCGCGACATCAACGAGCTTGAATATGTCCACGGCGCGCTGCTCGCCAATGTCTGGCATACGGGTTTTCTGGTCCGCATCGATCCGGCAACCGGCAAGGTCACCGCGGTGATCGACCTCCGCCCGCTCGTCGCGGAGATCGCGGCGACCGACCGGGAAGCGGTGCTGAACGGTATTGCTTGGGACGCGAGGGCGGATCGGCTGTTCGTGACGGGCAAATACTGGCCGACGCTGTTCGAAATAAAGATTGGCGCTACGCCGCCGCAGTAAGCTGCTCCGTTACGCTATCCGGTACCCTCTCTCTTGTTCTCCCGCGAAGGCGGGAGCCCAGGCTGGACTCCCGCCTTCGCGGGAGAACAGGGGGCAGGAGAAGGGCGATGTGGGGCGAGCCAATCCACCGCGCCTCATTTCGTCAGGATGACGGAGGGGGGTGATTGAGTTTCTGGGGGCAGACTTTGACGAGGCGCTGCTGCTGGAATCGATCCAGCGATCGCCCTTTGTCTTCGGCCGCTACTTACCAGCGCGCCCGCCCCCCGGCGCGACCCCGCGGATCGCCGCCAGCACGTGCGCGAGCAACCCGTCCGCATCGTGGCGGATGTTATGGCCGCCCGGCATTCCGACCTTGCGCGCGTTCGGGATCGTCAGCAGCGGACACAGGCTGTCGGTTTCCTCGACGCCGTAGATGCACGTCAGCGGCGCCCAGGTCAGCCGGTCTCCGGTCGCCGCGCCCATGCTGTCCGGCGTTCCGTGATCGTAGAGAAGCCCGGAGGGATCGGCGCGGTAGAAGACCGTGTTCCCCGGCAGGATCAACACGATCGCTGCGACCCGCGCGCGCAACGACGGAGGGAGGTCCGCCAGCCCGGTCTGGACTATGTCGGCGCCGTAGGACTGGCCCATGACTACGATCCGCTTAGCCCCGGTCCGGGCCAGTGCCGTTCGAATGCCGTCCGCGACGATCGCATCCAGCTCGTCGCGCGTTCGAGACCGCGCGAACAAGGCCGGCGTCGTGATCCCGACGACCGGGATTCCGTGCTCCGTCAGTCCCCGCGAGGTCGACGCGCCGAGCAGGAACCGCAGCCCCATGTCGCCCGAGAAATTGACGACCGCGATCGACGGTGCTTCCGACGACCGGACGCCGATAGCCGGATACACATGCACCGGATCGCGATCGAAATAGCCCGCGAGATAGACGAACAGCACGACAATTGCCGACAGGATGCCGGTAACCCACGCGCCGCGCCGCCAGCGTCGTGCCGCTGCCGTGCGGGGGTGTTTCGAACTGTTCACCTGACCATCCTTACGCTTAGCAGGATCGCGCATGATAGCCCGCCTACGCCGTGTGCTTCGATGACGCGCGGATTACGTAATCATCCGCTTCAGCGTCTCGATCCGGTCCGCCTCCGCCGCGGGCTTGTCCGTCCGGATTCGCGCGATCCGTGGGAAGCGCATCGCCACGCCCGATTTGTGCCGCTTCGAATCGTGGAGCGAATCGAACGCGATCTCCAGCACCAGCGTCTTCTCCACCTCACGCACGGGTCCGAACCGGTTCTGCGTGTGGTTGCGGACGAAGCTGTCGAGCATTTTCAGCTCTTCGTCGGTGATCCCGGAATAGGCCTTGCCGACGGGGAGCAACTCGCCGTGCTCGGTCCAGCAGCCGAAGGTATAGTCCGAATAATAGGACGAGCGTCGCCCGGAGCCGCGTTGCGCGTACATCATCACGCAATCGGCGGTCAGCGGATCGCGCTTCCATTTGTACCAGAGCCCCGCGCGTCGTCCGCCGACATAGGGCGAGTCGCGCCGCTTGAGCATGACGCCCTCGATCGCGGCATCGCGCGAGGTGGCGCGGATCGCTTCCAGTGCGGTGAAGTCCTTCGCCTCGATCACCGCGCTCAGATCGAACCGCTCGGGATCGAGTTGCGGCACGAACGCCTCGAGCCGCTTGCGCCGCTCGGTCCAGGGCAGCGTCCTCAGATCCTCCTGACCATCGAGCAGCAGGTCGTAGAGCCGGACGAACGCGGGATACTCGGCCAGCATCTTCGCCGAGACGGTCTTGCGCCCGAGCCTCTGCTGTAGCGCGTTGAAGCTCGCCGCGCCGCCGCCGTCCTCCAGCGTGCCGCCCTGATGCTCGCCCTTCACCAGCAACTCGCCGTCGACCGTGCCCGGCGTCCGGAACGCTACGGCGATCTCCGGGAAGCTGCCCGTCACGTCGTCGCCGGTCCGGCTGTAAAGGCGCGTTTCGCCCGCGACATGGACGATCTGGACGCGGATGCCGTCCCATTTCCACTCGGCGGCATAGTCGGTGAGATCGACGCGGAGGTCTTCGAGACCGTGTGCTAGCATGAACGGCCGGAACACGGGGACGTCGGCGGGGGTCGGCTGCGCGCCCGTGCCCTCCGCCCACGCGAACAGGCTGGCATAGGGCGCGTCGAGCCCGTGCCACACTTCCTCGACCGCATCGACGTCGAGCCCGAACGCGTCCGCCAGCGCGGTCTTCGCCAGCCGCGCCGACACACCGATCCTGAGTGCACCGGTTGCCATCTTCAGCAGCGCGAACCGCTCTTCGGCATCGGACCTGTCGAGCATGTCCGCGAGTGCGCCGGGGGCATCGGCGCGCGACAACGCCGCGAGCCGCTCGACGACGTCGGTGATCGACAGGGGGGTGGGGTCGACCGGAACCGTCGGCTCTGGCCAGAGCAGCGCCACCGTCTCCGCGGTATCGCCGACATAATCGCGGCTCATCCGGAACAGCACCGGATCGACGCGCTCCTCGATCAAGCCGCGGATCACCGCCGACTTCACGCCCTTGAGATCGAGATCGCCGGTCAGCGCCGCCATCGCCCAGCCGCGGTCGGGGTCGGGCGTCGCGCGCAGGTAATCCGCGATCAGCTTCAGCTTCGCGTTGCGGGACCGAGTGTAGGTGAGCGAGTCGAGCAGGGCGGCGAAAGCGTGCATCGTCGTTCAACGCACGGGAAGCCGCCGCCGCTCCCCGCACCCCTTTACCGCGTCCATCTTCATCGCGCCCATCTTCACGGCGCCCATCTTCACGGCGCCCATCTTCACGGCGCCCATCTTCACCGCGCCTATCTTCACCGGGCCTATCTTCACCGGGTGCGCGTGTAGCTGAAAAGAACCTCGCGCGGCGCCTTGCCGTCGATCCGTACCCAGACGTCGATGCGGGTGGGCCCGAGTCGGCGCATCGTCAGCCCATCGAAATGGACCGCATCCTTCTCCATCGCGACGAGCGGGAAGCTCTCCGGTTTACCCGTCTTATCTTCCCAGCCAGTCAGGTCGGCGTTGAAATGACGCAGGCGATAGGCCAGCGATTTGCCGACGGGGACGATCTGGATCAGTTCGTAAAAGGCGACCTTGCCCTTTTGCGTCTGCGTGAAATGTCCTGTGATCTGACCGGCTTCGGGCGCAGCATAGACCTCTGTGGCATCGCCGCCGAGGCCGGGCCCGTGCCAGCTTCCCTCCAGCCATGCGAGCGAGTCGATGTTCGCGGCCGGCGGTGCGACTCCGGGGGCGGCGGACCGCGTCTCGTCGGGAACGGCAGCAAGCGACGAGGCCGGCAAGGCGGCAAGCGCGAGGATCGTGATCCAGAAATGCATATAGCCTCCACCGTTTCCGGCAGAGGCTACATGATTGGCGCCGCTTGGCGAGTCGCGAGTGGTAGGCGCGTCAGTCGATCGCGTTCTTGATTCCCTTGCCGGCGAGCAGGCCGAGCACGAGGAAGATTACGAACAGCCCGATCGCGATGAAGAACAGGACCTTGGCGATGCCGATGAACGCGCCGCCGATGCCGCCGAAGCCGAGCAGCGCAAGAACAGCGCCGATGACGAGAAAGGTAATTGCGAGCTTCAGCATGGCGGTCTCCAGTTTTCGGTAAGGTCTCTCAACCGGCCCGGCGACCGGATTGTTCCCAGGCTGTAACGATCAGGCTTTGCGGCTGGCCTCGAACAGGAACCATGCGCGTTCTTCGGCATGGTCGGTCCATTCGTCGACGATTCCGCTGGTCGCGTTGTCCTTGGCGGCGTCGGCGGCGTCCTTGACGATGCGGAACTGCTCGACGAGCTTCAGATTGTCCTCGCGCAGTTCGGCGAGCATCTCGGTCGGGCCGACGAACGCCATGTCGTTGTCCGCGATCGTCTGATGCCGCGAGATGTCGCCGATCGAGCGCAGCGTCGTATTGCCCGTCTTCCGCACGCGCTCGGCGATCGCGTCGGTCACGCCGATGATCTGCGCGGACTGGTCGTCGAGCAGCAGGTGGTAATCGCGGAAATGCGGCCCCGACATGTGCCAGTGGAAGTTCTTGGTCTTGAGATACAGCGCGTAGCAATCGGCGAGCGCGGCGTTTAGCGCGTCGGCGACCGACTTGGTGCTGTTGCTCGGCAGGTCGGTGGGCGTTTCGAGGGCGGGGTTGATGTCGGCCATGGCTAGCTCCGGTTTTGAAGATCGTTGCGTAAACGATCCGAACGCGAAAATGCTCCTCAGGTCAAACGAGCCGCAGCGCGCCGAGGGCGAGGACGATCCCGAAGATCAGGAACACGATGCCGATGGCGATGCGCAGCGGCCTCAACGGGAGTTTCAGCCACGCCGCCTCGCCCATCAGCGCAGCGGGGACGATCACGACGAGCGAGCCGATCGTCGCGCCGATCGCGGCGAGCGCCGGGACTGGCGAGCGCGCGGCGAGCGTCAGCACGATGAACTGTACGCCGTCGCCGAATGCGAGGATGAAGAGGCCAAGTACGGTGGTGGCGAGCGCGCCGACCTTCCAGCCCGTCAGCCGTTCGGGCGCCTTGGCCGGAAAGAACGATCCACCGCCCTGCAACAGCAGCGCGAGTGCGAGCATGAGTTGTTGTGCGTTGGGCGCGAGCTTCGGCCCGATGATCGCGCCCAGCGTTGCCGCCAACCCACTCGCCGCGAGCAACGCGAATGCCGCCATCAGGATGATCAGTCCCGGCTTGGCGTACCGGTCCGACAGGATCGCGGCGAGCCACGCGGTTCGGTCGCCGACCTGCGCCAGCGCGGCCGCGACGAATGCCGCCATCAAGGCGTCCATGGATTATCCCGCAAGACGCACCGAGCAGGCGGCGGCGAAGGCGTGGCACGCCTGGACGTCCTGTCGTTCGCAGCCGACCGCATCGCGCAGGATCGCCAGCCAGCTATGGACCAGCGCGCCGTGTTCGCCGCGGGATAGCGCCGAATCGACGAAATGCGCGACGGTGACGGCAGGGTTGAGCCCGTTGCTGTGGGCGATCACGCGGATCGCATCGATCTCGGTGGCGATGTCGCAGGGGCGGGAATAGGGCGCGCGGACGTCGATCGCGGCGATTCGCGCGGCGAGGTCGGCCTTCACCGCTATCATGGCGTCGATTCGGTCGATCTCGGTGATTCTCAGCGCCTGCCCCATGATCCCCGCTCCTGTTGTCTTCGGATATATAGCGCTTTGGGTAGTGAATAGCGGGTTAAATGCGGTATGTTCGCGCCCCTGAAGGGCGTAAAGCTTGACTTCATCGCACGCGTCCGCCATGCGCCGCCCTTGATGGAGCGGCGGCGTCAGTTCGCCGCTTTCGCATTTTCAAGCCATAGGAATTGGGCTCATGGCCAAGCCGACCACCGTAAAGATCAAGCTGCTCAGCACCGCTGACACCGGCTTCTTCTACGTCACCAAGAAGAATCCCCGTACCAAGACGGAGAAGCTCTCCTTCTCGAAGTACGATCCCGTCGTGCGCAAGCATGTCGAGTTCAAGGAAGCCAAGATCAAGTAATCGGGTTGGCGGTGCAAGCCGTCGACTGATTGCGAAGATCCGGAAAGCCGCGGGTAATTCCGCGGCTTTTTGCGTTTGTGTCTGGACGTCGTTCCGAATTTGGCCATCCCAACGAAAGCTGGGATCCCCCGCCGCGAGAGTGCGCCCGTTTCGGGGAGACCCTAGCTTTCGCTGGGGGATGGCGTGGGGCGGGGTTCCCCTCCCGTTCGTCCTGAGTAGCCGTCGAGTAGTCGCCGTAGGCGGCGTATCGAGAGGGCGTATCGAAGGACAGGTTGGCGCGCGGAACCCATGCTTCGATACGCGCCCTCGATACGCTTCTGCGAAGCTACTCGGTCTCTACTCAGCACGAACGGAAAAGGGCCTGCTCAGATCGTTGGTCAGATTAGCGCCCCCACCGCATCCATGAACCGTGCCAGGCTGATCGGTTTCGACACATACGCATCCGCGCCCGCTGCCCGGATCCGCTCCTCGTCTTCACGCCCGGCATAGGCCGTGACCGCCATCACCGGGATCGCGCGCAGATCCTCGTCGGCTTTTAGTTCGAGGATGATCTCGTAGCCGGTGACGTGCGGCATCTGGATATCCATGATGATCAGGTCGGGCGTGAAATCCCGCGCCCGCGCAACCGCTTCGCGGCCATCGCGCACAGGTTCTACGGCGAACTGGTGCGCACGCAGCAAATCGCAGAATAGTTTGAGGTTCAGTTCGTTGTCCTCGACAACGAGCACCTTCTTTGTCACCGCCACACCTTATCCGGAAAGAAAGCACGATAGGCAATGCGCGACCGCGATTCAAACGAAGACGCCGAAGCGCTCGCCCTGCGCGCTTTGGTCTGGACCCTGGTCGAGCCCGACCGCGCGATGCGGCTGTTGTCGGTGACCGGTCTGGAGCCGCACGATCTCCGCGCAAGGGCGAGCGACCCGACGGTGCTGTCCGCGGCGCTGGGCTTCCTCGAAAACCATGAGCCGGATCTGATCGCCTGCGCCGAATCGCTCGGCGTGAAACCCGAGGCGCTGGTCCGCGCCCGTAGGGAGCTGGAAGCATGAGGCCATTGCTGATCAGCGATTGCGACGAGGTGCTGCTGCACATGGTCAAGCATTTCGGTGTCTGGCTCGACGAGCGCCACGACATCGACTTTGCGATCCAGCACGGCGATTTCTCGACCGCGATGACGCGACGCGATGGCGGGCCGCCGCCGTCGCGCGAGGACATGTGGGCGATGCTGGGGGAGTTCTTTCCGGGCGAGATGCACCGCCAGACGCTGGTGCCGCATGCGGTCGAGGCGCTCGAGCGGCTGGCGCAGGTGGCGGATATCGTCATCCTCACCAACCTTCAGGACGAGTGCCGCCAACCGCGGATCGAACAGCTCGCGAAGTTCGGGATCGCGCACCGGGTCGAGTGCAACCAGGGCGGCAAGGGTACGCCGGTGTCGCGGTTGGTCGAGGAGTACGGGTCGCCTGTGACGGTGTTCGTCGACGATCTGGCGGTGCATCACGAGTCGGTCGCGAAGCACGCGCCGGGGGTGCACAGGTTGCATATGGTCTCGGAGCCGACCTTGGCGGTGAGCGTGCCGAAGGCGCCGGGAGCGCATGCACGAATCGACGACTGGCGTGAGGCGGCCGACTGGATTTCCGCGCGGTTCGAAGCGGGCGTACCTGCGAACGCTTGAGTCGCTCGCTTCATCACGAACACTCCGGTCCCCCCTCCCTGAAAGGGAGGGTTGGGGGTGGGTAGGCTGGCTTTGGTCGCAGCGGTCCTCGTAATGCGGAAGCCGACCCACCCCCAGCCCCTCCCTTTCAGGGAGGGGAGCCGGATGCGACCGATCGAGGCGCGACGGCCCCCCCTTGACCCGTCCCCCACCGCTGTGGTGATACCACTCTCATGACCGATCGTATCGACCGCAAGCTCGAAGAGCTGGGCCTCACCCTCCCGCAGGCTGCCGCGCCCGTCGCCGCCTATGTCCCGACCGTGCTGGCGAACGGCATGCTCCACATCTCGGGTCAGTTGCCGTTCAAGGACGGTCAGCTCGTTAAGGGCCGCGTGGGAGACGACGTCTCGCTCGAATCCGCGCAGGAAGCCGCCAAGCTGTGCGGGCTCATGCTCGTCGCGCAGATGAAGGCGGCGCTCGGCACGCTCGGTCGCGTCGAGCGGATTGTGAAGCTTGGCGTGTTCGTCAACTCGACCGGCGACTTCACCGACCAGGCGAAGGTCGCCAACGGCGCGTCCGAACTGATGGTCGCGCTGTTCGGCGACATCGGCAAGCACGCGCGCTCGGCGGTCGGCGTGGCGGTCCTCCCGCTCGGTGCCGCGGTCGAGATCGACGCGATCGTGCAGGTTTCCGCCTGAGCTTCCCCGGAGGCGCGCTTGCGCGTCTCCACCTATGGCCCTTGGAGGTGCGCCCTCGCGTCTCTACCTAGACGGCAATGAACGCCGTCACCGCCCGCATCGCCCAAGGCGTCACCTCGATAGCGGCCGAGGATTGGGACGCGTGCTCCGGCACCGCCAACCCGTTCGTCGGCCACGCCTTCCTGTCCGCACTCGAAACGTCGCGCAGTGTCGGTGGCCGCTCGGGCTGGCAGGCGCTGCCGGTGGTGGTCGACGGTCCCGACGGCAAGCCCGCCGCGATCGCGCCCGCCTACGCCAAGAGCCACAGCCAGGGCGAATACGTCTTCGATCAGGGCTGGGCCGACGCGTGGGAGCGGGCAGGAGGCCAATATTACCCCAAGCTCCAGATCGCCGCGCCTTTCAGCCCGGTGCCCGGCCCCCGTCTGCTGCTGAAGGACCGCGAGCAGGCCCCCGCGCTGATCGCGGCGCTGGAGGCGGTGACCGACCAGAGCGGCCTATCCTCCGCGCACGCGACCTTCATCGACCCCGACGAGGTGGCGCTGTTCGAGGCGGCTGGCTGGCTGATCCGCCAAGGCACGCAGTTCCACTGGAAGAACGACGGGTACGCCAGCTTCGACGACTTCCTCGCCGTGCTCGCCAGCCGCAAGCGGAAAGCGATCCGCAAGGAACGCGCCGCCGCGGTCGAAGGGCTGACGATCCGCCACCTCATGGGCGCCGAGATCACCCCCGAGCATTGGGACGCGTTCTGGGTGTTCTACCAGGACACCGGCGCCCGCAAATGGGGCCAGCCCTATCTGACGCGCGCGTTCTTCGACCAGATCGGCAAGACGATGGGCGACCAGATCCTACTGATCCTCGCCGAGCGGGACGGCATTCCCATCGCCGGCGCGCTCAACCTGATCGGCGAGGACACGCTTTACGGGCGCTATTGGGGCGCGACCGAGGAGGTGCCGTTCCTCCATTTCGAGCTCTGCTATTACCAGGCGATCGACGCCGCCATCGCGCGGGGTTTGCAGACCGTCGAGGCGGGTGCGCAGGGCGAACACAAGCTGGCACGCGGCTATGCGCCGGTGGCGACCTATTCCGCGCACTACATCCCCGACCCGAACTTCCGCCGCGCGATCGCCGATTACCTCGTCCGCGAACGCGAAGCCGTCGCCGAACAGCAGGAGTATCTCGGCGAGCTTACTCCGTTCCGGCGGGGCGGCTAGCGGGTCGGTTGACGCGGTAGAGCAGGCTCGTTTCATCGCGGCGGATTAGGGTCAGGTCGCGGACCAGCGCCGGATCGAATTTCGGCGGGTGGATCAGCCACACGTAATCGAACGCGTCGCGCGGGAATTTCTCCAGCGCCATCGAGATCGGCCGCCAGAACTGACCGCGGCACTTGATGTCGCTGACGATCTCCGACGGATCATGCGCAAAGCCCTTCGCCGCAGGATATTGCGTCGTCATCAACTGCGCGCCGGCCATCGACCACTGGTCGTTGGCGAAGGCGAGACGCCGCTCGAGCAGCAGCGCAGGCACATGCTCGAGCCGCGAATACGCCCAGTCGTCGCGACAGCGCCGCCCGACGAACGACACCACGCGAGAGCGCTCGGGCACCGTATCGATCGCCGCGATCGCCTGATCGTAGCTGCGGTCGTACATCAGGTAGCTGACCGTGGTCCCCGCCAGCCGCACCCCGAAGAACGCGAACCCCAGCGCCGCCAGCACGGCGGCACCGCGCAGCGACAGCCCATGCCGAGGTCGCAGCGCGATCACCGCGATCGCCAGCACGAACGGCGCGAGCCGCATGTCGGCATAGGCCGACCCGAACACGATCCGCGGCAACAGCACGTACACCGCCGCCAGGAACAGCGCCGACAGTCCCAGGTTGCGCGAATATTCGATCGTCTGGTCGCGCACGCCGCGGAACAGGATCACGAACAGCACCGTGACCGAGGCGATGTCGAACGCCATCCACCGATCGCGCAGGACCATCGTGATCCAGTTCATCTTCCAGCGCCAGTTGAACCAGTCCTGCGTCTTGCCGCCGACATGATCGCCCGAGCGCCAGACCACCATCATCACCATCGGCAACGCGAGCGGCAGGCAGTTCAGCCCCGCCCGGACGAACGCCTCGAACCAGCCATGCGCCCAGCTCTTGGGAACGCTGTCGCGGCGGATGTCGTGCTGGCGGATCAGCTCGGCGGAGAAGGCGAGCACGCCCAGCACGCCCCAGCCGAACGTATGGCACAGCCACAACAGGCACGACACGGGCACGAAGATCGCGGTGCGCAGCTTGGTCCGCCCAAGCCGCCCCATCCGCAGCCACAGCGCGAACAGGTTCAGCGCAAGCGCCATCGCCAGCGCGAAATTCACGAAACCGAACTGGAACGGATAGCTGTAGGCGAGCGGTAGCGCGAACAATGCGGTCGCCGGGATTCGCCCATGCACCTCGCGCGCGATCCACAACAGCCCGGTCACGGTCAGCGCGGGGATCGCCATCACGATCAGCTTCACCGCCAGCTGCAACCCGAAGATCGGCGCTAGCGGTTCGATCAGCAGATCAATGCCAAGATTGCCGATCATCTGCCAGCGGAAGTTATACCACTGGGAAAGCCAAGGATTGTCGCCGATCGCCAACTGAACGCGGTAGCGCCCCATGTGCCCTGGCAGGTCGACCAGCGGCGGGATCTCCGGCCACAGCAACGGTATGATCGACGCCAGCGCCACCGCGAAGACGAAGCCGCGCGTCTGCCACCAGTGAAGTTCCGTGTTCTGCCCCCGCGTCATCGTCGACGCCTAGCGCCGCAAGGGGCCCTTCGACAAGCACCCTGCATGATCGAATGCGACGGAATAGACCGCGGATCGTCCATCGGACCAGATCGGGACGAGGTCGGCCGACTGTGCCCGTCCGACCGGGAAGCCGATCGTCCAAACCCGTTGGAACGTGCAGCGATCGAAGGCGCGTATCGCTTTATCGAAGTCGATGGTCTGGTCCTCGGTTCCCGGTGGGTGGACGATCTGCGACGGATCGCGATCGAATGGTGCAGCATCGGGATGGCGCGGGTGGATCACTTGCTGACCCGCGAGCGCCCATTGTTCGTTGTCGAAGGCCTCACGCCGCGCCACCGCCAGACCGGCGATGTGCGTGAGGCGGGGGTTGAACCAGGATGTCATGTTCGGCTCGTTCACCAATACCAGGACGGCAGCGGCGCGCGGGATGGCGTTCAGCGCTTCCAGCGCGCGGGACTGGCCTTGACTGAAAAGGACGAACGCGATCGTCGTCGTAGCAATCCTGACCGCGAAAAACGCGGCGCCGATCGTCGCGGTCCGCCGCGCAAGCGCATCGTGATCCGGCTCGATGCGGATTGCCAGCACCGCTAGCGCCGCCGCGTAAGGCAGCATCCGCATATCGACTCCGGCCCCGCCCTGGAACATCAGCGGTAGCATCACGAAAGTTATCAGACCGAACAGCGCCGGAATGCCAAGCACGCCTATGAACCGCATCCGTGGCGAGCGGACTGCGGTCCACACCGCGCAGACGATCAGTACGACGCCAGCGATGTCGTACACCTTCCAACGTTCGCGCAGCATCGACACGAGCCATTGTGCCTTGGCGCTCCAGCGGAACCATTTGCCGGTATCGCCTGCCAGCCGATCGCTGCCACCGCCGAGCATGATCAGGAGTGGCCATGCCATCGGCAAAGCCATCAGGCCGGCAGCGAAGGCTGCCTCGATCCAGGGCTCACCGCGTCGCATACGCAGTGACCATTCTGCGCCGATTACGAATAATCCGAGCATCGCCCAGCCGAAGCTATGGCATAGCCAAGTCAGCCCGGCATACGGCACGAACACTACTATACGCACCCAGATCGGTCGCGTTCGCGCCAGCCGGATCCACCAGGCGAGACCTGCCAGCGCCATCGCCGCACCAAGACAGAAATTCACGAACCCAAGTTGGAACGGATAGCTATAGGCGAGTGGTAGCGCGAAGCCCGCCATCGCCGGGATGCGGCCGTGCGCTTCATAGGCGACCCACAGCATCGCCGCGACGGTCATCGCCGGGATCACGCCGATTACCAGCCGAGCCGCGGGCTCGACATCGAGCAGAGGATGCAAGGCCATGACCAGCAGGTCGACGCCGAGGTTGCCGATCAGCGCCCAGCGTACGTCGTAATGCTGCGCCAGCGGACCGGTGCCTGCGTCAGCGAGGATCCGGTAGCGACCGATGTGGCCGGGCACGTCGGTCAGCGGTGGGATCGCCGGCCACAGCATGGGAATCAGCGCGGCGAGCACCGCGAGTACCGCGAACCCGCGCGTCGTCCACCAGCCTTGCCGTGCTGCGCCGGAGAGCGGGGCGGAACGGATGTCGTGCTCCATGTCGAGTCGTGCGATCGTGCCGGTCACGGGACGACCTCGAATATCCTGTTGCCGGTAGGGTCCAGCGGCTTCAGCCATGCTGGAATCCTGCGCGACGCCAGCTCATGCACCATGCTGTCAGGGGCGGGCTGGATGGCGTCGAAATCACTGTCGCAATAGACCACGTAACGGACCTTCCATCGATCTGCGATCGCTCGCGCCTGGCCGCTGTGGCCGAGAAAGAACCGGTACATTGCGACATTTCCTGCGGTGTTGCGGTGATAGGGGCCGGCCACGAAGGCATGCGGGGTGGCGGCGATACCCCAGGGGGCGACGTCGATCGGTGCCATCACCATGCCGAGCGAAAGGTGGTCGAGCGCAGCTATCGCTTGAGGCGAGGTGCAGCTCGACGCGCTTGGAGCGGGCTTTCGCGGCGACGGCACGAATGCCTCGGCCGCGATAGGGTAGAGCATGCCGGTCGAGAGAATCCATGCCGGCACCAGCGTGAGAGCACCCCGCCGCCGTGCCGCGCCGATCATGATGGCCAGCGCGGGCGCGCCGAGCATCGCACCGGTATAGGCACCGCGAAGCTGCACCGCGGCGATCGCGACGGCGGTGCACTGAAGCGCGAGCAGCAGGACCGCGTTGCGACCGGGTCGCCGACGCACCAGCCACGCTGAGGCCGCGACCCCCGCGAGCATGACTCCGAGATACCCGAACGCCACGCCGAACGACGCCGTGACGATCGATTGCGCCTCTCCGACGTGATCGAGCCACAATCGGCGCAACAATATAGGAACCTGCCCATAGGGCGATCCGCACGCGGGAGACTGCAGCCGGACGACGCTGAGCGCTCCGAAAGACAGGGCGGCGGCGATTGCCAGCCTGACTCGGACCGATATTATATGCCGTCCCAGCACCGCTACCGCCAATGGAACGATTGCCATGATCGCCAAGCCGGTCGCGGCCTGCTGAGTGAATCCGTCGCAGGCAGGATAGCGCCATTGTCGACTGGCGAATCCCGCAATGCCGATACCGAGCCCGGTCAGCGTCCCGACACCCAGACCGATGATCCGCGCGTCGCCCCCGCGTCCCACATACGCCCAGGCGAGCAGCGCCGCGGCACCGAGCACCGCAAAGAACGGCATCGTCTCCATGCCGATGACGAGGCTGGTCGCGGCAAGTGCCCCGGTGATCGCGCCGTTGCGGAATGTCGGCTTTCCGATCGCGACCAGCGTCGCGCCGAGTAGCAGGACCAGTTGCAGGC
Source organism: Sphingomonas taxi (assembly GCA_003240625.1). GTDB lineage: Bacteria > Pseudomonadota > Alphaproteobacteria > Sphingomonadales > Sphingomonadaceae > Sphingomonas > Sphingomonas taxi_A. Next base: position 192,704 of record QFMX01000002.1, read on the forward strand.
CGTGATGGTCGATGCGCCCGGGTACGAAGATCGTCGTCGCCGGATATGCGATCGCTGCGATGACCATCGCCGTGCGCGCTGCATCGGGGTCAAGCCGGCGCGTGATCCGACCCACCAACAGCAACGCGCCGGCGAACAGCAGGATCGGCCAGACGGTGACGGCGAGCACCTCGGCGCGATGTGTTCCAAGTAGCGGCGTCGCGGTGGTGATCAGCAGGGCGGGGCCCAGATCAGCGACGCGCGACCAGTGCATCGGCACGCCAGCACCTAGTCGGTATTGGGTCAGATCGCTCCACGATTGCCCGCCAAGCCAGTCGCGGACCTGCTGGAGGCGCATGACGTCGTCGGTATCGGGCAGCCATAACGCCGAAAGCGAGGACCAGTCGCCGATGGTCCACGCCAGCCCCAGAACGAACGCCAACAGGACGGCGATCGCGAGATCGGAAATCAGGTCAAGGCGTTCGCGGTCCACCCATGCGGCTGTAGCGCCGCATGGTTAACCGATCGTAGTTACCGGTCGCGCTTCGCGAGCAACCGCAGGCGCAGCGCGTTCAACTTGATGAAGCCCTCGGCATCGCGCTGATCATAGGCACCCTGGTCGTCCTCGAACGTCACGACCTTCTCCGAATACAGCGAGTTCGGCGATTTGCGGCCCACCACGTACACGCCGCCCTTGTAGAGCTTCAGCCGGACCGTGCCCGAGACCTTCTCCTGGCTGTGGTCGATCGCCGCCTGCAGCATCTCGCGCTCCGGCGAGAACCAGAAGCCGTTGTACAGCAGCTCGGCATAACGCGGCGCCAGCTCGTCCTTCAGATGCGCGGCGCCGCGATCGAGCGTCAACTGCTCGATGCCGCGGTGTGCGAGCTGATAGATCGTGCCGCCCGGCGTCTCGTACATGCCGCGGCTCTTCATGCCGACGAAGCGGTTCTCGACGAGGTCGAGCCGGCCGATCCCGTGGCGGCGGCCATAGTCGTTGAGCGTCGACAGCAACGTGGCGGGCGACATGCCCTCGCCGTTGATCGCGACGCCGTCGCCACGCTCGAAATCGATCGTGATGTATTCCGGCGCGTCGGGCGCGTCCTCGGGGTTCACCGTGCGCGAATAGACGTAGTCGGGGACCTCGTCCCACGGGTTCTCGAGGACCTTACCCTCGGACGAGGTGTGCAGCATGTTCGCGTCGGTCGAGAACGGCGACTCGCCCCGCTTGTCCTTGCTGACCGGGATCTGATGCGCTTCCGCGAACTCGATCAGCTTGGTGCGGCTGGTCAGGTCCCACTCACGCCACGGCGCGATGACCTTGATATCGGGCGACAGCGCGTAATAGCCGAGTTCGAAGCGGACCTGGTCGTTGCCCTTGCCGGTCGCGCCGTGGCTGACCGCGTCGGCGCCGACCATCTTGGCGATCTCGATCTGGCGCTTGGCGATCAGCGGCCGGGCGATCGACGTGCCGAGCAGGTACAGCCCCTCGTACAGCGCGTTCGACCGCATCATCGGGAAGACGTAATCCCGCACGAACTCCTCGCGCAGGTCGTCGACGAAGATGTGCTCGGGCTTCACGCCCATCATCTCGGCCTTGGCGCGCGCCGGCTCGAGTTCCTCGCCCTGGCCGAGATCGGCGGTGAAGGTCACGACCTCGCAGTTATACGTCTGCTGGAGCCATTTCAGGATCACGCTCGTGTCCAGGCCACCGGAATAGGCCAATACGACGCGGTTGATTCCGGCGCCGCCGGCGGGGTTGCTCTGATCGGTCACGGGCAGGATCCTTCGGGCAATATCCAATGCCCGCGCCCCTATGCGCTGGGCGGCTTCCATGCAACCGGCGCCTGCAACTATGGCGTTCATGGCGCGTACAACCGAACCGGTCTATCTGCGCCGCAAATCCTCTGGAGTTATCCCACCGTGCTACGCCAAACGCTTACCGTCCTCGTTCTCGCGGGTTTCGCGACCCCGGCGCTCGCGCAGGAAACTCGCGCGTCTGCCTCGGCCAAGTTCAAGACCGAATTCGCCGCGTCGGACACCAACAAGGACGGCGTCCTGACCCGCGCGGAAGTGCAGGCGCGGATCGGCAACATGAAGGTGGGACCAGGCCGTCCGGATCCGGTCCACGCCAAGCGCCTCGCGGACCTCTGGTTCACGAGCGCGGACAAGAATAAGGATGGCAAGGTGACGCAGGCCGAGGCGCAGGCGCTGCTGGCGGCGACGTTCGCGAAGTACGACGCTAACAAGGACGGCAAGATCGGCGGCGACGAGCGCGCGGCGGCCAAGGCCGACGTGCAGGGTCCGCGCTAAACCCATCCGCCCAACACCTTGTTCTCCCGCGGACGCGGGAGCCCAGCTAAGTACCGTATCCCTGCTTGGTCCTGGGCCCCCGCCTCCGCGGGGGAACAAGTAGGTTAAGAAATCGAGCTTCGGCTCTGGCGGACTTGATACGGGGGCCGTGACGAGGGCGGATTATCCTTCGCGCAACGCCTGCTCGCCCTCGATCATGTAGTCGCGGGTTAGTGGGAGGGTCATGCGGCTCTTCGATAGCTGGACCTGGTAATTGACCATGCCCCCGGTCCGGAACGCCGCGGCGGCCCCCGCCAGATAGAACGTCCACATCCGGTAGAATCGCTCGTCGTACAGCGCGACGATCGCGTCCTTCGCGGCCACGGTCCGATCATACCATTGGTCGATCGTCAGCGCATAATGCACGCGCAACACCTCGATATCGGTCGGGAAGAACTTCAGTCCCTCATACCCCTTCACGATCTCCGACAGCGCCGGGTTATACCCGCCCGGGAAGATGTATTTCGTCGTGAAGGTGTCGGTCACGCCCGGCCCGCCCATCCGGCCGATCGTGTGGAGCAGCATCACGCCGGCCTCGGTCAGCAGATCGCGGCATTTGCGGAAGAACGCCTTATAGTGCGCCGGGCCGACATGCTCGAACATGCCGACCGAGACGATCCGGTCGAACGTCCCGGTCAGCGCGCGGTAGTCGATCAGCTCGAACTTCACCTTGTCGGCGACACGGGCCTCCTCGGCACGACGCCGCGCAACCTTCAACTGCTCTTCGGACAGCGTCACGCCCAGAACCTCGGCCCCGGTCTTCGCGTGCAGGTACAGCGCCATCCCGCCCCAGCCGCAGCCGATGTCGAGCACGCGCATGCCCGGCTGGATCGCCAGCTTGGCGGCGATATGCGCCTTCTTGTCCGACTGCGCCTGCTCCAGGCTGTTTCCCGGATCGGTGAAGTACGCGCAGGAATATTGCCGGTCTGCGTCGAGGAACAGGTCGTACAATCGGTCCGACAGATCGTAATGATGCGCCACGTTCTTCTTCGATCGGCGCGCCATGTTCACGCGGTCGACGCGGTGGACGACCTTATCGAGCAGTTTGATCGGCAGCGACGGATTGAGTCCGCCGCCGCGCTCCCACGGGCTGTTGCCCTTGAGCAGGTTGACGAGGTCGCGGATGTCGCCGCGGTCGATCACGAGGCGCCCGTCCATGAACGCCTCCGCCGCGCCGAGCGCCGGGTGGCGGACGATCGCGCCGGCGACTCCTGGCTGGGTCAACCGGATCGTGACAGGGTTATAGGCCGGGTCGGGCTTGCCGAAATGCTTGGTCGTGCCGTCCGCATGGATGAGTGTGAGTTCACCGGTTTTAACCTGCCGAGCCAGGAAACGATCGAAAAGAGCCATGCCGCGTTAGCTAATGACTGGTACGGAATTGCGCTACCCCCGCGGCTGCTTAGATCCCTGCATACCAATCATAATCCACGTTATCCTCCCAATACCCCCCTTTACCCTTGCCGATCCCGGCAAGGCTGGCGACCGCATCGATCGCCATGACGTATTTGGCGTGCTTGTAGCCAAGCTGTCGCTCCACCCGCAGTCTGACGGGCGCGCCGTGCGCAACGTCGAGTACGCGGTCGTTGAGCGCCCAGGCCAGGATCGTCTGGGGGTGGAAGGCGTCGATCAGGTCGATGGATTCGTAATAGGGCGTGCCCCGATACAGGTCCGCGCAGGTGAACACGACGTAGCGTGCGGTGCTCTGCAACCCGGCGGCGCTGAGCAGTGCGCCAAGCTTCGGCCCATGCCATTTACCGATCGCGCTCCAGCCCTCGACGCAATCGTGCCGCGTGATTTGCGTGCGCGATGGCATCTGGCGAAGCTGCGGCAGGGTGACCGACAGCGGCCGATCGACCAGCCCACCGACTTTGAGCCGGTAATCCGCGAAGTTGTTCGCGACCATCGCGGTGTATCCGGGCGTACCCGGATCGCGCGTGCCGTTCGATCGGAAGATCGGCGACATCTGCGCAGGGCTGAACTCTGGTGCGAGCGCGTTGCGGTTGGTCAGCGCGCGTTGCAGCCCGCGATTCATGTTCTCGCCCATGAACAGGATTTTACGCGCCTCGGGGTTCGCGGCGATCTTGTCGCACCCGGTCAGCAACGCACCCGCGCCGACGGTCGCGCCGACAACGAGTGATCGACGGGTAATCAGCGAACTCATGCGGCGTCCTCCGGCACTGCCCAGCGTCCCGTGATCATCGAGCGAACCTCGTTCCAGGCGCCGGCAAGAATGACCAGCGCAAGATGCGCGATGATGAACAGCACCAGCCCGGTCGCGGCGATAAAGTGGATCGAGCGCGCCGATTGCCGCCCGCCGAAAATGTCCAGCAACCACGGCCACGCCGCATCCATGTTCGGCGACATGGCGAGCCCGGTCAGGATCATCACCGGGATCAGCACGAAGATCGTCGCCACGTACGACAGCTTCTGGAGAATATTGTACGCGCCCGGCCGCTTCGGATCGTGGAAGCGGAAGGCGAGATGTTCCCTCACGTCATGCGCGACTTCCCGTGGCGATAGCTCGGCGGCGCGCACGCGGAGGTCGCGCTGGAAATGGCGGTTGATCAGGCTAACGATCATGAACCCAAGCAGCGCAAAGCTCAGCACCAGCGCGAACAGCAAATGCCAGCGCCGCGAGATTGCGAGGTTGTAGCTCGCCGGGATCGTCAGCAGGTTGAGCAACGTCACCACCCATCCCGGCCACTGGTCGAGCGTCGTCCAGGCGGTGTCGAAATTCGCGCCGTATTTGCCCCAATACAGTCGCGGATGCGCCTTCAGGATGCCGATCCCGCTGCCGATCATGATGAACATCGTCACCACCGTCACCCAGTGCCAGATACGCGTCGCCAGACGGTGGCGCTTGACGACCACGACGGATCTGGGGGTAGTGGTGGGATCGTTCATGCTCGGTCTTCGCTCTAGCCTGTCGAAGCGTTCAATAGCAGGGATAAGCCTATGACCGAATGGCATTCTTACGAACCCGCGAATGGCCACTGCCTGCCGCACGATCCGCTCAACGCAATCGTCGCGCCGCGGCCGATCGGCTGGGTCAGCTCGGTATCTCCAAACGGCGTACCGAACCTCGCGCCCTATTCGTTCTTCAACCTCTTCAACTACAGCCCGCCGCTGATCGGCTTCTCGTCGATGGGCTGGAAGGACAGCGTCGCCAATATCGAGGCGACCGGCGAATTTGTCTGGAACCTGGTATCACGCGACCTGAGCGAGGCAATGAACACGACCGCCGCGAACGTCGCCGCCGACGTCGACGAGTTCGCGCTGGCCGGGTTGGAGATGGCGCAGTCGACCAAGGTTAAGCCGGCGCGCGTCGCCGCCAGTCGCGCGCAGTTCGAATGCAAGCTGACGCAGTTGATCCGACTCGAGACGAAGGAAGGCCGCGAACTCGACCAGTGGCTGGTGCTCGGCGAGGCGGTCGCGATCCACATCGACTCGGCGATGCTGGAGGATGGTGTGTACCAGACGGCGCGTGCGCAACCGATCCTGCGCGGCGGCGGCCCCGCGGATTACTTTACGATCACGGAGGATTCCTTGTTCAAGATGCGGCGGCCGGGCTGATAGAGGGCTGATGCTGCGGTGCAGCATTTTGCGCCCTCACCGACTCACGAAAGCGATCCCCCATGAAACCTGTCGATACGCGCATGGCGTTGCTCGCGCTCGCCGTTGGCGGGTTCGCGATCGGTACCACCGAGTTCGCCGCGATGAGCCTTTTGCCGCAGTTCGCGCGCGGGTTGGGGATCGACGAGCCGACGGCGGGGCATGTCATCAGCGCTTATGCGCTCGGCGTTGTCGTGGGGGCGCCGACGATCGCGGTGCTGGCGGCCAAGATCGAGCGGCGGGTGCTGCTGATCGGGTTGATGACGTTCCTCGGGATCGCCAACGGGCTGTCTGCGCTCGCCCCGACCTATCACCTGATGCTGCTCGCCCGGTTCTTGAGTGGCTTGCCGCACGGCGCGTATTTCGGCGTGGGATCGCTGGTCGCCGCATCGATGGTGCCGCGCGAGAAGCGGTCGCGGGCGGTGTCGCGGATGATGCTCGGGCTGACGATCGCGACGATCGCGGGCGTGCCGCTGGCGAATGGCATCGGCCAGTGGTTCGGCTGGCGCTGGGGCTTCGGGATCGTCGCGATCATCGCCGCGGCGACGGTGGCGATGCTGGCCAGGTTCGCGCCGGTCTTGCAGCCTGCCAAGGATGCCAGCCCGCTCGGCGAACTGGCGGCGCTGCGTAACGGGCAGGTATGGCTGACGCTCGCGATCGGGGCGGTCGGATTCGGCGGCATTTTCTGCGTCTATACCTATCTCGCCTCGACGCTGACCGAGGTGACGGGCGTGTCGTCCGCGTTCACGCCGGTCGCGTTCGCGCTGTTCGGCGTCGGCATGACGATCGGCACATTGGTCTGCGCAAAGGCCGCGGACGTCGCGTTGATGCCTGCGGCGGGAATCACCCTGCTGTTCGGCGCCGGCGCACTATCGCTGTACGCACCAGCGACGCCGCATCTCTGGGCGATCCTCCCCGTGATCCTGCTGATCGGCTGCGGCGGAGGCCTCTCCACGATCCTTCAAACCCGGCTGATGGATGTCGCGGAGGAGGCGCAGACGCTGGCGGCGGCGCTCAACCACTCCGCGTTCAATACGGCCAACGCGATCGGGCCATGGCTTGGCGGCCTGGCGATCGCGGGAGGCTACGGCCTGCCTTCGACCGGATGGGTTGGCACCGCGTTGGCGCTCGGCGGCTTCGCGATCTGGGCCTTGTCCTGGAAGTTGGACTCGCGAATGGCCCCGTCCACGCGATCATGAGTATGTGCGGCTAGGGCCGCGGCAGCGTCCAGCGGATCACGCCGCTCCTGTCGCCTGTGGCATCGCCACACGGCAAACCCTCAACCAAAACAGATTTGGGATATCGTATATTATATTTGACTTAGTTTCGGTGGCGTGATGGATTGCGCGCAACATCGAAACAGGAGCGCGGGCACCCATGACATTTTATGTTGAAAAATTTCGGCGACAGTCGCGTGTGGGGGCAATGGTCGCGCTACTGCTTTCGTCGGGTGCTTACGCGCAGGTTGCGCCGGACCCTGTGCCGGGACCGGAGGCGAGTGCTGATTCGAACGCCGATGGCGCGATCGTCGTGACCGGCACGCGCATCCGGCGTCCCGATCTACAAAGCAACAGCCCGATCACGTCGGTGACCGATCAAGAAATCAAATATCAGGGCGCGGTCAACGTCGAGAGCGTGCTGAACCGCCTGCCGCAATTCACTGCCGACGCGAACGAGAACGTCTCGAACGGATCGGACGGCACCGCCAACATCAACCTGCGCAACCTCGGCTCCAATCGGACGCTGATCCTGCTCAACGGCCAGCGTCTGCTGCCGCAGCAGGCGATCGATCTGAACTTCGTGCCCTCCGCGCTGATCGACCGCGTCGATGTGGTGACCGGCGGCGCGTCGGCGGTGTATGGGTCCGACGCGGTGGCGGGTGTCGTCAATTTCGTGCTGAAGGATCATCTCGATGGCCTTCGCATCGACGTCCAATCGGGTCTCGGCGTTCATACCAACGATAATAGCGGGGTGCGCGATATCGTATCGGCGGCGGGGTATGCGAATGCACCGCGCCGCGTAGCCGATGGCGGCAAGCAGGATATCAACGCCGCCTATGGCAAGAACTTCGCCGACGGTCGCGGCAACGTCACCGTCTATGGTGGCTATCGTCACACCGAACCCGTCCTTCAGGCCAATCGCGACGTGTCCGCGTGCGCGCTGAACCAGGCCGACGACGCCGGGACCGGTCTGGTCTGCGGCGGTTCGAGCAACTCGACCTATGGCACGTTTGCGCCACTGGGCGGGCCCAACGCCGGCAAGACACTGACCAACAACATGAACGGCACGCAGACCTGGGTGCCCTACACGTCGGCCTACGCCTATAACTACTCACCGACCAACTACCTCCAGCGGTCCGACGATCGCTACATCGGCGGTGCGTTCGCCAAGTTCGAGATCGCGCCGATCGCCGAAGTCTATGGCAGCTTCATGTACATGAAGGATCACACCTTCTCGCAGGTCGCGCCGTCCGCGCTGTTCCTGGGAACGAGCTTCACCGTGCCGTGCGACAATCCGCTGATGAGTGCGGCGCAGCAGCAGTCGCTATGCGGAGCGGGTGCCGGGATCGGGACGACGCAGGACACGCTGATCGGCTACCGGCTCGGCGATGGCCAGTCGCGTCGCGACGACCTGCGTCATCAGGATTACCGCTACTCCGCCGGTGTGCGCGGCGATCTCGGCCACGGTTTCCAGTACGACGTGAACTATCTGCATTCGTTGGTGAAGTTCAACGAGACGTACATGAACAACGTCGACAACGTGAAGGCGCAGCGCGCGCTCGACGTGGTCAACGTCAACGGCGTACCGACCTGTCGTTCGGTGATCGACGGCAGCGATCCGGCCTGCATACCGGTCAACGTGTTCCAGCCCAACGCCATCACTGACACGCAGGCCGCCTATCTGTTTTCGGAGAGCAACACCGCGTCGCGCAATGCGCTCACGGTGATCTCCGCCAACGTCAACGGCGACCTCGGCACGTTCGGCATCGCCAGTCCCTGGGCCAAGCGCGGCGTCAACATCGCGATCGGCGTCGAGCGTCGCCGCGAGACGCTGAACTACACCGCGGACGCGGTCGCCGAACAGGGGGGCGCGACCGACTCCGATGGCCGCATCACGGTCAACGAAGCGTATGGTGAGATCGAAATTCCGATCCTCCAGAACCTGCCGTTCGCGCATGCGCTCACCATAAACGGCGGCCTTCGCTATTCGGCGTATCGCAACGACCAGCAATCGACCGGACTGAAGTCGAAATACAATGTCTGGACCTACAAGGGCGAAGCGAGCTGGGCGCCGTCCGAAGATGCGCGTCTTCGGTTCAGCTACAATCGCGCGATCCGTGCGCCCAATATCGGCGAGCTGTTCGGATCGCGATCGATCGGCAACGTCGCCGCACAGGACCCGTGCTCCGGCGCATCGCCGACCGCGTCGTTCGATGTCTGCCGGCTGACCGGGGTGACGCAGGCACAATATGGCAGCATCATCGAATGTCCGTCCGATACGTGTTCGGCACAGTTCGGCGGGAACGTCGCACTGAAGCCCGAAAAGGCGGATACCTATACGGCGGGTATCGTGCTGACCCCGCGGATGCTGCGCAACTTCACGCTGACCGTCGATTATTTCCACGTGAAGGTGAAGGACTATATCAGCTCGGTCGATCCTTCGCTCGCGATCAGCCAGTGCGTGGCCGGCGGCGATCCGTTCTATTGCGGGCTGTTCACGCGCGATCCGCGCTCGGGCGCGATCTTCGGCACCAATGGCTATATTGTCTCGACGACGTACAACACCGGATCGCTGACGACCTCCGGCGTCGACATCACTGCCGATTACACGTTCGGCATCGGCGCGCTCGGCAAGATTAACCTCAACCTGGTCGGCACACGCCTGATCGAGCAGGCCGCCGAACCGCTGGCGGGTCTGGGCAGCTATGATTGCAGGGGGCTGTACGGCTATACCTGTGGCCAGCCCAACCCGACATGGCGGCATGCGATGCGGACGACCTGGCAGATGCCGCAGGGTGCATCGGTATCGGTGTCGTGGCGCCATACGGATGCGGTCACGCTGTCGTCGCTGTCCGACAACAGCTTCCTTGCTGGCACGCCGAGCGTCATCAACAAGAAGATCTCGGCATATAATTACATCGATCTCGCCGGTACCGTCGCGGTCGGGCGGGGGCTCCAGTTGCGCGCGGGCGTCAACAACCTGTTCGACAAGGACCCGCCGGCGATCGCCGCGGGTATCCTGTCGTCGTTCGGCAACGGCAACACCTATCCCGGCGTGTACGATACGTTGGGCCGGACGATGTTCGTTGGCGCCACGGTGAACTTCTGACGGCGACGACTGGGGTGATGACATGACGAGCTTGGTCCGCCGCGACGTTTTGAAGACGGGCGGCGTGACCGCGCTTGCTGCTATCGTTCCCGCAATGCCGATCGCTGCGGCGGGGACGTCTCCCTCGGTCGGCCCGCGCGAGATCGTCTCCCTCGGGACCGGGTGGCGGTTTCATCTGGGGCACGCGAGCGATCCAGCGAAGGATTTCGGCTTCGGCCGTTCGCACGACACCTATGCCAAATCGGGCGATGTCGGCACGCCGGTTGCCGAATCTAAGTTCGACGACAGCGCGTGGGAGGTGGTGACGCTGCCGCACGACTGGGCGGTCGACCTGCCGTTCGCGCAGTTCGGACCGGCGGGGAGCGAGGCGGATCGCACGGGTGCGTTTCAGGGGTTCAAGCCGGTCGGGCGGATGTGGCCGGCGACCAGCGTCGGCTGGTACCGGCGCGTCGTACCCATTGCGAAGGTGGACGCGGGGAGACGGTTGCTGCTGCAGTTCGACGGGGTGGCGCGCGATTGTCTCGTAATCCTCAACGGCTTCGTCGTGGGATCCAACGAAAGTGGCTATGCGCCATTCGAGATCGACGTCACCGACTTCGCCAAGCCGGGCGAGGACAATGTGCTCGTCATCCGTTGCGACGTGAGTCTGGGCGAGGCGTGGTCGTACGAGGGGGCGGGGCTCTACCGCGACGTCCGGCTGGTGAAAACGTCGCCGGTTCACGTTCGGCGTTGGGGTGCGACCGTGCGCAGTTCCGTTGAGGCCGGCGGCGCGACGGTCCGGGTTGCGACCGAGATCGCGAATGATGGTCCTGCGCGTGAGGCGCGGGTCCGGTCGACGGTGATCGATCCGGACGGGAAGAGCGTAATGCTGTTCGCGGACCCTCTTGGCTTGCCGGCGTGGGATGGCGTGACGGCTGAGCAGGAGACACGCATCGCCGCACCCGCGCTCTGGTCGCTGGAGACGCCGCACCTGTACACCTTGGTCAGTGAGATTCTCGTCGACGGCGTGGTGGTCGATCGCGACACGTGCAGCTTCGGGATCCGCACGATCCGGTTCGATGCGAACCACGGCTTTTTCCTCAACGGCAAGCCGGTCAAGATCAAGGGCACCTGCAACCACCAGGATCATGCCGGGGTCGGCTTCGCGGTGCCCGACAGCCTGCACGTCTGGCGGCTCGAGCAACTGAAGGCGATGGGCAGCAACGCCTATCGCTCGACGCATCATTCGCCGTCGCCCGCGATCCTCGACGCGTGCGATCGGATGGGCATCCTGATGATCGACGAGACGCGGCAGATGTCGAGCAATGCCGAGGGGCTGGGTCAGCTCGAACGGATGGTGCGGCAGGGGCGCAACCATCCGAGCATCATCCTGTGGAGCATCGGCAACGAGGAAATCCACCGCGGCACCGAAACCGGCGCGCGGATCGCCGAGACGATGAAGCGCAAGGTCTACGAACTCGACGGGACGCGGCCGGTGACGGAGGCGTTCAACGGCAAGTTCGGCGAGGGGGCGTCGCGCGTGCTCGACGTGATGGGATGCAATTACTACCTCGACGCGATCGATCCCTATCACACCGCTAATCCCGCCATGCCGATGATCGGCACCGAAACCGGCAGCACGGTGATGACGCGCGGCGAATATGCGCGCGACGACAAGGCCGGCTTCGTGCCCGCCTACGATCGCGAGTTTCCCAAATGGGCGACGACCGCGGAGACGTGGTGGAGTTTCTACGACGCGCGCCCGTTCCTGAGCGGCGGGTTCGTCTGGACCGGGTTCGACTATCGCGGCGAACCTACGCCGTTCGAACGCTGGCCCGAGAATGTCTCGAACTTCGGCCAGATGGACCTGTGCGGCTTCCCCAAGGACAATTACTTTTACTACCGCGCGTGGTGGAGCGGAGAGCCGGTGCTGCACCTGTTCCCGCACTGGAACTGGGCGGGGCGCGAGGGGCAGCCGGTATCGGTGTGGGTGCACAGCAATTGCGAGGCGGTCGAGCTGGTCCTTAACGGGCGGAGTCTCGGGCGGCAGTCGGTGGTGAAGAACACCCATCTTGAATGGCAGGTGCCGTATGCCCCGGGGCGGATCGAGGCGCTCGGGTATCGTGGGGGCAAGCGGGTGATGCACGCAGTGCGCGAGACGACCGGCCCGGCGGCGCGGATCGGGTTGTCGAGCGATCGGCGGCAATTGGCGCCGGGTGAGGTCGCGGTGGTGCGGGTGGCGATCCTCGACGCGAAACGGCGCGAAATGCCGACCGCGTCCAATCGCGTGTCGTTCACGCTGACGGGTGATGCGACACTGCTTGGCGTCGGCAACGGCGATCCGCAGAGCCTGGAGCCCGATCATGCGACGTCGCGCTCGGCGTTCAATGGGCTGTGTATGGCGCTGGTGCAGGCGGGTGCGAAGGGCGGACCGATCCGGCTCGAGGCGCGCGGTGACGGGCTGGTGCCGGCGATGCTGCCGTTGATCGGTCTGACCAAGGATATCCGATGACTGTACGTCGTTCGTCGCGGGCGCTCGCGCTGATTGTGTTGTGCGCTTCGGCGGCGGCGCAGGCCGCGCCCGACGAAGCCGCGTTCCGGCGATCGATCGGACTGCGCCGTGAGTGGCAGGACCTGACGCGTGAGGTCGCGTGGCCGGCGCGCTGGACGCCGGATGGGCGGCGTTTTTCGTATCGCAAGACGGTGGCGGGCGGGTTTGCATTCGAGACGGTGGATGCGAAGACGCTCGCCAAGTCGCCCGCATTCGATACGGCCAAGCTTGCGGCTGCGCTCGGCGATGCGCGGCACGACGTGGTCGATCCGATGCACCTGCCGTTCGCCGAGTTCGATTATGCGGAGGACGGCAAGGCGATTGCGTTCTCGCTGGACGAGACGCGGTGGCAGTGCGGGATCGTCGTCTATCGTTGCGAGGCGGTCGTCGATCGGAGCCGACCGCGCGGCTTTGGCGTGGTGCGCGATATGGCGGTGCCGGCGGACAACAGCCCGAAGGCTTCGCCCGATGGGAATTGGACCGCGTTCGTACAGGGCGACAACCTCGTCGTGCGCAAGACCGGCGACACCACGATCGTGCCGCTCAGCGTCGATGGAAGCGCGGGCGATTTCTACGATCCAGAGATGCTGCGCTGGTCGCCCGATAGTCGCCACATCATGATCTACCGCGTTCGTCCGGGGTATCAGCGGCGGGTGTTGCGTGTGGAGTCGTCGCCGCGCGACCAACTCCAGCCGAAGCTGCAAAGCCAGCTCTATCCGAAGCCCGGCGATGCGATCGACCAGGAACGGCCGGTGCTGTTCGACGTCGCCATGCGGCGGCAAACCGTGATCGACGACGCGCTGTTTCCCAATCCGTATGAACTCTCCGTGCCGCGCTGGCGGAGTGACGGACGGAGTGTAGCGTTCGATTATGTCCGGCGCGGTTTCGGCCAGGCGCGGATTGTCGCGGTCGATGCGGAGACAGGCGTTGCGCACGCCGCGGTAACCGAGGATGCGAAGACGTTCGTCTATGCCGATCGTCGCTACGCGCACGAGGTCGGCGCGGATGGCCGCGAGATCGTCTGGGCATCCGAGCGCGATGGCTGGAACCATCTGTACCTGATCGACGGCCGCACCGGCGCCGTAAAGAACCGGATCACGACCGGCGACTGGGTGGTGCGCGAGGTCATCGCTGTCGACGACACCAAGCGACAGATCGTGTTTGCGGCGAGCGGCATGAACGCGGGGGAGGATCCGTATTTCCGCCATGTCTACCGGATCGATTTCGACGGTCGGCACCTGACCGCACTGACGCCCGCAAAGGCGGATCACGACACGCGGTTCTCGCCGGACGGGACGCTGTATGTCGACACCTATTCGCGCGTCGACCTGCCGACCGTCAGCGAACTTCATCGGTCGAGCGACGGTGCGCTGGTCGCGACGATCACGAAGGGCGACGACAGCGCGTTGCGCTCGGCGGGGTTTCGGCCGCCCGAGGTGTTCGTCGCGAAGGGGCGCGATGGCAAGACCGACATCTGGGGCGTGGTCGTCCGCCCGCGCGACTATGACCCGCGCAAGCGCTATCCGGTGATCGAGAACATCTATGCGGGGCCGCACGACAGTTTCGTGCCCAAGCAATATTGGCCGTTCGGGTTCCATTCCGGTGGCGACAAGGCGATCGGGATGCAGGAGCAGGCGGATCTCGGCTTCATCGTCGTGCAGATCGACGGGATGGGGACCGCCAACCGCTCGAAGGCGTTTCACGACGTCGCGTGGAAGAACCTCGTGGACTCTGGCTTCCCCGATCGCATCGCGTGGCACCGCGCGATGGCAGCGAAGGACCCGTCCTACGATATCGGCCGGGTCGGCATCTACGGCGCGTCGGCGGGCGGGCAGAGCACGCTCAACGCGCTGCTGTTCCACGGCGAATTCTACAAGGTCGGGGTGGCCTATGCCGGGTGTTACGACAACCGGATGGACAAGATCAGCTGGAACGAACAGTGGCTCGGCTGGCCGGTCGATGCGAGCTACGCCGCCGCCTCGGGCGTCGATCACGCAGCGCAACTGACGGGCAAGCTGCTGATGATCGTCGGCGAGCAGGACAGTAATGTCGACCCGGCATCGACGATGCAGGTCGCCGATGCGCTGATCCGCGCGGGCAAGGATTTCGAGCTGCTCGCGGTGCCGGGGGGCGAGCATAGCGTCGGGCGCTCGACCGGGCCGATCGACTATGTCGCGCGGCGGCAGTTTGGGTTTTTCGTGCGCGAGCTTGGCGGTGAGGCTGAGCCGGATTGGAATGCGGTGTCGCTTAATCCTCCCCTTTGAGGGGAGGTGGCAGCCCGCTTGGGCTGACGGAGGGGTGGCCCGCTACCGAGAGCGCGATACCCCTCCGTCTGGCAAGCGCCAGCCACCTCCCCCGCTGGGGGAGGATCAACTGGGTGACAGGGTGAGTTCGCTCGGAGCCGATCCCAGCGGAACGGTGTAGCCGCCGCGTTCGATGTGCGCTCCCTTTGCGGTGTACGGGCGGCCGGTTTTGGTCGTCGTCTCTACGAAGACACGGGCTACCGGATTGATCTTAGTCGCCGCATCGAGTGTCAGCGTGATCGCCCCCGTCGCCGGCACAAACGTTGCGCGCGCGATTTTCCCCGCCTCCAGCGTGATCCACAATCCGGCGGGGGCGATGAACAGGCGGGTGCGGGCGCCGTCCTTCGGGGCGATGCTCACCGCACCCGCCGCCTGGTCGACATTGCCGCCGAAGCCTAGCCAGCCAAAGGTCGGATCGTTCAGCAGATAGCTCGCGGCGGTGATCGCGTGGCCGTAAAAGCCCATGCCGTAGTCGCCGCTATACGGGTCCCATCGCATCATGTCGGGCGCGGAGTGGAACGCGGCGGAGGAGAAGCCGTCGCGGTCGATGTTGGTGATGCCGCCCATCATGCCGCCGTATGCGATGCGCAACAGCCGCAGGTCGCTCGGGTCGGCGCGATAGGCGTCGAACAGCGGGACGGCGTTTAGTGTCGAGCCGTAATGGTGAAGCTGGCGCTCGATCCGCGGGTATTTGCCGCCGTACAGGAAGTCCCAATAGCGGCGGGCATTGCCGTTATAGCCCCAGCTCGGGATCGTCGGATCATACGCCAAGATGACTTGGCGCGTGACGTCGGCCTGTGGCTGGTAGCCGAAATAGCGCATCCACGCGTAGACTTCGGGCTGGCCGGTCGAATCCCACGCCATCTCGCTGCCGAACGGATAGCGCAGCGTGCGCCAGTGATCGGCGCGCTGCTTCATCAGGCGCTCCATTTCGGTCGCCTCGGCGGTCAGGCCTTCGCGCTTCAGGTCCTTAAGGATGTCGACGAACACGTCGCCCTCCATCAGCCCGAACTGCGTGTAATAGGGCGCGTCGCGCATCATAGCGGTGGTCGTCTGGTAGGCGTGGTCGAGATACCAGCGCCACGGATGCGCGGTGACGAGACCGGGGTGGTTGCGCGCGACGCGGTACAGCACCCAGTGGCCGATCGCGACGTGCGGATAATTGTACGCGCGACCGAGATCGCCGGCATCCTTCTTCGACCAGGAGGTCCAGGTCTTCCAGTCGACGGTCGGGTCGTAATAGCCGGGATGCGCGGCGGGATCGTAGTAGAACAGGCTCTTTCGCACGGCGCCGGCGTGCGGGCCGTCGGGGACTTGCAGGTCGCCCTGGATGGTCTCGTCGACGAGGCGTTGCAGCTTGGCGATCTCGACCGGGTCGGGGTTGTCGAGCTGCTTCGCAATCGCCGCGACCCAGCTGCCTGCGCCGCCTTCGTCGCTCATGCCCGAGATCCAGACGCGCGGGTCCTGCGTCACGACTTTCCCGGCCTCGCGGTCGTAGGTGAGGATCGCGGGATTGCGGCCGAACGGGTCGGCCTTGTCCTCGTACCATTGTTGCGTCGTCGAGAAGCGGCCGAGGTCGGCCATCGCCTGGTCGAGCGGCTTGGTGATGTAATAGCTGACCGCCTGGACGCTGCCGTCGGCATAGGTGATCGCGAGCGTCGCGCGGCCCCAGCCTTTGCTGCGGACGGTGTAGCGGGCCCAGCCTTTTGCACTCGCCATCGGGGTTGCGGTGAGCGCGCCGGCCGGCAGGCTCTCGACCTTCGCGACCGGCTGCGGGGTCTTCAGGAACAACGCGGCGTCCTGGTCGGTCGGAACGACGTAGCCGGGGATGCCGACCGCGACCGGGCGGTGGTTGGCGACGAGCGTGTCCTCGATCGCGGCGATCGAGGGCGCGGTGACGAAGCGAACGCCGATCGTGCGCGCCGCGCCGGGGGCTAGCGTGAAGCTGGTCGGGACGTTCCATTGTTCCCCGGCCTTCGCCCATTCCTTCTCGGCAAAGGCTTTGCTGGCGACGGTCCAGTCGTAGAAACCTTCGGAGGTCTGGCCGCGCTTGCTGCGGTCGGTGAAGATGTCGCCCGCCTGCGCCTTGGCGGCTTCGAGGATCGGGCGGTAGGCCTCGAGCGGGGTGCCCCTTTCGGGGAGGACGAGCAGCGCGGGGCCGGTGCCGTTGAGGCGAGTGACCTGGAGGTAGCCGGCGTCGCGGCCGATATAGGGGTCGACGAAGCTCGCCTGCGCATGCGCCTGTTCGAGGCTGCGATCGGTGATGATGTTGTCGAACACCATCGGCAGTCCGAGCGCGCCGATCTCGACGGGGGCGGTCGTCGTGTTTGTCAGCGTGAAGCGGAGCGCGAGGACGCCGTGGTCGTCGATCCAGCGACGCTCGACGCGCAAGGGGCTGGCGGTCCCGAGCGAGGTGGTGATGTCCGCGGCGGCGAGCGTCGTGCCGGTCGCGGGCAGGCGGCGGATGGCCTTGCGATGCTGCGCGGAGGCGAAGTCGGTCCATGCGCCGCCGGGTGGCCGCACGCGGAGGTGGATGTCGCCGATATGGACATAGCCGTCGCCCGCGCGCTCGGCCTCGCGCGCGCCGGGGACGAAGTCGAAGCCGGGTTCGGCGGCGGGCGAGAGGCGGGCGAGCGTCTGGGTGTCGGTGCGGAGGGCGAGGCGGAAGGCGGGGGTGCGGATCGCGGTCTGCGCGATCGGGCGGTAACTGGGCTTGGCGGACTTGGTCTGCGCATCGCCGGGCAGCGTCGCGGTCGTTGCCAGAAGCAGCGTCAGAAGGCGGAAGGCTGTCATGGCGTTGCTCGCTCGAAGTCAAAGGTTAGGCTAAAGTGTCACTTGCGCTGCTCTGTCGGACGTATAGTATACGATATCCGAATGGAGATAAAGATGTTCGCAAGCCGCCGGGATGTGTTGATGGGGACGACGGCGGTGGCGCTGTTGTCGGTGGGCGAACAGGCGCTCGGCAAGGGGACGGCAACGCTGCCGGCCAGTGCGAAACCCTTGCCGTTGTCGGCCGTGCGGTTGCTCCCTTCGGCGTATGCGACCGCGGTCGAGGTCAATCGCACGTACCTGCTGCGGTTGAGCGCGGACCGGTTTCTGCACAATTTCATGGTCTATGCCGGACTCCCTGCGAAGGCGCCGATCTATGGCGGGTGGGAAAGCGATACGATCGCCGGACATACGCTCGGCCATTATCTGACCGCGCTGGTGCTGATGCATGCGCAGACCGGCGATGCGGAGTGCCGTACTCGCGCGGATTATATCGTCGCTGAACTGGCGCGGGCGCAGGCGAAGCGCGGGACGGGCTATGTCGGTGCGCTCGGGCGCAAGCGGAAGGACGGCGGAATCGTCGACGGCGAGGAGATCTTCCCTGAAGTGATGCGCGGCGAGATAAAGTCGGGCGGGTTCGATCTGAACGGATCCTGGTCGCCGCTGTATACGGTGCACAAGGTGTTCGCGGGGCTGCTCGATGTGCATGCTGCGTGGGGCAATACGCAGGCGCTGACCGTGGCGACGGGGCTCGCGACGTATTTCGCCAAAGTATTCGCGGCGCTCGACGATGCGCAGATGCAGACGTTGCTCGGGTGCGAATATGGTGGGCTGAACGAAAGCTATGCCGAGCTGTCCGCGCGGACCGGGGACAAGCGATGGCTCGACGTCGCGGAGCGGCTGTACGATCGGAAGATGCTCGATCCGATGGTCGCGGGCGAGGACAAGCTCGCGAACTTTCACGCCAATACGCAGGTGCCGAAACTGGTCGGGCTGGCGCGGATCCACGAGCTGAACGGCAAGCCCGCGCCTGCCAACGCCGCGCGGTTTTTCTGGAACACCGTCACGCAGCATCACAGCTATGTGATCGGCGGCAATGCCGATCGCGAGTATTTCTCCGGGCCCGATACGATCGCGAACCACATCACCGAGCAGACGTGCGAGCATTGCAACAGCTATAATATGCTCAAGCTGACGCAGCATCTATACGGTTGGCAGCCGGACGGCGCGCTGTTCGACTACTACGAGCGCGCGCACCTCAACCACGTGATGGCGGCGCAGAACCCGAAGACGGCAGGGTTCAGCTATATGACACCGCTGATGACGGGCTCCGTGTGCGAGTATTCGACGCCGAAGGACGATGCGTTCTGGTGCTGCGTCGGCAGCGGGATGGAGAGCCATGCGAAGCACGGCGAGGCGATCTTCTGGGAGGGCAACGGCACGCTGCTGGTCAATCTCTACATCCCGGCGGAGGCGCGCTGGCAGGCACGGGGCGCGGTGCTGACGCTCGACACGCGCTATCCGTTCGAGCCGGAATCGCGGCTGACGCTGACCAAGCTGGTCAAGCCGGGACGTTTTCCGATCGCGCTGCGCGTGCCGGGTTGGGCTGTCGGACGTGCGACGGTGACGGTCAACGGCGCGGCGGTCGAGCCGGTGCTGGCGAAGGGCTATGCGATCGTCGAGCGGCGGTGGAAGGCGGGCGATGTCGTCGCGATCACCGTGCCGCTCGACCTGCGGCTGGAGAGTGCGCCGGGCGACGTCGATACGGTCGCCGTGCTGCGCGGGCCGATGGTGATGGCCGCCGATCTCGGGCCGACCGAGGCGAAATGGGAGCAGGCGGATCCGGCGATGGTCGGCGCGGACTTACTCGCCGCGTTCACGCCGACGGTTGGCGCCGGCGCGTGCTATGCGACGAAGGGGATCATCCGTCCGGCGGACCTGAATTTCGTGCCGTTCTACAGCCAGCATGACCGACGTAGCGCGGTATATTTCAAGCGCTTCAGCGAGGCAGCGTGGAAGACCGAGGAGGCGGCGTTCCTGACCGAGCAGGCGCGGCTGAAGGATATCGCCGCGCGGTCGGTCGACGTAATGCATCTGGGCGAGATGCAGCCCGAGCGCGACCACGCCCTGACGTCGGAGATATCCTATCCGGTCAGCTATCGCGGGCGGAACGGGCGCGATGCGCGGTCGGGCGGGTATTTCGAGTTCGCGATGAAGACGCGCGCCGGACCGCTGGTGTTGCAGGCGACCTATTGGGGAGACGAACGTGCGCGCGATTTCGATATTCTGGTCGATAACGTGAAGGTCGTGACGCAGCATCTTGAGGCTGACCAGCCGGGCAAGTTCTTCGATGTCGACTATCCGCTGCCGATCGGGCTGACCAAGGGGAAGACGAGCGTGAAGGTGCGGTTCGTGCCGCATGATCGTTCGTCCGCGGGGCCGGTGTTCGGGGTGCGCATGGTCACCGCCAAGCCGGGTGTGACCGCGTGAGCGACGACGTGCGGATGACGCTCGACGAGGTGCGGGGGCTTGCGCGGGCAGTGCTGCTCGGCGCCGGCCTGTCGCGTCCGCATGCCGAGGCGGTCGCCGAGACGATGGTCGCGGGGGAGTGCGATGGGTGTGCGAGCCACGGGATCTATCGGCTGCTGGTCGCGG
This sequence comes from Sphingomonas taxi, assembly GCA_003240625.1. Classification (GTDB taxonomy): domain Bacteria; phylum Pseudomonadota; class Alphaproteobacteria; order Sphingomonadales; family Sphingomonadaceae; genus Sphingomonas; species Sphingomonas taxi_A. The sequence goes on from QFMX01000002.1 coordinate 213,230, forward strand.
CGAACAGCATCGCCAAGGGTGTCGTCGCTGTCGATGCCGAGCCGGTGGTCACCGAACCGTCGCCAGCGCTGGTGCGCGTCGATGGCGGTGGCGGGTTCGCGCAACTCGCGTTCGAGCGCGGCCGGCAGCGGCTGGCGGTGAAGGCGCGGGGGTATGGGATCGCTGCGCTCGCGCTGAACAATGTCCTACATTTCGCGGCGTTGTGGCCAGAGGTCGAGGCGCTGGCGGAGGAGGGGCTGGTTGCGCTGGCGGTGACGCCCAGCCATGCCTGGGTTGCGCCGGCGGGGGGTACCGAACCCGTGTTCGGGACCAATCCGATCGCGTTCGGCTGGCCGCGGCCGGGGGACCATCCCTTCGTGTTTGACTTTGCGACGAGTGCGGTTGCGCGTGGGGAAATCGAACTGCATCGGCGCGCGGGGAAGGCTGTTCCCGACGACTGGGGCTATGATGCGGGTGGCCAGCCGACGACCGACGCGGCGGCGGTGTTGAACGGCGCGATGCGGACGTTCGGCGGGCATAAGGGCTCGGCGCTGGCGGCGATGGTCGAACTGCTCGCGGGGCCGCTGATCGGCGACATGACCAGCCGGGAATCGCTGGAGGCCGATGCCGCGCGTGGCGGATCGCCGATCGGGGGTGAACTGATCATCGCGATCGATCCTGCCGGGTTCCTCGGCGATGCGGTTGCCGAGCACCTCGCGCGGGCCGAAGCGATGTTCGCGGCGATCGAGGCGCAGGGCGCTCGGCTGCCGTCGCAGCGGCGGTACGCGGCGCGGGCGCGCAGTCTGACCGAGGGTGTGGTGATACCCGCCGCATTGTACCGCGACATCATGGCGCTGGTTCCAGGAGAATGACGATGAAGGCTTTTATCCTGCTGCTCGCGCTCGGTTCGACGGCTGTGGGGGCGGCGCCTTCAAGGACTCCGAAGGCGGCGGCTGCGACGTCCGCGGATGCGCGGTTCAAGACGCTCTACACGGCGGAATATGCGTGGCGGCAACTCCAGTTCGCGCAGGGCGAGGACAATCCGACAGCCGCACCGCGCCTCCCCGACGTCGGACCCCAGGCGCAGGCAGAGCGGCTCGCACGCTGGACCGACGTGTCGCGGCAACTGGCGGCGATCCCGCCGGCCAGCCTTTCGCCCGCCAATCGCATCAACTACGCGGTCTATGCGCAGCAGATCGACGCGCTGCTCGCCGAGCAACGCTATCGCGATTACGAAAAGCCGCTGACTGCGGACACAAGCTTCTGGGGCGATGTCGCGGAGAGTGCGCGCGGCAATTTCAAGTCGGTGAAGGACTATCGCGACTACATCGCCGTCATGCGCCAGATACCGCGCTATTTCGACCAGCAGACGGGCAACATGCGCGCCGGGCTCGCGCGCGGGTTCACCCCGGCGCGGGTTACACTGAAGGGGCGCGACAACGGCGTTGCGCAGGTCGCGGAGGCTAAGACGCCGCAGGACTCGCCATTCTACGAACCGTTCAAGACCTTCCCGTCGACGATCCCCGCCGCCGAGCAGGCTGCGCTCAGGGCGGAGGGGACGGCGGCGATCTCGCAGTCGGTCGCACCGGCCTATGCGACATTGCTGAAGTTCCTGCGCACGGAGTATATCCCGCATGCGCGCGAGGGGCTGGCGGCGTACGACCTGCCCGACGGCAAGGCCTATTACCTGTCGAAAATCCGCGAATACACCACGCAGGATATCACGCCCGAACAGATCCACGCGCTCGGGCTCGCCGAGATCGCCAAGATCCGCGGCCGGATGGACGGCGTGATGCGCAGCGTGAAGTTCCAGGGCGATCTGCAGGCATTCTTCAACCACTTGCGGACCGATCCGCAATTCTATCCGAAGACGCCGAACGAGCTGCTGTACCGTGCGGCGTGGATCGCCAAGACGTTCGACGGCAAAGCGTCGCAGTGGTTCGGGCATCTGCCGCGCAGCCGGTTCGCAATCAAGCCGGTGCCGGCCGACATCGCACCGTTCTATACCGGCGGGCGCGGCGGGCCGGGCATCTATCTGGTCAATACCTACGACCTGCCGTCGCGGCCCTTCTATTCGCAGGTCGCGCTGACGCTGCACGAGAGCGCGCCGGGGCATGCATTCCAGATGCCGCTCGCGTCCGAGAACAAGGCGCTGCCGGCATTCCGGCGCGACACCTATCTGTCGGTCTATGGCGAGGGCTGGGCGCTGTATTGCGAGACGCTCGGCGAGGACATGGGGATGTACGAGACGCCGTACGACCTGTTCGGGATGCTGAGCTATCAGGCATGGCGCGCGGCGCGGCTGGTGGTCGATACCGGGATCCATGCGAAGGGCTGGAGCCGGAAGCAGGCGCAGGACTATCTGCACGACAATACCGCGCTGTCGAACCACGAGATCGAAACCGAGGTCGATCGCTATATCGCGTGGCCGGGGCAGGCGCTGTCCTATTACATGGGCCAGATCGCGTTCCAGACCGCGCGGAAGAAGGCGCAGGACAAGCTGGGGGCGAAGTTCAATATCCGGGCGTTCCATGACGCTATGCTGGAGATGGGATCGGTGCCGGTGCCGGTGATCGAGGCGCGGACGGATGAGTTGATCGCGGCGGGTGGCAAGGGGCCGTATCCCGACGAGGAGTGAAAAGCGTCGACACCGCCGAACCAGACGTCATTCCCGCGGAGGCGGGAACCCATATTGGCAGGCTTCACGATAGAAACGTGAAACTCTGAGGATATGGATCCCCGCCTGCGCGGGGATGACGGCATTTTGGGATGCGGGTTGGCCTGGTTGTCTCAGCCGAACGGGCGGTCGATCGAGGGCTGCGGTTCGGTGAACCAGGCGGCGCCGGTGTCGGTAACGTGGAAATGATCCTCCAGCCGGATGCCGAAGCGGTCAGGGACGACGATCATCGGTTCGTTGGAAAAGCACATGCCCGGTGCCAGCGGCGTGCGGTCGCCACGGACGAGATAGGCGGGTTCGTGGATCGACAGGCCGATGCCGTGGCCGGTGCGGTGCGGCAGGCCGGGGAGGCGATAGTCGGGGCCGAGACCTGCTTTCTCCAGCACGATGCGGGCGGCGTTGTCGATCGCTTCACAGGGTACGCCGGGCTGGACCGCGGCGAACGCGGCGGCTTGCGCTTCGTGCTCGATGTCCCAGATCGCGCGGGCCTCGTCGCCGACCTGGCCGAACGCGTAGGTCCGCGTGATGTCGGAATGATAGCCTTCGACCTGGCAGCCGGTGTCGATCAGCACGAGTTGGTCCTCCTCGAGCAGCTGGTCGCCGGGGATGCCGTGCGGGAAGGCAGTCGCGCGGCCGAACTGCACCGCGCAGAAATACGAGCCGGCGGATCCGATCGCGCGGTGCGCGTCGTCGATAAAGCGGATCACCGTGCTGGCGGCAATGCCGGGGTGGAGGATGCGAGCGGCGCGGCGCTGGATGTCGAGCGTCATCGCCTTGGCTTGGGCGAGCAGCGCGATCTCCGCCGGGCTTTTGATCATCCGGCACGCGTCGATCACCGAAGCGCCATCGCCAAGTTCGAGACCGGTCGAGGCAAGCCCGGTCGCCATGCCGTAAGGGAGTTGCGGGTCGAGCAGCAGCTTGCCGCTGACGGCATCGGCCACCAGCGCATACGGGCTCTCGTCCTCTTCCCAGAGGCGGAAGTCGGCGTCGATCTCTACCGCTGCCTCAAGCGAACCCTGTTCGAAGCGCGGGCAGATCAGGATCGGCTGGCCCTTTACCGGCAGCAGCAGCGCGACCAGCCGTTCGGTCGCGCCCCATGGGATACCGGCGAGATAGCGGAGGCTCGCCCCGGCGCCGATCAGTAGCGCGTCGGCGCCCGCCGCGTCGGTCAGCGCGCGCGCCTTGTCGAGCCGGGCGGTGCGCTCGGTTTGTGCGATACGCGGCGCTGGCGTCGCCCAGGGTGCGATGGTCGCCAGTTCGTCGGCTATGGAAGATCCGCCGATGGTCATGCGTGAGGTCCTTTTTTGCCGAAACGGGCGAGGTCGAACGGCGTGAGCGCCACCGCCGGAGTTTCTCCTGCCAACATCGCCGCGACGAGCGTCGCGGTCACCGGCGCGAGCGTGAGCCCGAGATGTTGATGGCCGAACGCATAAGCGAGATTTGCGTGGTGCGTCGAGCGGCCGATCGCCGGGAGGTAGTCGGGCAGGGTGGGGCGCGATCCCATCCAGCGCTCGAACGGGCCCTCGATCGGCAGGCCGAGCGACCGGACGTGATGCTCCAGCCGCTCCCATTTGCGCGGATCGGGCGGGCCGTCGGGATCGCCGAGTTCGACGAAACTCGCGGCCTGGACGCAATCGGCATAGCGCGTGACGATCATCGAACAGTCCTCGAACACGATCGGGGGCAAATCTGCGGGCCAGCCATCGGCTCGCGCGCGGATGTGGTAGCCGCGCTCGGCGATCATCGGCACGCGGTAGCCGAGCGGTTCGAGCAGATCGCGGGACCGGACCCCGGCGGTCACCAGCACCTGGTCGACTTCATGGCCGGGTACGACGATCCGTCCGCCGTCGTCGATCAGGTGCCCGCCCTCGCGGACGATCCGCCCGCCGCGCGCCTCGACCGCGGCTTCGAGTGTCGTCGCGAGACGGCGGAGATCGGCGATCTGGCCGCTGCCGGTAAAGCGGATCGCACCGCCGACCGGATCGGCCAGGAAGCCGAGCCGGCGCAGCAGTTTTGGCTCGGCATCGACGATCCGCGTCGTTCCGATCGCGGTTCGCGACCAGCGCTGCCGGCCGGTCTTTGCGCTCGCGGCGGAATCCCAGACCAGGATATGGCCTTTCTCGCGCAACAGATCCGGTGCGCAGATCGCCTCGACCAGATCGCGCCACGCGGGCATCGCGCCAGCCAGCAACGGCGTCAGCGCAGCCGTTCCCGCCGCGAACTTCGCCGGTGTCGACGCCGCGACCAGCCGCGCGGCAAACGGCAGCCAGCGTCGCGCCATCGACGGTGGCAGCCCGAGCGCCCCGCCCGCGCTGAACAGGCGACTCGGCACGGATTTAAGCGCGCTTGGCGACGCAAGCGGCTCGACCTGTTCGACCGCGATATGCCCGGCATTGCCCCAGGATGCGGCGTTGTAATCGGCGTCGCGTTCGAACACACTCACGCCATATCCGCGATCGAGCAGAGCGAGGGCGCAGCACAAGCCGACCACGCCGCCGCCGACTATTCCGATCGTGGGCTTGACCGTTTCCAACCCATTTCTCCTGTTGCACCGCATCAATCACTTTCGTATACGGTATATATATTGAAACGCAGGAAGGTCGATACCGAATGTCTGTCGAGTGGAAGGGTGTATTTCCGGCCGTAACGACTCAGATCCGCGAGGATATGACGGTCGATCTCGCCGATACGCAACGGGTCGTCGACGACCTGATCCGCGACGGCGTGACCGGGGTGATCGCGCTCGGCACGGTGGGCGAGAACAACTCGTTCGAGTATGAGGAAAAGGTCGAGGTACTGACCGCGATCGTCGAGGCGGTCGACGGCCGCGTGCCGGTCATCACCGGCGTTTCCGAATACGACACGCGCCGTGCGGTACGGTATGCGCAGGCGGCGGAGAAGGTCGGTGCGGATGGCCTGATGCTGTTGCCGCCGATGGTCTACGTGCCCAAGCCGCACGAGCTGGTCGCGCATTTCAAGGGCGTGGCGGAACAGGTCGGCCTGCCGATCATGCTGTATAACAACCCGCCAGCGTATCGCACGCTGATCGACAACGACGTGCTCGCTGCGCTGGTCGACGTCGCCAATATCGTCGCGGTCAAGGAATCGGCCCCGGACACGCGGCGCTTCACCGACGTAAAGACCGCGTTCGGCGATCGCTACGTGCTGTTCGCGGGGCTCGACGACGTCGCGCTGGAGGGGCTGTATCTGGGCGCGCAGGGCTGGGTTTCCGGGCTGACCAACGCGTTCCCGCGGGAATCGGTCGAGCTGGTCAACGCGTTCGCGCGGGGCGATCATGCCAAGGCGATGGAGATCTATCGCTGGTTCATGCCGCTGCTCCATCTCGATGCCGAGCATGACCTGGTGCAGTCGATCAAGCTGGCCGAGCAGGTCATGGGTCGCGGCTCGGAACGCGTTCTGCCGCCACGCTATCCGCTGATCGGCGAACGGCGTGCCGAGGTGATCGCGATGGTCGAGAAGGCTGCGGCGACGCGCCCAAATCTCTCGAACTGATGCGGCACACCTTCTTCTGCATCGACGGTCATACCGCCGGCAACCCGGTCCGCCTCGTCGCGGGCGGGGCTCCGTTGCTGAAGGGCGCGTCAATGTCGGAGCGGCGACAGGACTTCCTGACTCGGTTCGACTGGATCCGTACCGGGCTCTGCTTCGAACCGCGCGGGCATGACATGATGTCGGGCGGGTTCCTCTACCCGCCGACGCGCGACGACACCGATATCGGCATCCTGTTCATCGAGACGAGTGGCTGCCTGCCGATGTGCGGGCACGGTACGATCGGGATGGTGACGTTCGGGCTCGAACACGGGCTGATCCAGCCGGCCGTGCCGGGCCGGTTGCGGATCGAGGTGCCCGCGGGGGTGATCGACGTAGCATACGAGACCGAGGGCGCGAAGGTGACATCGGTGCGGATCACCAACGTGCCGGCATATGTCGCGGCGCGCGGGATCGAGGTCGACATCGAGGGGATCGGCCCGCTGAGCATCGACGTCGCCTATGGCGGCAATTACTACGCGATCGTCGAGCCCCAGGGACGCTATACCGGGCTCGACGACCTCGGTGCGGCGGAGATCATCGCGCTCAGCGGCCGCGTTCGCGGGGCGGTGCGGGCACAGTTCGAGCCGGTCCATCCGCTCGACCCGACGATCCGTGGCGTCAGCCACGTGCTGTGGGCCGATGTGCCACGCGGAGACGGCGCCGACGGTCGCAACGCGGTGTTCTATGGCGACAAGGCGATCGATCGCAGCCCGTGCGGCACGGGGACCTCGGCACGGCTGGCGCATCTTGCGGACAAGGGCCGCCTGTCGGTCGGCGACCGGTTCGTCCACGAGAGCTATATCGGCAGCCGCTTCATCGGCCGCGTCGAAGCCGGCACGACGCTGGGCGATACCCCTGCAATCATCCCGTCGATCGAAGGATCGGCGATCGCGACCGGGTTCAACACGATCTGGATCGATCGCGACGATCGTTTCTGGAACGGATTTCAAGTTTCATGAGCCATTTCTCATGAAGTGTAGGCTATGCCGGTGCAGCAATTCTGCCCCCGGAGCCAACCGTCTATGAGTATCGTCGTCCGCACGCTGTCCGAGCAGGTGTTCGAGATCGTCCGCGAACAGATCGTCACGGGCAAGCTCGCCGGGCATAGCGCGATCCGGCAGGATGCGCTCGCGACCGAACTGGGGGTCAGCAAGATCCCTCTGCGCGAGGCACTGGCGCGGTTGGAGCAGGAGGGCCTGCTAACCAGCCACGCCAACCGCGGCTATTCGGTCCAGCCGATGTCGGCGGACGAAGCGGACGACATCTTCGCGCTCCGCCTGAGCATCGAGCCGCAGGCCGCGGCCTATGCCTCGACCGTCGCCAACGACGCGGATCGGGCGACCGCGATCCTCGCCTTCGAGGAACTCGACAGTGCGGCGAGCGAGCGGCTGGCCGAAGTCGCGATCCGCAACCGCGTGTTCCACACCGCTTTGGTCCGGCCGGGCCGTCGCCTGCTGACCACGCAGATGGTCGAGCGGCTGGCGATCCTCGCCGAGCGTTACGTCGTCGCGCATCTGCGACCGGCGGGGCGCGAGGACCGCGCGCATCTCGAGCATCGCCAGCTGCTCGATGCATGGCTCGCACGCGACGACGATCGCATGCTGACGCTGCTGACCAGTCATATTCAATCGACGCTGACCGATCTGCGGTTCCAGTTCGCATCAGCGCGCGAATAACGATCACAACCGGGGATGGGCATGTTTGGACCGCGTAAATCGTTCGAATCGTCTGCCCATGGCCAGGAACACAGCCTCGCCAAGACGCTGAGCTGGCCGCATCTGATCGCGCTCGGTGTCGGCGCGATCGTCGGCACCGGGATCTACACGCTGGTCGGCGTCGGGGCCGAGCGCGCGGGGCCCGGCGTGATCCTGGCCTTCGTGATCTGCGGTGTGATCTGCGCGTGCGCGGCACTCGCCTATACCGAACTCGCGACGCTGATCCCGGCGGCAGGCAGCGCCTATACCTTCAGCTATACGGCGCTCGGCGAGGGGATCGCCTGGGTGGTCGGCTGGAGCCTGATCCTCGAATATTCGCTGGCGTGCTCGACCGTCGCGGTCGGCTGGTCGGGCTATCTGGTCGGCTGGATCGAGGCGGCGGGGGTTCACCTGCCGCACGCGCTGCTAGTCGGGCCGCATGGCGGTGGCCTCGTCAACATGCCTGCGGTGCTGGTGTCGCTGGCGGTGATGGGAATGCTGATCCTCGGCACGCGGCAGAGCGCGACGCTGAACATCGTGCTGGTGCTGATCAAGCTGGTCGCGCTGACCGTCTTCGTCATCTACGCCGCGCCTGCGTTCAAGGCCGACAACCTCCACCCGTTCATGCCCTATGGTTTCGGCTCGACCGAACTCGATGGGCACAAGCGCGGCGTGATGGCGGCGGCGGCGATCGTGTTCTTCGCGTTCTACGGCTTCGATGCGGTGGCGACCTCCGCGGAGGAGACCAAGAACCCCAAGCGCGACCTGACGATCGGGATCGTCGGCTCGATGCTGGTCTGCACGGTGATCTACATGGCAGTGGCGGTCAGCGCGATCGGCGCGCTGCCGTTCACGCAGCTCGGCAATTCGCCCGAACCGCTCGCCTTGGTGCTGCGCCAGTTGAGCCAGCCGTTTGCGGCGCAGGTGATCGCGCTGGCGGCGGTGATCGCGCTGCCGTCGGTGATTCTGGTGATGATGTACGGCCAGAGCCGGATATTCTTCGTGATGGCGCGCGACGGCCTGTTGCCGCGACGCCTCGCCAAGGTCAGCAAGCGGACCGGATCGCCGACGCTGATCACGCTGCTGACTGGGCTGTCGATCGCGGCGGTCGCGGGCTTCTTCCGGCTCGACGAGATCGCCGAACTCGCCAATGCGGGCACGTTGATCGCGTTCATCTCGGTCGGCGTGTGCCTGGTGGTCCTGCGCCGGACCGCGCCGCAACTGCCCCGCCTGTTCCGCTGTCCCGCGGCGTACGTCGTCGGTACGGTGACAGTGCTCGGCTGCCTGTATCTGCTCGCGAGCCTGCCGACGTCGACGCTCGTGCGCTTCGTGATCTGGAATGCCGCCGGCCTGGCGCTCTATTTCGCTTATGGTCGGCGGAAGAGTGCCGTGGGGCTTGCCGAGGCGTAAGGATACTCAGGTCCGGGACGCGGGCGTTTCACCCCCGGCGTTGCGGGCGCGGAAGAGTTTACCGCCTTCGACTGCGTACACGACCGCCAGGACGCCCAGGCCGATCGCCAGATAGCCAATCGCCAGGGGATAGGTGGTGCCGTTATAGGATTGCCCGATCAGCGATCCGACGATCACCGCGCCGACGCTGGTGATGAAACCCTGGATCGACGAGGCGGTCCCGGCAATGTGCCCTACCGGCTCCATCGCCATCGCGCCGAAATTGGAACCGCACAGGCCGATGCAGGTCATGCTCAGCGCCTGGAACAGCATGTAGGTCCAGAGCGATTCCAGCCCCGTCGCGATCACGCCGATATGCAGCACCGACAGGCCGATCAGCGCGAGTACCGCGGCTTGCGAGATCAGTCGCGTCCCCAGGCGCTCGACCAGCCGGCTGTTGGCGAACGATGCGCACCCCATCGAAAAGGCGCAGACCGCGAACAGGATGGTGAAGCGCTCGCCGGCATGAAACTGGTCGACGAAGATCTGCTGGGCCGATGATACGAAGGCGATGATGCCGCCGAAGGTCATCGAGGCGGCGACCGCATAGCCCGCCGAGAACCTGTTCGTCAGCGTCAGCGTATAGGCATGGCGAAGCGCACCAAGCGACAAGGGCGTCCGGCGATCGACCGGCAGCGTTTCGCCGAGCCGGCTGGCGGACCATGCGAGCACCAGCGCCGCAAATCCGGCCAGGGCATAAAAGATGAAGCGCCACGGACCGATCGCCAGCAAGACCTGCCCGAGGCTGGGGGCCATGATCGGCACGAGGAAGAAGATCATCTGCGCGACCGACAGCGTGCGGGCCATCTGGCGCCCCGAATAGCGGTCGCGAACGATCGCGACCGCGAGCACGCGCGTGGAGGCGGACATCAGCCCCTGGAGAACCCGGGCCCCGAGCAATGCGGCGAAGGTCTGCGATCCGGCGGCGAAGATGCTGGCTGCGACGAACCCTGCGAGCGTGAGCAGCAGGATCGGCTTGCGCCCGTACCGATCCGCCAATGGACCGTAGACGAGCTGGCCGGCGCCGAACCCGAGCATGTACGCGGTGATGATCCATTGCCGGTGGTTGGCGGTGGCGATGCCGAGCTGATGGCCGATATCCGCGAGCGCCGGCAGCATCAGGTCGACGCCGAGCGCGTTGACCGCCATCAACGCCGCGACGAAGGCGACGAATTCGCCGGGTTTCATCGAGGGGGCGGGAGTTTTGTCGGTCATCAGGTGGGCCTAGGTCGCAAATGTCGGGAAGGCCATGTGAATGACGTATCGCGAGCATAGGTTCCGGGTAGGGGTTCCGGCTGGCGGGTCCGGTGCGCGGGTCGATCGCCACCGCAGCCCATCGCTCGACCTTTACCGAGGCAGCGCGCGCCTACCGAAGCGGGAGGGTCATGCCCAGTAACTGACGAGTCGCCCTGAGCGCGGTCTCGAACGGTGCCTGCGTGCGGACGATCTTTACCATCACGCTGGCGCCGAGCCACAGGTGATAGAGCGATGCGGCGAGTTCGGCCGGGGGCTCGGTAACGCAGAGCGAGCGGTCCGCCACGCCGGCCTCGATCGCCTGGGTCATGCGCGTTACGATGCCGGTCGTCCCGGCCTTCAGGGCTAGGCGCATCGGCTCGGACAGATCGGCGACTTCGGCACCGAGCTTCACGGCCAGGCAGCGGCCTTGGCAGTCGAACGCTCCCTGGGTCTCTCGCCACGCCGCGAAATACAGCATCAGTCGCTCCGCCGCGGTCAGGCCCGGTTTGGCGAACAGTACGTCCATGTCGCCGTGATAGTCGTCGAAATAGGCGGAGAGCATGGCCTCGCCGAATGCGTCCTTCGAGGCGAAATAATGGTAGAAGGATCCCTTCGGGACGCCTGCGTCCTTCAGGATCTCGGTGAGGCCGACGGCGGAAAAGCCCTTGCGGCTCATGATCCGCTGGCCCGTCGCCAGGATCGTCGACCGAGAATCGGGTTCGGGTGCTGCTGGCGGCATGACCTTTCCTTATCGATGCTTAGACCGATCGTCTAGTTATGTTAGGCATGTAGGTAGCGGCTGTCGGTGATCGCGCCCTGATGCCATGGATGTGAAGGCCATGACCCCTAATATTTTTACTAGACGACCGGTCTAGTGATACCTAAGTGTCATCTATCGGCGTTACTCGGCGAGGCGAAGCTGCTCCCATCGACCCAACGTTGGCGGAGCCATTCGCGACTGTTTCCCTGGTTTGCCCGGTTCTTGGCCGCTCCAAGATATGGAAGGACATCACATGAAGATCCTGATGATACTCACGTCGCACGACACACTCGGTGACACCGGCCGCAAGACGGGCTTCTGGCTCGAGGAGGTCGCCGCGCCCTATTACATCTTCAAGGACGCCGGCGCCGAGATCACGCTGGCGTCGCCCAAGGGCGGGCAGCCGCCGCTCGATCCCAAGAGCAACGAGCCCGACAGCCAGACCGATGACACGCGCCGTTTCGAAGCGGATGGCGAGGCCAAGGCGGCGTTGGCGAGCACCGTGAAACTCGCGGACGTCTCGGCGACCGACTTCGACACCGTATTCTATCCCGGTGGGCACGGTCCGCTCTGGGACCTGGCCGAGGACGCCCTTTCGATCGACCTCATCGAAACCACGCTGGCGGCCGGCAAGCCGGTAGCGCTCGTCTGCCACGCGCCGGGCGTCCTGCGTCACGTGAAGACCGCCGACGGACGGCCGCTGGTCGAGGGCAAGAAAGTGACGGGGTTCGCCAATTCGGAAGAAGACGCGGTTGGCTTGACCGATGTGGTGCCGTTCCTCGTCGAGGACGAACTGACGGCCAAGGGTGGCGTCTATTCGCGTGGCCCCGACTGGGGATCGTACGTGGTGCAGGACGGGCTGCTCATCACCGGGCAGAACCCCGGTTCGTCCGCCGCCGCCGCACGGGCGTTGCTGGACGCACTCGCCGCCTGAGCGCCGGGCGTCAGATCCTGTCGGCATCCCGCGGATCGGGGATGCCGACAGTGTGCGCGGTCAGACCGCGATGATCGCCGCGTCGGCGTCCCCGGCCAGCAGCAGGTGGAGCAGGCCTGGCGCCGGGCGGGCGATCGCGTGGATGCCCAGTGCTTCCAGCGCGGGTGTCGAGGCGCGGTCGACATCCTTCAGGCGGATTCGCAGCCGGGTGCCGTGCTGGCTTGCCGCCTCCAAATTGTCCGCGCCGCCGAGTGCGGCGACGGTGGCGGGGGTGAGCCGGATGTCGTTGGTTGCGACTGGTGCCGGCTCTGCGGTTGGGGCGGCGGCGGGTGTCGCCTCGCTCGGCGCTGCGATCGCGTCGCGAATCTCGACCGCGACCGAGTCGGCGATCGGACCGAGCACGATCTGGAGCGCGTTGGCGGACGGGCGGATCAGGCCGCGTGCGCCGAGCGCCTTGAGACGGGCCTCGTCGACGCGTTTCTGGTTCACGACGATCAGCCGGAGCCGGGTCGTGCATGCGCCGACGCTGGTCAGGTTCGCGGCCCCGCCGAGGGCCTCGGCAAACGCTGCACCGCGCTCGCTCTTGGCGACCGCCGCGGCGGCTACCGGCGCATCGCGCTCGCGGCCGGGGGTCGGCAGGTCGAGGCGTTTGATGACGGTGCGGAACAGGACGTAATAGATCGCGGCGTACGCGAGGCCGATCGGGAACAGCAGCAGCGGCTTGGTCGCCTTGCCGTAGTTCAGCACGTAATCGAACAGCCCGGCGGAGAAGCCGAAGCCGAGCTTCACGCCGAGCGCATCCATCAACGCCATCGACACGCCGGTCAGGACCGCGTGGATCGCGTAGAGCACCGGCGCCAAGAACATGAAGCTGAACTCGATCGGCTCGGTCACGCCGGTCAGCATCGAGGTGAGCGCGAGGCTGAGCAGCATGCCGCCGACTGCTTTCCGGCGTTCGGGCAGCGCGGCGTGGTACATTGCGAGGCACGCGGCAGGCAGGCCGAACATCATCACCGGGAAGAACCCGGCCATGAACGCGCCTGCAGTCGGATCGCCTGCGAAGAAGCGCCGCAGGTCGCCCGTGGTGCCCTGGTAATCGCCGGCGACGAACCAGACGATGTTGTTGAGCAGATGGTGCAGCCCGGTGACGAGCAGCAGGCGGTTGAGCAGGCCGAACATAAACAGGCCGAACCCACCTGCGCCGCTGATCCCGTAGCTGAGGCCGTCGATGCCGGTGCTGAGCGCGCCGAAGCCGAGGCCGACGACGATGCCGAGCACGAGGCCCGCGACGCCGCTGACGATCGGGACGAACCGGCGTCCACCGAAGAAGGCCAAGTATTCTGGCAACGCGATCACCGAGAAGCGGTTGTAGAAACTTCCGCCGATCAGGCCGGACAGGATGCCGATCGGTACGTCGAGCCGGGCGATCGCCTTGGCTTTCCACGCCGCGGTGGCAAGCGCGATCGTGTCGCCGGTCAGGCCTTTCAACGCGTCGGCGGGGACGGTCATCAAGGCTTGCGCGCCTTGGGTGGTGACGAGGTAGCAGACCACGCCGGCTAGACACGCAGCACCGTTGCCGTCGCGGGCGAAACCGGTGGCGACGCCGATCGCGAAGAGCAGGCCGAGGTGCGAGAAGATCGCGTCGCCGGCCGCGCTGAGCACCGCGATGTCGAGCAGGTCGGGCTGGCCAAGACGGAGCAAAAGCCCGGCGACGGGGAGCACCGCGATCGGCAGCATGAGCGCGCGGCCGAGCGGCTGGAGGGCTTCGAGCACGGGCTTCATGGGCGGAAACTCCGGGCGAGCGTTCGCACGTCCGCGGCTGAGATACAGTTCATCGCCGCCGCGGCATGGGCACGGCAGGCGTCGATCGTGAGGGTCGCGACCAGCGCCTTGATCTCAGGGACGAGCGCGGGCGCGGACGACAATTCAGTGACGCCGAGGCCGATCAGGATCGGTACGGCGAGCGGATCCGAGGCAAGACTGCCGCACACGCCGGTCCATTTGCCGTGGACCGCGCCGCCTTCGCAGGTGCGCGCGATCAGGCGGAGGACGGCGGGGTGGAGACCGTCGAGGTCGCTCGCGACCGCCGGATTGCCGCGGTCCATCGCGAGCGCGTATTGGGTCAGGTCGTTGGTGCCGATCGACAGGAAGTCGGCCTCGCTGGCGAGCAGGTCGGCGGTAACTGCGGCGGCGGGGGTCTCGATCATGATGCCCAGCGCGACGTGTTCGGTGTGGCCGGTGGCCGCTGCGGCGGCGTCGAGCGCGGTACGGACGGCGCGGAGTTCGGCGAGGCTCGCGATCATCGGCACCATGATGCGGCACTGGCCCGCCGGGCGGACCGCGAGGATCGCGCGCAGCTGTGCGTCGAGCATCTCGGGGTGGGCGAGACCGACGCGGATGCCGCGCAGGCCTAGCGCGGGGTTTTCTTCAGCAGCGATCGGGAGGTAGGGGGCGGGCTTGTCGCCGCCGATGTCGAGCAGGCGGACGATCAGCGGGCGACCGTCGAGCGTGTCGGCGATGCGCTGGTAGTCGGCGGTCTGCTCTGCGACGCTCGGCGCGCTGTCGCGTTCGAGGAAGAGGAATTCGGTGCGCAGCAGGCCGCAGCCTTCGGCGCCGTTGCGGACCGCGGCTTCGGCATCGTCGGCCGAGCCGAGATTGGCGAACGCTTCGATCCGCAGGCCGTCCTGTGTGCGGCATTCTTTCGAGGCGTTGGCGAGCGCGGCGCGACGACGTTCGGTTTGCGCGTCGAACGCGGTTTGCGCGGTCGCCTGGGTTTCGGCGTCGGGTGCGACGTGGAGCAGGCCTGCGCCGGCGTCGAGGATCAGCGGGGTGCCGGCGGCGATCTCGGCAAGCGCTGGGCCGACTGCGACGAGGGCTGGCAACCCCATTGTCGCGGCGAGGATCGCGACATGCGAGGTCGGCCCGCCGCGCTCGACGCAGAAGCCGACGATCGACGCGGTGTCGAGGCCGAGCAGATGCGAGGGGAGCAGGTCGTCCGCCAGCAGGATCGTGCCGGGCGGAAAGCTCAGGCGCTCGTCGAGATCTTCGCCGGCGAGTGCGCGCAGCACCTGGCGTTCGAGATCGAGCATGTCGTCGGCGCGCTCGGCGAGGCGGGCGTCGCCGGTTGCGTGGAGCGCGTCGGCTTGGGCGCGGGTCGCGGTACGCCAGGCGTAGGCTGCGCTGTCGCCTTGCGCGATCGCGGCATGTGCGGCCGCGGTCAGCGTGGGATCGTCGAGCAGCGCGGTATGCGCGGTGAGGATCGCGCGCTCGGCGCCGGTCGCGGTCGCCGATTTGGTGGCGAGGCGGGCGGCGACGGTGGCGAGCGCTTCGTCGAGTGCGGCGCGTTCGGTGGTCGGGTCGGCGCCTTCGCGAACGACGGCGATCTCGGCGAGGCGGAAGAGCCCGGCCTGGCCGATCGCGATGCCGGGGGAGGCGGTGACGCCGGGCAGGCGGCCGTCGGCGGGGAGGGTTGTGGCCGGCTTTCGCGCTCCTTGTTCCCCCGCGGAGGCGGGGGCCCAGGACCCAGCAGCGCGATCGTTCGTGATTCCTGGGCCCCCGCCTTCGCGGGGGAACAAGGCGGCGGGGGCCGCAACGGATCCGGCTTTCTCGCCCATGCCGCCGAGGATCAGGTCGCCGATCGCGGCGAGCGCGTCAGCTGCGTCTGGGCCCGTGGCTGCAAGCGTGATCTCGTCACCGAGTTTTACGCCCAGCGCCATCAGCGCGACGGGGCTGCGGACATTGCCGTCGCGCTCATCCTTGTGGATCGCCACGTCGGAGACGAACTTCCGCGCGGTCTCGCCGATCCGGGCGGCGGGGCGGGCGTGGATGCCGTGGACCAGGGGCACGACGATCGTGCGGCGGACGGTGTCGCCCTCGACCACGGCCACATCGGCTGAATCGCGGGGTTCGAGAGTCATCATCGCCTCGCCGACGCCGACCAGTCGGTCGGTCTCGCGGCGGACGATCGTGAAGCGTTCGGGGTTGGTGACGATCACCGGCGTGATCACTGCCCGCGCCTCGCAGACCAGCAGGTCGAGATCGAAGCGGATCAGCGGATCGAGCCGTTGCACCGTCGCGCCTTCGACAACGCAAGGCGTGAACCCGCGCCCGCCGAGCGCCACGGTATCGAGCCCGATATGCATCAGAATCTCGGCGCCCTCGGGCGTGCGCAGCGTGATCGCATGGCCGCTCGCATGGACGCTCAGCACGACCGCATCGCACGGCGCGTGCAGGCAATCGCCGGTCGGATCGACGGCGATCCCGTCGCCCATCATCCGTTCGGCGAAGACCGGGTCGGGGACCGCCTCGAGAGGCGATGCCCAGCCCTGGAGGGGCGACGTCAGGATGATAGGCTTCATGGCTTTACGTCCTGCCCGCGACCAGTTGGCCGCCGATCCAAGTGCCCGCGGGCATCAGGTCGGCGGTGAGCGCCACCCAGTCGGCGCGCAAGCCGGGGGCGAGCGCACCGCGCTCATGGCCGAGGCCGAGGAAGGCGGCGGGGTTGGTCGCCGCCATCGCCGCCGCGGTGGCGACGTCGGTATGAGTCCGCGCGACGAAATTGCGAACCGCGCCGGCCATGTCGAGATCGGAGCCGGCGAGCGTGCCGTCCTCGCCGAAGCATTTGCCGTCCTCGACATGGATCAGGCGCCCTTGCAGGCGGAAATCCTTGTCGACCGCGCCGACCGACGGCATCGCGTCGCTGACCAGCATCAGCCGGTCATTTGGTCGTGCGTTGAGCGCGAGACGCAGCGCGGCGTCGTGGACGTGCAATCCATCGGCGATCAGTCCGCAATAGACGTGGCGATCGTCGAGCGCGGCGCCGACTACGCCCGGCGCGCGGTGAAGCAGCGGCGACATCGCGTTGAACAGGTGCGTGATCCCGCTGAGGCCCGCGCCGACCGCGTCGACGATCGTCTCGTAGTCGGCGTCGGTATGGCCCGCGCTGACGATCACGCCGCCTGCGACCAGCCGCGCGATCGACGCCGCGTCGGTCAGCTCGGGGGCCAGCGTCACCATCACGCGACCCTTGCGCGGACGGACCAGCAGTTCGATCATGGCATCGTCGAGCAGCCGGAACTTGGCCGGATCGTGGATCCCTTTGCGCGACGGATTGATCCACGGGCCCTCGATATGCGCGCCGACCACACCGGGAACACCGGCGAGGATCGCCGCGTCCATCGCGTCGAGCGTCGCCGCGATCACCTCGGGCGTGTCGCTGATCAGCGTCGGCATGAACGCGGTCGTGCCATACGGCACATGCGCGGCACCGATCGCGGCGATGCCTTCGACGGTCGGCTGGTCGTTGAGCAGCACGCCGCCGCCGCCGTTGACCTGCGTGTCGATGAAGCCGGGGACGAGCCAGCCGCCGCCAAGGTCGATCGCCTCGGACGCGATCCGCTCGAGCGGGGTGATCAACGCGATCCGGTCACCGACGACGCGGATCGTCGCACCGTTCAGCAGGCCGTCGCGCGTGACGACGGTGCCGTTGACGACATGAAACTGGGACTCGCTCATACCGTCTTCGTCACCTTGCTGAGATGCAGCGGCGCGTCGGGGTTGAGCCCGCGACGCAGCGAGAGGGCATTGGCCATGCGGTAGAAGCTCTGGATCATGAGGATCGGCTCGATCGCCGGATGCGCCGTGTAGGCGGCGGGGGCGGTTTCCCCGTTCGCCTTCGCATCGGCGAGGCAGACGCGGGCGCCACGTGCGAGGAACTCGGCGGCGGCGTCGCGCACGCCATCGCCGGCGGCGTCGGAGGTAGCGAATGCGATCACCGGGAAGCCGTCGTTGACGATCGCCATCGGCCCGTGGCGGACTTCGGCGGCGCTGAACGCCTCGGCATGAAGCGCACAGGTTTCCTTGAGCTTCAACGCCGCTTCCTGCGCGATGCCGTAGCCATAGCCGCGACCGATCACGAACAGGTTGTTGGCGTCCGCCAGCGCATCGACCACCGACGTCCAGTTCGCGCCGAACGCGAGCGCCAGCATGTCGGGCAACGTGTCGATCGCCTTGGTCAGCGCGTCGTTCTGCGACCAGGCCGCGGTCAGCGCCGCGAACGCCGCGAGCGCGCAGATATAGGACTTGGTCGCCGCGACAGATTTCTCCGGCCCCGCCTTCAGCGCGATCATCGTGTCGGCCATCTCGGCGAGCGGCGACGTCTCGTCGTTGACGAACGCGACGACATGCGCACCGGCTGCCTGATAGGCGGACACGGTGGCGAGCAGATCGGGGCTGCGGCCGCTCTGCGACACCGCGATCACCAGTGCGGTGCCGGGCGCCATCGGTGCGGCATAGACCGACGATACCGACGGCGCGGCCGAGGCGACCGGCACGCCGAGCAGAGTCTCGATCAGGTATTTGCCATAGGTTGCTGCATGATCCGACGACCCGCGCGCGCACGTCACGACCACGGCAGGCGGTGCGGCGCGGAGACGCTCGCCAAGTGCCGCCAGCGCCTCGCGGTTGGCGGCGAGCAGCCGCGCGACGGCGTCGGCGGCTTCGGCGGCTTCGCTGAACATCAGCGTCGGCGTCGACGCAGTAGTAATCTCGGTCACGGTATGCCCCCCGGCCGGCGCCCGTGCGCCGGCGTCAGATGTCGTTGAGTTCGGCGACGAGGTCGTAGGCGTCGCCACGGTAATAGGATTGGGTGAATTCAGCGGCCCGGCCATCGCGCAGGAAGCCGCGGCGTTCGATGAACAGGCCGGCATGGCCTGCATCGACGCCGAGCATCTTGGCATGCTCCGGGCTGAAATGGACTGCGCGCAGGCGTTGCAGCGCGCGGACCGGACGGTTGCTCGCCGCTTCGAGCGCTTCGTACAACGAGTCCTGGACGGCATCGATCGTCGGCAGACAGTATCCGGCGATCGTCGAATATTCGAGCGCCATCGGCGTGTCGTCGGCGTAGCGGATGCGCTGGAACCGGTACACCGCAGAGCCCGGCGACAGCCCGAGCGACAGCGATTCCTCCGGCGTCACCATGCCGATCGTGCGGCTGACCCACGCGCTGCTCGGTGTGCGACCGCGCGACTGCATGTCCTCCGAGAAGGACGACAGTTTCGAGAAGCTCTTCTCGACGCGGGTGGCGACGAACGTTCCCGCACCGCGGCGCCGGGTGAGCAGGCCTTCCTCGACCAGCCCGCCGATCGCTTTGCGGACGGTGATGCGCGACACGTCGTATTCTATCGCAAGATCGCGTTCGGCCGGGAGCGCGTCGTCCTTGGCCAGCACGTTGCGGTTGATCGCATCCCGGATCAACTGCTGAAGCTGGACGTACAACGGCGCGGGATTGCCATCCCGGAACCTGCCAATGCTCGTTGAAAAGGACATGAAGGCGACTTTCGATGATGCCGGAGCGGGCCTCGAAACGAGAATGACCCGGCAACCGATCTTGGATACGTTATGTATTGGTATTGTTCAAGCGACTTGACCGACTGTGTTGCAAAGTACGGACTTGAGATTTCGTACGCGCGTCACATCGGTATGGCGGCGCGCGGCCGGAGCAAAGCCGAATTGGCGCTCCCGCGCAGCCGTCGCCGACGTGCCGTCCTCGTCGCTGGACACGACGAGACTGCCGCAGGACGCATGCATTTCGCCGATCCCCGTCGCGAGGATCTCCAAGACGTTGTCGGCATCGACGCCGCTACCGGCGAGAATGATGATGCGGCCCGCGGCGCGACGATGCAGCGTGGCCAGCGTGGCAAGCCCGTCGATCGCCTTGGGTTGGCCACCGGACGTCAGGACGCGATCGAACCCGAGCGCGATCGCGGCGTCGAGGGCGGCCGGCATGTCGTCACACAGGTCGATCGCGCGGTGCAGCGTCAGCGACAATGGCGTACCGCGTGCCTTGCCCAAGGTGCGGGCATGCGCGACGAGCTCCGCGAGTAGGTCGGTGTCGAGGCTATGATCCTTGCGGCTCGCGCCGATCACGACGCCGGCCAGGCCTGAGTCGCTGGCGGCGGTGATGTCCGCGGCGATCATGGCCGCCTCGCGCGCGGTATAGTGGAAGCCACCTTCGCGGGGTCTGGCGAGCAGATGGACGGGGATCGGGATGGTCGTCGCGGCGGCGATCAGCGAAGGCGAGGGGGTCAGTCCACCAAGCGCCAGGGCGGCGCACAGCTCGATCCGGTCGCCGCCGCCCGCGACGGCTGCGTCGAGCCCCGCGATATCGTCGACACAGATTTCGAGGGTCATCAGGCGGCCTTCAGCGAACAGTAATATTATTACGTTTGGCCGATCGAATCACGTGCTTCAATCCCCAAAAGTACCGGGGTCGGCAAGAAATGGTATTAGCGGCTTGGAGCGTCGACAAGAGGATCAAGGGCCATTTTCGGTGTAATGGGCCGCTAAGGTACTGCGATACAACGGGAAATCCTGTCATTCGGCCTCGCATCCGATTGGTAACCAAATTGTAATTTCCGATGGATTCCGCAAGCGAATTGGTTATACGGTTGTCCTGCCAAGTCGCTCACATAGTAACCAAAACAGTACCAAGCGGCGGGTGATCAAAGGGGCGCGGCGTGCGTCGGGGTGGCGCTGCGGCGCCAAAGGGAAGGGGCTTTGACAATGATTTTCCGTAAGCAGATTTTGTTGGCTTCGAGCGCAGTCGTCCTCGTCGCCATAACGCCAAGCGCGTTCGCGCAGGTCGCCACGCCGTCGGCAGACCCCGTCGCTGCGCCATCGGCCGCCGCAGCACCGCAAGCTGCAACGCCAACCGCTCCCGTCGCCGACGAAACCGGCGAAGACATCGTCGTCACCGGGATTCGCGGGAGTTTGCGGAGCGCGATTGCGGTTAAGCGTCAGGCCAACGCGATCGTCGACGTCATCAGTGCGGAGGCGATCGGGAAGTTCCCCGACCGCAACGTCGCCGAATCCCTCTCGCACGTTCCCGGCGTCAGCATCGATCGTCGCTTCGGCGAGGGCGAGAAGGTCGCGATCCACGGTACCGACCCGGCGCTCAACCGCATGCTGCTCGACGGCCACGCGGTCGCCTCGGCCGACTGGGGCGGCAACGACAACGATCCGACCAGCCGTACCTTCAACTATTCGCTGCTCGCGCCCGAACTCGTCGAGCGCCTCGAAGTCTACAAGTCGCCCGAGCCGCGCATCGAGGAAGGCAGCATCGGCGGCACGGTCATCGTCCGCACGCGCCGTCCGCTCGACACGCCGGCCAACTCGATCTTCGCGTCGGGCGACTATTCGTACAACGACCGCGCCGACAAGGGTAACGTCCGCGCGTCGGGCCTGTACAGCTGGCACAACGAAGGCGGCACGTTCGGCGTGCTCGGTGCCGTCACCTACGACAAGCAGAACCTGACCCGCGCCGGCGTGGAATTCTTCGGCTTCGAGAATGCCGGCGACCGCTTCTTCCAGAAGGATGCGAACAACGCGCTGGTCCTCGACGCGGGCGGGCAGCCCGTCCTGAAGAACCCGAATGCGACGATCACCGGCGGCACGCGCCAGGATCTCGCCAACGCGGTGTCGCCGTTCGGCATCAACTACGCGTATTTCACGCAGCAGCGTAAGCGCATCAGCTATGTCGGCACGGTCCAGGCAAAGCCGACCGACGACATCACGCTGACGCTCAACGGCCTGCACATCGACGGCAACTACAACAACAGCAGCCAGTCGATGTACGTCATCCCCGGCGCATGGAGCGGCGACGTTCTCCAGTCGGCGACGATCGCGAACGGCGTCGTCACCAATGCGAGCTTCGGTGCGGCCTCGGCGAACAGCCAGAGCGCACAGCTCGACCTGCTGATCCGCAAGACCAAGCTGACCACCGACAACCTCAACTTCGTCGGCGAATGGGAAGGTCCGGGCGGCTCGAGCGTGTCGGCGACGGCCGGCTGGAGCAAGGCGATCGGCGGGCGCAATCCCGAATATCTGCTCGATGTGCGGACCGACCTTCCGTACAGCTATGGCTTCACCTCGGACAGCGCGAACGTCGACTATGTCGGCGACCTGACCAACCCCGCCAATTATCGCCGCAGCAACAGCCCGCAGCTCCAGACGATCGACGGCGCGCCGGTGATCGTCAACGGCACGCAGCTGAACGCGGCGCGCGCAGGCGGTATCGATTTCTCCAAGACGATCGATCGCGATTATTACGCAGGCTATGACGCGGTCATTCCGTTCGAGGCGGGGCCGTTCAAGGAAATCCGCATCGGCGGCAAGTTCACCGATCACCGCAATCGCCTGAACGCGAGCGGCTTCAACAACTACTCGACCTCGAACTACACGCTGGCGAGCCTCGGCGTCGACACGATGACGACGCCGAACGGCACGTTCGACGGCACCGGCGGCACCGGCAACGCGACCCAGTACATCAACCTGTCGCAGCAGACGGTGATCGACATCCTCGCCAATTCGGTGAACGTCGCCGTCGCCAAGCCGACCGCGTCCTACATCGTCGACGAGACGGTCGCCGCGAACTACGTCCAGCTGAACTTCGACCAGAGCGGCTTTCGCGGCAACATCGGCGGGCGTCTGGTCTATACCAAGAACGTGTCGAACTATGCCAACCAGGTCTCCGGCACCGACGGCAGCCTGCCGACGATCGTGCCGCAGCAAGTCGAGAACGACTATCTGAAGTTCCTGCCGAGCCTGAACGTCGCCTATGAAGCGGGGACGCACCTGATCTTCCGCGGCAGCGTCGCCAAGGTGATCGCGCGCCCGCGCTACGAACAGCTCGGCGGATCGGTCGGTCGCAACGACATCACGCTGGATGCGAGCGGCGGCAATCCGAACCTGAAGCCGTACCAGTCGACCAACTACGAACTGTCGGCGGAATATTATCCGCGCGAAGGGACGCTGTTGTCGCTCGAACTGTTCCGTCGCGAGGTGAAGGACTACATCCTCAACGGCCTCAGCCGCCAGACGTTCTTCAACGAGCTGACGCAGAGCAACGCGTCCTATCTCGTGTCGCAGCCGCTCAACGGCGGCAACGCGAACGTGAACGGTGCGCTGGTGTCGGCACAGGGTGAGATCTGGCACGGCTTCGGCCTGCAGGCGAACTACTCCTACGCCGAGAGCTCGACCGACGAGGGGCTGAACCTGCCCTATCTGTCGAAGCACACCGTCAACGTGATCCCCTATTACGAGAACGGGCCGTTCCAGGCGCGTCTGAGCTATAACTACCGGTCGTCGTATTTCCGCGCGATCGGCCGCCTGAACTCGATCGACATGGTCGCGCCCTACAGCCAGCTCGATTTCTCGGCCGGCTTCAACCTGACCAAGGCGGTCACGCTGACGGTCAACGCGCAGAACCTGCTCGATTCGACCTACACCCAGTATAGCGGCACGCGCGATCGGCCGACGGCGTTCTACAAGAACGGCCGCACGTTCGTCGCGTCGGTTTCGTTCAGGATGTAAACGACGGGGCGCGCCGGGAGACCGGCGCGCCTTCCTCTTCGACGCCCTTGTTGGCGCCCTCTTTGACGGAAGCACACCGCCACGCATGATATCGGGACGGATCAGGACAGGGTTGCAGCGGATCGGGCAGTGGGGTGCCGGGTTCGCCTCGGCCGTCCTGATGCTGGTGCCGCTATTGGTGCCGCTGCCCGCCGCGGCGGAACAGATCGGCCTCGATGTGGGGTGGAGTTTCTGGCTGGCGAAGGATGCGCCGGCCGATCCGGCGTGGTTGAAGACCGATCCGGCGGGCGCGGAAAGCGTCGTCGTCCCGCATAGCTGGCCGCTGTCGCGCGGTGCGGGTGCCGAGGGCGTCGGCTGGTATGCGCGGACTCTGGTGGTGCCCGAGGCGATCGTCGGCAAGCATCTCGAACTGCATTTCGACGCGGTGTTCTACGCGGCGCGGGTGTGGGTGAACGGGACGCTCGTCGGAACCCACGAGGGCGGGCATACCGCGTTCGATATCGACGTTTCGAAGGTGTTGAAGCCGGGCGCGAACCGGATCGTCGTGTCTGCCGACGATCGGCCGGGGTTTGCGACGATTCCGGGCTACGCGATGCGTCTCCAGGGTTCGGGGAACGTCTGGTACGATTGGTGGCATAGCGGCGGGATCACGCGCGACGTGTCGCTGCGGATCGCCGAGGGCGGGCTGATCCGCCGCCAGCGGATCCGCCAGGTTTTGCGCGCCGATAGCGCGACCGTCACCAGCGGCGTCGCGATCGAGAATATCGACGCGAAGACGCATACCTACGGACTGACGACGATCGCGATCGATCCTGATGGCCGCGAGGTTGCGCGCGCTTCCAAGAGCGTGACGGTGGCCGCGTCTTCGGCGGCGACGCCCGAGGCTGCGCTGACGATCGCCAAGCCGCAGCGGTGGCAGATCGGTGCGGGGAAACTGTACCGGATCGTCGCCGAATTGCGCGACGAGAAGGGCGTGGTGCTCGACCGGCGCGAGGATACCATAGGCCTGCGCACGCTCGCGCTCCGCGACCGGCGGCTGTACGTCAACGACGTCGCCGTGCGCCTCACCGGCGTGACGCGGCACGAGGATTCGCCGTGGGAGGGTGCCGCTGAAACGCGCGGGACGATCCTGCACGACATGCGCGATCTCGCCGCGCTGCACGTCACGCTGACGCGGCCGGTGCATTACCCGCAGCCGCAGAGCGTGTTCGATGCCGCCGACCGCGCAGGCATGCTGCTGATCCCCGAAATCCCGATCTGGCAGATGACCACGGCGCAGTTGGGCGACCCCCGGCTGCTGGTCCGCGCCAAGGCGATGATGGCCGAGATGATCGCCGAGAGCGGCAATCATCCGAGCGTGCTCGCGTGGAGCATCATGAACGAGAGCGAGGCCGCGACGCCGCAGGGGCTCGCGTTCGTGAAGGCGATGAAGGCGCATATCAACGCGATCGATCCCGGCCGGTTCGTGACCTTCGCGGATTCCGAGATCG
Organism: Sphingomonas taxi; assembly: GCA_003240625.1. GTDB lineage: Bacteria > Pseudomonadota > Alphaproteobacteria > Sphingomonadales > Sphingomonadaceae > Sphingomonas > Sphingomonas taxi_A. The sequence goes on from QFMX01000002.1 coordinate 238,371, forward strand.
CGATCCGGCCGGTCCGCGTGCCCGCACTGGTCGAGGCCGATTTCGTGATGGCCAACGCCTATTTCGGCACCTGGAGCGGCGCGGCGTCGGGCGTCGGTCCGTGGCTCGACGCGTTCGGCAAAGCCTATCCCGACCGAATGCTGGTGATCTCCGAATTCGGCTGGCCCGGGCCGTTCTCGAAGGACAGCGCGAGCGCCGACGTGGCGCGCACCGAAAACCTCAAGGACCAGCTCGCGGCGTTCGCGAGCCGGCCGTGGGTCGGTGGCGCGATCTTCTGGAGCTATGCGGATTACCGCTCGAACAAGAACCTCTTTGCGGGGCTTGCGGACGGCTATGTCGATCACGGGCTGGTCGATCCCGATCGCCAGCGCCGCCCGAGCTATTTCGCCTGGGAAGCCGCCAATCGCGCGGTTTCCGCGACCGTCGACCTGACGATGGCGGGCGAGACGCCGACCGGCTTCACCGCGACCGTCGCCGGCCCGGCGAAGGATGCGTTGCCGTCCTATCCGCTGATCGGTGCGCGCCTTCACTGGCGCGCGATGGGCGGCGATCGCGTGCTGCTCGGCGAGGGTGAGGAGGCGCTGCCGGTGATCGCGCCGGGCGGCACCGCGAAGGTCTCCGCGTCGTGGGCGGGGCGTCTTTGGCCCGTCACGGTGACGGTCGATATCCTGACCGCGGAGGGCGCACGCGCCGGCGGCGTCGTCCGCGACTATGAACCGTTCAAGGCGGGGTCGGCCGCCTATGCGCCCGATTCTGCGCAATTGCCGAAGGCTCCTTCATGACCCGCTTCCGCCCGCTCGCATTCGCGCTGTTGATGACGTCCACCGCAGCGCTGGCCGAGGAGCCCAAGCTGATCGCCCCATTGATTCCTGCGCCGGCCTCGGTCGAAACCGGGACCGGCACGCTGACGATCGGCGGAGGGGCGGGTATCGTCGCTACCGATGCGGGCGCGAAGACGGCGGCGCGGTTGCTAGTGCAGCAGGTGAAGGTGGTTCGCGGGCTGACGCTGGCGGGCGACGCGGGCGCTGGGCCGATCCGGTTCGTGCGGGATGCAGGCGTCGCGGGTGACGAAGCCTATGTGCTGACCGTCGACACGAACGGCGTGACGATCGCGGCGAGCGGCGACGCAGGCCTCGTCCACGGCGCGATGACGCTGGCGCAGTTGCTCAGCCCCGATGCGGCGATCGGCAAGCCGGTCACGCTGGCGGCGATGACGATCCGCGATGCGCCGCGGTTCAAATGGCGCGGGCTGATGATCGATCCGGCGCGGCATTTCGTGCCGATGGCGACGTTGTACGCGATGGTCGATCAGCTCGCGGCGCAGAAGATGAACGTGCTGCATCTGCACCTGACCGACGATCAGGGCTGGCGGATGGAGATCAAGCGCTATCCCGATCTGACGCGGATCGGCGCCTGGCGGACGCCACCGGCGAGCGGTGGTGCGCCGGGGCCGAAGGTCGGCGGATTCTACACGCAGGCCGAGCTGAAGGCGCTGGTCGCCTATGCGAAGGACCGCGCGATCACGGTGGTCCCGGAGATCGACCTGCCGGGACATGCGCAGGCGGCGGTGGCGTCGTATCCGGCGGAGGTCGGCGTGCTCGGCGATCGTCCCGCGGTCAGCCACGACTGGGGCGTGAACCCGTGGCTGTTCAGCCCGGAGGACCGCAGCATGACCTTCATCAAGCATGTCCTCGACGAACTGATGGACGTGTTTCCGTCGCAGTTCATCCATCTCGGCGGCGACGAGGCGGTCAAGGACCAGTGGGAGCGGTCGCCCGCGGTGCAGGCCAAGATGAAGGCGCTCGGGCTGAAGACCGAGATGCAGATGCAGAGCTGGATGATCGACCAGCTCGGCGAGTATCTGGCCAAGCACGGCCGCCGCATGATCGGGTGGGACGAGATCCTCGAAGGGGGCCTGCCGCCGTCGGCATCGGTGATGTCGTGGCGTGGCGAGAAGGGCGCGGTCGAGGCCGCCAATCAGGGCCATGACGTGGTGCTCAGCCCCGCGCCGACGCTGTATCTCGACAGCCTGCAGAGCACCCGGAGCGACGAGCCGGCGGGGCGGATCTCGGGCGGCGATGCGATCGTCACGCTGGCCGATCTCTACAAATACGAGCCCGAGCCGAAGGGCCTTGCGCCCGACAAGGCGCAGCATGTGATGGGTGCGCAGATCAACGCGTTCAGCGAGTATTTTGCGACGCCCGAACAGTTGCAGCACGCGACCTTCCCGCGGCTGTCGGCGCTGGCCGAGCGGACATGGTCGCCGAAGAGTACGCAGGACTATGCAGGCTTCGTCGCGCGGCTGGAGCCTCAGATGGGGCGGTATGCGCGGGCCGGAATCGCGGCGGCGGACAGCGCGTTCGCGGTCGATTTCGCGGTGCAGGGCACGCGCGGCGATGCGCTGCGGGCGCGCAAGGTGCCGGTCACGCTGGCGACGCAGGCGGGCTATGGCACGATCCGATACACGCTCGACGGCAAGGCGCCGACCGCGCGGTCGAAGGCCTATGCGTCGCCGCTGTCGCTCAAGCCTGGCGTCGTCGTTCGCGCGGCTGCGTTCACCAGCGACGGGCGCCCGACTGCGGTGCCGCGGCTGTTCGAGACGAGCCGTGCCGCGCTGTTGCGCCGGTCGAATTCGGAGATGGTCGCGTGCCCGGGCGGATCGCTCAACCTGCGCGTACCGCTGACCGCGGAGGCGACCGCGCTGGCACCGGTGTACAACATCAACATCTTCGATTCGTGCACGATGTATCCGGCCGCGCCGCTCGACGTGGCGCGTGGCTTCAGCGTCGATGTCGCGCGGCTCGCGCGGCATTACGGGCTGGCGCACGATGCGAGCAAGCTAGTGCCGCATTATGCGGTGACGACCTATGGCGAACTCGTCGTGCGCGCGGGCGGCTGCAAGGGGACGATCGCCGCGACCTTCCCGCTGCCCGATCCGGCGACCAGCCCCAACCGCATGACGTTCCGCGGCAAACTTCCCGAGGGGAAGGGCGACGCCGACCTTTGCCTGCAATTTACCCAGTCGCTCGAGTCACCGATCTACGCGGTGGAATCGATGCAGCTGACGGAGACGAACTGATGCGTTGGACTGTACTTCTCCTGCTCGCGAGCGCCGCCACCCCCGTCTGGGCCGCACCACGTACCAGCGTCGCGCTCGACAGCGGCTGGTCGATGCGGATCGATCCGGCCGACACGGCTGCGGCCAAGGCGCATCCCAAGGCGGCACGCTGGTTGCGCGCGACCGTGCCGGGCAGTGCGCAGACCGACCTGATGGCGGCGAAGATCGTCCCCGATCCGTACAAGGGCTTGAACGAGGCGAAGATCCAGTGGGTCGGGCTGACCGACTGGCAGTATCGCACGACCTTGCGGATGACCGCCGAACAGCTCGCGCGTGATCATATCGACCTAGTGTTCGACGGGCTCGATACCTTTGCCGAGGTGCGGCTGAACGGGACGAAACTGCTCGCCGCGGACAACGCGCACCGGCGCTGGCGCGTGCCGGTCAAGGCGGTGCTGAAGCCGGGGGCAAACGACCTGCTGATCACCTTCCGCTCGCCGATCCGCACGTTGCAGCCGATGGTGCTGAAGACCGCGCATCCGCTGCCCGGCGAATATGATTCGATCTATGGCGACGAGCCGATGGGCAAGCAGACCTCGCCCTATATCCGCAAGCCGAAGTATCAATATGGCTGGGACTGGGGTCCGCGGATCGTCACGCAGGGCATCTGGCGTCCCGCGCGGATCGAGGCGTGGGACGACGCGCGGATCGAGGCGTTTCGGGTTACGCAGGAAGGGTTGACGAAGACCGAGGCGCGGTTGTCGGCCGAACTCGAGGTGGTCGCGGGCGAGGAGCGTCCCGTCACAGTCCAGGTCGCGGTGACAGGGCCCGACGGTCAGGTGACGCAGGCGGCGCGCACCGTCACCGTCGCGGCGGGCGCGAGCCATGTCGCGGTGCCGGTGAGCATCGCCAATCCGCAACGTTGGTTCCCTGCCGGGTACGGCGCGCAACCGCTCTACACCGTCAAGGCGACGCTGACCGACGGTACCGCGACGATCGACACCGCCCAGCGCCGCACCGGCTTGCGCACCGTCGAACTGCGTCGCGAGAAGGACGCGCAGGGGCGTGGGTTCGCGTTCGTGGTCAACGGCATCCCGGTGTTCGCCAAGGGCGCGAACCTGATCCCGTTCGACATGTTCCCTGCACGCGTGCCCGAGAGCCAGATCCGCACCGTCATGGCCGGTGCGCGCGACGCGAACATGAACATGATCCGCGTGTGGGGCGGCGGCTATTATCTCGACGACGCGTTCTACGACATCGCCGACCAGATGGGGCTGATGGTGTGGCAGGACTTCATGTTCGGTGGGTCCGTCACGCCGCCCGACCGCGACTTCCGCGAGACCGTCCGGATCGAGGCGGAGGAACAGGTCGACCGGCTTCAGGCGCATCCCTCGATCGTGATGTGGGCGGGCAACAACGAAGTGCTCAGCGGCTGGGCGAACTGGTCGGACCGGATCGCGTACAAGAAGGCGGTCGGCGCGGACGAGCAGGAGCGGATCGGCGTCGGCATGGCGGTGATCTTCGACCGCGTGCTGCGCGACGCCGCCGAACGCCGCGATCCCGATGCGGTCTATTGGCCGGGCTCGCCAAGCAGCAATTACGAGGACAAGCCCGACATCGATAGCGATGGCGACCGGCATTACTGGGACGTGTGGGGCGGCAAGAAGCCGGTCGAGGCGTATCTCGATAGCTGTCCGCGCTTCATGTCCGAATACGGCCTCCAGTCGATGCCCGAGATGAAGACGATCCGGACGTTTGCGACCGACGCCGATTTCTCGCCGACCTCGCCGGTGATGAAGGCGCACCAGAAGTTCCTCAAGGGCGAGGGCAACGACCGGCTGCTGTTCTACATCCGCGAGAAATACCGCGAGCCGCGCGACTTTGCCGAGTTCGTGTATCTCAGCCAAGTGATGCAGGCCGAGGGGATCGAACTCGCCGCGCTGCACCACCGCGCGTGCCGGCCGGTGACGATGGGGTCGCTGTTCTGGCAGATCAACGACGTCTGGCCGGGCGCGTCATGGGCTAGCATCGATTATTATGGCCGCTGGAAGGCGCTGCAATTCCGCGCGCGGCATTTCTATGCGCCGCTGGCGATTGCCGCCGAGCGTAAGGACGGGTCGACCAAGATCAGCCTGATCTCCGACGCGACGACGCCGACCGAGGCGGTGTGGCGGATGCGGGCGCTCGATGTCGACGGGAAGGTCGTCGCGACGCGCGAGGAGGCTGCGACGCTGGCGCCGTTGTCCGCAACGCCGGTCGCGACGCTGCCCGATGCGACGCTGTTCGCGGGCGGCGATCCAGCGCGCACGATCGCGGTGGCGGAGTTGCTGGTGGGTGGCCGCGTCGTCTCGCGCACGCTGCTGTCGGCAGCGCCGAAGACGATGACGCTACCCGATCCAGGACTGACCGCGACATGGGAAGGCGATCGCCTGACACTGACCGCGACCAAGCTGGCGCGCGCGGTGTGGCTCGACTTCGGCAAGGTCGAGGCGACGCCATCGGACAATGCGTTCGATCTGCTGCCGGGGGAGAGCGTTACGGTGACTGTAGCGTCGAAGGGTTCCGAGGCGGCGCTGAAACGCGCGCTGACGATCCGGACATTGGCCGGGCAAGTCGTTCCCAAGTGATCCGCGTCGGTCGAATCCTGCTGGTCGTGATCGGCCTCGCGATGGCGGCCCCGGCGCTGGCCGAGCCCGCGGCGGGGTCCGCGGCGCGGCCAGCGACGGTGCCGATCACGCGCGTGCTGGATACCGGATGGGAGGTTCGGCTCGCGCCGGGCGATGCCAACGCGCCCGCGCACAAGGCGGCGACGCGCTGGTTGCCCGCGCGCGTGCCGGGATCGGTGCAGACCGACCTGCTCGCCGCGCACCTGCTCGCCGATCCGTGGGTCGGTGAGGGCGAGCGGGCCGTGCAATGGGTCGGGCTGTCCGACTGGCAATATCGGACCGTCTTCACGCTGGATCCGGCGACGCTGGCGCGCGCGAATGTCGATCTCGCCTTCGACGGGCTCGACACGTTCGCGACCGTCCGCGTCAACGGGACGGCGGTGCTCCGCGCTGACAACATGTTCCGCAGCTGGCGGGTCGCGGCCAAGGCGCTGCTGAAGCCGGGCCGCAACGTTATCGAGATCGATTTCGAATCGCCGATCCGTAAGCTCCTGCCGCGCGCGCTGGCCGAGAAGGTACCGCTGCCGGGGGCTTATGACACCGCGTTCGGCGACGAGCCCAAGGGGCGCCAGACCGCCAATTACGTGCGCAAGGCGGCCTATCATTATGGCTGGGACTTTGCGCCGCGGATCGTCACGATCGGCGTCGGCAAGCCGGTCCGGATCGAGGCGTATGACGGGCTCCGCCTGAGCGACTTCCATGTCGCGCAGGTGCATCTCGACGACAGCGTCGCGGTGCTCGATGCGGCCGTGGAGATCGACTCGGCGACGCCGCGGACCGTCGACGTGCGCGTGGATATCGCCGGCCCCGATGGCACGACGCAACGGCTCGACCGGCGCGTGACTTTGTTTGCGGGGCTGAACCCGGTGGTGCTGCCGGTCCGGATCGAACGCCCGCGACGCTGGTGGCCGGTCGGATACGGCAAGCCTGACCTGTACGCGGTCACCGCGACCGTCACCGAAGCGGGGCGCATGCTCGGCACCGCGACGCACGATATCGGACTGCGTACCGTCGAACTGCGCCGCGATCCCGATCGCTGGGGGCGCGGCATGGCGTTCGTGATCAACGGCGTGCCGATCTTCGCCAAGGGCGCCAATCTCGAGCCGGCCGACAGCATCGCGTCGCGCGTCCCCGCGGCGCGCACCGATGCGGTGCTGGAGGCGGCGGTCGCGGCGAACATGAACATGCTGCGGATCTGGGGCGGGGGCTATTATCCCGACGATGCGGTGTTCGCCAAGGCCGACCGGCTGGGGCTGATGCTGTGGCAGGATTTCATGTTCGGCAACGCGCTGCCCGCCAACGACGCCGCGCTGCGCGAGAGCACACGGCTGGAGGCGATCGACCAGGTCCGGCGGCTGCGCGATCACCCCTCGCTGGTGATCTGGAACGGCAATAACGAAGTCCAGACCGGGTGGGATAACTGGAGCGACCGCAAGGCCTTCGCGCGAGCGCTCGGGCCGGACGGGCAGGAGGCGTTCGGCGCGCATCTCCGCCGGTTGTTCGACAAGGATCTGCGCGCGGTCGTCAACACGCTGTCGCCGAGCACGCCTTATTGGGGCGGTTCGCCGACCACCGATTATGACGGCATCTCCGAAGTGAAGACCGATGGCGACGTGCATTACTGGGATGTCTGGGCGCGCGCTCCGCTCGAGGATTACCTGATCACCGAAAACCGCTTCATGTCCGAATTCGGGCTGCAATCGATGCCCGGCCTGCGCACCACGCGCGAAATGCTGGGAGCGCGTCGCCCGGAGGACATGCCGGTTCAGATCATCGGCAGCGCGTATGACAGCGGCAAGGGCAATGGCCGCATCCTCGGCTATATCCGCGCCGATTACGGCGAGCCGACATCGTTCGTCGACTATATCTATCTGTCGCAACTGCTCCAGGCGGAAGGCCTGGAGATGGCGGTGATCCACCAGCGCGCATCGCGTCCGCAGAACATGGGCACGCTGTACTGGACGCTCAACGACAGCTGGCCCGGACTGATCAACTCGATCTGGGCCGGGCAGGCCTGGGGCAGCATCGACTTCCAAAATCGCTGGAAGGCGAGCCATTACCGCGCCCGGCGTTTCTATGCGCCGGTCACGATCGGCGCGCAGCACATCAAGGGCACTACCGTCGTCACGCTGATCTCCGACAAGCGCGAGGCGTTCCCCGGGCGCTGGCGGCTGCGGGTGCTCGACCGCGACGGTACGCCGCTGTCGGAACGCGGCGGCATCGTGGATGCGGCGCCGCTCGCGGCGATGCCGCTGGGCAAGTTCGCCGATGCCGACCTGCTCGGCAAGGCGGATCCGTCGCGGACCTTCGCGGTGGCGGAGGTGACCGTGAATGGCACGGTCGTCGCGCGGCAGTTCGTCTATTTCGCCAAGGCGAAAGACGTCGCGCTGGCCGATCCCGCGCTGAAGGCGACCATCGTCGCGAGCCCCGGCGGCTATACGCTGACCGTCTCGGCCAAGTCGCTCGCGCGGGGCGTCTGGATCGACTTCGGCGACTGCGAAGCGACGCTGTCCGACAATGCCTTCGACCTCGCCGCCGGCGACACCGTGACGATCTCGGTCCGCTCCGATGCATCGCTCGCGACGCTCCAACACGCCCTCTCGGTCCGCAGCCTGTTCGGCGCGACCGTCCCGACCAAGGCCACATCATGATCCGTATCGCGCTGTTCGCTTCCCCGCTCGCCGCCCTGCTCGCCACGTCCGCGCTCGCGCAGACGGTCGATCCAGCCGTCCGCAGCATGACGCTCGACGAGAAGGCGGCGCAGTTGCAGAGCGTTGCGCCGGCGATCCCGCGGCTGAATTTGCCTGCGTATGATTACTGGAACGAGGGGCTCCACGGGCTCGCGCGCAACGGCGTGGCGACGGTATTTCCGCAGGCGATTGGGCTGGCGGCAACATGGGACGAGGCGCTGCTCAGGCGGGTCGGCGATGTCGTGTCGACCGAGGCGCGGGCGAAGTCGAACGCGCTGCCGGCGGGCGACCGGACGCGCTATCAGGGGCTGACGATCTGGTCGCCCAACATCAACATCTTCCGCGATCCGCGCTGGGGGCGGGGGCAGGAGACCTATGGCGAGGACCCGTATCTGACGGGGCGGCTGGGGGTGGCGTTCATCGGCGGGCTGCAGGGGCCGGACCTTGCGCATCCCAAGGTGATCGCGACGCCGAAGCATCTCGCCGCGCATAGCGGACCCGAGGCGGGACGCGACGGGTTCGATGTCGATATCTCGCCGCATGATCGTGAGGCGACGTTCCTGCCGGCGTTCCGGATGGCGCTGACCGAGGGCAAGGCGCTGTCGACGATGTGCGCGTATAATTCGATCCACGGGGTTCCCGTGTGCGCTTCGGAGCCGTTGCTGACCGAAACCGTGCGGAACCAATGGGGTTTCAAGGGGCTGATCGTGTCCGACTGCGACGCGGTCGGCAATATCGCGAACTATCATCATTACCGGCCCGACGCGGCGAGCGGGTCGGCGGCAGCGATTTCCGCGGGGATGGATTTCAACTGCGGGAAGACTTACGCGGCGCTCGGCGACGCGGTGCGGCGGGGGCTGGTGCCCGAGGCGACGCTCGATACGAGCCTGACGCGGACGTTCGCGGTGCGGCGTATGCTGGGCGGCGCGTTCGGCGCGACGAGCCCTTGGGACAAGATCAAGCCGACCGAGTTCGATACGCCTGCGCACCGCGCACTGGCGCTGGAGGCGGCGCGGAAAGCGATGGTGCTGGTCCAGAACAACGGTGTGCTGCCGCTGAAACCCTCGGCGAAGATCGCGGTGATCGGGCCGAATGCCGACAGTGTCGATGTGCTGGAGGCGAATTATCACGGCACCGCCGCAGCGCCGGTGACACCGCTGGCGGCACTGCGGACGGCATTTGGCGGAGTGCGCTATGCGCAGGGGTCGAGCATCGCCGAGGGCGTGCCGGTCCCGGTGCCCGACACCGCATTGTCGCTGCGCGGCGAATATTTCCGGGGGAGCGATTTCGCGGGGACTCCCGTGGTGCGCGCCGACCGGACGATCGACTTTGACTGGGATCGGACGGCACCCGCGCCGGGGATCGATCCGGCCGCGTTCTCGGTGCGCTGGACCGGCACGGTCACCGCACCCGCGGCGGGCGACTATGTGTTCAGGCTCGACGTGCCGCGCTGTTTCGACTGCAAGGGGCATGATCCCTCGCGGTTGTGGATCGACGACAAGCTGGTCGCCGATGACGATGGCAGCGGGAAGAACGTCGAGGCGGCGGTGACGCTGGCCGCGGGGCCTCACGCTATCCGCGTCGAGCTTGCGCACAGCGGCGAGGATCAGGGGCTGCGGCTGACCTGGACCGCGCCCGCCGATGCGCAGGTCGCGGAAGCCGTTGCCGCGGCGAAGGACGCCGATGCGATCGTCGCGTTCGTTGGGCTGTCGCCCGCGGTCGAGGGCGAGGCGTTGCAGATCGAGGTGGCCGGGTTCTCGGGCGGCGACCGGACCGATATCGGGCTCCCCGCCGCACAGGTTCGGTTGCTCGAAGCGGCCAAGGCGACCGGCAAGCCGCTGGTCGTCGTGTTGATGACCGGGAGCGCGGTCGCGATGACCTGGGCGAAGGCGCATGCCGATGCGATCCTGGTCGGTTGGTATCCGGGTCAGGCTGGCGGTCAGGCGATCGCCGATACGCTGACGGGCAGGAGCAATCCGGGCGGGCGACTGCCGGTGACGTTCTATGCCAAGACGCGCGATCTGCCGGCGTTCATCGACTACAACATGCGCGAGCGGACCTATCGCTACTTCACCGGCACGCCGCTGTGGGGTTTCGGGCACGGGCTGAGCTATACGCAGTTCGCTTATGCCGCGCCCAAACTCGCGCGCAGCACGATTGCGGCGGGCGAGAGTTTCACGGTCGAGGTGCCGGTGCGCAATACCGGCAAGGTTGCGGGCGACGAAGTGGTGCAGGCGTATCTCGTGCCGCCCGAGCCGGCGGTGAAGCCACGATTCAACGATCCCGTCCTCCAGCGCCAGCTGGTCGGGTTCAGGCGCCAGACAGTGAAGCCGGGTCAGACGGCGCGCGTGGCATTTACGATCGATCCACGGGGCATGAGCAGCGTCGATGCGGCGGGAACTCGTCGTGTCGTGCCGGGCGAATACCGGCTGCATATCGGTGGCGGCCAGCCCGGCGACGGGCCGGGTGTCGATACCGTCTTCACCGTGACGGGAAGCAAGGATTTGCCGAAATGATCGATCGTCGCATGCTCATCGCGGGCGCCGCGGCGCTCGGTGTCGCGGGACCGCTGCGCGCGGCCACATCGTCGTTCGTCAGCAAGCGCCCGAAGCCTGGCGATCGTCGTTACACCAGCCGCGCGGTCGAGGCAGAGATCGCGCGCGTTTCGGCGAAGATCGCCGATCCCGAGCTCGCGTGGATGTTCGCGAATTGCTATCCGAACACACTCGACACGACGGTGTTCATGGGCGCGGTCGACGGCAAGCCCGATGCGTTCGTGATCACCGGCGACATCGACTGCATGTGGCTGCGCGACAGCTCGGCGCAGGTCCATCCGTACCTCCCGCTCGCCAAGCGCGACCCGGCGTTGCGGACGCTGTTCCGCGGGCTGATCGCGCGGCAGGCGCGGTGCATCCTGATCGACCCTTACGCGAACGCGTTCATGCACGACCCGTCGGCGAAAACGAATCTGAGCTGGTCGCTGACCGACGATACGGTGATGAAGCCGGGCGTCGGTGAGCGGAAGTGGGAGGTGGATTCGCTCTGCTATCCGATGTGGATCGCGCATGCGTATTGGCAGGCGACCGGCGATACCGTCCCGTTCGACGCGCTGTGGGCGGACGGCGCGCGCGCGTCGATCCGGACGTTCCGCGAGCAGCAGCGCAAGGACGGGCCGGGGCCGTATCGCTTTCGCCGGTCGTCGCCGATTGTCGGGGAAAGCATGCCGCTCGACGGCTATGGTCCGCCGTCGCGGCCTATCGGACTGATCCATTGCGGCTTCCGGCCGTCGGACGATGCGTGCGTGCTCCCGTTCCTGATCCCGTCGAACATCTTCGCGGTCCGCGCGCTGCGCCAGTTGGCGGAACTCGCGACGCGCGTGCGGCGCGATGCGGTGCTGGCGGCGGATGCGAGCGCGCTGGCGGACGAGGTCGAAGCGGCGTTGCGGCTGCACGGACTGACCAAAGGCGCGGACGGCCAGCCGGTCTGGGCGTATGAGGTCGATGGCTATGGCAACGCGATCTTCATGGACGACGCCAATGTGCCGAGCCTGTCGGGGCTGGCCTATCTAGGCGCGGTGAAGGCCGACGATCCGCTCTGGCGGCGCACGGCCGCGCGCGCGTGGAGCAAGGACAACGCGTATTTCTTCACCGGCAAGGCGGCGGAGGGGATCGGCAGTCCGCATACCGGCTTGCGCGAAATCTGGCCGATGTCGATCGTGATGCACGCGTTGAACGCGCTCGAGACTGGCGACGACGCGACCGTCGCGCGATCGCTGGCCGCGCTGAAGGCGACGCATGGCGGCACCGGGTTCATGCATGAGTCCTTCAACCAAGATGAGGGCGCGAAATTTACCCGCGCCTGGTTCGCTTGGGCCAACGGGCTGTTCGGCGAGCTGGTCGTCGACATCGCCGCCAAACGCCCCGCCCTTCTCGGAGTCCGCGCATGATCACTCGCCGTATGCTCCTCGCCGGTAGCGGTGCGCTTGCGCTGACCGCGCGCACGACTTTCGCCGCCAAGCCCCGCACCACGACGGCGCCCGATCTGTTTGTCGGGACCGGCGGCCACGGCCACACCTATCCGGGCGCGACGCTGCCGTTCGGGATGGTGCAGCTCAGCCCCGATACCGATGTCGAGCGCTGGGATGCGTGCTCGGGCTATCACCGCACCGACACGTCGATCATCGGGTTCAGCCACACGCATCTGTCGGGCACTGGGATCGGCGACATGCTCGACGTGCTGGTGGTGCCGACGCGCGGTCCGGTCCAGCTGACCCCCGGCACGCTCGAAGATCCCGGTGCGGGCTATCGCCAGCGTTTTTCCGATGAGCATGCGGAGCCCGGTTACTACCGTGTGGCGCTGGAAACGGGTGTCCGTGCGGAACTCACCGTCACCGAGCGGACCGGCATCCAGCGCCACGTCTTCCCGCGCGGCGCAGGGCATGTCCTGATCGATATGTCGCACCTGATCCTCGACGAGTCCGACCGCGGCGTGCTGATCGACGAGGCGTCGCTGGCGATCGACGACAGCGGTACGCTGACCGGAAGCCGGCGCGTGTTCCGCTGGGCCAAGGGGCGCCGCATCCACTTCGCGATGCAGGTGTCGCGCAAGCCCGACCGCATCGTCTTCTACGGCGATGGCGACGTCGCGCAGGCGGACGGCGCACGCGGCGTCGCGGGCAAGAGGGTGAAGGCGGTGCTGCACTATGACGACGCGGGCGCCGCACCGATCGTGATCCGCACCGGCATCTCCGGGGTCGACGTCGCCGGCGCGCGCGCGAACCTCGCCGCCGAGGCCCGGCACTGGGACTTCGACCGGTACCATGCGCAAGCCGCCAAGCGCTGGGCCCCGGCGCTCGCCGCGGTCACCGTCGAGGGTGGGACGTCGGCGCAGCGCACGATCATGGCGAGCGCGCTGTATCATGCGCAGCTTGCGCCGACCCTGTTTTCCGATGTCGACGGGCGGTATCTCGGCCTCGACAAACAGGTGCACAGGCTGTCGGGCAAGGATCGCGCGTACAGCACCTATTCGATGTGGGACACGTACCGGGCGCTGCACCCGCTGTTGACGTTGATCGAGCCCAAGCGGACCGCCGAGCTGGTCGGCGACCTGATCCGCCAGACGCAGCAGAGCCGCTATGGCCCGCCCGTTTGGCCGCTCCAGGGGATCGAAACCGGTTGCATGATCGGCTGGCATTCGGTGTCGGTGATGGCGGAGGCACGCGCGAAGGGCGTGCGCGCCGACTATGCGGCGGCGTGGCCGAACGTCCGTCGTCGTTCGTTCGATTTCACGATGCCGGATATGGACAACAGCCTCGGGATCGAACCCTATGATACGATCGGCTATGTTCCCGCCGACAAGGTGTTCGAGGGGGTCTCGCGCACGCTCGAATATGCGTATGACGATTACGCGTCGGCGCATCTGGCCGATGCGGCAGGCGCGACCGCCGATGCGGCGCGGTTGCGCAAGCGGAGCGGGAACTGGCGCAACGTGTTCGATGCGTCGATCGGGTTCGCGCGGCCGAAGCTTGCGAACGGGACGTGGACCACGCCGTACGATCCGATCGCGCTGGGCCATGCGTCGAAGTGGCGCGATTACACCGAGAGCAATGGCTGGCAGGCGACGTTCCTCAACCAGCACGACGTCTATGGCCTGATCGCGGCGATGGGCGGCGATGCGAAGTTCGAGCAGAAGCTCGACGGACTGTTCAACGCGCCGTCGATCCTGCCGAAGGACGCGCCGCCCGACATCAGCGGGCTGGTCGGGCAATATGCGCATGGCAACGAGCCGAGCCACCACGTCGCGTATATGTATGCCTATTGCGGCGCGGCGTGGAAGACGCAGGCCATGGTCCGGCGGTTGCTGACCGAGATGTACAAGGACGATCCAGACGGCATCATCGGCAACGACGATTGCGGGCAGATGAGCGCGTGGTTCGTGCTGAGCGCACTCGGGCTGTACCCGGTCGATCCGGTGAGTGCGAACTACGTGCTCGGGTCGCCGCTGTTCGACCGCGCGGAGATGCGCGTCGGCGCAGGCCGTACTCTCGTCGTCGAGGCGCGCGGCAATGCGGCGGATCGGCCGTATGTCCAGTCGGTGACGTGGAACGGCCGGCCCTGGACGAAGAGCTGGATCGCGCATGCCGACATCGTTCGCGGCGGGCGTCTCGTGTTCGAAATGGGCGACAAGCCCAACCGTGATTTTGGCCGCGCGCCTGCCGATCGGCCGCCAGCAACCACCGGAGTTTCGCGATGACCTTGGATTTGAACCGCCGCGCGTTGATCGCGGGTACGCTCGCTACCGCGGCTGCCGGTCGCGCGAACGCCGCCGCCCCGGTCGGTGCGCCAGCTCCGTGGGGCGCAACGCCGAGCGTCCGCCAACTCGCGTGGCACAAGCGCGAGCGCTACGGCTTCGTCCACTTCACGCTGAACACCTGGACCGACAAGGAATGGGGCTATGGCGACGAGGATCCCAAGCTGTTCGACCCGACCGCGTTCGATCCGGACCAGATCGTCGCAGCGGCGAAAAGCGCGGGGCTGACCGGGCTCGTCCTGACCGCCAAGCATCATGACGGGTTCTGCCTCTGGCCGACCAAACTCACCGAGCATTGCATCCGCAACAGCCCGTACAAGGGCGGCAAGGGCGACATCGTCCGCGAGTTGGGCGACGCATGCCGTCGCGGGGGAATTTCCTACGGGCTGTATCTGTCGCCTTGGGACCGCAACCGCGCCGATTACGGCACGCCTGCGTATATCGACTATTTCCGTGCGCAGCTGACCGATCTCTGCACCAATTACGGCGAATTGTTCGAGGTGTGGTTCGACGGCGCGAACGGTGGCGACGGCTATTATGGCGGCGCGCGCGAGGCGCGGAAGATCGATGCGCCGAAATATTATAACTGGCCGTCGATCATTGCGCTCGTCCATAAATTGCAGCCGATGGCGTGCACCTTCGATCCGCTCGGCGCGGATATCCGCTGGGTCGGGAACGAGGACGGGCGCGCGGGCGATCCGTGCTGGCCGACGATGCCCAACCATCCCTATGTGCAGTCCGAAGGCAATTCGGGCGTGCGCGGTGCGCCGCTCTGGTGGCCGGCGGAAACGAACACGTCGATCCGGCCGGGCTGGTTCTATCATGCCGACGAGGACCTTCAGGTGAAGTCGCCGCAGCGGCTGATGCAGTTCCATGACGAGTCGGTCGGGCGCGGCACCAACATGATGCTCAACCTGCCGCCCGATCGTCGCGGGCTGATCGCGGAGCCCGATCTCGCGTCGCTGAAGTCGTTCGGCGATACGTTGCGTGCGAGCTTCAAGACCGATCTGGCGAAGGGCGCGGTGGCGAGTGGACCGTCGCGCGGGCCCCGGTTCGCGCCCGGCAACGTGCTCGACGGCAATCCCGACACCTATTGGAGCACGCCCGATGCGATGAAGACGCCGTCGCTGGTGCTCGACCTGCCGCCGGGACGCCGCTTCGACCTGATCCGGATCCGCGAGGCGCTGGCGCTCGGCGTACGCGTCACGAAGTTCGCGATCGATGTGGCGGACGCGAAAGGCGCATGGCGCGAGGTCGCGGTGCACGAGTGTATCGGTGCGCAGCGGATCATCCGCCTGCCCGAGCCGGTCACCGCGCGCCGCGTGCGGTTGCGGATCGTCGAGGCGCCGGCGTGCCCGGCGATCACCGAGCTGTCGCTGTTCCTGAGCGTCGCGCCCGTGGCGGTCGCGGCGTCGCAGGCGACGGGCAACAAGATCATCTCGAAGACGGGGTGGACGATCGCGGGCGCGACGCAAGGCGATCCGGCGTCGCTCGATCCCACCAAGGCGGTGTCGCTGGCAGGTGCGATGAAGCCACCTTTGGCGGGCTCCGAGGCGGTGCTCGACGACGACCTCGCCACCGTCTGGACGACGCCCGCGCCGACCTCGACGAGCCCGGTGATGCTGATGATCGACATGGGCAAGGCGGATCAGGTCGCCGGGTTCAGTCTCACGCCGACCCGTCAGGCCTTGCCCGACGCTGGGCCGCCGGGCCGCTACCGCGTCGAAACGAGCGAGGACGGCAAGACCTGGACGCCGGCGGGCGAGGGCGAGTTCGGCAACATCGCCTATGCCCGCGCGACGCAGCGCATCACCTTCGCGAAGGCACGCAAGGCGCGGTACCTGATGCTCGGCTTCACGACGGTCGCCACCGCCCAGCCGAAGATGGCGATCGCCGGCATCGGTGCGTTCCGGCCGTAAGCTGCACACCTCGATCCTCCCCCGCCAGGGGGAGGTGGCTGGCCCTCGCCAGACGGAGGGGGAGGACAGGGTAACCGCTGTTCCGTGTCCTCCCCCTCCGTCACCTTCGGCGACACCTCCCCCTGGCGGGGGAGAATCGCGAGGGCTGGGCTAGCCGGCTCCGATCGGGCATGGCTTCCCGCGGTAGGACGGGTGAGCGAACAGATGGACGAGCGTACGACGATGCCGCGGATTGCGGGCCCCGAGGATCATGTCGTGGTCGTCGGCGGCGGGTTCTCCGGCACACTGTTCGCGGTCAACCTGATGCGCCACGAGGGCCCGCGCGTGAGCCTGATCGAGCGCCGCGACCGGCAGCTCGCACGCGGCGTCGCGTATAGTGCAGCGCATCCCGACCACCTGCTCAACGTCCGCGCGGGCAACATGAGCGCGCTGCCCGACGATCCCGATCATTTCGTCCGTTGGCTCGAAGCGCACGGCAAGGGCGACCGCAAGACCTTCGTCCCGCGCACCACCTATGGTGCGTATCTGCGCGAACTGCTCGACGCGGCGATCGCGGACTCGAACGGCCGGCTGGTGCATGTCGAGGGCGAGGTCTGCGCGATCGAGCCGGTCGAGGGCGACGGCGTCACACTGACGATGGCCGACGGGGGGGCGATCGCCGCCGATACCGCCGTCCTCGCGCTCGGCAATCTGCCACCGCACACGCCGCCGGGCTTGAAGCCGAAGGCCCTGCCGGCGGGCGTGTATTGCGCAGACCCGTGGGCGGCCGATCTCGCCGAAGGGTTGGGCGCTGACGATACCGTCGTGCTGGTCGGAACCGGGCTGACCGCGATCGACGCGGCGCTGTTGCTCGATGCGCAGGGATTCGCAGGCCACATCCTCGCCACATCGCGCCGCGGATTGTCGCCCCGCCGCCATGTCGACGGCGCCCCCGCGCACCGCGGCGTGTCGGACAAGCCGCAGGGCGGGCTGACCGACCTCGTCCGCCATGTCCGTGCAAGGGCTGAAGTCGAAGGCTGGCGATGCGCTGTCGACGAGCTTCGCCCGGTCACGCAGATGCTGTGGTCGGCAGCGTCGCAAGACCTGCGCGGCCGTTTCCTCCGTCATCTGCGCCCCTATTGGGACGTCCATCGCCACCGCCTCGCACCGGCCGTCGCCGACCGCGTCGAGGCGCTTGTCGCGACCGGCCGACTGACCTTCGCAGCGGGCAAGATCGTCTCCGCCGAGGCCGACGGACCGCAGGCAAAGCTGACCTGGCGACCACGCGGCGAAACCGCCACCGTCGTTACACGCGCCGCGCGGATCGTGAACTGCACCGGGCCGCAGGGCGATCTGTTGCGCTCCGAGGAGCCGCTCGTGAAGCATCTGCTCGCCGCCGGGCTGATCCGACCCGATCCGCTGCGGCTCGGCGTCGACGTCGATGCGCAATCGCGGGCGATCCGGGCGGACGGTACGCCCGACGACCGGATCCACTGCATCGGCCCGATGACCCGCGGCGGGCTGTGGGAAGTGGTCGCCGTGCCCGACATCCGCGTCCAGAGCTGGGACCTCGCGCGCCGGCTGTCGAACGCGCAATGGGTCGGCGGGGAAGGGCTGTGAGCGCGGTCCGGCGCTTTTTCGCGGGCGATGCGGCGGGGGCCATCGTGCTGCTCGCCGCGACGATCGCGGCGCTGCTCGTCGCCAATTCACCACTCGCGCCGGCCTATTTCGCGACGCTTCACCATGAAGTCGCCGGGATGAGCGTCCATCACTGGATCGACGACGGCGCGATGGCGCTGTTCTTCCTGCTGATCGGGCTGGAGGTGAAGAGCGAGTTCGTCTCGGGGCATCTCTCGACCTGGGGCGAGCGGATCCTGCCCGGCGCGGCGGCGCTCGCGGGGATGGTGGTGCCGGCGTGCCTCTATCTGCTCGTCAACATGGGCACGCCCGCCAATCTGCGCGGCTGGGCGATCCCGGCGGCGACCGACATCGCGTTCGCGCTCGGCATCCTGGCCTTGCTTGGATCGCGCGTGCCGACCTCGTTGAAGATATTGCTGACCGCGATCGCGGTGATCGACGACCTGCTCGCGATCCTCGTCATCGCGGTGTTCTATACCGGCCAGATCGCGTTGCTGCCGTTGCTTGGCGCGGGCGTAGGGCTCGGCGTGCTGGTCATCCTGAACCTGTCGGGGGTGCGGTCGCTGGTGCCGTATCTGCTGATCGGCGTCGGCATCTGGTATGGCGTCCTGCTGTCGGGCGTCCATGCGACGCTCGCCGGCGTGGCGGTCGCGTTCACGATCCCGCTGCGGACGGGGGAGGGGCAACCGCCGCTCAAACGCCTCGAACATGCGCTCCAGCCCTGGTCGAGTTTCCTGATCGTGCCGGCGTTCGGGTTCGCCAATGCGGGCATCGCGTTCGGCGGGATGGTGGCGGCGGACGTGATTTCGCCGCTGCCGGCGGGGATTCTGCTCGGGCTGTTCCTCGGCAAACAGATCGGCATTTTCGCGACGATCCGCGGGCTCGTGACGTTGCGGCTGGCCGAGGCGCCCAAGAACGCGAATTGGGCGCAGGTGTACGGCATGGCGGTGCTGTGCGGGATCGGCTTCACGATGAGCCTGTTCATCGGCGGGCTCGCGTTCGCAGGCGCGCCGCACGCGATGGATTCCGTCAAGATCGGCGTGTTCGCGGGCTCGATCCTGTCGGGTCTGGCGGGCTGGATGCTGCTGCGCCGGGCGTAATTCCGACAATACTACGCGAAACATACGCGCCGGCCCGGCAATCGATCTCGAATTGCTACGCTCCGCACGCCTAATTGCCAGTCCTCGCGGCCCGCCACTCTTCCGGCAGGGACCGCGCACGGGGATAGCAATGCACAGTCTTCGTTTCGTCGCCTGCCTAGTTCTAACGGGCGGTATCCTGACCGGTCTCGCCACGCCCGCGTTCGCGCAGGATAGCGCGCCGCCGTCTCCCGTCACCGTCTCCGGTTCGGTGACGCTGGCCACCGACTACCGCCTGCGCGGCGTGTCGCAGTCGGACAAGGACGGCGCGATCCAGGGCGGGCTGACGATCGCGCACCAGAGCGGCGTGTATGTCGGCGCCTGGGGCTCGAACCTGTCGGGCTGGGGCACGTTCGGTGGCTCGAACATGGAGCTCGACCTGATCGGCGGCTACAAGCACAAGCTCGCCGACAACGCGACGATCGACGTCGGGCTGACCTGGTACATGTATCCGGGCGGCGCCTCGAAGACGGATTACGCCGAGCCCTATGTGAAGCTCAGCGGCACGACCGGCCCGGCGACGCTGACCGCCAGCGCGTTCTATGCGCCCAAGCAGCAGGCACTCGGCAAATGGTATCGCACCGGCGCCGATGCGGCCGCGGGTATCTATACCAATCCCGGCGCCAAGACCGACAATCTCTACCTCACCGGCGACGGCGCGTTCGCGATCGCCGGCACGCCGATCACCGCCAAGGCGCATATCGGGCATAGCTGGGGCAATGACGGCCTCGGCCCGAACGCGACCAGCGTGACGCCGACCGGCGAGTACTGGGATTGGTCGCTCGGCGCGGACGCCACGTACAAGAACCTGACCTTCAACGTCAGCTATGTCGACACCGACATCACGCGTCGTAGCGCAGCGTATCTCCAGCCGAGCTTCTCCCGCGGGCAGGACGGCACCGGATCGATCGCCGACGGCACCGTGGTTGCCTCCCTCACCGCCGCCTTCTGACGAGGAACGAACGATGCAGGACCTACTCTGGATAGCGATCATGGTCGGGCTGGTGGCAGCGACGCTCGCCTATGTCCGCCTGTGCGACAACGCGTGAGGACGCAGCCATGACCCTCGACCTCTGGCTCGCCGCGATCGTCGCGCTCGGGCTGCTGTTTTATCTCGTGGCGGTGCTGATCCGTCCCGAACGCTTTTAGGAGCGCGTTCCCATGACATTCCAGGGATGGATCCTGATCCTCGGCTTCGTCGGCATATTGCTGGCGCTGACCAAGCCCGTCGGCCTGTGGCTGTTCGCGCTGTACGAAGGCCGCCGCACGCCGATCCACGCCGTCCTCGGCCCGGTCGAAACGGGCTTCTACAAGCTCGCCGGGATCGACCCGAACCAAGAGCAGGGCTGGCGTCGCTATGCGCTGCACATGCTCCTGTTCAACGCGACGTTGATGGCGCTGACCTACGCAGTGTTGCGCCTGCAGGGCGTGCTGCCGGGTAACCCGCAAGGCCTCGCTGGCCTCGCACCGCACCTCGCGTTCAACACCGCGATCAGCTTCACGACCAACACCAATTGGCAGAGCTATGGTGGCGAATCCACCATGTCGAACTTTGCCCAAATGTTCGGCCTGACGATCCACAACTTCCTGTCGGCGGCGACGGGCATCGCGCTGGCGTTCGCGCTGTTCCGCGGGTTTGCGCGGCGCTCGGCAACGACGATCGGCAATTTCTGGGCGGATGCGACGCGCGTCACATTGTACCTGCTCCTGCCGATTTCGATCGTCTACGCGCTGTTCCTGATCGCCAGCGGGGTGCCGCAGACGCTCGCGGGTGTCGTCGACATCCAGACGCTGGAGGGCGCGAAGCAGTCGTTGCTGCTCGGCCCGGTGGCGAGCCAGGAGGCGATCAAGATGCTCGGCACCAATGGTGGCGGCTTCTTCAACGCGAACTCGGCGCATCCGTTCGAAAACCCGACCGCGCTGACCAACCTGATCCAGATGCTGTCGATCTTCGTCATCGGCTTCGGGCTGACCTGGACGTTCGGCAAAGCGGTCGGCAACACCCGGCAAGGCTGGGCGATCCTCTCGGCGATGGTCATTCTGTTCCTCGCCGGCGTCACCGTCACCTATTGGCAGGAGGCCGCGGGCAATCCGATCATGCACCAGATCGGCGTCGCGGGCAGCAACATGGAGGGCAAGGAGGTCCGCTTCGGGATCGCCGCGTCCGCGCTGTTCTCGGTCGTCACGACGGCGGCATCGTGCGGTGCGGTCAATGCGATGCACGACAGCTTCACCGCGCTCGGCGGCATGATCCCGTTGCTCAACATCCAGCTCGGCGAGGTCGTCATCGGCGGCGTCGGTGCAGGCATCTACGGCTTCCTGCTGTTCGCCATCCTCGCCGTGTTCGTCGCAGGCCTCATGGTCGGCCGCACGCCCGAATATGTCGGCAAGAAGATCGAGAGCCGCGAGGTGAAGCTCGCCGTGCTGGCGATCGCCATCCTGCCGCTCGTCATCCTCGGTTTCACCGCGCTCAGCGCCGTGTTGCCTGCCGGGCTTGCCGGGCCGCTCAACAAGGGGCCGCATGGGTTCACCGAGATCCTCTACGCCTTCACCAGCGGTGTCG
Organism: Sphingomonas taxi; assembly: GCA_003240625.1. Classification (GTDB taxonomy): domain Bacteria; phylum Pseudomonadota; class Alphaproteobacteria; order Sphingomonadales; family Sphingomonadaceae; genus Sphingomonas; species Sphingomonas taxi_A. The sequence goes on from QFMX01000002.1 coordinate 260,332, forward strand.
GGAACAACGGCTCGGCGTTCGCGGGCCTGACCGCCGCGACGCCCTATTACGATGGCTTGCTCGGCGTCGCGATGTGGCTCGGGCGCTTCTTCATCATCGTGCCGATGCTCGCCATCGCCGGGTCGCTCGCCGCCAAGAAGCACACGCCGGAAAGCACGGGCTCGTTCCCGACGACGGGTGCGCTGTGGGTCGGCCTGCTGGTCGGGATCATCCTGATCGTCGGCGGCCTGACCTTCCTGCCGAGCCTCGCGCTCGGTCCCATCGCCGATCATCTCGCGATGATCAGCGGCAAAACCTTCTGACGGGACAAGCCAAAATGGCACGCACCCCTACCAAGTCGCTGTTTACGGCCGACTTGATCATCCCGGCGATCGGCGACGCTTTGCGGAAACTCGATCCCCGGCAGCTGATCCGCAACCCGGTGATGTTCGTCACTGCGGTAGTCGCCACGCTGCTGACGATCCTCGTCAATGTCGGCGGCGACGGGCTGTCGGTCGGCTTCAAGATCCAGCTGGTGATCTGGCTGTGGCTGACGGTGCTGTTCGGCACCTTCGCCGAAGCGCTCGCCGAAGGCCGCGGCAAGGCGCAGGCGGCGTCGTTGCGCGCGACCAAGGCGGAGCTCACCGCCCGCCGCATGAAGGGGGATCAAGTCGAGTCCGTCCCCGCCAGTGCTTTGCGTTCGGGCGACATCGTCCTGGTGACGATGGGCGACCTGATCCCGGCGGACGGCGAAGTCGTCTGGGGCGTCGCCTCGGTCAACGAAGCCGCGATCACGGGCGAGAGCGCACCGGTGATCCGCGAGGCAGGCGGCGATCGTTCCGCCGTCACCGCGGGCACGCGTGTCATCTCCGACGAGATCCGCGTGAAGGTCACCGCCAACCCCGGCGAAGGCTTTCTCGACCGGATGATCGCGCTCGTCGAGGGCGCCGAGCGGCAGAAGACGCCCAACGAGATCGCGCTGACGCTGCTGCTCGTCGGGCTGACGATCATCTTCCTGATCGCAGTCGGGACGATCCCGGGGTTCGCCAGCTATGCGGGCGGGCGCGTGCCGGTCGCGATCCTCGCCGCGCTGCTGATCACGCTGATCCCGACGACGATCGCCGCACTGCTGTCGGCGATAGGAATTGCGGGGATGGACCGTCTGGTGCGGTTCAACGTGCTCGCCAAGTCCGGGCGTGCGGTCGAGGCGGCGGGCGATATCGACGTGCTGCTGCTCGACAAGACGGGCACGATCACGATCGGCGATCGTCAGGCGAGCGAGTTTCGCTCGGTCGGCGGCACGCGTGACGAGGAACTGGCCGAAGCAGCGTTGCTGGCGAGCCTCGCCGACGAAACGCCCGAGGGCCGCTCGATCGTCGTGCTGGCGCGCGAGAAGTTCGGCGTTACGACGAGTGCGCTGCCGGGCGACGCAGAGGTCATCCCGTTCACGGCGCAGACGCGCATCTCGGGCGTGAAGGTGAACGGCTCGCTGATCCAGAAGGGCGCCGTCGACTCGATCCTGAAGGCCAATCCGGGAGCAGGGGCGACCGCCGCCGCCACCGAACTGCGCCGGATTACAGACGAGATCGCGCGCGCTGGCGGTACCCCGCTAGCGGTGGCGATGGACGGGCGCTTGCTGGGGGCGATCTTCCTCAAGGACGTCGTGAAGGCTGGCATCCGCGAGCGTTTCGGCGAACTCCGGGCGATGGGCATCCGCACGGTGATGATCACCGGCGACAACCCGCTCACCGCCGCCGCGATCGCCGCCGAGGCTGGCGTCGACGATTTCCTCGCGCAGGCGACGCCGGAGGACAAGCTCGACCTGATCCGCAAGGAACAGCAGGGCGGGCGGCTGGTCGCGATGTGCGGCGACGGCACCAACGACGCGCCCGCGCTTGCCCAAGCCGATGTCGGCGTGGCGATGAACACCGGCACGCAGGCGGCGCGCGAGGCGGGCAACATGGTCGACCTCGACAGCGATCCGACCAAGCTGATCGAGATCGTCGGCCTCGGCAAGCAGCTGCTGATGACCCGCGGTGCGCTGACGACCTTCTCGGTCGCGAACGACGTCGCGAAGTATTTCGCGATCATCCCAGCGATGTTCGTCGCGCTCTATCCGGGGCTTGGCGTGCTCAACGTGATGCGGCTTGGGTCGCCCGAAAGTGCGATCCTGTCGGCGATCATCTTCAACGCGATCATCATCCCGATGCTGGTGCCGCTCGCGCTCAAGGGCGTGGCGTACAAGCCGATGGCGGCGGGGCCGCTGCTCGCGCGCAACCTCGCGGTGTATGGGCTGGGTGGGCTGATTGCGCCGTTCGTGGGGATCAAGCTGATCGACCTTCTCGTCGGCGCGCTGGGGTTAGCGTGAAATTGTTCTCCCGCGAAGGCGGGAGCCCAGACTGGGTCCCCGCCTTCGCGGGGACACAAGGAGTTGCAGAATGACATCCGATTTTACCTCCGCCCTTCGCCCCGCGTTCGTCATGACGATCCTGTTCGCGCTGCTGCTCGGGATCGTCTATCCCCTCGCCATGACCGGGATCGGACAGGCCATCTTCCCCGCGCAAGCCAACGGCAGCCTCGTCATGGCCAACGGCAAGGCGATCGGCTCGACCGTCGTCGGGCAGGCCTTCACCACCGACCGCTATTTCCAGACGCGTCCCTCGGCCGCCGGCAAGGGCTATGACGGCCTCGCCTCGTCGGGATCGAACCTCGGGCCGACCAGCCAGGCGCTCGTCGATCGCACCAAGGCCGACGTCGCCAAGCGCCGCGCGGAAGGCGTGACCGGACCGCTGCCGGCCGATCTCGCCACCGCCTCGGGGTCGGGTCTCGACCCCGATCTGTCGCCAGCCTCGGCCTACGCCCAGGTCGCCCGCGTCGCGCGCACCCGCGGCCTGTCCGCCGACACGGTCCGTGGTCTGGTGATGGCCAACGTCGACGGCCCGCTGCTCGGCATTCTCGGCGAGCCGCGCGTCAACGTCCTCGCGCTCAACCGCGCCCTCGATGCAACCGGACAACCCGTGACGGGCGCACGTTGAACGAGGACGGACGACCATCTCCCGAGGCCCTTCTGCGACAGGCGTCGCAGGAGGGTCGCGGCCGTCTGAAGATCTTTCTCGGCGCCGCTCCGGGTGTCGGCAAGACATACGAGATGCTCTCCGAAGGCGCCGAACGCCGCCGCGCGGGCGTCGATATCGTCATCGGCGTGGTCGAGACGCACGGCCGCGTCGAAACCGAAGCGCTCACGCGGGGCCACGAGATCGTCCCGCGCAAAGCGATCCCCTATGAAGGCCGCACGCTCGACGAGATGGACCTCGACGCGATCCTCGAACGCGCCCCCGCGCTCGTCCTCGTCGACGAACTCGCCCACACGAATGCGCCCGGCAGCCGCCACCCCAAACGTTACCAGGACGTCGAGGAACTGCTCGCCGCGGGCATCGACGTCTATTCGACGATCAACATCCAGCACATCGAGAGCCTCAACGACGTCGTCGCTTCGTTCACCCGCGTCCGCGTCCGCGAGACCGTCCCCGACAGCATCGTCGAGGCCGCCGAGATCGAGGTGGTCGACATCCCGCCGGACGAGCTGATCGAGCGGCTGAAGGCGGGCAAGGTCTACTTGCCCCAAGAGGCCACCCGAGCCCTCTCGCATTTCTTCTCTAAGTCGAACCTGTCGGCGCTGCGCGAACTCGCGCTGCGTCGCGCTGCGCAGGCCGTCGATGCGCAGATGCTCGAACACGTCCGCGCTCTCGGTGTCGGCGGCACCTGGGCGGGCGGCGAGCGGATCGTCGTCGCGATCAGCGAACTGCCCGGCGCGCTCGGCCTCGTCCGCGCCACCAAGCGGATCGCCGATGCGATGCACGCGCCGTGGACCGCGGTGTATATCGAGACGCCGCGCGCGCAGACCTTCGGCGAGCCCGAACACCGGCAGCTTGCGGCGGTCTTCAACCTCGCGACGCAGCTTGGCGGCGATGTCGCCACCGTCCCCGCGACGTCGGTGGTCGACGGCCTGAAGACCTTCACCGCCGAAGCGCGCGCGACGCAACTCGTGGTCGGCAAGTCGGCCCGCTCGCGCTGGTTCGAACTGCGCCACGGCTCGGTCGTCGACCGGATCGTTCGCGAGACGCCGGGGATCGCGGTCCATGTCCTGCCGATGGAGGCGGGTACCGCGGCGCCGACCGGTAGAAAGCGCACCGGCGATTGGGGCAGCAAGGCGGGCTATGCCTGGACGACCGCGATGGTGGCGAGTGTCACCGGCGTTGCGAGCGCGTTGTTCCACATCCTGAACCTCGGCAACGTCGCGCTGCTGTACCTGCTGCCGGTGATGGCCGCGGCGAGCCTGTTCGGGCTGCGCACCGGGCTGTTCGCCGGGATCGCCTCGTCGATCGCGTACAACTTCTTCTTCCTGCCGCCGACCGGCACGCTGACGATCAACAATCCCGAGAACGTGATCTCGATCCTCGTCCTGCTCGGCATCGCCTTCGTGACCAGCCAGCTCACCTCGCGGGTCCGCGCGCAGGCCGATATCGCCGCCGCCAGCGCCCGCACCAACGCCGCGCTCGCCGGCTTCCTGCGCCAATTGACCTCGCTGAACGAGCCGGTCGCACTGGCGCGCGCGATCTGCGAGGAAGTCGGTCGGTTGTTCGACGTACGGACGGTGATTCTCGTCGCGGAGGACCCCGGCCTCGCGGTGCAGGCGGCGAACGGTGCGGATTACCGGCTCGAGACGATGGAGATGGCCGCCGCGCAATGGGCCTATGATACGGGCACGCCGGCCGGACGCGGGTCGGGCACGCTGGCAGCGTCGGAGTGGTTCTTCCAGCCATTGCGCTCGGGCGAGCGGACGCTGGCGGTGCTCGGGCTGGCGCGTGAGGCGGGCGGCGATCCGGTGCGGTCGGACCAGCTGCCGCTGCTGATGAGCCTGGTCGACCAGGCGTCGCTGGTGCTCGAACGCGCGCGGCTCGAGGTCGAGATGCGCGATGTCGATGCGGTGCGCGAGCGCGATCGGTTGCGCGCCGCGCTGCTGTCGTCGGTCAGCCACGATTTGCGTACGCCGCTGACCTCGGTGATGGCGGCGGCGGCGGAACTGCACCGCGGCGTCACGCCGGAGCTGATCGCGACGATCGAGAGCGAGGCGGCGCGGCTCAATCGGTTCGTCGGCAATCTGCTCGACATGGCGCGGGTCGAGGCGGGCGCGTTGCGGTTGCGGCTGGAGCCGACCGACCTCACCGACGCGGTCGCGGGGGCGGTGCATGACACCAAGCGTGTGCTCGAGGGGCATGCGATCGAACTCGACGTCGCGCCGAACTTGCCTTTGGTCCGCGTCGATCCGCAACTGCTCCACCATTGCCTGCTCAACCTGCTCGACAATGCCGGGCGCTATGCCGATCCCGGCACGCCGATCGTGGTGCGTGCCGAGCACCGGTTCGGCATGCTGCGGCTGTCGGTGATCGATCAGGGGCCGGGCCTGCCGCCCGGCCGCGAGAAGGAGGTGTTCGAGACGTTCCGCCGCCTCGAAGGCTCCGACCGCGCGATCGGCGGCACCGGCCTCGGACTTGCGATCGTCAAGGCCTTCGCCGAAGCGATGGGGATGGGGGTCGAGGCTGGCAATCGGGAGGATATGACGGGCGCGCAGTTCAGCCTGTGTTTCCCAGCGACCCTGCTCGTCCGCGACACCGATGGAGCGAATCTATGAGCGTGCAGACGGTGCTGATCGTCGATGACGAACTGCACATCCGGCGGTTGTTGAAGAACACGCTGGAGCGTGCAGGGTACGGCGTCGAGGAGGCGGTCGATGCGCGCGAGGCTTTGCGGATCGCGGCGAGCCGGCCGTTGACCGCGGTGCTGCTCGACCTGGGATTGCCGGATGGCGATGGGTTGGAACTGGTACCGCTGCTGAAGAAGCTCGGCGATCCGATCGTTCTGGTCGTGTCCGCGCGCGAGGCGACCGACCAGAAGGTGGCCGCGCTCGATCTTGGCGCGGAGGATTATGTGACCAAGCCGTTCGATACCGAGGAGTTGCTCGCACGGTTGCGGGTGGCGTTGCGGGGGCGCGGCGAGGCGACATCGCGGCCGACGGTGTTGCGCGCGCATGGGGTGGAGATCGATTTCGAGCATCGGTTGGTCCGGCGGGGGAACGAGGAGGCGCATCTGACGCGCAAGGAGTTCGACGTGCTGTCGGCGTTGGCGGCGCATCCTGGGCGGGTCGTGACTCATCAGCGGATATTGGAGGCGGCGTGGCCGACCGATCACGATCGCCGGATCGAATATCTGCGTATCGTGGTGCGCAACCTGCGGCAGAAGCTGGAGGGGACGGGGGGCGTCGGCACGGTCATCGCGAACGAGCTCGGGATCGGATACCGGCTGCTGGTCGACGCCTAGGCTAAGAAAGCTTGTTTCCCCGCGAAGGCGGGGATCCAGACTGGGCTCCCGCCTTCGCGGGAGAACAAGGAAGCGGGCGGTCCGCTCGTTATCCTGCGCAACCAGCCGTCACGCTACCCAACCCAACCCATCCGTCACCCCAACCCAAACCGTCACCCCAGCGAAAGTTGGGGTCTCCCTGCCATAGGTCGCCCCTGCCGCGCGAGGTCCCGGCTTTCGCCGGGATGACGGGGTTGCGCACTACGCGAACACTATGGCTCCCCTGCGAAATCGATCTCGAACGCTTATGGGGCAAGCGATAGCTCAAGCGTCGCATGACCGACGCTCGCCGCCTCCGCACCGACCTCAGCCTCCGCGCGAGCGGCGTCCTGGCGCTGACGATCGCCGCCACTGCGATCCACACGCTCGTCCGCCTCCACCCACAAACCGGCGCACTCGCATCCCTGCTCGCCACGATTGGCTTCCTCTGCGCGAGTGCCGGCGCGATGCTGGTGATCGTCGGCAACCACATCCACGACCGTGTCCAGGTCAGCGCCCGCTGGCGACGCGCGGCGCGGTAGGACGCGCGATAGGCCGCGCCGGGGGCGGGACCTGTCGACGCGCGCGCGCGATGTCCTTATGCTACCGCGTTGCAGCATGATGACGAGGGAGCGCTCTGCATGATCGGTCGACGCGAAGTAATGACCGCGCTGGGTTTGTTGGGTGTCCTCCCGCAGGCCGCCGCGGCGATGCGTGCAGCGCCCGGAAAGATGGGCGGCAAGGCGGAGCCGTTCTCGTGGGACGCGCTCCAGCAACGGGCGGCGACGCTGGCCACCAAGCCGTACCAGGCGCCCGCCAAGGTCGCCGCCGCCGCCGCGATCGATTACGACAAGGTCGGCAGCATCCGCTTCCGCGCCGACAAAACGCTGGCGGGCGGCATCCGCCTGTTCCCGCTCGGTCGCTATGCGCCGATGCCGGTCGCGATCAACGTCGTCGAGAACGGGCAGGCACGCCGCATCGCGTTCTCGCGCGATCTGTTCGAGGCGGAAGAGGGCCATGCCGCCGCGCTCGGCATCGCCGGGTTCCGCGCGATGGCGCCGGGTGGGACCAGCGACTGGATGGCATTCCAGGGCGCCTCCTATTTCCGCACCGCCGGCTCGCAGGACCAATACGGCCTGTCTGCGCGCGGGCTCGCGATCAACACCGGGCTCCCGGGTCGCGAGGAGTTTCCCGACTTCACCGAATTCTGGATCGAGCGGACCGGCACCGACGCCTACACGATCTACGCGCTGATGGACGGCGCCAGCGTCACCGGCGCGTACCGCTTCCAGTCGCGGCACGTCGCGGGCGCGGGTGTCGAGCAGCAGGTCTCGTCCGTCCTGAACATCCGCCGCGATATCGAACGGCTCGGCGTTGCGCCTGCGACCAGCATGTTCTGGTACGGCGAAGGCAATCGCGCCGCTGCGGTCGACTGGCGCCCCGAGATCCACGATTCGGACGGCCTCGCGTTGCTCACCGGCGCGGGCGAGCGCATCTGGCGGCCGCTCAACAACCCGCCGCACGATACGCTGGACAGCTTCGCGGATCAGGCGCCGAAGGGGTTCGGGCTGATCCAGCGCGATCGGAACTTCGATCACTATCAGGATGACGGCGCGTTCTACGATCGCCGGCCAAACCTGTGGATCCAGCCGCAGGGCGACTGGGGCAAGGGTGCGGTGATGCTCTATGCGTTCCCGACCAACAGCGAGACGGTGGATAACGTCGTCTCGTTCTGGACCCCGGCCGCGCCCGCCAAGGCCGGGCAGCGATTGCAGTTCGATTACACGCTGTCGTGGAAATCGACCGATCCGACCGCCATCGCCGCGACCGCGCATGTCGTCGATTGCTGGCAGGGTGTCGCCGGCCGACCGGGCGCGGAACCGGTCAAGGGTGCGCGAAAGCTCGTGGTCGATTTCATCGGCGACGGTCTTGCCGGGCTCGACCGGCAGAGCGGCGTGACCGCCAAGATCGACGTCGTCCGCGGCAAGGTGCTCGCCAACGCGGCGTATCCGGTGGTCGGCCAGAAAAACCGCTGGCGCGTGACCGCCGACGTCGCACCCGATGCGCAGGGCCCGGCCGACGTCAGGTTGTTCCTCACGCGCGGTGGTCGCGCGCTCAGCGAAACCGTGCTGACGCCGATCTTCTGATGCCCGACCTTCCCGCCATGATGCCGTCGATGATGCCGGGCGAGTCACCGATCGAGATGCTCCCGCAGCGTTTCGACGGGCCGCCGCCGCCCTGGTCCGCGCCCGAGCCGGGGCCGGGCATGGTCGTCTCGAACGACGATATGCTCGCGCGCCGGATCATCCTCATCCTGATGACCGGGCTGCTCGCCACCGCGGCGTCGTCCGCGGTGCAGGAATCGCTGCTCGCCGACGGGCTGAGCCTGTGGGACGCGGTGTTGCTGGCGCTGTTCTTCCCGTTGTTCGCGTGGATCGCGTTCGGCTTCATGAACGCGGCGATCGGCTTCGTCCTGCTGATGACCGGCGGCCATCCGGGCTTCGTGCCGACGCCGCGCCAGTCCGAACCGCTCGAAGGGCGCACCGCGATCCTGATGCCGGTCCATAACGAGGACATCGATGCGGTGTTCGAGCGGATCGCCTGGATGGCGCGCGCGATCGCGGCCGGCGGCGTCGCCGACCGGTTCGATATCTTCATCCTGAGCGACTCGGGCGAAGCGGCGGAGGCGGCCGAGGTGGCCGCGTGGCAGAGGCTCGCTCCGACGCTCGACTGCGCACTCTATTATCGTCGCCGGACGGTGAACGTCGGCCGCAAGCCGGGCAACGTGGCCGAGTGGATCCGGCGGTTCGGCGGCGGCTATCGCTACATGCTGATGCTCGACGCGGACAGCCTGATGGGTGGCAACACGATCATCGGCATGGCGCAGGTGCTCGAACGCCGGCCCGCGGTGGCGCTGCTCCAGACCGTGCCCGCGGTGATCAACGGCGTGACGTTCTTCCAGCGCTGGATGCAGTTCGCCAGTCGGTTGTACGGCCCGATCTCGACCGCCGGCCTAGTCTGGTGGTCGGGCTCCGAGGCGACCTTCTGGGGCCACAACGCGATGATCCGGATCGAGGCGTTCGCGTCGAGCTGTGGGCTTCCCGACCTTCCCGGACGAGCGCCGTTCGGCGGCGTCATCATGAGTCACGACATGGTCGAGGCGGCGCTGTTGCGGCGGCGCGGCTGGCGCGTGCACATGCTGATGACCGAGGAGACGTTCGAGGAATATCCGCCGACGTTGATCGACGCGGCGGTGCGCGATCGGCGCTGGGCGCAGGGCAATATCCAGCATCTGAGTCTGCTGACCTCGTCGGGGTTCCACTGGGTCAGCCGGCTGCAATTGCTGATGGGGGCGTCGGCGTTCATCACCTCGCCGGTGTGGCTGCTGATGATCGCGACGAGCGTGGTGCAGGCGCTGATCGGGGAGCGCAACATCGTCGAGGCGCAGACCTCGCTACAGGTGCTGGTGGTCACGCTGCTGCTGCTGTTCGGGCCGAAGCTGCTGAGCGTGGTCTGGGCGATCTCGAATGCGGAGCGTCGCGCGGGGTTTGGCGGGCGGCGGGGGATCGTGCGGTCGGTGCTGGTCGACGTGCCCTTCTCGATGCTGTCCGCGCCGGTGATCGCGCTGACGCAGACGATGGACCTCGCCGGGATATTGATGGGGCGCAAGTCCGGCTGGGCGCCGCAGAACCGCGATGCGCATGAGCTGTCGCTGGCGGACGTGATGCCGCGCTATCGCTGGCATGTCGGGGTGGGGGTTGCGCTGTTGCTGGTCACGCCGTTCGCGCCGATCACCGCGGCGTGGCTCGCGCCGGTGACCTTGGGGCTGTTGCTGAGCCCGTTCCTGACGATGCTGACGGCGAGCGAGAAGGCGGGGAAGTGGGCGGAGTCGCATGGGATGTTCGTGGAGCCAGGCGAGCATGTGTCGGTGCTGTCGCGGCCTTCGCTGCCGGCAACGCGGGTCTAGCGCCGACCCTTCTTCCCCCCTCCCTGGAAGGGAGGGGCCGGGGGTGGGTCGGGTTCCGTATCGCCGATCGGTTGCGTCACGAGCTGGCCTACCCACCCCCAACCCCTCCCTTTCAGGGAGGGGGGCTGTTGCGCCCGGTCAGGCCCGATGTCCGCTTAACTCCGCCCCGGCATCTACCGCAAATCGCCGGTTCCAGATCGTCGCCGACGCGGACACTGCCGTCACCACCAGGAACGCCAGCGTGAAGTCCGTCAGCGCAGGCCGGGTCGCGCCCGTCCCCAGCATCCCGGCATGCAGCGACGCCGCCCCTACGCAGATTCCGAGCGACAGCATCAGCTGCTGGAAGGTCGCGTAGAAGCTGGTCGCGCTGCTCATCCGCGACGACGGAATCTCGTCATAGGCGATCGTGTTGTACGCCGAGAACTGGAACGACATGAAAAACCCCGAGATCATCAGCACGGCGAAGATGACGGGGATCGGCCAGTCGGGGCGGAACAGTCCGGCGACCGCATAGCCCGAGCTCGCGCAGAGGCCACCGACGATCAGACTGTTGCGGAAGCCGAAGCGGCGCAGCACGCGCGGTGCGACGCTCTTCATCATCAGCGAGCCGATCGCGCCGGCGATCGTGATCGCGCCGCTCGCCGCTGCGGTCATGCCGAAGCCCAGTTGGAGCATCATCGGCAGTAGGAATGGCTGCGCGCCCTGCGTAATGCGAGTCAGCGATCCGCCGATCACCGATAGCCGGAACGTCGGGATACGCATCAGCGACAGATCGAGGATCGGGTCACTGCGATGCTTGGCATGGTGGATGTAGGCGACGCCTGCGACCAGCCCGACCGCGATCAGCACGACGGCCCGCGCGAGTTCGCCGGTGCGGCTCGTCATTTCGAACCCGAACAGCAGGCAGCCGAGCGACACGCCCGACAGGATGAAGCCGGGGACGTCGAAACGCGCCGGTTTGTCCTCGCGGACCTCGCCGATGTAGCGCGTCACCAGCACCACCCCGAGCAGCCCGATCGGTACGTTGAGGTAGAAGATCCAGCGCCAGTCGAGATAGGTGACGATCGCGCCGCCGACCGGTGGGCCCAAAATAGGTCCGATCAGCGCGGGCATGATCAGCCACGACATCGCCTGGACCATGTCCTCCTTGGCGACGCTGCGGAGCAGGACGAGGCGGCCGATCGGGATCATCATCGCGCCGCCGAGCCCTTGCAGGAAGCGCGCGACCATCATGAACGGCAGGCTGGTCGCCTGGCCGCACAGCATCGATCCGCCGACGAAGATCAGGATCGCCGCGCGGAAAATGGTGCGCGAGCCGAACCGGTCCGCGAGGCGACCGCTCGCCGGGATGAAGATCGCGAGCGCCAGCAGGTACGAGGTCAGCGCCGAGCTCATGCTGGTCGCGGGCACGCCGAAATCGCGCGCCATCGTCGGCAACGCGGTCGCCAGCACCGTCGAGTCCATCTGCTCCATGAACAGCGCGCAGGCGATGATCAGCGCGGTGATGCGGTAGTTGCTCGGCGTGTGCGGCAGCGCATCCGGGTCCTTCGCCACCCGCGCGATGGTGTCGGCGGCGGGCATGATGCCGTCGCGGATTTCGCTGTTGATCGACGCCAGCCCGCGGCGACGCAGCCTCAAGTCTGCCACCCCCCGCCGAGCGCCTTGAAGACGTCGACCTGGCGGTCGACCAGCAACGCATCGGACGCGGCGAGGTTGGCCTGCGCGGTTGTCAGCGCGGCCTGTGCGGTCAGCAGCGAGAGGAAATCGGTGCGGCCGAACCGGTAGAGCGTGCCGGCCTGATCCGCGGCGCGCGCGGCGCTGGACTGCGCACGGCGGAGCGCGGCGTTGCGGTCGCCTTCGCGGGCATAGGCGGACAGTGCGGTCTCGGTCTGGCGGAGCGCTTCCAACGTGGTCGAATCGAACTGCGCGAGCGCCTGGTCCGCGGCCGCGCCGGCCTGCGCGATCTGCGCGCGGACGACCGGGCGGTTGGGGAAACTCCAGCTGATTAGCGGGCCGAGCCCGAGATGGAACGCGTTGGTTGAGCCGAGCGACGAGACCGGGCCGGTGAACCCGGCCGATCCGCCGAGGCTGACCTGCGGATAGAGGTTCGCGGTCGCCACGCCGATCCGCGCGGTCGCGGCGGCGAGCGAGCGCTCGGCGCCGCGGATGTCGGGGCGGCGGCGGATCAGCGCGCTGCCGTCGCCGATCGGCAGCGGACGGTTCAGCGCGGGCGGCTTTGCGCAGGTGGCGACGTCCTTCGGGTAATCGGCGGGCGCGCGGCCCATCAGCGTGGCGAGCCGGTAGAGCGCGGCAGTGCGCGTCGCGACCTGCGACGGGATCAGCGCCTCGCTCTGGTCGACCGCGGTTCTTGCGCGCGTCACGTCGAACGCGGTGCCGCGGCCGCCGAGTTGCAGCCGCTGCGTGACGTTCAGTGTCTGGCGTTGCAGCGTGAGGATCCGGGTGTTGGCGGCGAGCACCATGTTGGCGGTGCACGCGGCGGCATAGCTGCGCGCGGTTTCCGCGGCGACGGTGACGCGGACATTGTCGCGCGCGGCGGCGACGGCCTCCGCATCGCCTTGGGCCGCCTCGATCCCGCGGCGAATGCGGCCGGAGAGGTCGAGCGGGTAGGCGAGCGTGATGCCGAGGTTGTAGTCGAACGTACCGGGGAGGTTGCCGCCGGTCGTGTAGGGCCGGTCGAGCGAGGTGCCGCCGCCGAGCACAGTCGACAGCGTGCGACCGGCGGCGACTTCGGCGACCACCGCATCGGCACGGCGGAGGTTGGCATCGGCGGCGCGCAGGTCGGTGTTGGCGGCGAGCGCTTCGGTAACGAAGCCGTCGAGGCGGGGGTCGCCGTAGAGCTGCCACCAGTGATCGGGGAGCGGGGTGTCGACGAATGCCTTTTCGTGGCCGCTGTCGAACTTGCCTTGCGCGGAGGGGATGTTGACGGCGGCGGACTCGGGGAGCGCGTAGTTCGGGCCGGCGGTGGTGCAGGCGGCGAGCGCGAGAGCGCAGGCAGCCGCAACTGCCCCCCTCCCTGGAAGGGAGGGGTTGGGGGTGGGTTGGTCGGCTCGTGGCACCACGGTTCGGATTTGCGGAAGCCGACCCACCCCCGGCCCCTCCCTTCCAGGGAGGGGAGCAGAAGGTGCGCGTTCGTGCGAAGGGGAGCAGTGACCGCGCATCATGCCGTCGTCCCCGGCGTGATCCGCGGTTCGACCGTCACCGTCGCGGTGCGGCCGACGATCAGTTGCACCCCCTTCGGCACTTGCGTCAGCTTCACCCGCACCGGGATGCGCTGCGCCAGTCGCACCCAGTTGAAGGTCGGGTTCACGTTCGGCAGCAAATTCGTCGTATTCGTCCGCTCGCTGTCGTTGATCCCCGCGGCGATGCTGTCGACGCGACCGCGCAGCGCCTGCGGTTCGCCCATCAGGTGGACGATCACCGGGTCTCCGAGATGGATGCTGCCGAGTTTGGTTTCCTCGAAATAGCCCTCGACGCGCAGCGAGTCGGTGTCGACCAACGCCATCGCCTGTGCGCCGGTCGCGATGTAGTCGCCGGGGTGGAGATCGAGGTTGGTGACGATCCCGTGCACCGTCGCGCGCACCGTTGTCCGCGCGAGGTTGAGCGCGGCGGTCGAGCGTGCGCTCTGGGCTTGCGCCAGCGCTGCCGATGCTGTCGCGACGCGCGCGACGTTCTGCTCGTGCGTTTCCTTCGCCACCAGATCGCCTAGCGCCAAGTCGCGCTGCGCTTCGCGGCGGGCCTGCAACAGCGTCGCACGGGCGCTCGCGATCGAGGCGTCCGACTGCGCCAGCGTCAGTTCGAAGCGCGGGCGATCGACCACGAACAGCACGTCGCCGGGCTTCACCGCCTGATTGTCGTGCACCGCGACCCGCGTGACGAGGCCGGCGACGTCGGGCGTCACGCGGACGATGTCGGCGCGGATATGCCCGTCGCGCGTCCACGGATCGGTCTCGTACCGCTTCCACAGCCACAGCGCGACCAGCACCGCGAGCGCGACGATCACGATCGTGACGGCGGAGCGGCCAAGGGGGGCGAGCAGCGATTTGAGTCGGGTATTCATGCGGAAGGTCCGGTCAGCAGGGCGAGTAGCCCGAGGATGAGGATGAACAGCGCGAGGTCGACGAGCGGTCGATACGTCACCGCGCGATAGGCGCCGGCGAAGGCGAGCAGTCGTGTGGCGATGCCGGTGAGGATGACGGCGGCGACCGCGAGCAGCAGGAGGCTCGGCAGGTAGACGCCGCCGATCGAGATTTCGCCGGTCATGCCGCCACTCCGTACGCTGGTGCCAGATAAGGGGGCGCCGACGGGAACAGGTTGCGACGCAGCGAGGTCAGCGCGAGCATGCTGGTGCGGTGTCGGTCTGGCGTGCTGGTCGCGAACCCGGTCATCGCGGTGTCGATTCCGGCGAGCAGGTCGGGCTCGGGCGGGGCCGGCTCGTTGGGGCGCAGCGCGCGGTAATGCGTGCCGATCCCCTGGAGAACCGGCGTGATCAGCGCGGCTTCGTTCGGCGTGCCGTCGAGCCGCAACTGGCGCAGTTCGCCGACCGCCACGCCGACGCGCAGGTCGGTCAGCGCGTCGAGCAGCGGCTTGCCTGGGTCCTCGCCCTGCAGCGCAAGCCGCGGCGCGAGCAGCCCGATACGGTCGAGCATCCGGGCGATCCAGCCGGCGGCGTCGGGGCGGCCGGGCGAATCGCTGCGGGTCGCCAGTTCGCGCCAGCCCGCGCGGATCAGCCGCCGGGCGCTGGTGTCAGCGCCGATCGTCTGGAACAGGCCGACCGTGACGACCGCGAACAGCGTGCCGATCAGCTGCGAGATCCCGCCGTTGAGGAACGCGTCGAACCCGCCGCCGAAGCGGTCGTTCAGCCCGACCGTATTCAACCCGCCGAGCAGCGCGCCGAGCGTCACGAGCAAGGTCGAGGGCCGCGCGAGGAACATCCCGCCGATCAGCATCGGGGGTGCGAGGACCGCGGCCAGCGTCACGAAGTCGGTCACCCGCGGCAGGATCGCGAAGGCGTAGACCGCGGACACGACCAGCCCCAGGATGGTCCCGTAGAAGAACGCCTTGATCGCCGGCGCGGGATTGTCGCTGTTGCCGAACAGCGCGCAACACACGCCGGCGATCAGCACCGCGCCTGCGCCGTCCGACCAGCCGGTGCCGATCCAGAAGGCGCAGCCGAGCAGGATCGTCATGATCGTGCCGGCGGCGGCGCGCAGGGCTATGCCGCGGTCGCGGTGCAGCGGGCGCTTGGCGGTGCGCGCGAGCAGGCGGGCGACCGCGGGCGTGACCGGCGTGCGCGACGGCGAGCGCATCTGATCGCGCAGGTCGCGGGCGTTGCGGTGTGCGTCGACCAGCTCGCCGAGGCGGGCGAGCAGGCTCAACCGCAACGCATCGCGCCAGATCAGCGTGTCGCCGACCGGCGGCTCGAGCGCACGGGCGCGGGCGATCAGCGCGTCGGCGGTTGCGCTGCGCTCGGCGACCGACGGCGGATCGCGCAGCCACTCGCGGACGTCCTCGATCAGCGCGAGCGCCTCGGGACGGGGGGCGTCGGCGCCGCGCTTGAGTTCGACGATCCGGTCATCGACCGCACTTGCGAGCGGCAGCAGCATCGACAGCTCGGCCTGCAACGCGCGCAACGTCCGGACGCGCGGCAGCAGGCGGGCGGTGTCGAACGGCAAATGGATGGAGAGCTGATGCAGTTCGTTGATATCGAGCGCGAGGCGCCGGCGGTCGCGATCGAGCTGGGCATCGGACTCGCCGGCCAACGAATCGCGCGACCAGCGCTCGGCGTCCGCCAGGATCGCGTCGATCCGGCCGAGCAGCGCCGCGGTCACGGTCTGCGGGAAGACGAGGCCGTGGATCAGGCTGCCGCAGAGGATCCCGATCGTGATCTCCTGCACGCGCAGTGCCGCGGTGGTGAACACCGCGCCGGGGGTCGCGACCGAGGGGAAGCCGATGATGCTGGCGGTATAGCCGGCGAGCAGGAAGACGTAGGCGCGCGGCGTCCGGTCGAGCAGCGAGATATACAGGCACAGGCCTAGCCACAGCGCGAGGCCGAGCGACAGGAGTTCGGGCGCGTTGACGAGGTTGGGGACGAGTACGACCGCGGCGATCGCGCCGAGCACCGTGCCCGCGACGCGGAACACCGCCTTCGACAGCACCGCGCCGGCCAGCGGTTGTGCGACGATATACGACGTCGTCACCGCCCAATAAGGCCGCGTCAGGCCGATCCTGAGTGCGATGTAGTAGGCGAGGAACGCGGCGATCAGGCATTTGACCGAGAAGAGCGCTTCCTTCGCGCCGAACCGGGCGAGGATCATCGGGTCGGGCTCATCGCGCGCGATCCGCCATGAACCGCGCGCCGAGTTGCTCCGCCACGCGGAGGGCGGTGGCGAGGTCGTCGTCGGAAACGCCTTCGAGCATTTCGTGGCGCAGGGTGGTGAACTTCGCCTCGATCGTGGTGACGAGCGTGCGGCCGCGCTCGGTCAGGCGGATCCGGCTGACACGCGCATCGGCCGGATCGCGGCGGCGCTCGACCAGGCCGGCGGCGGTCATCTGGTCGATCGAGCGTACGAGCGAGGCCTGCGTCACATCGAGCTGGGTGGCGAGATCGGTCTGGCGCACGTCGTCGCCGAGCCGGCCGACCTGGACCAGCGCCCATCCCGACGATGCGGATACGCACATGTCGCTGAGCGCCCGATCCGCCGCCTGGCGCCACAGGCGGGCGAGCGGCAGCAGGGTGCGGGCGTAGGAGGATTCGAGAGCGGCACGGGCGGAAGTCATTAGCGTGCTAAGTAATGGCGTTTACTTATGCTGCAATGCGGAATCTGTAGATGACAAAAAAGTTAGGAAGGCTTGCGCGCGCCTACGTCATCCTGACGAAAGTCAGGACCCAGAGCAAAAGCAGGGCCGCGTTCCATTACTCTGGGTCCTGACTTTCGTCAGGATGACGGGTGAGGTTGGCGATTGATCGGACGAAAGATCGGACGGACGCGGGTCAGTCGAGCAGCGCGACGATCTCCGCGGCGATCTCTGCCGGTAACCGCGACGCACCGTCCGCCACGGTCGAAACGGTCGCCCACCGTCCGAGCAACCCAGCCTTCGCCATCGCGGTGTAGTTGGTCCTGACCCGGTCCTGCAGCCCGGTATCCGCTTCGTAGGCGTCGAACGCATCGTCGGTGTAGGACCGCTTGCGCTTCTTCAGGATCAGTCCGCGCGCGATCTCGGCGGGCGTGTCCAGATAGACCGACAGGTCGGGCTTGGGCAGCGCGAACGACCCCGTCTCCAGGTCGGCGATCCACGCCATCATCGCATCCGCCTCGTCCGCCGGGACCTGCGCCGCCTGATACGCCATGTTCGAAGCAATGTAGCGATCGAATACCACCACGTCGTTCGCCGCCATCGTCGCCAGCAGGTGATCGCGCGACTCCATCCGGTCGAGCGCGTACAGCACCGCCGCCGCTTTTGGCGACGTGCTGCGCGGGAGCGTCCCCGCCAGCATCGCGCCGAGCGCCCAGCCGCCGACCGTCTCGGTATAGCGCGGGAACGACACGACGTCGGCGGTGCGGCCGGCGGCGCGCAACTGCTCGACGACCAATGCCGAAGCGGTGGCCTTGCCCGCGCCGTCGGCGCCTTCGATTGCCAGGAGGAAGCTCATGGGGGAGCCCTAGGACAGATCGCCCTGCGGTTTAAAGCCATCTCGTCACCCCGGGCCCTTTGGCAAGGTTCAGGAAAGCCACGGTCCGGCGTCCACGGTGGCACGCCCTTCCTTGTTCTCCCGCGAAGGCGGGAGCCCAGACTGGATCCCCGCCTTCGCGGGGAAACAGGCTTGCTTGCCGACCGACTGGTTCCGAGCGAACAATTTGTCGGCCAAGCCCTACCGGCTCACCAAAGCCTGCAAATCGATCAGCCCGCGCAGCAGCGAGGTGCCGCCCGGCGAGGCGATGTAGCGCGGCGTCCAGTTCGGGCGGAACTTCTCCTTGTAGGCGCGCAGGCCGGCGAACCCGTAGAAGCGCTCGCCGTGGCGGAACAGGAACGCGGCCACCTTCGACCAGGTCGGCGACAGCCGCCGCGCCTCGATCCCGGACAGCGGTGCCATCCCGAGCGAGAAAGTGCGATAGCCATGCTCGTGCCCCCACAGCATCAGCCGCGTGAACAGAAAGTCCATGCCACCCTGCGGCATCGACTCGGCGTGGCGCATCAGGTCGACCGACAGCTCCTGCTTGTTCGGCGTGCCCCAGACATTGGCGAAGGCGACGATGCGCCCGTCGATCCGCACCACCGCGCAGTCGAACTTCGCCATATACCCCGGCTCGAACCGGCCGACGCTGAACCGCTTCTCGGCGTGGTTCTTGTCGGCCAGCCACCAGTCGGAGATCGCGTGCAATTCGGGGATAATCGCGGGGATCTCGGTGGCGGGCACGACCGCGAACTCGGCGCCGGCGCGCTCGGCGACGCGGCTCGCCTTGCGCACGCTGCGCATGTCGGGCGTGTCGAGCGTGAAGCCTTCCAGTTCCACAGTGGCTTCCTCGCCGTATTTGACGAGCTTCAACCCCATCTCGATCGCGATCGGCACAATGCGCAGGCCGATCTGGTACAGCAGCAACCGCCCCTGCGCGGCATCGGCACGCGCGCGGATCGCCCACAAAAGCTCGGACCAGGCCTCTGCCGGGCCGACCGGATCGCCGATCACGATCCAGCTCGCGCCCTTCACCTGGTACATCAGGAACGCGTCGCCACTGTCCGATACCAGGAACCGCTTGTCGCCGGTGAAGGCCAGCATCGCGTCGGTGCGGTCGGCATGCGCGAGCGCCGCCTCGGCGACGTCGCGCGGCAGTTCGTCGTGGATCATCGGTACGGGCGCGGCCGCGAACAGCCGCCAGATCGCCGCGCCGA
Source organism: Sphingomonas taxi (assembly GCA_003240625.1). Taxonomy (GTDB): domain Bacteria; phylum Pseudomonadota; class Alphaproteobacteria; order Sphingomonadales; family Sphingomonadaceae; genus Sphingomonas; species Sphingomonas taxi_A. The sequence continues at coordinate 279,584 of QFMX01000002.1, forward strand.
TCAGCAACAGCCCGACCGCCAAGCTGGTGCGGAGGAAGCGCGAGGCGTTCGCGTCGGTCTCGAACCGCCACCACAGGTCGCTCGAATAGCCGACATGGCGATAGGCGAAGAAGCCGATCAGCACCGACAGCCCGATCGCGGCGCCGACGCCGACCAGCCATTCGGGCGACAGCGGCTCCGCGGTCAGCCGCGTCCGGCGATAGAAGGCCGCCCGTGTCCATTGCAGCGCGGCGGCGGTCAGCACGAGCACGGTCGCCTCCTCGTAATCGAGGCCCTTGGCGATCGACAGCAGCGTCCCCGTGACCAGCAGCAGCCGCGCCGCCCAGAACGCGCCGTCGAGCCGCCGGTACAGCCCGAGCGCGACGAACAGTAGCATGACGCCGACGAGGCTCGCCGCGACATGCGCCATCTCGCTGATCGGCAGCGGCAGGACGCTCGCCAGCATGTCCATCCGGCCCGGCGCGGCGGGCAGCGCGCCCGAGACGAGCAGCATCGCGCCGCACAGGAAGACCAGCACGCCCAGCAGCAACGGCGCCAGCGGCAGCGCGATCGCCAGTGGATCGGTGCCGCGACGCTCCTGTCCGGCGGTGCGGTCGCGACGGCGCCATTGCCGGCCCTCGTGAAACGCGAGCAATACCGCCGCCAGGATCAGCGGCGCGACGTAATAGATGATCCGATAGGCGAGCAGGGCTGCGAGGATCGTCGCGTTGTTCTGCGGCATCGTCGCGATGATCACCGCCTCGAACACGCCGAGCCCGCCCGGCACATGGCTGATCAACGCGACCACGATCGCCACCGCATAGCCGAGGAACAGCACCGGATAGAGATCGGGCGAGGCACCCGGCAACAGCACGAACAGCGCTGCGCTCGCCGCGGCGAGGTCGACCGTCGAGACCAGCACGAGCGCCAGCGCCTGCCGTGCATCGGGCAAGGGCAGGCGCCAGCCGAACAGACCGATCGCCCCGCCGCGGCGATAGCGCAGGACGATCGCCAGCATCGCCAGCGGGATCGCGATGCCGATCGACCGCTCCAGCAGCGGCGGCATGGTCCAGCGGACGATCGGCAACATGCCGGGATGCAGCGCCATCGACAGGCAGGCGACGGTGATCACGCCCGCCCAGAACGTCACGCCCGCGATCAGGACGACGCGCGCGACCGCGGCTTCGTCGAGGCCAGCGCGACTGTAGACCCGGTAGCGCGCCGAGCCGCCGGTCAGCATCGCAAGGCCGAGATTGTGGCTGATCGTGTAGCTGGTGAACGAGGCGACCGCCGCGGTGCGCCACGGCAGCGGGTGGCCGATCACCCGGAGCGCGATCGTGTCGTAGAAGGTGAGCGCGATGTAGCTGATGACCGTCAGCGCGATCGACGCGGACAATTCGGGCCAGCCGAGTGCCGCGAACGCCGCGCGGACCTCCGACAGGCGGATCTCCGCGGTGAGCTTGTGGATCGCCGCGAAGCCGAGCACCGCGACCACCAGCACCGCGAGCGCGATCAGAGTGCCGCGGCGATGTGCGATCCAGTCGCGGATTCGGGCCCAGTCGCGGATCCGGGTCACGCGCGTCAACCGCGTCGCCACGTCTGCGTCTTGCATAGGAAGCCGCCGATCAGACACCCTTTCACGTCGATCGTGTCGGCGTCGACCAGCGTCAGCGTCGATCCGAAGGTGCGGCCCATGTCGGGGACGAAGATCTGCCCGGACCATCGGTTGCGACCGTTCGGACGGTATTCGTGGAGCAACGCCGTGCCGATCAGCTTGGGGGTGCCGCCATCGCGCGCGTCGGCTTGCGCCTCGTCGTCGGCGCGGACGACCCAGCCGCAGAGTTTGCTGCCGCCGGTCTTGTCGGGGCAGGCACCGGTCTTCATCGCGACGCTGTTCTTCGGGTTATGCCAGACGCCTTCCACCGGGAAAGCCGGAGCGGGGGAAGCGGGAGCGGGGCTGCCCGCGGCCATCGCGAGCGCCATCAGTGCAGCAACCATCGGTCGATCCTCAATCCGCGAATACGAACCGCGATAGCACGTCGTAGAGCGCATCGGCGTCGCGGTGAAGCGGGTGTCCGCCGGGCAGGGCGACCCGCCGTGCATTGGCCTGGGTCAGCAACGGACACAGGCTCTCGGCCTCCTCGACGCCCTGCACGCACAGCAGCGGCGCCCAGGTGAGACGGCGGGCGGTCGGCAGCGCATCGGTGGTCGGCGTCCAGTAATCGAACACTTCGCTCGGGGACGCGCGGAACTGGACGGTGTTCTCGGGCACGATCAGCGCGACCTTGGCGATCTTGGCGCGCAGGTCGGGGGCCAGGTCGACGAGCCCGACATGGAGCATGTCCGCGCCGAACGACTGGCCGATCAGCACGACCCGGTCGGTCTGCCCGAACCGCAGCGCCCGCTGTTCGGCGCGCGCGATCAGCATCGTGATGTCCGCCGGCGTCCGCGTCCGGCGCAGATAGGTGAGCGTGTTGACCGCAACCACCGGCACGCCGTCCGCCGCAAGCCGGTGCGCGATCTGCGGCGCCATGCCGATCTTGTAGCCGAGATCGCCGGTCAGCAGGACCGCGGCGAACGGGCGGCGGGACTTTGCCGGGGTCGTGATTGCGGAGACGTCGGTGAACAGCGGGCCACCGAAATAGCCGAGCCAGCCCATGAAGCCGGTCGCGCCGATTGCGAGCACGGCAAAAGCGAGCAACGATCGTCGAAACCACGTCATTCGCAACCGATTGCGCCCGGCCGGATGATCGACACGTGGAGCAGGGATGACGTTTTCGTCATCCGATTCGGCGGTAATCATATGATCCTCCCCCGCCAGGGGGAGGTGGCTGGCGCTTGCCAGACGGAGGGGGAGGACATCCAACAGCTGTGGTCGCTTACCTCCCCCTCCGTCACCTTCGGCGACACCTCCCCCTGGCGGGGGAGGATTGCGGACGGGTTGTTCGCCTCAGGCGGGATCGTGCGCCAGCCGCTCGTGGTGCCGGATCACCTCGTCGATGATGAAGCGGAGGAATTTCTCCGAGAACTCCGGGTCGAGCTGCGCCTCCGCCGCCAGATGCCGCAGTCGGGCGATCTGGCGTTCCTCGCGGCCGGGATCGGCGGCCGGCAAGCCGTGCGTCGCCTTGTGCCGGCCGACCGCCTGGGTCACCTTGAAGCGCTCGGCGAGCATGTGGATCAGCGCCGCATCGATATTGTCGATGCTCTGGCGGTATCCGGTCAACAGGTCGTCAGCCACCTACCTACCCTTTCCTTGGTTCGGCGCGCCTTTTGCGGGGACGCGGCCGGATCGGCAAGGTGTCGTACGGCAGACTGGGGCGAGCCGGGTACGCCGAGGGTCGGCAAGGGTTGCTTTGCAGGGGCATAGGCGGCAGAGGCTCGGGCAGATGAGCGCTACCGTCCACCGCCTCGACACCCTTCGTCCCAATCCCGAGTCACAGCCCTCGCTGGACCCGATGGTCAAGCTCGTCACCGGCGATATGGACCAGGTCAACGCGGTCATCCGCGGGCGGATGGAGTCGGAAATCCCGCTGATCCCCGAACTGGCCGGTCACCTGATCGCAGGCGGCGGCAAGCGGATGCGGCCGATGCTGACGCTCGCGAGCGCGCAACTGATCGATTATAGCGGTACGCAGCACCACCTGCTCGCCGCCGCGGTCGAGTTCATCCACACCGCCACGCTGCTGCACGACGACGTCGTCGATGGCTCGGACCTGCGCCGGGGCAAGCGGACCGCCAACATCATCTGGGGCAATCCGGCAAGCGTGCTGGTCGGCGATTTCCTGTTCAGCCGCAGCTTCGAACTGATGGTCGAGGCGGGCAGCCTGAAGGCGCTCAAGATCCTGTCCTCGACCAGCGCGGTGATCGCCGAGGGCGAGGTGAACCAGCTCACCGCCGCGCGCCGCGTCGATCTCGGCGAGGAGCGCTATCTCGATATCATCGGTGCGAAGACCGCCGCGCTGTTCGCCGCGGCCTGCCGGATTTCGGCTGTCGTCGCCGAGCGCCCCGAGGCCGAGGAGGCCGCGCTCGACGCCTATGGCCGCAACCTTGGCATCGCGTTCCAGCTGGTCGACGATGCGATCGATTATGTCTCGGACGCGGACACGATGGGTAAGGACGCGGGCGACGACTTCCGCGAGGGGAAAATGACGCTCCCGGTAATCCTGGCGTATGCGCGCGGCTCAGCCGAGGATCGCGCGTTCTGGAAGGATGCGGTCGAAGGACGCCGCGACAGCGACGCCGACCTGCAACACGCGGTCCGCCTGATCCGCTCGACCCGTGCGATCGACGACACTTTCGCGCGGGCCCGTCATTACGGCCAGCGCGCGATCGACTCGATCGGCGGCTTTGCCAATGGCGACGCCAAGGATGCGATGGTCGAGGCCGTCGAGTTCGCGGTCGCCCGCGCGTACTGAAGACCTAAAGGACCGGCGATCCGGTCTGCGGTAGCGCGGGCTCGACGGCTTCCGGCTTTTTGCCGAACAGCGCGCGGTCCGCGGGGCCGAACGCGTATTTCCACAGGATGTAGAGATAGGTTGCGGCGATCGCAGGTTCGCCGATCGCGAGTTCGACCCATTCGTAGCGCTTGGGCAAAGCGGTGAACGCGCCGCCGACGACGATCGCGGCGCCGGCTGCCCAGACCAGCGGCCAGCGCCACGGCGAGACCTTCGCACCGAGCAGATGGCCGAGCAGCTTAGCCTTGATGATCGAGGTCACGCCCACCGACAGCATCAGTGCGATCGCCGGGCCTGCCGCCTGATAATTGACCGGATAGCCCAGCGCGCGGATCGTGAAGATCAGCGCGAAACTGAGCCCGACCTGGAAGGCGAGCATCGCCGCGGAGATCATCAGGTTACGGTGGCGGGCGATGTAGACGAGCGCGGATTCGCTGACCGCGCCGGTCGAGGCGAGCACTTCGGCGGTCAGCAGAAACGCGAGCGCGGCGGTGCCGGCGACGAACTGCGGCCCGACCACGCCCATCACCGCTTCGCCGGGGATCGAGCCCATCAGCGCGAGTCCGCCCTGCGCAGCCATGATCCAGAACGCGACTTGGCGGACCTGATTGGCGATCGCCGCGCGGTCGTTGATCGCGAGACTGTGGGTGATGACGGGGCCGAGAATCGGGTCGAAGCTGGTCTTGAGCTTCTGCGGCAGGCTCGCGACCTGCTGGGCCATGTAATAGATGCCGACGACTTTCGGCTCGAACATCACGCCGAGGATGAAGCGGTCGACGTTGCGGCTGCCCCATTCGAGGATGTCGGCGCCGGCTAGCGGCACGTTAGCGCGCGCGAGCGCGTAGAGCGGGCGGAGGTGTGGCGACCAGCCGCGCGGGATGCCGTAGCTGCGCAGGAACGGCACGAGGCTGGCGATCAGCGCCGCGGTCATCGACGCGACGTAGCTGAGCACGAGGCCGTCGCGGATCGTGAAATAGGAAAACGCCCAGGCGGCGATCGAGATCGTCCACGGCTCGACCACCGCGCGCGCCGTCACCGCGGCCTTCACGTTTAGGCGGTAGGCGAGCGCGGCGAGGCTGACGTCGGACCAGGCGATCGCGACGATGATCAGCGGCAGGAACCGGTCGAGCCCGGTGATCGCGCTGTTCGGATACATGATCTGCGGGAAGGTGCAGAGCACGGCGCTGGCGATGAGGGAGGCGACGAACGCGACCGCCATCGCGTCCCAGACCACGTTGGCATGGGGGCGGTCGGCGCTGCTGAGCGCCTGGGCTAGGCCGCGTTTCAGGCCGAGCGTCGCCAGCAACGCCGCGAGTTCGACGACCACGACTGCGATGGCGAACCGGCCGACGAGGTCAGGTCCGTAGATGCGGCCGGCGATGAACAGGAACGGGATGCGCGCGGCTAGGCGGAGGACGAAGCCGGCGATGTTGGTGCGGCCGCCCTTGGCGAGCGTGTCGATATCCTGCGTGGCCTCGGTCATTTCCTAACTCCCCTCCCTGAAAGGGAGGGGTAGGGGGTGGGTCGGTCCGTGAGGTTCGATTGCGCCTGCCCCGAGCCGACCCACCCCCGGCCCCTCCCTTCCAGGGAGGGGGGAAGGTTTTCGGGCATCGACTGGCTCAATGCGCGGCGCCCCAGCTGAGGCCGGTGCCGATCTCGATGCCGAGGGGTACGTCGAGTGTTACTGCGGGAAGTGCAGCGGTTGCCATGACGCGTTCGATTACCGGCTTTGCGGCCTCAACGTCGCTATCCGGCAGCTCGAACACGAGTTCGTCGTGAACCTGGAGGAGCATGCGGACGTTCGGGAGGCCCGCCTCCAGCAAAGCCGGCCCCATGCGGATCATCGCGCGCTTGATGATGTCCGCGCTAGTGCCCTGGATCGGCGCGTTGATCGCGGCGCGTTCGGCGCCCTGGCGTTCGTGCTGGATCTTCGAGCGGATGCGCGGGAAGTGCGTTTTGCGGCCGAACAGCGTGGTGGTGTAGCCGGTGGCGCGGACGTTCTCCGTCGTCTCGACGATATAGGTCGAGATGCCGGGGAAGCGGTCGAAATAGCGGTCGATCATCGCCTGCGCTTCGTCCGCCGAGACGTCCAACCGCCCGGCGAGGCCCCAGCGCGAGATGCCGTAGAGGATCGCGAAGTTGATCGTCTTGGCGCGGCCGCGGGTGTCTCGGTTGACCTCGCCGAACAGTTCCTGCGCGGTCAACGAGTGGATGTCGTCGCCGTTCGCGAACGCCGCCTTCAGCGCGGGGACGTTGGCCATGTGCGCGGCCAGACGCAACTCGATCTGCGAGTAATCGGCCGCGAGGATGACGTTGCCGGGCTCGGCGACGAACGCGTCGCGGATCTGGCGGCCGATCTCGGTGCGGATCGGGATGTTCTGGAGGTTGGGATCGGTCGACGACAGGCGACCGGTCTGCGCGCCGGTGAGGCTGTACGACGTGTGGACGCGGCCCGTTGCCGGGTTGATCTGCGCCTGCAACGCATCGGTATAGGTGGATTTCAGCTTCGACAACTGGCGCCAGTCGAGCACTTTTCGCGCGATCACTGCGCCGGGCGAATCCTTGTCGGCGGCGATCCGTTCGAGTTCGGTGACGTCGGTCGAATAGACGCCGGACTTGCCTTTGCGGCCGCCCTTGATGCCCATCTTCTCGAACAGCACGTCGCCCAGTTGCTTGGGGCTGCCGATCGTGAACGGCGCACCGGCGAGCGCGTGGATTTCGGTTTCGAGGCTGACCATCTGGCCGGCGAACTCGGTCGATAGCTTCGATAGCTTTGCGGCGTCGACCTTGATGCCGTGCATCTCCATCTGCGCGATGACGGGCACGAGCGGGCGGTCGACCATCTCGTATACGCGGGTCGAGCCTTCCGCGGGGAGGCGGCGCTTGAACCGGCGCCACAGGCGGAGCGTCACGTCGGCGTCCTCGGCGGCGTAGCGTGTCGCCGACTTGAGGTCGATTTCGTTGAAGGTGCGCTGCGTCTTGCCGGTGCCGACGACGTCCTTGAACGCGATGCAGCTGTGCGAGAGGTGCGTGGCTGCGAGTTCGTCCATGCCGTGGCCGTGCAGCCCGGCGTCGAGATCGAAGCTCATCACGATCGTGTCGTCGAACGGGGCGATCTGCACGCCGCCGGTGGGCGCGTAGGCGCGGCCGAGGACGATCATGTCGTACTTCAGGTTGTGGCCGATCTTCAGGATGCTCGGATCCTCCAGCAACGGCTTCAGTTTCGCGAGCACGAGCGCGCGATCGAGCTGGACCGGGTTCTCCGCGAGCAAATCCGTCCCGCCATGCGCGATAGGTACGTAGCAGGCGAGGTTCGGATGCAGCGCCATGCTGATCCCGACCAGATCCGCGCGCGTCGCGTCGATGCCGGTCGTCTCGGTGTCGATCGCGATCCAGCCCTGGTGCCTGGCCACGGTGATCCAGCGATCGAGTGCTGCTTCGTCGACGACGGTTTCGTAGTCGTCGTGCTTGCAGGGCTCGTCGTCGTCCATGTCCGCGACGACGGGCGATTCGGGAACCGGGGCGTCGGCGACCGCGGAGAGCTTGGCGAGCAGCGACTTGAAGCCGTGATGTTCGAGGAACGCGCGCAAGGGGGCATCGGGAATGCCCTTGAGTTCAAGATCCTCCAGCGGCTCGGGCAGCGTCACGTCGCATTTCAGCGTCACGAGCACCTTCGACAGCCGCGCCATCTCGGCATGCTCGATCAGGTTATCGCGCAGCTTGCCCTTCTTCATGCCGTCGGCCGCCGCCAGCACGGATTCGAGATCGCCGTGTTCGAGGATCAGCTTCGCGGCGGTCTTGGGGCCGACGCCGGGGACGCCGGGGACGTTATCGACGCTGTCGCCCATCAGCGCGAGCACGTCGCCGAGCTGCGCCGGTGTGACGCCGTGGAATTTCTCCGCGACGTGCTCCGCGCCGAGCCGGCGGTTGTTCATCGTGTCGTACATGTCGAGCCCGGGCTCGATCAGCTGCATCAGATCCTTGTCCGAGGACACGATCGTGACTTCCCAGCCTTGCGCGAGCGCGGCCTTCGAATAGCAGGCGATGATGTCGTCGGCTTCGAGTCCTTCGGTCTCGATGCAGGGGAGGCTGAACGCGCGCGTGGCGTCGCGGATCATCGGGAATTGCGGGACGAGGTCCTCGGGCGGTGGTGGACGCTGCGCCTTGTACTTGTCGTAGAGATCGTTGCGGAAGGTCTTCGACGACTTGTCGAGGATGACCGCCATGTGGGTCGGGCCGTCGGCCGCGTGGACTTCGTCTGCGAGCTTCCACAGCATCGTCGTATAGCCATAGACCGCGCCGACCGGCTCGCCATGCTTGTTGGTGAGCGGCGGCAGCCGATGATAGGCGCGGAAGATATAGCCGGAGCCGTCGACGAGATAGAGATGGGGCATCGCGCGCGGTCTAGCGGATGCGGGGGCGCGGACCAATGGGCGAAGCGTGGTTGTTGGGTATCAGGTGGGGAGAAAAGCGGTGGGGCGTTTGGGGGGCGGGGGTGCCCCTATAACGAACCTCCACCCCGGCGAAGGCCGGGGCCCAGTTGAGGGACGTTGCTAACGAAGCGATACGCGCCATTACGACCACCTTTCCAACTGGGCCCCGGCCTTCGCCGGGGTGGTTGCAGCGGTCAGGACAAGCTTCCTTGTTCTCCCGCGAAGGCGGGAGCCCAGTCTGGATCCCCGCCTTCGCGGGGAAACATGCTTCTTTGGTTCAAGGGGAACGGGGGATGAGAGCGGTCGACACTCTTACTTCTTGATCAGCCCGATTTCGACCAGTCGCTCGTACAGATAATCATGCGCGGTGATCGGGGTCGGATAGCGGTTCGCGTTGTCCGGCGTGATCGTGCCCGGCAGCGTCTCGATCAGGAAATCGGGCGCGGGGTGCAGGAAGAACGGCATCGAATAGCGCGAATGGCCGCGGCGCTCGGGCGGCGGGTTGACGACGCGGTGCGTGGTCGACGGCAGCACGTTGTTGGTCAGCCGCTGGAGCATGTCGCCGACGTTGACGACCATCGCGCCCTCGGGCGGCTTGATCGACAGCCAGCGGCCATTGGCGCGGTCGAGCAGTTCGAGACCTGCTTCTTCTGCACCGAGCAGCAGCGTGATAAGGTTGATGTCCTCATGCGCGCCGGCGCGAACGCCTTCCGCATCGGCGGGGATCGGCGGATAGTGCAACAGGCGAAGGATGCTGTTGCCGTCCTTCACCGCCGGGTCGAACCAGTCGGACTTGAGCTTCAGGTGGCGCGCGATCGCGGAGAGGAGCTTGTCGCCGGCGCGGTCGAACGCGGCGAACAGTTCGAGGAAGACCGGCTTGAAGCCCTCGGGCCGCGTCGGCCAGACGTTGGGCGCCATCGTGCCCGCATAGCGGTGACCCTCGGGCAGTTCGCGGCCGACGTGCCAGAATTCCTTGAGGTCGACGACCTTGGCATCCTTGGCAATCTCGGTCTTGAACGGCGTGTAGCCGCGCGCGCCGCCGCCGCCGGGGATGTGATAGCCGCGCTTCTCGTCCTCGGGGAGGTCGAACAGGAGTTTCGTCTCGGCCCAGGCGCGCTCGATCAGGTCGTCGGGGATGCCGTGGTCGGCGACGATCGCGAAGCCGAACCGCTCGAACGATTCGCCGAACGCGGCGGCGAAGCCGTCGGGATCGGTGTCCTGCGTGGCGAGGCTGAGCGTCGGGACCTGGGCGGCGGGCGTATCGAGCATGGGGTTGGTGTCCGGATTGGGGTTGCACCCGATATAGGGGGTCGTGGGTGCGGTGCCAAATGCCTGGGTTAGGGTTAGTTTACATTTTGAACGATCCTCCCCCGCCAGGGGGAGGTGTCGCCGAAGGTGACGGAGGGGGAGGATACGGAACGACGGTTACTCCTTTCCTCCCCCTCCGTCTGGCGAGTGCCAGCCACCTCCCCCTGGCGGGGGAGGATCGAAGGTGCCGCGCGTTACCCGCTGATGACGATCGTGCCGGTTGCCTTGTCGGTGCCGTCGGGGGCGAGTTCGAGGCGGAAGGGTTTGTTTTCGTCGGTCGTGCCGATCAGGTTCGCGCCTTCCGTATGCACCTGGTAGCCGACCTTGCCGAGCCGCTGTGCGAACCAGTCGCGGACGATCGTCGGGGTGGCGGGGCTGGCGAAGGCCACGCGGAGCCCGCCGGCCTTGTCGTCGCCGACGATGTTGAGCGTCTTGATCGACGACCCCGGATACAGCCGGACGCCGTTGAGATCGAAATTGCCGGTGTCGATCCTGATCTTCGGCAGCTTCACCGTGCCCTGGAAGCCGGGGACGTCGATCTTCATCTCGCCGGTTTCGCCGTTGATCGCGCCGAGCACGTTGCCGCCATCCGCGTTGATCGACACAGACGCGCCTTCGTTCGAGCGGTCGCAGGCGGCTAGCGCGAGCACGCCCACGAGACCAACGGTAGCGAGAAAGAGCGGGCGGATCATGGATGCCTCCGAAGTGTATTGTTATGACAATACAGATAGGTGGCATCGGCGTATCGCGCAATCATCTCCGAACCGCGCCGGTTAGCGGGTTTCGCAAGACCGGCCGAGCGGGTAAAGGCGCACGCATCATGCAGACCCAGGACCCTCAATCCGACGCGCCGGCGATGCGTGGCGCGCCGATCGGCTTCGTCGAGTTCGTCGCGCTCGTCGCCTCGCTGATGTCGCTCACCGCGCTCGGGATCGACTCGATGCTGCCCGCGCTGCCGGCGATCGGCGACTCGCTCGGCGTGGCGTCGGAGAACAGCCGCCAGTTCGTCGTGACCGCGTTCGTGATCGGCTTCGGCGTCGCGCAGCTCGTCCACGGTCCGCTCGCGGATCGGTTCGGGCGGCGGACGGTGCTGCTCTGGTCGCTGGTGCTCTACATCATCGCCAACGTCGCCTGCGCCACCGCGGGGAGTTTCACGTTGCTGCTGGTGGCGCGGGTGTTCGGCGGTGCGGTGATCGCCGCCGCGCGCGTCGCGACGATCGCGCTGGTCCGTGACTGCTATCATGGGCGGGCGATGGCGCGGGTGATGTCGATCGCGTTCATGGTGTTCATGATCGTCCCGATCCTGGCGCCGACGTTCGGCTGGACGGTGCTCCAGTTCGGCGACTGGCGTGCGATCTTCTGGACGGTCGCGGTGCTGACGCTGGGCGTGCTGGTGTGGTTCTATCTGCGGATGCCGGAGACGCTGGCGCCCGAGAACGTCCTGCCGATTACGCCGCGCCGCATCCTGAGCGACTGGCGGCAGACGCTCGTCGACCGCAATTCGCTTGGCTACACGCTCGCCTCGACCGCGTTGATGGGCGCGCTGTACGGCTATCTCAATTCGATCCAGCAGATCATGGCGGACGTGTTCCACAAGCCGACCCTGCTCGCGCTGATCTTCGCGACGACGTCGGTGACGATGGCAGCGTGCAACCTGCTGAACTCGCGGATCGTGCTGCGGCTGGGGACGCGGTTGATCAGCCACGGCGCGCTGTCGGTGCTGATCCTGGTATCGCTGGTGCATTTGTTCGCGATCGAGATCGGCTTCGAGACGCTGGTCAGCTTTGCGGTCTTCCAGGCGCTGACGCTCGGCTGTTTCGGGCTGGCGACGTCGAACTTCTCGGCGATGGCGATGGAGAATATGGGGCGGATCGCCGGCACCGCGTCGAGCGTGCAGGGCTTCCTGAGCGTGACGATCGGCGCTGTCATCGGCGCGCTGATCGGGCAGGCGTTCAACGGTACGACGGTGCCGCTGGTCGCGGGGTTCCTGGTCGCAGGGCTCGCCGCGCTGGTCGCGATCCTGATCACCGAGCGGGGTCGCTTGTTCCGGCCTGCGTCGACGGCGCCCGTCCGCGCTTGAAGGAACCACCGCGCACGTCCACCGTTCGCATCCAGTAGGCTCGCAACACGCGGGCATCCTGGAACGAGGGAGTTTGACCATGGGCGGACATCAGGTGCCGAGTGCCGGTTCGGGCGACGACGGTTATGACGAAGAGGGCTATGACGAGAGCCAGCGCGCCGAAATCCTCGAGGCCACGCGCAACGGCCCGAGCGACGGCATCATCCTGACCGACCTCGAACCCGATCTGGGCGAAGACGATACGGACGACGAGTCGATCGACGAGACCAAGATGGACTCCGAAGAGGTCGGCGAGACCGACTCCTCCGTCACGATGGACGAGGACGACATGGACGAGGACGACGTCCAGGACGAACTCGACGATGGCAGCATCGACGACGACGAAGACCTGGACGATGCCGACGACGTCGCGCTGAAGCCCTGATCCGTACGCGACGCGCCCCAGAGCGGGCGCGTCGCTATCCGCCCGCGTTTGCCAGCACGGCGAGATCGCGGGCGTCGAACGCCGCGCCGGTCGCGTCGGTCGGTTGCGCAGTGACCGCTCCCGACGGTGCGTTCGTCAACGGTTCCGGGGTATCGGCGGCTACGTCATAGGCGGTCCACAGGATCCCCGCCGACCAGAACAGCGCTGCCCAGCGGCTGCGAAAAAGACGCGAAAATCCCATTCATGCTGCATTGCACACAGAGTCTTGCGGCTCCGTGATCGGATAGGCTTAACGCAGGCCCCGGCTGCTTTTTGCCATTTTTCCGCTGTATTTTGACAGCCTGGCCGCCATGATTGACATGGTTCGTTCATCCAAATGACAGGAACCGTTGCTGTAACGCAACACCCGGGAACAGTTCCCTGAATGTGACATTTTTTGTGCAACCATGTGCCCGCCGGCCTGTTTCGACTTGCCTGGACCAAACCGACGCACCGTGCAGTCGGGGATCCACGCAACACACGAGATAAGGTCAAATTCACATGCGTAAGCTTTCCCTGGCAATCGCCCTCGCCGCTGCAACGGTCGCAGTTCCCGCCTTCGCGCAGGACATGTCGGCACCAGCCCCCACCGACAACAGCGCGCAGCCCGGCGAGGCAGCAGCTCCGGACGGCTCGAAGGCATTCGGTATCGAGCCGTACTTCGGCGTCATGGGCGGTTGGGAGCAGTTCGACAACGAGCGCGGCCATGGCATCCCGCAGGCGCTGAACGCCGACAACTCGCTGCGTCGCGGCTACAAGCCCTCGGGCTCGCTGGTTCAGGGCGTCCTCGGCGTGAACGTGCCGCTCGGCCCGGTTTTCGTCGGCGCTGAAGGCAACGTCATCAAGGGCATCGAAGGCAACATCGATTGGGAATATGGCGCAGCAGGCCGTTTCGGCTTCCGCGCTGGCGACAGCGGCCTGATCTACGGCAAGGTCGGCTACCAGTGGGTGAACTTCGACAAGTTCTCGGCACGGTCGACCAACGGTGGCGACACCGGTCGTGACTACAGCGCGATCACCTACGGCATCGGCGCAGAAGTCGGTCCGCAGAGCATCGGCCTGAAGGGCATCACCGGCAACGCAGGCTTCCGCATCCGCGCCGAGGTCAACACCTTCGGTGACGCGCAGAGCTTCCGTCCGATGCTCGGCATCATCACGCACTTCTAAGCCCTTGCCTCGCAAGAGGTATAAGCTGGACGCGTAACGGGGGCGGGGAGTGGCTAGGGCTATTTCCCGCCCTTCGTGTGTCTGGCGTTCGCGGCGTGTCGAGTGGGTGACGTGTCGGAAGTATGGGCGCTCGCACGGTTCCTGGCATGGATCCCCGAGCATGGTGCCCCGAACATCGGACTGCGAGCATGGCGGTGCTTGCGGCGGGATCGATGACGGGTGCGATTTCGGCACCGCGTCGGCCGGGATATGCGGGAGCGGTGCCGCGGGCCGATCCGGGCCTGACCTACGCATGCAGGACAACGAGTTCGCCGTATCCGGCCGGTACTGCCCGGCATCGACCTGCTAGCTGGCTCGCGCGCGTTGGATTGGCATATCGAGGTGAGCAGATAGTTCGGCATCTGGCCGGCTTTTAGCAGACTAACCGACCGGTTTGACGGTCCCCCGGTGTGTGCGCCTGATGTTTCGGACGGAAAGTTACCGCGTCCCACGACCGGCAACCCCATCCGGCACCAGGTAAACATCGGCATCGGGTCGGCAGCGCGGAACCGTCCTCCGCCGGCTTGCGTCGGGTAAGCGATGTTCACGATGCGTTCGCCTCGTTTCCGACTCCGCTCGCCGCAACGCTGGCGCTCGCGAGGGTGACATCCTCGCGCGCGCGCGTACGCGCGACGGACGATGGAGTATGTGTTTGATTTCATGCGGTTGCTCGGCGGCGATCGCGCGGGCGCCACGCGCCGTGGCGGGGCGGCGCGCCGTCCAGCGCCCGGAGTCCTGCTGCAACTCCGTCTGGTGTTCTACGGCGTGCTGATCGGGCTGATGATGCCGGTGATCCGCCAGATCGACTGGTCGGCGCTGATGCCGCCCGGACTGAAGATCGAATGGCCGACCGGGTTCGGCATCGCCTGGCCCGCCGGGCATTTCCGCGTGCCCGGCGGCTGGGGTTGGGCCGAGGATGGTGCCAAGGCGGAGGCGCCGTCCGCAGCGGCGGCCGCCGGCGCTTCGGCCAACGCCGGTGGCACTACCGCCGCTACCGGCACTGTAGCCACCGCAGCGGGCATCGCCAGCGCGGCGTCGACCGCCGCCGCTGCCGCATCCGCGCTGTCGGGCGGCAAGCCCGTATCGGCACGCTTCACGATCTGCAGCCACGCCAAGCGGATCAACTGCATGGTCGACGGCGACACGTTCTGGATGGCCGGCACCAAGATCCGCATCGCCGACATCGACACCCCTGAGACCCACCCGCCCCGCTGCGCGCGCGAGGGGCGACTGGGGCAGGCAGCAACGGTGAAGATGCAGGCGATGCTAAACGCCGGCCCGTTCAAGCTGGTCCCCATCAAGCGCGACATCGACCGCTACGGGCGCAAGCTGCGCATCGTCGAGCGCAACGGCGTGTCACTGGGAGCGGTCCTGGTCCGCCACGGCCTCGCGCGCCGATATGGTGGCGGCAAGCGCTCGCCTTGGTGCTAGTAGGGGTGATCTGCCGCTGGTCGTGATTGCCGTCGAGGTATATCTTGCAGGCGATGCCTTGCGAAAATGCCCTGTTCGATACGAGCGATCCAGCTGCGGAGGCTGATGCCGATGCACGGGCGGATGCGGACGTGTGTAACGGGCGGCTGATCAGTCACGATGCGGTCAAGCTCTGGCTATCGTCATGGGGTTCGCCCCAGCCTCGACCCAGACCCCGCGCCGGTGAATAGTTGCGCATCGTCTGAACGGACGATGCCGTCGCCAATCTAGAGGCGATCGTCATGGGTCGTCACGCGACGGAGAGAGCTTGTTCGTCCGTCAGGCCCAGCCGGCGATGAAGGCTATCGGCCGACAATTCGAACCCGTTGGGCCAGGCGAGGGCGCCGCTCTCGATAAAGGCGCGGGCGAAGTAGGCGGGGTCGGCAAGAGGCCGCGTCATGACCGTATCGCGTGCGATGAGATCGGCGGCCGACCAGAGCGCGGCAGCGCCATCCGAAAATACGAGCTGCAGGGCGTCGTCACCTTCTACGGTTACGCGGACGAGTTTAATCATCGAGGTCTGCACCGGCGATCATCTCCAGCGGCAACAGGTCTACGCCGCGCTGCCAGTTTGCCATGAGTTCGGGGGTATGGTCGAGAGCCCATTGCTGCACGATCCGTTCCGCCTTGCGGGGCAGGCTGCCGCGGATGATCTTGCCGTCCATGATCCGCACGAGTGCCTCGAAGCCCTGATAGCTCGCGTGGAAATGCGGCGGCGGATGATCGTCGAAATACATCCGGATCACGATGCCGAAGAAGAGCGAGATTACGGGCATTGATGATGCTCGCCGAAATCCCCGGCGTGCGAAAATCCGCGATGTTTCGTGCGATGATCTAAAGTTCTGGTCACGCCGCCTTTGCGGTGAGTTCGAGGCCGAGCGCCTTGAGCGTTCGAATGACCGAGTCGAGCGGAATATCGGGTCGGGGCTTGGGCTGTTCGGCGATACCGCGGACCTTGGCCACGTCAGCGAGTGCGGCGGCGATCAACGCGGGGTCGCCGTCTTCGAAGACCGCTTCGAGATAGGCAAGGATCGCGGCGTCGCTGTCGAGGTGGTCGGTGGCGTTCCAGGCGGTCGTTTCGACGGGCATCAATTGGACTCCCAAGCCTTGGCAACGTGGCGGACACAGCATCGGCAGTCCGTTGAAATTCAGCTTTGCCAGCCGTTTCAGTGTGGGGAGGCTGCCGCAGCCTCCCCAACTTCTGCCATCGCGGAACAAGCTGCGATGTTATTACGGCGCTATCTTCTGGGCGGGGGTGGCGGAACCGAGCCGGGATCCGACTTCCGAACGTAGCCTCCGTAATCAGGACTTGGGGGAGGAGGTGGCGGAGGAGGTGGCGGCGGCGGTGGCGGGGGAGGAGGCGGCGGTGGTGCTGGCGGGTTTGCCATTTGATTTCCTTTCCAAGGTTATCAGCGCGGTAGTGGATAATACAACTGACGCTGCAAACATTACGCATGCCGCATTTCGGCACCACCTTACCCATTTGACGAATGCTTCGTTACGGGTCGTTTCATTTTTTAAGGCGTAATAATCACGCACAATCTGTGTTTGAAGGCGATAAGCTTTCGCTGACAGATATTGCTCTATCATGGAAAGTAGCAAGGTAATTAGAAAGGCAGCTATACCAAGGTATAACATCTTGGCGGTCGAAAAATCGGGAAAGGACTGGTCAGATCCAAATATCAAACCCGGAATCGCCAAAAGCGCGGTGGATGATATCTGGGTGATCGTACCGATCAAACCATCCTCTCGCGCCTGTCGCGCAACATCCAGTGCTGCGCACTCTGATCGCATCCATTCGTAACATTTGTCTGGATCGACATGAGCAATCGGATGTGTCCCGATCCTCGCACGCGCCAGCCTTCTCGCCTGTCTTCGAATGACCATCTGGTCAGATACAGTTGAAATGGGCTGGCGCATGCTGCCCTCTTAACTATTTGATTTTAGATAAATCATTCCGCCGCCACCGAATCGCTGAACATGTCCCGAACTTCGCTCAGGTCCACATTCGCAGCCGGCCCCTTCTTCGCGGTCTGGCGCTTGTCGAACGAGTCCCAGACGTCGTTCCACTGGCCCTTGGTCGCGGCCTTCGAATATTCCGTCGCGCGCTGTTCGAAGAAGTTGGCGTGCTCGACGCCGTTGAGCATCGGGGCGAGCCAGGGCAGCGGGTGCTCGTCGATCATGTAGATCGGCTTCAGGCCGAGCTGAGTCATGCGCCAGTCGGCGATGAAGCGGATGTACTTCTTGATCTCCTTGGGGGTCATGCCGTTGACCGGGCCCATCTCGAACGCGAGGTCGATGAAATTGTCCTCGAGGCGGATCGTCGTCTGGCAGACGTCGGCGATGTCGTCCTTGACCGCCTTGGTCAGGCACTGGCGCTCTGCACAGAAGGTGTGGAACATCTTGATGATGCCCTCGCAGTGGAGGCTCTCGTCGCGGATCGACCAGGTGACGATCTGGCCCATGCCCTTCATCTTGTTGAAGCGCGGGAAGTTCATCAGCATCGCGAACGACGCGAACAGCTGGACGCCCTCGGTGAAGCCGCCGAACATGGCCAGCGTGCGCGCGATGTCCTCGTCGTTGTCGACGGTGAACTTCTGCATGTAATCATGCTTTTCCTTCATCTCGGCATATTCGAGGAAGGCGCCATACTCGCTCTCGGGCATGCCGATGGTGTCGAGCAGATGGCTGTAGGCGGCGATGTGGACCGTCTCCATGTTGCTGAACGAGGTCAGCATCATCTTGATCTCGGTCGGCTTGAACACGCGGCCGTACTTTTCGTGGTAACAATCCTGCACCTCGACATCGGCCTGCGTGAAGAAGCGGAAGATCTGCGTGAGCAGGTTGCGCTCGTGATCGCTGAGCTTCTGCGCCCAGTCGCGGCAATCCTCGCCCAAGGGCACTTCCTCGGGGAGCCAGTGGAGCTGCTGCTGGCGCTTCCAGAACTCGAACGCCCAGGGGTATTCGAACGGCTTGTACTGCTTGGAGGCGTGAAGGAGGGACATGGGGTAAGCCTTTCGGGGAATTGGTTTTATATCGGGAAACTGGTTGGATCAGGTCGCGTGTTTCATGTCTCGGTGCTCCATTGCCACATCGCGGCGGCGGACATTGCGAGGACGATCGCGCCCGAGGTGAGCATGATGCCGATCATGCGGAACGCGTAGGTCTGTTGCTCGGTGACGCTCGGGCTGCGCAGACGGAGGAGCATCGCGGTGCCGACGATTCCGAGCACGCCCGCGACCACGAACATGATAGCTGAACCATATGTCATGCGGCGAACTCGCATGACATGCGTTGAGATGCCGAGCCCCGTATCGGGGAACCCACCACAGGAGAACGACCATGGTCGATGCAACCCAGATCCAGGAACATGCCGAAGTCATCGGCGCGGACGGCGTCCATGTCGGTACCGTCGACAAGGTCGAAGGCAACCGCATCAAGCTGACCAAGAAGGACTCGGGCGCCCAAGTCGTCGAGGGCAAGGGCCGCCATGAAGGGCATCATCACTTCATCTCGCTCGGGCTGGTTGCGGATATCGAGGACGGCAAGGTCCGGCTTTCCGCCAACGCCGACGTGGCGGTGACGTTCGAAGAAGAGGCCTGAACTCTTAGCGGCGCGTTCGACACGCGCCGCCGAGACTGCCTGGACCCCGGTCCGCTTCGCGCGGGCCGGGGTTTTTTGCGTCAGGCGCCCCCCGGTCCGTGTTTCACGGGCCGGGGTCACGCTTGGCGATCGAGGCGCTTTACTGGCAGGCAAGGCACTCATCGTAGTCCTTCGACTCGACGTCGATCTGGCGCAGGTCGATCGTGTTGTCGGCCTCGACGCCGCCGGCGAAGCCCGCGCGCTGGACCGACTTCGAGCGGAGGTAATAGAGCGACTTGATGCCGAGCTCCCATGCGCGGAAGTGGAGCATGAGCAGGTCCCACTTCTCGACGTCGGCGGGGATGAACAGGTTCAGCGACTGAGCCTGGTCGATGTAGGGCGTGCGGTCCGCCGCCAGTTCTAGCAGCCAGCGCTGGTCGATCTCGAACGACGTCTTGTAGCAGTCCTTTTCCTCGACCGAGAGGAAGTCGAGGTGCTGGACCGAGCCGCCCTGTTCGAGGATCGAGTTCCAGACGGCGTCCGAGTTCTTCGACTTCTCGCTCAGCATCTTTTCGAGATACGGGTTCTTGATCGAGAAGCTGCCCGACAGCGTCTTGTGCGTGTAGATGTTCGCCGGGATCGGCTCGATGCACGCCGACGTACCGCCGCAGATGATCGAGATCGACGCGGTGGGGGCGATCGCCATCTTGCAGCTGAACCGCTCCATCGCGCCGACATCGGCAGCGTCGGGGCAGGGCCCGCGCTCGATCGCGAGCTGCATCGAGGCTTCGTTCGCCTGGCTGCTGATGTGCTTGAACATCCGCAGGTTCCACGACTTCGCCATCGCGCCCTCGAATGGGATGCCGCGCGCCTGGAGGAACGAGTGGAAGCCCATCACGCCGAGGCCGACCGAGCGTTCGCGGCCTGCCGAGTAGGCGGCGCGTTCCATGCCGGGTTCGTGGCGGTCGATGTAGTCCTGCAGGACGTTGTCGAGGAAGCGCATGACGTCCTCGATCAGGCCCTTCTCGTCCTTCCACTGGTCCCAGGTCTCGAGGTTCAGCGACGACAGGCAGCAGACCGCGGTCCGCTCGTTACCGAGGTGATCCTTGCCGGTCGGCAGCGTGATCTCCGAGCACAGGTTCGAGGTCGAGACCTTGAGGCCGAGCTCGCGGTGATGCTTTGGCATCGCCTTGTTCACGTGATCGGCGAAGACGATGTACGGCTCGCCGGTCTGGAGACGGGTCTCGACGAGCTTCTGGAACAGCGAGCGCGCGTCGACGGTGGCGCGGATCGCCTGATCCTTCGGCGAACGCAGATGCCATTCGTCGCCGGCGCGGACCGCCTCCATGAACGCGTCGGTGATCAGCACGCCGTGGTGCAGGTTGAGCGCCTTGCGGTTGAAATCGCCTGAGGGTTTGCGGATTTCGAGGAATTCCTCGATCTCGGGATGCGAGACGTCGAGATAGACGGCGGCCGACCCGCGGCGCAGCGAACCCTGGCTGATCGCGAGCGTCAGCGAATCCATGACGCGGACGAACGGGATGATGCCGCTGGTCTTGCCGTTGAGGCCGACCGGCTCGCCGATGCCGCGGACGTTGCCCCAATAGGTGCCGATGCCGCCGCCGCGCGAGGCGAGCCAGACATTCTCGTTCCAGGTGTCGACGATGCCGCCGAGGCTGTCGGGGACCGAGTTGAGGTAGCACGAGATCGGCAAGCCGCGACCGGTGCCGCCGTTCGAGAGAACGGGGGTGGCGGGCATGAACCAGAGCTTCGAGATCGCGTCATACAGGCGCTGGGCGTGGCCAGCATCGTCGGCGTAGGCGGAGGCGACGCGGACGAACAGGTCCTGATAGCTCTCGCCTGGGAGCAGGTAGCGATCCTTGAGCGTGTCCTTGCCGAATTCGGTCAGGAGCGCGTCGCGGCTGTGATCGACCTCGACCGGGTAGATCTGTGCGCGCACGGAGTGGCTGTCCTGCGCCTGGCGCGGCGCCTTGGGGGCCTCGGCTTCAGGCGCTGCAGTGGTTTGTTCGATCGTGTCTGTGGTCATGTCGCTATCCCGGCTGCTGTCTCTGAAATCCATCGAAACCGCTCCTAGTGTTCTGTATTCGTTCGAATCGGTCGCCTGTTGCCATGCTACCATCGGGCGAGCGCAAACGGGAGAACAAAAAGTGACCATCGCGGCGGTGGAAGGCGCGCTTACGGTCATGTTGCATATGGTTATGCAAGGGTTGTTCTACCAGCCATTGGGTCCGCCCCCGAACGCAACCCCAAGAGATTGTGCCAAAGCGCGGAGAGACGCAAGGGGGTGCGGGGGTCGTCGGGGGCTCGGTTCGTCGCGTTCGTCTCGGGGCTGGGCAAGCGGGGATTCGCGACGCGTGGACTTCTGCGGGGTTCGCGATGTGCAAGGGAACGGGGCGGGAACGAAAAATTATTTCGGGGTGGAAGGTGGCAATTGTTGCTTTGGTTGTGAGCGAGGGCAGGGCGCTTGATATGGGGTAAAGCCCCCTAACGATCCTCCCCCGCCAGGGGGAGGTGGCGCCAAAGGCGACGGAGGGGGAGGACACGGAACGAAGGTGGCGCTCACCTCCCCCTCCGTCTGGCAAGTGCCAGCCACCTCCCCCTGGCGGGGGAGGATCGAAATCTGGTTAGCGATTCATCGAGACCTTGCTCGACGGCACCGCCCCGGCGGAGGCCGGGGTCCAATTGGGGGACGTTGCCAACTGAGCGATATGCGTCGTTACTGCGACCTTGCCACTTGGGCCCCGGCCTTCGCCGGGGTGGTGGCAATCGGAGAGACCTTGCCGCTTCCTACCCCTCGATGATCGTCCGAATCTGCGTCGCGAGGGCCTCCATCGCGAACGGCTTGGTCACCATCGACATGCCCGGCTCCAGGAAGCCCGCCGCGAGCGCTGCGTTCTCGGCGTAGCCGGTCATGAACAGCACGCGGAGCCCGGGACGCATCGCCCGGCCGGCGTCGGCGACCTGGCGACCGTTCAACCCCGGCAGGCCGATATCGGTGACGAGCAGGTCGATCCGCTCCATCGTCCGCAGCCGTTCGAGACCGGTCGGGCCGTCATGTGCCTCGACCGCCTGATACCCCAGTTCGCCCAGCACCTCGACGATCAGCGACCGGACGACGGCATCGTCCTCGACCACCAGCACGATCTCGCCTGCGTCGGTAACGTGGTCCTGCGTCAGTCCGGGAAGCGGCTCGTCCTGCTCCGCTTCGCCGTAATGGCGGGGGAGGTACAGCTTGACCGTCGTGCCCTGGCCGACTTCACTGTAGATCTTCGCATAGCCCTCCGACTGGCGCGCGAAACCGTAGATCATCGACAGGCCGAGCCCGGTGCCCTGGCCGATCGGCTTGGTGGTGAAGAACGGTTCGAACGCCTTCGATATGGTGTCGGCGGACATGCCGCTGCCGGTGTCGGACACGCAGATGCAGACATAATGGCCGGGCCGCACGTCGCGCTGGCTGGCGGCGAAGTGATCGTCCAGGTGGGCGTTGCAGGTCTCGATCGTCAGCTTGCCGCCGTGCGGCATCGCGTCGCGCGCGTTGATGACGAGATTGAGCAGCGAATTCTCGAGCTGGTTGGGATCGCACAGCGTCGTCCACAGGCCGGCGCCGAGCACCATCTCGAACTCTATCCGTTCGCCGATCGTGCGGCGGAGCAAATCCTCCAGCGATGCGACCAGCGGGTTGGCCTTCACCGGGCGCGGATCGAGCGGCTGGCGGCGCGAGAAGGCGAGCAGGCGGTGGGTGAGCGAGGCCGCGCGGTTGGCGGCGGTGGTGGCGCCGGTGATGAAGCGGTCGAGTTCGCCGACGCGGCCCTGTGCGACGCGACGCTGGACGATCTCGAGGCTGCCGGTGATGCCTTGCAGCAGATTGTTGAAATCGTGCGCGATGCCGCCGGTGAGCTGGCCGACCGCCTCCATCTTCTGCGCCTGACGCAACGCCTCCTGCGCCTCGACCAGTTCCTGCGTGCGATCGCGGACGCGCTGTTCGAGGTCGGCGTTGAGCGCCTGCAGGTCGCGCTCCAGCATCTTGCGGTCGGTGACGTCGGCGCCCTCGACGAAGATTCCGACGACCGCCCCGTTCGCGTCGCGGATCGGCTGATAGACGAAATCGAGATAGCGATCGTCGACCGGGCCGCCGGGTGCTGCCTGTACCGCATAGAGCATGCCGGACGCGGTGAACGGCTCGCCGGTCGCGTAGACATGGTCGAGCAATTCTAGAAAACCCTGTTCGACCGCATCGGGCAGGGCCTCGGCGACGGTACGGCCGAGCACGGGGCGGTGGCCGACCAGCTTGTCGTAGCCCGGATTGGTGAGTTCGAAGCGGTGCTCGGGCCCGCGCAGCATCGCCATGAAGGTGGGTGCCTGTGCGAACATCTGGCCCATCCGCTCGCGCTCGTCACGGAGCGCGCGTTCGATCAGGACGCGCTCGGTGCTTTCGTAGGTCGAGCAGAACATGCCCGCGACCGCGCCGCTTTCGTCGCGCACCGGCGAATAGGAGAAGGTGAACCAGGTCTGCTCGTCATAGCCCTTGCGGTTGGTGACCAGTGGCAGGTTCTCGAAGAACGACGCCTTGCCGGCTAGTGCGCGATCGACCAGCGGGCCGATGTCCGACCAGAGTTCCGACCATATGACATCGAGCCGACCGCCGAGCGCGGCCGGGTGCTTGTCGTAGAGGATCCGCGCGTAATGATCGTTGTAGAGGAAGCCGAGTTCGGGGCCCCAGGCGACGCACATCGCGAATTCCGAGGCGAGCATGAGCGACACGATCGAGCGTAGCGATTGCGGCCATTGCTCGATCGGGCCGAGCGGCGACGACGACCAGTCATGCGTGCGGATCATCGCCGCCATCTCGCCGCCACCGGTGAGGAAGTCGGCTGCGGCGGTCGGCTGTCCCGCCGGGGTCGTCAAATCTGTCGTCATCTCAGAGTCCTGCCGGGTCGCACACCGGGCCGAAGTATACTCCGATATCGGGTCGATACCGGCTCGGGGCGTCATAATCCACCGGTTGCACGACGCCGGCCGCCACGGGTCGGCGGGTCATCGGCACAGTTCGTCGGCAAGTCGGGTCAGGCTGTCGACGCTGAACTCCCAGTCCTGCGCGTCGTCGGCATCGGGCGCGCGGCGGCCGCCATATTCCAGCGGGCGGTCGACATAGGCGGTCTGCAACCCGGCGGCGCGGGCGGCGGCGAGGTCGCTATGGTGCGCGGCGACGAGGCAGAGTTCGGCAGGCTCGACCGCGAGCATGCGCGCGGTGGCGAGGTAGGATTCGGGGAGCGGCTTGTAGACGCGGCTGACTTCGGCGCCGAGGATCGTGTCCCAGGGGAGGCGCGCGCGGCGAGCCATGTCGAGCATCAGCGCGATGTTGCCGTTGCTGAGCGTGACGATCGGATAGCGGGTCTTGAGGCGCGTCAGGCCTTCGACGGCGTCGGGCCAGGGGTCGAGGCGGTGCCAGGCATGGGTGAGGTCGACGAGCGTCTCTTTGTCGAGCGTGGCGGGATCGATGGCATGGTGACGGAGCAGGTCTTCGAGCGCCTCGCGGTGGAGCGTGTCGAGGATCACGAACGGCCGCCGCCCGCTGCGGACTTCCTCGATCGCGGGCTGATAGCGTCTGCGCCAGCCGTCGGCGAAGGCATGCGGGTCGATATCGCTGCGACCGAGCCGCGCGAGAACGGGTGCGGCGTCGCGGGCTATGCCGGAGCGCCAATCGACTACGGTGCCGAATACGTCGAAGGCCAGGGCCTTGATGGGGGTGCGCTGGGGCATGGAATAGAGACGGTATTGGGGGGCGGTTGGTTCCGAGCGGGGGTCGTGAGTGCGTCCTTATGTACCACTCGGGGCTAGCCACCACCCCGGCGGAGGCTACCACCCCAGCGGAGGCTACCACCCCGGCGGAGGCCGGGGCCCAAGTGGGGGCGGTGCATTGGCGTATGCTGCGCGCGCTTACCTCGACCTTTCCAATTGGGCCCCGGCCTTCGCCGGGGTGGTTGGTGGGGTTTGCGACCTGCTCTCTTACCGCGGCCCGCTGCCGTCGACGATTCGTCACCCAACAAAGTTCGTCACCCCAGCGAACGCTGGGGTCTTCCGGTTGTCGCGCGTGAGCTTGCCGCACGAGACCCCAGCTTTCGCTGGAGTGACGGGAGAAACTGGGGTGACGGGAAAGAGGCTAACCTGACGCCCCTCCGTCACCCCACCCGGCGGATGCGAGCCGCTTGGCCAGGGTTCAACCGATCCAGATTGAACGCCTCGTCGAACTCGATCCCCGCCTTGCCGCCGCGCGCCCAGCGGACCCGGGCGGGGGTCATCTGGTTTTCGAGGAGTTCGATCTGGATCTCGATGCCGTCGGGGTTGCCGTCGAACTTCAGGCCGTCGAGCATTGCACCCGAGGTCGAGATGTCGCGGATCCGGACGTCGCCGTGGATGCCGTCGAGCAGGATGCGGGCGGAGCGCAGCATCTTGTGGCGGCGGGCGCGGCTGACCTTGAAGCCGCTCGCGGTCGCTGCACCGTTCTCGACGCCCAATTGCCGCAGCGCTTCTTCGGCACGGACCGGGCGGCCATAGACATAGCCCTGGATGTGGCTGCAGCCGAGATCGCGCAACAGGTCGATCTCGTCCTGCACCTCCACCCCCTCGGCAGTCGTCTCCATCCCGAGCGTGTCGGCGAGCGTGACGATCGCCTTGATGATCGCGGCGTTGCGGTTGCCCGGCTCGGCGGCGCCCTTCACGAACGACTGGTCGATCTTGATCTTGTCGAACGGCGCGTTGCGTAGATAGCCGAGCGACGAATAGCCGGTGCCGAAATCGTCGAGCGCGAGCCGCACGCCGACGCCCTTGAGCGCCTTGAACATCTGTTCGGACGAGCGGGTCTCGTCGAGGAACACGCCCTCGGTGATCTCGAGTTCGAGCCGGCCGGGGGCGATCCCCGACTGCGCCAGCGCGCTGGTCACGAGCGCGGGGAGGACCGGGTTGGCGAACTGGATCGGCGAGACGTTGACCGCGACGCGGATAGTGTCGGGCCAGCGCGCCGCCTCGCTGCACGCGGTGCGCAGGACCCATTCGCCGATCGCCTCGATCAGCCCGCATTCCTCCGCCACCGGTATGAAGTCGGCGGGCGAGACCAGCCCTCGGGTCGGGTGGTTCCAGCGGATCAGCGCCTCGTAGCCGACGATCCGCACTGAATCCGTACTGACGACGGGCTGGTAGCAGAGGTGGAACGCGCCCTCCGACACGGCGATGCGCAGGTCGTCCTCGAGCAGTTTGCGCGTCCGCGCGCCTGCCAGCATCTCGTCCGCGAAGAACCGGTGGACGCCGCGGCCGTCGCCCTTGGCGGCGTACAGCGCGAGATCGGCGTTGCGGACCAAAGTCTCGGAATCCTCGCCGTCGTCGGGCGCGATCGCGATGCCGATCGAGCAGCCGATCGTGACCGCGGTACCGCTGATGAAATAAGGCTGCGACAGCGAGGCGATCAGGTCGCGCGCGAGATCGGCGAGCGTGTCGCGATTGTCGATGCCGGGCAGCACGACCTTGAACTCGTCGCCGCCGAGCCGCCCGACCAGCCCGGTGCCGCCGACCCCGCGCTGGAGCCGTTGCGCGACCTGTTGCAGCAACGCGTCGCCGGCCTGGTGACCCAGCGTATCGTTGACCGCCTTGAACCGGTCTAGGTCCATCAGGAACAGCGAGGTCGCGCGGTACGGCCCGGTGTTCTGCGCGAGCGTCTTTTCGAGCGAGATCCGCATCCGCTGGCGGTTTGCGAGCCCGGTGAGGCCGTCGAACAGCGCCAGCCGGGTGATCTCCGCCTCAGACTTGCGCTGTTCGGTCAGGTCGCTGCCCGAGCCGATGAACCCTTGGAACCGGCCGAGATCGTCGACTACCGGGCGGCCCGAGATCGACCACCAGCGGTCGCTGCCGGAGGCTGCGGCGCAGACCGAATAGTCCGAGAACGACGTCCGTGACGAGATGTGGAAGGCCAGCGTGCGCTCGGTGCCGGGCGTGTCGCTGTCCATCTGGAACAGGTCGGTCAGCGACTGGCCGATCGCGCTGCCGGAGGGGACGAGATCGCGCGCGACCTTGGCCGAGAGATAGGTCACGCGGCCCTGGCGGTCGGCTTCCCAGAACCAGCCGGCGCCGTGCTGCTCGAACTCGGCGATCATCTTGACCGCGACGCAGCCTGCGTTCGAGGCCGCCGCGCGATCGAGTTCGCGCGCGTGATCGATCCGCGCGAGGCGAAGCGTCGCGGCGATCAGGCAGCCGAGGAACAGCAAGGCGAGCGCCACCGGGATGCCAGGCCCGGCGAGGACCGCCAGCGTCAGCACCAGGCCGCCGCCGAAGCCGAGCGACGCGGCGCGGACCGGGTGGAGGCTGACCGCGGTGATGCCGATCGTCCCCGCCACCGCGACCGCGTCGGTGAACCGGATCGGTCCATCGGGCGCCGACGTGATGACCCACAGCAGCGCGGTCAGCATCGCCGCCATCGCCGCAGCGCAGAGCGTCACGATCCGGTTGCGCTTGTACGGCGCGAGCGCGACGAGCGCCGGCAGGCGGACGGTTGCGAAGATCGACAGCGAGGCCGCCAGAAGGATCGCGGACTGCGCGGCGATCCCGATGAGGCTTACCTGCGTATCGACCCGGGCATTATCTGCGCCGAATGCGGCCAGGCCGATCAGCAACGTGCAGGCGATGCCCTGGATCGCCAGCGTGAACGGCCAGACCGCGGCGACCTGCGCAAGCTTCAGCACGAACAGATCGGTTACCTGATCGCGGTCGTCCTCGCTCAGCCCGAACAGTCCGCGCAGGGCAAGGCCGTGCGGGCGGCTCTGCGCACGGCGATCGGCGGTGGGAAGCGGCGCGTACATCGGGGGTATCCTGCGGATTCGAGACGATCCGGGAATGTGCGGCGACGCAGGCCCCATGGTTGGAGCGAACGCGGTCGTGATGCCCGGCTGTCCACCAATCGACCCGAAGTGGTTTTTTAAGCGTAAACGGGAAGTTTGGTTCTGGGGATAGCTATGCGTGCTGTCGCGTTGAGGG
The DNA here is from genome assembly GCA_003240625.1 of Sphingomonas taxi. GTDB lineage: Bacteria > Pseudomonadota > Alphaproteobacteria > Sphingomonadales > Sphingomonadaceae > Sphingomonas > Sphingomonas taxi_A. The sequence continues at coordinate 307,601 of QFMX01000002.1, forward strand.
TCCGAACCCCTTCTGCGAGGCATTCCCCATGAGCGTCGTTTCCAACATCACTTCCGCCCTCGGACTGGGCAAGAAGAAGGTCCGCTACGCAATCGTCGGACTTGGCGACATCTCGCAGGCATCGATGATGCCCGGCGTCGCGCATACCGGCAATTCCGAGATCACCGCGCTGGTCACCGACGATCCGGTCAAGGCGCGCGAGCTCGGCAAGGCATACGGCGTCGAGGCGACCTATTGCTATGACCAGTTCGACGAGCTGCTTGCTTCAGGGCTGATCGATGCGGTCTATCTCGGGACGCCAAACTGGCGGCATGCCGAGTTCGCGATCCCCGCGCTGAAGGCGGGCATCCACGTGCTGTCCGAGAAGCCGCTCGAGATTTCGGTCGAGAAGGCCGAAGCGATCCGCGATGCCGAGCGCGCATCGTCGGCCAAGCTGATGACCGCGTACCGGCTGCATTTCGAGCCGTCGACGCTCGATGCAATCCGGCGGATTCGGAGCGGCGAGCTAGGCGAGCTGATCGCGTTCACCTCGTGCTTCACGCAGAAGGTCGATCCGGCCAATCACCGCGTGAAGAACGGCGTGCAGGCCGGGCCGCTGTTCGACATGGGTCCGTACCCGATCAACGCGACCCGCTATCTGTTCGGGGCGGAGCCGACCGAAGTGGTCTCGGCCGTCGCTACGCGGCATCCCGAATTGGGGCTAGGAGATCTCGACGACACGTTCGCGGTGACGTTGCGGTTTCCGGGCAACCGGCTCGCGCAGTTCACCGTCTCCTATGCGGCCAACAACGTCGACAGCCTGACGATCTCGGGCACCGAGGGCAGCATCCACATGGACCCGGCCTACGGCTTCGGCGACGCGATGGAACAGCGCGTGACGATCGGCGAGAAGAAGAGCCACGAGAGCTTCAAGCCGACCGACCAGTTCGGCGGCGAGATGCGCTATTTCTCCGAGTGCATCCTCGAAGACCGCGATCCCGAGCCCGATGCCGAGGAGGGGCTGGCCGATCTGCGTGTGATCGAGGGCGTGCTGGAGGCGCTGAAGACGCGCGGACCGGTGACGCTGCCACCGTTCGTGCGCTCACGCCGGATTTCCGCGGAGCAGGAGCAGACCCTGTCGCCGATCAAGGAGCCCAAGCTCGTTCACGCCGCCAGCCCGACCGGCTGAGCGGCATGCTCGCCTTCCTCGATTTCGAAGCGTCGTCGCTGGGTAAGAAGAGTTATCCGATCGAGGTGGCGTGGGTGTTCGAGGATGGTGCGTCGGAGAGCCATCTGATCAAGCCTGCGCCCGAGTGGACCGACTGGGACGCGGCGGCGCAGGCGATCCACGGGATCGAGCGGCGGGTTTTGGAGGAAGAGGGCGAGGACCACCGGCTCGTTGCCGCGCGAATGGTCGAGGTTTTGGCTGGCCATGACCTGCTGGCCAGTGCGCCGTCATGGGATGGGAAATGGCTGAGCACGCTATTGCGGGCGGGCGGGCAGCCGAAGCGGGTGCTGCGGTTGCGCGATACGGACGCGGCGCAGTTGGAGGCGGCGCGGGCGTGCCTTGCAGGTGTGGAGCCGGCGGCGGTGCGGGAAGCGCTGGCGCGGGAAGTGGTCGGCGAAGTGTCGCAGCGGCGTAACGGGCGCGTGCCGGATCACCGGGCGCTTGCGGATGCAGAGGCTGAGTTGGCGCAGTGGCGGGAGGTGCGAGTCGAGGCGCAGAGGCGGGCGGCGGAGTTTTACGCTGCGGACTGACGCTCGGTGGAGCGCAACCATGGAGAGCCCTCCCCGGCGGAGGCCGGGGTCCAGTTGGGAGCGGTCGATAAACACGGGTTGCGCATCGTTACTGCGACCTTTCCACCTGGGCCCCGGCCTTCGCCGGGGAGGGTGTGCTTGTGCGATGCCTAGGCCAACACACAGGAAAAGTGTGCTTCCCCGCGAAGGCGGGGACCCAGACTGGGCTCCCGCCTTCGCGGGAGAACAAGGCGACGGGAACTGTCTGGAGCGGTGGCATGCCAACCGGTCTCCATCCGATACCCTAGCTTTCGTCGGGATGACGGTGGGCGCGTTTAGTTCGTTTCCGCGCGCGGCGTGCCGCTCTGCGTCACCGGTTGCGGCCCGTTTGCGGTCGCCTCCAGCGTCGAATCCCCGCCCAGCACGCGGTACAAGGTCACGCGGTTGCTGGCGCCGACCAACTGCGTGGCGACCAGGTTGCGTTGCGCGGTGTAGAGCGAGCGTTGCGCGTCGAGCGAGCTCAGGAACGTGTCGATCCCGCCGCGGTAGCGCGCATCGGTGAGGCGGTACGTGTCCTGCGCCGCGGCCGAGAAGTTCTGGTTCGCCTTCAACTGGTCGGCGATCGTGCCCTGGCGCGCGAGCGCGTCGGCGGTTTCCTGGAACGCGGTCTGGATCGTCTTTTCGTAGGTGGCGAGCGCGGCGTCGCGCTGGGCCTTCGAATAGGCGACCCCGGCGATCCCGGCACCGGCACGGAAGATCGGGTAGCTGACCGAGGGCGCGACCGAATAGTTGAATGCGCCGCCGCTGAACAGCGAGGTCAGCGACGTGCTCGCGAACCCGAGGATCCCGGTCAGCGAGATCCGCGGGAACAGTTCCGCGCGCGCCGCGCCGATCTCGGCGTTGGTGGCGCGCAGTTCATACTCGGACTGCACGACGTCCGGACGTCGCAGGAGGATGCTGCTGTCGAGCCCCGCCGGCAGCGTGGCGACGGTCGGCAGCGCCTGCTCGATCGACTCGGGCAGAAGCGCGGCGTCGACCGGCGCACCGACAAGCAATTGCAGTGCGTTCACGTCCTGCGCGAGCGCGGTGCGTTGCTGCGCGAGGTCGGACTGCGCGGTGAACAGGATCTGCTGCGCCTGGCGGAGATCGGTGCGCGGGGCGACGCCGCCGCGCAGCCGCGCATTGGTCAGCGTGACGCTGCGCTGCGAACTGGCGACGGTGTCCTGCGCGATCTTGAGCAGGCTCTGGTCGGAGGCATAGGTGAGCCACGCATCGGCGATGTCGCCGACCAGGGTCAGGCGGGTGGCGCGCGCGGCGGCTTCGGTCGAGAAATAGCGATCGAGCGCGGCGCCGGTCAGCGAACGGATCCGGCCGAACAGATCGAGTTCGAACGCGGTGGTGCCGAGATCGACCGAGAAGGCGCTGTTCGAGCTGGACGAACTGACCACCGATCCGGTGCCCGTTCCGACGCCACCCGTGCCGGTCCCCGTTCCACCGGTGCCCGTACCAGTTCCGCCCGTACCGGTTCCGCCGGTACCCGTCCCGGTGTTGCCACCCGTACCACTCGTGACCGTATTGCGCGTGCCGTTGCCGCCGCCCGAATAGGTGTAGCGGCCGCTCGCATCGATCTGCGGCAACAGGTCGGCACGCTGGATGCGGTATTGCGCGCGGGTCGCGGCGATGTTGGCCGCGGCGACGCGGAGATCGCGGTTGTTCGCCAGTGCCTGGACGATGATCTGTTGCAGCCGCGGGTCGCGGAACACGTCGCGGTAGGTGATCGCGGGCAGCGTCGCTTCGGACTGGCGGAGATACGCGTCGCCGACCGGGAGCGACGGCGGCACGGGGAGTCCCGTCCGCGCGTATTTGGGCGCGAGCGAGCAACCGGCGAGCGCGGTCGACGCGGCGAGGATCAGGACTAGCGAGCGCATCATGCGGGCTCCGGCCGGTGGGGGCCCTGTGGTTCGGGCGGGCCCAACGGTTCATTGTGATCGCCGTCGTTTCCGTCATGTTCGCCACCCTGATGACCGGTCGGGCGACCGCGCAGCTTGGCGATGCCGTCGCGCGCGCCGCGGCGGACGAGGACGAAGAACAAGGGGATGTAGAAGATCGCGAGGATCGTCGCGGTCAGCATGCCGCCGACCACCGCGGTGCCGATCGCGATGCGGCTGTTCGCGCCCGCACCGGTCGACAGCGCCAACGGCAACACGCCGAGGATGAACGCGAACGACGTCATCAGGATCGGGCGAAGACGGATCTTGGCCGCGGACATCGCCGCCTCGATGACGCGCTTCCCCTTCTTCTCCTCCTGTTCGGCGAACTCGATCATCAGGATCGCGTTCTTGGCGGCCAGACCCATCGTCGTCAGCAGGCCGATCTGGAGATAGACGTCGTTGATCAGGCCACGCAGCGTGACCGCGAGGATCGCGCCGACCAGGCCGAGCGGAATGACGAGCAGCACCGCGATCGGGATCGTCCAGCTCTCGTAGAGCGCGGCGAGGCACAGGAAGACCACGAGCAGCGACAGGCCGTAGAGGATCGGCGCCTGACCCGAGGACAGTCGCTCCTGATAGGATAGCCCCGCCCATGCGATCGAGGTGCCGGGAATCTGGCCGGCGAGTTCGGCGATCCTGGTCATCGCGTCGCCCGAGCTGACGCCCGGCGCGCCGGCCCCCTGGATCTCGTAGGAGGAGATGCCGTTGAAGCGCGACAGCGTCGTCGGCGCCTGGCCCCAGCTGGTCTTGGCGAAGGACGAGAACGGCGCCATCTGGCCGTTCGAACCGCGCACGAACCACTGGCTGAGATCGGACGGCTGCGCGCGGAACTGCGCGTCGCCCTGGACATAGACGCGCTTCACGCGGCCGCGGTCGATGAAGTCGTTCACATATTGGCCGCCCCAGGCGGTCGACAGCGTCGAGTTCACGTTCGCCTGCGTCAGCCCGAGCGCCGACAGCTTCTGCTGATCCGCATCGACGCGCAGCGTCGCGACGTCGGGCAGTTCGGTGAGCCGGATCGCGGTCAGCGACGGATCGGCGCGGGCGAGCGCGAGCAGCTTGTCGCGCGCGGCGTTGAATTCGGTCTGCGTGAGGCTGCCGCTGTTCTGCAACTCCATCGTGAAGCCGTTGGACGAACCGAGGCCGCGGATCGCGGGCGGCACCAGCGAATAGACCTGCGCGTCGCGGAAGCCGGCAAACGCCTGCGAGGCGCGACCGGTGATCGCATCGGCGGTGTTTTCCTTGCCCTTGCGCTCGTCCCAGGGTGCGAACGAGATGAAGCCCTGGCCGGTGTTCTGGCCGCTCGCGCCGCCGCCGCCGCCGCCGCTGACGGTGAACATCGTGCCGACGTTCGCCTTCTCGTTGATCAGGTAATATTGCTCGATCTGCTTCTGCAGCGCGAAGGTGCGGCCTTGCGTGGCACCGGCGGGAAGCTGGAACTGGACGATCCCGGTGCCCTGGTCCTCGGTCGGCAGGAAGCCCGTCGGAAGGCGCAGGAACAGCACCGCCAGCAACGCCACGGTCCCCGCGTAGATCAGCAGGAACAGCCATTTGCGGTCGATCACCGACTGCACGCCACGGGTATATTTCTGCGTGCCCTTCTCGAACGTCGAATTGAACTTGTCGCCGGCGCGCGTGAAGAAATGCGACACCTTCGGAAATTTGCGTTCGCCCCAGCTCTTCTCGTGGTTGCCCTCCGCGTCCTTCTTCTTCTGCTTGAGCAGAGTCGCGGTGAGCGCAGGCGAGAGGATCAGCGCGACCAGCACCGACAGCACCATCGCCGACACCATCGTCAGCGAGAACTGGCGGTAGATTACGCCGGTCGAGCCGCCGAAGAACGCCATCGGCAGGAACACCGCCGACAGCACCAGCGCGATCGCGACCAGCGCGACGGTGATCTCGTTCATCGATTCGATCGTCGCCTCCCGAGGCGTCATCTCGGGATTTTCTTCCATCAGGCGTTCGACATTCTCGACCACGACGATCGCGTCATCCACGAGAAGCCCGATCGCGAGCACGAGCCCGAACAGCGTCAACGTGTTGATCGAGAATCCGGCGAGATAGAAGATGCCGAACGTGCCGAGCAGCACGACGGGCACGGCGATCGTCGGGATCAGCGTCGCACGCCAGCTCTGCAGGAACACGAACATCACGATCACGACGAGGATGACCGCCTCGATCAGTGTCTCGACGACCTCGTCGATCGACAGCTTGATGAAGTTCGTCGTGTCGTTGGCATAGGCGTATTTCAGCCCGGGCGGGAAGCGCTTCGACGCGTCGGCGACATAGGCCTTGACCAGTTCGGCGGTCTTGAGCGCGTCGGCGCCGGGCGCGAGCAGCACCGCGATGCCGGCACCGGGATGCGCGTTGATGCGGCTGCGCGCGTTGTAGTTCTCGGCGCCCAGCTCGATCCGGGCGACGTCGCGCAGCTTCACGGTGGCGCCGTCGTTGGTGGTCTTCAGGATGATGTTGGCGAACTGCTCGGGCGTCTGGAGACGCGACTGCGCGGTGACGGTCGCGTTGAGCATCTGCGTATCGGGCTGCGGCTGGCCGCCGAGTTCGCCGGCGGCGACCTCGGTGTTCTGCGCCTGGATCGCGGTCGTCACGTCGCTCGGGATCAGCTGGAAGCTGGCGAGCTTGTTCGGGTTGAGCCAGATCCGCATCGCATACTGCGCGCCGAACACGTTGCTGTCGCCGATTCCGGGAATGCGGCCGAGCGGATCCTGCAGGTTCGAGACGAGATAGTCGGAGACGTCCTGGTTGGTCAGCTTGTCGGTCTCGTCATAGACGCCGACGATCAGGAGGTTGTCCGGATTCGACTTGCGGACGACGAGGCCCTGTTGCTGGACCTGTTGCGGCAGGCGAGAGATCGTCTGCTGGACCTGGTTCTGGACCTGGACCTGCGCGATGTCGGGATCGGTGCCCTTTTCGAACGTCACGGTGATCGACACCGAGCCGCGCGACGACGAGGACGAGCTGAAATAGATCAGCCCGTCGATCCCGGTCAGCGATTGCTCGACGACCTGCGTGACGCTGTTCTGGATCGTCTGTGCATTGGCGCCGGGGAAGCTGGCGCGGATCGAGACCTGCGGCGGCGCGACGTCGGGATATTGCGCGATCGGCAGCGCCATGATCGCACCGATGCCGCCAAGCATCACGATGATCGCGAGCACCCAGGCGAAGATCGGGCGATCGATGAAGACACGGGACAACATAAGGGCTTAGCCGGCCTTTTTCTGGCTGGATTGGCCGCCTGAGGAGTCACCCTTGGGCGCTTCGATCTTTTGCGCGGTGTTTTCAGGGACCGGCTTCACGCCCTGGTTCGGGGCGATCTTCGACAGCCCCTGGGTGATGATCTTGTCGCCGGGGTTGAGCCCGCCGGTGACCACCCAGAACGCGCCCTGCGTGCGGTCCGCCCTGATATTCTTCTGCACCGCCTTGTTGTTCGCATCGACGACATAGACCGTCGCATTGCCCTTCGCGTCGCGCGACACGCCCGCCTGCGGCACGAGGAAGGCGCGCTGGTTAATCGCCTGCGCGAACTTCGCCTGGACGAACATGCCGGGCAGCAACAGCCCCTGCGGATTGGGGAAGCGTGCGCGCAGCGTCACGGTGCCGGTCTCGGTGTTGACGAGCGCCTCGGCGAACTGGACGGTGCCGGTCGCGCCATATTCGCTGCCGTCCTCGAGCGTGAGGCGGACTTCGGCGCGGGTCGCGACGATGCCGTTCCGGCCGAGCGACCGGCGCAGCGCAAGCAGGTCGCCGGAGGATTGCTGGATATCGACGAACATCGGATCGAGTCGCTGGATCTGCGCGAGCGGATCGGTCTGCGTGGCGGACACAAGTGCGCCGACCGTGAACAGCGAGCGGCCGATGCGGCCGGTGATCGGCGCGGGGACGGTCGTGAACTTGAGATTGATCTGCGCGGTTTCGAGCGCGGCGCGGGTCTGCGCGACCGAGGCGGTGGCCTGGCGCGAGGTGGCCAGCGCGTTGGTATAGTCCTGCTTGCTGATCGCCTCCATCTCGGCGAGCGGCTTGTAGCGCTGGGCGAGAATATTCTGCGCCTGCTGATTGGCGCGCGCGCTTTGGAGGTTGGCCTGCGCTTCGTTGGCGGCGGCGCGGTAGAGGCGCGGGTCGATCTCGTAGAGCGGCTGGCCCTTCTTGACGAGCGTACCCTCGGTGAAGAAGCGGCGGCGGATGATGCCGGTCACCTGGGGCCGGACGTCCGAGCTTTCGAACGCGGTGGTGCGGCCGCTGAGTTCGGTGGTCATCGCGACGCTGGTCGGCTGGACGACGACATAACCGACGGTCGGCGTGCCCTGGCCGGGCTGGCCGCCCTTGCCCTTGCCTTGCGCCTTTTCGCCGCCGCCCGAACAGGCAGCGAGCGCCAGCGCGGGTACGAGCAGGATGGCGCGCTGCCGCGTCGAAAATCGTGTGGCTATCAAGTTTGGTATCCGCTCGCGATCGGTGGGGCAGGTGTTTGTTTGGCTAAACCACGAGGATGTACCAGAAGTATGTCAGTTGAAAAGCGGGTGTGCGAAATAGGGTAGAAAGAGTAACCTGTTTGATTGGTTGGGGGTGAAACGCCCGCCAGACCAACAAGATTGTCTCCCCGCGAAGGCGGGGATCCAGACTGGGCTCCCGCCTTCGCGGCAGAACAAGGAGGGGGCGTCCGTCCTCAATCACGTTCACCACCCTCATCACCCACAGACACCACCCCGGCGAAGGCCGGGACACAATTGGAAAGGTCGCAGTAACGAAAGACTGCGCTTCGTTAGAGACGTCCCCCAATTGGGCCCCGGCCTTCGCCGGGGTGGCGGTGGTGACCCGGACCGATTTCGCGCCCTCCGTCATCCTGACGAACGTCAGGACCCAGAGCCGTGAGGGGATCGTTTGTGGCTCTGGGGCCTGACTTTCGTCAGGATGACGGACGGTTGTTTTCGGAGCGGTTGCGATGATCGATGACGACAAGAAGGTGGCGGCAGTCGCTGCCGTGCAAGAAGTTCAGGCCGGGATGCTCGTCGGACTTGGCACCGGCTCGACTGCGGCGTTCGCGATCCGGGCGCTGGGCGAGCGGGTGGCCGAGGGGCTCGCCATCCGCGCCGTCGTCACCTCCGACGCTAGCGGCAAACTCGCGCGCGAGGTCGGCATCGAGATACTCGACTTCGCCACCGTCGCGCGCGTCGACCTCACGATCGACGGCGCGGACGAGATCGACTCGCGGTGCTTCGCGATCAAAGGCGCAGGGGGCGCCATGCTGCGGGAGAAGATCGTCGCCGCAAGCTCGGCACGGATGGTCGTGATCGCGGATGGCTCCAAGCGGGTGGAGCGGATCGGCGCGGCCAAGCTGCCGGTCGAGGTACTGCCGTTCGCCATCGGCTATGTCATGCGCGTGCTGACCGACATGGGGGCCGAGCCGGTCATTCGCGACAACTACCGGACGGACCAAGGCAATCTCGTGGTCGATTGCCATTTTCCAACCCTCGAAGCCCCCCGCGCAACTGCCACCGCCCTCTCCGCAATCCCCGGTGTTCTCGGCCACGGGCTGTTCCTCGACGAGGTCGACGCCGCGTATATTGCTACGAATGGCATCGTTACGCGACTGGAACGGGCGGGTGCATCCGCCTAAAGGCTCCCTATCTTGGCAACCAGATCGGATGCGCGGCGTTCGGTCACAGTCTAGAGCGAGGCTTTTCCATGACCGATACCGCAACCGCCGCCCCCAAGGCGGACCCCAATCTGCACGAGGACGGCTCCCCCGAGCGTCTCGCGATCGATACCATCCGCACGCTGTCGATGGACGCGGTGCAGAAGGCCAATTCGGGCCATCCCGGCACGCCGATGGCGCTGGCACCGGTCGGCTACACGCTCTGGTCGAAGTTCCTGCGTTACGATCCCAAGCACGCCGACTGGCCCAACCGCGACCGCTTCGTGCTGTCGGTGGGCCATGCGTCGATGCTGCTTTATTCCCTCATCCACCTCGCGAAGATCGAAGAGATCGGCGCGGATGGCGAGAAGAGCGGGAAGGAGGCGGTCAGCCTCGAGGACATCAGGCAGTTCCGCCAGCTATCGTCCAAGACCCCCGGCCACCCCGAATATCGCCACACCACCGGCGTCGAGACCACGACGGGTCCGCTCGGTCAGGGTTGCGGCAACTCGGTCGGCATGGCGATTGCCGAGCGCTGGCTTGCGGCGCGCTACAACAAGGACGGCTTCACGCTGTTCGACCATGACGTTTACACGCTGTGCGGCGATGGCGACATGATGGAGGGCGTCTCGGCCGAGGCCGCTAGCCTCGCTGGTCACCTCAAGCTCAGCAATCTTTGCTGGATCTACGACAGCAACCACATCTCGATCGAGGGCGCGACCGATCTCGCGTTCGACGAGGATGTCGGGCTTCGCTTCGACGCGTATGGCTGGAACGTCATCCATGTCGACGACGCCAACGACACCGCCGCGCTGACTCGCGCGATCGAGACGTTCAAGGCGACCACCGACAAGCCGACCTTCATCGTCGTTCATTCGGTGATCGGTTACGGCAGCCCCAAGGCGGGCAGCGAGAAGGCGCACGGCGAGCCGCTCGGCGACGAGAATATCCGCCTCACGAAGCAGGCTTATGGCTGGCCCGAGGACAAGTCGTTCTACGTGCCCGACGGCGTGATCGAGCATTTCAACGGTGCGATCGCCGAGCGTGGCGCCAAGCTGCGCGACGAGTGGGTCGCTCTGACCGACAAGTATAGTGACGCCTATCCCGAACTGTCCGCCGAACTCGATCTGCTGCTCAAGGACGAACTGCCCGAGGGCTGGGATGCCGATATCCCGACCTTCGAAGCGGATGCCAAGGGCGTCGCCAGCCGTGATTCCGGCGGCAAGGTGCTCAACGCGATCGCGGCCAAGGTGCCGTGGCTGATCGGTGGATCCGCCGATCTCGCGCCGTCGACCAAGACCGACATCAAGGGTCAGCCATCGTTCGAGGGCGACAATTACGCCGGCCGGAACTTCCATTTCGGCATTCGCGAACACGGCATGGGCGCGATCGTCAACGGCATGGCGCTGTCGCACCTGCGCTCCTACGGCTCCACCTTCTTGGTGTTCGTCGATTACATGCGCGCGCCGGTGCGCCTGTCGGCGATCATGGAAGTCGGCGCGATCTGGGTGTTCACGCATGACTCGATCGGGGTCGGCGAGGACGGCCCGACGCATCAGCCGATCGAGCATCTCGCTACGCTGCGCGCGATCCCCGGCCTCGACACGATCCGTCCGAGCGACGCGAACGAAGTCGTCGCAGCCTGGAAGGCGGTCCTCAAGGACGCCAGCACCCCAGCCGCGCTGATCATGTCGCGCCAGGCTCTGCCGACGCTCGACCGGACCAAGTATGCGAGCGCCGACGGGCTCGAAAAGGGCGGCTATATCCTTGCGGACAGTGACGGCACGCCTGACGTGATCCTGATCGCAACCGGCAGCGAAGTGTCGCTTGCGGTCGACGCGCACGAGAAGCTGACTGCGGACGGCGTGAAGAGCCGGGTCGTGTCGATGCCGAGCTGGTATCGCTACGAATTGCAGGACGCCGCGTACAAGCAGAGCGTGCTGCCGCGCGAAGTACGGGCACGCGTTGCGATCGAGATGGCCGGGTCGATCGGTTGGGACCGTTATGTCGGCCTCGACGGCGCGACCGTGACGATGTCGACGTTCGGGGCCTCGGCACCGCTCGCCAAGTTGCAGGACAAGTTCGGGTTCACCGTCGACAATGTCGTCAAGGTCGCCCGTCAGGTTATGGAGACCAAGTGATGGGTGCGCTCAACGATCTCGAAGGCTTCGGCCAGGCGGTTTGGCTCGATTTCGTCGACCGGAAGTTCCTGGAGGCCGGTGGTCTCCAGAAGCTGGTTGACGAGGATGGGCTGACCGGCGTCACGTCGAACCCGTCGATCTTCGAAAAGGCGATGGGGCATGGCGATGCCTATGACTCGACGCTCGCGAAGTACGACAAGGAAAACCCCGGCGCGGCGACGATCGATCGCTACGAGCATCTGGCGATCCAGGACATCAAGGCGGCGGCGGAGACGTTGAAGCCGGTGTACGACAAGCTCGACGCGAAGGACGGTTACGTCAGCCTGGAGGTGTCGCCGTACATCTCGGACGATACCGACGCGACGATCGCCGAGGCGAAGAAGCTGTGGGCTGCGGTCGACCGGCCGAACCTGATGATCAAGATCCCGGGGACGCTCGCGGGCGGTCCGGCGATCTCGTCGACGATCGCGAGCGGGATCAACGTCAACGTCACGCTGCTGTTCGCGCTCGACGCATATATCCGCGTTGCCGAGGCGTATGCGGCGGGGCTCGAGGAGCGCGTCAAGCAGGGGCAACCGATCGACAGGATCGCCAGCGTTGCGAGCTTCTTCGTCAGCCGGATCGATACGTCGATCGACAAGGAGATCGATGCGCGCGTCGAGAAGGGCGATGCCGACGCCGAGGCGCTGAAGGCGGTCCGCGGCAAGGTCGCGATCGCCAACGCGAAGATGGCGTATCAATGGTATCTGGATTTCCTGAAGTCGGATCGCTGGCAGGCGCTCGCTGCGAAAGGTGCGCAGCCGCAGCGGCTCCTGTGGGCGTCGACCGGCGTGAAGGATCCGAGCTATCCGGATACGCTCTACATCGACACGCTGATCGGCAAGGACACGGTCAACACGATGCCGCCGAAGACGATGGACGCGTTTCGCGACCACGGCACTGCGGCGGAGACGATCACGCAGGATGTCGATGCGGCCAAGCATGTGCTGGCGGAAGCCGAGCGGCTGGGCCTCGATCTCAACGGCGTGACCGGCAAGCTGGTCGAAGAAGGCGTCGCGTCGTTCGTGAAGGCGTTCGACGACCTGCTCGGTTCGATCGCGAAGAAGCAGCCCGCGACGGCGTAATTTTACGTCATGCCGGGCTCGTTCCGGCATCCACCGTTCCGCGAATGCGATAGACTCGATTGTGCGGAACGGTAGACCCCGGAACAAGTCCGGGGTGACGGACCTGGTGCCCCATCACCTATACAAAGGACTCACCATGAAGATCGGACTGATCGGCCTCGGCCGGATGGGCGGCAATATCGCGCGCCGGTTGATGAAGAACGGGCATGAAGTCGTCGCGTTCGACCGCGATGCCGAAGCCGTCAAGAAGCTCGCGGCCGATGGCGCGATTGGCGCGGACTCGCTCGACGACATGCGCGCCAAGCTCGACACGCCGGCGATCTGGTGGGTCATGGTTCCCGCGGGCGAGCCGACCGAAAGCACCGTCCAGGCGATCGCGGCGAAAGCTAACGACGGCGACATCATCATCGACGGCGGTAACAGCTTCTATAAGGACGACGTCCGCCGCGCGAAGGAACTCGCCGAGAAGGGCATCCACTATGTCGACGTCGGCACGTCGGGCGGCGTGTGGGGCCTCGAGCGCGGCTATTGCATGATGATCGGCGGCGACAAGGACACGGTCGATTACCTCGATCCGATCTTCGAGACGCTCGCACCGGGCATGGGCGACATCGTCCGCACGCCGGGCCGCGTCGAGGGCCAGGCCGATCCGCGCGCCGAGAAGGGCTATATCCACGCAGGCCCGTCGGGCGCCGGGCACTTCGTCAAGATGGTCCACAACGGCATCGAATACGGCCTGATGCAGGCCTATGCCGAGGGCTTCGACATCCTCAAGGGCAAATCCGGCGAGCATGTCGCGGAGGACCAGCGTTTCGACATCAACCTGACCGATGTCGCCGAAGTCTGGCGTCGCGGCAGCGTGATCTCGTCATGGCTGCTCGACCTGTCGGCGATCGCGCTGGCGAAGGACGGCAAGCTCGACGCGTTCAGTGGCAGCGTCGCGGATTCGGGCGAGGGCCAGTGGACGATCGATGCGGCGATGGAGGAGAAGGTGCCGGCCAACGTGCTGACCGCCGCGCTCTACGCACGTTATCGCAGCCGCGTCGACCATACGTTCGGCGACAAGCTGTTGTCGGCGATGCGCTATGGCTTTGGCGGTCATGTCGAGATGCCCCAGTGAGCGCGCCAGTGAGTTCTGGTATCAAACTGCTCGTCTCCGATGTCGACGGCACGCTCGTCGACAAGGAGAAGAAGGTCACGCCGGCAACGGTGGATGCGATCGAGCGGCTGAAGGCGGCGGGCCTCGGTTTCACGATCATCAGCGCACGGCCGCGTTCGGGGATGATGCCGATCGCCGAACTGCTGGGCATCGACGAGCCGATGGGGGCTTTCAACGGCGGGATCGTGTTCAAGCGCGACGGCACCGTGATCGAGCATCACTTGATCGACGTGGACGTCGTGCGGGGCGCTATGGAGATCGTCGGTGACGCGCCGGTCGACACTTGGTTCTTCGCGGACGACGTCTGGTATGCCAGCACCGATCAGGGCGGGCATGTCGGCAGCGAGCGCAAAGCGTCGGCACAGGATCCGGTGATCGTTTCCGACTTTTCCGATCTGCTTGCCAAGGCGGACAAGGTCACCTTCGTCAGCGATGACGAGGAGTTGTTGCGCGACCTGCATGCCAAGGTCGCGGCCAGGTTCGATACGCAGGCTACGATCGTCCAGTCGCAGACCTATTATCTCGACATCACGCCGGTGGCGGGCAACAAGGGCAGCGGGATCGAGGAATTGGCGGACGCGTTCGGCATCAGCTTGACGCAGACCGCGGCGATCGGCGATCAGGCCAACGACATCGCGATGCTCAAGCGCGCGGGCCTTGCCATCGCGATGGGCAACGCGCCGCAAAATGTCCGCGACGTGGTCCACCAGATTACCAGCGCGAACGACGCCGACGGCGTCGCGCACGCGATCGACAAGTTTATCCTTACTGGAGTTTCCGCATGAAAGAACTGGTTGCCTTCGACCTCGATGGAACGCTGGCCGAGAGCAAGCAGCCCTTGCAGGAGCCGATGGGCGAGGCGCTGGCCAACCTGCTCGACGTCGCGCATGTCGCGGTGATCTCGGGCGGCGACTGGCCGCAGTTCGAAAAGCAGGTGGCTTCGCGGTTGCCCGAGCGTGCGGATCGCACCAAGCTGTGGCTGATGCCGACGACGGGGACCAAGCTGTACCGGTTCGATGGCGAATGGCGCGCGGTGTATGCCGAGCTGTTCGAGGACGACGAGAAGCAGAAGATTCTGAAGGCGTTCGATGAATCCCTGGAAGCCACCGGGTTCGTGCCGGAAAAGACTTGGGGCGAGCGGATCGAGGATCGTGGCAGCCAGATCACGTTCTCCGCACTCGGCCAGGAAGCGCCGATCGATGCGAAGCACAGCTGGGATCCGGATTTCGCCAAGCGCAAGGTCATCCAGGCCGATCTGCGCAAGCGCCTGCCGGGGCTGTCGATCAACATGGGCGGTGCGACTTCGATCGACATCACGCGTGAGGGTGTCGACAAGGCGTATGGCCTGAAGAAGCTCAACGAGGCGAGCGGCATCGCGCTCGACAAGATGATGTTCATCGGCGACGCGATCTTCCCGGGCGGGAATGATTATCCGGCCGAGCAGCTTGGGCTGGACGTCGTGAAGGTGAAGAACGTCGACGGCACGCTGGCGGCGATCGCCGGGATCGTCGCATGCCTGAAGTAAGGTCATGAGCGTCGCTTTCCGTCGCGAGAGTGACGAGGAACATCTCGAGCCGAAGTTCGAACAGCCGATCGCGCCGGGGCCGAATCTGGTCACGGCGCGGGGGTTGCGGTTGATCGGCGAGCGGGTGGTCGCGATCGAGGCTGCGGTCGCGGCTGAGACGGACGAGGAGGCTCGGAAGCTTCTGCTACGGGATTTGCGGTATTGGCATACGCGTCAAACGACCGCGGAGATTGCGCCGTCGCCTGAGGAGGACGAGGTCGGGATCGGCTCGCGGGTTCGCGTTCGGATGAACGGGGCGGAGCGGGTTATCTCTATCGTCGGTGGCGATGAGGCCGAGCCTGGTGATGATCGGCTGGCGTTCTCGGCGCCGTTGGCGCGTGCGTTGATGGGGGCTGCCGTCGGCGAGACGGTCGCGTTTGCGGACAAGGCGGATGCGATCGAGGTGCTGGCAATCGACAAGGATGACGGCTGATGGCTGAGGCGAAATTCGAGCGGCATCGGCAGGCTTGGACTCAGGACGAGATCCAGAAGCTGCATACGTTGGCGAAGAAGGGCATGGCGCTGAAGGCGATAGCCAAGGCGCTGACGCGGAGCGAGGAGTCTGTGAAGGTGCGGGCGAAGGAGGATTCGCTGAATATTGCTAAGCTTCGGTAGGTTTATGAGGCGAGAAGCCCTCTCCCCCCCGGGGAGAGGGTTGGGTGAGGGGCTGTTCCGGGGGGAGCACTGCTTGGCTGCCCCTCACCCCGACCCTATCCCCGGAGGGGAGAGGGAGCAGAAGCGATCCGCGCTCGCTACGCTATATTGAACGGCGTCATCGGAGACTGTTGCTCTTTCACACGTCACCATCTCAGTTGCCACCACCCCGGCGAAGGCCGGGGCCCAGTTGGAAAGGTCGCTGTAACGAGGGGCCACCTGCGCCACTGCCGGCCCCCAACTGGGCCTCGGCCTTCGCCGGGGTGGGGGCGACTTCCGTGCGCGGCATTGGTGGACGTGCGAGCAGGTCACCACCTATGTGGCTGATCTTGAACGCGCTACAGCGGCCACCCCTTACTTGTTCTCCCGCGAAGGCGGGAGCCCAGTCTGGGTCCCCGCCTTCGCGGGGAAACATTCTAATTGGCGGCTGCTGACCTGAGCCGCACGGAGCTACACTTGTCCGATTACGACGCGATAATCCTCGGCGCAGGCGCAGCCGGCCTCATGTGCGCCGCCGTCGCCGGTCAGCGCGGGAGAAGGATTCTACTCGTCGATCACGCCGACCAAGCCGGCAAGAAAATCCTGATTTCCGGTGGTGGCCGCTGTAATTTCACCAACGTCCACACTGCCGCCGACCGCTACATCTCCGCCAATCCGCATTTCGCCAAGTCCGCGCTCGGCCGTTACACCGCGCAGGATTTCATCGCGCTCGTCGAATCCTACGGCATCGCGTGGCACGAGAAGACGCTCGGACAACTCTTCTGCGACGGGTCCGCGAAGCAGATCGTCGAGATGCTGCTCGACGAATGCGACAAGGGGCGCGTCGACCTGTCGCTCGGCCGCGCGATCACCGGGGTCGAACACGCCGACGGGCGCTATCGCGTGTCGCTCGACGGCCGCACGGTTACCGCCCCCGCGCTGGTGATCGCAACCGGCGGGCCGTCGATCCCGAAGATGGGCGCGACCGGGTTCGCCTATGATATCGCACGCCAGTTCGGGCTGAAGGTGGTCGAGCCACGCCCCGCACTCGTCCCGCTGACGCTGGGCGGCGACGAGATCCTGTTCCGCGAACTCTCCGGAGTCGCCGCCGACGTGGTCGCGACAGCCGGCAAGACCGCGTTCCGCGAGGCCGCGCTGTTCACGCACCGCGGCCTGTCCGGTCCTGCGATCCTCCAGGCGTCGTCTTATTGGCGCAACGGCCAGCCGATCGGGATCGATTTCCTCCCCGATCGCGAGTCCGGCTGGCTCCCCGCGGCCAAGCGTACCACGCCGCGCGCGACTCTCCGGAAACTGCTCGGAAGCACGCTGCCGGACCGACTCGCGGAGACTTTGAGCGAGCGATTGGGGATGACGAGCGAGATTTCCACGCTCACCGACCGGAAGCTCCAGGACGCCGAACGTGCGCTAAGTCATTGGCAATTCACGCCGAATGGCTCCGAAGGCTATGCCAAGGCCGAGGTCACCGCTGGCGGAATCAGCACTGCGGACCTATCTTCGCAAACAATGCAAGCCAAACGCGTACCAATGTTGTATGCGGTCGGCGAAGCGGTCGATGTCACAGGGTGGCTCGGCGGCTACAACTTCCAATGGGCATGGGCGAGCGGGTGGGCCGCGGGCCAAGTCCTGTAGGGACCACCACGCCAGTGCTTTGCCGTAGCGTCAAGCCGGCCACCAATTAGGACGTACATGCCTTTTACAAATATTCCGTCGCTTCTCTCCGAGGCGCTCGAAGCGCGCGGCTATACCGCGCTCACCCCCGTCCAGGCTCATGTGATCGAGGACAATGCGATCGGTCGCGATCTTGTCGTGTCGGCGCAGACCGGCTCGGGCAAGACCGTCGCGTTCGGCCTGGCGATGGCCGGCGAACTGCTCGGTGAAGCCGGCGAGGACGGCGTCCAGCGCCTGCCCGCGCCGCACAAGCCGCTCGTGCTCTGCATCGCGCCGACTCGCGAACTGGCGCTTCAGGTCAGCCGCGAGCTGATGTGGCTCTACGCCAAGGCCGGCGCGCGCATCTCGACCTGCGTCGGCGGGATGGACGCCTCGAAGGAGCGTCGTTCGCTGGCACATGGCGCGCATATCGTCGTCGGTACGCCGGGGCGTCTGCGCGATCATCTGGAGCGTGGCGCGCTCGACCTGTCGGCCTTGAAGGTCGCGGTGCTCGACGAGGCTGACGAGATGCTCGACATGGGTTTCCGCGAGGACCTCGAGCAGATCCTCGACGCGTCGCCGGAGCAGCGCCGTACGCTGCTGTTCTCGGCGACGATGCCGCGGCCGATCGTCGCGCTCGCCAAGCGTTACCAGAAGGACGCGCTGCGGATCTCGACCGTCGGCGAGGATCGCGGTCATGGCGATATCTCGTACCAGGCCGTCACGGTCTCGCCGTCCGAGATCGAGCATGCGGTGATCAACCTGCTGCGCTTCCACGAGGCGGAGACGGCGATGCTGTTCTGCGCCACGCGTGACAATGTGCGTCATCTGCATGCGAGCCTGGTCGAGCGTGGCTTTGCCGCCGTCGCTTTGTCCGGCGAGCATTCGCAGAACGAGCGTAACGCCGCGCTACAGGCTCTGCGCGATCGTCGTGCGCGTGTCTGCGTCGCCACCGACGTTGCGGCGCGCGGGATCGATTTGCCGACGCTCAGCCTCGTCGTGCACGTCGAGCTGCCGCGTGACGCCGAGACGCTCCAGCATCGCTCGGGTCGTACCGGTCGTGCGGGCAAGAAGGGCACGGCCGTCCTGATCGTGCCGTTCCCGCGTCGTCGTCGCGTCGAGATGATGCTCCGTGGTGCGAAGATCAACGCGGAGTGGGTCAACGCCCCGACCGCGGAGGACATCCGCAAGAACGACCATGAGCGGCTGATCGGCATGCTGTTGCAGCCGGTCGAGGTCGAGGAGGAGGATCGCGCACTCGCCGTCCGCCTGATGGCCGAAAAGACGCCGGAGGATATCGCCGCGGCGCTGGTACACATGCACCGTGCGACGATGCCGCAGGCCGAGGATCTGATCGACCAGAGCAAGCAGCCGACGCAGGACGAGCGCTCGCAGGGGCCGCGCGCCGGCTTCGAGGACACTGTGTGGTTCCGGATGGACATCGGTCGTCGCCAGAACGCCGATCCGCGCTGGATCCTGCCGCTGATCTGCCGTCGCGGGCACATCACCAAGTCCGAGATCGGTGCGATCCGCATTGGCCCGAACGAGACGGCCTTCGAGATTCCGCGCGCGGTTGCGTCGCGGTTCTCGGCGGCGATCCAGCGCACTGCGCAGGCTGGCGAAGAGGAGAGCGGCGTGGCGATCGAGGCGATGCAGGGCGCGCCCGAGAGCGGTGCGCGGCATGACGGCGGTGGCGGTGGTCGCAGCAATGCGAGCGGCCCGCGCTCGACGCTGCACCGTGCGGCACCGCGTGGCGGTCCGGCTCCGACACGGAAGCCGCCGTATCGTGGGAACCGCGAGCGGAGCTGAGGGCCCTCGCGCCATTCTCGTGAGGGAATGGCGTATGCCCCAGGACTCCGTCATCCTGACGAAAGTCAGGATCCAGAGTAACGAACGCCGCCCTGCTTGATCCTGGATCCTGACTTTCGTCAGGATGACAGGAGCGGGTGGGGCGGTTTGGGAGGTGTACGATGACGAACGCTTCCCCAGCCATCCGCATCCTCGTCGACGCGGACGCGTGTCCCGTCAAAGACGAGATCTACAAGGTTGCGTGGCGCCACGAAGTCCCCGTGACGATCGTCGCCAACAGCCATTTCCGCATCCCAGTCCACCCGCTGATCTCCCGAGTCGTGGTCAGCGACGGGTTCGACGCGGCGGACGACTGGATCGCCGAACAGGCCGATGCGCGCGCCGTCGTGATCACCGCCGACATCCTCCTTGCCGACCGCTGCGTGAAAGCCGGCGCGACCGTGCTCGCCAACACCGGCAAGCCGTTCACCACCAGCTCGATCGGCGGTGCGATCGCGACGCGCGCGATCATGGCCGACCTGCGTGCGGGCGGCGACATCATCGGCGGCCCGGCACCGTTTTCGAAGGCGGACCGGTCGAGCTTCCTGTCAGCGCTCGATGCCGCGCTGGTGCGGTTGAAGCGCGGCTGAGATTGCGCGCCGATCCTCCCCTATGAGGGGAGGTGGCAGGCCGCAGGCCTGACGGAGGGGTAGCCCGCTATCGAGAACGCGATACCCCTCCGTCTGGCAAGCGCCAGCCACCTCCCCTTGCAGGGGAGGATGTGACGCGCGTCGATCCGACCGCCCGTTTTACCACTCATCAAAGCACGCACGGGGTTGCCATCCCGCACTCCGCATCGCCATAGGCGCGCGTTCATTAAAGGACGACGCATGCAGATGGACGCTGGCGGCCCCGCGCTGGGGCTGGATTTCGGCACGACCAACAGCGTCGTGGCGCTCGGGACCGAAGACGGCACGCCCGAGCTGGTGACCTTCGCGGCGCCAGCCGAGACGAGCCCGGTATTCCGCTCGGCGTTGTGCTTCTGGCAGGACGACAGCGGCAAGGGGCTCGCGTCGGATGCGGGGCCGTGGGCGATCGCCGAATATATGGAATATCCGCTCGACAGCCGGTTCATCCAGTCGTTCAAGTCGGTCGCGGCGATGAAGAGCTTCGAGCAGGCCTCGGTGTTCGACAAGCGCTATCGCTTCGAGGAGATGGGCAAGCTGTTCCTCGACAAGCTGATTTCGCATGCAGGCGGCAGGCTCGATACGCGGCCGCAGCGGATCGTCGTCGGGCGGCCGGTGGAATATGCCGGCGCGCGGCCCGACGAGGCGCTCGCCCGCACCCGTTACGACGCGATGTTCAAGGGCTTCGGCGCGGAGATCCATTACGTCTACGAACCGCTTGGCGCGGCGTACAGTTACGCGACGCGGCTGACCGAGCCGGCGACGATCCTGGTGGCGGATTTCGGCGGCGGTACGAGCGATTTTTCGGTGGTGCGCGTCGCCGAGCCGGGGGCTGCGCGGCGGTGTACGCCGCTCGGGCATGCGGGCGTCGGGATCGCGGGGGATCGGTTCGATTACCGGATACTCGACCGGCTGGTGCTGCCGATGCTGGGCAAGGGCGGCGCGTACAAGTCGTTCGGCAAGGAACTGGAGATTCCGCGCGCGTATTTCGCCGATTTCGCGGACTGGTCGCGGCTGGCGCTCATGCGCAACCGCAAGACGATGACCGAGCTGGAGCGGTTGCAGAAGACGGCGCTGGACCCGGACGCGATCGGGCGGATGATCGCGGTGATCGAGAACGAACTCGGCTATCCGCTGTACGATGCCGTCGGGTCGCTGAAGCGCGCGCTGTCGAGCGGCGAGGACGCGCATTTTCACTTTGCGGGCGCGGGGCTGGAGATTGAGGCGGACGTGACGCGGGCACAGTTCGAGGGCTGGATCGCCGATGACGTCGTGCGGATCGAGGCGGCGGTCGACCGTGCGTTGCAGGTCGCCAATGTCGGCGGCGGCGAGATCGACCGGGTGTTCCTGACCGGCGGATCGTCACTGATCCCGCGCATCCGCCGTATCTTCGTCGAGCGGTTCGGCGAGGCGGCGATCATGAGCGGCGGCGAACTGACCTCGATCGCGCACGGGCTGGCCTTGATCGGCGAGCAGGACGACATAGCGGCGTGGTCGGCATGATCCCTCGCGTGCTTCTCGGGACGGCGCAGGTGCCGGGTGGGGGTGAACTTCGCTTGCTCCAGCGGGGCGCGGAGTTCTCGATCATGCTCGGCGCGAACGAGTTGATGAACAGCCGGTTGAGCGGATCGGAGGAGGCGCTAGCGGAGCAGGCGTGCGATCGGATCGGCGACCGGCCCGGCGTGCGGATACTGATCGGCGGGCTCGGGATGGGCTTCACGCTTCGTGCTGCGCTGGGCCGGCTTGGCCCTGACGCGGAGGTGGCGGTCGCGGAGATCGTGCCGGCGGTGATCGAGTGGGGGCGAGGGCCGATGGCGGCGCTCCACGGCGATAGCCTGACCGATCCGCGGACCCGCGTCTTCGAGGGCGACGTTGCCGCGGCGATTGCCGAGGGGGAGTGGGACGCGATCCTGCTCGACGTCGACAATGGTCCGGACGGGATTTCGCGGCCGGGGAACGATCGGTTGTATGGCGCGCGTGGGCTTTCGCTGGCGCGGGCGGCGCTCAGGCCGGGCGGCGTGCTGGCGGTGTGGTCGTCGGCACCGAGCAAGCCGTTCGCTACCCGACTTGTCGAAGCGGGTTTCGTGGTCGACGAGGTGATCGCGCGGGCGACGCGGAAGGGCGGCGCGCGGCATACGATCTGGTTCGCTACCAGGGCATGATCTGGCGGTGGGCTGTGTTGATCGCGCTGTCGGCGGTGATCGCGGGGCTGCTGGAGCTGGTCGGGCTGCCCGCGGGGTTGCTGCTCGGGCCGATGGTCGCCGCGGTGGTGCTGGCGGTGCGCGGCTGGTCGCTGACCGTGCCGACGTCGGCATTTCGCGGCGCGCAGGCGGCGGTTGGGACGCTGATCGCGGGGTCGATCACCACCGGGATCGTCGCGACGGTGGCGGATCACTGGCCGGTGTTCCTGATGGTCAATTTCGTCACGCTCGCGGCGAGCAGCGTGCTCGGCTATCTGCTGAGCCGGTGGCAGGTGTTGCCGGGGACCGTCGCGGTGTGGGGATCGACGCCGGGCGCGGCGAGCGCGATGGTGTTGATGGCGCAGGCGTATGGCGCGGACTCGCGGCTGGTCGCGGTGATGACCTACACGCGGGTGGTCAGCGTGGCGGTGGTCGCTTCGGTGCTGGCAGCGGTGATGGTCGGCGGTGGGAGCGGACATCATGTTGCTGGCGCGTGGTTCGCGCCGGTCGATCCGGTTGCCGTGCTGCGGACGATCCTGGTTGCTGGTGTCGGGGCTGGCGTAGGCGTCGTACTGAAGCTTCCTGCCGGCGCCCTGCTTGGGTCGCTGATCGCGGGGGCGGCGCTCAATGTTACCGGCGTTGCGCAGCCGGTGTTGCCGCAGTGGCTGCTCGCTATCAGCTATGCGGTGGTCGGGTGGCGGATCGGACTGTCGTTCACGCGCGATACGCTGCGGGTGGCGGGGAAGGCGATGCCGCGGATACTGCTGTCGGTGGCGCTGCTGATCGCGTTCTGCGGCGGGATCGCGGCGGCGTTGACGCGGTGGTGGGGGATCGATCCGGTTACCGCGTATCTGGCGACTAGCCCCGGTGGGATGGACTCGGTGGCGATCATCGCGGCGTCTAGCCCGGTGGATGTGCCGTTCGTGATGGCGTTACAGGTGCTGAGGTTTTTGGGAGTGTTGCTGATCGGGCCGCCGCTCGCGAAGTTCGTGGCGACGCGGCAAGGTGGAGTGCCTCCGCCGGTAATCCCGACTTAGCGCTGCTCGGGCCTCGCATACTGCCGTCATCCTGACGAAAGTCAGGACCCAGGGTTACAGGGGATAGCGGTCGTGGCTCTGGGTCCTGACTTTCGTCAGGATGACGGGGGAGGTTTGGTCGGGCGGTACGCTTCTACGTCGATCTCGTGGCGCTTGAGCTTGTCGTAAAACGTCTTTCGCGGGATGCCGAGCGCCGCCAGCGCGGAGCGGACGTCGCCGTTGACCTGTTGGAGGGTCGCGCGGATCGTTGCTTCCTCGAACTTGTCGACGCGGGCGGGGAGGGGAATTTCGCTGTCTTCGTCGTTGGGCCCGTCTGCCTCGACGCGGAGGACTAGGCGTTTCGCGAGATTGTCGAGCTCGCGGACGTTGCCGGGCCAGTCGTGCTGGCTGAGATAGGCGAGCGTGGCGGTATCGATGGTTGGGACCTCGCGGCCGAACCGTTCCGCCGCTTGGTGGAGCAAGTGGCCGAACAACAACGGTATGTCGTCGCGGCGTTCACGCAACGGCGGGATGCGGAGGCGTACCGCGTCGAGGCGGAACAGGAGATCGGCGCGGAAGCGGCCTTCCTCGACGGCGTGGTCAAGGCCGGGTTTGGCGACGGCGATCACGCGCAGGTCGAGCGCGCGCGGGAGGTCACCACCCACCGGCATCACCTCGCGCTCCTCCAGCACCCGCAGCAGTTTCGCCTGGAAGGCCGGCAGCGTGCTCTCGATCTCGTCGAGGAACAGCGTGCCGCGATTCGACGCCTCGATCCGGCCGGTGCGCGGCAGGCGGGAGTCGCCGTCGTGGCCGAACAGCTCGATCTCCGCGACCGCCTCGGGCAGCGCGGCGCAGTTGACCGCGACGAACGGGCGGGAGCGACGGTTGCTCCAACGGTGGAGCAGGACCGAGACGAGTTCCTTGCCGGTGCCGGTCTCTCCTTCGATCAAGACGTCGATGTCGGCTTGCGCGATCTGGCGCATCGTTTCGCGGAGGCGGACCATCACCGGGGTTTCGCCGATCAGCGGTTCGGCGCCGATCGTTTCCTCGGCCGCCGCTCTGAGCCGGCGGTTGTCGAGGACGAGGCGGCGCATTTCGAGCGCACGCCGGGCGCCCGCGATCAGGTGATCGGTCGCGAACGGCTTCGGGATGAAGTCGAACGCGCCGTTCTTGAGCGCGGCGACCGCCATCGCGACGTCGCCGTGGCCGGTCATCAGCAGCACCGGGATCTCGTGGTCGATCGCGGCGATCCGGCGGAAGAGCTCGAGACCGTCCATCTTCGGCATGCGGATGTCGGACACCACCGCGCCGTCGAACCCTGCGGTCACGCGAGCCAGCGCGACGGTCGGATCGCGTTCGGCTATCACCGCGATGCCGGCGAGTTCGAACGATTGCTCCAGCGCGCCGCGCAACACGTCGTCGTCGTCGACGAGCAAAACGGCCTGCTCACTCATGCCTTCACCAGGATCATACGGAAAATGGCGCCTTCGGGAGCTGGGACGAGGTCGAGCGTGCCGCCGAACTCGGTCATGATGTCGCGCGCGATGCCGAGGCCGAGCCCGAGGCCGTCCTTCTTGCTCGTCGCGAACGGGGTGAAGAGGTGGTCGGCGATCGCGGCGTCGATGCCGGGGCCGTTGTCGGCGACGGTCAGCACGACGTCGCGGCCTTTCCGACCGACGGTGACGCTCACGCGCGCATCGCGGCGATCAGCGACGGCGTCGAGCGCGTTCTGGAGGAGGTTGACCAGGACCTGCTCCAGGCGGACGCGGCCCGCGATCACCGTCAGGCGCGCCTCGGGGCCGGTGGGCAGATCGAGCGTCACGCCTTTCGCGCGGAAGCGGTCGCCGATCAACAGGCGGACGCCGTCGATCGCCTCGTCGAGCGCTACGGGGCCGATCGAGCCTGCGCCCCGTCTCGCATAACGCCTGAGCCCAGCGGTGATCGTGCCGATCCGGCTGGTGAGGTCGACGATCGATTGGAGATTGGTCGCCGCGCGCGCCGGTTCGCCGCGGTCGAGGAAGGCGGCGGCATTGTCGGCGAAGGTGCGGATCGCGGCGACCGGCTGGTTGATCTCGTGCGCGACGCTGGCGGTGATCGTGCCGATCGAGCCGACCCGGTTGGCGTGCGCCAGTTCCTCGCGCGCCTGGCGGAATCGCTGGTCGGACGCTTCGCGCTGTTCCACCTCGATCTGGAGGCGATCGGCCGTAGCCCGCAGCTCGGCGGTGCGGCGCGCGACCTCCGCCTCGAGTTCGGCGCGCGCCCCTGCGTTGCGCTTGCGACGTTCATAGAGCCACCACGCGGCCAGTATCGCCGCAATCGTCGCCAATGCTGCGATCGCCGTCGCCCAGCGCGTTCGTGCGGCGGCGGTGCGCAGCGCGGCGTCGAGCGGCTCCATGTGCACCAGCCGCCAGCCCGCGATCGGCACCGGCAGCGACACCGTCACCGCCGGCGTCCCGTCCGAAAGACGCGCACGATCCTCGTCGAGCAGAAGCGGTGCGGGCGCGAGCGGTGAGTTTCCGAACTGGCGGGTGGCGATCAGCGCGGCGCGGCGCGCGGGCGCAAGCGGGCGGGTCGTGCGGAATTGCAGCGCCGGGTCGCTGGAGATCAGGATGATGCCGTCGGCGTCGGTGACGAAGGTCGCCATGTGATCCTGGATCCACGCGCGGGCGATCTTGCCGAACTCGACCTTGACCACGACCACGCCGAGCGGCCGTCCGTCACGGTCGATCCGTCGCGAGAGATACAGGCCGGGGCGCCCGCTGACGCTGCCGAGCGCGAAGAACTCGGTCGCGCCCGATGCCATCGCCTTGGTGAAATACTCGCGGAACCGGTAGTCGTGGCCGAGGAAGCTGTCGGGCCGCGCGGCGTTCGACGCGGCGATCGTCATCCCCTGCGTGTCGAGCGCGTAGATCACTGGGGCGCCGGTACGCTCCGCCAGCATCGCCAGCTTTTCGTTGAGCGCCGGGTCGACTCGTCCCGATGCGAGCGCGGCGCGCACCGCTGGATATTCGCCGAGCATCACCGGCAGCAGGCGATAGGTCTGCAATTCGGCTTCGAGCAGGCGAAGGTTGCTCCGCGTTTGCTGCACCGCGCGCATCCGGACGCTGGCGGTGACGTCGGCGACGGCGCGCGGACCATAGATCGAGGCGACCCCGGCGACGATCACGCCGAGCGCGCAGAACGCCAGCAACACCGTCAGCGCGGTGATGAATAGGGGGGATCGGAGCCGCGCCATTTGTGCGGATTATCACACACGAACCGGGTTCGCCATCACCCAAACACGGCATTTTTCACACAACTGAAAACTCGGTATGCCGACAAACCACGTAAAACCAACGTTTTATGCGGAGTGCGGCATGGTCTTGTAGTCCCCGGTTCGGCCCGGCATTACCTTCGCCATAAACGTCCCGAGGCAGTGGACGAGGTTTTCAGGAGGCGATGTTGACCCTACCATCCCAGACATATGGTGTCGCGGAAACGCCCGCGCGCAAGCGCTGGAGCGGCCAGCTATATATCCAGGGGCTCTGTTGCAAAGATTGGCGGCAGTCAGAGGTAGGCTGTCGCTCTGCGCCGATCAGGCGGCTGCTGCGAAATGGTGGTTGAGCATGCCCATGGC
>QFMX01000028.1 GCA_003240625.1 Sphingomonas taxi
TGGCGTACTCGATGGCGACGAGGAACCCGATGACCAGAAGGCACCAGAGGGTTCCTATGCCCAGCAGGAGCGCCTTGACGTCGGCAAACGTGACAGCGGCGGCGGCGAGCAACGCGAGCCCCGTGAGCCCGACGACCAGGGTCGCCCGCAGCAGCACCGGGTAACGGTGCGTGAACGGGCGGGCCCGGCGGGTGAGCTCGTCCCGATAGGCGCCGCGGTTCGAGAGTGCGCGGATGATCTCGCTCAATCGGTATCCTCCGTCGGCGACCTGCACGTTCTCGCCGATCAGCAGGTCGGTTGCGGCGACCTCGCGGTTGAACAGGATATGGAAGCTGGCGAGTCTGCGCCGCAGGACCAATCCGACGAGGAACGCGAGGGCGATGAAGACGGCGAGCATCCCGAGGAACCGCCAGTAGTGGCCGCCGTAGAACCCGGCGATCGTCTCCCGCATTGCGTCGATGCCGTAGGAGAACGGCAGCAGCGGATAGATCGCGCGGAAGAAGTCGGGCATCAGCTCGATCGGGTACAGCCCTGACGCGCCGGGGATCTGCATGATCACCAGCAGGATGCACAGACCTCTCCCCACATGCCCAAACGCGACGCAGAGCGCGTAGATGATGCTCGCGTACGCCAAGGCGATCAGCACAGCGGTCCCCACGAAGGCGACGGCGCTCACGGTCTGGACGCCGATGATGAGGTTCCCGATCGAGACCACCAGCGCCTGCCCGACAGCGAGCAGCGCGAACAGGCCGAAACGCCCCAGGTAGGCCTCGCGGACCGTGACGCCCTCGACGCCTTCTGTGTCGACCTCGGTCTTGAAAATCACCATCAGCACGAACGCGCCGATCCACAGCGACAGGTTCGTGAACAACGCCGCCATCGCAGACCCGTAGGAGGATACCGGGAACATCTTCTGCTCCTCGACGACGACGGGCGAGGCGATGAAGCGGGCGATGTCGTCCGCGTCCAGTCCGGTGATCGTGCCGAGCGTCCCCCACTCCGCTGCGCCGGCGACCGCTTCGATATCGGTGCGCGCGGCCTGCAGATTCGACTCGAGGCCGGCGATGTCGGCGTCGAAGCTGTCGAGCGCCGCCGAGATGGACTCCAGCTGCGTATCCGCGCTGCGCAACAGACCGCCGACCTGGGTGAGGACCTGCCGCTGGGACGCGACGGTCGCCGAAAACTCTCCCGCACTGGAGGACAGTCGGGCCATCGCGCTGTTCAGCGCCGGAAGGCTCTCGGCGAGCACCGTCCGCAGATCGAATGCCGCACTCTGCGTGCCTTGCGCCGCCTCATCGACGGCATCGGCAGCCGCCTGCAGCCCCTGGGCGGCGTCTCCGGTGCCTGCGCTCAGTTGAGACAGGTCCGCGAGGAGCTGCTGATCGGCAGCGTTTCGCTCCTGCAGCGTCTCGATCACGCCAGACAGACGCTGCTGCGTCTCGGGATCCAGATCGAAGCCATCAATCAAAGCCTGCGCCTGCGCGATCGCGGCTTCGTTCGCCTCGAGGACGCTCTCGACGTTGTCGATCGCCGCGTCTACCCGCAGCCCTGCAGCAGTCAGGGCCGTCGTCACTTGGGGGACCGAGGAGCTCGCGGAGGCAGAGGCATCCGCGGGCTGCGACGTGCCTGTAAGATATGCGGCCGTTGCGGCATCGGTGAACTCGATCACCTGCTCCTGCGCGTCGGCGATGATCGACTGCGCTTCCGCTGTGGCCTGCTGAACGTCCCCCAGCGTCGAATCCACATCTGTGAGAGCGCCCTGGGCCTTCGACAGCGTCGCGCGAGAACGGGCGACTCCGTGCTGGATGTCGGTGATGCCGTCGTGCGCGGATGCCAGCGACTGCGCGGTGCTGTCGAAGGTGTTCAGCGCGTCGTCTTTCGCGGTGAGCAACCGTGACTCCACGTCGTCCCCCGCATCCCTCACCGCATCGGTCGCAGCCAAGGCGACCTGCTCGGTGAAAGCGGCCGTGATCTGCCGGTCAAGCTGGGACGCCCCAACATCGGTGATCTTCGGCGTGATCGCGCTGGCCTTCTCGTTGACGTAGTACTGCAGCGCCGGCTGGGTGAACTCCCCGCTGGTGATGCTGAGGAGATCCTCACTGAAGTCTGCAGGGATGACGATGGCCGCGTACACGTCGCCGCGCTTGACCTCCTCCATGGCCTCCTGCTCGCCCATGAAGACTTCGGCGGCCTGGTCGCCC
>QFMX01000018.1 GCA_003240625.1 Sphingomonas taxi
GGAGGGGGAGGAATGTGCAACCGCCGTTACCTTACCTCCCCCTCCGTCTGGCAAGAGCCAGCCACCTCCCCCTAGCGGGGGAGGATTAAGGGCTAAGCGACTCCCGCACCGCCCGTCACGCCGTAGACTTCACCGGTGATATAGCTCCCCTCCTGCGAGGCAAGCAGCACATACACCGGTGCGATCTCGACCGGCTGGCCCGGACGGCCGAAATGGCTCTTCGACCCGAACGTCTCGACCATCTCCTGCGGCTGGCCGCCGCTCGGCTGCAATACCGTCCAGAACGGTCCCGGCGCGACGACATTGGCGCGGATACCCTTCTCGATCAGCTGCTTGGCGAGACCCTTGGTGTACGCGACGATCGCCGCCTTGGTGGTCGCATAGTCGAGCAGATTGTCCGACGGATCATAGCCCTGCACCGACGCGGTCGTGATCACCGCCGCGCCTGCGGGCAGATGCGGCACCGCGGCCTGCACGAACCAGTGGAGCGCATACACGTTGGTCTTCATCGTCTGGTCGAAATCGTCGGTCGAGATATCGGCGACGGTCGGCCGCGTCTGCTGGCGCCCGGCGTTGACCACCAGCACGTCGAGACCGCCGAACGCATCGACCGTCTGCTGGACCGCGGCACGACAGAACGATTCATCCTTCACGTCGCCAGACAGCGCGAGCGCCTTGCGACCCTCTGCCTCGATCAGCGCGACGACCTCCTTCGCATCGGCCTCCTCGGCAGGGAGATAGACGATCGCGACGTCGGCGCCCTCGCGCGCATAGGCGATCGCGGCGGAACGACCGATGCCGCTATCGCCGCCGGTGATGAGCGCTTTCCGCCCGTCCAACTTGCCCGAGCCCTTGTAGCTCGTCTCGCCGTGATCGGGTTTCGGGTCCATTTTCGACGCGATACCCGGCGCTTCCTGCGGCTGTTGCGGGAAGGGGGGCTGCGGATATTGCGTGCGCGGATCCTGCATCGTGAGCCGGTCGGCCATGGGAAGCTCCTGTCTGGGGGAACAGGGGCAACCGACGGCCGACCGATCGGGTTGCGCTCTACTTGAGCAGGATCAACGCCTTCGACAGCGTCATGTAGATCCCCCAGAGGATCGGCAGCCCGACCGCCAGCCACGCGAACACGACCACCGGCGAGGTGCCGGCCTCCGCCGCGACCGTGCCACCGGCCACCGTCTCGACCGCGGCTGGCCTCTCGTCCGCAGGCATGTGGAACTTCGCCGCGACCGGCCGGACGAACAGGTTCGCGACGAACCCGGCGACCAGCATCGCCGCCAGCACCCAGAAGATCGGCGGATAGATATCGCCACGCGGCACGCCCGCCGCGATCGCGCGGTCGCGCATGTTGGCGACGAGCAGCGGCCCGACCACGCCCGCGGTCGACCACGCGGTCAATAGCCGGCCGTGGATCGCACCGACATATTTCGTCCCGAACAGATCGGCGAGATACGCCGGCGCCGTCGCGAACCCGCCGCCGTACATCGAGGCGAGGATGCAGAAGACGAGGATGAACAGGCCGAGCGTCGTGCCCGCCAGTGCCGGTGCCGCCAGACCGTAGAGCAATGCGCCGGCGACGAGGATGGTCGCGAACATCGGCTTGCGCCCGATCCTGTCGGACAGCCATGCCCAGAAGAACCGCCCGCCGATGTTGAACAGGCTGATCGCACCGACGAATCCTGCGCCGACCGCCGCCGCCGCCTTCTTCTGGTCGTCGTCGAACGCCGTGAACAGCACGCCCGGCGCATCGATCAGCCGCCCGCCGAACAGCTCCTGCAACATCGGCGAGGCGATGCCGATGATCCCGATCGAGGCTGAGACGTTGAAGAACAGCACCAGCCACACGAGCCAGAATTGCGGCGTGCGGTGCGCGTTCGACAGCGCGACGTTGAAGCGGCTGATCGAGGCCTTGGCCGAGGTCGGCGCGGTCCAGCCGGCCGGCGCCCAGCCTTCGGCGGGCACGCGGTAGCCGATCGCGCCGGCCATCATGAACACGAAATAGACACTCGCGAGGACCAGGAACGTCTGCCACACGCCGACGCCTGTGGGGCTGGCGAAATGCTTCATCAACAGGTCGGCAAGCGGTCCGCCGATCATCGCGCCGCCGCCGAAGCCCATGATCGCCATGCCGGTCGCCATGCCGCGCCGATCGGGAAACCATTTGATCAGCGTCGAGACGGGCGAGATATAGCCGAGCCCCAGCCCGATCCCTCCGATCACGCCCGACCCGATCCAGATCAGCCAGAGCTGGTGCATCGACACGCCGATCGCGGCGATCCCCATGCCGCCGCACCAGCAGAATGCCGCGACGATGCCGGCTTTCCGGGGCCCCGCGCGTTCGAGCCAGCCGCCCCAGATTGCGGCGGCCGCGCCGAGCACGACGAAGAACAGCGTGTACGTCCAGACGAGATCGCTGACGCGCCAGTCGCAGGTCGTCGTGGTCAGCGCGCCGATCAGCGAGAGGTTGGGGCAGACGACCGGGTCCGAAATCCCGATCGCGCGCGACAGCGGCAGCCAGAACACGCTGAACCCGTACGCCATGCCGATGCACAGGTGGATCGCGAGCGCGCAGGGCGGCACGAGCCAGCGGTTGAAGCCGGGCGCTGCAACCGTGCGTGCCCGGCTCAGAAAGCCGTCCGCGCCCGAATCTCGTTCGCCGTATTCCCGCGTGTCAGCCATGCCGCCCCCGTTTATTCGCTTATAATCGGGGACGATGGCCGATCAGGCGGTGAATGTCACCTCGAGCGGTTCGAACCCGTCGATGGTCGCGCGCACGGCTTGTCCCCGGCGGATCGGCCCGACCCCGGCGGGGGTGCCGGTGAAGATCAGATCGCCGGGCGCCAGCTCGACGAAGGTCGACAGCGTTGCAATGATTTCGGGGATGCTCCAGATCATCATCGACAGGTCGCCCGACTGGCGCGTCTCGCCGTCGATCGCGAGCGCGATGCTGCCCGAGGCGGTGGGGACGCCCGGCGTCAGCGCCGCGACCGGTGCGGAGCGATCGAAGCCCTTCGCCATGTCCCACGGCCGCCCGATCTTCTTCGCCGCCGCCTGGAGGTCGCGCCGGGTCAGGTCGATGCCGACGCCCGCGCCGAAGATCATTGCCGCCGCATCCTCGACCGCGACGTCCTTGCCGCCCTTGCCGAGCGCGATGACCAGTTCGACCTCGTGATGCAGGTCTTCGGTTTGCGGCGGGAAGGGCAGGGCGCTGCCGTTCTCCACCACCGCGTCGGCGGGCTTGGTGAAGAAGAACGGCTCCTGCCGGTCGGGGTCGGAGCCCATCTCACGTGCATGATCGGCGTAGTTCTGGCCGACGCAGAAGATCCGGCGGACCGGGAAGCGATCGGTCGAGCCAGCGATGGCGACGGTCGGGGCGGTGATCGTGGGAATGTGCATGGTGGCTCCTTCGCGCGCTCTAATCGACTGCGGGCGCATCCTTTGCAACGGCGGGTCGAGGCATCCAGACCGGAACGTCTGTCGACACAACGGGTTACCGCTAGGCACTAACCGGAGATACCCCAATGCCCAGCACCACCCCCGTGCGGTTCGATCCGTCGGTCGAAACGATCGCGCCCGACGAGCAGGAAACGCTGCAGAGCATGAAGGACTCGTTCCAGGAGATCCTGGAGACCACCTCGGAAGATTACGGCCATGCGGTCCGGTCGGTCCACGCCAAGGCGCACGGCATCGCGCGCGGCACTTTCACCGTCGCCGATCGCCTTCCGCCCGAACTCGCACAGGGTATCTTCGCGACGCCGGGCTGCCACGAGGCGATCATCCGGATATCGACCAACGCTGGCGATATCCTCGACGACAGTATCAGCCTGCCACGCGGCCTCGCGCTGAAGATTCTCGATGTCGAGGGCGCACGCCTCCCGGGGTCCGAGGACGACACGACGCAGGACTTCATCATGGTCAACGGCCCGGCCTTTTCTGCGGCGGAGCCAAAGTCTTTCGCCAAGAACCTGAAGCTACTGGCGAAGACGACCGATCGGTTCGAGGGCGTGAAGAAGGCGATGTCCGCCACCTTCCGCGTCGTTGAATCCGCGCTCGAAGCGGTCGGCGGCAAGTCGGCGACGCTGACCACGCTCGGTGGCGCCAAACCCGTCCATCCGCTCGGCGAGACCTATTATTCGCAGACGCCGTTTCGCTTCGGCGACTATATCGCGAAGGTCGCTCTGTTCCCGGTATCGCCGGAACTCACGCGGCTGACCGGCGATCTGGTGGACATCACCGCGCGCCCGGATGCGCTGCGCGAGGTCGTCCGCGAGGAACTGGTCGAGCATGGCGGCAAATGGGAGTTCCGCGTGCAGCTGAACACGGATCTCGAGAAGATGCCGATCGAGGACGCGTCGGTGGTCTGGGACGAGGCGGAGAGCCCGTTCGTGACCGTCGCCACACTCGACGTGCCGGCACAGCTTTCGTGGGAGCAGGGCGTCACCGATCATACCGACGACGCGCTGTCGTACAGCATCTGGCACGGCATCACCGCGCATCAGCCGCTCGGCGGCGTGAACCGCGTGCGCAAGGACACGTACAAGCAATCGGCAAACTTCCGCGGTAAGTTCAACGGCTGCCCGATGCACGAGCCGGCAAAGCTGGCGGACCTCGCCTGACATGACGATGGGGGGCCATACACTGAAGCTGTTCCACGTCAGCGACGTGCATTTCGGGGCGGAGGACCCGGCGGCGATCGCCTGGTTCTCCGATTGTGTCGCGCAGGAAAAGCCGGACGCGGTCATCATGACTGGCGACCTGACGATGCGCGCGACCAAGGATGAGTTCCAGCAGGGGGGCGACTGGCTGCGGTCGCTCGGCGTGCCGGTGACGCTGGAGGTCGGCAACCACGACATCCCCTATTATTGGGACCCGTTCCGGCGATTGTTTTCGCCCTATCAACGCTATGCTGCGGTGGAGCAGATGATCGAGCGGCCGCTGGAGCTGCCCGGCGTCACGGTGGTGCCGCTGAAGACGACCGCGCGGGCGCAGTGGCGGTGGAATTGGTCGAAGGGGCGCGTGAGCCCCGGCTCGCTCAAGCGCGCGCTGGCGATGATCGCGGACGTGCCAAAGGGTAATCTGATCTTCATCGGCGCGCATCATCCGCTGATCGAAGGGGGCACGACCGGGACCGCGAAGACGCGTCACGGCGACGCGGCGCTGTCTGCGCTGGCGGAGGCTGGTGCGCATGCGGTCTTGTCTGGGCACGTCCACGATCCGTTCGACATTCCGATCGAACGCGAAGGGCGGACGATCCGGATGATCGGCGCGGGCACCTTGTCGAAGCGCACCCGCGGCAGTCCACCCGCGTTCAACGAAATCCGCGTCGAGAACGGCCGCTTCGAGACGGTGCCGCGGACGCTGTAGTCAGCTCTTATAGGGGTTGTTGAGTTCGGTGAGCCAGCCGGCGGCGGGCGGGCGCAAGGTGCTGCCGGATGCCCGTCGGCGGCGCGCTTCGGAGACGTCGATCGGCTTCTGGAACGCCAGCCCTGCCAGCCCGCTCCGGACCCACACCACGTTGGCGGCGGCGGGTGCGACCGACCCGATCGCGACGACGACGACGGTGCCCGCCACGAGGTCCCCGGCCTGCGCGATGCAGAGGCCGGTTTCCGAGATGTTGGTGACGCGGTGCTGGCTGGCGCCGTCCCGGTCGACGCGAAACACATCCGCGCTCAGCATCACGCTCGTCCGCGTTGCACGGGCAAGCGAGGGCGGGTTGTCGCTGGGATCGGTCGTCATGATCTAAAAATGCCCGCGGTCGGTCCGGATTTCCAGAGCGCCGGCGATATTTCTGCGGAATGGCCCGTGACGCACGACTATTTCTTGTCGCCGCCCTGCGTGAAGTCGATCCGGATCTTGACCCAGGCGCCGATCATCGGCTTGCCGTTGATGCGGGGCGGGCGGATGCGGAACTGCCAGGCGCTCTGCCGCATCGCGCGGGAAAGACCGGAGCCGATTGGGGATTCGCCGAGCGACCGGCAATTCTCGACCTGATAGTTCGGAATCGTCTTGCACGCGATCAGCGCCCAGCCGCCCGGCGGCGCACCGTTGGGCAGGAACTCGGCGAGCTCGGCATGGGTGGGCTCGCGGTACCATTCGGCGTTGTACAGCCGCTGCCCGCCCGGCCCTTCGCCAGGACCATAGGCCGAACCACTGTCCTGACCCTTCCCCGTCCCGCTCCCCCCATCCCCGCCTGCAAGCTGGTCTTCGGGATGCGCGGGCATCTTGGAAATATCGGCGGCGTCGAACATCTCCATCCCGCCCAGCATCTTGATCGGCAGCGGGGGCGGAGATTTCGGCGGGGCAGGGGGCGCCTGCGCGGACTCGGCGCGCGGTGCCGCCCGCGGCGGTGAGCCGCCGCTGGCGCGCTTCTGCTTGGTCGGCGACGGCGTCCGCTTCGCCGGGGTAGGCGTGCTCTGATCGGGCGCCATCTGGAACGTCACCGGATCGCGCCGTTCCTCCGGCTTGACGACCGCCGACGGGGCGAGCCGCAGCAGCAGCAGGATGATCAGGATGTGCGCGATCACCGTCAGCACGAACGCGGCACTGCGACGTCGCGTGGAAACACGCGTCTCGCTCGACGAAGGATGGTACGCCGACCGCATCGGCCGATCGCCTAGCCGTCCCGCGCCCGCCCCGCAACACGTCAGCGGCCTGATGACCAAGAGTTCATTCGCCGGGGGGCGGGGGCTGGGTCACCGCATCGTGGAGATCGGACGGCTGGCCCCCCTAGGCGTGCCCTCACCGTTCACCGCCTTCGGCGTCTCTCCGTCTCCCGCTGGCGGAGGGAAGGAGCCCGTTCGCGCAAACGAAAAAGGCCGCCGCCCGGTGTCCCGGACGGCGGCCTTTTACTTAGTCATCGCCTGAGCGTCCGACGAAACCGATTACTCGGCGTCGTTCAGATACTCGCCGGCATCCGCGTCGGTGCCGGTGCCCGAGGTGACGACCGATGCGAGCGGGTCTTCACCCACGCCGCCTGCGTCACGCGGGCTGCGTGCCAGTTCGGCGGCATGCTCGTCGGCAGCCGACATCGGTGCCACGATCGACACCTCCGCCATCTTCCGCTGGGCGACGCGCATCGAGGCATCGCGGCTGTTGGCCACGACCCGCAGGCGGTTGAGGCCTGCACCGGTGCCTGCCGGGATGAGCCGGCCGACGATGACGTTCTCCTTCAGCCCCATCAGCATGTCCTGTTTACCCTGGACAGCCGCTTCGGTGAGGACGCGGGTGGTCTCCTGGAACGAGGCCGCCGAGATGAAGCTGCGGGTCTGCAGCGACGCCTTGGTGATACCGAGCAGGATGGGCTTGCCCTGTGCGCGGGTCTGCTTCTTCTCCAGCTTCTCGTTGGTCGCGTCCATTTCCTCGCGATCGACCTGCTCGCCCTTCAACAGCGTGGTGTCGCCG
The DNA here is from genome assembly GCA_003240625.1 of Sphingomonas taxi. Taxonomy (GTDB): domain Bacteria; phylum Pseudomonadota; class Alphaproteobacteria; order Sphingomonadales; family Sphingomonadaceae; genus Sphingomonas; species Sphingomonas taxi_A. The sequence continues at coordinate 7,402 of QFMX01000018.1, forward strand.
CCGTCGGTGATCTCGACCTTCTGCAGCATCTGACGAACGATCGTCTCGATGTGCTTGTCGTTGATCTTCACGCCCTGGAGACGATAGACCTCCTGGATTTCCGACACGAGATACTCGGCGAGGGGTTCGATGCCCATCGTCTCGAGGATGTCGTGCGGATCGGGCGAACCGCCGATCAAATTGTCGCCGCGCTTGACGTAATCGCCTTCCTGGACGTCGATCACCTTCGACTTCGGCACCAGATACTCGACGACGTCGCCGCCATCCTCGGGCTGGATGCCGATCTTGCGCTTCGCCTTGTAATCCTTGCCGAACACGACGCGGCCCGAGATCTTGGCGATGATCGCCGAATCCTTGGGGATACGTGCCTCGAACAGCTCGGCAACACGCGGCAGACCGCCGGTGATGTCGCGCGTCTTGGCGCTCTCGCGGCTGACGCGGGCCACGACGTCGCCGCCCTGGACCTGTGCGCCGTCCTCGACCGACAGGGTCGCGCCGATCGCCAGCATATAGCGGCCGCTCTCGCCCGACGTCTCGTCGAGCAGGGTCAGGCGCGGACGCAGATCCTCCTTCGACTTGGTCGCCGCACGATATTCGATCACGACGCGCTGGGCGATGCCCGTGGCTTCGTCGGTCTGCTCGGTGAGCGTCTTGCCCTCGATCAGGTCGACATACTTGATCGTGCCCGGGTTCTCCGTGATCACCGGCATCGTGAACGGATCCCACTCGGCCATCCGGTCGCCCTTCGACACGATGTGACCATCGTCGAACAGCACGTACGCACCGTAGGGGATGCGATCGACCGAGAGCTCGCGGCCGTCCATGTCGACGATCGCGATTTCACCCGAACGGCTGAGCACCACGCGACGGCCACGCTGGTCGACGATGACACGCAGATCGCGGAACTGCACCGTACCGTCGGCATGCGCCTCCAGGTTCGACGTCTCGTTGAGCTGCGCCGCACCACCGATGTGGAACGTACGCATCGTCAGCTGCGTGCCCGGCTCACCGATCGACTGCGCGGCGATGACGCCGACAGCTTCACCGATGTTCACCGGCGTACCGCGGGCGAGATCGCGCCCGTAGCACTTGCCGCAGACGCCGATCTTCGACTCGCAGACCAGCGGGCTGCGGATTTTGCACGACTGCGTGCCGAGGCCTTCGATCGTCGTGATCATCGGCTCGTCGAGCAGCGTGCCCGACGGGATGACGACCTTGCCGGTCTTCGGATCGACGATGTCCTCAGCGGTCGTACGACCGAGGATGCGCTCGCCGAGGCTTGCGATCGTCGAACCACCCTGAAGAATGGCCTTCATCTCCAGCGCGCGGGTCGTGCCGCAATCCGGTTCGATGATGACGCAATCCTGCGACACGTCGACCAGACGACGCGTCAGGTAACCCGAGTTCGCAGTCTTCAACGCGGTATCCGCGAGGCCCTTGCGAGCGCCGTGGGTCGAGTTGAAGTACTCAAGGACGGTCAGGCCTTCCTTGAAGTTCGAGATGATCGGCGTCTCGATGATCTCGCCCGACGGCTTGGCCATGAGGCCACGCATACCGGCAAGCTGCTTGATCTGCGCCTGCGAACCACGCGCACCGGAGTGAGCCATCATGTAGATCGAGTTGATCGGCTTTTCACGACCGGTCTCCTCGTCGACCTTCACCGCACGGATCTCGTCCATCATGGCGTTCGCGACCTGGTCGCCGCAACGGCTCCAGGCGTCGATCACCTTGTTGTACTTCTCCTGCTGCGTGATCAGGCCGTCCTGATACTGCTGCTCGAAGTCCTTCACGAGTGCCTTGGTGTCGTCGACCAGACCAACCTTGGCGTCCGGAATGATCATGTCGTCCTTGCCGAACGAGATGCCGGCGCGGAACGCGTGACGGAAACCGAGCGTCATGATCGCATCGGCGAACAGGACGGTCTCCTTCTGGCCGGTGTGACGATAGACCTCGTCGATCACGTCGCCCACGTCCTTCTTGGTGAGGAGACGGTTGACGGTGTCGAACGGCACCTTGTGGCTATGCGGCAGGCACTCGCCCAGCAGCATGCGGCCCGGCGTCGTCTCGTACCGCTTGAGGTACTGCTTGCCCTTTTCATCGGTCTGCGGAACGCGGCTGATGATCTTGGTATGCAGCGTCACCGACTGTGCGTTCAGCGCCTGATGCACTTCCGCCATGTCGGAGATCAGCATCCCCTGACCCGGCTCGTTCTCCTTCATCATCGACAGATAATAGAGACCGAGAACCATGTCCTGCGACGGAACGATGATCGGCTTGCCGTTGGCGGGCGACAGGATGTTGTTCGTCGACATCATCAGGACGCGTGCTTCGAGCTGGGCCTCGAGGCTCAGCGGGACGTGCACGGCCATCTGGTCGCCATCGAAATCGGCGTTGAACGCGGAGCAGACCAGCGGGTGAAGCTGGATCGCCTTACCCTCGATCAGAACCGGCTCGAACGCCTGAATGCCAAGACGGTGAAGCGTCGGCGCACGGTTCAGCATGACCGGATGCTCGCGGATCACCTCGTCCAGGATATCCCAGACTTCCTTGCGCTCCTTCTCGACCCACTTCTTCGCCTGCTTGAGGGTCATCGACAGACCCTTCGCATCGAGGCGCGCGTAGATGAACGGCTTGAACAGCTCGAGCGCCATCTTCTTCGGCAGGCCGCACTGGTGCAGCTTCAGCTCAGGCCCGGTTACGATGACCGAACGACCCGAATAGTCGACGCGCTTGCCGAGCAGATTCTGACGGAAGCGGCCCTGCTTGCCCTTGAGCATGTCGGACAGCGACTTCAGCGGACGCTTGTTGGCGCCCGTGATCGTGCGACCGCGGCGACCATTGTCGAACAATGCGTCGACAGCCTCCTGTAGCATGCGCTTCTCGTTGCGGACGATGATGTCCGGCGCACGAAGCTCCATCAGGCGCTTCAGGCGGTTGTTGCGGTTGATCACGCGGCGATACAGATCGTTCAGATCCGACGTCGCGAAACGACCACCGTCCAGCGGCACCAGCGGGCGCAGCTCGGGCGGGATGACCGGAACGACTTCGAGGATCATCCACTCGGGGCGGTTGCCCGAATCGATGAAGCTTTCGACGACCTTCAGGCGCTTGATGATCTTCTTGGGCTTCAGCTCGGACTTGGTGACCGCGAGCTCTTCGAGCAGCGCGGTACGCTCACCGACGAGGTCGAGCGATTCGAGCATGATGCGGACCGCCTCGGCACCGATACCGGCCGAGAACGCGTCCTCGCCATACTGGTCCTGCGCGTCGAGGAGCTCGTCCTCGGTCATCAGCTGGTACTTCTCGAGCGGGGTCAGGCCCGGCTCGATGACGATGTACGCCTCGAAGTACAGCACACGCTCGAGCTGCTTCAGCTGCATGTCGAGCAGCAGGCCGATGCGCGACGGCAGCGACTTCAGGAACCAGATGTGCGCGACCGGGGCGGCGAGCTCGATATGGCCCATCCGCTCG
>QFMX01000029.1 GCA_003240625.1 Sphingomonas taxi
CCATGGTCGCCGACGATCTTGGCGACCAGTGCGAGGCCGAGGCCGGTGCCCGAGGGCTTCGTGGTGACGAAGGGGTCGAAGATGTGCTCGCGGATGTCGTCGGGGACGCCGGGGCCGTTGTCGGACACCACGAATTCGAGCGGCAGGGTCACGCGCGTCTTGCTGCCGGGGATCGACAGGCGCACGCCGGGACGAAACGCGGTGGACAGACGGATCTCCGCGTCGTTCCGGCCGGCCACCGCCTCGACCGCGTTCTTCACGAGGTTCAGGAAGACCTGGATCAGCTGGTCCCGATTGCCGAACACCGGCGGCAGGGACGGATCGTAGATCTCCTGGATCCGAACGTCGCGCCCGAAGCCGCTCTTGGCGAGCGTTCGCACATGCTCGAGAACGGAATGGATGTTCACGGCGGAGCGTTCGATCGGCCGCTGGTCCGAGAACACCTCCATGCGGTCCACGAGCTTGCCGATACGCTCGCTTTCCTCTTGGATCAGCCGCGTCAGGATCCGGTCCTCGTCGCTCGCCTCGGTTTCCAGAAGCTGCGCCGCGCCTCGGATCCCGGACAGTGGGTTCCTGATCTCGTGCGCCAGCATGGCGGCAAGGCCGGTGACGGTGCGCGCGGCGGATCGATGGGTGAGCTGGCGATCCATCTTGTCCGCGATCGAGCGCTGCTGCAGCATCACGACGACATGCTCGCGCCCCTCGCCCATGCGCGACACGTAGACGTCCACCAGCCGCTCGCCCCCGAGCCTCGGCGAGGACACGTCGACGCGGTACTCGCTGATACGCGACAAGCCGACGCGCACCTGCTCGATCAGGGCGAAGATGGGACTGTCGCCCGGAATGAAGTGCGGCAGGCGTCGCTTGGCGAGGTGCGATGCGCTGGACGAGAAGAACTGCTCGGCCTCGGAATTGACGAAACCGAACCGATCCTCGCCGTCCAGCACGAAGACCGGATGCGGTAGGGCGTTCAGAACGCTGACGTCGGTGTCGAACATGGCGGAATCTTCCGGGGTGGACATCAGGCGGCGACCCGTTCGGCGGTGTCGCGGGGCGGCTCCAGATCTGCGACCCGCGTCGATCCGAAGAGGGCCCGCAGACGCTCGCGAACCTGCCCAGGGTCGGCGGATGCCATCAGGGCGGCCCGATCGAGGGAAAGGCACGCGCCGGACGCCTGCTCGACGCGGTCGCAGTACCAGCCCAGATGCTTGCGGGCGTGCCGAACACCGATGTGTTGGCCGTAATGCGACAGCATCTCGTCGTAGTGCCGGACCACGAGATCCGCGAGCATGATCCGGGCCAGCTCGTCCCGAGACGCCACGCCCGCGACCAGCGCCGGAAACCAGGGCCGGCCGCAGCTCCCCCGTCCGATCATCACGCCGTCCGCCCCGCTGGCCGCGAGCATCCGCTCGTCGTCCCCGGCCGCGACCAGATCGCCGTTCGCCAGGACGGGGATCCCGACGGCTCGCTTCACCTCGGCGATCGCCTTCCAGTCGGCGGACCCCTCGTAGAACTGATCGCGGGTGCGGCCGTGAACCGTCACGAGCCGGGCGCCGAGGTCTTGGGCACGGACCGCGAGATCGGCCGCGTTCAAGGATTGCCGGTCCCATCCGAGCCGCATCTTGACCGTGACGGGAACGTCTCTCGCCCCCTCGACCGTCGCCGCGACAAGGCGCGAGGCGAGATCGAGGTCGCGCATCAGCGCCGAGCCCGACTGCCCGCCGACGACCTTCTTGGCGGGGCATCCCATGTTGATGTCGATGAGGTCGGCGCCAGCGTCCGCCAGCCGGTGTGCGGCTTCCCGCATGGCCGCCGGCTCGCGCCCCGCCAACTGAACGGCATGGAAGCCGCTTCCCGCACGTCCAGCTCTGGTCAGGCTTTCGTCGTCGCCTTTGACATACTCACCACTGGCGACCATCTCGGAGTAGACCAGCTCGATGCCGAAGGATCGAACGAGCCGGCGGAACGGTACATCCGAAATCCCCGAGAGGGGCGCGAGCGCCACGCCATGCGCGAAGCGATGCCCTCCGACGCATAGGGGACCGATCCGAAGCTGATCGGGTGTGTAGGTGGCCGTTGCTGCAGCGATTCCATGCGGCGCGTGTTTTTTCAGCATGCGTGTACCCTATCGAGGCATGCACAAAAGACAAGCAAAATGCTGCACCGCAAGCGATCAG
>QFMX01000030.1 GCA_003240625.1 Sphingomonas taxi
GTCGATCTGCTCGTAATCCGTCGCCATGTCCTTCGACCTGTCACGCGACAGGGTGTTGACGAGTTTGTCCTGACTGGCGAAGTCGTCGCGACCATAATGCAGGTCCATGCCGTCGCGATGGCGCGACAGGGAAACATAGCTGCCATGGGTGTCCACGCCCGGCGTCGCCAGCACATGCGTCCGATCCACTGTCATGCCCTGCGCCTTATGGATGGTCGCGGCATAGCCGTGATCGATGCGGTCGTAATCCTTGAGGTCAAAGCTGATGCCACGCCCGTCATCGGTGCGAACCGTCATGGATCGCGGGCTGACTTCTTCAACCGTCTCGAGCGTGCCGTTCTTTACGCCAAGCCCGCGCTCGTTTTGCAGGAACATGACGCGATCCCCAGCGGCGAAGCTGCGTTCGCCACGCTCGACCGTCACGCGCACGTTCTTGCCAAGATCGCCGGCTTCCCGCATCCGGTCACGGGCCGCCTCGTTGAGCTCGCGCACCTCGGCGTTGGTGTGGGTGAGGATGATGCGGCTGCTGTCCGGCGATGCCTGCCGGTCGCGATCCCATCTGTCGATCAAATCGCCGCGGGCCTGCTCGCGCGTTTCGGCGGAATGGACCATGCCGTGGCGGTCATAGGCGCTGATCGCATTGCCGGCTCTTCCTGTCGCCAGATCACGGGTGGCGTCACGCTGCCAGTCCTCGCGCTGGCGGCGCACCTCATAGATTTCCACGCCGCCATGACGCTCATGGATAGACCGGAACGCCGCGCCTGCCTCGATGGATTGCAACTGCTGCGGATCGCCAACCAGGACAACCTTTGCGCCAGCCTCGGCAGCATGGGACAGAACGCGCTCCATCTGCCGCGTGCCGACCATGCCCGCCTCGTCGATGACAAGCACGTCGCGGCTGGTGAGCACGTCGCGGCCCTGTCCCCAGCCGTGTTCCATGCTGGCGATGGTGCGCGAGGATATGCCCGATCCGCTTTCCAGGTTCTCGGCAGCGATGCCGGACAGGGCAACGCCGCGCACCTCGAAGCCTGCCGCCTCCAATGCCTCGCGCGCAACGCCGAGCATGGCGCTCTTTCCCGTCCCGGCATAGCCGACGACAACGCCAAGATCGCGCCCGTCCGTCACACGCGCCAGTGCGTGGGCCTGCTCGCCGGAAAGAACAAGGCCGCGTTCTTCCGCGCGGGCGAGTGCGACCTCTCTGTCACGGTCGCTGACCTCGTGCAATTCCTTTTCGGCCATCAATTCCGCCGCGCGATGCAAACGCTGTTCCGCCTCGATCATGTCGCGGGTGGTGAACCGATCCTCGCCGCGTCCGTCCTGCCCGAGTTCGACCAGATCGGGCGAATTGCGCATCGCGCCCATCACCTCGTTGAACTGGTCGATGCCGTCGCTGTGGCGGTGCGCGAACTTCGCCATATCGCGCCGCGTGAAGGTCGATTGCTGCTGCGTGATCGCGTCCAGCCCCACGGAAGGATCGGCGATGATCCGTTCGCCGTTGTTCCGTGCGATCTCGCGATGCATGTCGCCGCGGTCGGCGGCCTCGATACCTTCGCCCTCGATGCGTTGTGCGGGTGCGCCGATCTGGCTTTGTGGCTCAAGCCCGATGCCCTGCGCCTCAAGGCTGCGATGGTCGATGCGGGCGTCTATGTCGAGTTCGGAAAGCCGCTCGTTGACGTGCTCGGCCCAGCGTTCGCGCCACCGCTCGACCATCTCAGTGCGGTTCCAGTCCCGCACCTTCTGGCCGAAACCATTCTCGTCCACGCTGCGCATGGTCAGCATGACATGCGCATGGGGTTTGGGCCTCCCGTCCTCGCCGATGTCCCAATGCACATTCAGATCGGCGATCATGCCCTGATCGACAAATTCGGACTGCGCGAAGTCGCGGGCAAGCTCGACGCCCTGCGCCTGCGTCACCTCGCGTGGAATGGCGAACTCCACCTCGCGCGCAAGCTGGGCGTCCTTGCGCACCTCGAACGCCTCGACATCGTTCCAGAGCCGTTCGCGATCGTTAAGATGCTCGGGCGCATTATCGGGCAGCATGATTTCGGAATGGACGACGCCGCGCTTGTTGGAAAAATCCTGCACGTGGTCGATGCCGTCGCTGTGGCGGTGCGCGAACTTCGCCATATCGCGCCGCGTGAAGGT
>QFMX01000007.1 GCA_003240625.1 Sphingomonas taxi
GCCGCGATCCAGGCGAACTTGAAGGAGACGGTCACTCGGGTGCTGGCGTCGCTCACCCCGCGCGAGGAGCGCGTGCTGCGCATGCGCTTCGGCATCGGCATGAACACCGATCACACGCTCGAGGAAGTCGGCCAGCAGTTCTCGGTGACCCGCGAGCGCATCCGCCAGATCGAGGCGAAGGCGCTTCGGAAGCTGAAGCATCCTAGCCGGAGCCGGAAGATGCGGAGCTTCCTCGACCAGTAATTGGTTTGAGATGCTCATCTAACAAAGAAGGCCGCGGCGGAAACACCGCGGCCTTCTTTATGCTGCTTGTGATCAATATCGGAATTGGTGTCTAGCGCGCTCCCCAGCGCGACGGGGCAGCGGGCAACAATAATCAGCTACTTCTTCATACTGATTGCAACGCCCGCGAGATATCCGCCAATGTCAGGCATTCCACAGGCTGTCATGATTGCGAGAATCAACGCCGAGGTTGCATAGGCAATAGGGTCATCACGCAGTCCTTTTGCAGCCCGCTTGGCATAACGTGATGCCTGCCTTGCAAGCCCATCGTTAAACGGGTCGAACAGCTTACCTTCATCGGCCGCGAGCAAAATCTCACCAAGTGCCTGATGGAGTTGGCGCAGAGCTTCAACCGCTGCCACCGTTTCATCTAATAGCGGGCCGCCGTTGTGACTTGGCGCCTCCAATTGAGCGATCAGGTGCTCCAAGGCATTTCGTGCTATTGGGAAAAGGGTCTTTACCGCGTTGACGCGGTCCGCACCTTTAGTTGCTCCAGTCCAGGCGGATGAGTCGTAACCGGGAGGAACGTCACCCGGTTTTCCAAAAAACTCTGTTCGCTCAGCGGTCGCTAAAGCGCCTTCGAATTGCTTTCTAACTTCACCCCGTCGCGGCTCCCACTGAGGCGAAAAGCTTTTAAAGGTAGGCCACAGGCTACCAAGATCGCGATGGCGTATGACAAAAGTTGGAATGACATCAGAGTACGTGGGATCTTCGAGCAATATTCGTCGGAGTTCTTGATACTCTTGATCTAGCTCCGGCCCTCGAGCGCCTTCAGCAGCCTCGAGCAAGATACCTTGCAACCGCAATATCGCATCTAAATCAGTCTCGAATTGAGTGTCAGCAAGAGCAAGAGGCATTTGAGAACCTTTGCGTGTTTCACCGCGTACCGCAATCAACAGAAGCGCTTCGGTTTAAAAAGTTCAGCACCTTTTGTACGCGTCCACCGTCTCGACGTATGCATCGGTGACCTTCTCACGCGGCGACGGCCTCAAACAATCCTCCCCCGCCAGGGGGAGGTGGCGCCGAAGGTGACGGAGGGGGAGGATACGCGACAGCGGTTACCCTTTCCTCCCCCTCCGTCTGGCAAAGTGCCAGCCACCTCCCCCTGGCGGGGGGAGGATTGTTTGGCTTCGACGATCGTGAATGACGGATCGCCCTGCCGGCACTCCGACCTTCTGATCCTCCCCTGTAAGGGGAGGTGGCGCGAAGCGACGGAGGGGTGTCGCCCTATCGTGAGCGGGTCACCCCTCCGTCAGCGCTCCGCACTGCCACCTCCCCTTGCAGGGGAGGAATTACGGTCGAACCCGATCGACAATCCCTCTAAAGCCCCCGCCATGCCCCGGGTAATCCTGTTCAACAAACCGTACGACGTGCTCAGCCAGTTCACCGACGTGAACAGTCCGACCCCGCGCGCGACGCTGTCGCAGTTCGTCGATGTGCCGGGCGTCTATCCGGCGGGGCGGCTCGACCGCGATAGCGAAGGGCTGTTGCTGCTGACCGACGACGGTCGCCTCCAGGCGCGGATCGCGGACCCGAAGTTCAAGCTGCCGAAAACCTATCTCGTGCAGGTCGAGGGCGATGCCGATCCCGCCGCGCTCGACCGGTTGCGACAGGGCGTCGTGCTGAAGGACGGCCCTGCCCGCGCCGACGTCGAGCGGATCGACGCGCCCGACCTCTGGCCGCGCGTGCCGCCGATCCGGGTCCGCGCGAGCATCCCCGATTGCTGGCTGAAGATAACCATCCGCGAAGGCCGCAACAGGCAAGTCCGCCGCATGACCGCCGCGATCGACCACCCCACGCTGCGGCTGGTCCGGTGGAGCATCGGGGACTGGACCTTGGCGGGTCTGGCGCCGGGGACATGGCGCGACGCCTGACGGGCGGTCGAGGCGAGCCGACGGGCGCCTACGAGGCCGCTGAGGCGCGTAAGCCCCGCCGAGACATGCCCTTCGGACGACAGCGTTCGTGACGACAAGCGAAACGCCTCCCACCCCCCCACCGTCATCCTGACGAAAGTCAGGATCCAGAGCCAAGCAGCGCGGCGTTCCTGACCCTGGGTCCTGACTTTCGTCAGGATGACGGAGAAGGGAGGACTCCGGACCACAATTCGTCATTCCCGCGGAGGCGGGAACCCATATCGGCAGGTCCCGATACTCACCGCAACGCCTCGGGCCGGAAGACAGAAGGGATCGTTCACGCGAAGGCGCAAAGGCGCGAAGAGAAGTGGCATCTTTAGCCCAGCCCGCCCTGCCCTCTCTTCGCGCCTTTGCGCCTTTGCGTGAACCCAATCTTATAGCGACCGCGCCGCATCGCCCGCGCAGCCTCGCCAAGCCCAAAAAACACCGTCGCGCAACGCGATCACGAGCCTCCGAGGATATGGATCCCCGCCGGCGCGGGGATGACGAAACGGCGATGACGAGACGGGTGGATGACGAGACGGGTGGACGAGAACCGACACGAACTCCCTCCCCTTCAGGGGAGGGTCGGGGTGGGGCAGTGCCGCGCAAGCCGCCCCCCCGCATTGGCCGCGCCCTCGCCGCGCACATACTCACGGCGCCCGCCTGCTTGGAAAGCCCCACCCCCGGCCCCTCCCCTGAAGGGGAGGGGTGAAGCAAACGCCGTCCTACACGCCGGATAGCGCGCAGCGTCACCGGATGTCCGCCCCCTGCCCCCTATGGACCGCATCCTCGCCCGCTCCGAAACACAGGCGCGCGGGGGGATTGCAGCGGGGACGTAGCGTGAACTTCGTGCACTTCCGCGCGCCGCAAGCCCCGCGCGACTCTCCCCCCGCGCAGCCGCATCACGCCGCCCCCGACGATGGTTCGACGTGGACCAAGGCCCCGGACACGAAAAAGGGCGCGGGGACCATCGCCCCCGCGCCCTTCCTCAACTCCAGCAGGAACCGATTACTCGGCGGCTGCGGTGCCCTTTGCAGGGCGCATGTCGCGGCGCTCGGCGATACGGGCTGCCTTGCCGGTGCGGCCACGCAGGTAATACAGCTTGGCGCGACGCACGGCGCCCTTGCGGACGACTTCGATCGAATCGACGTTCGGCGAGTAGAGCGGGAAGACGCGCTCGACGCCCTCGCCGAAGCTCATCTTACGCACGGTGAAGTTCGAGCCCATGCCCTTGTTAGAGCGCGCGATGCACACGCCCTCGTAGTTCTGAATACGCGTGCGCTCGCCTTCGACGACCTTCACGCCGACCTTCAGCGTATCGCCAGGGCGGAAATCGGGGATCGTCTTGTTGGCCAGGAACCTCGCGATGTTCTCGGCTTCGATCGTCTGCAACAGGTTCATGTCTCGTCCTCGTGTCGCTGCGCGCCAGAGGGCGACTGGACCCGAGCACCCTCATGGCGCTCCCAAAGGTCCGGTCGCCGTGACCGTGTATCGATCTCCGCACGGCGTTTGCGCCATGCCGCGATCTTCGCATGATCCCCCGATCGCAGCACCTGCGGGATCGTGCGCCCTTCCCATATCTGAGGTCGGGTATAGTGCGGATATTCGAGCAGCCCCGTTTCGAAGCTCTCGTCATCCCCACTAGAAGCCGCGCCCATTACGCCGGGCAGCAGCCGAATGCAAGCATCGAGCAGCACCAGCGCCCCCATCTCGCCGCCCGACAGGATGTAGTCGCCGATCGAGACTTCCTCGATATCGCGCGCCTCGAACAGCCGCTCGTCGAAGCCTTCGAAGCGGCCGCAGAGGATAGTGACGCCGGGGCCTTTGGCGAGTTCGCGCACCCGCTCCTGAGTGAGCGGCTTTCCCCGAGGCGTCATGGCCAGCACCGGCCGCCCATCCGCAACGCTGTCGATCGCCGAAGCCACCACGTCGGCCCGCAGCACCATCCCGGCCCCGCCCCCCGCCGGCGTGTCATCCACCGACTTATGCTTATCCGTTGCAAAGTCCCGGATCTGCACCGGCGAGCAGGACCACCGCCCCTCCCCCAGCGCCCGCCCGGCAAGCGACGTCCCCAGCGGCCCGGGAAACATCTCCGGATACAGCGTCAATATCGTGGCAGCGAAAGTCACAGCGTCCAATTCTCTATGCGAAGGCCCGCCACGTCAGCGAAATCGCGTTCGTTGTTAGTGATCAGGGCCAGTCCAAGCGACAGTGCATGCGCCGCTATCAACCGATCGAAACTACCGCGCTTGAATGGCAACTGCGCGTACAGCCGAGCCGACAGTTCGTCGAAGGGCAATACCGGCACCCACCGACAGAACGCATCAACTACGTGCAGGGCGGGAAGCTTGCCTTGCCAACTGCCGACCGCCAGTTCGGCAAAGACGATCGCCGACATGCCCAGTTCGCCCTCATCGCATTGCTCGACGCGGTTCCGCAGGACCGGAACGTTACCGCCGAGCAACAGGATACAGATATTGGTGTCGAGCAGATACTTCATTGCTCGTCGGACCGCCCCGGCCACGACGGATCATCCCACGGACGCGGCGAGGGCGCGAAGATCCGGTCTTCACGGTCGATGAGCTTCAATCCAGGGATCGACCCGTAGATGCCGGTAAGATCAATCTTTTTAGGCACCGGCGAATAGGGTTCGACGATAAACTTGCCACGGTCTTCGCGCACGGTCATTTCGGCACCTTCCGTGATTCCGAGGGCTTTGGGCAACCGCAATGCGACTGAGTTGCCCGACTTGAAGACCTTCGCGCGATATTCCTTGGCCATTGCCGCCTCCGTATGCACGCGGAGTATATACCGAACTGGCGCAAGGAACAATTACGCTTGCGAAACGCTCGCGGGGCATGGACGATTGCATCATCATTGGCGCAGGGCCGGCCGGGCTCACCGCGGCGATCTATCTCGCGCGGTTCCACCTCTCGATCCGGCTGTTCGATTGCGGGAGCAGCCGCGCGGCTCTGATCCCCTGCACGCATAATCATGCCGGGTATCCGGAAGGTATCCGCGGGACAGATCTGCTTGCACGCATGCTGGCGCAGGCGGAGAATTATGGAGCGATCCGCGAGGGTGTACGGGTCGACGCGATCGAGGTCGACGACGATGGCTTCACGGTGCGACTGGGCGAGCGTCGCGCGCGGGCGCGGAGCGTCCTGCTCGCGACCGGAGTAGTCAATAACCGGCCTGACATGCCCGATGCGATCCATGACGAGGCGCTGGAAGCCGGGCTCTTCCGCTATTGCCCGATCTGCGACGGTTACGAAGTCACCGACAAGCGCGTCGGGGTGATCGGCACCGGGGACCACGGCATGCGCGAGGCGCTGTTCCTGCGCGGCTACACCAAGGACGTGACGCTGATCGCGCCCGAGGGTGGCCATGACCTCGATCCCGCATGCGAGGCGGCGCTCGACGATGCCGGGATCGTCCGGGTGGGCGGTCCCTGCGGCAATTATGCGATCGAGGGGGACAGGCTCGCGCTCGACACGGTCGAGGGGCGAATGGCGTTCGACAGCGTCTATCCCGCTTTGGGGTCGGTGATCCGCTCGGAACTGGCCGTCGCGGCGGGTGCGAGCGCGTCCGAGGATGGCTGCCTGGAGGTGGACTCGCACCAGCGGACGTCGATCCCCGGGCTGTTCGCGGCGGGCGACGTCGTGAAGGGTCTGGACCAGATCAGCCACGCGATGGGCGAGGCCGGCGTCGCCGCCACGACGATCCGCAACATGCTTGCCGAACAGCGGCCGCTTCGGCGGTAGTCACTACTCAACTTGTATCCCCGCGAAGGCGGGGACCCAGACTGGGCTCCCGCCTTCGCGGGAGAACAAGACTTAATCGGCGGCGAACGAGGCCTCTACGACGAGCCGGTCGGCATCCCACTCGGGCACTGCTTCAACGCGCATCGGTACCATGAAGCGTTTGCCCGGCTTGTCGTCCACCGGAAGGCGTTCGATCTCGATCACGTCGCCCGCGCCGAAATTGTCGATCGCGACGACACGGCCAATTGCCTCGCCATCCGTCGACACGACGTCGAGCCCGATAACGTCGGTGTGATAATATTCGCCATCCTCAAGCGGCGGCAACGATGCGCGCGGCACAGTCAGCTCGGTACCGCGCATCGCCTCGGCAGCGTTACGATCGGCGACCTCGGCGAAGCGCGCGATCATGCCGTTGTTGCCGCTGCGCGCGGACTTCAGCAACAGCGCGCCGTTGTTGAAGCTTTTATAGCTTCCGAAATTCTCGGCGAAGACCTTGAGCCGCACTTCGCCACCGATGCCGTGCGCACCGATGACGACGGCGAGCGTCACTTCATCCTTGCGCGGAGCCTTCATCGCGGCCGGGGGTGTCGTCGGAGCCTTCGGCGGGGTCGTCGGCGGAGACGCCTTGGTTGGTGGCATCTTCGATGTCCTCGGGTGCGGGGGCTGTGCGGGGGTCGGATTCGGGGGCCATCATGCGCTCCTTTTCGGGGGTACCGATGAAGAACGCACGAACGGCGGATCGGGTGCGGAGCGCGTCCGCTATACCCTCGTCGTCATCCGGGACTCGATCCCGGTTCAGGGTCACGAACGTTGCCGCTCTTGGCTCTGGGTCCCAGCGTTCGCTGGGATGACGGAACAAGGGCGGCCGATACGATACCGACCGCCCCCGGATCTTACGAAGCGCTCGTAGCGTCTTCGATTTCAGCAGCAGCGACCTGCTCGGTCTCTTCGTTGCTGCCGCTGGCCGGTGCAGCCTTTGCAGCCGCTTCGGCCTCGGCAGCTTCAGCCGCCTTGGTCGCACGCTCTTCAGCGCGCTCGGTGGCCTTCTCGCCGGGCTTGCCCTTGTTCGGGTTGTTGCGCGCCGAACGCTCGAGCACGCCAGCCTGGTCGAGGAAGCGCGCGACGCGGTCGGTCGGCTGCGCGCCGACGCTCAGCCAATGCTTCGCACGGTCGGCGTCGAGCTGCACGCGCTGCTCGTTGTCCTTGGCGAGGAGCGGGTTGTAGTTGCCGATCTTCTCGATGAAGCGGCCATCACGCGGCGAACGCGCATCGGCAACGACGATCTTGTAATAGGGACGCTTCTTGGAGCCACCGCGCGCGAGGCGAATGTTGATTGCCATGATATTTTCCTTCGTTTTCTAGATAGATTCCCCAGCGCGAGCCGAGGTGTCGTGGTTGGATAAGAGGTTATTTCTTCTTCAGAAAATCGTCGAAACCGGCAGGCATCTGCGGCATCTTGGGGCCACCAAGCCCCGGCAAACCGCCGCCGGACGAACCGCCCGGAAGGCCACCAGCGCCCGCCTTGTTGAGCATGTCGCCCATCTGCGGCCCGCCGATCGCATTGCCGATGCCGCCGAGACCACCACCAAGGCCGCCCTTGCCGAGCATCGCCATCATGCCCTTCATGCCGCCCATCTTCTTGATCTTCTTCATGGCGGTCGACATTTCGAGGTGCATTTTCAGCAGCTTGTTGACCTCCTGGACGGTCGTCCCGGAACCCTTGGCGATGCGGATCTTGCGCTTGGCGTTGATCAGTTCGGGCTTGTTGCGCTCCTTGATCGTCATCGAACCGATCATCGCGTCCATGTGCACCAGCACCTTTTCGCCACCGACCGACGCGACCGCGCCCTGCGCCTTCTTCATGCCGGGGATCATCCCCGCCAGCGCGCCGAGCCCGCCCATCCGCTGCATCTGCGCCAGCTGGGCACGCAGGTCGTTCATGTCGAACTGACCCTTGGCCATCTTGGCGGCCATCCGCTCGGCGTCTTCCTGCTGGATAGACTCCGCGGCGCGCTCGACCAGGCTGACGACATCGCCCATGCCGAGGATACGGCCGGCGACGCGCTCCGGGTGGAACGCCTCGAGCGCATCGAGCTTCTCGCCGGTCCCTGCAAACTTGATCGGCTTGCCGGTGACCGCGCGCATCGACAGCGCCGCGCCGCCGCGGGCGTCGCCGTCCATGCGGGTCAGCACGATACCCGTCAGCGGCACCTGGTCGGAGAAGTTCTGCGCGACGTTGACCGCGTCCTGGCCGGTCAGCGAGTCGACGACCAGCAGGATCTCGGCCGGCTTCGCGACGTCGGCGACCGCCTTCATCTCGTCCATCAACGCCTGGTCGACATGCAAACGACCCGCGGTGTCGAGCATCAGGACGTCATAGCCCTGCAGCTTGGCCGCCTGCATCGCGCGACGGGCGATATCGACCGGCTGCTGGCCAGCCACGATCGGCAGCGTCGCCACCTCGATCTGCGTGCCGAGCGTCGCCAGCTGCTCTTGCGCGTTCGGGCGATTGACGTCGAGCGACGCCATCAGCACCTTCTTGCGCTCGCGACTACCCTGCCCGAAATTGGCCTGCCCCGCCGCCAGCCGCTTGGCGATCTTGGCGGTCGTGGTCGTCTTGCCCGAACCCTGAAGGCCGACCATCATGATGACGGCCGGCGGGGTGACGCCCAGCTCGAGCTCGGAAGCTTCCGAACCGAGCATCTCGACCAGCGCATCGCTGACGATCTTGACGACCTGTTGCCCCGGCGTAACCGAGCGCAACACATTCTGGCCGATCGCCTTCTCGGTCGCCTTGTCGACGAACTCGCGCGCGACGGGCAGCGCGACGTCGGCTTCGAGCAGCGCGACGCGTACCTCTCGCATCGCCGAACGCACGTCCGCTTCGGTCAGCGCACCCCGGCCGCGAAGGCGGTCGAAGACGCCGCCAAGTCGATCGCTCAGGCTTTCGAACATCGAAATACTCCCTATCACCGTCACCAAACGCAAAAGCGCCGGCGGGCGAAACCTCGCCGGCCAGCGTGCATCCTTGGATGCTCGTCCTATGCGCTCCGTAACGGAACGTGGCGGGTCTACTACTGGAAGCGGGGTGGAAGTGCAAGACGGGTCCCGACTTGACCCATTTCCTCGGTTAAGCCGGAACAAGCCCGGCATGACAGATGCGCGCAACCAATCGCGCCTGTGCCACGCCCTGCCCCGCGCTAACGCCGCCTTAACACCTCCTACACTTCTCGCATGGCACACCGGCTACCGATCAAGGACCGGACATCCACATGACCCCAAAGTCGGCGGCGACGCGTTCGCCCCGCAACATCAGTCGGGAATTCATGACCGGCGCCGTGACGGGCGCCGCCATTCTGCTGTTCGTCGGCACCGGCGGCACGGTGCTCGTCAAGGCGCTGGCGAATCTGCACGGCAGCAACGCGGTAATTGACCGGACATTGATTGCCACGATGCTGCTCAATGTCTCGCTGATCCTGTTCGGCTGGTTCCGCTACCGCGCGCTGGCCGAGGAACTGAGCGACCTGACCGAAGCCGGCCACCGTGCGCAGGCCCTGGCGCAGCGCGATCCGCTGACCGGCCTCCTCAACCGTCGCAGCCTGTCCGAAGACGGTGCGACCTTGTTCGCCAGCGCCCGCCGCCGCGGCAAGGCAATGGCCATGCTAACGATCGACGTGGATCATTTCAAAAGCGTCAACGACCTGCACGGCTATGCGGTCGGCGACCTGCTGCTCGCCTATGTCGCCGAGACGATCGCGGCGATTGCGCCCGGCGCCAGCCTGCTCGCGCGGCTTGGCGCGGATGAGTTCGCCTGCGCGTTCGTGTTCGATTCCGCGCACAAGAACGTTGCCGACCGGATCGCCGAACGCATGGTCGCCGGCCTCGCGCTCCCGTTCCGCAGCAACGGCGTCGAGATCCATATGAGCGTGTCGATCGGTATCGCGCGTTCGGACTTCGACTGCGCCTCGGTCGACGGGTTGTTGCGTAACGCCGACATCGCGCTCCACGCCGCCAAGACCGCGGGGCGCGGCCGGCATGCGTGGTTCGATCGCTCGATGGAGCGCTCGCTGCAACTGCGCGGAGAACTCGAAGCAGGCCTGCGCCACGCGATCCCCGCGGAAGAAATCGTCCCTTATTTCGAGCAGCAGGTCGACCTGACCACCGGCCGCATTACCGGATTCGAAGTCCTCGCACGCTGGGAACACCCGACACGCGGCACGATCGCCCCGGACGTCTTCATTCCCATCGCCGAGGAGATCGGGCTGATCGGAGAGCTCTCGCTGTCGATCATGCGCCAGGCATTCGCCGCCGCGCGGGACTGGGACGCGGCCCTCAGCCTGTCGGTCAACGTCTCGCCGCTGCAACTGCGCGACGCATGGCTCGCACAGAAGATCATCAAGACGCTGGTCGAGACGGGCTTCCCCGCCAGCCGGCTCGAAATCGAGATCACCGAGACCGCATTGTTCGACAATCTCCCGCTCGCGCAATCGATCGTCGGCAGCCTGAAGAACCAGGGCATCCGCCTCGCGCTTGACGATTTCGGTACCGGCTATTCAAGCTTGGCGCATCTGAGGGCGCTGCCCTTCGATCGGATCAAGATCGACAAGAGTTTCGTCACCTCGATCCTGGACAACCCCGAGAGCTTGGCGATCGTGAACACGATCGTGCGGCTGGGCGACAGCCTCAACCTGCCGACGACCGCAGAAGGAATCGAGGACGCCGCGATCGAGGAACGCCTGCGTGCGATCGGATGCGCGAAAGGCCAGGGGTATCTGTACGGGCGACCGCTCGGCACGGCGCAGGTCCGGCGCTTGCTGGCGGAAAAACGGCTTCTGGCACAGCGCCCCGACCGCGATGCGCCGCCGCCGCGAGGGATTGCGCCTCGGTTGGCGAGCTGACTGCGAGCACCGTGCCCCATCTACCAAGCACCACCCCGGCGGAGGCCGGGGCCCAATTGGAAAGGTCGCAGTAACCGCGGACCGTCCTTTCACCATCATCGTCTCCCAACTGGGCCCCGGCCTTCGCCGGGGTGGTGGATGATGAATGACGGGCTCCGCAATACCCTCGTTCTCCCGCGAAGGCGGGAGCCCAGGACCAAGTAGCGCTCCGTTTGATACCCTGGGCTCCTGCGTTCGCAGGAGAACGGCGGTGAAGGCGGGCATTGCGCACAAACCGCAAACCACAGGCCGCAAACCGCAAAGCGTGGACTTCCCCCCCCGCCCCTCCTAAATCGCGCCCCATGTCATCCGCCCCCGCGCCAGAGGTCATCAGCCTCGGCTGCCGCCTCAACATCGCCGAAAGCGAGACCATCCGCGCGCTCGTCGCCGGGCGGGACATGGTCGTGGTCAACAGCTGCGCGGTCACCAACGCCGCGGTGAAGGCGACGCGGGTGGCAATCCGCCGCGCGAAACGCGACCGCCCCGAGGCACAGATCGTCGTCACCGGATGCGCCGCACAGATCGACCCCGCCAGCTTCGCCGCAATGCCCGAAGTCGACCGCGTCGTCGGCAACGCCGACAAGCTCACGTCGCAAGCTTGGCAGACCGAAGCCCCGGTCGTCGTCTCCGACATCATGCAAATCCGCGAGACCGCACCGCATCTCGCCGCCAGCTTCTCCGCGCACGCCCGCGCCTTCGTCGAGGTCCAGAACGGCTGCGACCATCGCTGCACCTTCTGCGCGATCCCGTTCGGCCGCGGGCCGAGCCGCTCGGTCCCCGCCGGCGCGGTCGTCGACCGGATCGCCGGCCTGATCGACGCAGGCCACCGCGAGATCGTCCTCACCGGCGTCGACCTCACCAGCTATGGTCCCGACCTTCCCGGTACGCCAACGCTAGGCCAGCTCGTCGAGCGCATCCTGCATCATGTGCCGAAGCTCGAACGCCTGCGCCTGTCCTCGCTCGATGGCATCGAGATCGACGACCGCCTCTTCGCGCTGCTGACCGGCGAGCCGCGGATCATGCCGCATGTCCATCTCTCGCTCCAGGCCGGCGACGACATGATCCTCAAGCGCATGAAGCGCCGCCACTCGCGCGCCGAAAGC
This sequence comes from Sphingomonas taxi, assembly GCA_003240625.1. Lineage (GTDB taxonomy): Bacteria > Pseudomonadota > Alphaproteobacteria > Sphingomonadales > Sphingomonadaceae > Sphingomonas > Sphingomonas taxi_A. Next base: position 11,982 of record QFMX01000007.1, read on the forward strand.
GTCGCGCTGGTCGAACGCCTGAAGACCGCCCGTCCCGACATCGCGATCGGCGCAGACCTGATCGCCGGCTTCCCGACCGAGGACGCGGCAATGTTCGCCAACACGCTTGCGCTGATCGACGACTGCCACATCGTCCACCCGCACATCTTCCCCTACTCGCCCCGCGCCGGCACCCCTGCCGCGCGGATGCCGCAGGTCGAACCCGAAGTCCGCCGCCAACGCGCTGCCCTGCTCCGCCAAGCCGGCGAAACGGCAAGAGCGAACTGGCTCCAAACGCTGGTAGGAACCTCGCAGGACGTACTCGTCGAACGCCCCGGCGACCGCGGCCATATCGGCAATTTCGCAGAAGTCGTACTGGACGAACCCGCCCTACCCGGCGACATCGTCCGCATCACGATCACCGGCGTCACGAGCGACCGCCTCAGCGCAACACGAGAACCATCATGAGCACCACCCCAACCTGGCACGACAAGCTGATCGGCGGCTTCAAGCGCACCTCCGACCGGCTCGTCGGCAACCTCGCCGGCCTCGGCGGCGCACGGCTCGACAATGCGACGCTCGACGACATCGAGGAAGCGCTGATCGCCTCCGATCTCGGCCCCGAGACCGCCGGCCGCATCCGCCACCGCCTCGCCGAGGGCAGTTTCGAGCGCAACATGGAGGAACTCGGCATCCGCGTGATCGTCGCGGAGGAGGTCGAGAAAGTTCTCGCCACGGTTGCCAAGCCGATCGAGATCGACGCCTTCCCACGCCCGCAGGTGATCCTCGTCATCGGCGTCAACGGCTCGGGCAAGACCACCACCATCGCCAAGCTCGCGCATCTGCTGATGGAGCAGGATTACGGCGTGATGCTTGCCGCCGGCGACACCTTCCGCGCGGCGGCGATCGGCCAGCTCCGCACCTGGGCCGAGCGCGTCGGTGTGCCGATCGTGACCGGCCCCGAGGGCGGCGACGCGGCAGGCGTGGTGTGGGACGCGGTCAAGAAGGCCACCGAAACGGGCATCGACGTGCTGATCGTCGACACCGCCGGCCGCCTCCAGAACAAGCGCGAACTGATGGACGAACTGGCGAAGATCCGCCGCGTCCTCGGCCGCATCAATCCCGAGAGCCCGCACGACATCGTCCTCGTTCTCGATGCGACCACCGGCCAGAACGCACTCCAGCAGATCGAGGTCTTCAAGGAGGTCGCAGGCGTCACCGGCTTGGTGATGACCAAACTCGACGGCACCGCCCGCGGCGGCGTTCTCGTCGCGGCGGCAGAGAAATACGGCCTGCCGATCCACGCGATCGGCATCGGCGAGGGCATGACCGACCTGCGTCCGTTCGATGCGAACGAAGTCAGCCGGATCATCGCCGGGGTCGAGAGCGTTCGGAAGTAACGCGCGGAACTGTCCGTCGATACGCCGCCTCGACAAGCTCGACGGCTACTCGGGACGAACGGGTGGTTGGACTCACATGCCTACCCCCATCCCGTTCGTGCCGAGTAAGGATCGAGCTTGTCGAGAGCCTGTATCGAGGTACATGCCCGCACGCACACCGCTCCGCCAGGAACCAAAAACACAGTGACCAAGCCCCCCCTATCCCCCGGCCTCCGCATGGCCATCGACTACGGCCCACTCGCGATCTTCTTCGCGGTGAACTTCCTCACACCCGGCCTGCCGATCGTTCGCGTCGTCGCCGCCACCACCGCGTTCATCATCGCCACCATCGCCGCGATGATCGTGTCGAAGGTCAAGGCAGGGCATATCTCGCCGATGCTGTGGCTGTCGGGCGCGCTGATCGTCGTGTTCGGCGGGCTGACGATCTATTTCCACGACCAGCGCTTCATCCAGATGAAGCCGACGATCATCTACGCGATGTTCGCCGCCATCCTGACCTTCGGGCTCGTCACCGGCCGTCCGCTGCTCCAGTCGCTGCTCGGCACCGCCTATCCCGGCCTGTCCGCCGATGGCTGGCGCAAGCTGACGCGCAATTGGGCGGTGTTCTTCGTGTTCATGGCGGTGCTGAACGAGGCGGTGTGGCGCAACACGACCTGGGATTTCTGGGTCGGCTTCAAGCTATGGGGTGCGATCCCGCTGACGTTGCTGTTCGCATTCGCCAACATCCCGATGCTGCTTAAGCACGGATTGCAAACGGGCGACAAAGCCGTGACCGACCTGCCGCCCGAAGGGTAATCTAACTGCTCCCCTCCCGCCTGCGGGAGGGGTTGGGGGAGGGGCGTGCCGCACTAACCGGACGCCAGTACGTACGTCGAGCCCTCCCCTAGCCCCTCCCGCAAGCGGGAGGGGAACTTAGCTCAGCCCGCGACCTTCGCGTAGCGCTCGCCGACGACGTCCCAGTTCACGATGTCCCACCAGGCCTTCAGATAGCCCGGACGGTCGTTCTTGTACGTCAAATAATAGGCGTGCTCCCACACGTCGTTGCCCAGCAGCGGCGTACCCGGCTCCTTGGCGTCGTCCATCAGCGGGTTGTCCTGGTTCGGCGTGCTCGTCACTTTCAGCTTGCCGCTCGCATCCGCGATCAGCCACGCCCAGCCCGAGCCGAACTGCCCCGCACCCTTGGTGTTGAACTCTTCCTTCAGCTTGTCGAGGCCGCCGAAATCGCGATCGATCGCCTCGGCGAGCTTCCCCGACGGTGCCTGGCCGTTCTTGGCTGCCATCGTCTTCCAGAAGAAGTCGTGGTTCCAGAACCCACCGCCATTGTTGCGCACCAGCGGCGGCTGCGACGAGATCATGCCGAGGATGTCCTCGATCGACTTGCCCTGCAGTGCCGAATCCTTCTCGACACCCTCGTTCAGCTTCGCGGTGTACGCCGCGTGATGCTTGTCGTGATGAAACTTCATCGTCTCCTGGTCGATCACCGGCTCGAGCGCGTCATAGGCGTAAGGCAGCGGTGGGAGTTCGAAAGCCATGGGGTTTCTCCTTCATGAATGGGGTCGGACGTGAAACGCCCGCGCGCCCCAAATGGTCCCCACAAAGTCGTTACGCAACCGGACCGGGCGCAAACCCTGTGGTTCAATAGGCGGGTTGCGGGGGATCGAATATGACGGGCGGCGCGCCGGGCTTCCGTGCGGTCGGCCCCATCCGGAAATGCACCCGGTCGACGCAGCCGGTATAGCCAGTTGCGGACGGCACCCGCTTCGCCGCCGTCAGCAACCGCACCGCCTGCTCGCCAAACTCCTCGGCGGGTTGCGCCGCGAGGACACGGACGTTGCCCGTCTGGCCCCACGGCGCGACATCGTAGCCAACCAGGGCCCATCCCTCTACCGCGCGACGCCGAAACTGCTCGGGATAGGTAAGGTTCGGCTCCACAGCCCATTCGGCTTTGGAAGGACAGGTTGCCGCGGCCGCACGGAATTTCGCTTCCTCCGGCATCGGCGGCGCAGGCATGGTCGCAGACCCGACCCAATACGGATATTGGCAGCCGGTCCGGGCGCCGGGCGCGAACCGCGACTCGGCGATCGCGGTCAGCGACGCCGCTTCCAGCGCCGCATTGCCGTTCCCTGCCACGGGCTTCACGTGGATAGGCTTGCCAGCCTCGTCGATGTCGAAGCCGATCATGCTCCAACTTTGCCGGCCCGGTTGCTTCGGGATCGCGTCGAAATCCGGAAATGCGCGGTTGCGGACCTGCGGCGGCGGATCGTAGCAGGTGGAGCCAGTCGGCTTCACGCGCGCCCACATCTCCGCCGTCGGCCTTTGCTGGGGAAACATCGTATAGGCCATCACCGACGCCACCGGTGCGGCAGCGATAGGTTGTGCCGCGGGTACGAAAGTCAGGCTGCACTCGCTCTGCGCAGCACCGGCCGCGAACTGCCCGACCGCCAGCGCCGGTGTGAGATCCTCGCCCGCCGCCACATACCCCTTCGCGACGCGTTTGATGTCCAGCGGACGACCGGTCGGATCGATCGTGAAGCTGTACGCCACTGGCTTCATGCCGATACTGGACGACCAGCCGAGCGCCGGCATGACCGCTGGCGGCCGTTGGAATGCCACGGGAACACCGGCGCAGCGTATGTCCGTCGCGGTCCAGGTCACGAAGACCGGCCCGGTCGCAGGCCCAGCCGAAGGTCCGGCATGCGGGAATGGTATGCTGATTACAGGCGGCGGAACTTGCGCCGCTGCGGATACGGTCGCGGCAGGCAAAATCGACAGGACCGACCGGAACAGCCTCATCACGCACACTCCCTGTTACACGCGTATCCTGTCGCTTTGCCGTTACAACCGCAAGTCAGGCGGCGGTCTTGCCGTATTCCTGCCGCGTCACCGGGTGGCTCGACGAGAGGCCGCCATCGACCGCGATCGCCTGGCCGTTGACGTAGCTGGCGTCGTCGGAGGCGAGGAACAGTGCCACCTTCGCCAGTTCCTCGGGCTGCGCGCCGCGGTGGAGCGGGTTGAGGCGGCCGACGCGGTCCATCTTGTTCGCCTCGCGCGCGTAATCGAACACGGGCTTGGTCATGCCGGTCTCGGTCAGGCCGGGGCAGATCGCGTTGACGCGGACGTTCGAGCCGGTGAGTTGCTGCGCGGAGACGGCAGCGAGATTGATGACCCCCGCCTTCGACGCGGAATAGGCGGGCGAGCCGGCGCCCGAGCGGATGCCGGCGACGCTGGCAGTAAGCACGATCGCGCCCTTTCCTCGTTCGGCGATGCGCGGCGCGGCGTGCTTGATCGCGAGGAACGGGCCGATCAGGTTGACGCGGAGCACCTCGGTAATGAGCGCGACGTCGGTATCGAACAGGTTGGCCATCCCGCCGGAGATGCCGGCGTTGGCGAACATCACGTCGAGTCCGCCGAAGCTGTCGCACGCCAGCGCGATCGTGCGGATCACGTCCTCTTCGAGCCCGGCGTCGATGCGGATCGCCTTGGCGGTGCCGCCCGCCTCGGCGATCAGGTGGGCGGTTTCGTCCGCGCCTTCGGTCTTGTCAGCGACGATGACCTTGCCCCCTTCGCTCGCGAACAGGAGCGCGGCGGCGCGGCCGATGCCCGAACCTGCGCCGGTGACGATGATCGACTTGTTCTCGAAACGCATGGGGTTCCCTTCCGGTTAGATCGTGACGCCGCCGTCGATGACCATCGTCTGGCCGGTCATGAACGCGCTGGCCTGCGAGGCGAGGAAGACGACTGCGCCGGCGATCTCCTCGGGCTCGCCGATCCGACGAAGCGGGACGCGCGTGTTCGCCACCTCGATACGGTCGGGATCCTCCCACAGCGCCCGCGCGAAGTCGGTCTTGATCAGGCCGGGTGCGATGCAGTTCACGCGGACGTTGGACGGCCCGAACTCGACCGCGAGGTTGCGCGCGAGCTGCATGTCGGCGGCCTTGCTGATGCAATATGCGCCGATGACGGGCGAGCCGCGCAGGCCGCCGATCGACGAGATGATGATTATGCTGCCGCTGCGGCGCTCCAGCATCTCGGGCGCGACCATCTGGATCAGCCAGTGATTGGAGACGATGTTGTTGTCGAGAATCTTCCGAAACTGGTCGTCGGCGATGCCGGCCTGCGGCCCGTAATAGGGGTTCGAGGCGGCGTTGCAGACGAGGATGTCGATCCGGCCGAGCTGGGTGCGCGTCTGGTCGACGAGGTGTTGCAGGGCTGCCTTGTCGGAGATGCTCGCGGCGATGGCGATCGCGGTACCGTCGCCGTGCTCGGCGTTCAGTTCCGCGGCGACGGTGTCGCAGGCGTCCTGCTTGCGACTGGAGATCACGACCTTCGCACCATGCCCGGCCAGTTCACGCGCCGACGCGAGGCCTATGCCTCGCGACGATCCGGTGACGATGGCGACCTGCCCCGTAAGATCAAATTGCGACATTCCTGCTTCTCCCCTCCCGCATGCGGGAGGGGTCGGGGGAGGGCCCGATCTTTCCGCAACGTTTCAAACCGAGGCCAGATCAGCCCCTCCCCTAACCCCTCCCGCAAGCGGGGGGGAATCAGGCCCCCGCCTTCACCGCGAACCCCCAGGCCGCATCCGCCAGCCCGTGGATCTTCGCAACCGTCTTCTCCGCCTGCGCGCTCGAGGCAGTGCCATCGACGATCCGCTTCTTGATACCCTGGACGATCCCGGTCAGACGGAAGAGGTTGTAGGCGAAATACCAGTTGAGATCGGGGACGCCGTCGCGGCCGGTCGCAGCGCAATAGCGCTCCACGACCTGCTCGATCGTCGGGATCCCCGTCTCCGGCCCAGTCATGCCGAGCACCCCGGAGCGGCCTTCGGGTTCGGTCACCCAGCTCATCAACAGATACGAGAAGTCCGCCAGCGGATCGCCGAGCGTCGACAATTCCCAATCCAGCACCGCGATTACTTTCGGCTCGGCAGGCGCGAAGATCATGTTGTCGATGCGGTAGTCGCCGTGGACGATCGAGGTGCGCGTCTGCTCGGGGAGCGTTCTCGGCAACCATTCGATCAGCCGCTCGACCGACTCCATATGCTCGGTCTCGGCGGCACGATATTGCTTCGTCCAGCGGCCGACCTGGCGCTCGAAATAATTGCCGGGCTTGCCGTACTCGCCGAGCCCCGCCGCCGCGTAATCGGTGTTGTGGAGCGCGGCGAGCGTGTCGACCATCGCCTCGTAGTGCGCGGTGCGCTCGGCGGGAGTCGCGCCGGGCATCCCGCCGTCCCAGATCGTCCGGCCCTCGACCATCTCCATGACGTAGAAGGCCGAGCCGATCACGGTTGGATCTTCGCAGAGACCATAGGGCCGTGGGACCGGGAAGCCGGTCGTATGGAGACCCGCGATCACGCGGTATTCGCGATCAACGGCATGCGCGCTCGGCAGGATCGGGCCGAACGGTTTCCGGCGCAGGACGTAGGCGCGGGTCGGCGTATCGAGGCGGTAGGTCGGGTTCGACTGGCCGCCGGCGAACTTCGCGTAGGTCAGCGGCCCGGCATAGCCCGGCACGTTGGCGGTCATCCACGTCCCGAGTGCGTCGAGGTCGAGCTTGTCGCGCTCGCCGACTTCGATCGTCCCGACCATGCTTGTCGATGCGTCGCTCATGCGAACGTGATCACGCTGCGGGTCGTATCCCCACGCCGCAGTTCGTCGAACGCGTCGTTAATCCGCTCCAGCGGCATCCGGTCGGCGATGATCGTGTCGAGATCGAGCAACCCGCGCATATAGAAATCGACCAGCCGCGGGATGTCGACCGGGAAGCGGTTCGATCCCATGAAGCCGCCCTGCAGCCGCTTGCCCGACAGCAAATCCATCGCCGACAGCCCGACCTTCTCGCCGAGCGGCATCATCCCGAGGATTGTCGCCGTACCGCCGCGTCGCAACACCTTGACCGCGGTAGCCGCCGATTGCGTCCGGCCAACGGCTTCGATCGCATGGTGGACGCCACCCTTGGTGATCTCCACGACCTGATCGGCGGCGGTATCGGACAGCGCGTCGATACTGTGCGTCGCGCCGAGCTTTTCCGCCATCGCGCGCTTTTCAGGCACCGGATCGAGCGCGATGATCTTCCCCGCGCCCGCGATCTTGGCCGCGTTGACCGCCGCCAGCCCGATACCGCCGCATCCGACCACGCACACCGTTTCGCCCGGCGTCACGTCGGTGGTGTTGAACACCGCCCCCGCCCCCGTCGTGATCGCGCAGCCGAGCAACGCCGCGCGGTCCATCGGCATGTCGCGGTCGATCGCCACGCAGGCGTGTTCGTGGACCAGCATCATCTCGGCATAGGCGCTGAGGTTCAGCATCTGCGCGATCGGCCGGTCGCCGAGCATGAGGCGCGGGGCTGCGCCCTTGGGACGGCGCACGCTTGCGTCGATGCACAGCGACATCCGCCCGGTGACGCAGAACTCGCACTGGCCGCAGAACGCGGAGAGACAGGTCACGACATGGTCGCCGACCCTCACGCCGCGCACTTCGTCGCCGATCGCCTCGACCACGCCGCAGGCCTCGTGCCCCGGGATCGTCGGCATCGCATGCGGATAGGCGCCGTCGACGAAATGCAAGTCGGACCGGCACACACCGACCGCCACCGTGCGGATCAGAACCTCATGGGCCGTCGGCTTCGAGACGGTCACGTCCTCGATGCTGAGCGGGGTGTTGGCTTCGAAAAGGACTGCGGCTTTCATGTTTAGTCAGGCTCCGAAAATGGCGGACGCACAATCAAAATTCCGTTCGTCCTGAGCGCAGTCGAAGGACATTGCCCCGAGCGAGCCGGTCCTTCGACTTCGCTCAGGACGAACGGGGAGACGGGTTTAAACGGATGGGTTTACCGGCTCACCCCGACGTCCCCGCTCGAGACGCCACCCCTGCGGAAGTCACCGTATTTCCCGAACTCGTTGCGCGCGATCGAGCGATTGTGGACCTCGTCCGGGCCATCCGCGAACCGGAGAGTCCGCATCGCCGCCCAGTCATGCGCCAACCGGAAATCGCCAGAGACGCCACCGCCGCCATGCGCCTGGATCGCGTCGTCGAGGATCCGCAGCGCCATATTCGGCGCCGCGACCTTGATCATCGATATCTCGATCTGCGCGGACTTGTTGCCGGCCTTGTCCATCATGTCCGCCGCCTTGAGGCAGAGCAAACGCGTCATCTCGATGTCGATGCGCGCGGTCGCAATGCGCTCCTCCCACACCGAGAAGTCGGCGATCCGCTTGCCGAACGCGACGCGGTCGAGCAGCCGCCGCGCCATCGCCTCGATCGCGGTCTCGGCCACACCAATGGTGCGCATGCAATGATGGATACGACCCGGCCCGAGGCGGCCTTGTGCGATCTCGAACCCACGCCCCTCGCCGAGCAGCACGTTCTCGACCGGCACGCGGACATTTTCCAGCGCGACTTCGCCATGCCCGTGCGGCGCGTGATCATAGCCGTACACCGACAGCATCCGCTTGATCGTCACGCCGGGGGTATCCATCGGCACGAGTATCTGGCTCTGCTGCTGGTGCCGCGAACCCTCGAAGCTCGTCTTGCCCATCACGATCGCAATCTTGCAGCGCGGATCGCCCACGCCCGACGACCACCATTTGGTGCCGTTGATGACGTAGTGATCGCCGTCGCGCACCATGCTCGTCTCGATGTTGGTCGCATCCGACGACGCCACCGCGGGCTCGGTCATCAGGAACGCCGAGCGAATCTCGCCGCGCATCAACGGCCCAAGCCACCGGTCCTTCTGGTCGCGCGTGCCATAGCGGTGAAACACCTCCATGTTGCCGGTATCGGGCGCCGAGCAGTTGAAACACTCGCTCGCCCAGCCGACCTTGCCCATCTCCTCAGCGCATAACGCATATTCGAGATTGGTCAGCTGGGTGCCTTCGAACTCGAAAGAATCATCGACGTGCGTCTGGCCCGAATGCGGCGGCATGAAGAAATTCCAGAGGCCCGCGGCCTTGGCCTTATCCTTCATTTCCTCGATCACCGGAATCACCTTCCAGCGCTCGCCGTCATGTGCCTGCTGGTCGTAATCGGCCTGTCGCGGGCGGATATTCTGGTCGATGAAATCGCGGACCCGATCCCGGAAATACGTCTCTCGTTCGCTCAGCGTAAAATCCATGCGGGCTCTCCGTTCGTCATCGCTTTGGAGGCGGGTTAAACCATACCGCGTATTCGGTAAAGCGTGTGGAGGGGCCCGGAAAGCATGTTTTCAAGTCCGCCCTGAAACCGCCTAAAAAGCACTGTATCTTCAAATCGAAGCTGTTAGGGTGTTTCGATGAAGGTTCCGGCAGAGGCCAGCGACGAGAGCGAACAGGGGACCAAGCGCTTCCGTGCGAAGCGTGACGCGATCCTCGCCGCGGCGGCAGAAGCGATCAACGAACAGAGTGCCAAGGGCATGACGTTCGCGGACGTGGCGCGGCGCGTCGGACTCAATACGACCAGCGTTACCTATTATTTCAAGCGCAAGGAAGACCTTGCCGCCGCCGCGTTCGAGAACACGCTCGAATCGCTGATCGCGATGCTCGACGTGGCGATGGAAGAGGCGACGCCGGAGGAGCGCGTGCGGCGCTATCTCGCGCTCAACATGGACCGGCTCTCGCGCATCCAGCGTGGCGAGGAAAAGGCGTTCGCGGTCCTCTCCGATCTGCGGGCTACCGAGGAGCCGATGCGCGGCCGGCTGATGGCGGGCTGGCGCGAGGTGTTCCGCCGGACGCGCCTGTTGTGGGGGCCGACCTCGTCGCGTGCGCAAACCGATCTCAACGGCGCACGCGCGCATGTGCTGCTGGAGAACACGTTCTGGCTGCCGATCTGGCTCACCCGCTACGAGCCCGATCAATATAGTCGCGTCGAGGAACGACTGATGGACGTGTTCGCGCACGGCATCGCGGGGAAGGACGCCAAATGGTCCCCTACCCTGCTCGACCTCAGCCACGACGAGGCTGAGCCGGGCCGCGAGGCGTTCCTGCTCGCTGCCACGCGCCTGATCAACGAGCTCGGCTATCGCGGCGCGTCGGTGCAGAAGATCGCGTCCGAGCTGAACGTGACCAAGGGCAGCTTCTACCACCATCTCGATGCGAAGGACGACCTCGTCATCGCCTGCTATCGCCGCAGCTTCGACACGATCGCCGATGCCCAGAGCCGCGGCGAGGCCGAGGGCGGAAGCTACTGGCACAAGCTGTCGAGCACCGTCGCGACGTTGCTCGACGTGCAGTTCGCCGAGCGCGGGCCCCTGCTGCGCACCACGGCGCTGAGCGGTCTGCCGGTTGGCGTGCGCAACGCGATGGTCGACCGCTCGAACGGCATCGCGCGGCGTTATGCCGGCATGATGATGGACGGGATTGGCGAAGGCTCGATCCGCGCGGTCGATGCGCTGATTGCGGCGCAGGCGTTGATGGCGCTCCAGAACGCGGCGTTCGATATGCGGAAGTGGGCCTCGACGATGCCGCGCGAGCGGGCGATCGCAATGTATGCCTCGACGTTGATGTACGGGCTGTTCGACGATCGGATGGCGAAGGCCTGACCGTTCTGCCCGGACTGGCCGACGTTCGCAGCCGGAACGGTTTGGTTACGCCGCGTTAACCGCTGACAGTTGATTTCTGGCCTCCACGGAGGCCTCATGCACACCATAACGACCGATCTTGCGACGGGTATCATCGAGGTCGACGCGTCCGGCTTCTGGACGATCGCGCATGTCGAGGACTTCCTGCGCGACCTGGAGCGCGAGGGACGGCGCGTGCTGGCGACCGGCAAACGCCACATGCTACTCTGCAATTTTTCTAAGTCCGCGATCCAGCCGCAGGAGGTGATCGCGATGCTCCAACGCGTCGCGGTGTCGATGCCGCTGAAGTCGCGCAAGGTCGCGCTGTATACCGACGGCAAGCTCGCGCGGTTGCAGGTCAAGCGGATCGCCTCGGTGCGCGACGACATGGCGGTGTTCGACGACCGGACGACGGCGCTGGCGTGGATGCTATCGGAGGCGCCGGTCTAGCGCAAAATCGTCAGTCAAAGAGCACGCCGTCACCCCACCCCGTCATCCTGACGAAAGTCAGGACCCAGGATCGCAAGGGACGGCGTTTGTAACTCTGGGTCCTGACGTTCGTCAGGATGACGGAGAGGGCGCGCGTTACCTGGCCAAATCCTCGTCCCGCTTCAGTAGAACCCCCGCGCGCCAGTAGTGGAACAGCGCCCACGGCGTCATCAACACGATGATCACCAGCGCATACCGCAGCGAATCCTCGCCGAATCCCGGCTTCAGCAGATCGCTCAGCCACCCCACCAGCGTTGGCCCCAGCCCTAGCCCGACCAGGTTGATCACCAGCAGCGTGATCGCTGCCCACATCGCGCGGATCTGCAACGGCGCGAGATGCTGGATCAGCGCGAAGCTCGGCCCAAGATACGAATTGGCAAAGATCAGCGAGACGAAATAGCTGCCGATCGCGATCGCCGGCGCATCGATCAGGTAGAAGGCGAGCGCGAACGGCAGCGACAGCCCTTTCATCCCTAGCACGACCCAGGCCTGGACATGCAGCCCGTGACGCTTCGCCAGCACGTCCGCGATCTTACCGCCCGCAAGCGCCGAGACCGCGCCGAACAAAGCCCCCGGCAACGCGACATAGCGCGAGATATCGAGCATGGACACGCCCAGCGAGCGCTGCATGTAGCTCGGCCCCCAGCCGGTCAGTGCATAGCCGATCATCGAGGTGAGCGTGACGCCGACGACCAGATGCCGCGCCGGCGCGCTCGCCCACATCGATGCGAAGCCTTGCGCGACGCTGGGCATCGGCTTCACCTCGGTCGCGCGGGCGGCATCGGACAGGCCGCGGCGAGGCTCGACCATGAACAGGCGGACGAGGACGGCGAGCGCGATCCCCGGCAGGCCGACGGTCATCATCGCGATCCGCCAGCCGTACGAGTGCGCGACGACGCCGCCGATCAGCGTGCCGAAGCCCGCGCCGAGTACCACGCCGAGCGAATATACCGCCATCGCGCTCGCCCGCTTCTCAGGCGGATACAGGTCGGCGATGATCGAATGGCTGGGCGGGCTCGACCCCGCCTCGCCGATCCCGACGCCGATCCGGAACAGCATCAACTGCGTGAAGTTCTGCGCGAGCCCGCACAGCGCGGTCATCGCGCTCCAGATCGTCAGGCTGGCCGCGATGATGTTGCGGCGGCTGGTCCGATCCGCCAGTCGCGCGACCGGAATGCCGAGCGTCGCATAGAAGATTGCGAACACGAGTCCCGACAGCAGCCCGAGCTGCGTATCGGTCAACAACAGGTCCGCCTTGATCCGCTCGAGCAGGATCGCGAGAATCTGACGATCCATGTAGCTGAAGAAATAGGTGAAGGTGAGCAGCGCGAGCGTCAGGCCCCGTCGCTTCATCGCCAAAGCATCGGCGATCTCGGGATGGGACTGATACGCGACGGCCATCGGCAATACCTCGAAGTCGAAACAGACCTTACGCTACGGCATGGGGAGCGTACCAGACAAGCTAAAGCTGCAATCCCCGCACATCTGCGACGAGCCGAGGGCATGACGATGCCGGGCGGATTTGTCGCGACCGAGCAAAGTCTTGCGGGTTTCGGGGTGTGACCGGCGGTTCGCGAGAAGGACGGCGGAAGATGCGTCCTCGTTCGGGTCGCTCTTCCGCCTTATCCCCTCTCCAACGTCGTGGCCGGGCTCATCTCCGCATCATCGATGGGGCGGAGCGTCCGGGCAATCTGAATACCGGGTATGCGGCTCCCTCGCATAGATTCGCGGCGTTGCAAAGCGACTTTTGCCCGCCGCCGCATTCTTGGCGGATACGACCGCCGTGTTGCGCTTGTTGCACGCGGTGCGCTGCCCCATCTGCACGACGACACAATCGACGGAGCACCCCGATGATCGACCTGTTTTACTGGCCCACGCCCAACGGCCACAAGATCACGCTGTTTCTCGAGGAGGCAGGGCTCGAGTACACGATCAAGCCGGTAAACATCGGTGCGGGCGAACAATTCGCGCCCGAATTCCTGAAGATCGCGCCGAACAACCGGATGCCGGCGATCGTCGATCATGCCCCGGCCGATGGCGGCGCCCCCATCGCGATCTTCGAATCGGGTGCGATCCTGCTGTATCTGGCGGAGAAGATCGGACGGTTCGGCGGCGGCGACCTGCGCGGGCGGACCGCGGTGAACCAGTGGCTGATGTGGCAGATGGGCGGTCTCGGGCCGATGCTCGGGCAAAATCATCACTTCAATCGGTACGCCCCGGAGAAGATTCCGTACGCGATCGATCGCTACGTGAAGGAGACCAACCGGCTGTACGGCGTGCTCGACCGCCAGCTCGAAGGGCGCGACTTCATCGCGGGCGAGTATTCGATCGCGGACATGGCGGCATACCCGTGGATCGTGCCGTACGAAGCACAGGGCCAGCGGCTGGAGGATTTCCCGAATTTGAAGCGCTGGTTCGAATCGATCGCGACGCGGCCGGCGACGATCGCGGCGTATGAGAAGGGCAAGGCGGTGCATGATACCAGCGTCCCGATGACCGACGAGGCGAAGAAGACATTGTTCGGGCAGACTGCTGCTGGTCGGTAGGGGGGGAGGTTCTACTGCTCGGCAATCGTCTGGATTACCGCCACGTCCCAGATGATTACGCCACCCCGGCGAAGGCCGGGGCCCAATTGGGGAACGTCGCTGAGCAGCGGAAGCGCGTAATTGCCAAAGCCGCGCCAATTGGGCCCCGGCCTTCGCCGGGGAGGAGGCTTGGCGGCCAGAACCGCTGGATACCCGACTAGCCTCTCGTTCACCCAGATTAGTCTGACGTAACGATCCTCCCCCGCAAGGGGGAGGTGGCTGGCCCTTGCCAGACGGAGGGGGCGGAAAGGAGCGGCTGCTGTTCCGTGCCCTCCCCCTCCGTCGCCTATGGCGCCACCTCCCCCTGGCGGGGGAGGATTGAACTTTCGCCGCTTCCCGAGATCATTGATCCCCCTCACCCGTCCCGACCCGGCCTCCGAGACAGGGCGACGTCGAGATGCCCGCCGCCATCCAGCAGTAACACCTCGCCCGTCACCGCCCGGCTCATCGGATCGAGCAGCATCTCGATCGGCCCCGCGACGTCGTCGGGCCCGGTCGCAAAACCCATCGGCACCGACGCCGCGACCTTGGCGTTGAGTTTCGCGAACCCGTCCTCGCCCAGCTTCTTCTCGTACCAGCCGGTCGCGACATACCCGGGCGCGACGGCATTGACCCGGATTTCGGGCGCCAGGACACGCGCCAGGCTCTTCGTCATCGTCACCAGCGCGCCCTTCGATGCGGCATAGGCGACCGACGATCCCATGCCGAACACGCCCGCGACGCTCGCAACGTTGACGACCGCGCCCATCGGGCTCGCGCGCAACGCCGGGGCGCAGGCGCGGACCATCTGGAACGGTGCGATCGCGTTCAGCCGGTAGATGTCGAGGAAGTCCTCGGCGTCGAGCGCGTCGAGATCCTCATGTGCGGCGAACTTGGTGCGGCCGGCATTGTTGACCAGGAAGTCGATCCGCCCGAACGCGTCGGTGGCCGCCCTGGCCAGCGCTCGGCAGGCAGCGTCGTCGACGATGTCCGCCTGCACCGCGATCGCGCCCTGCCCGACCTCGACCGCCAGTGCCTCGGCTTCGTCGCGGCTGGTCGCGTAGTTGATGACGCACGACACGCCGCGCGCCGCCAGCCGCCGCACGACCGCCGCGCCGATCCCGGTGCCGCCGCCCGTCACTACCGCGACGGCGCCTCGCAAGGCATCGCTCATGCCTGCGCACTCGGACGAGCCGACGCACGGGCATGCCAATCCTTCAGGTGCGTCAGTTCGTCGGGTACCGCGATGCCGACGAACTTCGCGAAGTCGATCGTCGTCAGCAGGACGATGTCGGCGATCGTATAGCGCTCGCCATCGAGCCAGTCGCGACCATCGAGCGCATGATCGAACTCCGTCATCGCCGCCAGCACGCGCGGGCGCTGGCTCTCGCCGAACTCGGTATATTGCGGCTGGATGATTCGCGCGGTCCAGGGATGCGTGTGAAGCCAGACCATCGACAGCGGCGTCATCAGCCGCAATTCGATCCGCCGGGTCCACATGTCGATCTCGGCGATGTTGTGCGCGCCGTGGCCGAACAGCGGCGGCTCGGGGTGCAGCACCTCGAAATAGCGGCAGATCGCGACGCTTTCGGTCAGCACGCGGCCATCGTCGAACGCCAGCGCGGGCGTCTGGCCGAGCGCATTGACCGACAGGAACGAGGCCGACTTGTGCTCGGCCTTGGGGATCGAGATCTGCGCCATCGGCACCCGGACGTGCTTTTCGGCGAGGAAGATGCGGACGCGACGCGGGTTGGGCGCTGGCAGCGCGCTATCGTAGAACAGCAAGTCCGTCTCTCCTCGATTCCGGTTTTCGAATATACCGTATGGCATTGCGCGGCGCGTTCGCCTAGCGATGCGCGGATGACGACTGCCGCAGACATGCTCGCCACGGGCTTCGCCACGCTGCCCGATCTGATCCATGCGCATGCGCTCGAACGGGGGGATCGCACCGCGGTTGCCGATTCCCAGAGTAGCATCGACTATCGGACGCTCGATTCGACGATGGACCGGGTCGCGGCGGCGTTGCAGCGCGACGGGGTGGCGCGGGGAAGCGCGGTGGCGATCGTCGCGGCGCCGACGACGGACTATGCCGCTACTTTCCTTGGTGCGGTATGCGCGGCGTGCGTGGCGACGCCGATCGCGCCGTCCGCTACGCCAGCGGCGATCGCGGCGATGATTGCCGATAGTGGCGCGCCGGTGGTGTTCCTCGACGCGGAAAATGCGCAGGCGCTGGAGGGACAGCAACTGACGGCCCGCCCAATCTTGTTCCCCCGCGAAGGCGGGGGTCCAGACTGGGCCCCCGCCTTCGCGGGGGAACAAGCTTTTCAGGCTTTCGAGGACTGGCTCGCTCCCCCCAAAGCTGAGCCAACGCCCGTCGCGATCGCTCCCGAAGACCCGTTCAACATCATCTACTCTTCCGGCACCACCGGAACGCCGAAGGGCATCGTCCAGAGCCACGCGATGCGCTGGGCGCATATCGCGCGCAACACCGCCGCCGGGTTCGACACCGCGGTGACTATGATCGCCACCCCGCTCTATTCGAATACCACCCTCGTAAGCTTCCTGCCGACGCTCGGCTGGGGCGGCACGGTGGTGCTGATGAAGAAGTTCGAGGCACGCGCGTATCTCGAACTCGCCGAGCGGTACCGCGCGACGCACACGATGCTGGTCCCGGTCCAGTACCAGCGGATCATGGCCTTGCCAGATTTCGACGACTTCGACCTGTCCGCGTTCCGCTTCAAGACCAGCACGAGCGCACCCTTCTCCGCCGCACTGAAGGCCGCCGTGGTCGCGCGCTGGCCGGGCGTTCTCGTCGAATTCTACGGCATGACCGAGGGCGGCGCGAGTTGCGCGCTGAACGCCACCGCCAACCCGACCAAGCTCCACACCGTCGGCCAGCCGATGCCCGGCCACGAGATCCGCCTGATCGACGACGACGGCAACGAGGTCGCGCCGGGCGAGATGGGCGAGGTCGTCGGCCGCAGCCCCGCGATGATGAACGGCTATCACGGCCGCTCCGAAGCGACGCGCGATGCCGAATGGTATGACGAAGCCGGCAACCGCTATATCCGCCACGGCGATGTCGGGCGGTTCGACGAGGACGGGTTCCTCACGCTGATGGACAGGAAGAAGGACCTGATCATCTCGGGTGGGTTCAACATCTATCCGTCCGACCTGGAGACGGTGCTGGCGCAGCATCCGGCGGTGGCGGACTGCGCGGTGATCGGAATGCCCTCCGACACCTGGGGCGAGACGCCGGTCGGCTTCTACGTCCCGCGCAACGGTACGACCGAAGACGCGCCTTCGATCCTGGCGTGGGCGAACGCGCAGCTCGGCAAAACGCAGCGGCTGTCGGCGCTCCACATCGCGGACGAACTGCCACGCAGCGCGATCGGCAAAGTCCTTAAGCGCGAACTCCGCGACCGGCTCGCCTCAAAAGTCCCGTCATCCTGACGAAAGTCAGGACCCAGGGCCACAAGCGCCCCGATCCTTGGCTCTGGGTCCTGACGTTCGTCAGGATGACGTCGGAGGCGAAACCGGCCTTCTATGCGCGCAATCACCCGCAAACGAGAAAGCTAAACCGATGACCAGTCTCAAACAGGCGATCGACGCGCTGGAGCCGACCGAGGGCGGCTGGCGCGGCACCGTGCCGGAGAACTGGCTGCAAGGCCGCACCGCCTATGGCGGGTTCTCCGCCGCACTCGCGCTCCACGCCGCGCAGAAGTCCGACGTCGACCTGCCGCCCTTGCGGTCGGCGCAGGTGTCGTTCATCGGGCCGCTGTCGGGTGATATCACGATCCGGGCGAGCCGGTTGCGGCGCGGTCGCAATGCTGCGTTCGTCCAGGCGGATGTCGAGGGCGCGGCCGGGCTGGGCCTGCGCGCGACCTTCGTATTCATGGGCGCGGTGGAGTCGCGCGTCGATCATCAGACCGGCGGGGCGCCCGACTTCCCGTTGCCGACCGCCGACACGCAGACTTTCCGCGGCCACAGCGCGGTGGCGTTCTCGCGCAATTTCGACCTGCTCGATCGTCGCGACGACAGTGTCGGGCCGGCCGAATGGCTGCGCTGGGCGCGGCTGGTCGAGCGCGAGGGCCTCGATCCGATGGTCGAGATGGTCGCGATCGCCGACTGCCTGCCGCCCGCCGCGCTGAAGCTGCTCGGCGGCCCCGCTCCGCTCAGTTCCATGACGTGGCTGCTCAACATCCTCGGGCCGCAGCCGGTGACGCGCGACGGCTGGTGGCTGCTGCGCGCGACCACCGATTACACGCGGGACGGCAGCTCCAGCCAGCAGATGGCGATCTGGAATGCCGACGGCACGCCGGTCGCCGAACAGATGCAGAGCGTCGCGATCTTCGCCTGACGCCGGCGGAGGGGGCGTGCGCGCCCGACATATCTTGCGACACATTGGCGGCCCGGCGGCAAAACGCTGCGACAACCGGGGTTTAGACCGGCGTCATTCAGTGGGAATTCGTCCCACACAGCCGGAGTCCGACATGCGCAAGACCGTCCTTACCCTGATGCTCGCTGCCAGCGCGATCACGTCCGCTGCCAGCGCGCAGACCGCCCCCGCCCCTAGCCCCGCTACGCCCCGTCCGCCGATGCGGCAGGATGCGAACCGCGACGGCGTCATCACGCGCGCCGAGGCGATCGCGCAGGCCGACGCCCGGTTCGCGCAGATGGATACCGACCGCGACGGCCGCGTCAGTGCCGGCGAGATGCGCGCCTATCGCACCGCGATGCACGACCGGATGGTGGCGAACGGTCGCGATGTGCCCGTGCCCCCGCCGGGCGGTCGCAAGCATGACGGCATGGGTCGCGGGATGGATCCGAACCGCGACGGCAGCGTGACGCGCGAGGAGTTCGAGGCGCGCGCGCTCAAGCGGTTCGACCGGATGGACGCCAACCGCGACGGCACGATCGACGCAACCGAGCGCGCCAATGCCGCCGAGATGCGCCGCGTCGACCGGCGCGAACGCCGCGAGGGCGTCACCCCGCCCGCCCCCGTCCCCGCCCCTGCTCGATAATCCGGAAAGGGGGGAGGCACCGCGTCCCGGTGCTTCCCCTGGACAGCCGCCATGCTAGACACTGCCCCGATGGGAGATATGCCGCATCTGCTGCTCGTCGACGACGAGCGCTCGATCCGCGAGCCGTTGGCCGCGTACCTCACCAAACAGGGGTTTCGCGTCACGCAGGCGGGCGATGCGGAAAGCGCGCGGACGCGGCTGACCGCCTATGCGATCGATCTCGTCATCCTCGACATCATGATGCCCGGCGAGGACGGGCTGTCGCTCTGCCGCCACATCGCCGCGACCAGCGACGTGCCGGTGATCCTGCTGACCGCGCGGACCGAAGAGACCGACCGGATCATCGGGCTGGAGATGGGTGCCGACGATTACGTCGTGAAGCCGTTCTCGCCGCGCGAATTGGCGACGCGGGTGAAGGTCATCCTGCGCCGTGCGACCGCGGGCGGCGCGCGCCAGCATGCGCCCGAGGCGAACGCCTATGCCTTTGCCGGCTGGGTACTGAAATCGGGCGAGCGAGCGCTGGTCGACCGCGAGGGCGTGTCGGTCCCGCTGTCGACCGGCGAGTATAACCTGTTGCTCGCGCTCGTCACCCGGCCCCGCCAGGTGCTCACCCGCGACCAGTTGCTCGACCTGACGCAGGGGCGCGAGGCCGCCGCGTTCGACCGCGCGATCGACAACCAGGTCAGCCGACTGCGCCGCAAGATCGAGGCGGATGCCAAGACGCCCGAGCTGATCAAGACGGTGTGGGGCGGCGGCTATACGCTCGCCGCCGAAGTGACCCGGCTTTGATGCGCCGCCCGTGATCCGGCAACCATGATCCGGCCTTGGCCGCGGAGCCTAGCGGGCCAGATGGCGTTGCTGATCGCACTGGCGCTGTTCGTCGCGCAGGCGATCAATTTCGGGTTGGTTCTGCGCGATCGGATCGAATTTCGTCTTTCTCAGGCTACCCGGCCGGTCGCGACGCGGATCGCCGATGCGCTCGACCGCGAGGCGCATGGCGGTCGTCCCCTCGTTTCAGACCGTGGTCGCGTTCGCCGGCTTGCCGCCAACCCGATCCCGCCATCGGGGTATGAGCGCCACCCCGAGGTAGCCGCGGAGCTACGCCGCCAACTCGCGGATCAGGGCGTCACGGTCGGACGGATCGATACCGGGCTCCAGCCGTCGACGGGGGACACCGATGGGGACCGCGACACCCGCCGCCGAGCCGGCGTCCGCCGTAGCAACCGCGATGGCGCTACATTGCTGATGTCGGTCGAACAGCCCGGCCGCGGCTGGCTGACGATCACCGCGCCCTGGCCTCAGCCAGGCTGGCGGCTGCTGGTCGCGTTGCTGAGCCAGACCGCGATCCTCTACATCGTCGTCCTGTTGCCGGTGCTGTGGATCGTCCGCCGAATGTCGCGACCGTTGCGCGACCTGCGCGAGGCGGCGGAGCGGTTCCGGCCGGGCGAACCGAGCCCGCCGCTCCCTGCGCGCGGCCCCGACGACGTCGCCGCGCTGATCACCGCGTTCAATGCGCTCCGGCTGCGGGTGACGGGGATGCTCGACGAGAAGGACCGGATGCTTGGCGCGATCGGCCATGACCTGCGCACGCCTTTGGCGGCGTTGCGGGTGCGGATCGAGTCGGTCGAGGACGACACCGATCGCGCGAAGATGATCGACACCGTGGCGGAGATGAACCGGACGCTCGACGATATCCTGTCGCTCGCGCGACTAGGGCGCCCGAGCGAGCCGCCGACCGATGTCGATCTGGCCGCGCTGGTCGACGCGGTGGTCGAGGATTTTCGCGATCTCGGCTGCGAGGTGAGCTTCGTCGAAGCCGACCGGCTGCGGATGCGCCTGCGCCCGTCGCTGATGCGCCGCGCGGTGCGCAATCTTATCGAGAATGCGGTGAAATACGGCGTCTCGGCGGAGGTGCGCGTCGAGGCGGGTGCGCAGTCGGTTGCGATCGTCGTGGCAGATCAGGGCCCCGGCATTCCGGAGGACCGGATGGGCGACGTGTTCGACGCCTTCACGCGGCTGGAGAGTTCGCGCAACCGCGAGACCGGCGGGATCGGACTGGGCCTGGCCCTGGCGCAGGCGATCGTGCGCGAGGCTGGCGGGGAGATCCGCCTGGTCAACCGAGCGGAAGGCGGCCTCGACGCGATCATCGAACTGCCACGTTAATCCCTCTACTCCCTCTCCCCTGCGGGGAGAGGGTCGGGGTGGGGGGCAGTTCCAGGCGTTGTCCTGCTTGGCTGCCCCTCACCCCAGCCCTCTCCCCGCAGGGGAGAGGGAGCAGTAAGCTCAATCCTCCAGGATCTGGCTGTGTGTCCGCGTGTCCTTCATGCGGAGGTACACGATCAGCGACACGCCGATCATCGCCGTCACGTACCAGTAGAACCCACGTTCCATGCCCTCGTTCTTGAGCCACAGCGCGACATATTCCGCGGTCCCGCCGAACATCGTGTTGGCCAGCGCGTAGGGCAAAGCCACGCCCAGCGCGCGGACATGCGCCGGGAACAGCTCAGCCTTAACCACCGCGTTGATCGCGGTGTAGCCGGTGACGATGAACAGCGATCCGACCACCAGGCCGAACGCCAGATACGGGTTCGTCGCAGTCTCCAGCACGGTGAAGATGGGCACCGTGCACAGCACGCCGGCGATCCCGAACCCGACCATCAGCGGTTTCCGCCCGATGCGGTCCGACAACGCCCCCGCCAATGGCTGGAAGGCCGCGTACAGCGCCAGCGCCGCGGTCATGATCAGCGTAGCGGATTCACGGCTGAACCCGCTCGTGTTAACCAGGAACTTCTGCATGTACGTGGTGTACGCGTAGAAGGCGAGCGTACCGCCCGCGGTCAGCAGCAGCACGGTGAACGCCTCGCGCGGGTATTTGCTGAACAACAGCCACCCGCTCGATTTCGGCGTGCCGTCCGCCTTGGCGTTCTGATAGCTCTCCGTCTCGAGCAGCCCGCGACGGATGCGGAACACGACCAGCGCGAGCACGCCCCCGATCGCGAACGGAATGCGCCAACCCCATGCGTCGAGCTGCCCTTCGCTGAGCGTCGACTGCAGCAGCAGCAGCACACCGAGCGCGAGCAACTGCCCGGCGATCAGCGTGACGTACTGGAAGCTGGAGAAGAAGCCGCGTCGCGACTTGCCCGCCATTTCCGACAGATACACAGCACTCGCGCCATATTCGCCGCCGACGCTGAGGCCCTGCATCAGGCGCGCGAGGATCAGCAACGCCGGCGCGATCCAGCCGATCGTCGCAAAGCCCGGCGTGATCGCGATCAGGAACGAGCCCGCGCACATCAGCGTCACCGACAGCGTCAGGCCCGATTTGCGCCCGTGGCGATCGGCATAGATGCCCATCACCCAAGCCCCGATCGGTCGCATCAGGAAGCCGACCGCGAACACCGCGGCGACGCTCATCAACTGCGCGGTCGAATTGCCCTTCGGGAAGAACACCGGCGCGAAATACAGCCCGAATGCCGAATAGACGTACCAGTCGAACCATTCGACAAGATTGCCCGCCGACCCGCCGAGGATCGATTTGAGACGGTGATTCTTCTCAGGCGGAAGTGTGCTGCTCGCCATCATTTAGCTCCCTGCGCCGCTTGTGTCGGGACGAAGCCGCGCTTCTTGAGCAGTGCGTTCACGTCCGGATCGCGACCGCGGAAGGCGCGATACGCCTCGGCACGATCGGTCTCGTTCCCCGTCGACAGCAGGACCTTGGCGAACTTGTCCGCGGTCGCCTTGTCCCACGGACTGCCCGCCTCTTCGAATGCAGCGAAGGTGTCCGCGTCCATCGTCTCGGACCAGAGGTAGCTGTAATAGCCCGCCGAATAGCTGTCCGACGCGAACAGGTGCTGGAACTGCGGCACGCGGTGACGCATCACGAGCTGCTTCGGCATGCCGATCTCGGCAAGCGTCGCGGCCTCGAACTTATCCGGGTCGATCACGCCGTCGGGCACGGTGTGGATCTTCATGTCGACGATCGCCGACGACAGATACTCCGTGGTCGCAAAGCCCTGATTGAACGTCCGCGACTTCTCGATCTTGTCGAGCAGGTCCTGCGGCATCGCCGCCTTGGTCTGGTAATGCCGCGCGTATTTGTCGAGCACGTCGCGGGTCAGCAGCCAATGCTCGTTCACCTGGCTCGGATATTCCACGAAGTCGCGCGGCGTGCCGGCGAGCCCCGGATAATAGACGTTCTGGAGCATCGCGTGGATCGCGTGGCCGAACTCGTGGAACAGCGTCTGCGCATCGTCGAGGCTGATCAGGATCGGCTCGCCGGGCGCACCCTTCGCGAAATTATTGTTGTTCGACGACAGCACGAGCTGCGCCGGGGCAAGGCCACGCTGGCCACGATACGTGTTCGCCCACGCGCCCGACCGCTTGCCGGTCCGCGCGAAATCGTCGCGATAGAACAGCCCGACGTCCTTGCCGGTCTTGTCCGTCACGCTCCACACCCGCATGTTCGGCTCGAACACCGGCACCGTCCCGGTGATCTCCTTGAAGTTCAGCCCGTACAGCCGGTTGGCGGCGTAGAGCGAACCCTGGATGATGTTGCCGAGCTCGAAATACGGCTTCAACTGCGCCTGATCGAGGTCGTACCGCGCCTTGCGCACCTTCTCTTGGTAGAAGCGGTAATCCCACGGCTCGATCGTCAGCGACGTACCGGCGACCTTCTGCATATCCGCGACCTCTTCGGCCACGCGCCCCTTCGCGGCGGGCCAGACGCGCATCATCAGGTCCATCGCCGCGGCGGGCGTCTTGGCCATCGTGTCCTGCATCCGCCAATCGGCATGCGTCTTGAACCCGAGCAGGTGCGCGCGGTCGGCGCGCAGCTTCACGATCTGCGCGATCGTCGCGTTCGTGTCGTTCGCATCGTTATTGTCGCCACGATTGACGAACGCGCGCCACACCTTCTCGCGCAGCGCACGGTCGGTGGCGTAGGTCAGCACCGGATCGACCGCCGACCGCGTGTTGACGATCGCGAAGCCCGGCAGCCTCCGCTCTGCCGCCGCCGCCTTCGCGACCGCCTTCACGCTGTCGGGAAGCCCGGCGAGTTGCGCCTCGTCGGTGACCGAGATCGCCTTGCTCTCGTCCGCGAGCAGCTTCTCGCCAAACGTCGAGAACGCGGTCGCGAGCTGCTGGTTATACTGCGAAAGCTGCGCCTTCTGCGCATCGTTCAGCTTGGCGCCCTGACGCACATAGCTGTCGTAGATCCGGGTGACGAGCCGGATCTGCTGCGCGTTCAGCCCGCTCGAATTGCGCGTGTCGTAGATCGCCTGGATGCGCGCGAACAGCGGCTTGTCGAACGTGATCGCGTCCGACGCGGCGGAGAATTTCGGCGACCATTCGCGGTCGAGCTTCTGGTAGGCGGGCGTGTTCATGTTGCCGGTCATCACGCCGAACAGCGTCATCACCTGGCCGTAACGCTTGCCCGCCAGCTGCATCGGCACGATCGTGTTGGCGAAAGTCGGCTTGGCCGGATTGTCGGCGATCTTGCGGTAGTCCGCGGTGCGCTCGGCCAGCGTCGTCTCGAACGCCTGCGGGAACAGCTCGGGACGAACCTTGTCCCAGGGCGGCACCCCGCCGGTCGGGCCGGTCCAGTCGGCGAGCAAGGGGTTCGCGGCGGGTGTCATGGTGGCTGCACCAGTCTGCGCGACGACGGATGTAGACGCCATCAGCGCAACGGCACTGGCGGCGAGGTATAGAAACTGCACATGGATCTCCCGGTCGATGTACCGGGTAGCATAGAGATAAAGTCACACAGAGGAAGCGGCACGGGGCAATTAGCCCCTCACCCGCCGCGGCGGGCGACCGTTCCGCTCAGTCCAGCGGCAGTTCGTCGGTCGCCTGGGCGGCCACCTGGGTCGCTGCGATCTCCGCCGCTGCGATCAGCCGGCGACCGGTCTCCGCCGCCGCCTCCGGGGTCATCGCGATCGCCAGCCCGACGGGGCCATCGAGCATGACCAGACCATTCTCCGCCGCCGCTACGCCCGGTATCGTTTCCGGCTTCAACATTATCGCGCTCCAGCTTGGTCGGTTCCGGCAGCGATCCGCTGCTGCCGGCCGCAGTCAGTCGCCTCGGGAACCATAGAGATATTGTGGTTCGAACTCCGCAACGGCTGCGAGCGCCTTACGATCCAGGATATTCACCTCACCTGCCTTGAAAGTCAGCAGATTCTTCTCGCGCAGCGCACGTAGCACGCGGTTTACATGCACGCCGGTCAGCCCGCTCGCCTCGGCCAGATCGGGCTGCGTCATCGGCAGCATGTATCGCCCGTCGGCGGCCATCCCGACCATCTCCAGCCGCGCGTTCATCTCGCAGAACAGGTGTGCAACCCGTCCTTCGGCACCGAGGCGGCCGAGCCGGAAAATCCACTCGCGGTGCATCGCCGCGTCGAGCAGCGTACTGAACCACAGCTTCTGCGTCAGATGCGGATAGCGTTCGGTGATCGTCTGCAGTGTCCGGTGTTCGAAACAGGCGATCTTGACCGGACCCAGGGTGGCGATGTCGTGATCGAGCCGCTTCATCGGAAAGGCGTGGAGATCGACGAAATCGCCGGGGACGTGCACCGCGACCAGCTGCCGCTGGCCCTCTCGGTCATCCATGTAGCGACAGACGAACCCTTCGAGCAGCAGCGTGCTCGTTTCGATCAGCGCGCCCGCGCGCACGATCTGCTTGCGCGCTGGCACGTGCCGCACGGATTCGATGCTGTCCTCCAGCACCTGCTTTTCTTCATCGCTCAACTCATGGCGGCCGCGCCCCATGAGAAACTTTTCCGAGATCATCCAGGCCCCTTTTCCGCGCATTCCCGTACCGCCCCGCGGCATAAAAGAACAGATCGGGATTCGTACTGATACATATCAAAGATTATGTCGCGGGCGAAACATTGGCCCCGCTCGCGGGTTCCTCCCCGACCATGTATCAGCCAATCTTCCAAAACGACCATCCCCTCGCGCGCAAGTTTATCGAAACGGTGCAGGCACCGCAGTTTCCGTGTGTCGGAGCAAAGTCCGCGCTCGCCAAAGGACAGATGGACATTCTCGTCGCGCGCGACGTGCGATCTGCTTGGGATGACATGAGAATTTCCCCTGCTTTGGGCGAAACCGTTCGCAAATACCGCGAGGACCGCGCGATATTTCGGACGCTCATCATCCTGTTCGAGGCTCCTGCCTTGTTGTCCGAAGAGCAGTTCGAGGCACATCTCTGGGCGCGCGCGCAGTCGCTCAGCGACAAGGACTCATGGCTCGGCTATCGGCCCGACCCGTCGGTCAGCAGCGATCCCGACGATCCGCATTTCTCGTTGAGCTTTGCCGGCGAGGCGTTTTTCGTCGTCGGCCTGCATCCGAATGCGAGCCGCCCGGCGCGAAAATTCGAATCGCCGGCGATGGTCTTCAACCTGCACGACCAGTTCGAGGTACTGCGTACCCAGCAGCGTTACGATAAGTTGCGCTCGTCGATCCTCGCGCGCGATCTCGAGCTCGCCGGATCGATGAACCCGATGCTGGCGCGTCACGGCGAAAGCAGCGAAGCGCGGCAATATAGCGGCCGTGTGGTCGACGAATCCTGGAAATGCCCCTTCAAGCGAGGTGACGCGCATGGCTGACATCAAGACGATCCCGCCGCGCTCGGGCGCCGGGTTCACGCTCGACAAGGGCCAGACGCTGACCGTGATCGATCCCGAGGGTCGCCAGGTTTCGGACCTTCTCGCCTACAGCCGCGCCGACATCCGCGAGGCGATCTCTTCGGGGCGGACGCTCGACTATGCGAGCCGGCTGTATCTGACGACCGGCGACCTCCTGTATTCGAACCGCAGCAACGTGATGCTGGAGATCGTCTCGGACGATGTCGGCCGGCACGATTTCCTGCTGACGCCGTGCTCGAAGGAAACCTTCGCGATCATTTATGGCGACACTGATCCGCACCGCGGCTGCTTCGGTAATCTCGCAGAGGCGTTGGCGCCGTGGGACATCGAGCCCGACCAGATCCCGGTGGCGTTCAACTGCTTCATGAACGTGCCGATCAACGGCGAAACCGGGGAGTTCACCGTCGAGCCGCCGCTGAGCAAGGCCGGCGACACGATCGTGTTCCGTGCCGCGATGGATCTGGTGATCGGCATGACCGCCTGCTCGGCGCTGCAATCCAACGGCGGCAGCTTCAAGCCGATCCAATACCGGATCGACTGAGCATCGTCAGGGGTGCTGCCGGACCGCTCCGGCCGCACGAACGTCGGCGATCGTCGGATAGCCGTTGACCGCCATCAGCAGGTCCGCCTCGGCCAGCAGGCATTTGAGGACATGCGCCGCGCCCGCTGCACCGTCGAGCGCCAGCCCGTAGGTATAGGGGCGGCCGACCCCGACGGCGGTCGCGCCGAGCGCCAGTGCCTTGACCACGTCGGTCCCCGACCGGACGCCTGAATCGAACAGCACCGGCGTCGATCCGGAGGCGGCGACGACATCCGGCAGCATGTCGATCGCGGCGATCCCGCCATTCGCCTGCCGTCCGCCATGGTTCGAGCAGTAGATGCCGTCCGCGCCCTCGTCGATCGCGCGGCGGGCGTCGTCGGGATGACAGATGCCCTTGAGCACGATCGGCAATTTCGTCAGCGACCGGAGCCACGGCATGTCCGCCCAGGTCAGCACGCGGCCGAACGTCGCCGCCCAGGCGCCGATCGCCGCCGCCGGATCCTCCTCGGGCGGTTTGGCGAGCAATTTGCGGAAGGCCGGGTCCGAGAAATAGTTCATCAGCACATGGCCGCGCAGCTGCGGGAAATTCGCCGCGTTCAGGTCGCGTGGTCGCCATCCCGTTACCCAGGTGTCGAGCGTCACGACGATGGCCTTATACCCGGCCGCCTCCGCGCGGTGGATCAGGCTCTCCGCGACGCCGACGTCCTTGGGCGTGTAGAGCTGGAAGAAGCCGGGCGTTTCGCCAAGCGCCTCCGCGACCGTTTCCAATGGATCGTTCGACAGCGTCGACGCCATCAGCGGCACGCCGATCATCGCCGACGCACGCGCCGCCGCGAGGTCGCCATGCTGGTCCTGCGTGCAGATCCCGTTGATCCCGACCGGGGCCATGAACAGCGGCGTCGGTAGCGTCATCCCGAACAGATCGATCGACAGGTCGCGCCGGCTGCAATCGACCATCATCCGTGGCGTAAGCCCCCAATGCCGAAACGCGCGCGCATTCTCGTCTTGCGTGAACTCGTCCCCGCACCCGCCCTGGAGATACGACAGCACCACCGGCGGCAGCGCCGCGCTCGCGCGCTGTTCGAGCGTCGCGAAATCGACCGGCAGCGTCGGCACCACGCCGCGCAGGCCAGCGCCATAGATCGCGTTCTGAAAATCGCCATAATGCGCCATCGGGACCTCTCGCATGTCTGTTTGCGACGATCGTGGCGGAGTGGGTGAAAGACTGCAATCGGACGCAGCGCACAAACGTACGCGCGGCCTCGCAGACGGACTATTTGGAAATGGTGCCCCTGGCCGGAATCGAACCAGCATGCCTTACGGCAACCGATTTTGAGTCGGTCGCGTCTACCAATTTCGCCACAGGGGCAGCGGCGGGTTGGCTAGACGAAGCTTTCCTCCGCCGCAAGCGGTCTTGACCGGAAAACGCATCCGTTCAGTTCCTCGGTGGTTGGCGGCGGTAGCTGAGCGCTTCGGCGATGTGGATGCGGCCGACTGTCTCGCTGTTCGCGAGGTCGGCGATTGTACGGCCGACGCGGAGGATACGCGTATAGCCGCGGGCCGTCAGCCGCATCGCTTCCGCGGCTTGGGCGAGAAGCCTTCGGCCGGGTTCGTCGGGCGTGGCGACGGCATCTAGCAATGCGCCATCCGCCTCTGCATTCGTGCGAACCGGGTGGTCGCGGTAACGGTCGGTCTGGATCGCCCGGGCCGCGGCGACGCGGGCGGCGACTTCGCCCGAGCCTTCGGTCGGTGGGGGCAGGATCAGGTCGGCGGCGCTGACCGCCTGAACGTCGATGTGCAGGTCGATCCGGTCGAGCAAAGGCCCGGACACCTTCGCCTGATAATCTGCGGCGCACTTCGGGGCTCTCGCGCAGGCAAGGCTCGCATCGCCGAGATGGCCGCACCGACACGGGTTCATCGCCGCGATCAACTGTACGCGCGCTGGGAACGTGACGTGTGCGTTGGCGCGGGCGACGCTGACCGTACCGGTTTCCAACGGTTGGCGAAGCGAATCGAGGACGGCGCGCTGGAACTCGGGGAGTTCGTCGAGAAACAACACGCCGAGATGCGCAAGGCTGACTTCACCCGGCTTCACCTTCAGTCCCCCGCCGGTGAGCGCCGCCATCGATGCGGAATGATGCGGCGCGCGGAACGGGCGTGTACGCGTCAGGCGACCGCCGGAAAGCGTGCCGGCGACCGACTGGACCATCGACACTTCGAGCGCCTCGGCGGGGTCGAGCGGCGGAAGGATGCCGGGAAGGCACGACGCCATGAGAGACTTCCCAGACCCCGGCGGACCTACCATCAGTAAATTGTGGGAGCCTGCCGCGGCGATCTCCAGCGCACGCTTGGCGGTCTCCTGCCCCTTCACCTGCCGCAAGTCCGGACCGTGATCGGCGGCTTCGGCGATTCCCGGCTTGGGTGGGCTGAGCAGGCCGTGGCCCCTGAAGTGGTTGAGCAACGCCAGCAGGTCGGGCGCGGCGATCACCTCGATCTCGCCCGCCCAGGCCGCTTCCGATCCTTGCGCGGCGGGGCAGACGAGCCCCTTCCCCACTTCCGATGCATGCAACGCCGCGAGCAGCACACCCGGCGACGCGGTGATCCGTGCATCGAGCCCCAGTTCACCGACGATCACATAATCCGCCAGCGCCTCGGCATCGACCACCCCCATCGCCGCCAGCAACGCCAGCGCGATAGGTAGATCGAAATGCGACCCTTCTTTCGGCAGATCGGCCGGCGACAGGTTCACCGCGATGCGTTTCGGCGGCAGCGACAGTCCCATCCCGGCGATCGCGCCGCGCACGCGTTCGCGGCTTTCGCCGACCGCCTTGTCCGCGAGGCCGACGACGTTGAACGCGGGAAGTCCTGGAATCAGTTGGACTTGTACCTCGACCGCGCGCGCTTCGAGTCCCAGATACGCCACCGTCGCTACGATCGCCGCCATGCCCGCTCCCCCGCGACACGACGTCACGCCTTATTCATACCCGATTTGCCCTGTCTGCAAGTATGGGGTCTGCAAGAACACGCGGCCGGAATCCTCTGCCACTGCCGTCTTGCCAACCTAATACACCGGACCCACATGCCTTCCGTGAAAGCAGTCCGCTCCCCCATTCTCCGCTTCGGCCAGTTGGTGCTCGGGATAGTGTTGATCCTGAGCGCACCGATTCTCGCGCCGCTGCCGGGGCCGGCGGGAATATTCCTGTTCGCAGGCGGGATGGTGCTGGTCCTGCGCAATTCGCGGTGGGCGCGGCTGAAATGGGCGCGGTTGAAGCGGCGCTGGCCGAGAGCCGGGCATTTCGTCGATCGGATGATGCGGCGGCAGAGCGCGATGCGGCGACATGAGCGTGCCAAAGCCGCGAAAAGCATGCCCGTCACGCCGGGTGCGAATTGACTTACCGCCGCCCTTTCCGTAAGCGCCCAGCCATCAAGGCCGTCCCCGTGGCGGCCGTTTTCTATTTGATGACCTAGGGAATGACCAATGAAGCGGACCTTTCAGCCGAGCAACCTGGTACGCGCACGCCGTCACGGCTTCCGCGCACGGATGGCGACGGTCGGCGGCCGGGCAGTGATCCACGCACGCCGCTCACGCGGTCGCAAGAAGCTGTCGGCCTAACTATTCTCGACAAACGCCGCGATTTTCTCGCGGCGAATGCGGGGAAGCGCGCACCGATGCCGGGATTCGTCCTGCTCATGCGCCCCCGCGACGACGGTGACGATACGATGCGAATCGGCTTCACCGTCACCAAGAAGATCGGCAACGCCGTCGTCCGGAACCGCATGAAACGGCGGTTGCGGGCGTTGGCGCGGGAGCTGTTGCCGGAGCGCGGCGTTGCGGGGGCCGATCATGTGCTGATCGGGCGGAATGGCGGAGTCGAGCGGGACTACGCGTTGCTGCGGACCGAGCTTGGTAAGGCGTTTCGCAAGGTCACGCCGCAAGCTCAAGCTACAGACCCTGCATCGGCGCAAGCCACTACATCGGCGCAAGCCACTACATCGACGAAAGCCACCACCCCGGCGAAGGCCGGGGCCCAGGTGGGAAAGCGGCCGTGATGCAGCACCGCCATTCGTTAGCGACGTCCACCAACTGGGCCCCGGCCTTCGCCGGGGTGGAAATGTCTTACTCGAAGCGGCTCTCTTGGCCCTTGTTCTCCCGCGAAGGCGGGAGCCCAGACTGGGTCCCCGCCTTCGCGGGGAAACAATTTTGTGCCGCGGGCGAACGTCGGTTTTGACATGCTAGCCCGCCTCCTCATCCTCATCGCCCGCGCATGGCAACTCGGCCCTTCCCTCGTCCTGCCGTCGAGTTGCCGCTACGATCCTTCGTGTTCAGCCTATGCAATAGAGGCCGTTGGGCGCTATGGCGCGCTCAAGGGGGGCTGGTTGGCGGCGAAGCGTATCGCGCGTTGCCATCCGTGGGGCGGGTACGGACCTGACCCGGTCCCCGACCACGACCCAGACATCGACAAGAAATTGAAAGACGCCGCCCTGTGAAAGACGACAAGCAGAATTTCGTGCTGTTCGCGGTGATCGCGGCGCTGATCCTGTTCGGCTGGCCGCTGATCCAGGGCAAGTTCTTCCCGACCGCGAATCCGCCGGTCACGAAGATCGAAGCTGGCAAGACCAAGGCCGTGGCGAACCCCGCCGCCGATCCGGCCGCGGACGGCGCCGCCGCCATTGGCGACCGCAACGCCGTGATCGCAAGCACCCCGCGCATCCGCATCGAGACGCCGCGTGTGTCGGGCTCGATCAACCTCAAGGGCGCGCGGATCGACGATCTCGTGCTCAAGGGCTATGACGAGACGGTCGCGAAGAACTCGCCGCCGATCCGCCTGCTCTCGCCCGCCGGTGCGCCCGACGCGTATTTCGCCAGCTTCGGCTGGCGCGCGCAGGGCCTGGCCCCGCCTGCGGCCGACGCGGTCTGGACGCCCTCTGGCGCGACCACGCTGACGCCGACCACGCCGGTCACGCTCGACGCGACCAACGCCACCGGCCAGCGCTTCCGCATCCAGATCGCGGTCGATCAGGACTATATGTTCACGGTCCGCCAGACCGTCCTGAACGCCGGCACCGCGCCCGTCCCCGTCGCCACCTATGGCCTCGTCAACCGCGTCGGCATCTCGAAGGATCCATCGTCGATGACGATCCATGTCGGGCCGATGTCGGTCGACAATGGCGGCGCGCATTACCGTCCGAACTACAAGGACATCGACGAAGCCGCGCAGAAGTTCACGACGACCGGCGGCTGGCTCGGCTTCACCGACAAATACTGGCTGACCGCGCTTGTCCCCGACCAGGCGCAGGCGTTCGACGGCCAGTTCCGCGCCGGCGCCAACAAGGCGTACCAGGCCGACTACGCGCTCCAGCCCAAGCAGGTCGCACCCGGCCAGGCAATAACTCAGACGTCGCGCTTCTTCGCTGGTGCGAAGGAAGTCCGCCTGCTTGATCGCTACACCGATCAGGCAGGCGGCGTCGCGAAGCTCGATTACGCGATCGACTGGGGCTGGTTCCGCATCGTCGAGAAGCCGATCTTCTATTATCTCGACTGGCTGTTCCGCATGGTCGGCAACTTCGGCGTCGCGATCATCCTGCTAACGGTGACGATCCGCGGCCTGCTGTTCCCGATCGCGCAGCGCCAGTTCAAGTCGATGGCCGCGATGCGCGCCGTCCAGCCAAAGATGAAGCTGCTGCAGGAGAAGTATAAGGACGACAAGGTCCGCATGCAGCAGGAGGTGATGGCGCTGTACAAGGCGGAGAAGGTCAATCCGCTCGCGGGTTGCGCGCCGACGCTGCTCCAGATCCCGATCATGTACGCACTCTACAAGGTGCTGATGCTGACGATCGAAATGCGTCACCAGCCGTTCGTCGCGTGGATCAAGGATCTGTCCGCGCCCGATCCGCTGACGCCGCTCAACCTGTTCGGCCTGTTGCCGTTCACGCCGCCGCACATGATCGCGATCGGTGTCGTGCCGATCATCCTGGGCATCAGCATGTACTTCCAGTTCAAGCTGAACCCGACGCCGATGGACGACACGCAGAAGCAGGTCTTCAAGCTGCTGCCATGGGTCCTGATGTTCGTGATGGCGCCGTTCGCGGTTGGCCTTCAGGTGTACTGGATCACGTCGAACGTCCTGACGATCATCCAGCAGAAGCTGCTCTACGCCCGCCATCCGGGCCTCCAAGTACCGGTGACCAAGTGAACGACGTTCCCAACCCCGGCGCGAATCTGGACCCTGATCTGGAGCAGACGGACGCGCCGTTCACGCCCGAGATGCTGGAGCATGCGCGAAAGCTGTTCGCGGGGCATGTCGGCTTCCTGAAGTCGGCACCGACGCTCGAATTCCTGCCCGATGCGTCGGTGCCGGAAGTGGCGTTTGCGGGCCGCTCCAACGTCGGCAAGTCGTCGCTGTTGAACGCGCTCACCGGGCGCAACTCGATGGCACGCACGTCGAACACGCCGGGCCGTACGCAGGAGCTGAACTTCTTCGAGGTCGGCGCCCCGCTCGCGTTCCGCCTGGTCGACATGCCCGGCTACGGGTTCGCCAAGGCGCCCAAGGACGTCGTCAAGAAATGGCGCTTCCTGATCAACGACTTCCTGCGCGGCCGTGACGTGCTGAAGCGCGCGCTCGTGCTGATCGATTCGCGCCATGGCATCAAGGACGTCGACCGCGAGATCCTCGAGATGCTCGACAAGGCCGCGGTCAGCTACCGCATGGTCCTGACCAAGGCGGACAAGATCAAGGCGTCCGAACTAGTCGAAGTGACCGAACGCACCGCGATCGAAGCACGCAAGCGTCCC
This sequence comes from Sphingomonas taxi, assembly GCA_003240625.1. Taxonomy (GTDB): domain Bacteria; phylum Pseudomonadota; class Alphaproteobacteria; order Sphingomonadales; family Sphingomonadaceae; genus Sphingomonas; species Sphingomonas taxi_A. Next base: position 45,946 of record QFMX01000007.1, read on the forward strand.
GCCGCGCATCCCGACATCCTCGTCACGTCGAGCGAATACGGCATGGGTATCCCCGAACTCCGCGCAGCAGTCGTCGAAGCGGTCAGCTAAACGAACGGTTGCGGACCGATCTTCGGTTTCCGGCTGACACGGTTCGTCAAACTCCGTAGCTTCCCGTAAAAGGGGAGTACGATATGCGTAGGGCGTTCGGGGGAATGTTGGCGATGGCAGTGATGCTGTCGGGCTGCGGGGGCAGCGACGAGGGCACGATTTCGACCGGCGGCAGTACGCCCGCGCCGGCTCCGACGGCCTCCACGGGATGCTCGCTGCGCGAACGCCAGGACTGGGCGGCGGCGCAAATTCGCGAATGGTATCTGTTCCCGGACACGCTGCCCGCGACGCTGAGCACCGCGTCCTACACGACGGTAGACGACTACATCGATGCGCTCACCGCCACCGCGCGGGCGCAGCGGAAAGACCGGTTCTTCACCTATCTGACGTCGATCAAGGAAGAGAACGCCTATTATAATGCCGGGTCCAGCGCAGGCTTCGGCATCCGGTTCGCGCTGGATCAGTCCGGCCAGCGGCTGTTCTCGGCGGAGTCGTTCGAAGGCGCGCCGGGGCTCGCGGCAGGGATCGATCGCGGTACGGAGATCCTGGCGATCGGTACGACGTCCGCCACTCTTCGAACCGTCAGTGCGATCGTCGCGGCGGAAGGCACCGCCGGGCTGACCACCGCGCTCGGCCCCGATACCGCCGGAACCGCACGGGTCATGCAGATCAACGACGCGGCGGGTACGCGTACCGTCACCGTTACCAAGACCGACTTCTCGTTGCTGCCGGTATCGAGCCGCTATGGCGCGAAGATCATCCAGGATGGCGGGCAGAGCGTCGGCTACATCAACCTGCGGACGTTCATCAAAACTGCGGAGCCCGCGCTGAAGACCGCCTTCGCCGATTTCCGCGCCAAGGGCGTCACGAAAGTCATCATCGATCTGCGTTATAACGGTGGTGGCCTGATCGAGACGGCGGAATATCTGGGCGATCTGCTCGGTGGTGCCCGGTCGACCTCCGAAGTCTTCGACTACGTCACCTTCCGCACCGAGAAGGCCTCGAACAACACGACGCGATTCTTCGCACCGCAGCCCGAATCGATCGCGCCCACGCGGATCGCGTTCATCGGCACGGGCGGCACGGCGTCGGCGAGCGAACTCGTCATCAACGCGTTCACGCCGTATCTGCACACCAACGCCGGACTGATCGGCACCAACACCTATGGCAAGCCGGTCGGCCAGATCGCGCTCGACAGGGAAGCGTGCGACGATCGCCTGCGCGTGGTGGCGCTTGCGACCCAGAACGCCGCACGCAGCGGGGATTACTATGACGGGCTGGCCACCAAGGTCGAGGCGTCCTGCCAGGCATCGGACGATATCGGCTACCAGCTCGGCGACCCGCTCGAATCGTCGACCCGAGAAGCCCTGAACTTTCTCGCCGGGCGGAGCTGTACGCCGATCACGGGCGCGGCGAACGCACGATCGCTTCGTACCGCCGACACGCGGCGCGACCTGCTGATGCCGGATCGCCCGGGCACCGCACAGCGCGAAGTGCCGGGCCTGTTCTGACGGCACGACACGAGAGGGGACTGCGAGCGAGTTGCCTCTTTCCGTCCCCTCGCCTAGCACCGCGCGCATGAAACTGATCATCGGCAACAAGGCCTATTCCTCCTGGTCGCTGCGCGGCTGGCTCGCGTGCAAGCAGTCCGGGCTGCCGTTCGAGGAGGTGGTCGTGCCGATGTACGACGCCGATTGGGAAAAGCGCCGCTCAGGGAACGAGTTCGCGCCGTCGTCGGGCAAGGTGCCGATCCTGTGGGACGGCGACGCGGTGGTGTGGGACAGCCTGGCGATCGTCGACTATCTCGCCGACAAGGTCGGGCGCGAGCGCTTCTGGCCCGAGGACAATGCCGCGCGGGCGATGGCGCGGTCGATGGCGGCGGAGATGCATTCGAGCTTTGCCGCGCTGCGTCGCAAGCACAGCATGAACGTCCGCCAGGTGTTCCCGGCGCGCACCCCCGACGACGACGTGCTCGCCGAGTTGCAGCGGATCATGGAGATCTGGGCACAAGCGCGCGCACGCTTCGGTGGGGGCGGCGATTTCCTGTTCGGCCAGTTCGGGGCGGCGGACATCATGTTCGCGCCGGTCGTCACCCGGATCGTGACCTACCAGCTGCCGATCGCGCGCTTTGCCGCCGGCTATATGCAGGCGATGTTCGAACATCCCTTCATGCAGGACTGGATCGCGGCCGCGCAGGAAGAGGAATGGGTGCTCGAGCAATATGAGCAGCCCGTGGCAGCTCAATAGGGCGTCCCGTCGCGATGCACCTCTCCTGTTTCCGGCGAATAGAGCAGGTCGATATCGGGGTAGGTCACCAACGACGCCTCCGGCACGCCGAGCGCGAGCAGTACGCAATCGGCGTCGCTCTCATTGATCAGGTGATGGCCGTTGCCGTCACCCTTGGGGAAGACCGCGATGTCGCCGGTTCGCATCAGATGCCGACCATCGTCGTCGATCAGAATTGCCTCGCCCGCGAGGATGACGACGATCTCGTCCTCGCCCGCGTGCCAGTGACGCTGCGAGGACCAGGTGCCGGGGGACAGCACGACATGGTTCGCCGCCCAGTCGGTCGCGCCGCCGGCGCGTGCGATGTCGCGGATGACGCGGCCGGCGGCGGGCTCGTCGAAGGGTGGCGGATAATCGCTGCCGATTTTCACGGGCGCGATGCGGGCGATATCGATCTTGGGCATGAAGGAACAACGGCGATGGCGGCATGATCGATCCCGTCACTCTCGCGCAGGCATTGCTCTGCGTTGACAGCGTCACGCCGGCGCGCGGGGCGGTATTCGACGTCCTGGAGGCGGCGCTGGTGCCGCTCGGCTTCGCAGTCGATCGGTTCGTTGTCGGTGAAGCGCCGGACGGTCCGGTGGAGAATCTGCTTGCCACACGCGGGACCGGGCCGCGGCATCTGGCGTTCGCCGGCCATGTCGACGTCGTTCCCCCGGGCGAGGGCTGGACTGGTTCGCCCTGGTCCGGCGAAGTCCGCGGCGGGCTGCTGTACGGACGCGGCGCGGTCGACATGAAGGGCGCGGTTGCCGCATTCGTGGCTGCCGCCAGCCGCAGCGATGCAGGCACGCTGTCGCTGATCATCACCGGCGACGAGGAGGGGCCGGCGACCTACGGCACCGTCGCATTGATGGAGCGGATGGCCGCGCGGGGCATCGTACCCGACCTTTGCCTGGTCGGCGAACCCACCTCGACCACGCGGCTCGGCGACATGATGAAGATCGGGCGGCGCGGGTCGGTGAACATCTGGATCGACGTGCCTGGGCGCCAGGGCCACGTCGCCTACCCGCATCTCGCCGACAACCCGATCCCGCGCCTGATCGCGATCCTGGCCGAGGTTGAAACCGTCATGCTCGACGAAGGAACCGACTGGTTCCAGCCGTCGAACATCGAGGTTACCGATATCACCGTCGGCAACCCCGCGCACAACGTCATCCCGGCCAAGGCGTCGGCGCGGCTCAGCATCCGGTTCAACGATCGGCATCGCGGGGCAGACCTGATCGAGCGCATCCGCACGATTGCCGAACGCCATGCGCCGGGTGCGGTCGTGACCGGCAAGGTCTCGGGCGAAGCGTTCCTGACGGAGCCGGGTGCGTTTTCCGCGCTTCTCTCGGACGCGATCCTCGCAGCGACGGGCATCACCCCGGAATTGTCGACCACCGGCGGCACCTCCGACGCGCGCTTCCTCTCGAAGCTGTGCCCGGTGGTCGAGTTCGGCCTGATCAACGCGACGATGCACAAGGTCGACGAAGCAGTCGCGGTCGATGACCTGCTGGCGCTGACGGATATCTATGCAGGCGTGATCGACCGCGCGCTGCGATAGCGCCTCCAGTCGTTCGTCTACCCAGTATCTAAATCCTCCCCCGCTAGGGGGAGGTGGCGCCGAAGGCGACGGAGGGGGAGGAACACGCAACAGCGGTTCTCCCTCACCTCCCCCTCCGTCTGGCGAGAGCCAGCCACCTCCCCCTGGCGGGGGAGGATCAGTCTCGATGCCGCCTAATCCCGCCCGCGGCGCAGGACGATATACAGCGCCCCCTGCCCGCCATGCCGCGGATGCGCACCGCGCACGGCCGCGATCGAGTCCGCATGACGCGACCCCGCCAGCCAGTCGGCCACCGCCGACCGGATCGCCCCGCGCGCATGCGGGCGCTCGCTCTCGGGTCGCGGCGGCTTGCCCGTCACCAGCAGGAGCACGCGGTCGCCACGCGCGATTGCCCGCCCCAGACCGACATCGAGCAACGCATGCGCGGAAGCCAGCGTATGTCCGTGAAGGTCGATAGAGCTATCCGGGCTGACCACGCCGCGCGTCAGCCTCTTGTCCCAGCCACCATCCAGCGTATTCGCGGTGATCGGCTTGGCGACCGGCCGCGGCGGTAGCACCGGTTTCGCACCCGGGCGGCTCGCGAACGGCGTAACGACGGTACGAACGATCGGCTTCACCCGGCCCAGCGGTGCCGGTGGCGGCGGAACAACCTTGCCATTGGGCCCGATCACCGGCTTCGGCGGAGGCGGCAGCGGCGGTGCGCGCTCGGGAATGCGGACGGCAACCGCACGCATCGGCCGGACGGTCTGCATCACCCGCGCCCAGAGTTGCGCCTCCTCGGGGGTAAGGGGGTCAGGGTTGAGGGGTCGGCCCGCCATATTGCGCCCCATTCGCTTGGCCATTGAGACGCTGGACCGTACCGATCGGCAGCAACAGGAACGCGGTGCCACGTCCCGCCATCCCCCCCGCGGTCGACTCCGCCGCAGGCCCAGCGCCCCAGAACGTGTCGAAGCGATTGCTCCCCTTGATCGCACCGCCGGTATCCTGCGCGACCCACAAACCGCTCGCATCCTGCCGGTCGAGCGACAGGAACACGGGCGCACCCAGCGGCACGAACTTGACGTCCGCCGCAGCACTCACCTGGCCGGTGACCGGCAGGCCGAGTGCGCCCAAGGGTGCCCCCTCCAGTTCGCGGAAGAACACGAAGCTCTTGTTCTCGCGCATGATCGCCTGCCCCTCGGCCGGGTGCGCATGGAGCCAGGCGACGATCCCCTGCATCGAGGTCTGCCCCGGTTGCAGCAACCCGCGCGACTTCATCAGCGCGCCGATGCCGGTATAATCGCGGCCGTTCTGCGTCGCATAGCCGATCCGCAGGATCTCGCCATCGGGCAACCGAAGTCGCCCCGAACCCTGGATCTGCAGGAAGAACAATTCGACCGGATCGCGCGCCCAGGCGAGGATCGGCGCGCGCCCCGAAAGCGCACCCTGCTCGATCGCGGTGCGGTCATAATAGGGCACGAGATTGCTGCGATCGACGCGACCGCGGATCTTCTTGCCCTTCAAGCTGGTCGAGAACGCACCGAGATCGACGTCGATCAGGTCGTTGGGCCGCCCATAGATAGGCGCATAGCCATCGCGACGCTCGAGCGAACCAGCGATCTCAGGCTCGTAATAGCCCGTCGCGAACGCCTTGCCGTCACCGACCTGCACCGCCTCGAACCACTGCTTGAAAAAAATCCGCGCACCGCCGCGAGGAACCGAGGCCGCCGCCGCACAGGCCGGCTGCCAATCGGTGCCACGCGTTAGGCCCGACGTATCGGTACGACGCATCAGCGAAGGACAGCTCGTGATAAAGGCCGACAGCGCCGACTGCGCCTGCGTCTCGTCGATCGGCAGGCTGGCGATCGGCGGACCGGCGATCACGCCGGCAGCAACCGCGTTGGTCGGTGCCGTCGGCGTTACCACGGGAATCGGCAACATCGGCACAGCGCCGACGATCCGCGCCGGCATCTGGATGCCACGGATGTTGGGCGAAGCACCCGTATCGCGCGAAGGATGCACACGCACGGGCTCGCGCGAGGGTTCGCGATCTGCGTTGCCGCCCCGATCGACCGGTGCGGGAGCCGAACGGGGCGGCGCGACGCCACCGACGCACGCGCTCAACAGCAGCGAAAGACCAAGTCCGCCGAGCCCCGCCCCCCTGAAGCGCACGGTCACGCCTCGTCGGTGTCGGCGAGCTTCCAGTTCGGATCGCTGCTCTTCAGCGTCCGTGCGAACGTCCAGACATCATGCGTCTCGACCGCGTCGGTCAGCGACCCGGCCAGGACATTGCCCTCGCCGTCGCGCGTGACGGCCGCGATGTCCGCATCGAACCGCACCGTGATCCGCGCATCGCGACCCGACACGCTCGCATCGGATATCACCGCGCGCTCGATGGAGACGAGACGGTTGTCGAGCACTTCGCCAGCCGCGACCCTCGCTGCGATCGCCTCGGCGAACGCCGCCCGGACGTCGTCTTCGGCGAGATAGCCCAGCTGCTCCTCGTCGCCCTTCCAGAATGCTTCGAGCACCATGCGGTACGCCGCCTGTGCGCCTTCGAGGAACTGGTTGACGTCGAACCCGGCTTCGGCGGCGACGATCGAACGCAAGCCTGCTTCGGCGCGCGGCTCGATGTTGCGGCTGGCGACCTCGCGGGGCTCGGGCGTCGCATCCATCGTTCGCGGAACGGCGGCAAGCGCAGGACGGTCCTCGGCCGCGCGCGGCAAGGGCTGTTCATGCCCCGTCCGCTTGCCGAGCACGCTATACAGTCGCATCGCTAAGAAGCCTGCAACCATCGCGAGAAGAACTACGTAAAACAACCGTGCCTCCGATCTTCGGGCTAACATAGGCCAAAGCTGCGCTTATTCAAACCCGGGCCCGTTGAAACGCCCGGTCGGCACTGCTACTCGCAGCCCCCTGACCGACATGAACGCGCAAGCGTGCCGCTTCGGTCCCTATTTCACGCTTCTTCGCAAGGACACGACGAATGGATGATCAGGACAATGGCGTGACCGCGCCCGACCAGATGGGCGACCAGCTCGTGAACGGCGAGGACACGATTCCCGCCGCCGGCCTGATCTCGCAATACGTCAAGGATCTGTCGTTCGAGAACCCGAACGCGCCTGCCGTCTACCAGAACCAGACCCCGCCGGCGATCGACGTGCAGTTCAACATCGGCGCGGCGCAGGTCGGCGACGAAGTGCACGAGGTCGTGCTGAAGATCGACGTCCGTGCCGAGACCGATGGGCAGGTCGCCTTCATCGTCGACCTTTCGTACGCAGGGCTCTTCGGGCTGCGCAACATCCCGGCCGAGCACGTCCAGCCGTTCCTGCTGGGTGAAGCGCCGCGCCTGCTGTTCCCGTTCGCCCGCCGCGTGCTTTCCGACGCTGTGCGTGACGGTGGCTTCCCGCCGCTGCTGCTCGAGCCGATCGATTTCGGCCAGCTGTACCTGACCCAGTCGGAGCAGCAGGGCATCCAGCCGAACGTCGGTGATTTCGGCCAGGCTTGATCGAGCGGAGGCGGGGCGCGCGTAGATGAACCTGACCAAGGCACTGGGATCGGTCGGCGGGCTGACGCTCGCCAGCCGTGTCCTGGGACTGGTTCGCGACTCGCTGTTCGCGCGGTTCGTCGGCGCGGGGTTCGCGTCGGACGCGTTCCTGATCGCGTTCCGCCTCCCCAACATGTTCCGCGCCCTCTTCGCGGAGGGCGCGTTCTCCGCTGCGTTCATTCCGATGTTCAATCGGAAGGTCGGCGACAAGACCGGGCGCGGACTGCCCGACGGCATCGCGTTCGCCGAGGACGCGCTGTCGGTGTTGCTGCCGACCTTGATCGCGATGACGGTGTTGTTCGAGCTCGCGGCGTGGCCGATGACGTGGCTGCTGACCTTCGGGTTCAACGGCGCGAGCGCGGAGCGGTTCGACTATGTCGTCCATCTCTCGCGGATCACCCTCCCCTATCTGCTGCTGATCAGCCTCGTATCGCTGCTCGGCGGCATCCTCAATTCGCTGCACAAGTTTTGGATCAACGCCGCCGCGCCGATCCTGCTGAACGCGACGCTGATCGCCGCGCTGTTGCTGTTCCACGAGCGCCAGCCGCTGCTGACCGCGCGCAACCAGGCGATCGCGGTGACGGTGTCGGGGGCGTTGCAGCTTCTGTGGCTGATCTGGGCCTGTCGCGCATCCGGGGTGAAGCTCCGCCTCAAGCGCCCGCAACTCAACCCCGACGTGAAGAAACTCATGTCGCTGATCTGGCCCGCCGCCGCCGGGGCCGGCGCGGTGCAGATCAACCTCGTCGTCTCGACCGCGCTCGCCGCCGCTTTGCTGCCGGCCGGCTCGGTCTCGTACATCTATTTCGCCGACCGTCTGAACCAGCTTCCGCTGGGTCTGATCGGCATCGGTCTCGGCACCGTCCTGCTTCCCACCATCTCGCGCCAGCTCGGCCGCGGCGAGGAGGCCGAGGCGATGACCACGCAGAACCGCGGCATGGAACTCGCGCTGTTCCTGACGCTGCCCGCAACGGTCGCGCTGATCGTCTGCGGCGTGCCGATCGTCGGGGCCCTGTTCCAGCACGGCAAGTTCGCGCTCGACGACAGCGTGCTGACCGCGCAGGCGCTCGCCGCCTTCTCGATCGGACTGCCGTCGTACATCCTCGTGAAGGTGCTGACGCCGGGCTATTACGCACGCTCCGACACGAAGACGCCGGTGCGCTATGCAACGATGTCGATGGTCGTGAACCTCGTCCTCAACCTCGCCTTCATCAAACCGCTTGGTCACATGGGTCCACCGCTCGCCACCGCGATCGCGAGCACGGTCAACGTCGCGATGCTCTACCGCACGCTCGTCCGGCGCGGTCACTTCACTCCCGACGCGCGGTTGCGCCGGCGGACGTGGCGGCTGCTGGTCGCCGCGCTGATCATGGGCGTCGTGATGTTTTTCCTCAACGACCTGTTCCAGCCGTTCGTGACCGGCACCAGCATCCAGCGCTGGGGGGCGATGCTGGTGCTGGTTACCACCGGCGGCGTAGTCTATGCGATCGCAACATTGCTCACCGGCGCGTTCCGGCTGGGCGACATTTCCACGCTTCTGCGTCGTTCACGATAGGTCTTTCAATGCGCGTTGTTTCCGGCATCAAGCCCACCGGTAATCTCCACCTCGGCAATTACCTGGGGGCGGTGAAGCAGTGGGTGAAGGGACAAGACGACGTCGCGGCGCAGGGCGGGGAATCGCTATTCTTCATCGCCGATCTCCATGCCCCGACCGAATGGATCGCGCCGGCGGAACTGTCGGCCCACACGATCGAGGTCGCCGCGACGATGATCGCGGCCGGGATCGATCCGGCGAAGTCGATCCTGTTCAACCAGGCCCGCGTCCCCGCGCACAGCGAGTTGGCGTGGCTGCTCAACACCGTCGCGCGCGTCGGCTGGCTGAACCGGATGACGCAGTTCAAGGACAAGGCGGGCAAGAACCGCGAAGGCGCGAGCGTCGGGCTGTACGACTACCCCGTGCTGATGGCGGCCGACGTGCTGCTCTACAACGCGACGCACGTGCCGGTCGGCGAGGACCAGAAGCAGCATCTCGAACTCGCGCGCGACATCGCCACCAAGTTCAACGGCGACTACGGCGTCGACCTGTTCACGCTGCCCGCGCCGCTGATCAGTAAGGCGGCGCCGCGGATCATGTCGTTGCGCGATGCGTCGGCGAAGATGTCGAAGTCGAACCCGTCCGAGCAGTCGGTGGTCAAGCTGATCGACAGCGACGACACCATCGCCGACAAGTTCCGCAAGGCGAAGACCGATCCCGACAATTTGCCGGCAACGGTCGAGGAGCTGGGGGATCGGGCGGAGGCCCGCAACCTGCTGACGATCTACGCGGCGTTGGCGGATAGCGACGTGCCGACGGTGCTCGGCGAGTTCGGCGGCAAGGGCTTCGGCGCATTCAAGCCTGCGCTGGCGGATCTGGCGGTGGCGAAGCTGGGGCCGATCCGTGACGAGATGGTTCGGTTGCTGGACGATCGCAGCGCGGTGACGGCGGTGCTGCAGGCAGGCGCGGAGAAGGCGCGCGCGCTGGCGGCACCGGTGTTGAAGGCGACGCAGGACGCAATGGGGTTGCAGGTCTGAGACTGCTTATCCGTTATCGTGACGGTTCACTTGGCGCCTGAGTACCCGACCGTCACCCCTGCACCATAACCGTCACCCCAGCGAAAGCTGGGGTCTCCCCCGTTGCACGCGACATCCGCCAAACTGAAAGATCCCAGCTTTCGCTCGAATGACGGTGGTGCTGGGATGACGATTGACCCGTCCCGTCATCCTGACGAAAGTCAGGATCCAGAGCCATGCAGGGTAGCATCCGTAACTCTGGATCCTGACTTTCGTCAGGATGACAGACGTTGTGGCCTAGCCCTCAAGCTCGCGCATCAGCACGCGCACCGCCGCATCGATATCCCGGTCCGAATCCCGCAGTTCCTCGATCTTGCGCACCGCATGGATCACCGTCGAGTGATCGCGCCCGCCGAACTTCCGCCCGATCTCCGGCAGCGACCGGGTCGTCAGCCGCTTGGCCAGATACATCGCGATCTGCCGCGGCCGTGCCACCGCCCGCGCCCGTCGCGCCGAAATCAAATCGAGCGGCTTCAGTTCGAAATGCGCCGACACCAGCTTCTGGATCTCGTCGATCGTCACGCGCTTCTGCGCGCCGCGGAGCACTTCACCCAGCGTCGCGACCGCGAAGTCGAGATCGATCGTGTCCCCGGTCAGCTGTGCATACGCCACGACGCGGTTCAGTGCGCCCTCCAGCTCGCGGATGTTCGCATGGATGCGGGCGGCGAGCAGGTCGAGCACGTCGGTCGGCACGCGCATGTCCGGCAGGTCGACGAGCTTCCGGTCGAGGATCGTCCGGCGCAGCGTCAGGTCGGGCGCCTTGATATCCGCGACCAGCCCGACCGCCATCCGGCTGATGATCCGCGCCTCGACGCCTTCCAGCGCCTGCGGGCAGCGATCGGCGGAGATCACCAGCCGCTTGCCCGCCGCCATGATCTCGTTGACCGTGTGGAAGAACTCCTCCTGCGTCGCGTCCTTGCCGGCGATGAACTGGAGGTCGTCGATCAGCAGCAGGTCGGCACCGCGCAGCCGCTGCTTGAACGCATGCGTATCGCGCGCGCGCATCGCCGCGACGAAATCGTACATGAAGCGCTCGGCGGACATGCACAGCACGATCGCGTGCGGGTTATGCTCGAGGAACGCGTGGCCGATCGCGTGCATGAGGTGGGTCTTGCCCTGCCCCGTGCCGCTGTGAAGGAACAGAGGGCTGAACCGGACCGGACCCGGCTCGGCGAGCACCTTGGCCGCGTTGAACGCGACCTTGTTCGACGGATCCACGACGAATCGCTCGAACGTGTACCGCGGATCGAGCGGCGGGCGTTCGGCGGGCACCCCGACCGGCGCCGCTGCCACGACCGGCGCAGGCGCAGGCTTCAGCGACGGATCGACGCCGAACTTCATCACAACCTGTGCAGGTTGCGCAGCCGGCTTGGGTTCTGCGACCGGCTTGGCTTCGACGACCGGCTTCGGCGCGGCAGGCTCAACGACCACCGAATCCGCCACCGGGTCTATCGCCAGCATGACGGGCGCGCGACCCGGCACCCGGGTCTCGATCTGGACGGTGCGGACGTTGGGCAGGATCTGCTTGAATTCGAGCACGAGTCGATCGGCGTAATGATTGCGGACCCAGTTCGTCATGAACGCCGATGGCAGCGCGAGGCGGATCGTGTCGCGATCCTCACCCGGGATCAGCTCGATCGGCTTCAGCCACTGCTCGAACAGCCGCGCGCCTGCCGACTCGCGCAAGGACGCACGCACGCGGGCCCAGGCCTTCTCGGCCTCGGTCGCGTGGGTCATCGGTCCTTGCCACTTCGTCACGCGCACACTTCTCCGACCCCGCACGACACGCGTGCAGGTGACATAGTCCCGACAGAAAATGGCCCCCAGACGACCCCAAGGGTCATCCGGCATCTTCGCCCTGTTTGTTGATGCAGCGGTGGAAACCACCGTCGCTGTGAGCCCCGTTATGAAGCGATCAGCGATCCGAGCAAGGCCCCGACGCGTCACATTTTCGAAATAAAGCGGGTTGACTTGATCAAGCCGCGGAAATGCGTCGATATTTTTATAAGTCGCTGTGTTTACGCATTTTTTGCAATTTCGGCGATTGCATGACGTGATTCTCTCGCACACGAATCGTGGCGAATCCTAGGGTTATGCGGACTCTCCGGAGGTTCCCTTCGCACACGCAAAAAACCCGCCGGGAATGTCCCGACGGGTGATCCGCTTTCGACAGTGATCGTTCGCTTAGGCGAGCCCAGTCACGGCCTTGGTCAGACGCGCGAACTTGCGGCTCGCGGTGTTCTTGTGCAGCACGCCCTTGGCGACGCCACGCTGCAGCTCAGGCTGTGCGGCCGCGAGTGCGGTGGTCGCTGCGCCCTTGTCGCCCGATGCCAGCGCGGCCTCGACCTTCTTGATGAAGGTACGGATACGGCCGACTCGGTTGCCGTTCACTTCCGCGCGACGGTCGTTGCGACGGATACGCTTTTTCGCCTGCGGCGTGTTCGCCATGAAGCCCTCTGGATGTTCGAATGAATAAAAAGGGGCGCCGGATTGCTCCTACGCCCTCTCGAAGCCGCGGCCCTACTCACTTTGCTCCTGCGCGTCAACCGAAACGCTCAGCCGCGCTGGCACTTCGGACACCAGAAGGTCGAGCGCCCGCCCTCGGTACGCCGCCTGACGGTCGTGCCGCATTCGCACGCCTCGCCCTCGCGCCCATAGACACGCCATTGCTTGGAGAAATAGCCGAGTTCGCCGTCCGGCCGCACATAGTCGCGAAGCGAAGAGCCTCCTGCGAGAATCGCCGCCGTCAGCACGGTCCGAATCGCCTCGACCAGTCGCTCGAGTCGGAACAGCGAGATCCGCCCCGCCGCCCGGCTCGGCGCGATCTTCGCCATGTGCAGCGCCTCGCACACATAAATATTGCCGAGCCCGGCAACGATCCGCTGATCGAGCAGCATCGCCTTGATCGACGCCCCCCGCCCTTCGAGCGCCTCCAGCAAATACGCGGCCGTCAGGTCTGGCCCGAGCGGCTCCGGCCCCATGCTGAGGAACGGCGGATAATTGGCGATGTCATCAGTCGCCCAAAGATCGAGAAAGCCGAATCGCCGCGGGTCGTTGAGCGCAACCGTCCGGCCCGCCCCCGTCCCGATCAGCAGGTGATCGTGCGCGAGGAGTTCACTCGGATCGACTCGCCAGCGTCCCGACATGCCGAGATGGAACACCAAAGTGTCGCCGCGATCGGTATCGATCAGCCCGTATTTGGCACGCCTCCCGAGCGTCGTGACCGTCGCCCCCGTCATCCGCTGGCGCAAGTCGACCGGGATCGCTTTCCGCAAGTCGGCACGACGCGGCTCGACCGAGGTCAGGCGCTGGCCCTTGAGCACGGGCTCCAGCCCGCGCACGGTGGTTTCGACTTCTGGTAATTCTGGCACGCTTTGCAGCTAGGTTGCGTTTGCTCGCGCCACAAGGCGCGGCTAGAGCGCAGGATATGAACGACTTGATCGCGCCCGCGCCCGCTTCGACGCCCGATACCGTCTCCTTCGGCTACGAAGACATCCCCGCCACCGAGAAGACCGCCCGCGTCGGCGGCGTCTTCTCGAACGTCGCAGGCAAATACGACCTGATGAACGACGCGATGTCGGGCGGCATGCACCGGCTGTGGAAGGACCGCTTCGTCCGCCGCGTGAAGCCGCGCGAGGGCGAGCAGATCCTCGACATGGCGGGCGGCACCGGCGACATCGCCTTCCGCATGGCGCCGTCGGGCGCCTCGATCACGGTCGCCGACATCAACCCGCAGATGCTCGAAGTCGGCATGCAGCGCGCGCAGAAGCGCGGGATCGACGGCCTGGTCTGGACCGAAGCCAACGCGGAAACGCTGACCTTCCCCGACAAGTTCTTCGACGCGTACACGATCGCGTTCGGCATCCGGAACGTGACCGACATCCCCAAGGCGTTGCGCGAAGCCCACCGCGTGCTGCGCCGCGGCGGGCGGTTCTACTGCCTCGAATTCTCGACGACCGTCTGGCCGGGGTTCGCCGAGGTATACGACGCCTATTCGCACAAGATGGTCCCGAAGCTCGGCCAGCTGCTCGCGCAGGATGCCGACAGCTATCGCTACCTGATCGAATCGATCCGGCGCTTCCCCGACATGCCAAAGTTCAAGGGCATGATCGCGGACGCGGGCTTCGTGCAGACCAAGGTCGAACCGCTGCTGGGCGGACTCGTCGCGATCCACAGCGGGTGGAAGATCTAGTGATCACGCGAAGGCGCGAAGACGCAAAGATGTGTTCACGCGGAGACGCGGAGACGCGGAGAGTAAGTGGTCGCGAAGGCGCCGGGTCTTATGCACGTCAGCGCTATGTCAGCCCTTCGCCAATGATGAAAAGCCGCATCCGCGGCGAGGCAACACACCTCTGCGCCTCTGCGCCTCTGCGCGAACCACTTCTTCTTTCTCTCCGCGTCTCCGCGTCTCCGCGTGAACAAATCTCTTCTCTTCGCGCCTTCGCGCCTTTGCGTGAACAAACCCCTTCTACCCCTTCTTACGCCGCAAACACCCAGTGACCGCCTCCACCACCCACATCTGGCGACTCCTCAAATGGGGCCGCATCCTCGCTCGCCACGGCGCGCTGCGCGGGATCGAGCGTGACCCGAACACGCCAGCCCCCGTCCGCCGCCTCGCCCGGATCGCCCGGTTCGGCGCGCGCGTGCCCGCAGTGCCGCGCTATGCCGACGCGTTCCAGGCGATCGGACCCGCGGCGATCAAGCTCGGCCAGACGCTCGCCACCCGCCCCGATCTCGTCGGCGAGGACGCAGCGCAGGATCTGTTGCGCCTCCAAGACCAGCTCTCCCCCGTCCCCTACGAGACGATCGAGGCAGCGATGCTGGCGAGCTTCGGCAAGCCGCTCGATACGCTGTTCTCCCGTATCGAGCAGGTCCCAGTCGGTGCCGCGTCGATCGCCCAGGTCCACCGCGCCGTCACGACCGACGGCCGCCAGGTCGCGGTCAAGGTCCTCCGCCCCGGCGTCGAAGACGATTTCGCCCGCGCGATCGACACGTATAGCTGGGCAGCCGCACAACTGGAGGCGCTCAGCCCCGAGGCGATGCGCCTGCGCCCGCGCCTCACGATCGAGACGTTCAAGCGCTGGACCCTGCGCGAACTGAACTTCCGCCGCGAAGCCGCCTCCGCCTCCGAACTCGCCGAGGGCATGACCGCCGAGCCCGACTTCGTCATCCCCGCGATCGACTGGGCACGCTCGACCAACAAGGTCATGACCATCGAGTGGATCGACGGCATCAAGCTGTCCGACCGCCCGGCGCTAGTCGCAGCCGGCTACGACCTTCCCGCACTCGCCAACACGCTCGTCCGCGCGTTCCTTCGCCAGGCGATCGCCGACGGGTTTTTCCACGCCGACATGCACCAGGGAAACCTGTTCGCGCTGCCCGGCAACCGCATCGCCGCGATCGATTTCGGCATCATGGGCCGGATCGACCGGCGCGCGCGCGTCTGGCTCGCCGAGATTCTCTACGGCCTGATCACCGGCAATTATAAGCGCGTCGCCGAGATCCATTTCGAAGCCGGATACGTCCCCGCGCACCACGACGTCGCCGAGTTCGCCACCGCATTGCGTGCGGTCGGCGAACCGATGCGCGGGCTGCCGGTCAAGGACATGTCGATCGGCATGATGCTCGACAGCCTGTTCTCGATCACGCGCGATTTCGACATGGCGACGCAGCCGCATCTGCTGCTGCTCCAGAAGACTATGGTGATGGTCGAGGGCGTCGCGACCAGCCTCAACCCCGACATCAATTTGTGGGAAGCCGCCGAGCCGTTCGTCCGCGACTGGATCCGCGGCGAACTCGGCCCCGAGGCTGCGATCGCCGACCGCCTGATCGCCGACTTCCAGACGCTCACCCGCCTGCCCGAATTGGTCCGCCGGATCGAGGCGCATTACCCCGCCCCCGGTGGTGCCCCCCCGACCCCGCCGCTGCGCGAGATCGAAGTCATCCGGATCGGCGGCGGCTGGCGCTATGCGGCGGTGGCGGTGATCGCCGCGCTCGTCGGCATCGCAGGAACGTGGTTCAGCGTGACGTGACGATGCGCCGCCCGCTGACCCCGGTCTGGCTCGCGGCGCCGTCACGGTTCGCAAACATCTCGCAGCCGGCCGCCCGGGCGGTGGTCGCGCTGCTGGCGCTGCTCGTGACCGCGACGCTCGCCGCGCTCTCCACGGCACCCGCTCATACCGATACCGCGCTATACGCGATGATCGTGGACGGCGTTCGCCACGGCGGCAATTACTATGCGGTGGCCGCAGATGCGCTGCGCGCCGGCGGCTATCCGCTCGCGCCATTCACCGCGTTCCGCCTGCCCACGCTCGCGGTGATCGAGGCCGCGCTGCCGAGCATGGTAGTGATTGCGATGCTCTACCTACTCACCGCGGCGGTCGCGGTCGCCTGCTATGGCCGAATGCAGCCGGTACTGAAGACGCGCGCCGCGCAGACGGTGGTCGCTTTGCTGCTGTTCGCCAGCCTCGTGCCTCTGCTCCAGCCCTCGCTCGCGCCATTGCCCGATCTCTGGGCCGGGCTCGCGATAACGCTCTCGCTCGCGATCAGGCGGCGCGGCCATTATGTCGACGCGATCGCGTTCGGTGTTGTAGCGGCCGTGCTCCGCGAGACTGCTGCACTCTATCTGATCGTCATGCTGTCGTTCGCGCTGGCCGAACGTCAGCGGCGCGAGGCGCTAGGCTGGGCCGCCGCGCTGATCGTCGTCGCCCTCGTACTGGCAATCCACGCCTATGCCGTGGCGCAGGTCGTCAAGCCACTCGACGACATGGTTTTCGACTGGGCCGGGCTGCTCGGTTTCGGCGCGTTCGTGTCCGCCACAGTCTCGGCCACCGCACTCGCCTGGCTGCCGTTGGGCCTGGCAGCACCGATCGTCGGCCTCGCGCTGTTCGGCTGGGCGACATGGCGCGATCCCCTCGCCCTGCGTGCGCTCGCGACGATCGTCCTCACCGCATTGCTGATCACCGTGTTCGGCACCGAGGAGACGCCGCACTGGGCGCTGCTGGTCACGCCGTTGCTGCTGACCGGTCTCGTGTTCGTTCCCGATGGCCTGCGCGATCTGGTCCATGCGGCGCTCGACAGCCGACGCATTACCGTGACGCGGATTATCCGCTAAAGACGCCTTCATGACGCGCATTCTCCTGATCGTCGGTGGCGGGATCGCCGCCTACAAGGCCGCCGAACTGATCCGCCTGCTGAAAGGCCGCGGCCATGCGGTGCGCTGCGTGATGACCGAGGCGGCGCATCATTTCGTCACGCCGATGACGCTCGCCGCGCTCAGCGAGGACAAGGTCTACACGACGCTCTGGGACCTCAAGGACGAGGCCGAGATGGGCCATATCCAGCTCAGCCGCCAAGCCGACCTGATCGTCGTCGCCCCCGCCACCGCCGACCTGATCGCGCGCATGGCCGGCGGACTCGCGAACGACCTCGCGACGACGCTGCTGCTCGCGACCGACAAGCCGGTCCTGGTCGCGCCCGCGATGAACGTCCGCATGTGGACCCACGCCGCGACCGTCCGCAACGTCGCGCAACTCCGCGCCGACGGCGTGACGGTGATGCAACCCGACGAAGGCGCGATGGCGTGCGGCGAATACGGCCCCGGCCGCCTGCCCGAGCCCCCCGCGATCCTCGCCGCTATCGAAGACATGGTCGCTCCCGCACCGCGCAAGCGGCTCGCGGGCCGCCATGTGCTCGTCACCGCCGGCCCGACTCACGAACCGATCGACCCGGTCCGCTACATCGCCAATCGCTCCTCTGGCAAACAGGGCTTCGCGATCGCCGCGGCGCTGGCACGGCTCGGCGCACGCGTCACGCTCGTCGCCGGCCCCGTGACGCTCGCGACCCCGCCGGCGGTCGACCGGATCGACGTCGAGACCGCGCGCGAGATGGCCGACGCGGTCGACCACGCGCTGCCTGCCGACGCCGCCGTCATGGTGGCCGCCGTGGCGGACTGGCACGTCGAGTCCGCCGCGCAGAAGATCAAGAAGGGCGATGCCACACCCACGCTGACGCTCGCGGAAAATCCCGACATTCTCGCGACTTTGGCGCGCAGCCCGCACCGCCCTCGCCTCCTGATCGGGTTCGCCGCAGAAACCGAACACGTGCTCGAACACGCCACCGCCAAGCGCGTCCGCAAACAGGCCGACTGGATCGTCGCCAACGACGTATCGGGCGACGTGATGGGCGGCGCGGACAACAGCGTGCATCTCGTCACGGCAACCGGCGTCGAGAGCTGGGAGCGCCTGCCCAAGGAGGCGGTCGCCGCCCGACTGGCGGACCGCATCGCCGATGCGCTAGAAGCCGCATCATGATCCGCATCGAACTCAAACGCCTGCCGCACGGCGAAGGCCTGCCTTTGCCTGTCTACGCGACCGACGGCGCGGCCGGCATGGACGTAGTCGCCGCCGAGGCGCTGACGCTAGCGCCCGGCGCACGCGCGGCCGTCGCGACCGGCTTCGCGATCGCCATTCCCGCCGGGCACGAGGTCCAGGTCCGCCCCCGCTCCGGCCTCGCGCTCAAGCACGGCGTCACCTGCCTCAACACGCCCGGTACGATCGACAGCGACTATCGCGGCGAAGTGAAGGTCATCCTCGCCAATCTCGGCCAGGAGCCCTTCGAGATTGCGCGCGGCGACCGGATCGCGCAGCTCGTTCCCGCGGTCGTCCTGCGCGCCACGCTCGACGAAGTCGCGACGCTCGACGACACCACGCGCGGTGCAGGCGGCTTCGGATCGACCGGCCGATGATCGCCGCCTTCCTCCTCCTGCTCCAAGCCGCGGCGCCTCCGATCGCTCAGGTGCAGGTCGTCCCCACGATCCCGGCGCCGCCGCCCGCTACGGTCCCCGCATCTGCCCCAGTATCCGGCCCAGTATCCGGCCCATTACCCCCGCAGGACTGGAGCACGCTGCCCCCCCTGCGCATCCGCCGCCAGGCGACCACGCTCGCCAACACCTCGGCCTATGTCCACGGCGAAGTCATGGCCGGGCGTTGCGCGAAGGCGGTCCGGACGGTGCAGGGCTGGTCGCTCAGCCTTGACCTCGCGGTGCTGATGACGCGCGACGGCCGCGTCCGCCGCATCACCCCGCGCGCGATCGATTGCCCGACGGTCGAGCAATATGCGGCCGGCGTCATCCTCGGCGCGCGCGATTCAATCGACGTGGTCGATACCGATACGGACACCTGGTATCGCACCAGCCTGACGTTCGCCTGGGGCGCATGATCCTCTCCGACGACGAACTCACCCGGTATGCGCGGCATATCGTCCTCAAGGAATTCGGCGGCTCCGGACAGGCCCGGCTGAAGGCGGCCACCGTCGCGATCGTCGGTGCCGGCGGGATCGGCTCGCCCGCGATCCAGTATCTGGGAGCCGCCGGTGTCGGTCGACTAATCCTGATCGACGACGACCGGGTCGAGCCGTCGAACCTGCAACGCCAGACGATCTTCACCACCGCGGATACCGGCATCGCGAAGGTCGAGGCAGCGGCGGCAGCGGTCCAGCGGATCAACCCGCATGTCGCAGTCGAAACCCACCGCGTGCGCATCGATTCGACGAACGTCGCAAGCCTGCTGGCCGGCGCAGACGTCGTAATCGATGGCTGCGACAACTTCGCGACCCGCTTCTGCGTCGCCGATGCCGCACATGTCGCCAAGATCCCGCTCGTTTCCGCCGCGGTCGGGCAGTTCGAAGGCCAGCTCGCCACCTATCGCGGCTGGGAAGCGGACAAGCCGTGCTACCGCTGCTTCGTCGGCGAAGACCCCGAGCGGGCCGAGACGAGCTGCGCGGAAGACGGCGTCCTCGGCCCCGTCACCGGCGTGATCGGCAGCCTCGCCGCACTGGAAGTCCTGCGCGCCATCGCCCCGTTCGGCGACGACCCCGCGGGCAAGTTGCTGTTGATTGACCTTCTGGCGCTGCGCTTCCGGTCGATCCGCCTGCCGAAGGATCCGGGTTGCCGCGCCTGCGGTACAACGCGCGGCTAGGAGCCTTCTCGACCGCGACTTCGTCACCCCGGACCGGGGCCGGGGTGACGGATGGGTGATGGCCCGGTTCAGCCCTTCAGCAGCCCGTTGGCGAACTCCCGCACGGCCGGACCGATGTCGGCCCGCGACAGCGCGATTGCCAGGTTCGCCTGGATGTAC
This sequence comes from Sphingomonas taxi, assembly GCA_003240625.1. Classification (GTDB taxonomy): domain Bacteria; phylum Pseudomonadota; class Alphaproteobacteria; order Sphingomonadales; family Sphingomonadaceae; genus Sphingomonas; species Sphingomonas taxi_A. Next base: position 66,134 of record QFMX01000007.1, read on the forward strand.
CCCGCCTTGTCGCCGCAATCGTAGCGCTGGCCGTCGAAGGTGAAGCCATGGAACGGCTGGTTGCCGATCAGCTGCGCCATCGCGTCGGTCAGCTGGATCTCTCCACCAGCGCCCTTCTCCTGGTTCTCCAGGATGCGCATCACATCGGGCTGGAGAATGTAGCGACCGGGAATCATCAGGTTCGACGGCGCGGTGCCCTGCTTGGGCTTCTCGACCAGAGCCTTCACCTCGGTCAGACGACCATCGATCGCGCCGGGCGAGATGATGCCGTATTTGTCGGTCTCCGAATCGGCCACTTCGAGCGCACCGATCACGTTGCCGCCGACCTGGTTATACGCCTCGACCATCTGCTTCATGAAGCCCGGCTTGCCCACCATCAGTTCGTCGGGGAGCAGGACGGCGAACGGCTCGTCGCCGACGATCTCGCGCGCGCACCACACCGCATGGCCAAGGCCCAGCGGCTCCTGCTGGCGCACATAGACCGGCGAACCCGGCTTCATCCGGATCTGGCTGATCGCATCGAGCGACTTGCCGCGCGCGCGCATCGTATCCTCGAGCTCGTACGAGATATCGAAATGATCCTCGAGCGCCCCCTTGCCGCGACCGGTGACGAAGATGATCTGCTCGATCCCCGCTTCCAGCGCTTCCTCGACCGCATATTGGATCAGCGGCTTGTCGACGACGGTCAGCATTTCCTTGGGCATCGACTTGGTCGCGGGGAGAAAGCGCGTGCCGAGCCCGGCGACGGGAAATACGGCCTTGCGAAGCGGCTTGATCGTCATTCGGAGCTCCAATTATGTCTTCGAGGTCGTTTAGTTGCGCTGCACCATTTACCGGTCGTTACGGACCCGCGCAATTCCGATCACCCGATCAAAGAAACGCTGTAACCGGTTAGCGCGTCATTAAATATCGTCGACTAGAGAGGTTCCATGTCCAAGATCCTCGTCATTTTCGGGACGCGCCCCGAAGCGATCAAACTCTTTCCGGTGATCCGTGCGCTGGCGGCAACACCCGGCCTCGCGGTGCGAACCTGCGTTACCGCGCAACATCGCGGGTTGCTCGACCAGGTCCTCGCCATCGCCGATCTGTCGCCCGACATCGATCTCGACCTCATGGAGCCGGGACAGACGCTCGATCGCCTGACCGCGCGACTGCTCACCGGGCTTGGCGAAGTGATGGACGCCGAGATGCCTGATCTCGTCATGGTGCAGGGCGATACCGCGACCGCGATGACGGGTGCCCTCGCCGCCTATTACCGCAAGGTGCCGGTCGCGCATGTCGAGGCAGGGCTGCGCTCGGGCGACATCTACCAGCCTTGGCCGGAGGAGGTGAACCGCCGCATCGTCGCGCCGATCGCCGCGCTGCATTTCGCCCCGACCGAGACCGCGGCCAAGGCGTTGCGGCGTGAGACGATCCCCGCCGATACGATCCACGTCACCGGCAACACCGTGATCGACGCGCTGCACTGGACCGCCGACCGTGTCGCCGCGGATCCTGCACTGGCCGCGGGCCTCGACGGCATCGCAGCGCGCTTCGCCGGCAAGCGCATCGTCCTGGTCACCACGCACCGGCGCGAGAATTTCGGCGACGGCATGGCGGCGATTGCCCGCGCGATCGGTCGGATCTCCGAGCGCGACGACGTGGCGGTGCTGTTCCCCGTCCACCCCAATCCCAACGTCGTCTCCGTGATGGACGCGATTCTCGGCGACCGCGCCAACGTCGCGCGGATCGAACCGCTCGATTACCCGCATTTCGTCCGCGCGCTCGGCATGGCTGAGATCGTCCTGACCGATTCCGGCGGTGTGCAGGAGGAGGCCCCCGCGCTCGGCAAGCCCGTCCTCGTGATGCGCGAGACGACCGAGCGCCCGGAAGGTGTAGCGGCTGGCACCGCCAAGCTGATCGGCACCGACGAGGACCGTATCGTCTCCGAAATCTTCACACTGCTCGACGACGCAGGCGTATATGCCGCGATGGCGCGTGCCCATAACCCGTTCGGGGACGGCCATGCCGCGGCCAGGATCGCCGAGACAATCGCAGAAACACTCGCAAAGGGCGCCGGGCATGCTGTCTGATACCAACCTCAACGTCGTCGTGCTCGGGCTCGGCTATATCGGCCTTCCCACCGCTGCGATCATCGCGCGGACCGGCGCGCAGGTGCTCGGCGTCGACGTGACCGAATCGGTCGTCGAGACCGTCAATTCGGGCCGGGTGCATATCGAGGAGGTCGATCTCGATGGTCTCGTCTCCGGCGTCGTCGCGCGTGGTACGTTGCGCGCCTCGACCGCGATCGAGCCGGCGGATGTCTTCGTCATCGCCGTGCCGACGCCGTTCGACGCGGATCATGCGCCCAACATCGGCTATGTCCTCGACGCTGCGACGACCATCGCTTCCGTGCTGAAGGCCGGCGATACGATCATCCTCGAATCGACCTCCCCGGTCGGCACGACCGAAAAGGTCCGCGATCTTCTGGCGACCTTGCGCCCCGATCTGCGCGTACCGGGCAAGACGGGCGACCAGGCGGACATCGCAATCGCCTATTGCCCCGAGCGCGTGCTGCCCGGCCGCATCCTGGTCGAGCTGATCGACAACGACCGCGTCATCGGCGGGATCACGCCGCGGTGCGCACGCAAGGCCCTCACCTTCTACCGCCGCTTCGTGCGCGGCGCCTGCGTCACCACCACCGCGCGCGCGGCGGAGATGACGAAGCTCACCGAGAACGCGTTTCGCGACGTCAACATCGCATTCGCCAATGAATTGTCGCTGATCGCCGATACGATGGGCGTCGACGTCTGGGAGGTGATCCGCCTCGCCAACCGCCATCCGCGCGTCAATATTCTCCAGCCCGGCCCCGGCGTCGGAGGGCATTGCATCGCGGTCGACCCGTGGTTCCTGGTCCACGCCGCCCCCGACCAGACCCCGCTGATCCGCACCGCACGCGAGGTGAACGATGGCAAGACCGACCACGTCATCGCGCAGGTCGCCGCCCTCGTCGAAGCCTCGCCGGGCGCAACGGTCGCGTGCCTCGGCCTCGCGTTCAAGGCGAACATCGACGACTTCCGCGAGAGCCCTGCCCTCAAGGTCGCCGAAGCGGTGGCGCGGCAGTTCGGCGACCGGGTGCGGATCGTCGAACCCTATGCGCAGACGCTTCCCGCGGTCCTGGCGGACACCGGCGCCACGCTGATCGACGTCGATACCGCGATCGAGACCTGTTCGATCATGATCGTGCTGGTCGACCACGACGTGTTCAAATCGATCCCGCTCGAGGAACGCGCCGACAAGGCGGTGCTCGATACGCGCGGCATCTGGCCGGATCAGCCGCGCGCGTCGGGGCTGCCGGTCAACGCAACGGCACGTCTCGAGTCGCAACGACTGGCGGGATGATCGGCCGCGTCGGGGTCGCCGCGATCGCGCGCGCGGCGGCCTCGAGCACCTCGGCGCGTGCCTTGGACGAGGCATGCGTACGACTGCGGAACAATCCGCCATCGATCGTGCCGCCCTTCTGCCGCCAGAATTTGGGCGCCGACATCGGGTCATACCCGGCATTGGCGAGCAGGTAGATCCCGAGCAGGTCCGCCTGGTCCTCGGTCTCGCGGATCAATCGGCCGTTGCGACCCAGCTCCGCCAGCATGCCGCGGTTGATCTTCGCCGCGTCGAGCCTGTCGCGGTGGCGCAGGATATTGTGCGCTAGCTCGTGCGAAACGACGACCGCGATCTCCTCGTCGGTATAATCCTCGAAGAAGCGCTCGCCGATCTGCACGATCGCGCCATCCGCCGTTGCGCCGAGACCACTGCCCAGCAGTATCTCGAACCGCGAGCGACACCCGGCGACCGGCTGCACCGCGATCGGCAAACGCTTCCCTCCGCGCAGGATGGTCAGCCGCAACAGTTGGGCGATCGGCGCCGCCGCGATCACCGCTTCCGCCGCATCGCGTGCCCCCGCGCCCTCTGCGGCATTCGCGCCCGGCAGCCCGGGTTGCTCGGTGTCGTTGATCGCGACGATCGAGTCGTTCGCGCGCACACCGGCCCGGTCCGCGGGCGCTCCCGGCACGACCGCCTCGACGCCCACCATCGATTCGAAGCCGAACGCCGTCGCCGCGGACGGGCGCGCTGCCGGCCCATATTGCGTCAGCGCATGGATCGGCATCCCGATCTGCGGTTGCTGCCGATCGCACAGCGCAGCGTTGGCGGTCGTCAGCCGGTAGGCGATCGTCGCAAGGCGGAGGTCCGCTGCACGCAACGTCTCGAAGAACGCGGGGCTGGGCGCGGCCTCCTTGGCGGGCGACGCGGCGGTAAGCAGCAGGAGCGGCAGCAGGCGGGGGATCATCGACATGAACCTCCCTTAGCCATCGCGCACGGCCGCGTCATGCCGCATAGGCACCGATCGCAGACGACTGGCATACATTGCGACCGACCGTGGAACATCCTATGCGACCGCGCGTCCGATCAGCTCTGGTACATCTTACCCTCCCCATCGATAGCGATATGATTTCAAAGCTTTTCAAGTCCCGTAGCAGCGCCAAGACGAACCAGCCCAGGATCCCCGACGGTCGCCGCGTCTATGCGGTGGGCGATATTCACGGCTGTGCGGACCTGCTCGACGAATTGATCGGCCTGATCGAGGCGGACGAGCGCGAGCGCGGCCCCGCAGAGACGACCATCGTGTTTCTCGGCGATATCGTCGATCGCGGCCCCGCCTCTGCCGCGGTGATCGACCGCCTGCGCCATCTTGCCGCCGCGCGCGCCGACGTGCGCTTCCTGCTCGGCAACCATGAGGAAATCTTCCTCGGCGCGCTCGACGGCGAACCCAAGGCGTTGCGCCTGTTCTGCCGAATCGGCGGCCGCGAGACCATCCTCAGCTACGGCATGGACGCGACCGAATACGAACGGCTGGACTATGAGGAACTCGTCCACCGCATCGACGAACTGGTGCCGGACGAGCACCGGGAGTTCCTGCGCCGCTTCGAAGACATGATCGTGATCGGCGACTACGCATTCGTCCACGCCGGCGTCCGTCCCGATACGCCGCTCAACCTGCAGCGGACGTCGGACCTGCGCTGGATCCGCGATCCATTCCTCGATCATCGCTCGACCCTGGAGAAGACTATCGTCCACGGCCACACGATGACCGACGAGGTCGAGCGGCGCGGCCACCGGATCGGCATCGATACCGGCGCCTACGCCTCGGGCCGGTTGACCGCGCTCGGACTGGAGGGTGCCGAGACATGGTCGTTGCAGACCGCGGCGGATCCCGCCGGACGGGCGGATCAGGTTGGCGCGAAATAACCTACGACAAGCAAACTGCCGCTTCTCCCACGGTTTTGGATCGGTATAAGGAAGGGGCGGCAGTGTGTTGCACTGCCGCAACAGTGCGGAAGACTTCGCACGGTTATCTAGACCTCGGTTGCCTCGGTGGCGGTTTCGTGCCAATGCCGGGCTGACGAGCACAAAGGGAGTTCATCATGCGTCTTGGGAAGTACATCCTGACCGCAGCAGCAGCCACGATGGCAGTTGCTCCGGCAGTAGCAGCTCCGGCAAACCTGTCGGTTTCGAAGTCGGTTCGCTCGGGTTCGGTTTCGGCTGACAAGAACGAGCTCGCTGGCGGCGGCATCATCGTTGCGGTTCTCGCAGCAGCTGCAGTTGTCGCCGGTATCGTTATCGTTGCAGACAACGACGACGATTCGGACAGCAACTAAGTCTTACGACTTTGTTTCGAGAAATAGCGGTCTTCGGGCCGCTATTTTTTTGCCTGCCGTAGATGCGGACCACGCCGATACTCCAGTATCGTCTACCCGAAAGCCTCCTGACCCGGCCGCGCCGCGCCCTGTTGCAGCGCCGCAAGGACTGAGGGTGGCGACCACCAAAGCATACGATCTGACTTCGCAGGACATCCTCCGCCGGACGCTTCAGGCCGAATCGATATTCACGAACGAGCACGCGTAAACGCGCCCGGCCTCTACCGCCGACATCTCGCCGTTTTCCCGCAGAGGCTAGTTGGAGACATCAATCGGCAGGGCGTCGCAGACGCGGCCGAGTGTCTAACACCGCGTTACCTTACTGCGCCTGTCACTCACTCAGGTAAGGTTGGCGACGCGCCCCCGCCCAGCGGTACCACCCGCCCAAACGAAAAACGCGCCCCCGGACGAACGGGAGCGCGCTTGCGAATCCTTAGAGACATTGCTCAGGATCGTGACACCGGCAATCCGCCGGTCAACCCTCAGGGCTGAGGCTGGCCCGGTGCGCCACCCGGCATACCGCCCGGCGCACGCCCCATCTGCGCCTGGGCCTGCATCTGCTGCACCACGCTCTGCGGCAGGAAGTCGAGCAGTTCGACATCGAACACCAGCGTCGAGTTCGCCGGGATCGGCCCGGCCGCCTTGTCGCCATACCCCAGCGCCGGCTTCATCCAGAAACGATACTTCGAGCCCTTCGGCATCAGCTTCAGCGCCTCGGAGAAGCCCGGAACGACGCCGGTCACCGGCATCGGCGTCGGCTGCTGCGACTTGTCGAAGGTCGTGCCGTTGAGCAGCTTGCCCTCGTAGTTCACCAGCGCGACGTCCGCATCGGTCGGCTTGGCCGCACCGGGCTTGCCGGGCGCGATCACCTTGTACTGCAACCCCGACGCGGTCACGACCACGCCCTTGGCGCGGGCATTGCGTGCCAGCGGATCGTCGCCCTGCCGCGCAAGCGCGACCGCGGCGATCAGCGCGAGCGCGATACCGACCCAGAGATAGACGAGATAGCTGCGCTTGGTGGGCTGCAGCGGCACTGCGGTGACGGTCGACATCGGATCAAGGCCCTCAGATCATCTGGGATCATCTGGTCACGCCGGAGCGCCGCGCGTGCCGTTGGAAAGCAAGCGGGGGCGCCGTTCTCGGCCGCCCCCGTAAATACCGACCCGACCCGATCACCGGGTCTGGTCGATCAGATCTTACCGTGCGCCGTCGCGCTCGGCGCGCTTGCGGTCGAGCTTGCGCGAACGACGAATCGCTGCTGCACGCTCGCGTGCGCGCTTCTCCGACGGCTTCTCATAGTGCCGGCGCAGCTTCATCTCGCGATACACGCCTTCGCGCTGCAGCTTCTTCTTGAGCGCGCGAAGGGCCTGGTCGACGTTGTTGTCGCGTACGATGATCTGCATAAACCCGTTTAGCTCCGGTCGAATAGATTTTTGCCGTCGCGAATAGGTCCGCGCCGCATGAACTGGGGCCCCTATCAGGGGTCCGCCGGCGTTTCAAGCCAAACCCGCGACCAAAGCCAGCAACCGTCCGCTCGGGGCGGGTGCGCCACCTCGATGTGCAGACCGATCGCGGACACACACCGCAACACCGCGAAACACCCAGGCCACACGCCGTCGCCAGACGGCCTTCCTTACCAGATAGGCCATATCATGCACAATCACGACCAAGGCCCACACGCCGAGGGCCACGGCCACAGCCTCGCCGAGGACATGGCGGTGATGCGGACGCTGCTCGCCCGCCGGGACGCGCTGAAGTGGTTCGCCGGCACAGGCACGCTCGCCTTGCTCTCCGGTTGCGGCAATGCCGAGTCGTCGGACGACGTGGCGATTGTCACCGACGTCACCCCGACCCTCGCTTCCACCGCAACGCCGACATCGACGTCAACCGCGACGACGACCGCCACGACCTGCATCGCCGATCCGACCGAAACCGCCGGCCCCTACCCCGCCGACGGCACCAACACGGCAAGCGGATCGACCGCCAACGCGCTGACCGTGTCGGGCATCGTCCGCAGCGACATCCGCGCCAGCTTCATCGGCACCACCACCGTCGCGACGGGGACCCGATTGACGATCACGCTGACCTTGGTCGACGTCGACGCGGCCTGCGCGCCGCTCGCCAACTACGCGGTCTATCTCTGGCAGTGCGACCGCAACGGCAACTATTCCCTCTACAGCGCGCCGACCGAGAGCTATCTGCGCGGCGTCCAGGTCACCGATGCGGCAGGCCAAGTGACCTTCGCGACGATCGTCCCCGGCTGTTACGACGGCCGTTATCCGCACATGCATTTCGAGGTCTTCTCGAGCCTGACCGCAGCGACCGGCGGCCGCCATGCAATACTGACGTCGCAGCTCGCCATGCCTGCCGCGCTCTGCAACGCGGCCTATGCGGACACGACGCTGTATCCGGAGAGCGCGACGCGGTTCGCCACGATCTCGACGTCGAGCGACACCGTCTTCGGCGACAACACGGCCGCGCAGGTCGCGCAGCAGACCCCGACCTTTGCCGGCTCCGTCGCCGACGGCTACACCGCCAGCGCCATGATCGGCATCACGCGCTGACGATGGCGGGTGGGCGCGCGCTATTTGCCGCCGCACGCGCGGTCGCTAAGAGGCGCGCATGACCCGCTCCCCCACGACGCTATACAACAGCCTCTCGCGACAGCTCGAGACGTTCACCCCGATCGATCCCACGAACGTCGGCATCTATTCCTGCGGCCCGACGGTCTACAACTACGCGCATATCGGCAATCTGCGCGCCTACGTCTTCACCGACACGCTCAGCCGAGTGCTGACGTGGAAGGGCTATCCGCTCACCCACATCATCAACATCACGGACGTCGGCCATCTGACCTCCGACGCCGACGTCGGCGACGACAAGATGGAAGCGGCAGCGAAGGCCAGCGGCCAGGATATCTGGGCGATCGCACGTCATTATACCGAGGCGTTCAAGCGCAACCTCGACGACCTCAACATCCGCCCGCCGAGCAAATTCCCGCTCGCCACCGATCACATCGACGGCATGATCGCGTTCGGCAAGGCGATCGCGGACAAGCATTGCTACCAGCTGCCGGACGGGCTGTATTTCGATACCTCGACGGTGCCCGATTATGGTCGCCTCGCCCGATCGCAGGACGATGCGGGCGAAAGCCGGATCGATCCGGTCGAAGGCAAGCGCCATCCGCAGGACTTCGCGATCTGGCGCACCTCGGCCCCGGGCGAGAATCGCCAGATGGAATGGGATTCGCCCTGGGGTCGCGGCGCGCCGGGCTGGCATCTCGAATGCTCGGTGATGAGCAAGCAGTATCTTGGCGACACGTTCGACATCCACACCGGCGGGATCGATCACCGCGAGATCCACCATCCCAACGAGATCGCGCAGAACCAGGCGCATTGCGACTGCGGCGATACCGGCGCCACGCTGTGGATGCACAACAACTTCCTGGTCGAGCGCTCGGGCAAGATGTCGAAGTCGGGTGGCGCGTTCACCACCTTGCAGACGCTCGTCGACCGCGGCTTCCATCCGCTCGCCTACCGGCTGATGTGCCTTCAGGCGCATTATCGCAGCGAGCTGGAATTCTCATGGGAGAACCTCGCCGCGGCGCAGACGCGGTTGAAGCGGCTTGCGATGACCGTCGAGACGCTGGCCGCCCGCGGCCCCGGCGGTCCCTCTGGTAGCGCGCGCGACTACCGCGAACGGCTCGACGCCGCGGTGTCCGACGACCTCGCCACCCCGCGCGCACTGCCGATCCTCGACGAACTGCTCGCGGACAAGCGTATCGCACCCGCGGACCGGCTCGACGCGCTGGTCGATTTCGACGCGGTGCTCGGCCTCGATCTCGGAACGATCCGCCGCGAAGACCTGCGCATCCGCCCGGTAACCGCGACGATCGACGAAGCCACCATCGCCGCACGGCTTTCGGACCGCCGCGACGCCCGCGCTGCGAAAGACTTCGGCACGTCGGACGCGATCCGCGACGAACTGGCCGCCGCCGGCGTCGAGGTCATGGACGGCGACTCGCTAGGCTGGGACTGGAAGATCGCGCTTTAATATCGCGACGATCTCCGCGCTCTTCGATCCTCCCCCGCAAGGGGGAGGTGGCGCGAAGCGACGGAGGGGGAGGAAGCGATAACCCCTGCTCCGTGTCCGCCCCCTCCGTCGCCTTCGGCGCCACCTCCCCCTGGCGGGGGAGGATTGCGAAAGGCACCCGCCTGTCCGACAACTTGACTCTCCCCGCCACTAACCGATGTTCCCCCGATGAAAGCCCTCCTCCCAGCCGCCGCCCGCCCCCTCCTCGAACCGCACCTTCCCGCGGACCTCGACGTCGCCTGGTTCGCCAAGCCCGCGGAGGCCAACGCGATGATCGCGGACGCGGACATCGCCTGGGTCGACATGCAGCCGACCGAGCTCGTCGCCGACGCGATCCGCCACGCCGGGCCAAACCTCAAATGGGTCTCGACGATCTATGCCGGCCTCGACGCATTCCCGCTCGATACCCTGCGCGACAATAACGTCACGCTGACCAACGGTGCCGGCATCAACGCGGTAGCGGTCGCCGAATACGCCGTGATGGCCATACTCGTCGCCGCCAAGCGCTTCGACACGGTGTTGCGCGCGCAGGACCGCCACGAATGGCTGAAGGATGCGCCCGGCAAGATCGAACTCGCCGGCACCAGGGCGCTTGTCATCGGCTACGGCACGATCGGCAAGATGATCGGCGACCGCCTGACCGCGTTCGGCGTCGACGTCACCGGCGTCACGCGCACCGGCCGCGACGGCACGATCACGCCCGATGCGTGGCGCGACCAGCTCGGCGACTTCGACTGGGTCGTCCTCGCCGCGCCGTCAACCGGTGCCACGCACGCGATGATCGGCCACGACGAACTCGCCGCGATGAAGCCGTCCGCGTGGCTGATCAACATCGCCCGCGGCGACATGATCGACGACGACGCGCTGATCGCCGCGCTCACCGACGGCGGTATCGCGGGCGCGGTGCTCGACCCGACCAACCCCGAGCCCCTGCCCGCCGATCACCCGCTCTGGTCGACGCCCAACGCCATCGTCACGATGCATCTGTCGGGCCGCAGCCAGACCACGATGTTCGCGCGCGGTGCCGCGCTGTTCCTCGAAAACCTCGCCGCGTTTCTGGCGGGGAAGCCGATGAAGAACGTCGCGGACCTCGACGCAGGGTATTGAAACCAGCCGGCACACCCGCCCCAAAGCTTTACTTCATTGCGCGAAAAGGCGTTTTCGCGCATGGCCAGCCCCACAATTCATCAATCGGACGACATGATATGGCCGCGAACTGGGCCCCCGACAGCTGGACGCGTCACGAAGCACGACAGCTCCCCACCTATCCCGACGCCGCCGCGCTGACCGCGGCGACCGATCAGCTGGCCACCTTCCCGCCGCTCGTCTTCGCCGGCGAAGCGCGCAACCTGACCGCGTCGCTCGCCGAGGTCGCTGCCGGCAAGGCGTTCCTGCTCCAGGGCGGCGACTGCGCCGAGTCCTTCGCCGAGCACAGCGCCAACAACATCCGCGACACGTTCCGCGTCATCCTCCAGATGGCCGTCGTGCTCACCTTCGCGTCCAAGCTCCCGGTCGTGAAGCTCGGCCGCATGGCGGGGCAGTTCGCCAAGCCGCGCTCGACCGACACCGAGACGATCGGCGGCGTCGAGCTGCCGTCCTACCGCGGGGACAACGTCAACGACATCGCCTTCACCGCCGAAGCGCGCGCCCCCGATCCGCAACGCATGATCCGCGCCTATTCGCAGTCGGCGGCGACGCTCAACCTGCTGCGCGCCTTCGCGCAAGGCGGCTATGCGAACCTCCACCAGGTTCACCGCTGGACGCACGATTTCATGGGCCGCAGCCCCTGGTCGAAGAAATATGCCGAGACCGCGGACCGGATCGGCGAGGCGCTCGAGTTCATGGCCGCCTGCGGGATCGATCCCGAGACCGTGCCGCAGCTCGCGCAGACGCATTTCTACACCAGCCACGAGGCGCTGCTGCTCCAGTACGAGCAGGCGCTGACCCGGCAGGATTCGCTGACCGGCGACTGGTACGACACCAGCGCGCATTTCCTGTGGATCGGCGATCGCACGCGGTTCGAGGGGTCTTCGCATGTCGAATACCTCCGCGGCATCGGCAACCCGATCGGCATCAAGTGCGGGCCTAGCCTGGAGCCCGACGCGCTGCTGCGGATGCTCGACACGCTCAACCCCGGCCGCATCCCCGGCCGAATGACGCTGATCACGCGCTATGGCTATGACAAGATCGAGGCGAACCTGCCCCGTCTCGTCCGCGCCGTCACGCGCGAAGGCCATCCGGTGGTGTGGAGCTGCGACCCGATGCACGGCAACGTCGTCAAGGCCGCCAACGGCTACAAGACGCGGCCGTTCGACCGCATCCTCGCCGAAGTCCGCGGCTTCTTCGCAGTCCACCGCGCGGAAGGCACGCATGCCGGCGGCATCCACGCCGAGATGACCGGGCAGAACGTGACGGAGTGCACCGGCGGCGCGGTCGACGTGACCGAGCAATCGCTTGCCGACCGCTATCACACCCACTGCGACCCGCGCCTCAACGCCAGCCAGAGCCTCGAACTCGCCTTCCTGCTAGCCGAAATGCTCAACGAGGAAATGGCCGAACGCAAGAAGGTCGCGGCCTGACAAAAGGGCGGGCGTCGCAGGAAAAGTCGGCAGGTGTCTTGACGCCTGCCACCCCATTCCGTAGACGCCCGCATCTGCTAACGGCCCCTTCGTCTAGCGGTTAGGACGACGCCCTCTCACGGCGTAAGCACGAGTTCGATTCTCGTAGGGGTCACCAGCTTTTCTCTCAGCCCAGGCTCGATCGGCGGCCGTCCACCACCCCGCCAACATTAGCCGCGACCCGCGCCGCAGGTCCGTCGACCGCCACGCGACCTTCTCCCGATTCTCCCGCGATAGGGTTACATTCGCGCCGTACCGCAACGACATGAGCCCGACGGTTCGATCGACGCAAACGGAGAGACGCTGATGACTGCGACCTACGATACCAAACTCGGGCTTTATATCGCCGGCGAATGGCTGAGCGGGGACGGTCGCGACACGCGCGACGTGCTCAATCCGTCGACCGGTGGGGGGCAGGCCGCGTTGCCGCTCGCCAGCGCCGCCGATCTCGATCGCGCGCTCGAGGCGACGCAGCGCGGGTTCGTCGCGTGGCGCGCCACACCGCCGGAAAAGCGTGCCGCGATCCTGACGCGCACCGCGCAACTGCTGCGCGAGCGCGGGGATCATATCGCGCGCATCGCCACGCTCGAACAGGGCAAGATCCAGGCGGAGGCCAAGGGCGAGGTCGCGTTCGCCGCCGCACTGCTCGATTTCCACGCCGCCGAAGGCCTGCGCGTCTATGGCCGCGTCCTGCCCCGTCCCTCGGGCACGCGCAGCCTCGTGCTTCACCAGCCGGTCGGACCGGTCGCCGCGTTCTGCGCGTGGAACTTCCCGATCATGAACGTCGTCCGCAAGATCGCGCCGGCGCTCGCGGCGGGCTGTTCGATCATCATCAAGCCGTCCGAGGAAACCGCCGGCAGCGCGGTCGAAGTGCTCAAGTGCTTCCAGGATGCCGGCCTGCCCGGTGACGTCGCGCAGTGCGTGTTCGGCGTGCCCGACATGGTCTCGCGCCACCTGCTCGCCTCGCCGATCACGCGGAAACTGAGTTTCACCGGGTCGGTACCGGTCGGTAAGGCGCTGATGAAGCTGGCCGCCGACACGATGATGCGCACGACGATGGAGCTTGGCGGTCACGGTCCGGTGCTGGTGTTCGACGATTGCGATCTCGACAAGACGCTCGACACGCTGGTGGCGCACAAGTTCCGCAACGCCGGACAGGTCTGCGTCGCGCCGACCCGCTTCCACGTGCAGGACGGCATCTATGACCGCTTCGCCGCGGGGTTTGCCGAACGGACCCGCGGCCTGAAGGTCGGCGACGGCATGGATTCGGCGAGTCAGATGGGTCCGATGGCCAATGCCCGCCGCCCCGATGCGATCGCCGAGCTGGTCGGCGACGCGACCAACCACGGTGCCAAGCTGCTGGCGGGCGGCGACTATGGCGGCCAGGGCGGGTTCTTCTTCCAGCCGACCGTCCTGTCCGACGTGCCACTGTCGGCGCGCGCGATGAACGAGGAACCGTTCGGCCCCGTCGCCCTGCTCAGCCGGTTCGGCAGCGACGAGGATGCGATCGCCGAAGCCAACCGCCTGCCGTTCGGGCTGGCCGCCTATTGCTTCACCGAGAATGGCCGGCGCCAGAACCTGCTCGGCGATGCGATCGAGGCCGGGATGGTCGGCATCAACACCGTCCGCCTGAGCTATCCCGACAGTCCGTTCGGCGGCGTCAAGGACAGCGGCCACGGCTCGGAAGACGGGCCCGAGGGCATCGCCGCGCATCTCGTCACCAAGGCCGTCCACATCAGCTGATCGCGGCTTCTACCTCCAACGCGACCTGCCGGAGAATGCCGAACCGGCGATCCCGGCAGGTCGCCCCCGACCCGACGACTCCGGCCGAACACCGGCCAGGATATCTCCATATCAGCGCAATACCGCCACCCCTGCCCCACGATCAGGGCCAGTCCGGGTCTCGAGCGCTTGGCACCACCCAGTCTCAATTCTGAAACTTTTATTTGCCGATCAAGCATAGCTATCTGTGCTTACGACAGAACTTGTCCATCTCGGATGCTTTGCGCCAAATACAATCGAATTTGGTTCAATTGCCAATTGCGACGAAATCCCAATCGGATCATGAAGCTGCTAGGTCAAGAATCATCGAACAACAGTATTCGATTCATTGACGACTGATTAACTAAATCTCAGTCTACCCAATTGTCATTAGAGTCAAGATCCGACTTTTACTCTTGGATTCTATTCATAAGATCAGTGCACCAATACGTGCTGCTGGTTGCGGCGACCTGTGCCTTGGCAAAACAGCCCCCACGATCGCCTCATCGCTCCGGATATTCCGGAAACATAGGAGAAGGCGCTATGACTGGTTACGCTCAGAATTATCTCGGTGGCTCCGTTCAGCAACGATATGGCGGCGGCAACCCCGGGGTCGGTTGCCCGATCATAACGGGTACGATCTTCTGCACGATCGGCGTGGACACGGCGGTCGGCGCAGGAGCCGCCACCCCGGGCTGCAAGGACGTGATGTGGACCGCAGGCTGCACCTTTGCCGGCCAGCAGGCTCCTGCACCAGCCGCTGTCGCTGCCGATTGCGGCAACGTGCTGACCACGCTCGTCTGTACGCTCGGTGCATCGCAAGCCGCCCCTGCTGCGGCGGTCGGGTGCAATCCTATCACGTTCACCTTGGCCTGTACGGTCGGCGGACAGGGTGTCGGGAAGCAGGCCGCCGGCTATGGCGCGGCGTGCGGCAACGTGCTCACCACGCTGGCGTGTACGCTCGATGCGCAGGCTCCCGCGGCCGGGGACGCGATGTGCGTCACACTCGTCACTGCACGACCGACCTGGTGCGCACCGGTACCTGCCGACGCCGGCAGCGACGCACAGCTGGCGGATTGCAAGCACGTCATGTGGACGGCGGGCTGCACGTTCGCGGGACAGCAGGCGGACGCAGTCGAATGCGTCCAGCTCCTGACCACGACCCTCTGCACGCTGGGCGCTGCGCAGCCGGCTGCGGCGGTAGATTGCGGCAACGTGCTGACCACGCTGGCCTGCACGCTGGGTGACGAGCAGACCGGTGCGCTGGGTGCGACACCGGGATGCAAGGACGTGCTGTGGACCGCAGGGTGCACGTTCCAGGCCGCCGAGTCGGTCGCGGATTGCGGGCATGTCCTGACGACCCTCGCCTGCACGTTGGTGGCAGTTCCCGAGGAGAACGTCGCAGCCACGGATTGCAAGCACGTCATGTGGACGGCGGGCTGCACCTTTGCCGGCCAACCGCAGGCCGCCGAGGTCGAACTCGACTGCAAACACGTCATGTGGTCGGCGGGCTGTACCTTCTGATCGATAGCCGAACGCCGCCGGCCCTCACGGGTCGGCGGTTCTTCGCAGTTTTTCCTCGCATATGGCAGGCCGCATGGACCCGATCGTCACGCGCAATCTCATCCGCTACCTGACAGGCAAGGGCCTGATCGACCGCGCGGGAATCGTCGATGGCGGCATGGTCCTGACGATGAGCCGCAGCCGCAACCGGTTCGTGATGCTCAAGCAGCGGAACGGCCCGGCGTATTTCATTAAGCAGGCGATCGAGACCGAACCCGGCACGCGTGAGACGATCGCGCGCGAAGCGGAGGTGTATCGTGGCGCGTTCGGCGACGAACGCCTGCGCCCGCTCCGCGATCTCCTGCCACAGTTCCGGCTACACGATGCCGAGCAGGGCATATTGATCAACGATCTGATTCCGGACAGCGAGACGCTGACCGCGGTCCACCGCAAGCTCGGGACCTGCCCGGTCGATCTCGCCGCACGACTGGGGACCGCCCTGTCCGCCTATCACGCGATCCGCTTCGTCGAAGGCGCACCGCAAGCTGCGCTGTTCCCTCAGCAATCGCCCTGGATTCTTCGACTCCACGGCGAGGCGGATGTCAGCGGCATGCGGCGTAGTCCGGCGGCATCGGCGCTCCTCGACATATTGCTCGCGGCGCCCGGCGCGGGTGCGATGCTCGGCGAACTGCGCGACGGGTGGAAACGCGATACCCTGATCCATACCGACATGCGCTGGGAGAATTGCCTGCTCGCACCGAGGGGCGACGCGCTGGCCGACCGGCGTCTCTACATCATCGACTGGGAACTGGCCGATATCGGCGACGCGGCCTGGGACGTCGGCAGCATGCTGCAATCCTATCTCGCCTTCTGGATCGGCTCGATGCCCGCCGCATCGGATCCCGCCGCGCTGTTCGCCGGCGCGACCGTGCCGCTCGCGTCGGTTCAGCCGGCGATCGCGGCGTTCTGGGCCGCGTATATCACCGCCAGCGACGCCTATCGGGGCGACGCGCCGGGCTTCCTGAAACGCTGTATCGGCATGTTGGCCGCGCGCATGATGGTGACCGCGTTCGAGCGTAGCGCCTGGAGCCAGACGACCGATCCGATCGCCATTCTGCTCGCCCAGACGGCGCTGAACATCCTCGCCGATCCGGACAGGGTGGCGGAGGAATTGCTGGGCATCGTCGATCCCGCCGCACACGTGCTCGACCGCGTGCTCAACCAGGCAATCGCGGCGTGACCGGCACAGCAAGCGAACTCGCCCCCTTCGTCGCCGCGCTGCGGATCGGCGACGACGGCGCGATCCTGCTCGACGACGTGTCGGTCGGGCGCGTCAACGGCGCGGCGACCGAAGATGCGCTGGCGACCGCCCTGATGCCGGTGGTCTACGAACATGCCTATGCCCGGGTATTCCCCAGGGACGATGCCGTCGCCGCGGTCGACCCCGCCGACCTGACGACCGCCCTGGAACGCGCCAATACCAGCCGATCGCGCGCCGAACAGGGATGGATCTTCAGCGGGAGCGACACCGGCGGCAGCGTGCTGGCCTCGCGCCACGGCCGCACCCGCCGGTTCGTGCCCGGCCAGTTCCTCGCCATCGATGGCGTCATGCCGATGCCGAAGGGAAGCGCGCTGGCGGTGCAGATCGCCGGCGGATCGGCCACTGCGCAACCCGGCTTCTATTACGCGTTCGGCGAAGCGTTTCGCGACGTGAACGATCTCGCGCCGATGGTCCGCTTCTACTGGAACGTGCGGATCGGCGGCGCGGTCGACCTGGTGACCGGATTGACCGCGTTGCTCAACCGCTACCGGATACCGTTCGATTTCAAGATCGTCGTGCACAGCGCCGATTACACCCGTCGCGACAACGCGGTGCTGTATGTCGCGCAGCACCTGTTCCCGGCGGTATCGACGATCGTCCTCGCGGCCTACCCCGCCTTCGCCGCGTTGCTCGACCAGCCCGTGCCGCTGTTCGCGAGGCGCCTGGCGCCCGGGCTGGGCTTCGCCGAGGATCCGGGCAACCGCGAGAGCTTCGGCATGGCCCGCAGCCGCCTGGTCGCACAGGCGCTCGCCGCGTCGCGGGCCGATGGCGGGTTCGCCGCGCCGCTGTTCGCCGCAACGCTGACGGCAAAGATCGAGGAGGCCGGCCTGCGCGTCGACGCCCTGTGGCTCAACGCTGGGTCCGACGACCAGTACGACGTTCCCCCGATGCTCTCGCAGCAGGCGATACAGTGACCATGAACCCCCTTTATCTCGAAACCGCCTTCGATATCGGCACCAAGCTCGCGCGCGATGCGGTGTGGCATGATGCGCGGTGCAATTGGTTCGGTCCGATCCATGAGGATTTCACCGGCACGCAGGTGCTCGGTTGCGGCACGATGGGTCCGACCTTGTACGACGGTACCGCCGGGATCGGCCTGTTCCTCGCGCGGCTGCACCGGGCGACGGGCGATCCGCTGGCGGCGCGCACCGCCACCGGCGCGATTGCGCATGCGCTCGACCGCGCGGCCGATATCCCCGACGCGCTCCACCGGGGGTTCTACACCGGGTTCCTCGGAATCGGCTATGCCGCGATGCAGGCCGGCTCCGCGCTCGATCGTGAAGACCTCGTCGCGCAAGGCCTGGCAATGGTCCACCGCGCGGTAGCGTTGTCGCCGGAGGGGCGCGTCGCGATCGACGTGATGTCCGGAAATGCCGGCGCCATCCCCGTATTGCTCGCACTCGGCGCGGCCCATAACGCGCCCTCGCTCACGGATGCCGCCATCGTCGCAGGGAAACGCCTGCTCGACGGCGCGGAGACCAGCGACCGCGGCCTGTCCTGGAACGCGATGGGCGAGATGGCCGAACTGGTCGATCTGTCCGGCCTGTCGGACGATCTGGTCGCGGACTTTCGCGCCCAACGCCGCCCCAATCTGACCGGCCTGTCGCACGGCGCGGGCGGGGTCGGCTGGGCGCTGCTCGAACTTGCCGCGGTGACCGAGGACGATCGATTTGCCGCCGCAGGACGCGCCGCGTTCGCCTATGAAGACAGCTGGTTCGACGCCGCGAGCGACCAATGGCCGGATCTGCGCAGCCACGATGGAGGCAAGCCGTTGGGCGCCGCACCCGCCGCCTGGTGCCACGGCGCGGTCGGCATCGGTCTGGCACGCATTCGGGCCTTCGACCTCACCGGCGACGCGACGATGCGCCCGGCGATCGAGTCCGCCTTGCGGATCACCGCCCGATCGGTGATCGGCCAGCTCGCGCGCAGCAGCTGCAACTACTCGCTGTGCCACGGCGCGGCCGGCGATGCGGAACTGTTCCTGAGCTGGGCCACAGCAAGCGGCGATGCAGAGGCGCGAACGATCGTCGACGAAATCGCCCGACACGGGATCGACACCTATGGCGCAACCGGCCGCCCCTGGCCGTCGGGCACGCCCGGCGCCGGCGAGTCCCCCAGCCTCATGCTGGGCCTTGCGGGCACCGGCCACTTCTACCTTCGGGCGTTCGATCCCGCGGCGACACCTTCCGTCCTGCTGCTCGCCCCGTCTTCGGCAAGTCCCATCGTCAAGCGATCGCCTACCCGATCGCCGGAGTTCGCCGACTAGAGCACCTCACGACTTTTTGCTAACAATTCTCAATAGCCTTGATTCCCGTTCGGCGACGCGATAGGCGGTGGCGGTGAACACGCCACAGCCTCTGCCCCAGTCTCTCATCTCCCGGGGGTCCGCCCCACCGCCCCTCGCCAGCAAGCGAAAGCGCAAATGGCGGGGCTGGTGGCTCAAGCAACTGCACACTTGGCACTGGATCAGCGCAGCGTTGTCCCTGGTCGGCATGCTGCTGTTCGCGATTACCGGCATCACGCTCAACCATGCCGCGACGATCGGCGCCAAGCCGGTCGTGGTCGAGAAAACGGGGATGCTGCCGGCGCCGCTGCTCCGCATGCTGACCGCGCCGCACGCCGCCGATGCGCCACTCCCGACGCCGGTCGCGAAGGGCATAGTCGCCGCGATCAGTCTCGATCCCGCAGGCAAGCCGGTCGAATGGTCCGACACCGACGCCTATGTCGCGCTGCCCCGTCCCGGCGGCGATGCCTGGGTCAGCATCGCGCGCGCGACCGGTCGGATCACCGCCGAGACGACCGATCGCGGCTGGATCTCGTACCTCAACGATCTCCACAAGGGGCGCAATGCCGGCGCAGCGTGGAGCTGGTTCATCGATATCTTCGCAGGCGCGTGCATCCTGTTCACGCTGACCGGGCTGCTTCTGTTGCAGCTTCACGCACGCCATCGGCCGGCGACCTGGCCGATCGTCGCCGCCGGGCTCGCCATTCCCGTCCTGCTCGCCATCCTGTTTATCCATTGAGGGGTCCTGCCATGCGTCCAACCGCGTTCCTGTTGCTTGGCGGAGCGATCACCGCGCCCGCGCTGGTACCGCCCGCGAGCGCCGCGCCTGCGGGGACCGTCACGATCACCGTCCCACGGCTGAACGTCGCCGAATATCACAAGCCCTATGTCGCCATCTGGCTCGAGCCGGTCGGCGGCGGCGCCCCGCGCACGCTGGCGGTCTGGTACGATCTCAAGAAGCGCGGCAACGACCCCGGCACCAAATGGCTCGCGGACCTGCGCGCTTGGTGGCGAAAGGGCGGCCGCAGCATGGCGATGCCCGCAAACGGCGTGAGCGGCGCGACCCGTGCGCCGGGCCAATACACCATCCCCCTCCCTGCCGACGTCAAGCCCGGCCACTACGTCCTGAACGTCGAAGCGGCCCGCGAGACCGGCGGTCGCGAACTCGTCTCCGTACCGCTTACCGCCGGAGCCCGCACCACGGGCAAGACCGAGCTCGGCGCCATCGCCATTTCCGCCCGCTAAGGATCACATCATGAAGCCTCTCGCCATGAAGCCTTTCACGGCACGCCTGCTGGCCGCCGCTGCGCTGTTGTCGATCCCCGCCGCGCTGTCCGCGCACCGCATGTGGCTGCTGCCATCCGCCACCGTGTTCTCGGGCACAGACGGCTGGGTGACGGTCGACGCCGCCGTGTCGAACGACCTGTTCTTCTTCGACCACCAGCCGCTCCGGCTCGACGGCATGAAGGTCTGGCAGCCCGACGGCAGCGAAGGCACGCTCCAGAACGGCGCGACCGGCCGCTATCGCTCGGTCTTCGACGTGAAGCTCGACAAGCCCGGCACATGGAAGATCGGCACCCAGATGTCCGCCGTCATGGGCAGCTTCAAGGTCGACGGCGTCGAGAAGCGCCTCGGTCGTCGCGGTCCACCGCAGCCGAACGCGCCTGCCCCGCTGACCGTCGCCGACATTCCGGCCAACGCGACCGACGTGAAGGTCACCGAGGTTACCGGCCGCAACGAGATTTTCGTGACCGCCGGCGCACCGACCACCGCCGTCTTCAAGACCACCGGCAAGGGCCTGGAGTTCGCGCCGGTCACGCATCCCGACGAACTGGTCGCTGGCGAGACCGCCAAGTTCCGTTTCCTGGTCGACGGCAAGCCCGCCGCCGGCATCAAGGTCACCGTGATCCCCGGCGGCAAGCGCTATCGCAACGACGAAGGCGCACGCGAACTGACCACCGGTGCGGACGGCATGCTCAGCGTCGATTGGCCGACCGCGGGCATGTATTGGCTCAGCGCGACGCTGACCGACGCCAAGGCGACGAGCCCGCGGGCGACCGAACGCCGGATGAGCTACGTCACGACGCTCGAAGTGCTGACGCCGTAACCATCCCGGGTGAGCACGCCCCTCCCCACCACGCGGATCGCATTGTCGGCGACGATCGCGCCGGCAATGCCCGATCCCGCCGATATCGTGATCGCACTGCGCGGCGAGACGATGGGCACGACCTGGCACGCGCAATTCGCCGCCCCGCGGGACTGTGATCCGGCTGCGATCCAGCGGGCGATCCACCGGGCGATCGTCTCGCGGCTCGCCGGAATCGTTGCGGCAATGAGTCACTGGGCGCCGACGTCGCTGCTGTCCCGCTTCAATCGCGCGGCAGCGGGGACATGGACGGCGCTCCCGACCGACTTCGCACGGGTCATGGTCCGCGCGCTCGCCATCGCCGAGACGACCGGGGGCGCGTTCGATCCGGCGATCGGCCGGCTCGTCGATGCCTGGGGGTTCGGTCCGATCCCTGTCGAGGGTCTACCCAGCGAGCCGCAGATCGAGGCGGCGATGACCAGATCGGGCTGGCGCCACCTCGCCCTGTCCACAACGGCTTCCCAGTCCGCGACGGGGACGCATCTCCTCCAGCCGGGCGGCATCGCGCTCGACCTTTCGGGAATCGCCAAGGGATATGCCGTCGATGCGGTCGCCGCGCTGCTGGAGGCCGCGGGGTTCGTCCATCACCTCGTCGAGATCGGCGGCGAACTCGTCGGCGCGGGAATGCGGCCCGACGGCGATCCGTGGTGGGTCGATCTCGAAACCCCGATCGGTACGATTCTGCCGCCGTTACGCGTGGCCCTGCACGGTATGGCGGTCGCGACCTCGGGCGATTACCGGCGCGGCGCGCATACGCTCGATCCGCGCACGGGCCGCGCGATCGACACCGGAATCGTATCGGCCAGCGTGATCCACCGGACCGCGATGGACGCCGACGCCTGGGCCACCGCGCTCACCGTGCTCGGTCCGGTCGCAGGCCTCGAACTGGCCCGCGAACACGGCCTGGCCGCACGATTGGTCACGCTCGTCGATGGCGACACATGCGAGTATCTGAGCCCCCGCTTGGCCGCGATGCTGTTCGACTGACGGGAGCCGCCGCCCAAGGTCGACGCGCCGCTACCCGATCCGACATTCGCGCGTTATCGCTCGGCTATGACCGCAACGCTTTCCCCCGCCTTGCCCGCCTCTCCCGCCTTGCCCGCCGCGACCCTGGTGGTGTTTCGCGAGTCCGGCGAGGGCGCACCGACGCTGCTCATGGTCGAGCGGGCGAAGGCGATGGTGTTCGCCGGCGGCGCACTGGTGTTTCCAGGCGGACGAGTCGATCCCGGCGACCATGCGCTGGCCGCGTTGTCGGGCCAGGCCGATGACGACACCGCCGCACGCATCGCCGCGATCCGCGAGACGATCGAGGAGGCGGGGCTTCCCGTCGGATTGTCGCCGATGCCGTCGCCGACCCTGTTCGAGCGATTGCGCGCCTCGCTGCACGCCGGCACCGCATTCGGCGAGGCGTTGGCGGAAGCCGGCGCCAGTCTCGACCTCGACGCACTCACCTATTTCGCGCGATGGCGGCCGGCGCATGCGCATGCCCGGATCTTCGATACGCGCTTCTACCTGGCGCGGCTCCCTGCGGATGCGCCCGAGGCCCGGGTCGATGCGACGGAGAATGTCCGACTGTTCTGGGCGACCGCGGCCGACGTGCTGGCCGACGCCGATGCGGGCCGCGCGACGATCATCTTTCCGACCCGCCGCAATCTCGAACGGCTCGCGCAGTTCGCCGACTTCGAGGCGGCTGTCACGGACGCGCGCGCGCATTCCGTGCGGACCGTGACGCCTTGGACCGAGATACGGGACGGCGTCGAGCATCTCTGCATCCCCGACGATCTCGGCTATCCTGTGACGTCGGAGCCGATGTCGGACGCGGTGCGCGGCTGACGTGCGGGCGGTGCGGCTCACCATTGGCTGGCTCGTGGGGCTGGCGATCGCCGCGATGCTCGCGCTGATACTCTGGTCGATGGCGCGCGGCCGCCCGCAGGATCTGCCCTGGGCACCGCTCGATCTCGGCCAGCCGATCGGCCTGTTCACCGGTCGCAAGTTGACCGCGCTGACCGAGGATTTCCCGCAATGCCGCGCGCTGCTCGATCGTGCAGGGGTGCGCTACACCGTCCTGCCACCGCGCAAGGGCGAAGGGCAATGCGGCTATTCGGATGGCGTCAGGCTGACCGGCGGCGCGCGGAAGATCGGGTTCGTGCCCGCCGGGCTCGGCATCGCCTGCCCCGTCGCCGCAGCCCTGTCGATGTGGGAATGGGACGTCGTCCAGCCCGCAGCCGAGCGCCACTTCGGCGCGCGCGTGGCCAGCATCGATCATTTCGGCAGCTATAGTTGCCGGCGGATCTACGGGCGCGATGCTGGCAACTGGAGCGAACATTCCACCGCGGACGCAGTCGACATCGCCGGCTTCCGCCTGACCGACGGCACCCGCATCACCGTCGCGCGCGACTGGAAGGGCGACGATGCGAAGTCGGCCTTCCTTCGCGAGGTGCGAGACGGGGCGTGCTCGCTGTTCGCGACGACGCTCTCACCCGACTACAACGCCGCGCATGCCGATCACCTACATCTGGATCAAGCGAACCGCGGATCGATGGGCTGGCGGGCGTGTCGGTGATCGGGGTGACGGGAGTGACCGGGTAGCTCGGACATGGAGCGCGTAACCACGCCTTCCACAACTATCCCGGCGCACCCCTGTCCCTACCACCCCGGCGAAGGCCGGGGCCCAATTGGGGGACGCCAATGGCAAGCGTAGCGCATCGTTACGACAACCTCACCAATTGGACCCCGGCCTCCGCCGGGGTGGTAGGGAGATCTGATCCGAAGTCTGTTGCAGCTCACGTGGGAACAGCTTCAATCCTCCCCCGCCAGGGGGAGGTGGCTGGCCCTTGCCAGACGGAGGGGGAGGACACGGAACCGACGGTATCGCCGCCGCCTCCGGCGCCACCTCCCCCTTGCGGGGGAGGATTAATCACAGCCGAGTCTCAACTCGCCAGCGTCGTCCCCGAATCCACCTTCTCCACCCAATACGGAAAGAAAGCCGGCTGCCGATTCGACCAGCCCGACGCGGTCGCCGCAGCCTCGCTGATCGACTGGAGTAGTTTCCGCCGCAATTCCGGATGCAGATGCGGGAGCGCCGCCGCCGCACAGAATGCCGACGGCAACCAAGGCCGAACCTCCGCCCCGATCAACCGCTCGTACAGGAATCGCAGCGCCGAAAAGCTCGTCAGCCGCCCCTGCCCCAGATCGAATGCAACGAGGGTCATCAGCGGCGCAAGGAATGGCTCGATCGCATCCAGCCCGCTATCGTCGGGCACCATCGCGCGCAGATCAGGCAGATTGTTGTAGAGACGCGCCTGCGCCCGGATGCTCGCCGCCTCGACCACGTCGCGCGACCAGCGCAGCATCGCGTCCTCGCGGTCGAGCCCCACGTCGAGCGAACGGCGGATGTACCGCTGCGTCGAACTCGGGAAGCTCGCAAATTCCTTCATCTCGGCCAGCGTCATCGAGCCCTGTGCCGGTTTCATTCTGGAAGCCATGTCGTCACCCCGCTCTCGTCAAGGAACCGGCAGACTATGCGCCTGGATGGTTAACAACGACCCTATCGCGCGTCATCTTTCCGTAACACCAAGCCACCATGAAAGCTGTTGCGCTGCAACAAGGCTGCGACGAACCGAACGAAACTAAGCGATTTGATCGTCTTGCGCGGCGTTTGGGCAACAAAAAAGCGCCGGTCGTTGCCGACCGACGCTCGTTCGTTGTGCAGACGAGAGCGTTACGCCTGCTTTTCGCGCAGCGCCCGCTCAGCGTCCTCGTCGTAGCCCGACGACTTTGCCGCCTCGCGATTGGAGCCCGGCTGCGTCGCGGACAACGGGTCGCTGCCGTCCATCGATTCGTCGAGCCCATTGTCGAGACGGGCGTCGGCGCTGTCCGGGTTCTTCTGCAGACGCTTGCCGATCGACTTGTCCTGCCCCGCTTCCTGGCGCGGATCGCGACCCGAGCTCTTGCCCTCGGAATCCTTGTCGTCGGGCGCTACGGACAGGCTGTCCAGCGCGCTCTTGTCTATGTCGGTCATTGCGACGTCCCTCTTTAATCTTGGCGATGACCAACGGTCGAAGTGGCAGACCGTTCCTGTCCCGCCAACAGGCCGTGCCACTTCGACACCACCACCGTCCGCCCTTTTCCTTCCCCCCTCCCTGAAAGGGAGGGGTCGGGGGTGGGTAGGCTGGCCTGAGCCCCAACGGTCCGAGCATGCGGAACCCGACCCACCCCCAGCCCCTCCCTTCCAGGGAGGGGGGCAAAGAAGGCAGAACGGAGAGCAGACCGTTCCCCCTGCTGCCTTTCCTTCCAGTGACAGAGCGGCCCCTCAATCCAGCGGCGTGACCTTCACCGTCTGCTCCCAGAGATACGCCTGCCCAAACACCGTCATGAACGCGATATCCGTCGCGTCGCGGCCCACACACACCCGCGCGATGTCGCTGCACGTCGCCATCTTGGTCGCATCGATCAGCCGCCAATCCCCCGCCAGCCACAACTCGGCAACCGCATGGAAGTCCGGCGGGTCGACCCCCGGCGCGTAAGCCGACACGCACCGCGCCGGGATCCCACCCGCGCGCGCCAGCGACACCAGCAGATGCGAATAATCGCGACACACGCCCGACCTCGAAGCAAACGTATCGAGCGCAGTCGTCTCCCCGCTGCTCGACCCGCAGCGATAATCGAGCGACTGGTACACCCACTCGGTCAACGCGGCAGCGAGCGGACCGCCTTCCAGCCCCCCGAACTCGCGCGCGACGAACCCCTCGAAGCGGTCCGACGGACAATAGCGGCTCGGCATCAGATACGGCGTCAGCTCGCCATCGAGCATCCGCGGCGGCGTCGCGGGATACAGTTCGAGCTGCACCCGCTCACGCTTCACGGCAACCACCGCCTTATATTCGGCGGTAAAGCGGCCATGCCCGCGCGACCAGCAGCGCTGGCCGATCCCGTCCTCGCCGCGGACGGCCCGGATCGGGCTGTCAGACCACAGGGTCAGGGACTCGGACTCGATCGTCTGGTCGGCCATCGCCGCCGCTTCGATCTGGAGGAGCACGTCGGCGTCCCCGGTGATTCCGTAATCCAGACGCACGTCGATCGAGAGCCGCATCGTGCGTCCCATTCCTGTCTCAAGGCCATAAGAAAAAGGGCCCGGCGGTGTCCCGCCGAGCCCTGCGTTCGTCACACCCTTAGCGGGCGTTAGTTACGGCTGCTACCAAACAGACGCAGCACGAACATGAACATGTTGATAAAGTCGAGGTAGAGGCTCAGCGCCGCCATGATCACGACCTTGCCGATCATGTCGGTGCCGGCAACCTGTGCATACAGCGCCTTGGTGCGCTGCGTGTCGTAGGCGGTGAGGCCCGCGAACAGCAGCACGCCGACCGCGCTGATGACCAGCTGCATTACGCTCGACTGCAGGAAGATGTTGATCAGGCTCGCGACCAGCAGGCCGACGACGCCGATGATCAGGAACGTCCCGAACGCCGACAGGTCACGCTTGGTGGTGTAGCCGTACAGGCTGAGACCAGCGAAACCGGCTGCGGTTGCGAAGAACGCACCAGCGATCGACGTGCCGCTATAGACCAGGAAGATGGTCGACATCGACAGGCCCATCAGGACGGCAAAGCCCCAGAAGAGCAACTGCATCGTGCCCGTGGACATCTTGTTCTGGCCATAGCTCATGCCGAAAACGATCGCGAGCGGCGAGAACATGATGACGTATTTCAGGATGCCACCGCTCATGAACACCTGGGCGGCAGGCGATTGTGCGCCGCCCCATGCGAACAGCATCGCGACGATGCCCGTCAGCAGGACAGCCGAGCCCATGTAGTTATACACGGACAGCATGTACGACCGGAGACCAGCGTCATAGGCCTCGGTACGCTGGCCCGTGGCCGTCGTTCCGAACGGCGCGGCGCGGGGCCGGGGGTCAGACCAATTAGCCATTGTGAAATCAGCTCCTTTGTCCGGCATAATGCCGGTTACGGTGAATATCGTCTTTTACAGGACGCTTTTCAAGCTGAGTGGTTGCATCGGCGCCATGGTTCGCGGTTAACCTGCCGCACGACATGATCCGCCTGTTCGTCGCCCTTCGCCCACCGTCGGCTATCCGTCAGAGCTTGCTCGACATAATGGAGGGCGTCCCCGCCGCGCGCTGGCAGGACGACGAGCAGTTGCACATCACGCTGCGCTTCATCGGCGCGGTCGAGCGGCCCGTCGCCGAGGATATCGCGGTCGCGCTGAGCCAGGTCGTCGCGCCGGCGCCGCGCGTGTCGCTGACCGGAGTCGGTCGCTTCGAGAAGCGCGGCCGGACCGATACGCTCTGGGTCGGCGTGACCCCGCACGACGCCCTTGCCGCGATCCACCGCAAGGTCGACCAAGCCTGCGTCCGCGCGGGGCTGGAACCCGAACGCCGCGCCTATCTGCCGCACGTCACGGTCGGACGACTGGCGCGATCGGCGGGCGTCGGCTTTGCGATCGACGCGTGGCTGGCAACGCACGCCGCCCTGTCGAGCGCGCCCTTCACGCTACCCCATCTCGTGCTGTACCAAAGCCATCTCGGCCGCGACGGCGCGACCTACGAACCGGTCGCGCGCTGGGCGCTCGATACCAGGGACGGAACCTGAGCGACGGCGAAGGGTTCGCAAAAGAGATCAACAGGGAGAAACAACATGCGGATTGCGACACTGGCATTGCTCGGCGCGGCGACGATGGGCCTCAGCGCCTGCGACAAGAGCGGCATGGACACGGGCACGCCAATGGCGGGCGGCCAGCGCGCCACCGCGATGCTCCAGACCGCGACCGGCACCGACGTCGGCCGCGCCATCGCCACCGAAGTCGCGGGCGGTATCCGCTTCACGCTCGACGCCAAGGCGATGCCCCCCGGCACGCACGGCGCGCACATCCACATGGTCGGCCGCTGCGACGCCCCGGACTTCACGACCGCGGGCGGCCACTGGAACCCGACCGGCATGAAGCACGGCAGCATGAACCCGCAGGGCCCGCATGAGGGCGACCTCCCCAACCTGATCATCGGCACCGACGGTCGCGGCACGCTCGGCATCACGATCCCCGGCGCGACGATGGCCGGCCTGATGGACGCGGACGGCTCGGCCTTCGTGGTGCATGCGGGCCCGGACGACCTGATGACCGACCCGGCCGGTAACAGCGGCGGAAGGATCGCCTGCGGCGTGTTCCAGGCGGGGTGATGCTAACCAGGGTTGGCGTGATCCCCCGATGTTAAGGTAATTTCCCTTCCGTTCGTGCTGAGTAGAGACCGAGTAGCTTCGCAGAAGCGCATCGAGGGCTCGTATCGAAGCATGGGTTCCGCGCGCCAACCTGCCCTTCGATACGCCGTCTCGATACGCTGCTACCGCAGCTACTCGACGGCTACTCAGGACGAACGGAAAATGGGTGAGCGTCCCGCGGACCTCCAAACCGTTCGATCCTCCCCCGCCAGGGGGAGGTGGCTGGCCCTTGCCAGACGGAGGGGGAGGAGAGGAATACCCGCGGTTCCGTGTCCGCCCCCTCCGTCACCTACGGCGACACCCCCCCTTGCGGGGAAGGATCGCAAAAACCCTCAAACCACCTCTCCCGCCGCCCTTGCCCGCACCTCCCGCGTAGCCTCCGCCCGCGGCGCCAGCCGGTACGCCGCCACCGCACACGCCAGCGTGATCGGCGTCACCACCAGCAACGACAACATCCCGATCGACAGGCTCCCGGTCAGCGTCGACACCCGCCCCGCCATATACGGACCGAGCGCCAGCCCGATCAGCGTCGTCCCGATGAAGAACGTTGCCGTCGCCGTCCCGCGCATCCGCGGCAACACCATGTCCTGCGTGGTCGCCGCCGCCGCGCCCAAGGCGCAGGACGCGGTCAACTGCGCGAGAAAAATCCCCGTGTAGAACGCGGTCGACGACGACGCGGTGAAGGCCAGGATCAGGAACGGCACCGGCACCACCGCACCGAAGATCACCACCCACAGCCGCCCCGCCGGATTGCCGCGCCGCAACCGATCCGACACCACCCCGCCGATCGTCAGCCCGAGGAACCCCGCCGTCGCGCCGAGGCTGCCGATCATGAACCCCGCCGACGCCGGCGTCGCGCCAAGCTCGCGCAACGCATACGGCGCCGCCCAGAAACTCGCCGCATAGCTCAGGAACGCGTTCAGCCCATACGCCACCACCGTGCACAGGAACGCCGGCGTCCCGACGATCAGCGCAAAAGTCGGCGGATCGCGCCGCTTCAACGCCGACGCCCACGAGAACACCGCATACACGCCGATCCCGATCGCCACCCATTGCGGCCAGGGCTCGCCTGCCGCGACCAGCCCCGACACCGCCGCCGTCACCACCGCGAGCGCCAGGATGTTATACCCGAGCGCCCGCGCACCGCCCATCGCCGCACCGATCAACGTCAGCGGCGGCACGATCGTCACCAGCTCGGCACCGAACGCGCGGAACGGCGCGGGATGCTTCTCCGGCTCGGGCAGTCCTTCGACCAGCCCGCGAATCGGCTCCCTCAACGTCGCGATCCAGATCGCGAGCAGCAGCCCGGGCAGGCCGACCGCCATGAACGCCGCCTGCCAGCCGACCAGCCCAAGCGGCCCGCCCCCCGGATAGGCGCGGTTCCAGCCCTGCACGATCAGCCCGCCGATAAACAACGAACAGCCGCCACCGACGTACAGCCCGGCCGAATAAATCGACAGCGCGGTCGCCCGCAGCCGCTTCGGGAAATAGTCGGAGATGATCGAGTAGGCGGATGGGCTGGCGGTAGCTTCGCCGATCCCGACCCCGATCCGCGCCGCCGCCAGATGCCCACCGGTTCGCGAAAAACCCGACAACGCGGTCATAACGGACCACAAGGACAACCCGATCGTCATCAACCGCACGCGGTGCCAATTATCGGCGAGCCGCCCGAGCGGGATCCCGAACAGCGAATAGAACACGCCGAACGCGGTGCCGTACAGGAAGCCGAGATCCTGGTCCTTCAATCCCAGGTCGCGCTTGATGTCCTCCGCCAGGATCGAGATGATCTGCCGGTCGACGAAGTTCAGGACATAGACGAGGAACAGGACCGACAGCACGTACCAGGCATAGCGCGACGCGCCCGCCTCCCGCTCGCCCACGATGGTTTCGGCACCCGCCATGACCCCTCCTCGTTATGTTTTCGAGCTATGGGTATCAGAGGGAAGAAAAGAGAAACAGCGCTTTCGAGGCGATCGGGTACGCCAAAGCAAGCCCGATCCTTCCCCCCTCCCTGAAAGGGAGGGGTTGGGGGTGGGTCGGCTTCCCCAAGTTCGCCCGGCAGTGACAAAAGCCGACCTACCCACCCCCAGCCCCTCCCTTTCAGGGAGGGGAGCAGTTCGGCGCAGCCTCCGTTGGATCAATGCGCGTCCGCCTCAATGCGTACCGATACGCCCCCGCCGCAGCGCACCCTGTTCGAGCCGCCGCAACAGCGCCTCGATCGTCGGCGGCGAGGTCGGCTCGCCCGTCGTACGCGCAGGGCGGGCGATCGGCGTCGGCGCATTGATTTCGGGCGCCCCGCGTTCCCCCGCCCCGCCTTCCGCCACCCCGTCCTCAGCCGAACCGGCTTCCGCAACCCCGTCCTCCGCGACCTCCACCGGCCGCTCGACCGGTTCCACCAGCGGCGCAGTCACGAACGTGTCGGGCTCCGCCGTCGACGACGACTCCACCACCGGCGCGACCATCGCCTGCGCCAACGGAGAAACCGGCCGCACCGGCTCCATCGGCACCGGCCGGATCGCGTGCGGATCGAATGCGGCGAGCGGCTGATCGAGATCGGCCGGGATCGTCCGCTCGTCGCGCCCAGGATTCAGCCCTGCACCAAGACCAGCCCCGACGCCCACTTCCATCATCGGCGTACCAAGATCCGCCGCCGACATCGGCTTGCGCGGCGGTGCGTCGGGATGTGCGTCGGCGCGGCGGATCACCGGCACGCCGTCCTCGCGCGGCGATGCCTTGGCAAACACCCCGCCCGGCCCGAACAGCAGGAACAGCGACGACCACAGCAACGCCGCGACCAGCGCCCCACTCCCCAGCGCCAACAGCGCGCGCGCGGTCGTCCCGAGCGGCGGCGCGGCGGCGGGCACCAGCGCAGCCACGCCCGTCGTCCACACCGCGGACTCCAGCGTTTCGGTCGACGCCAGCAGCACGGCCGTTGCAGCGATCAGGCCGCCAACCACCGCGCCGTACACCGGCAGCGAGCGGATCAAGGTCTGGCGGGTCAGCGCAATCATCGATTTTCCCGTGCAGCGGCCATCATCAGCCGCCGATACACAGGATCGTAGCGGCGAATGTTTGACGACCAGTTACGCTCTTCGCGAACAAATGCACGTCCCCGCGCCCGCCGCTCGTCCCAGCCCGATCGATCCGCGAACATCGCTGCCAACGCCGTCGCGATCGCGGGCGGATCGTCCGGCGGAAACAGCGTCCCCGTCTCCCCGTCCCGGATCAGTTCGCGGTGTCCGCCGACATCCGACGCCGCAACCAGCCGCCCCTGCGCCATCGCCTCGAGCGGCTTCAGCGGCGTGACCAGATCGGTCAGCCGCATCCGTTTGCGCGGGTAAGCGAGGATATCGACCAGCCCGTAATAGCGCTCGACCTCCTGGTGCGGCACGCGCCCGACGAAGCGGATCGCGTCGGCCACCGGCGACGCCTCCGCCTGCGCGCGCAAGGCCGCCTCCATCGGCCCGCCGCCGACCATCAGCAACCGCGCCTTGGGACGCAGCGCCACCAGCGCCGGCATCGCCGCGATCAGGTCGTCGAGCCCTTCGTAATCGTAGAAACTGCCGATGAACCCGACGACGTCCGCGCCATCGAGCCCGAGTTCCGCCCCCAGCGCATCGTCGCGCGGCGGCGCATTCCCGAACAGGTCGAGATCGACGCCGTTGGGCGACACGATGATCTTGTCCGCCGCGATGCCTCGCTCGACTAGGTCGCCGCGCAGCCCTTCGCAGATCACCGCCACCGCGTCCGCGCGCCGCACCGCCCACGTCTCCAGCGTCCGCGTCGCCCGGTAGCGTAACGACGTCGCGGTCCCCGTGCCATTGCCGACCGCCGCATCCTCCCAGAACGCGCGGATCTCGTACACCAGCGGCAGTTTCCGTTTGCGCGCCACGATCAGGGCGGCGAGCGCGTCGATCACCGGCGAATGCGCGTGGAGGATGTCGGGCTTGAAGGCATCGACCGCCGCCTCGATCCGCTTGGCGAACGCCGCGATCCCGACGACCTCGCCGACCGGACCCGGCTTCAGACCGGCTGCCGTCCGGTAGAAGGTCAGCCCATCGACCGACTCCACCGAAGCCGGCGCAACGCCGTGACGCGGGCCGGTGACCGCCGCGACGGTCCACCCCAGCCCCTCCTGCGCCTTGAGGATCGCCCGGGTGCGGAACGTGTAGCCACTTTGCAGCGGCAGGCCGTGATCGAGGATATGAAGGATACGCATCGTGGACGCCGTCTGCCACAGATCGCTTAACGGCGCGTCAACCGACTATGGCTACGCACGAATCTCGAAAAGCCCTCACAGGAAAGGAGGCCGTCCCATGATCGACAATCTCGCGCTCGGCCTCAGCCATGGGCTGATGATGCTCGCCGCGTTCCTGCTGCTCAAGCGCCCCGACCTCGACCGCGAGCCGAGCCCGCACGACGCACCCGACAAGAAGCAGGCCCTTACCGAGAAACCCCGCCGCGATGCGTGACCTCGCGTTCATCGCCTTCCTGCTCGCGTTCTTCGCGATGGGCTTCAAGCGGCCGTTCCTGCTCGTGCTCGTCTATGTCTATATCGACATCGTCTCGCCGCAGCGGCTAACCTACCTCCTGCTCAACAGCGTGCCGATCTCGCTGATCGCGGTCGCGCTGGCGGTCGGCGGGTGGATCCTTGCGGACGACAAGCGCGATACCCGTGTCGGCGGGCGGCAGGTGCTGATCGTGCTGCTCATGCTCTATTGCTGGGTGACGACGATCGGCGCGGATTTTCCGGTCGAGGCGAAGGAGAAATGGGACTGGGTCTGGAAGACGCTGATCTTTGCCGCCTTCCTGCCGCTGACGCTGCGCACGCGACTGCGGATCGAGGCGCTGCTGCTGTTCATGATCCTCTCCGCCTCGTCGATCATCATCGTCGGCGGGATCAAGACGATCGCCAGCGGCGGTGGCGGCTACGGCCAGTTGAACCTCATGGTCGACAATAATTCGGGGCTGTACGAGGGCAGCACGATCAGCGCGGTGGCGATCGCGATCATCCCGCTGATC
The DNA here is from genome assembly GCA_003240625.1 of Sphingomonas taxi. Taxonomy (GTDB): domain Bacteria; phylum Pseudomonadota; class Alphaproteobacteria; order Sphingomonadales; family Sphingomonadaceae; genus Sphingomonas; species Sphingomonas taxi_A. The sequence continues at coordinate 99,845 of QFMX01000007.1, forward strand.
TTCTGGTTCATGGTCCACGGTACGATCTTCAAGCCCGACTGGCGCGTGAAGGGCTTCTGCCTTGCGCTGGTGTTCGCGTGCCTGCTGATCCCGGTCGGCACCTCGACGCGTACCGGGCTCGTGTGCATCGGGCTGCTCGCGGTGCTGTCGGTGCGCGCGGTGAAGCGCAAGGCGCTATACCTCGCGGCGGTGGCGGCGCTCGGGCTGGCGGCGATCCCGTTCCTGCCCTCCGCGTTCACCGACCGGATGAACACCATCAAGACCTATGACGCGGACGAATCCGCCTCGACGCGGCTGGCGGTGTGGAAATGGACGATCGAGTACGCGAAGACCCATCCGTTCGGCGGCGGCTTCGAGGCCTATCGCGGCAACCGCATCCGCTACGACCTGAAGAGCACCGGCGACGCCGCCGCACCCGGCCCGCGGGTCGAGACCGACAAGGCGCGCGCGTTTCACAGTGCTTATTTCGAAATGCTGGGCGAACAGGGCTATCTCGGGCTCGCGCTATGGCTCGCGATCAACTTCATCGGCGTGTTCAGGATGGAAATCCTCCGCCGCCGCTACGCCGACCCCGCCAGCGAATTTGCCTGGGCGGGGCCGCTCGCAGCCGCGCTTCAGAGCGGGCAGATCATCTATCTGTTCGGCGCGGCGTTCGTCGGCATCGCGTTCCAGCCGTTCGTCTACATGCTGATCGGCGCGCAGATCGGTCTCGACACCTATCTCACGCGCAAGCGCAGCGAACAGACCTTCCGCCCGATGCGCCGGGCACTCCCCTCCCGCTAGCAGGAGGGGAGCAGATAGCGTCAGTCGACCGGCTCGTCGGCCAGCTCTTCCTCCAGCGCCGCGATGATCGCCTTGTTGAATGCGGGGATGTCGTCCGGCTTGCGGCTGGTGATCAAATTGCCGTCCACGACGACCTCCTCGTCCACCACATCCGCGCCCGCATTCTCCAGGTCCGTCCGGATCGACGGGAAGCTCGTCACGCGACGTCCATCGATCACGTCGGCCTCGGCCAGCAGCCACGGCGCATGGCAGATCGCGGCGATGATCTTGCCGTCTTCCATGAACTCGGTGATGATCTCGATCGCGCGCTCCTGCTGGCGCATCGTATCGGGATTAGCGACGCCGCCCGGCAGGACCAGCGCATCGTAATCGTCGGTATCGACCTCGTCGAGCGTCAGGTCGGGCGTCGCCGTCTCGGCCTTGTTGATGTCGCCCTTCATGCCCTGAATGGGGTCCATCTTGATCGAGGCGAGCTGCACCTTCGCACCCGCCGCCTCCAGCGCCTTCCTCGGTTCGAACAGTTCGACGGTCTCGAAACCATCGGCAGCGAGCATCAATACGCGAGCTTGGGAAAGATCGGTCATGTCATGTCTCCAGTGAAATCCCGTGCCCCCTCAACCCCGCGTCGCGCGGGTCGTTCCGGAACGATGCGTCCCCCCGAACATTTCGAGACCGGAAGGACCACCGCATTGCCCACCAAGATCGTGTATTCCGACGACTCCAAGCCCGGCATCACCCGCAAGAAGATGCGGAACGGCTGGGGCTATTGGGATGCCAGGGGCGAGCGCATCACCGACCGCGACGAGATCGACCGACTGAACGCGATCGGCCTGCCCCCAGCTTACGGCGACGCGTGGTTCTGCCCCAAGCCCAACGGCCATATCCAGGCGGTCGGCTGGGACGAGAAGGGCCGCAAGCAATACCGGTATCACCTCGGCTTCCGCGAAGCGCAGGAGGCCGCCAAATACGAACGCTGCGCCGATTTCGGCCACGCGCTCCCGAAGATCCGCAAAGCGGTCGAAGCCGATCTCCGCAAACGCTCGCTGACCCGCGAACGCGCGGTCGCGGCGGTCATCCGCCTGCTCGACGGCGGCCATATCCGCATCGGCAACGAGGCCTATGCCGAAGCGAACGAGAGCTTCGGCGCGACCACGCTGCGCAAGCGCCACGGCGAGGTGAAGGGCGCGACGCTCAAGCTCCAATACAAGGGCAAGTCCGGCAAGATGCGGACGCTCAGGATCACCGACCGCTCGCTCAGCAGCTTCGTCAAGAAATGCCAGGACCTCGACGAACAGCATCTGTTCGCATGGCTCGACGACGCGGGCGTCGCGCATCCGGTCACCTCGACCGACGTGAACTGCTACATCCGGGACGTCACCGGCAGCGATTTCACCGCCAAGAACTTCCGCACCTGGGCCGCCAGCGTCGCCGCGTTCGAGGCGCTCGCATCCGCCGAACGCGACCTCAGCCTCAAGGCGATGCTCGAACCCGTCGTCGCTAGGCTCGGCAATACCCACGCGATCGCGCGCAAGAGCTATGTCCACCCGTCGCTGATCGCCCTCGTGAAGACCGGCCAGTCGACCTTCCGCAAGGCCCTCCGCCTCCCCCGCGCCAAGCGCTACATGAGCCGCGAGGAATGTGGCCTGATCACCTTCCTCGAAGCCGGCACGCCCGCCACCGCGACCATCGCACCCCCGCGCGCAAAAGCGGCCTGACGAGTATCTCCATGACCAATACCACTGCCGCCGCCAAACAACCGATCTTCGACGCAAGCGACGTCGGCGATCACGCCCAGGGCTTCGTCACCGCCAGCATCGCCTGGGTCCAGGCGTACTGGCTCCAGATCCTGATCGCGTTCGGGATCGGCGCGGTCATCGTCCTCGTCCTCCACACCGCGCGCCGCTTCGGCAGCAAGCTCTGCGAACGTCCGCGCGCGCTGAACGGCTGGGGGCTGGTCGTCGGCAAGGCGATCGCACGCACCGGCAATTTCTTCATCGTCATGCTCGCGGCGAAACTCGTCTCCGGCTATTCCGCCGCCCCCGGCGAGGTATCGAAGACGATCGACTTCCTCTTCACCGTCGCCGCCGTCATGCAGGCCGCCGTCTGGGTCCGCGAGATCATCCTCGGCGCGATCGAACACCGCACGCAGTCCGAACATTATTCGGGCGAGGCTTTGCTCTCGGCGATGGGCCTGATCCGCCTGCTCGTCACGTTCGTGGTGTTCGCGGTCGCGCTGGTGGTGGTGCTCGACAATCTCGGCGTCAACGTCACCGGCCTGGTGGCAGGTCTCGGCGTCGGCGGCATCGCGATCGGCTTGGCGGCACAGGGCATCTTCGCCGACCTGTTCGCCGCGCTTGCGATCATCTTCGACCGCCCGTTCCGCCGTGGCGACTCGATCAGCTACGATACGGCCTCGGGCAGCGTCGAGGCGATCGGCCTGAAATCCACGCGCATCCGCGGGATCGACGGCGAGGAGCGCGTGATCTCGAACAAGAACCTCCTCAACAAGGAGATCCTCAACAACACGCAGCGCAACCACCGCCGCGCGAAATTCCTCATCGGCGTCACCTATTCGACGCCCCCGGAAGTCTGCTCGCGGATCCCCGCGATGTTGAAGGAGATCGTCGAAGCCAACGACAAGATCTTCACCCGCGCCGGCTTCACCGGCTTCGGCGCGTCGAGCCTCGACTTCGAGGTCCAGTTCGACAGCAAGGGGCCGGATTATGCCAGCTTCTACGATGGCCGCACAGCGGTCGGCATCGCGATCCTGAAGCGCTTCAACGACGAGAAGATCGAGATCGCCTTCCCCACCCAGGTCAACATGATGGCCGCGCCGGATGGGTCTATGGTGATGCCGTATCCGGAAGGGCGACGGTCGGACGCGGAAGTAACGCTCGCCTGATCGTTCCCCTGCGAAAGCAGGGGCCCAGGATCACAAACACAGTCCCTTTGAACTCTGGACTCACGCTTTCGCGGGAGAACAGCGTGCAAGCCCTTCGATATATCCATTCCCGTCGTCATCCCCGCGGAGGCGGGGACCCATATACTCAAGGCGTCGCGATTAGCGTCGCGGCCAGCCAATATGGGTTCCCGCCTTCGCGGGAATGACAGGAAAGGAAAGACGTGCTCGAGTAATGAACCCTAAATCCCACCCTCATCCAACGACAGCAACGTCGCATTCCCCCCGGCACTCGTCGTATCCACCGAAACCGCCCGCTCCGCACAGAACCGATACAGATACCGCGGCCCGCCGGCCTTCGGCCCGGTCCCCGACAACCCCTCGCCCCCGAACGGCTGAGACCCCACAACCGCCCCGATCATCGACCGGTTGATATACAGATTCCCCACCGCAGCCTCGGCCTCGATCACTTCGGCCGCGCGCGCGATGCGGCTGTGCAGCCCCATCGTCAGGCCATAACCCTTGGCGTTGACCCGGGCGATCGTCTCGCTCAGCTTCCCCGCCTCCCAGGTCGCGACATGCAGGATCGGCCCGAACCATTCCTGGTTCAGATCCTCGATCGCACCGATCCGCACCAATGTCGGCGGCACGAACAGCCCATCCGTCGGCACGTCGAGCGTCTTCAGCCACTGCCCGCGCACGCTCTCGCGGTACGCCATCAGCTTGTCGTACGCCGCCTGGTCGATCACCGGCCCGACATCGGTCGCGGGATCGCCCGAACGCCCGATCCGCAACGTCTCCATCGCGCCCGACAGCATCTCGATCACGCCGTCGGCGATGTCCTCCTGCACCAGCAGCAGGCGCAGCGCCGAACAACGCTGCCCCGCAGACCGGAACGACGAGGCGATCACGTCCGCCACCACCTGCTCGGGCAGCGCGGTGGAATCGACGATCATCGCGTTGATGCCGCCCGTCTCGGCAATCAGCGGCACGATCGGGCGGTTGTCGTCGTCGAGCAGCGCCCGCGCGATCTTGCGCGCGGTCGCGGTCGACCCGGTGAACGCGACCCCCTGGATCCTCACGTCCGCGGTCAGCGCGGCACCGACTTCTGTACCGCCCGTGACGAGGATCAGCACGTCGGCCGGCACCCCCGCCTCATGCGCCAGCGCAACCGCAAGCGCGGCGATCCGCGGCGTCTGCGGCGCAGGCTTGGCGACCACGCTGTTGCCCGTCACGAGCGCCGCCACCGTCTGGCCTAGGAAGATCGCCAGCGGGAAATTCCACGGCGCGATGGTCGCCCAGACACCGCGGCCCTCGATATGCAGCATGTTGCGCTCGCCGGTCGGCCCCGGCAGCTCGATCGCCTGAAGGTTCGTCCGCGCCTGCTGCGCATAATAGCGACAGAAATCGGCCGCCTCGCGCACTTCGCCGATCGCATCCGCGATCGTCTTGAACGCCTCCTGCACGCAGATCGCCATCAGCTCGTCGCGGTGCTTCTCGAGCAGATCGGCGAGCCGTTCCAGACAGGCCGCCCGATCATCCACCGGCATCCGAGACCAAGCCGGAAACGCCGCATGCGCGCGACCAATGGCAGCCGCAACAGAACTCCCCTCCCGCTCGCGGGAGGGGTCGGGGGAGGGGATGACCAACCCGCGCTCGGAACCTGTGGAGGATAGGTCGGCCCCTCCCCCGACCCCTCCCGCAAACGGAAGGGGAGCAGAAACGGCCCGCACCGTCGCCTCCAACGTCCCCACATCACTCAAATCCAACCCGGCAGAATTCCGGTGCCCCCCGGCCCCGAACAGATCCACCGGCAACGGAATGCTAGGATGCCGCTTCCCCCCCACCGCAGCGATCTTCGCCACAGGATCCGCCAGAATCTCAGCCTCGGTCAGCCGTTCATCCGCCAACTGGTGCACGAAGCTGGAATTCGCCCCATTCTCCAGCAACCGCCGAACCAGATACGCCAGCAGGTCGCGATGCCCCCCGACCGGCGCATAAACCCGGCAATGATACCCGTTCTCCTGCACCAGCCGCTCGTACAGCCCGTCACCCATCCCATGCAGCCGCTGGAACTCAAAATCGCGCGAGTTGCCCGCCCACTCCATGATCGTCGCGACCGTCAGCGCATTGTGGCTCGCAAACGCCGGACGGATATTCTCCGCGGCAAGCATGTCCTTCGCGACCGCCAGATACGACACGTCGGTCGCCGCCTTGCGCGTGAACAGCGGATAGTCCGCCAGCCCCTCGACCTGCGTGCGCTTGATCTCGCTATCCCAATACGCGCCCTTCACCAGCCGCACGTTCATCACGCGGTCCAGCCCGTTCGCCCATTCGATCACCGGCCGCGCGCGCTTGCCATACGCCTGCACCGCCATGCCGAACCCGTCCCAGCCCTTCAGCGACGGCAGCCCCGCAACCGCGCCGATGATGTCGAGACTCATCTCCAGCCGCTCGGATTCCTCTGCGTCGACGGTCAGCGCGATGCCCTTCGACGCCGCCTGCACCGCCAGCGCCTCGAGCATCTCGGTCAGCGCGGGGACGCATTCGCTCCACCGCGCAACCTCGTACCGCGGGTGCAACGCCGACAGCTTGACCGAGATCGAGTGCCCAGCCGCCGGATCGCGCCCGACCGCATCGACCGCACCGACATACGCCTGGAAGTATCGCTGCGCATCGGCATGCGTCCGCGCCGCCTCGCCCAGCATGTCGAAGCTCGCCGTGAAGCCCTTGTTCTCCGGCCGGCGCATCCGCTTCATCGCCTCGTCGATGGTGCGACCCATCACGAAGATCTCGCCCATCATCTTCATCGCCGCGCCGACCGCCTGCCGCACGAACGGCTCGCCCGCGCGGCTGATCAGGCGCCGCAGCGGTCCGGTCGATCCCTCGCCGACCAGCACGCGGCCGACCACCAGCCCCCAGGTCGCCGAATTGACGAGCTTAGAATTCGATTTCCCCGCGTGCGCCCGCCAATCGGCATCGCCCAGCTTGTCCGCAATCAGCAGATCCGCCGTCTCCGGATCGGGCACGCGCAGGAACGCTTCCGCCAGCGACAGCAGCGCGACGCCTTCCGACGAATTGAGCCGATATTCCTGGAGGAACTGGTTCACCCAGCCCTTGCTCTGTGCCGCCCGCAGGTCCGCGAGCAGTCCCAGCGCATGCCCCATCACCCGCTCACGCGAATCCGAATCGAGCGCGGCGCGGTCCAGCAACGGTTTTAGAACATCGGGTTCGCTCGCGCGGTACAGCTTCGCCATGATATCACGGGCATTGGACGTTACGGCAGTCGACATTTTCCAGCTTCCGGTTGGGTGAGGCTTGCGATCCGCTTGCCTGTACGCCTAGAGACATTTCTGCGCTTAGCGCCAAATGAGCTTTGAGGGGAATGCCGTGGCGACGATCACCACCGCGCAGATGCAGCAGCGCATCGGCACCGAGACGGTTTCCGACTGGGTCGAGGTCACGCAAGCCATGATCGACACGTTCGCCGATGCGACCGGCGACCACCAGTTCATCCACATCGATCCGGTCCGCGCGGCGCAGACACCGTTCGGCGGCACGATCGCGCACGGCTTCCTGACGCTGTCGCTGATGCCGCTGCTTTCGTCGAAGGTGCCCGACGCCCCGCAGATCGAGGGTGCCAAGATGGGCGTCAACTACGGCGGCAACTCGGTCCGCTTCCTGACGCCGGTCCGCTCGGGTTCGAAGGTACGCGGTCGCTTCAAGCTGCTCTCGTTCGACGAAAAGCGCCCCGGCCAATGGCAGCAGACCAACGCGTTTTCCGTCGAGATCGAGGGCCAGGAAAAGCCCGCCCTGATCGCGGAATGGATCAGTCAGATTTTCGTTTGAAACTAATTCCCCTCCCGCTTGCGGGAGGGGTCAGGGGAGGGTCCGAGATAGCCGCGATTGCGCCGGCTGCTTTGGCCACCCCCTCCCCCAACCCCTCCCGTAACCGGGAGGGGAGCAGAAAAGAGGAACACCCATGCGCTCAGCCGTCATCGTCTCCACCGCCCGCACCCCCATCGGCCGCGCCTATCGCGGCGGCTTCAACAACACCCCGGCGCCGACTTTGGCGTCGCATTCGATCAAGGCCGCGGTCGAGCGTGCCGGCATCGACGGCGCCGAAGTCGACGACGTCGTCTTCGGCTGCGCGCTCCAGCAGGGTCATCAGGCCGGCAACATCGCCCGCACGTCCTTGCTCCGCGCGGGCCTCCCCGTCACGGTCTCGGGCATGTCGGTCGACCGCCAGTGCGCGTCGGGCCTGATGGCCATCGCCACCGCTGCCAAGCAGATCATCACCGACAACATGGACATCACGATCGGCGGCGGCGTCGAGAGCATCAGCCTCGTCCAGACCCCGCAGATGCGCGTCGCGCCCGATCCCCAGCTGATCGCGATGCACAAGGACGTCTACATGCCGATGCTGCAGACCGCCGAGGTCGTCGCCAAGCGCTACGGCATCAGCCGCGACGCGATGGACGCCTACGCGCTCCAGTCGCAGCAGCGCACCGCCGCCGCGCAGGCCGCCGGCTATTTCGACGCCGAGATCATCTCGGTCGATGCCAACATGGCCATCGTCAACAAGGAGACGAAGGAGGTCACGTACAAGGACGTGACCATCACCAAAGACGAGGGCAATCGGGCCGACACCACGCTGGAAGGTCTCCAGTCGCTGAAACCCGTGATGGGCCCCGACTTCACGATCACCGCCGGCAACGCCTCGCAGCTCTCCGACGGCTCGTCGTCATCGGTACTGATGGAGGAGAAGATCGCCTCGCAGCGCGGTCTCCAGCCGCTCGGTCGCTATGTCGGCATGGCGGTCGGCGGCACCGAGCCCGACGAGATGGGCATCGGGCCTGTGGTGGCGATCCCCAAGCTGCTCAAGCGCTTCGGCCTGAAGATGGACGATATCGGCCTATGGGAACTGAACGAGGCGTTCGCGGTGCAGGTCCTGTACTGCCGCGACAAGCTCGGCATTCCGGACGAGTTGCTCAACGTCAGCGGCGGCGCGATCTCGATCGGCCATCCCTACGGCATGACCGGCGCCCGCGCGACCGGCCACGCGCTGATCGAAGGCAAGCGTCGCGGTGCCAAGTATGTCGTGGTGACGATGTGCGTCGGCGGCGGTATGGGTGCGGCGGGGTTGTTCGAAGTACTGTGATCTTGAAAGATGTGCCGATTTAGCGCATATGCTTTATCGGCGTTGCATACACCGCCTTTCTTGTCTGGGCCCCGGTCGTGTCAGCGGCTGGGGCTCAATACGTTTGGGACTTGGGTGTCAGCCCAAGCCCCTCCCGTGCACCTAGCCTTTGCGTGACACTTCGATGATCTTCACGACCAGGGTCGCGAAGGCGAAGAGCATGCCGAGGATCAAGCACAGATCGGCAAGTTGCATACACCTTACCTTTCTTGTTCGACAGCAGGACTGCTGCCGTCGCTATCATGGCGCCCTCCACACCCTTTCACCAAGCGGCATCGCGTAACGGTACGCGCAACCAACCTCCGCCCCACCCGTTCTCACAGGCAATCCAAGCCACTAGGAGAATGACGATGGCCGACAAGGATACCCCGCAGGAAGTCGCAGCGAAGTTCATCGACAAGCTGAAGGCCAGCCCCTTCGTGATGATCGGCCTGCATGATGGCCAGCATTCGGAGCCGATGACCGCGCAGATCGACGACGATCAGCCCAACACGCTGTTCTTCTTTGCCGGTCGTGACAACCGCATCGCCAAGGGCGGCGCGGCGATGGCGCAGTTCGTCGGTAAGGGTCATGACTTCTTCGCGTGCATGGCCGGTGACGTCTCGACGTCGAACGACCGCACGCAGATCGACAAGCTCTGGAGCAACCAAGTCGAGGCATGGTTTCCAGGCGGCAAGGAAGATTCGAACCTGACGCTTCTACGCTTCGACATCGATAGCGCCGAGCTCTGGGAAACCGACATCTCGATCGGCGGCCGCCTCAAGATGCTGTTCGGCGGTACGATCCAGTCGGACGAGTCGAGCAGCCACGCGGTGGTGAACTCGATCGCCTGAGCCAATCATGGGCAGCCCGCACGAGGCTGCCCATTTTATCACCCGTTCGCGGTGATGAACTCTTCGACCACCGGTGCGATCTTGTCGCGCCAGCGCGAGCCGTTGAAGATGCCATAGTGACCGGCACCTTCCGCCATCAGATAGCGCTTCTTCTCATCGGGTAGCGCGGTCGCCAGCGTCAGTGCCGCCTTGGTCTGCCCCAGCCCAGAGATATCGTCGCGCTCGCCCTCGACCGCGAGCAGACCGATGTCGGTGATCGCCGCCGGATCCACCAGCCGCCCGCGATGCGTCATGATCCCGCGCGGCAAGGCATGGCTCTGGAACACGACGTCGATCGTCTGAAGATAGAATTCCGCGGTCATGTCGCAGACCGAGCGGTATTCCTCGTAGAAATCCTGGCTCTGTAACGCGCTCGCGCCGTCGCCCTGGACGAGATGCTTATACATCTCCCAATGCGAGACCATGTGATTGCCCAGGTTCATCGACATGAACCCGGCAAGCTGCAGGAAGCCCGGATAGACCTTCCGCCCCGCACCGGGGTAATTGCCCGGCACCGTCGCGATCACGTTCTGCTCGAACCACGCGTGCGGCCGCTCGGTCGCCAGCGTGTTGACCGCGGTCGGCGCCTCGCGCGTATCCACCGGACCGCCCATCATCGTCAGCGTCTTCGGCCGGCACGGATTATTATCCGCACTCATAAGCGCAACGGCAGCATAGCACGGTACCGACGGCTGACAGACGGCGAGCATATGCGTGCCCCCCTGCCCCTCGTTCGAGCCGATCGTTTCGAGGAATTCGATCAGATAATCGATGTAATCGTCGAGATCGAACCGCCCGGCCGACACCGGCACGCTGCGCGCGTCGCGCCAGTCGGTGATGTAAACGTCGGCAAAAGGCAGCATCCGCTCAACTGTGCCGCGCAGCAACGTCGCATAATGCCCAGACATCGGCGCGACGATCAGCAGCTTCGGACCATCGTCGATGCCGTCACGCACGAAGCGCTTCAGCTGCCCGAAGTCCTTGCGCAACACGATCTCCTCGCGGACCGCGACCTCGCGGCCGTCGATCGTCGTCGTGTCGAGCCCAAAGGCAGGCTTTCCGCGAGTCGCATTCGCGTGTGCGAACACTTCCAGGGCCGACGCGACCACCGTGCCCCCGCCCAAATAGGCGAACGGGTTTGCCGGATTGTTGAGCATATCCGCGCCAAAACTGGCCATCCTGCTGGCACCGGCCATCATCGAACGCTGGAATTCATAGGCATCGTAGAGCATGCGGTATCCTCTCGCCTCATCGGGCTTTGCGCGTTGGTAACGCAATTTTGCCGCAGTGCAACGCGCGATCGACCGGTGTTCCGTCCGGTGCGGTGGTCGAAGGTGACCGACTGCAGCCCTTCACGACGCCCGGTTCTCGTTGAGCGCCACCCTCGCCACTGCTAGGCACCGCGCATGCCCAAGCCGACACCCGAAGAGAAGACGTCCCGCCGGATCGGCGATCTCGCGATGGTGTGGCGGCACGCCTCGCAATATCCCCGGCAGATCGCCTTCGCGGGCCTCGCGCTGATGATGACCTCGGCGGCGACGATCGGCATTCCTTACGGGTTCAAGCGCGTGATCGACCGCGGCTTCGGCCCCGGCGCGAGCGGCTCGGTCGGCAACTCGTTCCACTATCTGCTGATGATCGTCGTCGTGCTCGCGCTGGCGACCGCGGTGCGCTTCTATTACGTCTCGTGGCTCGGCGAGCGCGTCGTCGCGGACATCCGCACCACCGTGCAACGCCACCTGCTCCGCCTGACGCCACGCTTCTTCGAAGAGAACCGCCCCTCCGAGATCGCGTCGCGCCTGACCTCGGACACGGCGCTGATCGAACAGGTCGTCGGCAGCACGGTGTCGATCGCGCTGCGCAACACCTTCACCGGGATCGGCGGGCTGATCTATCTGTTCGCGATCTCGCCCAAGCTCGCGGGCATGCTGATGATCGGCATCCCGCTGATCATCCTGCCGATCGCGCTGCTCGGCAAACGCGTGCGGAATTACTCGCGCACGTCGCAGGACCGCGTCGCCGATGTCGGTTCGATCGCAACCGAGACGCTCGGCGCGATGAAGGTGGTCCAGGCATTCGGCCAGGAAGACCGCGAGGCGATCCGCTTCTCGGACGCGGTGGCCGCGACGTTTGCGGCGGCGCGTGCGCGGATCCTGTTGCGCGCGGTGATGACGGCGATCGTCATCGGCCTCGTGTTCGGGTCGATCACTCTAGTGCTGTGGGAAGGCGCGATCGATGTCGCCGCCGGGCGGATCAGTGGCGGTGCGATCGCCGCGTTCGTGCTCACGGGCGGGATCGTCGCAGGCGCGTTCGGCGCGCTGACCGAAGTGTATGGCGACCTGTTGCGCGGCGCCGGTGCGGCTGGCCGGTTATCCGAACTGCTGCGGGAGAAACCCGAGATCGCCGCGCCCGCCAACCCGGTCGCGCTGCCGCAGCCGCCGCGTGGCGCGCTCGCGTTCGAGGGGGTGCAGTTCCATTACCCGACGCGCCGCGACGTCGCCGCGCTTAACGGCTTCTCGCTCGACGTGAAGCCCGGCGAGACAGTTGCCGTCGTCGGCCCCTCGGGCGCGGGCAAGACGACGTTGTTCCAGTTGGTCCAGCGCTTCTACGATCCCGACGCGGGCCGCGTGACGCTCGACGGAATCGATCTACGCGACGCCGATCCGGCAGAGGTCCGCGCGCGGATCGCCATGGTGCCGCAGGAGACGATCATCTTCGGCGCCTCGGCCCGCGACAATTTGCGTTACGGCGATTGGTCCGCGACCGACGACCAGCTCTGGGCCGCCGCCGAAGCCGCCAACGCCGCCGAGTTCCTGCGCAAGCTTCCCGAGGGCCTAGACACCTTCCTCGGCGAAGGCGGCGCACGGCTGTCCGGCGGCCAGCGTCAGCGCGTGACGATCGCCCGCGCCCTGCTCCGCGATGCGCCGATTCTGCTGCTCGACGAGGCGACCAGTGCGCTCGACGCGGAGAGCGAGCGACTGGTGCAGGAAGCCCTAGAACGGCTGATGGCGAACCGCACCACGCTGGTCATCGCCCACCGCCTCGCCACCGTCCGCGCGGCCGAGCGGATCATCGTTATGAGCGACGGCCAGATCGTCGAGGAAGGCTCGCACGGATCGCTGATGACCAACAGCGGACTGTACGCGCGACTGGCGAGCCTGCAGTTCAACGAGGCGGCGTAGGATCGAGCCCCGGCAGCCTTTTTGGATCGCGACAATTCCCAAGCGCTCCATCCCCCCGGACTGGTTAGGTAATCTTACCCGACCGACAAGCACCTCCCCGGCGGAGGCCGGGGTCCAGTTGGGAAACGCCGATGACGACGGCTGCGCCCCGTTACCACGACCTCACCAACTGGGTCCCGGCCTCCGCCGGGGGGGTGCACTGGTTCTAACGGAGTAAGCATCGAGGTGTTTCGGGGCGCGGTGCCTCAAACCTAAATCGATCGATCGTGCTGCATCTTGGATGCCCGAACAGGCCCGGCATGACTGGGCATGATTCGGTTCGTAGACTCAGCCTGAACCTTGAGGCGTCCTAGCCCTTCTTTGCCTTGGGCTTTTTCGGTTTCGGCAGCGGCAATTCCGCGGTCGAGATGCGGACGAGGTCGGCTAGCCAATCTGCGTCGTCCCAACGGTCGGCGTCGACCAGCAGGCACGGTTTCGCCCCTGGATAGGGTGACGCCTCTTCGATCGCGCCTGCGAATGCGCGGCCGCCCGGGGTCGGCTTGACGAACAACTGGTCGTCGCAGATCATCGCGACCATCCGGCCATCGCAATAGAGTCCGTATTCGCCGAACATAGGCTTTGCCGAGACATCCCCCGCCGCGGCGAGTTGGTCGACGATGAACGCGACGGTTTTGCGATCGGATGCCATCCGCCAATGCTGGCAGATCGGTGCGCGGATGGCGAGTCGCGGCCCATATTGGCGTTTCACTTGCGACGACGCGCGCACGCGCGCAAAACTCGATAAAACAGGAGGTGGATATGCGGGACTTCGATATCGTCATCTACGGTGCGACCGGCTTCACCGGACGGTTGGTCGCCGAATATCTCGTCCAGACCTACCCGAGCGGCGTTCGCTGGGCGATGGCCGGGCGGTCGCTGACAAAGCTCCAGGAGGTCCGCGATCTGATCGGTGCGCCCGCCGACACGCCGCTGATCACTGCCGACTCGGACACTCCCGCCAGCCTCCGCGCGATGGCGGAGCGGGCCACCGTCGTCATTTCCACGGTCGGACCATACCAGCTTTACGGTTCCCACCTTGTCGCCGCCTGCGCTGCAACCGGAACCGGGTATGTCGACTTGTGCGGCGAGCCTGCCTGGATGCGCCACATGATCGACGCGCACGAAGGCGAGGCGACGCGGACCGGCGCGCGGATCGTGTTCTCGTGCGGCTTCGACAGCATCCCGTTCGATCTCGGCGTGCTGACGTTACAGGACGCCGCGAAGGCCAAATACGGCATCCCTGCGCCGCGCGTGAAAGGCCGCGTGCGCAAAATGCAGGGCACGTTCTCGGGCGGCACTGCCGCCAGCCTCAAGGCGACGCTTGCCGCCGCCGCGCGTGATCCGGGCATCGTCAAGCTGCTGACCAGTCCGTTCGCGCTGACGCCGGGCTTCAGCGGCCCGCACCAGCCGACCGGGCTGATCCCCGAATACGACACGACCATCTCCGCGTGGGTAGCACCGTTCGTGATGGCGCCGATCAACACCAAGAACGTCCACCGCACCAATTTCCTGCTCGGCGAGGCCTATGGCGCGGACTTCGTCTATGACGAGATGATGGTCGCCGGCCTCGGCGATCTCGGCAAGGTGGCGGCCGAGGCGATCGCGAAGTTCAACCCGTTCTCGGGCGACAAGGGCCCCAAGCCCGGCGAGGGACCATCGAAGGAAGAACGCGACGCAGGCCATTACGACCTGCTGTTCGTCGGCCTGATGCCCGACGGCGAGCGGATCGATGCGGTCGTCACGGGCGACCGCGATCCCGGCTATGGCTCGACCAGCAAAATGATCGCCGAGGCGGGGCTGTGCCTCGTGCAGGACGTCGAGGGCGACGGCGGGATCTGGACGCCGGGCGCGCTGATGGGCACGAAACTGCGCGATCGGTTGGTGGCAAAGGCGGGGCTGAGCTTTACGGTCGGGTAATGTGACGGGGTGTTGCGTCTACTGCTTACCGGCTCACTCCGTCACCCCGGACCTGTTCCGGGGGCCACCGATCGGCAAACTCGCCGGCCGTGGAGTACGCGGAACGGTGGATGCCGGAACCAGCTCTGTATAACCAATACCGGGCAATTCTGATCAGCGCCTCCGCCCCCGTCACTCCGCCAGCGCGAACACCGTCGCCGCGGCGGCTGCACTGGCGACCACGCCCGAAGTCGCCGCAATCGCCGCGGCCCGCCTGCGCACCGCACCGCGAAATGCACCGAGCCTGCCTGCGTCGAGATGATAACGCCCCGCGCCGTCGTCGACGATCGCGCCATAGCCGCACAGGCGTCGAAACGTACGCTGGTCAGCCGGTTCATATGCGATCGCGCGCGCAGCCGTCGTTGCCTTCGCCGCGACGAAATCATTGACGATCCGCCGCCGCGACCGGCCTAGACCTAATCTCCACATACCCGTCTCCCCCGCTCCGATCTCGCATAACGCGGGGGGCTTGCGCAAATCCTAACGCCGTTTGCCCTGATGCCGGATGTTCGCCGGGCGCCCGCGCCGCTTGATCTCGCGTACCGGCTTGCGTCCCCCGCGCATCGGGGGCGCAGCGCCCTTCCCCTCGGGCATCTCGAACCGCAGCGCGCCCGAAACGGGGTTCGCCTCCGCCAGCCGCAGCTCCAGCGTCTGGCCTTGCGCGAAGACGTCGCCGCTATGCTCGCCGGTCAGCGTCCGCGCACCCTCGTCGAAGCGGAAATACTCGCCGCCCAGGTCGCGCACCGGCATCAGGCCATCGCCGCCGATCCCCTCGACCGTCGCAAAGAAGCCGAAATTGGTCACGCCCGTGATCCGCACGTCCATCACCTGCCCGACGCGCTCCGACAGGAACGCCGCGACATAGCGGTCGGTGGTGTCGCGCTCCGCCTCCATCGCCCGGCGTTCGAGCCGGCTGATGATCTCGCCGACCGACTCCATGTTGGCCGCATCGTCTGCCGGCAGCCCGCCCTCGCCGAGCCCATAGGCGGACAACAGCGAGCGATGGACGAGCAGATCGGCATAACGCCGGATCGGCGACGTGAAGTGCGCGTAACTGCCGAGGCTCAGCCCGAAATGCCCATGATTGCCGGGCGCGTAATAGGCCTGGGTCTGCGTACGGAGGATCTGCTCCATCACCTGCGGCCGAAAATCGGCATCTCCGATCCGCTCGATGATATGGTTGAAGGTCGCCGGACGCACGACCTGCCCCAGCGCGAACGGCACGTCGAACGTCTCAAGATAGTCCTTCAGCGCCATCAACTTCTCGCGGCTGGGCGGCTCGTGGATGCGGTACATGACCGGCGCCTTCTTCGCCTCGAGCGCCTTGGCGGCGGCGACGTTGGCGGCGATCATATAGTCCTCGATCAGCCGGTGCGCATCGAGCCGCTCGCGCGGCGATACCGACATAATCCGACCCTTCTCGTCGAGCACGACACGACGTTCGGGCAGATCGAGATCGAGCGGCGCACGCGCATCACGCGCCTTGGCCAACGCATGCCAGCAGGCCCAGAGGGGCTGGAGCACCGCCAACATATCTCCCCTCCCGTCTACGGGAGGGGGCGGGGAAGGCGCTTCCTGACCCTCGGCTGCATCTAGCGGCGCACCGCCCTCTCCCGACCGCTCCCGCAAGACGGGAGGGGAGAAAGAGTCGATGATTGCCTGCGCCTCTTCATACGCCAGGTTCGCCGCGATGCGCACGACCGCCCGCGTAAACCGCCACGACTTCAGCGTCCCATCCTTGCCGATCCGCAAATGACACGCGAGCGCCGCGCGGTCCGCGCCCTCCTTCAGCGAGCACACCTCGGCCGACAGGATCTCGGGCAGCATCGGCACGACGCGATCGGGGAAATACACCGAGTTTCCGCGCCGCCGCGCCTCGCGGTCGACCTCCGACTTGGGCCGCACATAGAAACTCACATCGGCGATCGCGACAATCGCCTTCCACCCGCCAGCGTTGCAGGGATCGTCATCGGCCTCCGCCCACACCGCATCGTCATGATCCCGCGCATCCTCGGGATCGATCGCGACGATTGGCAGGTCGCGCAGATCCTCGCGGCCCTCCCCAAGCGGCAATTTCGACACGCGCTCCGCCTCGTCGAGCGCCTCCTGCGAAAAGACATCCGGAATGCCGAGCTTGTGGATTGCGATCAGCGAGAAACTCCGCGCCGCAAACGGGTCGCCCAGCTTCGACACGACGCGCGCGGCGATCTTCGGCGGCTTGCCCGCAAGTTCCGCCAGCACGAGATCGCCCGGCGCCGCACCGCCCGCATCCGCCACGGCGAACTCCCGGCGCTCGCGCTTGTCGACGCCGGTCAGCCACAGCCGCCCGCCGTCCTCGCGCAACACGCCAAGCACCTGCTCGGATGCGGGCGCGAGCACCTTCATCGGATGCGCGACCCAGCCGTTCCCAGCCTCCTCGGTCCGCGCAAGGATCCGCTCGCCGACTCCGAGCGCACCACGCTTGCGCTCGCGCACCCGCAGCCGAGGCGGCGGGATACCCTCCGCTTCCCAACGTTCGGGTACCGCCCACACGTTGCCGCCATCGTCGACATCGGCGATCCGCAGCACCGTCACCTTCGGGATACCGCCCATCTTGTGGAACGCGCGTCCGGGCGCGCTGTCGATCAGCCCCTCGTCGGCCATGTCCTTGAGCAGCGCCTTCAGCCCGATCTTGTCCTGCGCGCTGAGCCCGAAGCCCTTGGCGATCTCGCGCTTGCCCGCGGGCACGTCGGAAGTGGCGATGAAGTCGAGGATCTGCTCGCGCGTCGGAAGACCGGCTTTTGGTTTGTACATGGCACAGAGATAAGGACGCCGACCCGTTCCGTCACCCCGGAACCGCTCCGCCATTCCGCCGTAGCGCGCCGACCGCTGGAACGACGCGCGATCGGGCGGGAGCGGCTGCGTATCATCGAACCGGTACGCCGAGCTCCCGAAGTGAACCAAACCGATACGCCATATTTTCGAGTAATCGGTACGCAACCTTGCTTTAACGCTTGCAACACACCCAGATCGGCATAGTCTGTTGAAAACAGCATAGGAGAGAGATCATGGCAATGTCCCTGAAACTCGAAGCGGACCCCGAGGACAAGAACCTCGTCATCCTGCAGAGCCTTATCTGCCTGCTGCGCGAGAAGAATATACTGTCGCGCGCGGATATCGAGGAACTGTGCGACAAGGTCCAGGCGCGGGTCGTCAATCATGACAGCGATCCGCTGCCCTGCCAGATGGAAGGCGCACGTGCCGCAGCAACCGAAGTCGCGCAGATCGGCGACTATATCGGGCGTAAATACGGCGGGAAGCACCGTCGTTCGCTGTAACGCAGCAGACCGATAACGAATGACAGGGGATAGCCACGCGGCGCCAACTGGCCGCCAGCGACCTCAGTTATCGCCGGTGCAGGTAAAGATCTCCCCATAAGGCCGAACGGACGGACACAGCGGGTCTTCGAATCGGCTATCTAGTGTCGATTGGTCGGCCGTCGCCAGTTACGCTGCGATCCCGTAGACCTACGGTTGATGACCAGTGATCTCTGCCGCCGTCCGTTGAAAGCTCGACCGCTCCCGCACCAACGCCACAGGGTCCAAACTCACTCGCTACGTAGCCCGGGCCTGGCCCCCGCCCCGCGGGAGACTTAGGTGGTCAATCAGCCAGCGACCTCAACTCGCAACGAAGCACGTCTCGCCCGCCACGCGCAACCGGCCGCAGATGTCAGCGGCCTGGTTCGCGCTGCCCGCATTGACGCGCAGCCGATACAGCGTGCGCCCACCCGTCGCGACCGGCTGGACCGACTTACCCAGCGCCGCGATATAGGCGAACCGCTTCGAGAAATTCGTCCATGCCGCGTTCGCGACGGCCTCGCTCGGATAGGCGCCGAGCTGTACCAGCGAGCCACCGGTCGCCGCATTCGCGGTGCCCGAGCGTGACGGCGCCATCGGTGCGGCGGCGACCAGACGGCCGCTCGAGGCCGGCACCTGTGCGACGGCGTTGCGACCTGCCACGTCGGAGGTCTTGGGCGCCACCGCACGCTTGCCGTCGACCGGGGCTTCCGGCACGCCGCGCAGGTCGATCGCGCCATTGCCCGACTTGCCCGCGCTCGTCGCGATGGCCGAGTCGCCCTCGCCCTTGACCTTCAGACCGCCGGCATCGTCGGGCTTGACCTTATAGTCGCCCTCTTGCGCGGCGATCAGCTGGCCGTCGCCCGTGGGTGTGCGCTGTTGCAGCTTGTAGATGCCGAAAATGATCGCTGCGAGCACCGCCAGCCCGAGTACGACCAGCGCGATCACGCGGCCGATGCCGACCGTGTCCTGCTCGTCCGGCTCGACGGTTTCGAGCCAGGGGAGCCGGTCTTCCTCGCGCAGATCCATGTCGTCGGCCATCACTTCATCTCCGAAACCGCTTCGACACCCATGATGGCGAGGCCATTATGAATAATCTGCCCTATAGCGGACGCCAAGAAAAGCCGTGCGGCCGTCGCCTGCGGATCCTCGATCACAAGGAAGCGGCGATCGGGACGGTCGTTGCCGACATTCCACAGCGCATGGAAGGCCGCCGCCAAGTCATAGAGATAGAACGCGATTCTATGCGGCTCGCGCGCCGTGGAGGCGATCTCGACGAGCCGTGGAAACTGCGCGGCGAGCTGGACCAGCGCCAGTTCGTCCGTATCAAGCCGGGACAAATCAGCGGAAATCGGCGTAATTCCCGCCTCTTCCGCGCGCCGATGGAGCGATGCGATGCGGGCATGCGCGTACTGGACGTAGAAAACCGGGTTGTCCTTCGACGCCTCGACCACCTTGGCGAAGTCGAAATCCATCTGCGCATCGGAGCGCCGCGTCAGCATCGTGAAGCGTACGACGTCCTTGCCGACCTCGCGCACGACGTCGGCCAGCGTGACGAAATTGCCCGAGCGCTTCGACATCTTGACCGGCTCGCCGTTGCGCAACAGCCGGACCATCTGGACCAGCTTCACGTCGAACCGCGTCTTGCCGCCGGTCAGCGCCGCCACCGCCGCGACGATCCGCTTCACCGTGCCGCCATGATCCGCGCCCCAGATGTCGATCAGCTGATCGGCGCTCTGGCTCTTCTGGAAATGATAAGCGAGATCGGCACCGAAATAGGTCCACGACCCGTTCGACTTCTTGATCGGGCGGTCCTGGTCGTCACCGAACTGCGTCGAGCGGAACAGCGGCAGCTCGACCGGCTCCCAATCGTCCGGCGTCTCGCCCTTCGGCGCTTCGAGCACACCGTCATAGACGAGATCGCGCGACCGCAGCTCCGCCTCGGCCGCTTCGGGCTTCTTTGCGGCTTGAAGCTCGGCTTCTGACGAGAACACCTCGTGCTCGATGCCGAGCAGCGCGAGATCGGCGCGGATCATCACCATCATGGCCGCGACCGCCTGCGTGCGGAAGACGGCGAGCCATTCGCTCTCGGGCGCGCCGACATACCGGTCGCCGAACTCCTTTGCGAGCGACTGGCCGACGGGGACGAGATAGTCGCCGGGATACAGACCCTCGGGGATCTCGACCGTCTCGCCGAGCGCCTCGCGGTAGCGCAGGTGGACCGAGCGGGCGAGGACGTCGACCTGACCGCCGGCGTCGTTGACGTAATATTCGCGGATTACCCGGTGGCCAGCGAATTCGAGCAGGCTGGCGAGCGCATCGCCGACCACCGCACCCCGGCAATGCCCCATGTGCATCGGTCCGGTCGGGTTGGCCGAGACATATTCGATATTGACGGTAATCCCTGCGCCTTGCGTCGACCGGCCATAATCGGCGCCTGCCGCGGGGATCGCCGCCAGTTCGGCGCGCCACGCGTCGTCGGTCAGCTTCATGTTGATGAAGCCGGGTCCCGCGACGCTCGCCGACGCGACGTCCTCGAGCTTCGCCAGCTCGACGACCAGCGCATCGGCCAGCACGCGCGGATTGGTCTTGGCGGGCTTGGCCAGCACCATCGCGGCGTTGGTCGCGAGATCGCCGTGGCTCGTGTCGCGCGGCGGCTCGACCGTCACGTTCTTGCGGTCGAGGCCCGTCGGCAGCGTCCCCGCCGCGGTCAGCGTGTCGAGCGCCGCATCGATATGCGCGGCGAAACGGGCGTAGAGCGTCATGGCAATTCCGGTATCACAAGGAAGCGCGCGCTCTAGACCATAGCGGCACGGCGCTCAATTTTAATCCCGTCGCGCAGACGCGGTCAGTTCCCGTCCGCTACAATGAAACGCATTCACGGTTCCCCCGCGGACGCGGGGGCCCAGCTAAACCACGGGCCCCGCGAGATCCTGGGCCCCCGCGTTCGCGAGGGAACAGAAGTGTGGCGGGGTAAGATGGAAAGATCAGCGTCAAACCCGCACCAAACCCTCGACCGCGGCCGTCTTCGCGCTCGCCGGGAACAGCGCCGCCATCGCCCGCGCCGGCTCGATGCCGAAATGCGACGACACCGCCCCGCCGATGAACGCATCCAGCTGCATCGTCGGCTTCAGATCGCGCGCCTCGTACAGCGCGGCGGGGGCCAGCCCCGGCCAGTCCGACACGACCCGCCCGCCCTTCACCGCGCCCCCGAACAGCATCGCCGCCGTACCCGTCCCGTGATCGGTGCCGCCGGTGCCGTTCACCGCCACCGTCCGCCCGAACTCGGTCGCGACGAGCACCATCGTGTCCGCCCATAACGGCCCCAGCCCCGCCTGCAGCGACGCGACCATCGCATCCAGGCCCTTCAACTGTGCCGCGAGCCGCCCGCGCTGGCCGGTATGCGTATCCCAGCCACCCGTCTCGATCATCGCGATCCGCGCGCCATTCTCGGGCTTGAGCAACCGTGCAGCCAGCGCGCCGGTCGCGGCGGCATTACGGCCACCGTCCTGGCCGAGATCGCTGGTCAGCTGGCGCGTCGCCATCGCCTCGCTCCACAGCGCATGCAATTGCCGGTCGCCGTCGTACAGCATCGCCACCCGCTGCAGCAGGTCGTCCGACGCATCCGGCAGGTTCGACGGCGCGTAGGATGCCACCTCACGCCGGCCGCGGAGCGCCATCGGCACGGTCGCCGCCACCGCGATCGCGCGCGCCTCGTCTGCGGGCAGCACGCCGAGCAGCCGGTTTAGCCACCCGTCGCGCACCTGGTACGCGCTCACGCCCCCGGTCTCGAGCACGTTCTGCCCGTCGAAATGCGATCGATCGCGATAGGGCGAGGCGATCGCGTGCGCGAACAGCGCCTGCCCCTGTTTGTAGAGACTCGCGCTCGCCGTCATCGCCGGATGCAGCGCGAACATCCCGTCGAGCTTCGTCCCCGTGGCGAAGTCGGCTGCAAGCCCGCCGCGGACACCCGCGAATGCCGGATCGCCGACCGCACCGATCGTGCCGAGCCCATCCGCAGCCCCACGCTGGATGACGAACACGAACCGCTTGTTGGTCGCGGCCCGCGCGAAGGCGATACGCGGGGCGAAGGCGGACGCCAGTACGCCGAGCGTACCGGTCGAGAGGAAGGAACGACGATCGAGCATGACTATCTCCGCATCGATTCAGGGGCGACGAGCAGCAGAGCGAGCGCCTGCGCCGGACTTTCCGCACGCGCGAGCGCCTGCGTGGTGGCGGGACTGAGCGAGGCTGGGAACAGCGTCGGCGCCAGTGCACGAGCATCGACCGGCCCGGCCCGCGCGGCAAACCGCTCCGCCGCCTCCACGCGGCGCAGGATCGCGTCGGGCCCGGCCCAGGCGGCGGCGATATCGTCGTAGCCGACCGGTTGCCCCGGCTTCCACACCGGCTGGCCGAGCTGGTTCATCATGCCCACCGTCACGCCGGGCTGGACCATGGTCGTGCCAAGCGCGCGCTGCGTCGAGACATACCATTCCCACGGCGATTTGAATTTGACGGGCTGCGTCACCCACGCTTCGGGGGACGCCACCAACGCGCGATAGACAGTCGGCAGATCGCCGCCCGATCCGAGGAATGCGGCCTGGAGGCGCTTCACCATCGCCGGCGGCGGCGTGTCGCCCGCGAAATGCCGCGCGAGCTTGGTCGCGATATGGGTCGCGGTCGCCGGATGGACCGCAAGATCGGCCAGCACCGCCTGCGCCTGCGCCTCGCCTGCCGCGGGATAGCGCTTGCCCATCACGGTCCGGTCGCCCGGCTGATGTACCTCAGCGAGAAACAAGAACGCGCCAGGACGCGCGTCATCCTGCATGCGCGCACCCGGCCCGCGACCGATCCCCGCGACCGTCCAGCCGGTCATTGCCCGCGCAAATTCGGTGACATCGCCCTGGGTGTACCCGCTGCGGACGCCGAGAGTGTGCAGCTCCATGATTTCACGCGCGAGATTTTCGTTGAGGCCGGTGCGTCGCCGGGGTCGGCGCGCGGCGAACGGACTGTCGGGGCCGACCGAGACCGCCTGATCGAGATACAGCAGCATCGCCGGATGACGCTCGACCGCGTTCAGCATGTCGGCGAAATTGCCGAGGACGTGCGGGCGGATCGCCTCGAACTCCATCGGCCCGGCGAGCCCGGTGACTTCGAGCTTGTCGGTCGAAACCGCGAAATGGTTCGCCCAGAAATGCACGAGCCGCTCGACGAACGGCGCACCGCTCGTCAGCGCGGCAATCGTTCGGGCCGCAACCGCGCCGCCGTAATCGTCGCGACTCTGCTTGCCGGCGAGTTGCCGCGCGGCGCGCCGGGCCGCTTCGCCGGGATTGTCTGCGGCTGGACCGGGCATGGCGGGCGGGGCCATCGTGGCTGGCATGGCGGGTGCCGCCATCGGCGTAGAGGTGCCCGGCGCGTTCATCGGCGCCGCGGCGCCCGGCGCCGGTTTCGGCCTACGAGGTCCGAACTCGGCCCTGATCATCCTCTGCTGCGCAAAATACGTCGCCAGGGTCGCCGAAACACTCGACGTCGACGGCGCGCTGGCAATTGCTGGAGGCCGCGCATCAAAGCGCTCGCACTGCGCGAGCACCCAATTCGCCGGGTCCCCGGAGACGCCCTCACCGGGCCTCGCACCAAGGCCGAACCGATTGAGCGCGATACTGGAAGCAGACACGATCCCTCTCCTTCGCGTCGGCTATGCGCCTGAGCTGTCGCGGAACTATGTCACCGCCGCAGTTCACCGCATCGTCAGGTCGCTACGTCGTTGCAGCGCACGCAAGCGTGATCGCCAGCTTTGCAATTGCGGCTTATGCTGCACCGCAATAATTATCCGTCTCGAGAGTTGGGAGAAGACCTGATCCGGCTCGACGCACAACGCGGGAGACACGATCATGCGCAATAGTTTCAAGATCATCGCAGCAGCAGCAGCCGCCCTCACCTCGACGATCGGCATGGCCGCAGAGTCCAAGCAGAGCTTCGTCCATGAGGGCAGCACCTATGTCTACACCTCGACCCAGGACGGTAGCCGCCAGGTCATCGACGGCCGTCGCTACCCGTCGGGCCAGAAATTCCACCTGATCGTCCGCGGCGATCGCGTATCGGGTGTGTCGGGCGGCGTCCCGGTCGCGTTCAAGACCGCCGAAGCTAATGGCGCTGCCGGCGGCATCGCCTCGGTCACGCGCTAAACGTCGCTAACATCGACGACGACATAATCGGCGGTCGGACCAAGGTCCGGCCGCCGATTTGCGTTGGAGCCGCGTCTGTTACGATCCTCCCCCGCCAGGGGGAGGTGGCTGGCACTTGCCAGACGGAGGGGGAGGTAAGCGCCAACATCCGTTGCGCGTCCTCCCCCTCCGTCACCTTCGGCGCCACCTCCCCCTGGCGGGGGAGGATCAGTCGCTCAGAATCCCTCGGGCAGATCGATCGGGCCGACCAGTTCGCGGTAGCGCGACACCGCATACCTATCCGTCATCCCCGCAATGAAATCCGCGATATGCCGGCTGCGGTCGGGATCCTCCGACGGCAGCCGCTCGCGCCATTCCTCGGGTATCGTCGCGGGATCGTCGCGATAGACCGCGAACAGCCCGGACACGATGCCATGTGCTGCATCCGCCGCCGCCAACTGGCGCGGGTGATGATACAGATTGGCATACATGAAGCGCTTGAGGTCACGCTCAGCCTCCCGCATCTCGCCCGAGAACCCGACCAGGCACTGCCCGGCGGCACGGACGTCGTCGACACTCGCAACGCCGCTCGCCGCGATCCGTTGACGGGTTTCGGCGATCAGATCGTTCACCATCGTGCCGATCTGCGTGCGGACGAGTTCGCCGACCAACCGTTTCGGCGCAACGTCCGGGAACCGCCGGCGGACGTCGTCCCAGCCGCTCGCGACCAGCGGCACCGCCAGCATCTGGTCGAGCGTCAACAGTCCGGCGCGCAAGCCATCGTCGATGTCGTGATTGTCGTACGCGATATCGTCCGCAATCGCCGCGACCTGTGCCTCCAGCGACGAAAAACTGGTCAGCGCGAGCGGAAACTCCGCATCCGCCGCGGCCAGCGCCCAACCCGGATGCCGCACCGGCCCGTTATGCTTGGCCAGCCCCTCCAGGGTCTCCCAGGTCAGGTTGAGCCCGTTCCACATCGGATACGGCCGCTCGATCGTCATCAGCGTGCGCAGCGTATGACCATTGTGGTCGAACCCACCCTGTCCGGTCAGTGCCGCCCTCAGGGCATCCTCGCCGGCATGGCCGAACGGCGGATGGCCGATGTCGTGCGCCAGACACAAGGCCTCCGTCAAATCCTCGTTCAGCGCCAGCGCCCGCGCGATCGTCCGTCCGATCTGCGCGACTTCCAGGCTATGCGTCAGGCGTACCCGGAAATGGTCGCCGTCCGGCGCCATGAACACCTGCGTCTTGTGTCGCAGGCGACGGAAGCTGATCGAGTGGATGATCCGGTCTCGGTCGCGCTGAAAGGCATCGCGAGGGCCCCGGACGGACCCGTTCTGTTCCTCTTGAAGCCGTCCTTTGCTGCGCGCCGGGTCCGAAGCCCAGGGCGCGCGGTAACTCACTTCGCAGGGAGCTTCGTGATGACCTGGCCAGGTTCGCTGGTGAAGCTGAACGTCGAAACGCCTTCCTTGGCGAGCTGATTGACGAAGGTACGCGCCTCCGCGTCGGTCTTGAACGGCCCGGCCAGCACGCGATTCGTCGCCTTCCACGGAGTCGTCCAGCCGCTGCGACTGCCGACCACGGCCGGCGCCTTGGCCTTCACACCCTTCCACGCCTTGGGCAGATCACCCTCGGTCGCGCCGGTCGACACCTGCACCCAGATGCGTTCGGGATTGGCGCGCGCGATCCGCTTTTCCTCGGCCGCCGCCTTGTCGGCAGCAAGCTTCTCGGCGGCGGCCGCCTTCTTCTCGGCGAGCGCCTTCTTGTCGGCGATGGCTTTACGCGCCGCCGCCTTCTTGTCGAGCGTGGCCTTCTTGTCGGCAGCGATTTGCTCGGCCGCGATCTTCTTTGCCGCCGCATCGCGCTGGAGCTTGGCTTTCGCCTCGGCGAGCACGCGCTCGGCGTCGTCGGAGACCGGCACTGCGGCCTGAGTCACGACAGGCGCGGGACGCATCGGCGCGACATCGAGCTCTGACGCCGGGATCGACAACCCGGCAACGATCCGCGCGAGGATCGAATCCTCACTCGCCGCCACTGCGCGCGGTGGCAACGCCGCGGCAACCTCGACCGGCGTCGTAGTCGTCGTCGCTCCATTTGCGGAGAAGCCGGGGGTCGGCAGCGGTGCTGCACTCGCCTGCTGAACCGGCGGTGGCTGGACCGAAGCCTGCTGCACCGGCGCCGGTGTCACGGGCTGCGACTGGACCGAGGCCTGTTGCACCGGGGCCGGTGTCACGGCGCTGGGCGCTACCGGCTTGGCCGTCGTACCCGTCGACGCGACAGCCGCGGCCGCGATCGAATTGGCCACGCGCGTGTTGCTTTCGGACTGAATCCGCCCCGCGGGCACGGCCGCCATCTGCGTGACGGTGGTCGCGGGCAGCGCCCCTGTCGAAGTCGGCGTCGAGGTGGCCGCCGGCGTCGGTGTTGGCGCGACACGTGCCACTGCGACCGGTGCCTGTGTCTGCGGCGCGACGGTGGTGGTCTGCGCGACTTGCGGTGCACGATAGGTCGGCTGCGGTGTCGCGACACGCGCCGCTGTCGATTGCGCAGGCACCGCCTGCACCATCGGGACCGACGACGACGCGAGCTGAACCGGCGATGCGACCGCAGCGGGAATAGTCGGAGCGGGGGTGGTCGGGGTAGGCGTCGCGACAACCGGGACCGGCGTTGTGACGCGCGTCGTCGCGGCCATCTCGGTCCGGCCCGGCTTGCTGCGACGGCCACGCTTGCTCTTGCCGGACGCGGCGACGACGACCGGTTGCGGCACCGCAGCCATCATCACCGGCGCGCTCGGATCGGCGGCGAGGATGCCTAGCGGCGGCGCCATCCGCGCATCCGCCAGGCGCGCCGGCGTCGCATGGACCTCACCGAAATGCACCGCGAACGCACGGTCGCTCGCCGGCAGGGTCGGCAGTCGCTGGAAGAACGGTTGCAGACCCTGCGCGGTGCCGGCGGGCATCATCGTGGTCGCGATCTTCTCGGCACCCGCGACGTCGCCGTTCATCGCGATGATGAACGCGCGCGAGCGCCATGCACCGCGATCGCTCTTGAGCAGCAGAGGATTGAGCTGCTGGATCGCGAGTTCCGGCTTCCCCGAAATGCCCAGCGACAGCGCATAGCGTCTGATCGTCTCGTCATCCGGCGCATTGCGGAGCGCGACCCGGTAATCGCGCTGCGCACGATCCTGCTGGCCGATCAGATCGTAGGCGAGCCCGCGATCCGCCGCGAAATTCCGCGGGTCGAGACCGAGGCTTTCCGCCTGCGCATAATAGCGCAGCGCCTCGCCCGGCCGCTCCGAGCGGACCAGGATCGACCCCATCCCCGCCTTGATCCGACCGTCGCGCGGGTTCACTTTCTCGGCGCGTGCGAACAACGCCGCGGCGCCGCTCAGATCGCCCAGCCCCATCGAAAGGTCGCCCGCCCGGATCAGCGCATCGACGTCGCGCGGATTGCTCGCGACCCGGCGCATCAGATCGCCCAGCTTGTCCGCATCGGTCGTCCCAGGGATCGCCTGCACGACTTCCTGCGCGACGACCGCGCACGGCACGGCGGCCAGCACGAGCGCCAGCGCGGCAGTGAGGAGATGATGCGAGGATCGGGTCATGAGGATCATCTGTCTAGACGCTAGCCGAACCGAACCGGCAATGTCTCCGACGCATGGGCGCGGCGAACTGGGGCGGGGTGGCGACGAGTGCAGCACCGAGGAGCAAGCAACGAGCGACGATTACGATCTGCGGATTCGACATATGCGATCTTGGAAAGGCGCTCACTCTGAAATGCCGCCTCCCCGGCGAAGGCTGGGTCCAGTTGGGAGGCGGAAATACCGATCGAAAGCGTTCCGTTACATCAACCTCGCCAACTGGGCCCCGGCCTCCGCCGGGGAGGTGCAGATGCTGGAGAACGATACCCCCGACCAATCCATCTCGCCCCGCCGTTCTCCCGCCAGACCGAGAGAACGGCGCGCAGGCTTACTGGTTGTTCTGGCGATGCAGGAAGCGCGGGATGTCGAGCGGATCCTGCGGGGTCGCTTCGCCGTCTTCCTTCGCCGCGCCGCGGGCCGCGTTGGACATGCGCTCGAACAGCGTACCACCCAGCTTCACGCGCGGTGCGGCCGGAACTGTCTCCGGAGCCGCTTCGGCACCCGGCGCGAGCCAGCGGCGCCGCGCGCCACCCTCGTCCGCAGCGGGCGTCGGTGCCGGGATGGCGGGTGCGATCGGCGCACGGGCCGGCGGCACGGCCGATGCCGAGGTCGGACGTGCGATCGGACCGCGACCATAGGGCTCGTCGCCATAGGTGCGCGGTGCAGGAGCCGGCTGCGGCGCCGGTGCGGCCGGCGCGGGCGCGGTCAAAGGTGCTGCCTGCGGAACGATCGTCTCGGCACCGAGCACCAGCTCGTCGTCCGATTTCGACGAAGACGGCTCGACTTCCGACGATGCGTTCAGGTCGAGCGGCTCTTCGTCAGCGGACGACGCGACGGGTGCAGCCGACGATGCGGCAGGCTCGCTCGGACGGAACGAGGTGTTTTCGTCGGTCTTGCGCGACCCGAAGCTGAACGAACGCGTCGGCTCGGGCGCAACCTCGGGCGGGCGCGCATCGGCGTCGATCCCGGTCGCGACCACCGAGACGCGGATCTTGCCCTCCAGCTCCTGGTTGAACGCCGAACCCCAGATGATGTTCGCATCGGGATCGACCAGGTCGCGGATGTGATTCGCGGCTTCGTCGACTTCGAGCAGGCGCATGTCGTCGCCGCCGGTGATCGAGATGATGACGCCCTTCGCGCCGCGCATGCTGACGCCTTCGAGCAGCGGGTTCGAGATCGCCTTCTGTGCAGCCTCGAGCGCACGGTTGTCGCCGCTCGCCTCGCCGGTGCCCATCATCGCCTTGCCCATCTCCTGCATCACCGAGCGGACGTCGGCGAAATCGAGGTTGATGAGGCCCGGCATCACCATCAGGTCGGTGATGCTGCGGACACCCTGCTGGAGCACCTCGTCCGCCATCGTGAACGCTTCCTTGAAGGTCGTGTTCGCGTTGGCGATGAGGAACAGATTCTGGTTCGGGATAACGATCAGCGTGTCGACATACTTCTGGAGCTCGTCGATACCGCCCTCGGCCGACTTCGCGCGACGGTTGCCCTCGAACGCGAACGGCTTGGTCACGACGCCGACCGTCAGGATGCCCATGTCGCGCGCCGCCTTGGCGATGACCGGTGCCGCGCCCGTGCCCGTGCCGCCGCCCATGCCGGCGGTGATGAAGCACATGTGTGCGCCTTCGAGCATCTTGGCGAGCTGGTCAATCGTCTCCTCGGCCGCCGCGCGACCGATCTCGGGACGCGAGCCCGCGCCCAACCCTTGCGTGATCTTGGTACCCAGCTGGATCCGCTGCGGTGCGGTCGACTGCTTCAACGCCTGCGCGTCGGTGTTCGCCACGAGGAAGTCGACGCCCTGGACGTCGGCCCGCATCATGTTGGCGATCGCGTTGCCGCCCGCGCCGCCGACGCCGATCACCGCGATGCGGGGGGCCAGATCGTCCACTTCGGGACTAAGGAATTCGATGCTCATCGCCGTTCTCCGCACAACCCGGTAGATACGCTACGGCCGGGCCCCTGATTAATCTGTGTGCACCAACGCCACGGCCTGTTCCAGCCGAAATAACGCCAGCGCCCTCGAAACTCTTAATAATTCGCGCGTGCCGCCTGAATCAACTTGCGGACCATGCCCATTCCCTTTGGCCGGTGCACCGTCGTCCGCTGCGGCGCGAGCCCGCGAAGGTCGATCGGGTTGGTCGCCGCATAGAAGGCCAACCCCGCTAGCGTCGCGAACGCCGGTCCGCCATGCGCTTCCGGCAGCGCGGTCAGCCCGCGCGGTCGACCGATCCGCACCGACCGCCCGAGCGCCTGTTGCGCATAGTCGGCGATGCCCTTCAGCTCGGCACCACCGCCGGTCAGCACGACCTGACGCCCGACCGGCCCCTCGAACTTCAACTTGGTGAGCGCGTTGCGCACTTCGCCCATCTGGTGTTCGAGCCGCTGGCGGATCACGCCGATCAGTTGCGCCTTGGTGATCTGCGCGCCTTCGCCCGCGCCGTCCTCGGCGGAGATCGGCATGACCGGGATCATGTCGTGATTATCGCGGGGGCTGGCGTTGGCCGAGCCGTGGAAGCACTTCATCCGCTCGGCATTCTGCCGCCGCGTGCCGAACGCGCTGGCGATGTCGTCGGTGATGTCCTGCGCGCCGATCGGGATCGAGGTCAGGCCGACGAGCATGCCCCCTGCGAACAGCGACACGTTGGTGATCCCCGCCCCCATCTCGACCAGCGCGACGCCAAGCTCGCGCTCCTCGTCGCTGAGGCAGGCCAAGCCCGTCGCGACCGGCGAGGCGATGATCGACTTCACCTCCAGATGCGCCGACCGCACGCACAGATCGAGATTGCGCACCGGCGAACCGTCCGCCGCAACGACGTGGATATGCACGCCGAGCCGATCCGCATGCAGACCGAGCGGCGTCTTCACCCCCGTAAGCCCGTCGAGCGTATAGAGCGCCGGCTGGGCGTGCAGCACCATGCGGCCCTGCGGATCGATCGAGTTGCGCCCCGCGGCGAGCAACGCGTCGATATCCTGCTGCTCGACGCGGTGGCCGCCCAGTTCGAACTCGACCTCGGCGACATCGGACACGAGACCGCCCGCCGAAAAGCCGACCCAGACATTCTCGATGTTGATCCCCGCGATCCGCTCGGCCTGCTCGACCGCCTCGCGGACCGCCGCCTCGGTCGTCGCCATGTCGGCGATATAGCCGCGCTTGACGCCGCGGCTTTCGCGCTGGCCGGTGCCAAGCACGATCAGCTCGCCGCCGTCCCCCTTCTGCGCGATCATCGCCGAAACCTTCGACGACCCGATATCGAGCGCCGTGATCAGCCCTTCCGGTGCCACCTTTGCCATGTCATCCCTCCCCGCCCGTTACGTTCGCGCCCGCCGTTTGCGACGGGGTATTCGTGGTCTCGCCCGTTTCCGGCACGCTGGCCCCCACACTGGCAGGGGCCGGCACGTCGACGCTGTGCGCCAGGCTCGCGCCCGGCTTGCGCGCGACCAGCTTGGTCGGATCACGCATGTCGAACCGGATCCAGCCGCGCCCGAGCAACGGCCGCGCGCCGTCCAGTTCGGCGAACTTCACAAGCGCTCGGGGCGCTCCGTCCTCGGGTAGCGCCAACGTCTCGCCGCTCTCGAACGTCAGGTCCCAGCGCCGGTTGCCCACCCAGGTCGCCGCCTTCACGCGCGGCTTCAGCGCGGGCGCGGCGGCGAGGAGCGTCTGGTACGACGCCTCCTGCCGATCCGCGCCCGGCCCGATGACCAGCGGGAGGTTCGGGATCGCATCCGGCTGCACCGGCTCCAGCAGCACGCCCGACGAATCGATCAGCGTCAGTTGGCCGTTGTCCTGCCACACCGCCGCGGGCGTCCGCTCGACGATATCGACGAGCAACGTGTTGGGCAGCCGCCGCGACACGTGTGCGTCCGCGATCCAGCCATAGCGCAACAGCTTTTGGCGCACCGCCTCCAGGTCGACCGACAGCATCGACGTCTGGTTCTGCTTGTCCTCCAACGCGACCGCGTAGACCGACATCCGGTCCATCCGCTTGAGGCCGGTCACCTCGATCTGCTCGACCTTGAAGCCCGCGCGCCCGGCCCCTTCGGCCAGCGCGGCGCCGATCATCCCGGGGATACCGACCCACGTCGCCGCCGCGATCGCCACCGCGCCCCCAGCGCCGAGAATCGACCAGGTCGCAATTTTCTTGAGCGTCTCCTCGCTGACCGGGAGCATCCCGACCAGCCGGTCCATCACCGACACCTTCTTGACCGCGACTTTACGCCGCGGGGCGGGCCGCTTGGGGGGTGGACCGCGCTTTATCGTGCGGCTCATGGCGCCCCGCTTTGCGCAAGCGGATGATCCGCCAGCGCCTCGTCGACGATCGCCTGCACCAGTTCGGCATAGCTCATGCCGATATGCCGCGCCTGCTCCGGTACGAGGCTCAAAGGCGTCATCCCCGGCTGCGTGTTCACCTCCAGCAGGAACAGACCGTCGACACCACGCTCGTCATCCCAGCGGAAATCCGACCGCGACGCGCCCTTGCAGCCGAGCAACCGGTGCGCTTCGAGCGCAAGGCTCTTGCAGGCGTCGGTGATCTCGTCGGGGATTTCCGCGGGGCAGACGTGGACCGTCATGCCGTCGGTGTATTTCGCGTCGTAGTCATACCAGCCGCTCTTGGGCTTCAGCTCGGTCACGGCGAGCGCCTTGCCGCCGAGCACCGCGGTCGTCAGCTCGCGCCCACGGATATACGGCTCGGCGAGCAATTCCTCGAACTCGCCCCACGGTCCGACGCTGTCGCGCGCGATCGGATTGCCGTAATTGCCGCTGTCGGTAACGATCGCCACCCCGACCGAGGATCCCTCGTTGACCGGCTTCAGCACATACGGCCGCGCCATCGGATCGCTCTCGAACAGGTCCGCCGACTTGACGATCCGCCCACCCGGCATGGGCACTCCCGCCGGGACGAGCAGCAGCTTGGTAAGCACCTTGTCGATCGCGATCACGGAAGTCGCAAGACCGGAGTGCGTGTAGCGCAGACCCATCAGGTCGAGCAGCCCTTGCACAGACCCATCCTCGCCAGGCGTCCCATGCAGTGCATTGAACACAAGGTCGGGATCCGCCTCGGCCAGCTTGGCAGCGACATCCCGCCCCATATCGATCCGCGTAACCCGGTGCCCGAGCGACTCCAGCGCGTCGGCACAGCCATTGCCCGACATCAGCGAAACCTCACGCTCCGCCGACCAGCCGCCCATGAGAACCGCGATGTGAAGAGGACCGCTCACTGCTCCCCTCCCGCCTGCGGGAGGGGTCGGGGGAGGGGTTGATGCGAGATGCCGGTATCCAGACCGCCCTCCCCCGACCCCTCCCGCAAGCGGGAGGGGAGGTACTCACCAACCCGCTGGATTTCCCATTCCAACGTCACCCCCGAATGCGCTTTCACTCTGTCCCGTACCTCTTCACCCAGCGCCTCGATCTCCGCGCTGGACGCGGACCCGAGGTTCAGCAGGAAATTGCAATGCTTCTCGCTGACCTGCGCGTCGCCGCGAGTCAGCCCGCGGCACCCCGCCGCGTCGATCAAAGCCCAAGCCTTATGCCCCTCGGGGTTCTTGAACGTAGACCCACCGGTCCGCGACCGCAAAGGCTGCGAAGCCTCGCGCTCGGCTGCGATCCGGTCCATCTCTGCGCCGATCACGGCGGGCTCGCCGGGGGGGCCGGAAAACACCGCCTCGACCACCACCGCGCCAGCCGGCAAGTCCGAATGGCGATAGGTGAAACCGAGCTTCGCGACGGGCCATATCTCGACCGAACCGTCCCGCGTAACCACGGTGGCCTCAACCAGAATGTCGCTAACGTCGCGGCCATAAGCACCCGCGTTCATCCGCACCGCGCCGCCAACAGTCCCCGGAATCCCGCGAAGAAACTCAAGCCCGGCAATTCCCGCATCGCGAGCAGCACTAGCAACGGTAATCCCCATCGCCCCCGCCCCTGCGCGAACCCTGCCATCCTGCACCGAAACCTTCGCCATGGCCTTGGGCAGTCGCACCACGACCCCCGGCACACCACCGTCGCGCACGATCAGGTTCGAGCCTACGCCGACCGGCAAAACGGGGGTTTCCGGATCGAGCGTCTTCAGCAGATCAGCGAGATCGTCAATATCGGCAGGTCGCACGAGCAATTCAGCAGGCCCACCGGTGCGAAACCAGATGAAATCGGCGAGCGAACCACCCGCCTCGACCTTACCTCTAATGTTCTCCCGCGAAGGCGGGAGCCCAGTCTGGGTCCCCGCCTTCGCGGGGAAACAAGCTGCCGCAGAACTCACGCCAGCACCTTCGCGCGTTCGGCCGCGATCGCATCAGCGAGGCCGGCCGCCCATTTCGTGATGTCGCCCGCACCGAGGCAAACAACCATGTCATCCGCCTCGATCGTAGCCGCCAGCTCCACCGCCAGCGCATCCGCATCCGCAACCACACCCGCAAACCGGTGCCCGCGCCGCTTCAACCCCTCGACCAGAGCCGCCGCGTCGACACCCTCCACCGGCGCCTCGCCCGCCGCATAGACCGGCGTCACCAGCACCCGGTCCGCGTCATTGAAAGCAGTCTGGAAGTCCTCCATCAGATTGCCGAGCCTCGAATAGCGGTGCGGCTGCACCACCGCGATAACGCGGCCCTTCACACCCTCACGCGCCGCCGCCAGCACCGCGCGGATCTCGACCGGGTGATGCCCGTAATCATCGATGATCGTGACGCTCCCACCTTCGACGGCAACTTCGCCGACGTTGGTGAAGCGCCGCTTCACGCCGCCGAACTTGGCGAACCCCTGCTGGATCGTCGCATCCGCGATGCCGAGTTCCAGCGCCACGCCGATCGCCGCCAGCGCGTTCTGCACATTGTGCCGCCCCGGCATCGGCAGCTCAATTCCCGCGATCGTCCGCGTCGCGCCGTCGCGCTCGCGCACCACGCAATCGAACCGGTTGCCGCCCGGGATCGGCGTGACCTCCACCCCGCGCACATCCGCCTGCGCCGAGAAACCATAGGTTACCACCCTACGATCGCGCACCCGCGGCAGGATCCCCTGCACCTCTGGATGATCGAGGCACAGCAACGCCGCACCATAGAAGGGCACGTTCTCGACGAACTCGACGAACGCATCCTTCACTGCATCGAACGAGCCGTAATGATCGAGATGTTCGGGATCGATGTTGGTAACCACCGCGATCGTCCCGTCGAGCCGCAGGAAGCTGCCATCACTCTCGTCCGCCTCGACGACCATCCAGTCGCTCGCGCCCAGCCGCGCGTTCGACCCGTAGGAGTTGATGATCCCGCCGTTGATGACCGTCGGATCGACGCCGCCGGCATCAAGCAACGCCGCGACCATCGACGTCGTCGTGGTCTTCCCATGCGTGCCGGCGATCGCGACCGTCGACTTCAACCGCATCAGTTCGGCCAGCATCTCCGCCCGCCGCACCACCGGCACGCGCGCGTTGAGCGCCGCCTCGACCTCCGGGTTCGAGCGCACGATCGCGGTCGACACGACCACCACGGCGGCGTCGCCGATGTTCGACGCGGCATGGCCGATCGCGACAGGAATGCCCTTGTCGCGCAACCCCTGGACGACATAGCCCTCGGCCACGTCCGACCCCTGCACGCGGTAGCCGAGGTTCTTCATCACCTCGGCGATGCCCGACATGCCGATCCCGCCGATCCCGACGAAGTGGATCGTGCCGATATCCGTTGCGACGCCCTTCATGCGAACTGCGCCTTGGGCTTGGAGGGCGCACCGACCGGAATCCGCGACAACGGCGCATCCAGACTCTCGACCAGATCGGCCAGATCGCTCGCCGCATTGGGCCGCCCGCAACTCCGCGCGCGGCCCGCCGCATTCTGCAACGCCGCCGGATCGAGCCCGAGTTTCTGCATCTGCTTGGCCAGCTCCACTGCGGTAAAGTCTCCCTGCGCGATCGTCCGCGCGCCGCCCGCCTTCGTGATCTCGCGCGCGTTCACCGTCTGGTGATCGTCGGTCGCGCCCGGCAGCGGCACCAGAATCGCCGGCCGCCCCGCCGCGGTCAGCTCCGAAATCGTCGACGCCCCCGCGCGCGCAATCACCAGATGCGCCCAAGCCAGCTGCTCGGGCATATCGGGCAGATACGTCGCCAGTTCCGCCGGGATATGATGCTCGGCGTACTTCGCGCGCACTGCGTCGATATCCTCCATCCGCGCCTGGTGCGTCACCTGCAACCGCCGCCGGAATGTCACCGGCAGCATCGCGAGCCCATCGGGAACGACCTGCGAAAGAATGCTCGCCCCCTGGCTTCCGCCCGTCACGAGCACGCGAAAAATCCCGTCCTCCTCCAGCAGCGGATAAGGCCGGGCACGCAACGCCAGCACCGCCTCGCGCACTGGATTGCCGACCAGATGCGTCTTCCCCAGCAGCTTCGGCGCCAACCGCTCGGTCGGCTCGGACGACGTCGCGATCGCATCCACGCGTCCGGCGACGAAACGGTTCACCCGCCCCAGCACCGCATTCTGCTCATGCACCGCGGTCGGGATCTTGTCCGCGAACGCCGCCAGCAACGCCGGCAACGCAGGATACCCACCGAAGCCAATCACCGCCGCCGGCTTGAACGTCCGGTAAAGCTCGCGCGCCATCGCCCGCCCGCGCCACATCTCGCGCGTCGCCTTCGCCCAGCCCAGCGGCCCGCCACTGAACCGCCCAGCCGGCAGGACATGCGTCTGGATCTCCTCGAACAGCCCCGGAAACCGCACGCCGCGCGCGTCGCTCACCAGCGCAACGCGGTGGCCGCGCTTCGTCAGCTCGGCCGCGAGCGCCGCTGCCGGAACCATGTGTCCGCCCGTGCCACCGGCCGCTAAGACGTAATGCTTACTCATTCACCACTCCAGCGGACGACATAGGGGCTCCGCGTGAGAAACGGATTGCGCCGGGTAAACGCCAGCAGCAACCCCATGCCGATCGACAACGCGATCATCGACGACCCGCCATAGCTGATGAACGGCAGCGTCATACCCTTCGACGGCGCAAGCCCCGTGTTCACCGCCATGCTCACCAGCGCCTGCGCGCCGAACTGCGTCGCGAGCCCGGCAGACGCCAGCAATTTGAATTCGTCCTGCTCGTCCAGCAGCTTGACGAACACGCGCACCACGATCGCGAGAAAGATCACCGCGATCACCGAACACGCGATCAACCCGAACTCCTCGCCGATCACCGAGAAGATATAGTCGGTATGCGCCTCGGGCAGCCCGAATTTCGCCGCCCCCGCGCCAGGCCCAGTGCCGGTCCAGCCGCCCGCAGTCAGCGTGTTGTGCGCGGCATTCGTCTGGAAATGATCCGACGCACCCTCGCCCTCGACGCCTGGAAACAGGAACGCATCGATCCGCGACCGCGCCACGCCGTAGAATATATAGGCGGCAACCAGCCCGGCGGGCGCCAGCGCGACGAGCCCGACGAGTATGCGGACAGGCGTCCCCGCGATCATCAGCAGCGCCAGCCAAACCGAGCAGAAGATGATCGTCTGACCAAAATCGGGTTGCAGCATCAGCAGCACCGCGACCCCCGCGGTCATTGCGCCGGTAATCAACACGGTCGGGAGTTCGGCATCCTTCGCACGCAACGACAACAGCCACGCGACGGTCACGATGAACAGCGGCTTCAGGAACTCGGACGGCTGGAACTGCGCAAAACCGACGCCGAGCCAGCGCCGCGCGCCGTTCGCCTCGACCCCGATGAACGGCGTCACCATCAACATCAGCACGAACAGCGCACACCCGCCGATCGCCATCCGCCGCGCCATCGAGACGGGCATCATCGACACGCCGAACAGCACGGGGAGCGACACCCCGACCCACATCAACTGCCGCCAGAAATAATAGAGCGGCGCGATCTTGTGATGCTCACCCGAATAGCGAACCGCGCTCGCCGGCGACGCCGCGGCGACCGCGATCAGCCCGATCGCGATCAGGAACAGCGTCAGCAACAGCAGCATCCGGTCGATATCCCAGAACCACGTGCCGAGCGGCGACTGGTCGCCCCGCCCGCCGCGCCGCTTCATCTTCGCGACGATCCCGTTCTTCTGTCCGGACACACCCATATCCATGGTCCCAGCGCGCATATCGGTCATGCCAGCGACTCCACCGCAGCGCGGAACGCCGCCCCGCGCGCTTCGTAATCGCGAAACTGGTCGAAGCTAGCGCAAGCGGGGGATAACAACACCGTGTCGCCGGGCTTCGCGTTGGCGGCGGCGCTGCGGACGGCGGCGTCGAGCGTACCGACATTCTCGACGGGCATGGAATCTTTCAGGATTTCGGCGAACCTCGGCCCTGCCTCGCCGATCGTGTAGGCGCAGACGACGTGACCGAAGGCTGGCTTGCAGGCGTCGAGGTCGTCACCCTTCGCGCGGCCACCGACGATCCAGTGGACGCGGTCGAACGCGGCCAGCGCTGGCGCGGTGCTTTCGGGATTAGTCGCCTTGCTGTCGTCCACATAGGCGACGCCGCCGTACGAGGCGATCTGCTGCATGCGGTGAGACAGGCCGGTGAAGCTGGTAAGGCCGCGATCGATATCGACCTCGCTCACGCCCAGCGCCTTCACGACCGCTATCGCGGCGAGTGCGTTCTGCGCGTTGTGCGGACCCTGAAGCGCGGGCCAATTGCCCTGGAACAGGCACACGCCCGGCGCGATCTTCGTGAGATGCTCGCCCTTCGCCGACAGACTGCGCGCAATCTGCGCGGACGGCGCATCGCCGATCCCGATGACCGCGTCATGCTTGACCGCTTGCATCGCGAACAGCCGCGCCTTGGACGCCGCATAGCCTTCGAAGCCGTCATACCGGTCGAGATGGTCCGGCGTGATGTTGAGCAGCACCGCGACATCGCAATCGAGTGTCTGCGTCAGGTCGATCTGGTAGCTCGACAGTTCGAGCACGTAGACGCCGCCCTCGGGGAGCGGTTGCTGTTCGAGGATCGGCAGGCCGATGTTGCCGCCCATCAGCGTGGGGATGCCGGCGGTCTTGAGGATGTGGTGGACGAGCGCGGTGGTGGTCGACTTGCCGTTGGTGCCGGTGATGCCGACGACCTTGTGCGGGGGGAGGTCGGCGCGGGCGTGGGCGAAGAGTTCGATGTCGCCGATGACAGGCACGCCGGCCGCACGCGCGGTTGCCGCGAGCGGATGCGTGTTCAGAGGCACTCCCGGCGACACGACGAGCGCGTCGAACCCCGATAGATCCTCCAACGGCGCGACGATCAAATCCTCCCCGGCACGGGGAGGGGGACCGCCGGCCGCAGGCTGGGGGTGGAGGGGGGTATCCCCAAGCGTAACGCCTGGAACAGCCCCCCCTCCACCAGCAGAGCTGGTCCCCCTCCCCGTACTGGGGAGGATTGCCCCACGCCGAGCCTCGTCCGAATCCCACGCGACCACGCTCGCGCCACCAGCAACCAACGCTCGCACAGTCGCAGCCCCCGACCGCGCCAGCCCCAGCAGCGCATAGCGTTTCCCGCGCCAGGCGTTTGCGACGATCACCGCAACTTCAACGTCGAGAGGCCGACCAGCGCCAGCACAAGCGCGATGATCCAGAAGCGGATCACGACGGTCGCCTCGGCCCAGCCGAGCTGCTCGAAATGGTGATGGATCGGCGCCATCCGGAACACGCGCTTGCCGGTTCGCTTGTAAAAGAACACCTGGATGATCACCGACAGCGCCTCGATCACGAACAGCCCGCCGATGATCCCCAGCACGATCTCGTGATGCGCGACGACCGCGATCGTCCCCAGCGCGCCGCCGAGCGCCAGGCTCCCGGTATCGCCCATGAACACCGCGGCGGGCGGCGCGTTGAACCACAGGAACGCGAGCCCTGCCCCGACGATCGCCCCGCAGAATATCGCCAGTTCACCTGCGCGGGGGACGTGCGGAATGCCGAGATAATCCGCGAACTTCACGTTCCCGACGAGATACACGATCACCATGAACGCGACGCTGGCGATGATCACCGGCATCGTCGCCAGCCCATCGAGCCCGTCGGTGAGGTTTACCGCGTTACCGAACGACACGATCGTGAAAGCGGCAAAGACCGGGAAGAACCAGCCCAGGTCCAGATACATGCGCGACGTGAACGGCAGGTACAGATGCGGGCCGTTCTGCGACATGATGATCGTCGCGGCGATCCCGGCGATCGCGAACTCGAGCAGCAGCCGCGTCCGCCCGCTGATCCCCGCGGTGCTCGCCTTGCGCACCTTGTCATAGTCGTCGAGGAACCCGATCGTCCCGAAACCAAGCGTTACGAACACGCACGCCCAGACATACGGGTTACTCAGGTCCATCCACAGGAAGATCGCGAGGCACATAGAGGTCAGGATCATCAGCCCGCCCATCGTCGGCGTGCCGCGCTTCGACAGGTGCGACTGCGGGCCGTCGGCGCGGATCGGCTGGCCCTTGCCCTGCCGCACGCGCAGCCAGCCGATGAACTTCGGCCCGATGATCAGGCCGATGATCAGCGCGGTCGCGACGGCACCGCCAGTCCGCACCGTCTGGTAACGGATGAGGTTCAGCAGGCCGGGAAACCCCAGATGCTCGGCGAGCCAGTACAACATTCAGATAATCCCGCCTTTGAGGCCAGCTTGAAGACCAGCCACGACGCGGGCGAGGCCCACCCCGTTCGATCCCTTGACGAGCACGACATCGCCCGGCGCCAGGATCGTCCGTAACGACGCGAGCGCGGCCGCAGCGTCGCCCACATGGACGGTTTCGACTTGTCCCTCAAGCACCTGCGCGAGCGGCGCCATCGCTTCACCGACCAGCAGCGCCATTTCGACGCGCGCGGCGAGGATCGGCCCGGCGAGGCCGGCATGATAGTCGGCCGAACCCTCGCCCAGCTCGCGCATCTCGCCGAGCACTACGATGTGCCGGCCCGGCTCGTGGCTCAGGACGCTCAGCGTCGCGCGCATCGAGGCTGGGTTGGCATTGTAGCTCTCGTCGATCACCAGCGTCTGACCTTCGCCAACGGTGACCAGCGACCGCGCGCCACGGCCTTGCAGCCCGCCGAATTCGGCCAGCGCGAGGCCGGCGAGTCCGAGATCGCTCCCGGCTGCCTGCACGCATGCCAGCACGCCGAGCGCGTTCGACACCCAGTGCGCGCCCGGCTGCGCGATCGTGAAGCTCAGCTCATGCTCGGCCCCCTGCCCCATCCGCGCAGTGACGAACGTCCCGCCGGTCGGCAGCCGCATCGCCTCGATCGCCCGGACGTCGGCGCCTTTTTCGCTGCCGAACGTGACGATCTGCGCGGCATGCGGCGCGGCATGTCCGAGCAGTCGATCGCGGTGCGGGCTATCATAAGGCACGATCGCCGTTCCGCCCGGCTCCAACCCGGCAAAAATCTCCCCCTTCGCATCCGCAATCGCGCTTTCGTCGGGGAAGAACGCGGTATGCGCAGGCGCGATCGCGGTGATCATCGCGATGTGCGGGCGGACCAGCTCGGTCAGCTCGGCGAGTTCGCCGGCGTGGTTCATCCCCATCTCGAACACGCCGAACTTCGCGTCGCGCGGCATCCGCGCGAGGCTCAGCGGTACGCCGGTGTGATTGTTGTAGCTCTTGACCGAGCGGTGCACCTCGCCGGGGGCCGCGCGGTCGAGACACGCGAAGAGCGCCTCCTTCGCGCTGGTCTTGCCGACGGAGCCGGTGACGCCGATGATCTTGGCAGTGGAGCGTGCGCGGCTGGCGGCGCCAAGCGCGTTCAATGCGGCAAAACTATCCGCGACGAAGACGTGCGGGTGGTCGCAGGGTTCGGAGACGATCGCCCCCGCCGCACCTTGGGCGAAGGCCTGGTCGAGGAAGAGGTGGCCGTCGCTAGCCTCGCCCCTCATCGCCACGAACAGGTCGCCAGGACCAACCTCCCGCGAATCGAACGCCACGCCGCTGACGGAAAAATCACCCGACGCCACGCCCCCAGTAGCGGCTGCGATCTCGGCGGAGGTCCAGAGACTCACTTCCCCCCTCCCGCTTGCGGGAGGGGTCGGGGGAGGGGCTGACCAAACAGGCCGGACGCCAGTACGTACGTCGTGCCCTCCCCTAGCCCCTCCCGCAGGCGGGAGGGGAATGAAGACGTCGCCCCCCTCACGCAGCACACTCCCGCGCGACGGTCACATCATCGAACGGCAAGACGAGGTCGCCGACGATCTGTCCCTGCTCATGTCCCTTGCCGGCGATCAGCACGATATCCTCTGGCCCGGCCTCGCGCACCGCAGCCGAAATCGCCGCACGCCGGTCGCCGATTTCCTCGGCCCCGCGGGCGCCCTTCAGGACATCGCAGCGGATCGCTCGCGCATCCTCAGTTCGGGGATTGTCGTCGGTGACGATCACCCGGTCGGCGTGCTGCACCGCGACCTGCCCCATAGTCTCGCGCTTGCCGGTATCGCGGTCTCCGCCCGCCCCGAACACCACGATCAGTTTGCCGCCTGCATGGGGTTTGAGCGCCGCGATCGCCGCCTCTAGCGCGTCAGGCGTATGCGCGTAATCGACGTAAACCGGCGCACCCGACTTCGCGATCACCGCACGCTCCAGCCGCCCGCGCACCGGCTGCAACCGCGCAAGGTTTGCGATCGTCGCGGCCACGTCGCCGCCGGTGGCGATCACCAGTCCAGCCGAGACCAGAGCGTTCGCCGCTTGGTATGCGCCGATCAGCGGCAGCGTCACCTTGTACGGCCGGCCCTCGGCCTCGATCGTCAGCCCCTGCCCCAGCAGCGTCGGATCGCGTCCCACCAGCCGCAAAGTCTCGCCCTGCGTCCCGACCGTCACCAGCCGATTGCCACGCTCCCGCGCCAGATCGATCACCCGTGCCGACTGGGGATCGTCCGCCCAGACCACTGCAGTACCGTCGGTCGACAGCACCTCGGAAAACAGTCGGATCTTGGCGGTGAAATACGCGGCCATGTCGCCGTGATAGTCGAGGTGGTCTCGGCTGAGGTTCGTGAAAGCCGCGGCGGTAACCTTCAGCCCCTCGGTCCGGTACTGCGTCAGCCCATGGCTCGACGCCTCGAACGCCAGATGCGTGACGCCCTCACGCGCGAGCCCCGCCACGTTCGACAGGAACGTCACCACGTCCGGCGTCGTCAGCCCGGTCGTCACCCGCTCGTCCGCCGTCGTAACCCCGAGCGTCCCGATCGAGGCGGCATGGAAGCCCGCCATCCGCCACAACTGCCGGGTCATCTCGACGCACGACGTCTTCCCGTTCGTGCCGGTAATCGCCACCGACGTCTCGGGAAACGGCGCGAAGAACTTCGCCGCCAGTTGCGCAAACCGTTCGCGGGGGTTTTCGTCGGCGATGTAGGTAGCGCCCTCGACCGTCAGCCCCGGCCGCGCAACTACCGCGATCGCGCCCGAGCGGATCGCGTCCTGGATAAAATCCTCGCCATTCACGCGTGCGCCTTCGAACGC
Organism: Sphingomonas taxi; assembly: GCA_003240625.1. Lineage (GTDB taxonomy): Bacteria > Pseudomonadota > Alphaproteobacteria > Sphingomonadales > Sphingomonadaceae > Sphingomonas > Sphingomonas taxi_A. The sequence goes on from QFMX01000007.1 coordinate 143,285, forward strand.
GCCGAACACGGTGCCCGGCGCGACCTTGCGGTGATCGATCGCGAACCCCGTCACCTGCGCCTCTTCCGTCCCGTCGGTCAGCGCTGCGAGTTTCATGCAATAGTCCTCATTGCCCGGTCGGCTGCGTACGCGACGGGTCCTGCCACAAAGTCGGCACGATGTCAGACACGTCGATATCGCGGTGCGCATCGGGCACCACGCCCAGGATCGCCCCGACCCGCGAGATCGTCCGCCCCACGACGGGCGCGGTATTCCACGCCGCCGTCTTCCACCCGAAGGTCTCCTTGGTGCCGAGCGGCGAATCGAGCATCGCCAGCACGACATAGCGCGGCGCATCCATCGGGAATGCCGCGGCAAACGTCGCCACGTTGCGCGAATGATCGTAGCCACCCGACACCGCGGCCTCGGCCGTCCCGGTCTTGCCGCCGACGCGGTAGCCCGGCGCATCGCCCTTGCGACCCGTGCCACGCTGCACGATCAGCCGCAGCATCTGCCGCATCCGCGCGCTGGTCTGCTCGCTGATGACGCGACGCCCGACCGGCGCATGACCCGGCGCGACCTTCAGCAACGTCGCCGGCCGCCAGATTCCGCCATTGACCAGCGCCGCATACGCGCTCGCCAGATGCAGCGGAGTCACTGCGATGCCGTGGCCGTACGCCGTGGTCATCGTCGTCGTCCGCGCCCAGTATTTCGGCCACAACGGCCGGCCCTTCTCGCGCAGTTCGATGTCGGGCTTGGTATCGAAGCCCAGCTTCTTGAACATCGCCTGCATCTTCGCGGGACCGACCTCGTCGGCAACCCGCGCGGTGGCGATGTTCGACGAATAGATCAGCGTCTCGGCCATGTTCAGCCAGCGCTTCGGATCGCCGCGCTCGTCGTGAATCGTGAAACGCCCGACCTGGAGCGGATGCGTCGCATCGAAACGCCGGGCGAACGACGTCACCACGCCGGTATCCATCGCCGTCGCCATCGTGATCGGCTTGAAGGTCGACCCCAACTCAAACACGCTCTGCGTCGTGATGTTGCGGAGCTCTTCGCTGCCCGACATGCCGACGCGATTGGGATTGAAGGTCGGCAACGAGACCATCGCGATCACCTCGCCGGTCGCCACGTCGAGGACGATGCCGCCCGCGCCGCGTGCCGAAAAATTCGTCATCGCGCGGCCGAGCTCGCTCTCCATCGCCGCCTGGACGCGGTTGTCGAGCGACAGCGCGACCGGCGTGCCGTTGAGCGCAGGGTTCGTCAGCCGCTCGTCGAGCACGCGCTCCATCCCGCTCATGCCGTGGCCCGCGGTCGACAGGAAGCCGAGCGCATGCGCCGCCATCGTCGATTGCGGATACAGGCGCTGCGTATCGCGGTCGAACACGATCGCAGGCTCGCCGATCGCATTGACCTGCTCGACCAGCGCCGGCGACGCACGCCGCTGGAGATAGATGAAGTTCTTTCGCGACGTCAGCAGCGCATAATAATGCGCCTGGTCGCCGGCCTCGGGCATCAGCGCCGCGAGCTTGCTGGCGATCTCGGTCGGATCGCCGATCAGCTTCTTCGGGTGAACCGCGATCGTCCACGCATCGATCGTCCGCGCCAGCGGCGAGCCGTTGCGATCGACGATATCGCCGCGCGCCGCGATCGCCACCGAACGCGCCTGCGGATCGGCAAGCGACGCCTGCACCGCCAGCATCCCAAGCCGTCCAACCACCACCAGCACCGCTGCGCCGAACAGGAACATCAGCATCATCAGGCGCGTGTGCGCCGTCGCCACCAGGGCGTGACGCTGGTTGGCGCTACGCTGTTGCGAGACAGGCCGGGCGACCAAGGCGGTCACCGCCGCTTACGGCTCTCGGAGCGGGCCCCGCTCATGATGTCACCCAGCGTCGTATCGGACAGCAGCTTGCGGTCGAGCATCGCGACCGCCTGCGGACGGACCTTGGCGACGGCGGCGAGGCGCTCGGTCTTGGCGGCGCGGACGAGCGCGGCCTCGGCGGAGCGCGGCGTCGACACCGACGCGCGGATCACGACCGGCTTGAGCGCGGTCTTCGACGCCGCCTGGATCGCGACGTTCATCGCGCGCGGTGCGCTGACCTGTGCCATCTGAATTGGAGCAACGGGGGCAAGCTTCACGACTGGCGGAGCAGCGGTAACCGGGACGGTCGACGTGGAAACGACGGACCCCGCCCCCGACGGCACGAGCAGCGCGGCGGTCTGGACCCCGTCCGCGCGCAGGCTGTTGACGTCGAGCGCCGCGAGCGCGGCCTCGCTCACGACGAACTGGCCGGCGGTCGGCGCCGACAGCGCCAGCGTATCGCCGTTCCAGCGCTCGAGCTGCGCCAGATTGCCGCGCGTGTCGAACTCGGTCTCGAGCGCACGGATGTCGCGCTGGGCGACGCGGATCTGACCATTGACCGCCTCCAGCTTCTTGCGCTCGGCGGCGACCTGCAGCGACACGAGGTAGAAACCGAGCACGACGGCCACGCAGCCCCCGAACCAGCCCACACCCTTCATCCGATACGCCGCCGTCATGTCGTCACCTCTTCCGTCCAGGGTTGCGCGGAGGTCCGCCGCGCCGTCCGTAATGTCGCCGAGCGCGCACGCGGGTTGCGTGCGATCTCGGCCTCGCCGGCGCGAACACCGCGGCCGACATGAGAAAAACTAGGTTCCGCAACGGCTTTCACCTGCGGAAGATGACGGGACCCTGAAGGCGACCCGCCGGAACGGGTGCGCAGGAAGCGCTTCACCATCCGGTCCTCGAGGCTGTGGAAGGTCACGATCGCAAGGCGACCGCCCGGCTTCAGCACGCGCTCGGCTGCCAGCAACCCGTCCGCCAGTTCACCCAGCTCGCGGTTCACATGGATGCGGATCGCCTGGAACGCCCGCGTCGCGGGGTCCTTCTTGTCGTGCGCCTTGTAGCCAAGCGCGCGGCGGACGATGTGCGCCAGCTCGCCGGTCCGGGTCAGCGGGCGCGCCGCGACGATCGCGCGCGCGACGCGGCGCGACTTGGGTTCGTCGCCATATTGATAGAGCACGTCGGCGATCTCGTTCTCGTCCGCCTCGTTGACGAAGTCCGCCGCCGACATGCCGGCCTGCGCCATCCGCATGTCGAGCGGGCCATCCGACTGGAACGAGAAGCCACGCTCGGCCTGGTCGAGCTGCATCGACGACACGCCGATATCGAGCGTCACGCCGTCGACCGGCGCAAGGCCGCGCGCTTCGAGTTCGGACGCCATCGCCGAGAAGTCCGCGGCGATCAGCGTCAGGCCCTCTTCGGCCTCCTCGATCGAGCGGCCGGCGGCAATCGCATCGGGATCGCGGTCGAACGCAATCACGCGGGCGCCCGACTTGAGCAACGCCAGCGTATAGCCGCCCGCACCGAACGTGCCGTCGACCATCGTCTCGCCGGGCTCAGGGGAAAGCGCGGCCAGGACTTCGTCGAGCAATACCGGGATATGCGGAGCTTCGGGCGTGCTCACAGCGCAACCCCCTTCTCGGCCATGTAGAAGCGCGCCATCTCCTTGACGACGGGGGGCATGCCGTCGGTGGCGATCAGCGTCGCGGGGTCCCAGATCTCGATATAATCGAGCACGCCGTAAAAGAACGCATGGCCCTTGATCCCCGCATAGAAGCGCGGGAACGCCGGCATGATGAAGCGCCCGGAGCCGTCGAACGGCACCGCTTCGCCCGACGCGGCGGCGCGCTTGATGTTGTAGTCGTATTCGCCGTTCTCGGACGTGTTCTCGGATTCGCGGCGATCGAGTCGATCGGCGAGGATGTCGACGTAACCGGGATCATACGCGACCAGGCAGCGATTCTTCTGATGCGCGCCGATGATGATGGTCCCGCCGTCCTTGCCGTTCGCCTTGGGCGCATTTGCGGAGAGGGTGGTGCGGAGTGCCGAAGGGATGGCTACCCGGCCCTTGTCGTCGACAAGGCCGATACCGTCTCCTTGATAGCGACCACGAACCGACACGCCAAAACCCTTCGAAATGGCGCACACGTTTCACCATCCCGGAAAGCGACCATCGTCGCGCTCCGGCCGCGCTTTAAAGCTAACGGTGAACGTGCCCCTATTAACCTCCATCTATCATAGCCATGCGGGGACGCAACGGGATTTTTGGGGATTGGACGGATTTCACGCCGATTTCGACGTTCAGTCCGGGGGCAGTCCGGGGGAATTTGCTCGCAGATTGGATGTTACCTGCTGCAGAGCGCGATCAGTCCTGGGGAAATTCGGGGATGGCCGAGAGGGCAGCGCCTGCCCCGCGGCCGGCGACCGCGAGGGCGCGCCACCCGTCATCAAAGGATGACGCTCGCCCCTCCCTGAAAGGGAGGGGTCGGGGGTGGGTCGGCTTCCGCATGATCGACCGCCAGTGACCAAAGCGGACCAACCCACCCCCAGCCCCTCCCTTTCAGGGAGGGGAGCGAGATACTGCGGCGCTACGCTGGCGATTACTGTGCGGGAGCCTGCACGTTCGCGCTCGGTGCCACACCCATCTCCGCGAACGGCTCGCCCGAGCCGGCCACCGCGACGCTGTCAGAATCGACCATGAGCGCTCGTCCCTCGGAGGGCGAAACGAGGGCGCCCCACACGTCATCAAAGGATGACGCTCTCCCCTCCCTGAAAGGGAGGGGAGCGAGATACTGCGGCACTATGCTGGCAATTACTGTGCGACAGCCTGCACGTTTGCGCTCGGTGCCACGCCCATCTCCGCGAGCGGCTCGCCGGAGCCAGCCACCACGACGCTGTCAGAATCGACCATGAGCGCTTGTCCCTCGGAGGGCGAAACGAGGGCGCGCCTCTCGTCATCAAAATACGACGCTCTCCCCTCCCTGGAAGGGAGGGGTCGGGGGTGGGTCGGCCCGATCGAGCCGCAACGCCGGGCCATGCGGAAACCAACCCACCCCCAGCCCCTCCCTTCCAGGGAGGGGAGCGAGATACTGCGGCGCTACGCTGGTAATTACTGTGCGGGAGCCTGAACGTTTGCGCTCGGTGCCACACCCATCTCCGCGAGCGGCTCGCCCGAGCCGGCCACCGCGACGCTGTTCGAAACGACCATGTTCGCTACTACGTCCGCCTGCGCGGTACCCGCGGTGGCGACCGGTCGTTCGCGATTCGTCGAACCGATGATCGCACTCGCCAGTCCGATCAGCAGCACGACCGCCGCCAGGCCGATCATCCCGACCTTGATGCGCTGCATGGTCTGCGAGGGTTCGTGAGGTACCTTCATCTTACCGCGTTCCGATACCCGACCACCGCCCGCCTGTCGATGCCGGGGCTGTTTTCCGCCGGGCTGGACGCTCAAGCGAGGCCCTTCGCCTCGCGCCACGCCGGATCATACAGCGTCGAAAGATAGCGAAATCCGGTGTCGCACAGAATGGTTGCGATCCGCTTGCCCGGTCCCAGATGCCGTGCCAGCGCCACCGCGCCGGCGACGTTGATGCCCGACGAGAGACCGAGGCACAGCCCTTCCTCGTCGAGCAGGCGGCGGACCCAAGCATAGCCCTCCTGGTCGGAAATCCGGAACTGCGTGTCAATCGGCGCGCCCTCGAGATTGGCGGTGATACGCCCCTGCCCAATCCCCTCGGCGACCGACGATCCCTCGGACTTCAGCTCGCCGTGCGCATAATAGTTATACAGCGCCGCGCCGTGCGGATCGGTGAGCGCGATGCAGACGCTTTCGTCCTTCGCCTTCAGCCCCAGGCCGACTCCGGCGATCGTCCCGCCGGTTCCGGCCGCGCAGGTGAAGCCGTCGACTTGCCCCTCCATCTGCGCCCAGATCTCTTCGGCCGTACCAACGATGTGCGCGCGCCGATTGGCGGTGTTGTCGAACTGGTTCGCCCAGATCGCGCCCGGCGTCTCCTCGGCGATCCGCCGCGAGGTATGGACGAAATGGCAGGGCGAGGAGAAGGCGGCGGCGGGGACCAGTACCAGTTCGGCACCCAGCGCGCGCAACGTGTCCATCTTCTCGCGGCTCTGCGTCTCGGGCATGACGATGATCGTCTTGTAGCCCTTCGCGTTGGCGACCAGCGCGAGGCCGATCCCGGTATTGCCCGCAGTCCCCTCGACGATCGTGCCGCCGGGCTGGAGCAACCCGCGCTGCTCGGCGTCCTCGACGATGAACAGCGCGGCGCGATCCTTCACCGACGCACCGGGGTTGGTGTATTCGCACTTGCCGAAGATATCGCAGCCGGTGGCGTCGCTGGGTCCCTTCAGCCGGACCAGGGGAGTATTGCCGATAAGGGCGAGCGTGTCGGGTGTCGTTTGCATCGTCGATATGTGGCGCCGCGACCCGCCCGGAGCAAGCGAGGGAAAGTTTGCGCCGTTAAACGCGTCGCTGACCCAGCCCGGATACCCCCGCCCCGCCCCCAGGTCCCGATTGGTTTCGTTCGATTTTCACCACGTCCATTTGCCGTAATGACATCGCCGACGCGCCAATCTACCAGTCGCGCTGTAATAAAACAGCGTGGAACGAAGCCTAACCTATGTTAATTCACGCGACTTGGTCTCGCCGCTCTCGACCATGCGAAGCGGCCGTTGCCTGCAGGGGGTAGTCACCGTGGAAACTTATCTGGATGCCTTGGCCCTGTTGCGGGAAGCGTTGGCCATGATGGAGGCGGTCGGCGATACGCTGATCGCGGCGCATATCGCGACTCCGCTGGCCCTGCTCGAAGATCGGGTGGCGGCACAGAACGGCATCGCCGAACGGGATGACCCGGCCTGATTCCCCCGGGCGGGCTCCACCGGCCTGATTTTATCGCGCGAATTGGTATCAGTGGTCGTGATACCCCTCCGGTTCGTCACCGGTAGGCACCCGTTCGTCGCGCGTTGGTCGCTGGCCGTGGTGGGAAAGGGCCATAAACCTTGACGCTCCATGCTGCATGCGCGAAGCGAGATTCCGTTATGAAGATCCTCCCCATCTCCGCCGTTGCCGCGCTGCTTGCGCTGGCCGCCTGCAACTCCCAGCCCGCCGCGCCCGAGGTGGTGGATACCAATCCCGATCCGATGGCGAACACGCTGGCCAACGCCGCGCCGGTCGAGCTGCCGCCCGCGATCAAGTCCGAGGTCACGCTGCGCTGCAAGGACAACAGCCTGCTCTACGTGACGTTCTTCCAGGGCGACAAGCAGGCTCGGGTCCGTACCAAGAAGGACGGTACCGCAACCACGCTGAAGTCGGACGTCGCCGGCGCGCCGATGACCGCCGAGGGCGGCTGGTCGATGACCGGTGACGACGCCAAGGTGACGCTGACCGCACCGGGCAAGTCGGCCCAGATCTGCCACGCGTGATCTAGGCGCCTGATCTAACCGCCTGATTTAGGCGCTATATCGATAGTCCTGACGGCCGGCGGATCATCCGCCGGCCGTTTTTCTTTGTGTCGCACGCTCTTGCCCTCGCCGCCGCGGACCGGCACCGTAGCGGCATGGCAACAGTCGCGATCTACAGCCTCAAGGGCGGCGTCGGGAAGACGACGCTTTCGGTGAACCTGGCGTGGTGCGCGGCAACCTTGTCCGCCCGCCGCACCCTGCTCTGGGACCTCGACCCGCAGGCCGCCTCGACCTGGGTGCTCGGGGGTGCGAATAGGGTCGACCAGGCGCAGGCGATGTTCTCGAAGGACGTCGCCGTCACCAAGCAGGCGCGGCCGACCGCCTATCCCCACCTCGATCTGATCGCCGCCGATGCGTCGTTGCGCGGGCTCGACCAGCTGTTCCACGATCTCGACAAGAAGAAGCGCCTCGCCAAGCTGCTCGCCGACCTGAAGGCCTATGACCGCGTGATCCTCGACTGCCCGCCCGGCCTGACCGAGACCGCGGACCAGGTGATGCGCGCCGCCGACCTGATCGTCATCCCGGTGATCCCCTCCCCGCTCTCGACCCGCGCATACGACGCGGTCGTCCAGCATCTCGGCGGTCGCACGCCGCTGCTCCCCGTCCACGTCATGGTCGACAAACGTCGCGCGCTGCATGCGGACGCCCTGGCACGCCATCCCGACTGGCCGGTCATCCCGATGGCGAGCGGGATCGAGTCGATGGCGGTCAAGCGTGCCCCGGTCGGCGTGTTCGCCCCGAAATCCGCCGCTGCGCTCGCGTTCGCGGACCTCTGGCGCCGGATCGAACATCGGCTGACCGCATGAGCGATATTTTAGACCCACAGCTCGTGCTCGGCGCCTATTCGGTCGGTGTGTTCCCGATGGCCGACAGCCGCGACGCCGCCAGCGTCTACTGGGTCGAGCCGCGCCGCCGCGCGGTGCTCCCGCTCGACGGTTTCCAGCTCTCGCGCTCGCTCAGGAAGACGATCGCCGCCGACCGCTTCCAGGTCACCGTCGACACCGCCTTCGACCGCGTCGTGCAATTGTGCGCCGAAAGCGTCGAGGGCCGCCCCGAGACTTGGATCAACGACGGTATCGAGCGCGTCTTCCAGACACTCCACGCGATGGGGTTCGCGCACTCGGTCGAATGCTGGGACGGCGGCAAGCTGGTCGGCGGGCTCTACGGCCTGTCGCTCGGCCGCGCGTTCTTCGGCGAGAGCATGGTCAGCCGCGCCACCGACGCGTCGAAGGTCGCGCTCGCGCACCTCGTCGCACGGCTCCGCGCCGGCGGCTTCACCCTGCTCGATTGCCAGTTCCAGACCTCCCACCTCGCCTCGCTCGGCGCGATCGAGATCGACCGGGCGGACTACGTCGCGTTGCTGGGCTCGGCGCTCGACGGTGCGCTCAAGCCGTCGTCCGCCGCCGGGGCAGCCTCGGCAGCCGGCGATTTCCGTGCGCTCGATCGCTTGGCGGGCAAGGCTTCGGCGGGCGGTGCGGTATCGGGGCCGGTCGCCGGGAAAGTCATCGCGCAGCTCTTGGTCCAGACGTCGTAGACCGGATGCTGCACCGCGTTCAGCGCGGGGCGTTCCTTGTAGAGCCAGCCCGAGAACGTCCGCCGCCAACGCGTGTCGACGCCGCGCACCAGCACCTGCACGAACGCACCGGTCAGCTGCTCCTGCTCCCATGGCGCGGTCTGTTCGCACGCCCGCAGCCGCAGCACGACATCGCCCATCCGCGTCGCCTGGCCGGGCTTGAGCGTCACTTCGCGGGTTTCGCCGTTACGCTTGTTGAGCAGGCCCAGCACCGCGACGCGCTGCGCCATCGGCGTGCCGCCATTGGCAATCGCTGCGGCACCGGTCTCGATCGTCTCGATCGAGGAATTGCCGGCGTCGTCCGCGCCCGGCAGCTCCTGCTGGACCGCGGCAACCGGCGTCGCAGGCGTGGTGAGCGCGCGGTATCCGAACCAGCCGCCCACCGCCAACGCCACGACCAACACGGCCGCGGCGAGCCAGCGCATGATCACCCTTCGGGCGTCCAGGCTTCGTAGTCACCCGTCGCGGTGGCGCGCTTGCCACCCTTTTCGAGCGCACCGGCGGGACGATAGGCGAGCGCGGTACCGGTCATGTTCGGCACCGCTGGCTTCTGCCAGGTGCGGACCGGCGGCAGCGCGCGATCGGGCACGTCGTCGACCTGATGATGCAGCCAGCTGAACCACGCGGGAGGGACCCGGCTGGCGTCGGTCGCGCCTTGGTAGATCACCCAGCGGCGCGGGTTGCCCGCGGTGTCCTTGCCACCCTGGTAATAGACGTTGCCGAGCGCGTCCTCCCCCATCTTCGCCATGCTGCGCAGGCCGAATTTGGTGCCGAGGGTGGCGCCGTTCCACCACGTGAATGTCGATGCGAGAAAGCCCATGCGCCGCGCTTAACCCGAGTGGGGGCGGGCTTCAACCATGATGATGGGAAGGCGCGCGTGTAACGTCTTGGAAGATCCTCCCCCGCAAGGGGGAGGTGGCGCCGCAGGCGACGGAGGGGGCGGACACGGAACCGAGGTATCGCCTACCTCCCCCTCCGTCAGGCTGAAGCCTGCCACCTCCCCCTTGCGGGGGAGGATCGTGAAGGTGCGCCGTAGAGACTGGGGCCCCGCCCTGCCTGCAAGCGCCCGCCCTCGTTCTCCCGCGAAGGCGGGAGCCCAGTCTGGGTCCCCGTCTTCGCGGGAAAACACTTGGCTGGAGACGTCGGCTAGCCACATGTCCCACCCCGGCGAAGGCCGGGGCCCAATTGGGGAACATCGCTAACGAAGGGCTGTCCGCTGTTACAGCGACCTTTCCAATTGGGCCCCGGCCTTCGCCGGGGTGGTGTAATCGATCGAACGGTTCGTGCGGCTATTTCGCGCCCTTGTCCCACGTCACCAGATCACCCTCGGCGATCCCCAGTTCCGCAGCCCTGCCGCCCATCAGTTCCAGCACCGCTCCCACCGGCTCCCCCGAAGGAATCGGCGTTTCCGAGAACGGCACCGTATTCTCCGCGATCCGGGCGATCGTGCCGTCAGCGCGAATATACAGGATATCCAACGAGCTCGGCGTGTTCTTCATCCAGAAGCTCGCCGCGACCGGAGCGCCGCCGGTCGGCGGATACGGCCAGAACAGCATGCCACCGTCGGGCTTCAGGTCGGTGCGAAACATCAGCCCGCGCGCCTGCTCGTCCTGCGTCTTGGCGCTCTCCACCTCGAACGTGTGAGTCCCGTTCGTGCTCTTGATCGAGAGCGGCAACGTGGCGACGGTCGCCACATCCGATTTAGTGTCGCTGTTCATGTACGCGACACCCCCGGCGCCGACGCCCAGCGCCAGCACCCCCGCCAACACGGCCTTGGCAACAAAACTCATCCCAGATCCTCTTCGACCGCAACGGCCAGCGGCCCCTTGCGCCCGGCGACGACGCGCACGCGCAGCGGTTGATCGGGTTCGACCGATTCGATCCCTGCGCGGCGCAGCGTTTCCATGTGGACGAAGATGTCGCTGCCATCGGCGCCCCGTACCAGGAAACCATAGCCCTTCAAACGGTTGAACCATTTGACCGCCGCCGCTTCATACGGCCCGGCGGCGTCGATCATCGCGATCGGATCGATCCGATCGGGCGAGGTGGGAGGACGAACCGTTTCCTCGACCGCGTTGGTCATATCGATCGAGACGATCTCACGCGCCTGGAATCCGCGACCGCGCTGCACCGCCAAGGTCTCGACCCGCGCGCCCTCGGGCAGGCTCCGACGGCCATGCGGTTGCAGGACGGAGAAATGCACGAGGATATCGCCCACGGCCGCGTCGTCCGCGACCGCAAACCCGAACCCGCGGGTGACGTCGAACCATTTGATCACGCCGCCGATCGCGCGCACGTCGACCGCACGCCCCTCGACCGCGTGCCCCTCGACCGCACGCCCGTCGCCCCCACCCTCGTCGATGGTAGCCACGGCATCAGCCGAAACCGATTCCTCCGCCACCTCCAGGACAGGTTGCGAAACCGATCCCGGGACTCCGATCATCGCCGATACGGCTTGCGCCGTCATGTTCGCATCCTGCTGCGTGTCGTTACGCATTGTTACACCCCTGAGCCCCTTGCTAGCACGCTTCGTCGCAACCGCAACGAACCCGATGCGATCCTCAGTCGAAATCCATCGATTCGGGCGCGTCGGACGGCGGCGCAGCAACAATTTTGCGCGCGAGATCGAACCGGTGACCCGCCCGCATCATCGCCGCGAGCTGTTTTTCGTGAAGCTTCCGGTCGCCGTCGCCATTCCCGTAAGGCCCGATTCGCTTGCGCCGCGCAAAGGCGAGTGCCGATTCGACGGCGCGGTCGGCGATCGCCGGCGCCACCGACTCCGCATCGCCCTCGTCGATCCCCGCCTCGCGAAAAGCGCCCGCCACCCGCCGCGCGCCGAGCCCGCGTCGCTGCATCGCAGCAGCCCGCTGTTCGGCAAAGGCCCGGTCATCGACATAGCCGAGATCGGCCATCCGCTGCGCCAGCTCGGCGGGCTCGGCCAGTGCCGCGGCGGCGCCCCCGTCCCAACCGCGCTCGCGGATCTTGCGCATCAGATAATCGGTCAGCCGGCCCCGCGTCGTCGCGAACCGCTCGACATAGCGCAGCGCCATCCGCTCCAGCGCCGCGGCGTCGAGCGGTTTGGGCGGAGCACGTTCGGTAGTACGCCCACGTCCACCGGCACCCGCGCGAGCGCTTCCAAACCCTGGTCCAAACCCTGGCGCACCGGACTTTCCACGGCTTTTGGGGCGCCCTGTCGCGCGATCGGGGTCGTCATCGTCGGACACGCCATCATTGTGCCACACTGACACCCGAAGTTGAACGGCTAGACTAGAAATAGGTGTGCTGCGTTCAGCCGCCATGCCGGGCAAGACGCCAAAGACAGGAACTGCGATGACGACAGAGACGCTTCAGAAGGACGGCCAGACCGCGGCGACGATCGTCGCGACGCCGACCGAGGACGCCCTGCCGCGCCGTTTCGCCGATTTCGGCACGCTGGGTGAAGCGCTCGACTACGCCGCGAGCGGCAACCGCGGCCTGAACTTCCACGACGCGCGCGGCACGCTGTCGCAGCCCTACCCCTATTCGCAGCTCCGCACCGACGCCCGCGCGATGGCCGACCGCCTGATCGCCGCCGGCGTTGCCCCCGCCGACCGCATCGCGCTGGTCGCGGAGACCGGCCCCGAATTCGCCGCGCTGTTCTTCGGCGTCGTCTATGCCGGAGCATGGCCCGTGCCGCTGCCCCTGCCGACCTCGTTCGGCGGCCGCGATTCATACATCGAACAACTCCGCGTCCAGCTGGCCAGCTGCGACCCGAAGATGTTGATCTTCCCGCCCGAACTTGCGCAGATGGCGGGAGAAGCGGCGCGGCTGTCGGGCACCATCGGCATCGACTGGTCCGAGTTCGCCGCGCAGGACGCGCCCGTCGCAACGCTGCCCGAGGCGAAGCCGGACGACATCGCCTACCTGCAATATTCGAGCGGCTCGACGCGCTTCCCGCACGGCGTCGTCATCACGCACGCGGCACTGCTGAACAATCTCGCGGCGCACAGCCATGGCATGGAAGTCTGCGATACCGATCGCTGCGTCTCGTGGCTGCCCTGGTATCACGACATGGGGCTGGTCGGCTGCTTCCTGTCGCCGATCGCCAACCAGGTCTCGACTGACTACCTCAAGACCGAGGATTTCGCGCGCCGTCCGCTCGCCTGGCTCGATCTGATCAGCCGCAACACCGGCACGACGCTCAGCTATTCGCCGACCTTCGGCTACGATATCTGCGCGCGCCGCATGTCGTCGCAGACCAAGGCGAGCGACCGCTTCGACCTGTCGCGCTGGCGGGTCGCGGGCAACGGCGCCGACATGATCCGTCCCGACGTGATGCAGTCGTTCGTCGACGCGTTCGCCGATGCAGGCTTCAAGGCGAGCGCGTTCCTTCCAAGCTACGGCCTCGCCGAAGCGACGCTCGCGGTCTCGCTGATGCCGCCGGGCGAAGGCATCCGGGTCGAACTGGTCGAGGAAACGCAGCTTTCGGGCGGCTCGCGCGGCGGTGACCGTCCGCAACGCTATCGGGCGATCGTCAATTGCGGCAAGCCCGTGCGCGACATGCAGATCGAGATCCGCGAAGAGGACGGTACCCCCCTCCCCGAGCGCGCGATCGGCAAGGTCTGGTGCAAGGGCAAGTCGGTGATGGTCGGCTATTTCCGCGACGACGCGGCGACCGAGGTGTGCATGTCGGGCGGTTGGCTCGATACCGGCGACATGGGCTATATGTCGGACGGCTACATCTACATCGTCGGCCGCGCCAAGGACATGATCATCGTCAACGGCAAGAACCACTGGCCGCAGGATATCGAGTGGGCGGTGGAACAGCTTCCCGGCTTCAAGGCCGGCGACATCGCCGCGTTCGCGATCACGACGCCCGGCGGCGAGGAAACCCCTGCGGTGCTGGTCCAGTGCCGCAGCTCGGACGAGGCCGAACGCCTGCGCCTGCGCGACGAGATTCGCGAGCGCGTGCGGTCGGTGACGGGCATGAACTGCCTGATCGAACTGATCCCGCCGCGCACCCTGCCGCGCACCTCGTCGGGCAAACTCAGCCGGGCGAAGGCGCGCAACCTGTATCTCAGCGGCGACATCAAGCCGTACGACATCGCGGCGTAACATCGCCGTCCTGTAAATAAACTTCAGCCGAGAAAGACCGACCGAGCCGTAACTTAGCCTCAATCTGCCGAGCGATTGCATCCATTTCGGTGCTATGCGAACGTTCTGCTAACCAACGTGTCTTAAAACTGACGTCGTGAGTACCAGATCGCCTTTTCTATCGAGCCGGACGACGGTCGATATTCCTACGTTGCTGGGCTTGCGCGATGGCGCGGACCCGGCCGAATGGAGCCGAATTCGCGCCGCACAGTTGTTTGCAGGCCGACGGATGGCGTTGTTCCTGCTCACGGCCAATCTCCTCGCGGCGCTGACGACCGCGGCATTGCTCGACGGCCTCTCGCCATTCTGGGAGATCGCGACGTGGTTCGCTGCGGTCGTCGCCATTGCCCTCACCGTCGCATTTCGTCGCTTGGCGACTCACCATCGCGGCGACAGCTATGCGAGCGTCCGCGACGTGCGCAACACCGGATGGGATGGACTGGCCCTCGCCCTGGCCTGGTCCGCGGTACCGGTGCTGTTCTGCACGCATGCGCCGTCGGGGACGACCGCCGGGCTGGGGATAACGCTCGCGGTACTGATGACGGCGGCGGCGTTCGCGATGGCGCCGCTGGTGCTCGCGACGCTGGTGTTCCTCGGGTATCTCGGCGCCGCGATGGTCATCCAGCTTGCGATGGCGGGGACGGTCGCGGCGGCGATGGGGATATTCGCCTTTACGGCAATGCTGATGATCATCTGCGTCAGCCGTGCGCGGACACTCGTGCTGATCCGCGCCGGCGAGATCGCGCTCGGCGAACGCAACGAGACCGTCAGCCTGCTGCTCCGCGAATTCGAGGAGACCGATGCCGACTGGCTGTGGGAAACCGATACCGCGCGTCGGATCGTCCGGGCCTCGGCGCGGTTCGCCTATGCCTGCCGGCTCGATCCGGCGGGGATCGAGGGCATGCCGTTCCTCCAGGTCCTGGCGGGACCGACCTGGGAGACGGGCAATTTCGCGGCGGGGCTGCGCACGCTCGCCGAAAAGCTGAAGGCGCGCGAGAGTTTCCGGGATCTCCGCTTGCCGGTGCAGATCGACGGGGAGGACCGCTGGTGGGAACTCGCGGCCTCGCCCCGGTTCGGCGATCTCGGCGAATTTGTCGGTTTTCTTGGTGTGGCCTCCGACGTAACCGAACAACGCGCCTCGGCCGACCGGATAAATCGCATGGCGCGGTTCGATACGCTCACCGGGCTACCCAACCGTCTGATGGTCAACGAAACGCTGGTGAAGACGATCGCCGAGGCCGACCGGTCCGGCGGACGTTACGCGTTCATGATGCTCGATCTCGATCGCTTCAAGGCGGTCAACGATACGCTCGGCCACCCGATCGGCGACCGCCTGCTCGGCCGGGTCTCCGAACGCCTCGATCAGCTGATGGGCGAGGCGTATCTATGCGGTCGGTTGGGCGGCGACGAATTTGCCGTTGTCGTCCGGGACGCCAGCGACACCGTCGCGATCGAACGACTTGCGCAGCGTATCATCGAGTCGCTGTCGCTGCCGTACGAGATCGACGCCCACACGCTTTATATAGGGGCGAGCATCGGTCTGGCGATCGGCCCTCGGGACGGGCGTACCGCGGAAATGCTGGTGCGCTCTGCGGACCTTGCGCTGTACCGCGCCAAGGACGCGGGGCGTGGCGTGTTTCGGACCTACGAGCCCGAATTGCACGTCCAGGCCGAAGAACGCCGCGTGCTGGAACTGGCGCTGCGCACCGCGGTCGAAAACGGCGAAATGCACCTCGAATATCAGCCTGTCGTCGATGCAGAAGCGGGACAACTCAGGAGTTTCGAAGCGCTACTGCGGTGGAAAAGTCCGGAATTCGGCTCGATTCCGCCGAGCAAGTTCATCCCGCTCGCCGAGGACGCCCGACTGATCGCGCCGATCGGTGCCTGGGTATTGCGCACCGCGTGCGCCGAGGCGGCGAAATGGCCGTCGGATATCCGCATCGCCGTCAATGTATCGGCAAACCAACTGCAGAATCCCGGCTTCCTCACCACGATCGCATCGGCACTGTCGAACGCAGGACTTTCTCCCGAACGCCTCGAGCTGGAAGTGACCGAAAGCGTGTTCCTTCACGAAGGGCTCGGCGTGACCCGAGTATTGGACCGACTGCTCGGTCTCGGCGTGCATCTCAGCCTCGACGATTTCGGCACCGGCTATTCCTCGCTCGGCTATCTCAGCCGTACGCGGTTCTCGTCGATCAAGATCGATCGCAGTTTCATCCACGACGCGGCCAAGGGCGTTCGTGAAGCGGTCGCGATCGTTCGCGCAGTGATTGCGCTTGCCGAAAGCCTCGACATGGCGACGACGGCGGAAGGCGTGGAAACTGCCGCGGAGCATAAGATGGTCCAGGAGTTCGGCTGCACCATGGCCCAAGGCTATTATTTCGGGCGCCCGATGTCGGTCACGGACGCGCGGGCCCTCGTCAATCGCCGTTGGAAAGCATCGGCCGCCGCCTGACCTCGCCTGCCTGTGGATCAAGCGGACGGTTACCCATGGAGCGCTGTTACCGCCGCCGCTCCCGTCCCCCGAAACTCACCAAGCTTTCCGCGCCATTCGCCGACAGCGCCGAGACGCCGACGAAATTGTCGTCCACCGGCACCTGCACGAGCAGCGTTTGCGTCCCCGTCACGTCGCGCGTCTCCGCCCAGTCCTGCGCATCGTTGCGGCGCCAGCGGACCCGGTATCCCGCCGCGCCGGGTACAGCGGTCCACTTGACGGTCGTGTCGCGCGACAAGGCACCGGCAATCGTCACCTCGTCCGGCGCGGCGGGTGCACCGGCAATACGTGCGAGGGTAGCGACGTTGATCGCAGTGACTTTCGCAAGATACGGGAAATCCATGCCTTCGATGGTGTCGCCGTAGACGACGCCGTTCTCGGTACGGAGGTCCTGGTGCTGGCGGTCCCAATTCTCGGCGGCGACCGAGAAGCGCACGGCGGGATAGCCCAGTTTGAGGAAGGGCTCATGGTCGCCACCACGGCCGAACCGGTCCGGTCGACGATCGAGCATCACGTCGAGCCCGCCAGGAACGGTACCGGCGATCCCGTCGATCGCCTTGGCCAGCGCGCGGCTGGGGCCATCGTCCTCGCCACCCTCGGCCCGGCGGCCCTGTTGCGCGACCAGATCCTCGGAGGCGCGGATGCCTTCCGAGAACACGCGGACCCTGTCGGCGACGCGCACACCGCCCTGCCCGACCGTGTTGCCGACGATGTCGTTGTTGAGCATCGCCGACACCTTCCAGCCACGCGCCTTGGCGGTGTCGGCGAGCAGTTCGGCGCCCCAGAGCCCCTGTTCCTCGCCCGAGAACACCGCGTAGACGATCGTCGCATCGAACTGGCGTTGAGACAGCAATCGTGCCGCCTCCAGCACCAGCGCAACGCCCGACGCGTTGTCGTTCGCGCCCGGCGCGTCGGACGTGACGTTCATCACGTCGGTCACCCGGCTGTCGATATGCGCGCCGACGATCACCACGCGGTTCGGGTCTCGGCCCTTCTGGATGCCGAGTACGTCCTCGACGACGACCCCGGTCGGTGCACGCGGCCCGGTGAAGGTCCGCGCGATCCGCTCGACCGTGACGCAGCCGCCGCAGGTCGCGCCGATCTCGGTAAAACGCTGCGCCGCCCAGGTGCGTGCGGCGCCGATGCCGCGCTTGGGATCGGTAGTAGTCGACGCCGTGTGGCGCGTGCCGAAGCCGACCATCGCGGTGACGTCCGCCTTGAGCCGGGTCGCGGATGGCGCGGGCAGACGGGCGGGCGGGGAAGAAATCGGGGCGGCGGCTGCGAGAAGCAGCGGGACTGCGAATAAGGGCATAGCCAATCGTGCCCGTATCGGCAGCGCGGCTCAAGCCGGGAAATGCAGCAATCGCACTGCGTCCGCTGCGCTTCCCGAACCGTAACTCGGCGCACAGCTCAATATAAGTTCGCTTAATGGTTATAATCTATGTTTCAGACAGATAAAGCAAAACACTAAAAGCGCCGTCGAGGTTACAGGGAGCCGAGATGATATTGGGGCATTCGATTTCGACCGCCGCGGGGGTTATCCAGTCGATCGACGAATCCGTCGCGACGACATTGCAGCGCACACAAAAACAGCTGGTCGGCCGGTCGTATATGTCCATCACCCACCCGGGAGACATTGCGCGCAACCTTGCCCAGGTCGCCGCACTGCAACCCAATGGGAGTTCGGCGCGAATACGAAAACGGTATATCGGCGGCGACGGTGCGGTCATCACGCTCGAAGTCCAGGTTTCGCGAATCGGCAGTTGCAGCGACGGATATCTCTTCGGTACGCTGTCGACCGTGCCGCCCGCCATGCCCGCGGTTGCCAGCCTCGGCGCTGCGGATACTGTGCCCTATCAGCTGTGGCGTCGGGCAAGGGATCTGCTCGACGTCATGCGGTCCCGCGATACGATATTGGGAGCCGACCTGTTTGCGGATCACGCCTGGGCCAGCTTGCTGATCGTCTATGTCGCAGAGGCCGAGAGCCGGATCGCGACGGTGGAATCGCTCGTCTCGCAGCTAAGCCTGTCACGCGCCACGCTGATGCGCTGGCTGCACGTGCTCCAGGCGAAGTCTCTCATCGAACAGATCGACAGGGAACTCGACGCGGTCCAGCTGACCCGGACCGGGATCGAGCGTATCGAGCGGCTGCTCTCGACCAAGGCGCCGGTCACGGTCGGCTGAGGCGGCTGGCCGACGGGGCCCAATCAAGGCCGCCGGCCGACGCAGGCAGTGACGGGGCTCAGCTCAACCGGTCGATCGCCTCGCGGGTCAGCGATCCCGGGATGATCATCACCGGCACGGGCAGCGCCCCCGCATCGGCACCGGTGAAATGCGCAATCAATTCGCCCGGCGCGCCGGTCGCCGCGGCACCCAGCACCAGCGCCGCAATCTCGGGATTCGCTTCGATCATCTCGCGGATGATCTTCGGCCCCTCGCCTTCGCGCACCGTGATCGACGGACGCAGGCCGGATTCCTCCAACAATGTGCCGGCCGCACCCGCGACTAGGCCCTCGGCGTGGAGATGCGCCTCTTCCTCGATCGTCGCCTGGACGCCGCCGAACGCGATGAACTCCTGTGGCGGGATCACCGTCAGGATCTCGACGCCGCCGCCGGTCTTCACGGCGCGACGCGCGGCGAAGCGCAAGGCGATGCCGGCTTCGGGACTGTCGTCGATAACCACCAGATAAATGCGCATTTTGGCCCCCGTTATGCGACGTAGGTGGCCCGAAGCCGCGCACGACGCAAGACCGCCGAGTTGCGCCGACGGGGTTGACCCGAGCGGACGAGGGCGCGAGTAGGCATGCCGTTACGTCACGCCCTGGGGAAATCCATGTCGATCGAGATCAAGATGCCTGCCCTGTCCCCGACCATGGAGGAGGGTACCCTCGCCAAATGGTTGATCAAGGAAGGCGACGTCGTGAAATCCGGCGACCTGATGGCCGAGATCGAGACCGACAAGGCAACGATGGAATTCGAAGCCGTCGACGAAGGCACCGTGGTCAAGATCCTGATCGCCGAGGGTACCGACAACGTGAAGGTCGGCACCGTCATCGCGATCATCGCCGAAGAGGGCGAGGATGCGTCCTCCGTTTCTTCGACGCCTGCGAAGAGCGAGACGCCCGAGCCCGCCGCCAAGGAATCGGAAGCCAAGCCTGACCCGAAGGATCCCAACGACACCGGCAGCGAGGCCAAGCCGGTCGAGCGCACCGAGGCTTCGGCCGAGGATCATGGTCGTCCGGACGACGCCGGTGCGGCAAAGCCCGCCGCCAGCGGTGACCGCGTGAAGGCCAGCCCGCTCGCGCGTCGCCTCGCCACCGACAAGGGTATCGATCTCGGCGCCGTGTCGGGTTCGGGGCCGAAGGGTCGTATCGTCAAGGCGGACGTCGAGAGCGCGAAGCCGGGTGCGGCGCCTGCCGCGAAGACCGAAGCAGCGGCCCCGACCACGGCTGCGGCCCCCGCGCCTGCCGCGAAGCCGGCGGCCGTGCCGGATATCCCGCATGAGGCGACCAAGCTCAGCAACGTGCGCAAGACGATCGCGCGTCGCCTGACCGAGTCGAAGCAGACCGTTCCGCACATCTATCTGACCGTGAACATCCGCCTCGACGCGCTGCTCAAGCTGCGTGGCGAGCTGAACAAGAGCCTCGAATCGCGCGGCGTGAAGCTGTCGGTCAACGACCTGCTGATCAAGGCGCAGGCCGTCGCGCTGATGCAGGTGCCAACCTGCAACGTGATGTTCACGCCCGACCAGCTGATCACCTTCCAGCGCGCCGATATCTCTGTGGCCGTAAGCACGCCGTCGGGACTGATCACGCCGATCATCGTCGGCGCGGACACCGCCTCGCTGTCGTCGATCTCGACGCAGATGAAGGACCTTGCCGCCCGTGCCCGCGACGGCAAGCTCAAGCCCGAGGAATATCAGGGCGGCACCGCCTCGATCAGCAACATGGGCATGTTCGGCATCACGCAGTTCGATGCAGTCATCAATCCGCCGCAGGCGATGATCCTCGCGGTCGGCGCGGGCGAGAAGCGTCCGTACGTCGTCGGCGACGAACTGACCGTGGCGACCGTCATGTCGGCGACCGGCAGCTTCGATCACCGCGCGATCGACGGTGCCGACGGCGCGCAGTTCATGAAGGCATTCAAGCACCTCGTCGAGAACCCGCTGGGCATGCTGGCATAAGCTCGAACGCATGACCGCCGCACCCCGCCCCTCAACCCCGTTCGTGCTGAGCGAAGTCGAAGCAGGTGAGTCTCACACCCTTCGACTTCGCTCAGGGCGAACGGGTGTGTGCGGTTCCGCTTCACTATGAAGCAGACGACCATCGAGATCCTGCACATCCTCGCAGGCCTCGTCGTCGCAATCGCGATCACCTGGGCGGCGGCATGGTCCTATCCGCTCGGACAGGACGTGATCTGGGCGTGCGGTGCGGCGGCGATGGTCGCGACCGTGCTGATGGGCGTGGGGCCTTTGCGCCGCGCGCGTCGTCTCGACCAAACGACCCGCAGGAGTGAAGCGTGACCGACCTGCCCCCCAACAAGGCGCCGACGATCCGCGTCACCGCGATGCCCGCCGACGCCAACCCTTACGGCGACATCTTCGGCGGCTGGCTGATGGGCCAGATGGATCTCGCGGCCGGCTCGGCAGCGTCGCGGCGTAGTGGCGGCCGTGCCGTCACGATCGCGGCGGACGCGATGAAGTTCCACATGCCGGTCGTCGTCGGTGACGAGGTGTCGGTCTACGCAGAGCTTATCGCGGTCGGCCGCACCTCGATGACGATCGAGGTCGAGGCCTGGCGCCGCGCGCGCCACAGCAACGACAGCTGCAAGGTGACTCAGGCGCGCTTTATCTTCGTGGCGGTCGGCGACGATCGCAAACCGCGGCCCGTGCCGCCCGAAACCAACTGATTTTCAAAGGACTCTCACGTGGCTGATACTTTCGACCTCGTCATCCTCGGTTCCGGCCCCGGCGGTTACGTCGCCGCGATCCGCGCGTCGCAACTCGGCCTGAAGGTCGCGATCGTCGAGCGCGAGCGCCTGGGCGGCATCTGCCTCAACTGGGGCTGCATCCCGACCAAGGCGCTGCTCCGCACGTCGGAAATCTATCATTACATGCAGAACGCCGAGAGCTATGGCCTCAAGGCGGACAATGTCGGCTTCGACCTCGCCAAGATCGTCGACCGTTCGCGCAAGGTTGCCGGCCAGCTGAACGCGGGCGTGAAGGGCCTGATGAAGAAGAACAAGGTGACCGTCGTCGAAGGCGTCGGCACCGTGACGGCGAAGGGCAAGCTGTCGGTCAAGCAGGGCGACAAGACGGTTGAGCTCGAAGCCAAGAACATCATCGTCGCGACCGGTGCGCGCGCGCGCGACCTGCCGTTCGCCAAGGCCGACGGCGAGCGGATCTGGACCTATCGCCACGCCATGGTGCCGACCGAGATGCCGACCAAGCTGCTGGTCATCGGCTCGGGCGCGATCGGCGTCGAGTTCGCCAGCTTCTACAACGACATGGGCGCCGACGTGACGATCGTCGAGATGCTCCCGCGGATCCTGCCCGTCGAGGACGAGGAAGTCTCCGCGTTCATGGACAAGGCGCTGTCGAAGCAGGGCATCAAGCTGCTGACCCAGACCGGTCTGGAGGGTCTCGCCCCGTCGGCGAACGGCGTCACCGCCAAGATCAAGGCGAAGGACGGCAAGGTCACCGAAGAGACCTTCAGCCACGCGATCATCGCGATCGGCATCGTCCCCAACACCGAGAATATCGGGCTGGAGGCGCTCGGCGTCGAGACCGACCGCGGCCACATCAAGACCGACGGCTATGGCCGCACCAACGTCGACGGCCTTTGGGCGATCGGCGACGTCACCGGCGCGCCGTGGTTGGCGCATAAGGCCAGCCATGAGGGCATCATCGCGGTCGAGAAGATCGCTGGCGGTTCGCCGCACCAGATGGACAAGGCCAACATCCCGGGCTGCACCTATTCGCGCCCGCAGGTCGCGAGCGTCGGCATGACCGAGGCGAAGGCGAAGGAAGCCGGCTACGAGCTGAAGGTCGGCAAATTCCCCTTCATCGGCAACGGCAAGGCCATTGCTCTAGGTGAGGCCGAGGGTTTCGTGAAGACGGTGTTCGACGCCAAGACCGGCGAGTTGCTCGGCGCGCACATGGTCGGCGCGGAAGTGACCGAGCTGATCCAGGGCTATGTCGTCGCGCGCCAGCTCGAGACGACCGAAGCCGAGCTGATGGAGACGGTATTCGCGCATCCGACGCTCAGCGAGATGATGCACGAGAGCGTCCTCGCCGCCTACGGCCGCGCGATCCACTACTGAGGCGACCGCTCAATCCTCCCCCGCAAGGGGGAGGTGGCTGGCTCTTGCCAGACGGAGGGGGCGGTAAACGCCAACCTTGGTTCCGTGTCCTCCCCCTCCGTCACCTTCGGTGCCACCTCCCCCTGGCGGGGGAGGATACGCGCTTTATACCGCCCTTCCCCGTCATCCTGACGAAAGTCAGGACCCAGGGTACCAACCGCAGCGCCCTTGGCTCTGGGTCCTGACTTTCGTCAGGATGACGGCAGGCGGGTGCATGCAGCCCACCCCCGACCATTCTGCACCCGGCCGACCCGCCAAGTCGGGCAAACCATCCCGTTTCGGCCCTATCTTGCTTGACCGCCGCTCATGTCCCATCGAAGGAGCGTGTCGGTCGCGGGGTTCAGCGCTCCAGGATTCCGCGAACACAAGCCCCCGGTGCAGGACCCGCGAATGTCGATCGAACCCGTACCACGCGCCACCGCTCGCATCGCCATTCTTGCCGCAACCGCGCTGTGCCTCGCCTCGCTCGCGCTCTTCTGGCCGGGGATCGCGATGTACGACAGCGTAGCGCAATATCGCCAGGTCCTGTCGGGCGTGTACGACGATTGGCACCCACCGATCATGGCGCGCATCTGGGCGGTGCTGGCACCGTTCGGGCCCGGTGCGACGCCGATGGTCGTCCTGCAACTCGTCACCTATTGGCTCGGCCTCGGCCTAATCGCCGGTGCGCTTGCCCGCCTCGGGCGCACCCGTAGCGCGCTTGCGATCCTCGTCATCGGCCTTTTGCCCCCGTTTCTCGGCTGGCAGGGGGTCGTGCTCAAGGACGCGCAACTTTCCGGCACTTTGCTCGCCGCGGTCGGGATCGTGGGTTGGTGGCGTCTCGCGGGCCGCCCTTTGCCGCGCGCGATGTGGATACCGGTGACGCTGCTGCTCGCCTATGCCGTGCTGGTCCGGGCGAACGCGGTGTTCATCGTCGTGCCGCTCGTCGTGACCCTCGCGCCCCGCCCCGCGCATCCGGTCGCCAAGCTCGCCGCCGGGGTGGTCGCGATCGTCGCGGTTCTAGGCGTGGCGCCGATCGTGAATCACCAGTTGCTCAAGGCGCAACGCAGCGGCGTCGAGGCGACGCAGGCGCTCTACGACCTGGCCGGCATCGCCGCCCGCGTGCCGGACAGCACCACTACCGGCCTGACGCAGGCGGAAGCGGCGACCGTGATCGCCCGCCACTGCGCGAAACCGTTCTTCTGGGACCCGCTCGGCGACGATACGCATTGCGGGACGACGATGGCGCGGCTGAGAGCGCTGCCGACCGCGACGCTCTACGTCACACTGGCGTCCGCGGCGCTGCATCACCCGATCGCCTACGCGACGCACCGTTTCGCGCATCTGAACTCGACCGACCGCTGGCTCGTGCCGTTCCACTGGCCGAGCGCCGCGCCGCCGGCTGCGTCGGAGCCCAACACGATCGGGCTCGCCGACCCCAACGCCGCCGCCCGCACCTGGGAAGGCATGACCGCCGCGATCGTCGAGACGCCGCTGGGCTGGCCGATCGCGTGGATCGTCGTCGCGATCACCGCACTGGCGACATGCCTGTCGCGCCGACGCGACGCCGTGCGCGACTTCGCCACCGCGCTGCTGGTGTCCGCGCTTGCCCTGGAGGCGAGTTTCGCGGTCCTTAGCATCGCCTCGGACCTGCGCTATCATCTGTGGCCGATGATCGCGACGGCGATGGCCGTGGTCCTGCTCGCCGACCGAACCCCACCGCTGCGAACGCTGACCATCGGCGGCGGGGCTCTGATGCTGGTGATCTTCGGCGGGCTAGCCGCGCGCGCGACGCTTCCCCTGCCGCCGCAGAGTTACGCGCGCATGCTCGGCTGAGCCGCCCTTTAGCGCCGCCTGACCTTCCGTCGAGGAGACGCATCGTAATATTCGGTGGTCGTCGTTGTCGTCGTGGTAACCGGTACAGACTGGACGATCACCGTCGTCGAACCCGCCGGATATGCGCCGCCGCTCGTCGTCGTGACCGTCGTCGCGCCGTCGGGTGAAACCCACGTGCCGCCCGGCGCGACCGTATAGCTGCGCGGCGGGGCATAGTCCCCGCCGTAGGGCTGGGGGGCGTAATCGTCGGCATAAGCGGGCGGCGGCGGTGCGTACTCGGCTGCGTAGGCCGGCGGGGGCGGATAGCCGGCTCCGTATCCTGAAACGCGTGCTCGTGGAGGCGGCGGTGTCGCAGGTTGACCCCGGTCCTCGGTCTTATCGATCGCATACCCCGCCGCGGCACCGACGCCAGCGCCGATCAGGGTACCGCCCAGGCGATTGCCGCGACCCGCGATGACGTTGCCCGCGACGCCGCCGGCAACCGCGCCGATCGCTGCGCCACCCAGACCGGTGTCACGCCGAGGCGTACCGCGATCGTCATAGGGCGCGGCGTATCCGCGGTCGCTAGGCCCGGCATAGACCGAGTCGTTGGCGGCATAGTCGCGGGGGCTTACGGCCACGTAGCCGTTGGAGTCGTAGCGATCCCAGTCGATGTCGCTCGCCGTGTCGTAGACCGATCCGCGCGAGTCGATCAGCACCGCGTCGTCGTAATAGCGCGCCCAGTTATAACCCTGCGGCGGTCGGGAAAGGCCATAGGTCGACCAGTCGCCGATATAGAAGCGCGGTGCGTTCCAATAGGTCGGCACGGCCCAGCCACGATGCGGGCGACGGTATCCCGCCCAGCCGCCGGGGGCGTTTGCCCCGCCCCACCAGCGCCCGCCGATCTTGCTGCCCCAGCGCGGCTGGCGGCGCGTTGCGGCCTGCTGCGATCCGACCGGTCGGGAGGACGTGTGAACGACGGGCGGACGCGCGGCGATAGGTCCCGGGCGACGAGGGTTTGCCATCGGCGCCTGCATCGTCGCACCCGGCACGCCGTAGCTGGTGCCGGGGCGCTGCTGGGCCTCCGCTGCGCCGCTGACGACGACAAGCCCTGCGCTTGCGATCAAAAGGCTCCGCATGTCCGTCTCCCTGGTTCCGCCACCCTATCCCGCGCAAACGCCGGATTTCTTAACGGGTTGCTTACCAAAGCCGCGGGGGAGTCACCAGCGAGCGTACCGTCCCGAAACGGATCAGGTCCTACAGCCGCTCGCCGAGCAGTGCCGCCAGCGCCTCACACCCCGCCGCGTCCTCGGCATCGAACCGCGCGGGTTCGGGACTGTCGAGGTCGAGCACCGCGACCAGCGTGCCGTTCTTGGTCACCGGCACGACCAGTTCGGAGCGGCTCGCGGCATCGCAGGCGATGTGGCCGGGGAACGCATGCACGTCCTCGACCAGTTGCGTCGTCAGCGTGGCGGCGGCGGCACCGCAGACGCCCTTGCCGACGGGGATACGGATGCAGGCGACCTTGCCCTGGAACGGCCCGAGGACGAGTTCGCCGCCCTGTGCTTCGGGCACCAGCCGGTAGAAGCCCGCCCAGTTCAGGTCAGGGAGATATTCCCACACCAGTGCGGCGGCGTTGGCCATGTTGGCGATCGGGTCACGCTCATCCGCGGTCAGCGCGTCGAGCGCGGCGAGCAGGTCGCGGTAGAGATCGGCCTTGGTGCCGGCGGAGATATCGAACTGGTACATCGGTCTTCCTTGATTGAGAGGCAGCTAACGCTCCCCCAAATCCGTCACCCAGCAGAAGCCGGACCCAGCAGAAGCTGGGGTGACGCAACGGCTACTCGGCAATCCTCCCCCGCCAGGGGGGGTGGCGCCGCAGGCGACGGAGGGGGAGGACACGGAACATCCGACATCGAGTGCCTCCCCCTCCGTCTGGCAAGTGCCAGCCACCTCCCCCTGGCGGGGGAGGATTGCGAGGTCGTGCGCTAGGCCGGCCGACGGACGTTAACGAGATCCTCATAGGCATGGCCCGCTCAATCGTCGCGCACCTTGCCTCGCCCGGCTTTGACGCCGCTCCGCACTTTCTTCGTATCGACGCGCCGCGCCTTCGCCGCCTTGGACGGCTTGGTCGCGCGCCGCGCCTTCGGGACGATCGTCGCCTCCTTGATCAGCGCCACCAGCCGCTCGCGGACCTCCTGCCGATTGAGCAGTTGCGACCGCGAGCCCTCACTGCGCAACACCAGCACGCCGTCACGCGTCAGCCGCGATCCCGCCAGCACGGCGATCCGGTTCTTTACCGCCAGCGGCAGGCCCGGCGAAAGACCGACGTCGAAGCGCAGGATCACCGCGCTGTCGGTGGTGTTGACATGCTGGCCGCCCGGACCGCCCGAGCGGGTCGTACTCTCGATCAGTTCGCTGTCGTCGATCGAGATTGACCGGGTGATCGGGATCGCGACCATAAGCCCCTCCCCTCGGCTCTCAGCCGTCGGTGGAGTCGGGAGCCACTACCGCATCGGCAGCCGGAGCGACGTCGGCGGCTGGCGTCGTCTCGTCGGCAAACCCGGCCTTGGCAAACCGCTCGGGCAACGGCGCTTCGGCGAGCACGTCGGGCTTGCCCGGACGCGGTACGATCAGCCGCTGCGCATGGAGCATCATGCCCAGCCCATCCGCCTCGCCGTAGACGCCGTCGCCGACCACCGGCGCGCCGAGGCCGCTTGCGGCATGGACGCGAATCTGATGCGTGCGGCCGGTCTCGGGCAGGAACTCGACCAGCGAGCGGCCGTCCTTAATTTCCAGCACGCGCCACTTGGTGCGCGACTTCTTGCCGTCGGGATCCTCGACCATCCGCCAGCCGGTCTCGGCCGTGCTGACCTTGCCGAGCGCCATCTCGATCAGGCCGGACGTGCCTTCGACCACGCCGTCGAGCAGTGCGACGTAGCGCTTCGAGACGAGGCCCTGCTCGAACGCCTGCTGCAACCGGGCATGCGCCTTGGGGTTGCGCGACAGGAGCAGGCAGCCGCTCGTGTCGCGGTCCAGGCGGTGGACCGCCTTCGGCCAGCGCTGAAAGCCGAACTTCAGGCTTTCGAGATGATTTTCGAGGCTCAGCGAGCCATCGCGGGGCGGATCGACCGGCAGCCCTGCGGGCTTGTCGATCACCAGGGCCTCGCCGTCGAGGAAGAGTACGCGTTCACCATGCATGCCCCCGCCCTTGCCATCATTAGCGCCTGCGTGCCAGAGCCAGCGTCGATGTTGCACCGCACACTGACGCTTCTGCTCCTCCTCGCGCCCACCGCTGCCGGGGCGCAGTTGTGCGCAGGGCAAAGCGCCGCGATCGCCCCGGACGGCCGCGCCTTCGGACATCTGCCGTATGGCGACGCGCCCGAAACCGAACTCGTCACGCTGCCGTCCGAGTATTCGGTCGGCAATCCGTGCGTCGTGCGCGCCGACATCCTCCCCGACCTCCTCCGCCTGTTCGCCGCGGCGCAATCCGATCCTTCGGTGATGGGTCAACTCCGCGCGCTATCGTGCCAGCGATCGATCGCCCGCCAGCGCAGCGTCTTCTGTCGCGGCGAGACCAGCAGCGCCGCCGATCGCGCGATCTCTGTCGCACCACCGGGCTATAGCGAGCATTCGACCGGCTACGCGCTGGATTTCGCGGTGCGCCCGGCGAACGGGTGTCCGGATGCAGAGGCGTGCATGGCCGCGACCCCTGCAGCGCGCTGGCTTCGCCTGAACGCGCCGCGGTTCGGGTTCGAACAGAGCTTTCCGGGTGGGAACAAGCAGCACGTGAAGTGGGAGCCATGGCATTGGCGCTGGGTCGGGGCGAGCGGTAGTGCGCGTGGGGCAGCGAAGGCGCGGTTCGTGTTCGCGCGCGCGCGACGGTTGTATCCGGCCGATCCGGGGGTGGTGCCGCTTGTGGTGAAGTTCAGCGCACCGCCGCCACTACCCACGCCGATTGCACCACCGCCGTCTCGGTCGAAGAAGAAGCGACGCTGACACCAAAGGATTTGATCCTCCCCCGCCAGGGGGAGGTGGCTGGCCCTTGCCAGACGGAGGGGGAGGAAAGGGAAACGCAAGTTGCGCGTCCTCCCCCTCCGTCACCTTCGGTGCCACCTCCCCCTGGCGGGGGAGGATTGTTACGCCAGCAATGCCGCCCCCCGATCAGTGCAGCACCGCTCCGCCAGGGCGCACCACGCCGTCGCGCAACGCGTGGTCGTACAGGATCTCGGTCTCGAGCATCACCTGGCTCGACAGTCGATCGAGCATCGACTCCGCCTGCACGCCGAACTTCTCCCATTCGCCTGGCTTGATGACCGGCAGCCAGCGGCCGATGAACGCTTTCCAATCGGACCGGAGGATATCGAGATTCTCCTCCATCGTCGCGATCGTGTCGGGCGAATATTTCGCCTCCATCGCCACCACCGTGCGGTCGATCACTTCGTCCTCGAGGTCGAGATGCCTGGCGACGGTGACCGCGAGTTCTATCAGCTTTCGCGATGCGAGGCCGCTCTGCTCGCGCGAGCCCTGCGCAAGATCCGCGAGGACGATGCATTGCTCGGCGATCCGCTTGTGATCGTCGATCAACTGCGCCCAGTTCGCGCGATCCTCGTCCGAGGCCGCCTGGACCATCACCCTGTCGCTTGCCACCTTGTCGTTCATCCTGCCGTATCCCCCGTACGTATACGATCGACGCGTTACTGTGGATGCGCCTAGCGGTGGAGGCGATCCACAATCTATAGTATTTTCGTCACCGTCGACGTTCCAAAACCACCCATTACGAGCCCAGCGGCAGCGTATTGCGCCGCATTTCGACACCAGCCCTTTGACAGGACGCGGTGCCGCGCCTATATCCGCCTCTCACCACAGCATCCGGGAAATGACATGCCGTCGCGCAGCGTGTCGATCGTATTGGATACCGAGGTTTCATACGCTGAGAGCCGCCGCACACGATGCGCGCGGCCTTTCTGCGTTAACGTGCGTCCCGCTTAGGGGTTCCTAAGCACGAATTTACGGCTGACCCGATCAGTTTTTATAGGGCGAAACAAAACCTATGGCTTCCAAGGCGATCGAACACGGCACTGCAAAGCGCCGTATCCGCAAGGTTTTCGGCAACATCCACGAAGTCGTGCAGATGCCGAACCTGATCGAAGTCCAGCGCGAGAGCTACGAGCAGTTCCTGCGCTCCGACAAGTCGATCGGCCACGTCTCCGGTCTCGAGAAGACGCTGCGCAGCGTGTTCCCGATCCAGGATTTCGCCGGCACCGCCTATCTCGATTTCGACGACTACGTCCTTGAGCCGCCGAAGTTCGACGTCGAGGAATGCCGTCAGCGCGGCATCACCTACGCCGCACCGATGCGCGTCACGCTGCGCCTGACCGCGTTCGAGGTCGATCCCGATACCGAGGCCAAGTCGGTCATCGATATCAAGGAGCAGGACGTGTACATGGGCGACATGCCGCTCATGACCGAGAACGGCACGTTCTTCATCAACGGCACCGAGCGCGTCATCGTTTCGCAGATGCACCGTTCGCCGGGCGTCCTGTTCGATCACGATCGCGGCAAGACGCACGCATCGGGCAAGTATCTGTTCGCTGCCCGCGTGATTCCGTATCGCGGTTCGTGGCTCGATTTCGAATTCGACGCGAAGGACATCGTCAACGTCCGCATCGATCGCAAGCGCAAGCTGCCGGTGACGGCGCTGCTCTACGCGCTCGGCATGACGTCGGAAGAAATCCTCAACTATTTCTACAACCGCGTGACGTTCGTCCGCGGTCAGGGTGGCTGGATCGTTCCGTTCCAGGTCGAGAACTGGCGTGGCCAGAAGCCGATGTTCGACATCGTCGATGCGAAGACCGGCGAAGTCGTGTTCCCGAACGGCCAGAAGATCTCGCCGCGCGCCGCCAACAAGGCGTTCAAGGACGGCCTGACCGACCTGCTGATCCCGACCGAGGAAATCTTCGGCCGCTATTCGGCCTACGACCTGATCGACGAGTCGACCGGCCGCATCTACATCGAAGCCGGTGACGAAGTGACCGCCGAGAACCTCGAACTGCTCGACCAGGCAGGTATCGAGCGTCTCGACCTGCTCGACATCGATCACGTCGCGACGGGTCCGTGGATCCGCAACACGCTCAAGGTCGACAAGGCCGAAGAGCGCGAGCAGGCGCTGTCGGACATCTACCGCGTGATGCGCCCCGGCGAGCCGCCGACGCTGGAGACCGCCGAGGCATTGTTCTCGGGCCTGTTCTTCGATCCGGATCGCTACGACCTGTCGGCCGTCGGCCGCGTGAAGCTCAACATGCGTCTCGACCTCGACGTTGAGGACACCGTGACGACGCTGCGTACCGAGGACATTCTCGAGGTCATCAAGACGCTCGTGAACCTCAAGGACGGCAAGGGCGAAATCGACGATATCGACAACCTCGGTAACCGTCGTGTCCGTTCGGTCGGCGAGCTGCTCGAGAACCAGTACCGCGTCGGCCTGCTCCGCATGGAGCGCGCCGTGAAGGAGCGCATGTCGTCGGTCGACGTCTCGACCGTGATGCCGAACGACCTGATCAACGCGAAGCCTGCGGTTGCCGCGGTCCGCGAATTCTTCGGCTCGTCGCAGCTGTCGCAGTTCATGGATCAGACCAACCCGCTGTCGGAAGTCACCCACAAGCGTCGCGTGTCGGCACTTGGACCAGGTGGTCTGACGCGTGAGCGCGCCGGCTTCGAAGTCCGCGACGTTCACCCGACGCATTACGGCCGCATCTGCCCGATCGAGACGCCGGAAGGCCCGAACATCGGTCTGATCAACTCGCTGGCGTCGTTCTCACGCGTCAATAAGTACGGCTTCATCGAGACTCCGTACCGCAAGGTCGTCGACCACAAGGTCACCGACGACGTCGTCTATCTGTCGGCGATGGAAGAGGCCAAGCACACGATCGCGCAGGCCAACGCCGAGCTCGATTCGTCGAACGGCTTCGTCGAGGAGCTGGTGTCGTCGCGTCAGGCTGGCGAATTCCTGATGGCGCTGCCGGACAACATCACGTTGATGGACGTCAGCCCCAAGCAGCTCGTCTCGGTCGCCGCATCGCTCATTCCGTTCCTGGAAAACGATGACGCCAACCGCGCGCTGATGGGCTCGAACATGCAGCGTCAGGCCGTGCCGCTCGTCCAGGCCGAGGCGCCGTTCGTCGGCACCGGCATGGAAGAGACGGTTGCGCGTGACTCTGGCGCCGCGATCTCGGCAAAGCGGGCGGGCATCGTCGACCAGGTCGACGCGGCGCGTATCGTGATCCGGGCGACCGGAGAGATCGATGCCGGCAAGTCGGGCGTCGACATCTACACGCTGATGAAGTTCCAGCGCTCGAACCAGTCGACCTGCATCAACCAGCGTCCGCTGGTGAAGGTGGGCGATGCGGTTCGTGCCGGCGACGTGCTCGCCGACGGCCCGTCGACCGAGTTCGGCGAGCTGGCGCTGGGTCGCAACAGCCTCGTCGCATTCATGCCGTGGAACGGCTACAACTACGAGGATTCGATCCTGATTTCCGAGCGGATCGTGAAGGACGACGTGTTCACGTCGATCCATATCGACGAGTTCGAGGTGATGGCTCGCGACACGAAGCTCGGGCCTGAGGACATCACGCGCGACATCCCGAACGTCGGCGAGGAAGCGCTTCGCAACCTCGACGAGGCGGGCATCGTCTACATCGGTGCAGAGGTCGAGCCGGGCGATATCCTCGCCGGCAAGATCACGCCGAAGGGTGAATCGCCAATGACGCCGGAGGAGAAGCTTCTCCGTGCGATCTTCGGCGAGAAGGCCAGCGACGTGCGCGATACGTCGCTTCGCCTGCCGCCGGGCGTGTCGGGTACGGTCGTCGACGTTCGCGTCTTCAACCGTCACGGCATCGACAAGGACGAGCGCGCGATGGCGATCGAGCGCGAGGAGATCGAGCGCTTGAAGAAGGATTCGGACGACGAGCGTTCGATCCTGAACCGTGCGACCTGGTCGCGTCTTCGCGAGATGCTGCTCGACCAGACCGCCACCTCGGCGCCGAAGGGCGTCAAGAAGGGCGTCGTGATCGACATGGATCTGCTCGACAGCGTCGACCGCCACGAGTGGTGGAAGTTCGCGGTCGCCGACGACAAGGTCCAGAGCGATCTGGAAGCGGTCAAGATCCAGTATGACGACGCAGCCAAGCTGATCACGGACAAGTTCCACGATCGTCGCGAGAAGCTGGAGCGTGGTGACGAGCTGTCGCCGGGCGTGCTGAAGATGGTCAAGGTGTTCGTCGCGGTGAAGCGCAAGCTGCAGCCGGGCGACAAGATGGCCGGCCGTCACGGCAACAAGGGCGTCATCAGCCG
>QFMX01000031.1 GCA_003240625.1 Sphingomonas taxi
CTTGTCGTGCTCGTCGCCGCCAATCGATCCATGAGACCGTATCGATCGAGAAGGCCAGTCAAGCGATCGATGTTCGAGGCGTATGTGACATCGCGGATGATGCCGACGAAGTGCGTCAGATGACTGGCGTAGTCATATAAGGGCTCCATCCGCAACGCGTTGCGGAACATCGCTCCGTCACGCCGGTAATTCCGCAGAATCACGGAACAGGCGCGGCCTTCCTGCAGAGCGGCCCTCACCTCCGCAATCTCGGGCTGCAGGCGGTCGCTACCCTGAAGATGGCGACAGTTCTTTCCAAGGGCCTCGTCAGGGGAATAGCCGGTGATCGCCTCGAACGCGCTGTTGACCTGGACGATCGGGTGTCCCCGCATCCGCATATCGGCGATCAGCACGCCGTCGCTGATGTGGTCGAGCGCCATCGCCGACGCGGCCTGCGGGAACGTTGGATCGCTCGACCGCCTTATCAGGCTTCGCCACCGAATTGCTTT
This sequence comes from Sphingomonas taxi, assembly GCA_003240625.1. GTDB lineage: Bacteria > Pseudomonadota > Alphaproteobacteria > Sphingomonadales > Sphingomonadaceae > Sphingomonas > Sphingomonas taxi_A. The sequence continues at coordinate 489 of QFMX01000031.1, forward strand.
GGACGTCCAGTCCGGCCGCGCCGGAACGGCAAGCGCATTTGCCCCGAACGTCATTGCGCCATCGAGTTTCGAACGCCGGCGAAGCCTCCGAATACGCTCCAAATTCCCGCCGTGCCCTGCGTGTCGGTATCCTGGTCCATGTCAGGCCCTCCGGGCGCGACGATGGCGGCCGAACGCAAGCGCTTCAACATTGATCGAGCGACCATTCAGGACAAATCGGCGTCGCAGCGGTCGTCCGGCTCTTCAGCCGTAGTGCGGAATCGGGAGCGATATTCCAGCGCAGTCACGCCCATACGGCGTTGGAACGCTCGCCTGAGCGTCGTCGTCGATCGAAAGCCGGCTGCGTGGGCGATCACCTTGATTGGGGAGGGCAGGTCCTCCAGCATGCGCCGGGCGACATCAAGCCGCGTCAGCTCGACGTAGGCCGCCAAGCTCATGCCCGTCGCGGCGCGGAAGAGCCGCGAAAGATGTCGCGCACTCACGCCGGCCACCTCGGCGAGAGCTCGCAGACTCATGTCCCCCCGCGGGTTTTCGACGACGTGCAGCCTTATCTTGTCGACCGGACCGGTGGCTTCGCTCTGCGCAGTCAAGGCCGCGCTGAATTGCGATTGGCCTCCGGGCCGCTTCAGAAAGACGACCAGCCGACGCGCCACCCACAGCGCCAGCGCGCGGCCGTGATCCTCCTCGATAAGCGAAAACGCAAGATCGATCGCCGCCGTAACCCCGGCCGAGGTGAACACCTTCCCGTCTCGAACGAAAATGCGGTCAGCCTCGACCCTTACGTCGGGATTATCAGCGGCGAAGCGTTCGGCGTACTGCCAGTGGGTGGTCGCGCGGCGTCCCGCCAGAAGGCCCGCCTGCGCCAGCAGGAAAGCGCCCGTGCACGTTGAGCCGTAACGCCGGGAGCGCATGGCTTGCTGGCGCATCCACAGCGTGACGTCTTCGCTCGAGCGGGCGGGCGGGCCGAAGGGTCCCGCGACGATCAAGGTGTCGGAAGGATCCGTCGCCTCCCTGATGCTTGCGTCAGGGGCATATCTAAGACCCGAGGCGCTTTCCTGGACGACGCCCGCTCGGTGACGATCCGCACGCGATAATGCTGACTGACTTCGATCTTGTCGTTGGCCTCGAACAGCGCGTCGAGAACACCAGCGACTTCAAGGAGATGAACTTTCTCCGGCGCGAATATCGTAATCAGCACGACAAGACCCCGCCCCTGCTCGCAACCAATCATGTCTCCGTGGCGACAGCATTGGCTGGGTTATTGTCAACGTGCGCCGTCGGCCTTTCTTTGCATTCCTCGTGCGTCCGTCATTTCGATCCGCCTCGGGCCATCCAGGTGGATCAGTCCCGCTCGCCGAAGTTCGGTGATCGCGCGGCTTACGGTTTCGACGGCGATGCCAAGATGGTCCGCGATATCATACCGCGACACCGGCAGGACGACCGTGCCATCTTGAGCGCCGGAAAGTCGGCTGGACATTAGAAGGAGATAGGCCGCGATCTTCTCAGCGGCGGTCGTGCGCCCCTGAACCAAAAGTTGTTCCTCGAGCCGAGCGATGACGTTACAGGCCAGGCGATAAAACATGCAGTAAACGCCCGGATTTTCTGTGGTGAACCTGTTCAGG
>QFMX01000032.1 GCA_003240625.1 Sphingomonas taxi
GACGGTCACCGACCACATCCTGTTCTCGGTGGAATGGGGGCGGACCAAGAAGTCCTTCGCGCGCAACGTCGTCTACAGCAGCCCGCAACTGCGCTCCAAGCTGTTCGGCGTCGTCTACTCCAAGGTCAAGCTGTCGGCCTACAACAAGTACAACATGCACACGCCCGGCGGATACTACCAGTACACCCACGGTTGACGACGCGATGCGACCTTCCTTTCGCGAGAGCCGATGGGGACATCGCCTCGCCATCGCGGTGCTCGCCGGTTGTTTCGGGGCGGTCGCGATCCTGGTCCTCAACCGCGGCCTTCCGACCGTGCGGGCCGTCTTCGCGGCACGCACGGCGGTGTCCGACACCTTGCCCGGCGAACTCGTCGCGTGCCGGAACGGCCTGCGGCGGTCGGCGCTGCTCGCGGTGGTACAGGTCGAGAACGGGATGCGCTCGGGGCGTGCGGACACGATGGACGCGGACATGGGCCGGGCGGTGGACGCCCTGCGGGAAGCGCTCGCCTGCGCCCCGGCGCAGCCCACCCTTTGGCTCGCGTTCGCGCGGCTGCGTGCCATACGTCAAGGGGTCGACGAGACGGTCGCCCGCTACGTCGAGATGTCCTGTCGGACGGGGCGGTTCGAGCTTTGGAACGCCCGCGACAGGATCCGGTTCTTCGGCGCGGCCGAAGCCGATCTCAGCGACGATGCGCGTCGCTGCCTCGCCGAGGACCGCGCGTCGTTCGCCCGTCTGATCGCGTCCCGGTAGGGAGCGTCCGCGTGCTTCGAAAGGGATCCGGCCGATGCGTTGCCGGGCTTTTCTCAGTGCGAGCCGGGGCGCTCGTCCCGCTGCGTCCAGATACCTTCGGCGTCGATCTCGTCCGGCAGGCGACGGCCCGTTCGTCGGCGCCAGGCTCGCGAGCCGGTCTGGCCAAGGGACAGGCCGAATACCGCGAGCGCCGGTACGACGAAGCCTAGCGTCTGCGAAGCGACGTCGACGGATACGGCTCCGGTCAGCGTGACGGCCGCCAGAAGGCCGCATGCGCGCACGACGTCGAACGGGCGGCGGCGCAGTCCCGCCGCCAGCGACAGCACCAACCCCGCCCAGACGAGCAGAAGCCCAATGGCAAGTGGTAGGCCCAGTTCGAAGGCGAGTTCCAGCGGAAGGCTGTGAGCGGAGCGGATCTCGCCGAGATGCTCGAGCGCCACGCTTCGGTAAGCCGCGAAGCCTTCCGGGAACGTCCCGGGTCCGTAGCCGAACCAGGGCGCGTCCCGGATGCCGATCATTGTGGCCTGCCAGATCGCCAGTCGACCTTCGTCCAGAAAGCCGGTCTCCGCGACGCGCGCGCTCAACCCCGACGCCGCGACCTGCACGGTGACGACGGTTGCCAGCAGCAGGGCGATGGTCGCGGCCCGCTTGGTCTGCGTCCGGATCTCCGGAGCAAGCCAGACAAACAGCAGAAGCAAGGCTAGATCGATCCCAAGGATCACCAGTGCCGCGCGCGACTGCGTCAGCAGCAGGCCGCACACCGGAAGCGCCACCGCCAGGAGATGTGCCACCATCGGCGTCGGACGCTCCAGCGCGACGGCGACGATCCGTCTGCCGAGGCTTCCGCCGGAAAGGGCCGTTTCCCGATTCGTCGCGATCAGGTGACGCACGAGAAAGGCGAGTGCGACGCCGGCGCTTAGACAGAGCCACGCCCCTGCCGCACCCCGATTCACGAAGGTCAGCGTGAAGTCGCGCAGGTACGTGGTCTTCTCGTGCCAAAGGACGAAGCGCGGCTGGGCCGCGAAGGCGCCCAGCGTCAGCAGCGTCGTCAGGGTCGACAGAAGCAGAAACCCGTGGAGGAACGAGATGCTGCGATTGCGATCCTGACCCAGCAGGATCGCGGAGCAAAGGGTCGCGAACACAACGAGGCCGGACACGAGCGACGGGGTGAAGCGCGAGGGATCGAGCGTCGTCGCCGACCCCTCGAGCGCGAGGCCGAGAAGGTCGCGTGATTGATGCACCAGCGCGATCTCGCCGATCGCCGGCCATCCGGCGGTGCGCGACAAGCCGTAGGCGAGCCAGACCACGAGGGCGAGGACCAACCACCAGAAGAT
>QFMX01000033.1 GCA_003240625.1 Sphingomonas taxi
GGCACGCTCGACCGCGACTTCCCCGCCTACGTCACCCTCGGCAACGGCAACAAGTACACCGGCGTCGGCAACTGCGATAGCTTCTCCGGCGATGGCTCGCTGGTGAAGCTCCGCCAGCCCCGCGTGCCCATCGGCTCGCCCGTCAGGATGGAGCGCGGAACTTCGAAGTCGGTCGCCGGCCACAGAATGCCGCCGATCCGTCCGGGTGCGCGAAGCGCCTCCGCCGGGTCCGTCCTCTCGCCGATCTGGAGCAGCATCGATGTTCCCTTTCCGCTCACGTTGCGGCCTCGTAGGCGGCGCGCATGAGGATGGGCAATTCAGCCAGGAAGCGACCATCCTCCGCGAAGAGGGGCAGGAGCACCCAGCCGTCACCGAGTTCACCGCGATCGACGGCGCCTTGGGCGATCGCGTCAGCGACGCTGCCCTCCGGCATCCGCAGGCTAACCCCTTTCATGCCTTCCGCGAAGGCGAAGACCACGTTGTCGCGGTAGACAAAGACCGAGCGGAACGCTGACGGGTCGGCGCAGTAGATTGCGGCTTCCGGAAGCGGCCTGACGGATTGGAGGAGCAGCCCGCTCACGTCGCCATGCGCAGACCGGGGCATGGCGAAGGCCAGCGCCTTGCGGTTCACATCGTTCGAGAAGGCTTCCGGTAGGTCCAGCTCCTTCTTGTGCGATCGCTCATGCGCAACGCCATCACGCCAGAGCAGGCTCCACAGGCGCCGCATCTACAACGGGTCGTCGAAGCGGTAGATGATCGTCCGCAGGCAGTCGGCTCAAAATGCCGGGAAGCCGAATACCAGCCGCGCTGCGCCCTGTCGCCGCTCCAGCATCTCATCCGGGTCCATAGCATGCGGCGAAGGCGCGCCGACCCATTCCAAGTCCGGATAGGCGCGACGAACTTCGGCCTTCGGGATGCAAGGGGCTGCCTCGTGTTCGACGTTCATGATCAGGATCGGGCCTACCTTCGGTCGGTATCCGCGACGCGGGGAGCGCAACTCGATCTCGCGAAACGGGATCCCGTCTAAGAGGACGTCGGACGCAAAGCTTCTGGCGGAGTAGCGTCCGCCGTCGTCCTTGATGAGGTTCGCGCCGAAAGTCCTGTTGAAGGCGCGCGGGCTGGCGACGACGTCGGCACTCAAGCGACTCAAGAGCCTTTCGAGAGCCGGAACTGCGGGCCGCGCAGACGCCAGCTCTGCGGATCCAAGCAGCCCAATGACCACGATGGCGATGCGGCGCATCATTCCGTCGACGGTCGCGCTGTCGCCGAGGCGCGTTCAGGGAGTAGCTTGTCGAGAAACAGGCTGTCACTTTCCCTGCCGGCGATGTCGACGAGAATGCCAGAGAGGTCGTCGGTTCCGTCGTGCAGCCAGACTGCCGCAAAGCCCCCGTCGTCTCCCGTGCTGGCGATGAACATCGGGTGCCCGTTCGGAGGGACCTCCAGCCAGCGAGCGTAGTGCGGCCGCTCCTGAATGAAGGGCAGGATCCACTCGAAGTTGTCGCCGCGCCCGGCGTCGAGTTCAATGTCGGTCAACCGCGTGAAGGCATCACCCGTCTCGCCGTCGCCGATCGCGAAACAGGCGGCATCGACGCCGAAGTCGAGGGATCGTCCCCGGGCAACGGGCGTCGTGCCGCGAGCCTCAAGCCAAACGAGGGCGTTGCGGTGTGCTTCGAACTCGCTCCGGTCAGGTCCCGCTTCAAGAACCCAGACGCGCAGGGCGTCGAGCTCGATTGTCGCGACACTCTCCATGTGGCCGTCGTGTCCGTTCGTCGGATCGCCGACGAAGATGCGACGGCTGGGAAGCCGGAGATCCCCGAGGTCTCGCCACACATGGTCGCGTTCTGATGCCGTGCGGAGCCAGGTCCAGACCCCGCTCGGCGCACCACCGCGCCAGGGTGGCCACGTTCTGCCGCAGGGCCGGTGCCGACAGCGTCAGCAACGGGGTCGGGAACCGGCTCAGGGGCACCCGCAGCGCGATCACCTCGGCGGGGGTCCTCCCCC
>QFMX01000034.1 GCA_003240625.1 Sphingomonas taxi
CGTTGCGAGCGTACGGATTCCTCGCGCACGGCAGCGAGGATTCGGGGCGGGGCGGTTCTCTCGGAGCCTGCGTCGAAGCGCGGGTGCGGATCGTACTCAATCCGCAACTGAGTCATCATCGCCGTGTCGTCGCCGAAGATGTCGGCGATCAGCGCAAGCGTCATGTCGATGCCCGCAGAGACGCCCGCGGCGGTCCAGTACTTGTCCGAGACGACCCAGCGCTCAGGCACGTACTTGGCGCCCGCGTTCGACAGCATGGTTTTGAGCGCCCAGTGCGTCGTCGCCCGACGGCCCTCAAGCAAGCCGGCGCGGGCGACGATCAGAGCGCCGGTGCAGGTGCTCGTCGTATAGCGGGTCGTGGCGTCGATCCGCCGCACCCAGTCCATCAGCACGGGATTGCCCGACGTTTCATGGACCGAGGGGCCGCCGCCGGGCACGATCAGGACGTCGGCGCTTGCAACGTCTTCGAAGGTCTGGTTCGCCTTGTACTGCATGACGCCGCTGTCTGCGGTCATCAGCTCGAGCGTCTCGGCGACGAGCAGCAGTTCCACCCCCCGCACTCGATGCAGCGCCTCGTAGGGTCCAACCCAGTCGAGCACCGTGGTGCCGGGAAAGAGCAGGATCGCGACACGCAGGCTGTCAGCGGCATCGCCGCCGCCGTCGGAGGACGTATCAGAAGCGGCACGCGTTTCTTGCGCGTGCGTGATCGGACTTTTCAGGACCGCAGCGGCCACAAGAAGGGTCCCGAGCGCGGGGCGCGTGATCGTCGATGCACCTTCATTCATGCTACCGCGCTCCTTGGTTTCACACTTGTCTGGCGAAATAGAGCCTTCTCGCTCATTCATCGCGAACGTCCCTTCAGTTTGCCGGCAACCGCGACGATGTCCTTGCGGAACCCGACGAACATGCCGTCCATAATCGCACGGACCTCGTCGCTCGCCGCTTCCGGTGTTCCGGAATTGAAGGGCGGTTCAGGCGCGTATTCGGCGCCGAGCTGCGTCGCCTCGGCGTAGGTCTGGTCGCGAAGCCGCTCGACGATGGCGAGCCCGAAGTCCATGCCCGCCGTGACGCCGGCGCCGGTGACGCGGTTGCGGTCGAACACCACGCGATCGTTCACTGGCTCGGCGCCGAACAGCGGCAGGAGATCGCGCGCCGCCCAATGGGAGGTCGCGCGATACCCGTCCAGGAGACCGGCCGCGCCGAGCAGCAGCGACGCCGCGCTGCTCGGTCACGCTCGGCTCGATGTCCGGATGGCCGATATAGAGCTCGTCGCGGACCCGGAAGTCGCCGGCGATCGTCCCGAAATAGGGTAGGCCCTGATAGACCTGCTGCTCGTGGCGCGAGAAGAAGCCCTGCACCGTCAGCGACGTCCGGTCGTTGTCGGTGAGCGTCAGCGTCGGGTTGATGTTGTAGCGGTCCGATTCCAGCACGTCGATGAAGCTGTCGTCATGCGTGTACTCGCCGGTGATCCGGAACAGCGCCGTGCCGTCCTGGTTCAGCGGCTGGTTCAGGTCGAGGAACGGGCTCCAGTAGCCGTAGCTGCCGATCGTGCCGCCGACCTCGTAGCGGGCGACCGGCTCGGGCAGCTTGGAGACGACGTTCACGACGCCGCCGAGCGGCGCGCCCGCGCCGCCGCCGTAGAGGATGGCGTTCGGACCCTTCAGGACCTCGATCCGCTCGACATTGACGAGGCCGTCGCGGTCGCCGGCGGGAAACAAGCTGCCGGGAAATCCGTCGATCCAGAGTTCGGCCGGGAAGCCGCGGATCTTCAGCGGTGCCTGCTCGACATTGCCTATGACGCGCGAATCCAGCGGCTGCACGTTGCTGGCGTTGCGCAGCGCCTCTGTGACGGTCAGCGAGACCTGATCCTTGATGAGTGCCTGCGGGATGATCTGGATGTTCTGAGGCAGCTCCTCCACCGGGGTTTCAGTGCGCGTCGCCGAGCCGGCGGTGAGAGCGCGATAGCCCTCGACGGGCCCGGCAGTCGTCTC
>QFMX01000035.1 GCA_003240625.1 Sphingomonas taxi
CGCACGCCCGCCGCTGCTGCTGCCCGACACGCCCGCTGATCCGCGCGGCATCCCCCGGAATGTCGGTGCGGCATCGTCCATCCCCGGAGCGCGGGCAGCTTGACCTCTTCCAGGCGCTCCCCGGCGATTTCGCGCCACGAGACGCGCAGGATCTCATGGCTTATCCGTTTTTCTCCCTCTCCAAATCCCATCGCACCGCGCCGATAGATTTCGTTGCCGGCGATGTGTCGATCCGAGTCGAGGCCGTGCCCGATCATGGCATGGCGACGATCTGGGACGCCGACATTCTGATCTGGGCGGCAAGCCAGATCGTCGAGGCACGCGACAAAGGTCTGCGCACCTCGCGGCTGATGGCCGCCACGCCCTACGAGATTCTCACCTTCATCGGTCGCGGCGTGTCCGTTCGTGACTATCAGCGCCTGAAAGCGGCCCTCGACCGCCTCCAGTCCACCACCGTCGCCACATCGATCCGCCAGCCCGCTGAGGGAAGGCGTCATCGCTTCTCCTGGATCAACGAGTGGCAGGAGCGCACCGATCGCAACGGCCGTCCCGCCGGGATCGAGATGATCATGCCGGACTGGTTCTATCGCGCGGTTCTCGACGACGCGCTGATCCTGACGATCGACCGCGCCTATTTCGGTCTCACCGGCGGCCTCGACCGCTGGCTTTACCGGCTCGTGCGCAAACATGGCGGCAGGCAGCGAAAGGGCTGGCGCTTCGACTTTCGTCATCTGCACCTCAAATCCGGCAGTCTCTCGCCGTTCAAGCGCTTCGCATTCGAGCTGCGCGACACTATCCGGCGCCAGCCCTTGCCCGGCTACACGCTGGTTCAGGAAATCGAGGTCGGCGGCCGCGTGCTGCTCGCCTTCGAGCCTTCGGCTCCTTGTGGAAAACCTGTGGACGGCCTCGTGCTATCCGGAACCCGTTCCATCGTGCCAACGGGAACCCCGCCATCGTGCCATCGGGAACCGAAACAGAGCCTAAGCAACGGGCATCGCTTCGGAAATCGGCCCCTTAACTTAGAGTCTAACCAAGAATCTAACCTTGAAGAGCGCGCGCGTGATGTGGAAAACCTCATCCGCGACACCGCCAGAAACCTCAGCGCAGGCGCAAAAAGAGGCCCTGCGCAATCACCTCCAGCCGCTCGATCACGCGCCAGAGCCGGATCTCCATCGTCTGAACAAGGTGCGGCGCCCCGGCCAACTCTCGATCCGTCGGGAGGACGCCGATGATCATCGCGCTCCTCAACCAGAAAGGCGGCGTGGGCAAAACGACGATCGCCCTGCACCTCGCCGGCGAGCTGGCGATGCGCGGCAGCCGCGTCGCCCTGATCGACGCCGATCCCCAGGGTTCGGCCCTCGACTGGTCACAGCAACGCGTGCGCGAGGGACTGCCACGTCTCTTCGGCGTCGTCGGCCTGGCGCGCGACACGCTGCACCGCGAGGCCCCCGAGCTTGCCCGCGATGTCGATCACATCGTCATCGACGGTCCACCGCGTGTCGCCGGTCTCATGCGCTCGGCACTGCTCACCGCCGACCTTGTGCTGATCCCGGTGCAGCCATCACCGCTCGACGGTTGGGCCTCCGCCGAGATGCTGTCACTGCTCACGGAGGCGCGCATCTATCGGCCCCATCTTGTCGCGCGCTTCGTTCTCAATCGCTGCGGGGCGCGCACGGTCATCGCCCGCGAAACGGCCGAGACGCTGGCGGACCACGACCCTCCCGCTCTCTCCTGCACCGTTGGCCAGCGCGTCGTCTTTGCCGACGCTGCGCAGACCGGCCGGCTCGCCTCGGAGATCGATCACCGATCCGTCGCCGCGCGTGAGGTCGCCGCGCTCGCGGCCGAAATCATGCAGCTCGGTGTCGGGAGGACCACCCCATGACAGTTCTCACCGGCGACTGCCGCGAACAGATGCCGTGGCATGCCCCGTTCGACATGATCATTGCCGATCCGCCCTATGGCGACACGTCTCT
>QFMX01000036.1 GCA_003240625.1 Sphingomonas taxi
GCCGGTCCTCGAGCACGTAATGGCCGGCATCCTCGAACGCGGTGACCTCGGCCTGCGGCAGCGCTGCGCGGAAACCGTCGAGGAAGTGGCGGTCGAACACGAAATCCTTGAGGCCCCAGCCGATGAACGCGGGGCGGTCGGCGTAGTCGGGCAGGCGTCGGCCGGCGGCTTCGAGCAGCGGCCATGCGCGGTCCTTCGGTCCCAGCGGAATGTCCTGCATGAAGCGGATCGTGCTGATGCGGTTGGCCCAGCTGTCGTAGGGCGCAACGTAGGCCGCGCGCACATCGGCCGGCATCCGGCGTTCCACACCGAACCAGGACGCACCCGCCGAGAATGCGTTGAATCCTCGGACCATCCACTCGCCGACCGTGTAGTCGCGTCCCAGCGCGATCTGCCACGGCATCGGCTTGGCGGCAGGCATCGGAAACGCCGCGGTATTGGTGATCACCAGCCGCCCGACCTGCGCCATGTGTTCGAGCGCCCAGCCGAACCCGATCATGCCGCCCCAGTCGTGGACGGCCAGCGTGACCGGGCCGTCGATGCCCAGACGGTCCAGAAGGGTCTGCAGATCCTCGATCCGCGACGCCAGCGTGTAGTCGTAACGCGGAGACGCGCGCTTCGCGTCGTCCGGCTTGTCCGACAGTCCCATGCCGACGTGATCGGGCACGATGCAGCGATAGCGGTCGCGCAGGCCCAGGACGAGGTGCCGCCAGTAGTAGCTCCAAGAGGGATTCCCGTGCAGCATCACCACGATCTCGCCGTCGCGCGGGCCCTCGTCGAGGTAGTGCATCTGCACCCCGGGGCGTACGTCCAGACGGTGGTGAGTGAAGGGATAGTCAGGAAGCTGCACGGTCATTAACGCCCGGATCTTGAAATCGGAGACGTGCATTGTAGTCAGCCGCCAACGCGGCCACGGATGTGGTGGCTGGCGACGGATTACCCTGAACAGGGCGTGCGAAACCTGCGCCGTTCATAAGCGGGAAAATGAACAGATGGCGGCGACCCGCACCGTTAAACTTGTCCAGTGAAAATGAATGCGTCGACGTCGCCGAACGACTCCACGCCCGCATCTGGCGGGGTACGTGCCGTGCTGCGTGACGCAACGGCCACACAACATGCACGCGTCGACGATGCGTTTCCGACCGGCTTGAGTACGCCGCAAGCCTACGCACGCTATCTGCGAGGCATGCACCGCTTCGCGCTCGATTTCGAACATGCGACGACGCGCCTGCCACGTCAGTCGCGCTGGCTCGAGCGCGATCTCGATGCGGTCGGTCTGCAACCGTTGATGGAGCCGTGGATCTCGCCGTCGCCACTGGCGGACGACGACGCGGTGATGGGCTGGGAGTACGTCATGGCCGGCAGCAGTCTGGGCGCCCGCGTGCTCATCCGCGCCGTGCGCCGGCTCGGTCATACCGGCGAGCACGGCGCCCACTTTCTCGAGTGTCAGGGCACCAGTGACGACTGGCGTCAGGTCCAGCAACGGCTCGCGACCGTCGACGTCGCCGATGCCCCGCGGCTCGCGCGCATGATCGACGGTGCACGCAGCGCTTTCACCCATGTGGCCGCGTGTCTCGCACACGGCTCCGATTCGGCCAACAAGGAGCACGTCCTGTGAACCCAGGCCTTGAACGCGCCCTCGAGGCGTGCGCCAACGAGCGGATCCACCTGTCGGCCGCGATCCAGCCGCACGGCTACCTGATCACCTGCCAGCTGCCCGACTGGACCATCCACCACGTCTCGGCCAACATCGAGGCGCTGATCGGTGCGCCCGTGCAGGAGATGCTGCGCAGCTCGCTGCGCGAGTTCCTCACCGACGATCTGATCCAGGCCATCGCCGAAACCATCGGATTCAGCGAGCCCGGCGCGCCGCCGCAACGTGCGGCCGTCGCCAACATCGGGCCGATGGCGCATCTGTGCGACGTCAGCGTGCACATCACC
>QFMX01000037.1 GCA_003240625.1 Sphingomonas taxi
GCTTTGCGGTGCAGGCTGCGACGCAACCTCGCTCCTCATCAGGCGGTCGGATAAGCCGGGCGCATCTGAACGCGATGGCTGATGCATGTCACGCACCTCGAAACTGGGTTGAGTCGCGAGGCCGCAGAGTCGTTTTCAAGGCCAATCCCGACGCAGATCTGACCAAGATCGAATGCATGCTGAGGAAGATCGGCGCAGTGGTCGATATGACGAACATAGGCTTCATCGGCAACGAACAGCTTTCGGAAGACAAGTGATGCCAAAACGCACCGACATCTCCTCCATTCTCGTCATCGGCGCGGGGCCGATCGTCATCGGGCAGGCGTGCGAGTTCGATTATTCGGGCACGCAGGCGATCAAGGCGTTGAAGGAGGAGGGGTACCGGGTGATTCTGGTCAACTCCAACCCCGCCACGATCATGACCGATCCCGAGTTCGCGGACGCGACCTATGTCGAGCCGATCACGCCCGAGATCGTCGCCAAGATCATCGAAAAGGAGCGGCCCGACGCGGTGCTCCCGACGATGGGCGGCCAGACCGCGCTCAACACCGCGCTCGCGCTGTTCCGTGACGGCACGCTGGAGAAGTTCGGCGTCACCATGATCGGCGCCGATGCAGAGGCGATCGACAAAGCCGAGGACCGGCAGAAGTTCCGCGACGCGATGGACAAGATCGGGCTGGAGAGCGCCCGCTCGGTCGTCGCGCATACCGAGGCGGAGGCGCTTGCCGGCCTGGAGACCACTGGCCTTCCCGCGATCATCCGCCCGAGCTTCACGCTCGGCGGCACCGGCGGCGGCGTCGCGTATAACCGCGAGGAGTTCATCGAGATCGTCCGCAAGGGTCTCGATGCGTCGCCGACCACCGAGGTGTTGATCGAGGAATCGCTGCTCGGCTGGAAGGAATATGAGATGGAGGTGGTCCGCGACCGCGCGGACAATTGCATCATCATCTGCTCGATCGAGAACATCGATCCGATGGGCGTCCACACAGGCGATTCCATCACCGTCGCGCCAGCGCTGACGCTGACCGACAAGGAATATCAGATCATGCGCAACGCCAGCATAGCGGTGCTGCGCGAGATCGGCGTGGAAACGGGTGGGTCCAACGTCCAGTTCGCGGTGAACCCGGAGAACGGGCGCCTCGTCGTCATCGAGATGAACCCACGCGTGTCGCGCTCGTCCGCCCTCGCTTCCAAGGCCACCGGCTTCCCGATCGCCAAGATCGCCGCCAAGCTCGCGGTCGGCTACACGCTGGACGAATTGAAGAACGACATCACCGGCGGCGCGACCCCGGCCTCGTTCGAGCCCACCATCGACTACGTCGTCACCAAGATTCCGCGCTTCGCCTTCGAGAAGTTCCCCGGCGCCTCGCCGGTGCTCACCACCGCGATGAAGTCGGTGGGCGAGGTCATGGCGATCGGCCGCACCTTCGAGGAGTCCCTCCAGAAGGCGCTGCGCGGTCTCGAAACCGGTCTCGACGGCCTGGACGAGATCGCCATTCCGGGGCTCGGCGAAGGCGACGACAAGAACGCCATCCGCGCCGCGCTCGGCACGCCGACGCCGGACCGTCTGCGCATGGTCGCCCAAGCGCTGCGCGAGGGCACGTCCAAGGCCGACGTCCACCGCGCCTGCAAGATCGACCCCTGGTTCATCGACCGCTTCCAGGCGCTGATCGACTTCGAGGCGCGCGTCGCCGAGCACGGCCTGCCGCAGGACGCCGACAACCTGCGCTTCCTAAAGAGCGCCGGCTTCTCCGACGCGCGCCTCGCCAAGCTCGCGGGCTGCGACGAGGCCGATGTCAAGGCGCTGCGCGAGAGCCTCGACGTCCACCCGGTATTCAAACGCATCGACACCTGCGCCGCGGAGTTCCGCTCGCCCACGCCCTACATGTACTCGACCTACGAGCGCCCCTTCGCAGGATCGGTGCGCTCGG
>QFMX01000038.1 GCA_003240625.1 Sphingomonas taxi
CTTCGCCGCTGCCGCGGATCGAATCGGTGCGCATCGACGGCCTGCAGGTGGCCCCGGCGGACGGTGCGCGCGTGGACAGCGGCGCGCGCCTGTCGGTGTCGTACGTGGGCCTGAGTTTCCTGATGTCCGAGCGCATCCGGTTCCGCACGCGTCTGGAGGGCCTCGACACCGACTGGGTGGAACGCGGTCGCCAGCGCAGTCTCGATGTCGTCGGCCTGCCGCCCGGCGATTACACCATGCACGTCGCGGCCGCACATCCGGAGGGCGACTGGAGTGTCCGCGACGCGCAATGGCGCTTCACCGTCGTGCCGGCCTGGTGGCAGCGTCGCAGCGTGCAGGCGCTGGCGGTGCTGCTGGCCCTGGCCGGGCTGGCGCTGGCCTACCGCACGCGCATCCTGCGCTACCACCGCGCCAATGCGCGTCTGGCGCAGCTCGTCGACGACCGCACACGCGTGTTGCAGACCCAGGCCGCGCAGCTGCTCGAAGCCGACAGCGAGAAGACCGAACTGCTGGACCGCCTGCGCGTCCAGGCCGAGACCTTCGAGCGCCAGGCCTACGAGGATGCGCTCACCGGACTGCCCAACCGGCGCAGTTTCGACGGCGCGCTCGCCCGCGAGGTCGCGCGCGCGCACCGGCGGCGCCAGCCGCTGTGCCTGATGATTCTCGACATCGACCGCTTCAAGGCGATCAACGACGTGCACAGTCACGCGGCAGGCGACGAGGTGCTGCGCGAAACCGGCGCGCTGCTGGCGGAGGTGTGCCGCGCGTCCGACATCGCGGCGCGGATCGGCGGCGAGGAATTCGCGATCATCCTGGTCGACGCCACGCTCGACGAGGCGCACGGCCTGTACGCACGGCTGCGCGATGCGTTCGCGCGCCGCGACGACTGGGGCGGCGTGGCGGGGCTGCGCGTGACGATCAGCGCCGGTGCCTCGATGCTCGATCCGCTGGACACGGCGCCCGCACAGCTCATGCGCCGCGCGGACATGGCCCTGTACCGGGCCAAGAGTGCAGGGCGCGACCGGCTTTGCGACATCTGAGTCCGGGCTGGTCCAGGGCGCGGCGCGCGGAGATTCAGGCGCCGCCCGATAGCATGGTGGGATCACGGTGGCAGGGACGACCCTGCCGGTCGGCACCGCGCACGGGGACGGCCCCATCGTCGTTCGATGGAGGTGTCCGATGTCGTGGTTCATCCTGCTGCTCGCTGGCCTGTTCGAGATCGCCTGGGCGATCGGCCTGAAATACACCGAGGGCTTCACCCGGCTCTGGCCGACGCTGGGCACGGTCGCCGCGATGGGCGTGAGCATCACGCTGCTCGGTCTGGCGATGAAATCGCTGCCGCTGGGCACCGCGTACGCGATCTGGGTCGGCATCGGGGCTGTGGGCACGGCCCTGCTGGGCATGCTGCTGTTCGACGAGCCCGCCACCGTGGCGCGCCTGGTCAGCCTCGGACTCATCGTCGCGGGCCTCGTCGGATTGAAGCTCGCGAGTTGAGTGCCGCCGCGTGGGTCGCAAGGCGATTCCGGCGCGCGTGCGGACGTTGCAACGCTGCATTCCGCGGCGACGAGGCCTTCGACGCGGCGCGCAGCTGGTACGCGGACGACGCATCGCCCACCATGGCCGGCCCTGACGGACCCGTGTTCCCGTCCGTCGTCGCGTTGCCATTGGATGTCGTGTGCTGAGTGTCGTTGCGGTCGTTCTTGCGTCCTATCTCGTCTTGCGTGTGGTCTGGCCGTTGCGGTGGTCGCGTGCCGCGCGCACCGGTCTTGCGGTGCTGGTCTTCGGGCTCGCGTTGCATCACCGCATCGTCGCCCGGTTCGCCGGCAGCATGGCGTCGCCGGAAATTCCGAAGGCGGCCATTGCCGTGCTCGGTACCGGGTTCATCGCGTTGTTGCTGACGACGGTTTTCGTGCTTCTGCTCGATGCGCTG
>QFMX01000039.1 GCA_003240625.1 Sphingomonas taxi
AAGAGATAGATGACGGCGACGACGATCAGCACCGCCAGCGCCAGCGTCAGTTCCACCTCGTGGATCGAGCCGTTGATGAAGACGGCCTCGTCGCTGATGACGACGACGCGGGTGCCGTTGCTGAAGCCGGCGTTCAACTCTTCGGCGGCGGCGCGGACGCCTTCGGAAATCGCGATCGTGGATGCACCGGCCTGCCGTACTATATCGAGGCCGATGCCGGTTTGGCCGTTGACGCGCAGCTTCGAAGATGCCTCGTCCGGGCCGAAGCGGATGTTGGCGACATCGGACAGGCGCGTTGTCCTGTCCAGCATGACGTTGGCAAAGGATGCCGGATCGGCAAGGCTGGCGTCGGCCCGCACGACGAGCTTCTGCGTTGCCGATTCCAGCGCACCCGCCGGAACGTCCAACGACGCGTTGGCCAGAGCGTTCGACAGATCGCCGAGCGTCAAGCCGCGCGTCGCCAGCTCGTCGGGCCGGATGTCGATATAGACCTGCCGCTCGCGCTCGCCCGTCAACGTCACTTCCGCAACGCCCTCGACAGCCGCTATGCGGTTGGCGATCTGGTCGTCGACGAGGTCTGTCATGTCTTCGATGCGCATGTCGGGGGAAAGTACGGCAAGGCGCATCATGGCGTCGGCATCGGCATCCGCCTTGACGATGCGCGGCTCGTCGGCATCGTCTGGCAGGCGGTTGGCGATGGCGGCGACGGCGTTGGTCACGTCGCTGGCAGCGACATTCAGGTCTGTCGCGCTGGAAAACTCGATCACCACACGGCTGTTGCCGAGCCGCGAGGTGGACGAAATGGATACGATGCCGGGAACACGCGCGACGGCGCTTTCCACCTCGCTCGTCACCTGCCTGTCGACCGCCTCTGGGGAGGCGCTTTCGAACGTGGTGGAGACGGTGATGACCGGCCGGTCGACATTCGGCAGTTCGCGGATTTCCACAGACTGCAGGGCTGCCAGTCCGGCAACGATGATGAGAAGGTTGAGAACCAGTGTCAGGACAGGGCGACGGATGAACAGCGAGGTGAACTTGGTGACCCCGTCGCGGACGCGGCCGCCGCTCATCGTGCTGCAGCCCGGCTGTCGGCAAGGCGGCTGGCCGGGGAAAGTCCGGCGCGGTTTCGCTCGACGCTGCCATCGCGGTCCACGGTGGGCGTCGCTTCCGGCGCATGCGGCACATCCGGCAGCGCCTCCGGATCTTCCACGCGCACGGGGGCGCCCTCGCGAAGCTGCTGCACCCCTTCGGTCACCACGGGCTGGCCCGCCCGAAGGCTTTGCGAGGCAACAAGGACGCGGTCCACGTTGCGCTCGATAATCTCGATCCGCGCCTTGCGCGCCTCTCCGCCCGCGACGGTCCAGACGAAGGGCCCGGCGCGCTCCCACTGGATCGCAAGCGCATCGACGGACAGGTAATCCTGGCCGTTGAAGGCGATATCGACCGTAAAGGACATCCCCGGACGCAGGATATCGGAGCTGTTGTCGACCGTCGCTTCGGCGCGCAAGGTGCGGCTGGTCTCGTCGATACGGTTATCCAGCGCGGTGATCTCGCCATCGTAGCTGCGGCCGGTCCGCGTCGTCGGCGTTGCGGTGACCGCGTGGCCGATGGCGATTTCCGGAACGAACGCTTCCGGCACCGAGATCACGACCTTCAATTTCGAGCGGTCGTCCACGGTGGCGACAAGCGTGTCGCTGGAGACGTAGCTGCCGGGCTCGATGGTGACGAGGCCGACGATCCCGCCGATCGGCGCCACGATGCGCCGGTCGTCCAGGCTGATCTCGGCGGCACGCAGGTCCAGCGCGGCGGCTTCCGCGGCGCGCCGCACCTCGTCGAACTGCACCGATGTGATGGAGTTGGAATTGAGCAGCGCCCGATAACGCCGGACCTGATCCTGCGCGGCTTCCAGCGCGATCTTCGCCCGCTCG
>QFMX01000040.1 GCA_003240625.1 Sphingomonas taxi
ACGACGTACCAGTGATTGCCGCTCTGGAACGCGGCCAGCCCCGCAGCGACGCCTCGCGCCGGCGGCGCGAGCGCGGTGCTCGCCTCGAACACCAGATGCTGCTGGCGGCGCGCGAGAAACGACGGGTTGCCGAGCGTGTCGAGACCCTCGCGCAGCGGATGGATCGCCAGCCGGCCGGGATGTGAGGCGAGATCCGCCCAGTCGCGTTTGGGCACGCGCACGAACATCCACTCGCGTCCGAGCTGCGGCGTGTCGAACTCGTCGCGCACGGTGAAGTTGCCCGACATCGGCGCCTGCTCGGCCGTGCGCGTCATCCACGACGGCGCCGGCAGCGTGTACGGGATGGTTTCGCCCAGCGGCAGGATCGTCGGCCAGCCGTCGGTCCAGGTCACCGGCAGCAGGAAGGTCTCGCGACCGGTGTTGTACTGGCGCACGTCGTAGTTGCGACTGGCCAGGAACACCGCCCACCAGCTGCCGTCCGGCCCTTCGACCATGTCGACGTGGCCGGCATTGGTGATCGGCAGGTCGCGCTCGGGCGGCAGGTCACGCTGGGTGAGGATCGGGTTGTGTTCGTACGGAATGTACGGGCCCCAGACATCGCGGCTGCGCAGCACCACCTGCGAATGCTGCGGCCCGGTGCCGCCCTCCGCGTTCGACAGTACGTACCAGCCGTCGACCTTGTAGATGTGCGGGCCTTCGATCCAGATCGGATTCTCTTCCGGCTTCACGCCGCCGTCGATCAGCACCTTGCGCGGGCCGAAGGGCGTCAGCGTGTCGATGTCGATCGCCTGCATCCAGATCGCACGATGCCCGTCGTAGCGCACCGGCCCCTCGGGTTCGTCGTTGTTGAGGATGTAGACGCGGCCATCGTCGTCGAAGAACAGCGAGGGATCGATGCCGCCGATGCCCGGCAGCCACACCGGGTCCGACCAAGGCCCGGCCGGATCGGTCGCGGTGACGATGAAGTTGCCGCCGGCATCGACCGAGGTGTTGACCACGTAGAACGTGCCGGCGTGATACTCGATCGTCGGCGCGAACACGCCGCGGGACAGGCCCAGGCCGTCGAAATCCAGCTGGCCGGGGCGATGGATCGCGCTGCCCACCTGCGTCCAGTGCACCAGGTCTTCGCTCTCGAACACCGGGATACCCGGGAAGTAAGTGAACGTGGAATGGACCATGTAGAACTTGCCGCGCGCGGCGACGATGCTCGGATCGGAATGGAAGCCGGCGAGGATCGGATTGCGGAAGTGGCCTTCGGGCAGCGGCAGCTCGAACGCGCGGTCGCGGCCGGTGTACTCGAACCAGTCGAACAGCACGGGTGGCGCGGCGACCGCCGCACCAGCGGGCGCAGATGCGGCCGTCTGTGCAAATGCATTGCCGCACACCATCGCCGACAGCGCGACGAGCGCAGCCCCCATGAGCGCACGGGCACGCTTGCGTCGCGGAGCCTGCGGCCTTCGACCGTTCGACGCGCGGTGACCCGCGTCAACGTCGCCGAGTCTCTCCGGTGCCTTCCCGGATCCCCCTCCACTCGCGCATGCCGCGTCCATCGTCGATCGCTTCATTCCACTCTCCTCCGTGTCGTTACCAGTCCCACATCGCCCCGTCTTCGAGACGGGCGATCGGCAACTGCTTCGGGCTGTAGGGATACTTCGCCGCCAGCGTTTCGTCGATCGACACGCCGTGCCCCGGCGTTTCGCCGACATGCAGCCGGCCCTCGCGGAACACGTAGTCGTGCGGGAACACTGCGTTGGCTTCGTCGCTGTGGAACATGTATTCCTGGATGCCGAAGTTCGGCACCCAGGTGTCGAAATGCAGCGCCGCGCCCATCGTGACCGGCGACAGGTCGGTGGCGCCGTGGAAGCCGGTGCGCACCTGGTGCAGACCGGCGAAATCCGCG
>QFMX01000041.1 GCA_003240625.1 Sphingomonas taxi
GGCGCAGCGATCGGGCCATCGGTCCAGGAAGTCTGCGACGCAGCCTGGTTGAACCAGGTCGACAGCTCGTGGCGACGCTGCTGGATGCGGTTTTCGGCGTAGGTGTAGTCGAGCGTCGCGGTGATGGTGTCGGTCGGCGCCCACTGCAGCGTGGCCTGGCCATTGGTGCGCTGGCGGCTGACGCCGTTGATCGCGTAGATCAGGTTCTGCGGAATCGAGTAGATATCGCCGGGGCCGGGCGGATTGGTCGCGTTGACCGCCGGATCTGCGTTCGCCAGCGGGCCTTCACCGCCGGGGAACGCATACCAGCCGCCACCGACGGCGGCTTCGTTGTATCCGAAGTCGCGCTCTTGGTAGCTACCGCTGAGCGCGATGCCGAACCGGCCGTCATCGGTCTTGGTGCTGAAGATGCCCGACATCTCGCCGGTCCACTTGCCGCCCTGCATCGGCTTGGGCAGGTTGTCGACCGAGCTGTCGTGCACGGCCTTCATGCCAACATTCGCCAGCGGCTCGCTCTCGAGTGGGCGCGCGGTCTTGATGTTGATCGTGGCGCCGATGCCGCCCGTGGCGGTGGCCGCACGCGAGGTCTTGAACACTTCAACGCCGGAGATCGACTCGGACGCAAGGTTGGCGAAATCGAATGCGCGCGAGTTCGAAGCGTTGGTCGCCTCGATGCTCGACGCCGGCATCTGGCGTCCGTTGAGCAGCACCAGATTGAAGTCGGGGCCGACGTCGCGGACGGTGACCTTCGAGCCTTCGCCCTGCGAGCGGTCGATCGACACGCCCGAGATGCGCTGCAGCGACTCGGCGAGGTTGGTGTCGGGAAACTTGCCGATGTCTTCGGCGACGATGCCGTCGACGACGCCCTGCGCGTCGCGCTTGAGGTTCATCGACGAGGTGAGGCTGCCGCGGATACCCGTCACCATGACCGCGTCGAGCTCGGTGGCCTCGGACGGGGACACGGGCTCGGCGACCTGGGCCAGGGCCGGCGAGGCGATGGCCAGCAGCAACGCAGACGTCAGCAGCCGCTGTTTTGGAACGGCACGCAGTCGGTTCATGGATCGTCCCTTCCCAAGGGATCACACGAATGAGGTGTTCGAGTTGTGGGTCCTGCAGGCCGCACGGCGCGCGGACGGCATGAGACCGCTGCATTGGAGGCGAAGCTGACAGCGTTGTCAACCGCGAGTTGCAGGGACGTGCAATGGCGTCCGGCGGCCCTGCACGCGGCGTTGCAACATACGGTGCGAGACTCGCCGATTCGGATGGAGGTCCTGCGTGGACACACGAATCGAGGTCGCCATCGTGGGCGGCGGGCCTGCAGGATTGACCGCCGCCACTTATCTCAGGCGATTCCTGCGGTGCTGCGTGGTCATCGATGCCGGCGCAAGCCGCGCGCGCTACATCCCCGAAAGCCACAATTGTCCCGGCTTCGCGCAAGGCGTCTCAGGGGCCGCGCTGCTGCGCACCATGCGCGAGCAGGCCGACAGCGTCGGGGTCGAGGTCGTCCGGGCGCGGGTGGATGGCCTGGCGCGCAGCGGTACCGCGTTCCGGATCACCGCCGGTCCGCGGGCATGGCAGGCGTCCGCGGTGATCCTGGCCACCGGGCTGACCGACCGCCTGCCCGACGTGCCGTGGGCGGAAGCCGCGATCGCGGTGGGCGCGCTCCGGCTGTGCGCCATCTGCGACGCCTTCGAGGTCCGCGACCTGGACATCGCGGTCCTCGGGCCCGGCGCCACGCTCGGCCGCCACGCGATGTTCCTGCGCACGTACTCGAAGCGGATCACGATGATCCCCGTCGACGATGCGCTCGACTCGCCATCGATCGCGGACGCGCGGGCGCACGGCATCGGGCTGCTGGCCGGTGGCGGCCGTCTCGAGTT
>QFMX01000042.1 GCA_003240625.1 Sphingomonas taxi
GGCGCCTCCAACGCCGTGAACCACAGAGCGGACCGTCGCTCGCGAGCGCTCGATCGCGTCTCCATGCAAGAACCCTCGCAAGCTCCACAAACGGCCGCATGCCTGCAGACCAGACCAGTGGGAAAGAAGCGGCAACCCGACCTGCTCTCCCTCTCGCGTGGCAGCACGCGGCCGCAAGCAGGCGATGTGGCGTGCCAAGGCGAGATCAAGCGGAGGAGCCGCGCGTTCCACGCCTGCGTCGAGTAGACGAACGATCTCTCGCGAAACGGGCAGGACGGGTCCGCGATCGCAAATGTCCGTCTTCGATGCATGTTTCTGTCTCTACAGCATCTGGGTCACACCCCATTGTTGCGGCCGACAGAGCGAATGATGGCGTCTCGGCAACGTGGCGCTGGGATGCTCAAACCCGGAGCCGGGATAATTCCTGTACTCCGCAGTACAGTCACTGGGTTAAGATTCAGTGTGTGCCCGCCATCCTTGCGGGCTTCGCGTGCCGGCTGTGCCCGCGCTGCTTCCTGAAATCACCTTTGCGAGCTCGATGCCCGACGCCAACGCCCCTGCCGTGCTGCTGCGCGATGTCCGCCTCGACCGGGGCGGGCGCAGCGTGCTGTCCGGCATCGATCTGTCGGTGCCCCGCGGCAGCGTGACCGCGGTGCTCGGCCCGTCGGGCAGTGGCAAATCGACGCTGCTGTCGGCGCTGACCGGTGAACTCGTTCCGGTCGCCGGCACGGTCGAGGTGTTCGGCCAGCGCGTTCCCACGCGCACGCGCGACCTGCTGGAACTGCGCAAGAGCATCGGCGTGCTGCTGCAGGGCAACGGCCTGCTGACCGATCTCACCGCGGGCGAGAACATCGCGCTGCCGCTGCGCCTGCACACGAAGTTGCCGAAGCCGGTGATCGCGCGGCTGGTGGCGATGAAGCTGCAGGCTGTGGGCCTGCGCGCGGCAACCGATCTGTATCCGCGCGAGCTCTCGGGCGGCATGGCACGACGCGTGGCGCTGGCCCGCGCGCTGGCGCTGGATCCGCCGCTGATGATCTACGACGAGCCGCTGACCGGGCTGGACCCGATCGCCTCGGGCGTGATCATGAGCCTGATCGCGCGGCTCAATGCCTCGCTCGGCCTGACCAGCATCATCGTCACCCATCACGTCCACGAGACGCTGCCGATCGCCGACCACGCGGTGGTGATCGCCAACGGCCGCATCGTCTTCGCCGGCACGCCGGTGGAACTCGAGGCCTCGACCGATCCGCTCGTCCAGCAGTTCCTGCGCGGCGCGCCGGACGGACCGATCGCATTCGACCGTGGTGACCTCACTGTCCGCACGGAGGCCGCGTGATGCGTTGGTTGTGTGTAGGAGCGACCTCGGTCGCGAATGGCGCTACCGGGCATGCGTGTCGCGCGCCAGCGCGCTCCTACAGGGGATATTCGCGATGAGCGCCGCGATCCGCTCGCTCGGCCGCGCCGGCCTGTTTTCGCTGTCGGTCTTCGGTGCTTCGAAGCCGACCGCCGACTTCTTCTCCGAACTGCTGCGCGAGATCTACAAGATCGGCGGCCGCAGCCTGCCGATCATCGCGGTCGGCGGCGCCTTCGTCGGTCTGTCGCTGACGCTGCTGGGCTACCGCGCGCTGGAAACCTACGGCGCCAGCAACCAGGTCAGTGTGCTGATCGGTCTGGGCCTGTACCGCGAACTCGCGCCGGTGCTGACCGCGCTGTTGTTCGTCGGCCGCGCCGGCAGCTCGATCGCCGCCGAACTGGGCCTGATGCGTGCGACCGACCAGATCACCGCCCTCGGCCTGATGGCGATCGACCCGGTGGCCAAGGCCGTCGCGCCGCGCTTCTGGGCCGCGGTGATCTG
Source organism: Sphingomonas taxi (assembly GCA_003240625.1). Taxonomy (GTDB): domain Bacteria; phylum Pseudomonadota; class Alphaproteobacteria; order Sphingomonadales; family Sphingomonadaceae; genus Sphingomonas; species Sphingomonas taxi_A. The sequence continues at coordinate 1,856 of QFMX01000042.1, forward strand.
CGTGCCGCTGCTGACCGCGTTCT
>QFMX01000043.1 GCA_003240625.1 Sphingomonas taxi
CCCGGTTCTTTCTGGCGCGCCAAAGGGATCCTGGCGGGCGTTGGATACGACGGCGCCCGGCCTTTCGACCGGGCGCTTATGGTTTCGATATAGGCCTATTCGCCTGAAAAGAAAACGTCGCCCGACAACGGCGTACAGCCAAGGTTCATCCGGCGCGTGCAACCTTCGCCGTCACGGAGACTTGAGACGTTCGGGAGAGGAGGAACCAACCCATGTCCATTCTGCTCGGCGCGGCCATGGCCGCCGCGATGATGGCCCCTCAGGGGCATGCCGCCGACGTTCAGCAGCGGGTTGCGCCGCGCGGTGACTACGCTCGCAGTTGCTCGAGCGCCTATGTGAACCGTGGACGGCTGTATGCCGACTGCCGCGATATGCGCGGTCAGTTGCGTGGGACGTCGATCGAATTGTCGCGTTGTGCAAACGACGAGATCCGCAATCGCGACGGTCTGCTCGTATGTGGGGCTTTCCGGGGGTCGTATGAGGACAGCCGTCCGGGCTATCCCGGCTATCCTGGCCGACCCGATCGGCCGGATCGTCCTGGCGACGGCTGGGGCGGCGGTCGCACTTCCATCACCGTCTATGAGGATTCGAACTATCGTGGCCGGTCGATGACCTTCAACGGCGAGGTGTCGAACCTGGACCGCACCGGCATGAACGACCGCATCAGCTCCATGCGCCTGCGCGGCCGGTGGGAAGTCTGCACCGACGCCTACTTCAGGGGATCATGCCGCGTCATCGACGGCGACGAGCGCAATCTCGGTTCCACCGGCTTCAACGACCGCATCTCTTCGCTGCGACCCGCGCGTCGCTGGTGACCCTTTCGGCGGCGCGCCGTCATGGCGCGCCGCAGGAGTTGTTCGTGCACGGCGGGCTTTGTGATACGGTCCGGAGTCGAACGACGCGAGGAGTCGACCATGTTCGAGGACCTTGATCCACGGCCCCGTAGGGGCGAGGCGCTGATCGCTCTCGGCCGTGAGGATCTGGATCCGTACTCGATCGACGATCTGGAAGAACGGATCGCCGGGTTGGAGCATGAGATCGTCCGCGCCCGCGCCGCGATCGAGGCCAAACGCTCCAAGAAGAGCGCGGCCGACGCGCTTTTCAGCTTTCGCTCGTGACGACGGGCGCGCCCTCGGGGCATGACCATTGCACTCCGGATACGGAGTTCCGGCCCCGGGCCGATTGCAGGACAGGCGTGCGTATTCCTGATGAGAATGTCTGAGTTGACCGTGGGCGACGATTCCCTTGCCGGGCCGGCGTCCGGCCCCGACCGCGCCCGGACGGTGCAGGATTTCGCCCGCTCCGAGCTGTTCGACCGCACCTTCCGCGAAGGCATGGAACTGGTCGAGGAGACCGCCGCCTATCTGGACGGGGAGGGGCGTCGCGAGTCGCGCATCCTGTCGCGGTCAGCCGCCCTGGCCTATGCGGCCGAGAGCATGAAGCTGACCACCCGCCTGATGCAGATCGCGTCCTGGCTACTGGTCCAGCGGGCGGTGCGCGAGGGCGATATGACGCCCGAAGCCGCGTGCGAACCCCGCTATCGCCTGAACGAGCGCAAGATCGAGGCCGAGCCCAGCCACGCCGAGCTGCCGATCGCCCTGATCGAGTATCTGGTGCGGTCCGAAAAGCTGTTCGATCGCGCGCTCTATCTGGATCGGCGCATGTATCTGGACGGCCAGGACGAGACGCCGGTGAACCCGGTCCTCAGCCAGATGGGCCTGCTCGAAGCGGCCTTCCGGAGCTAGAAGAATTCTCCCTCCCCTTTATGGGGAGGGACGGCGGAGCGAAGCGCAGCCCGGGTGGGGACGGTACAGCATCTCGCTCACGCCCTTTCGGGCCCCACCCCGGCCGCTGACGCGACCGCCCC
>QFMX01000044.1 GCA_003240625.1 Sphingomonas taxi
GCCAGATCGATCGTCACGCTCCGCACGGGACTCCCCCGCAGCCGAGCGACGTCGCGCTGATCGGCGAGCTTGAAGCTCCCCGACCAGAACGGGTTGTCCAACCAATCGCCGTCCACCGCGTCAACGAACATGCCGACCCGCGCTTCGCTGCCGGCGATGCGCAGAAGCGTCGAGAAGCCCATGGGCCTATGCCACCTTCGAAAGGAGCGACCGCACCGCATCGGCCGATCTCGCCTCGGCGTTCAGGAACGCCACCACTCTGGCGTTCCGGTCCAAGCGGAGGGAAAGAATGTCACGAATCGAAGCCTCGCCCTCGATCGTGTCGCTGTTCAAACCGATCAGGGCTTCCAAACGGGCGATATCGGCCACGCTGGCATGGCCGATCCGCTCCAGATCGCTCCGCGTCTTGGGATCGATTGCAACGAAGTCCACCGGCCAGCCCTCGCGCCCCCCCGTCAGCTCCTCGCCGACGACCTGGCCTTCCACGACGACCCGCACGCCCATCTCGCGCAGGCGCGCGAGATCGGACCGGATGCGGTCGAGGTCGAGCCGCCCGAAGCCCTTGGCAACCCGCAGCTCCAATCGTGCCGCGGCCAGCCCTGCCTCGCGCAGCGCCAGCAAAACCGCGCTCGGCAGGTCGCCGCTGACGAGTTGTACCGAGGAGACCGGCACGCTGACGACGATCAGCGGCCACTGCGCGGCCGCCTTGCAGGCTGCGCGCAGCGCCCAATCGCCCAGCGGGACGACAAGGCCGCTGCTTTCCGCCAGCAGCATGAAGGCCGGCGCCGTCAGGCGACCGCGCTCAGGGTGATTCCACTCGATCTGCGCCTCCACCGCGTCGAGAACGCGGTCCTCGGCCGTGAAGCGGGGTCGGAAGAAGAGCTCGAACTGGTCGGCCTTGATGCCGAACTGCATCTCGTGCGCCAGATGCCGGTTGGCTTCGGCGTCCTCGCCGGGCGCGGCGTCCGAGAAGAACGAGTGCGTGCCGCGATGACCGCCCTTGGAGCGATAGAGCGCGACGTCGGCATGGCGTAGAAGCTCGTCCGCGTCGACCGAGTCGACCGGGGCCTGGGCGATGCCGATCGACAAGCCGACGGTCAGGCTCGTCTTCTCGTGCCGGATCGGATCGCTTACGGTCGCGATCAGCCGTGCCGCCAGATCCACCGCGCCCTCGCGCGACAGACCCGGGGCGACCACCACGAACTCGTCCCCGCCGACGCGCGCGGCAAGCTGGTCGCTTTCCAGCGCCAGCTTCAGCCGTGCAGCGATCTCGCGCAGCACATGGTCGCCGACATGATGGCCGAACGTGTCGTTGATCGGCTTGAAGTGGTCGAGGTCGAGGTAGAAGATCGACAGCGTGCCGTCGGGCTCGGCGAGCGCCTCGTTCATGAACCGGGACAGGCCCAGCCGGTTGGGCAGGCTCGTCAGCCGGTCGTGCAGGACCTCGCGTTGCGCGCGCGACAGGTTCTCCGCCAGCGTCACGTCGGCGGTGATGTCGGTCGCGATCTTGACCACCTTGAAGGGCTCGCCGTTCAGGTCGAGGATCGGGTTGTAGGAAGCCTGGATCCAGACCTCCTGCCCGTCCTTGGCTGTGCGCCGGAACTTCGAGGACAGGAACGCACCACCCCTGAGGTTCTCCCAGAACTCGCGATACTGGTCGCTCTCGGCCAGCGTCGGCTCGACGAACATGCGGTGATGGCGGCCGACGACCTCCCCGTAGGTGTAGCCCATGGCTGCCAAGAAATTGTCGTTGGCGTCGAGGATCGTGCCGTCCATCGCGAAGGTCACGACGCATTGCGACTTGCCGATCGCCGCGATCTGGCCCTC
>QFMX01000045.1 GCA_003240625.1 Sphingomonas taxi
ACAGGCCGCGAAGTGTGCGGGTATCTTCTGGTGCGCGGCTCCGTTCATGCGCACGCCTATGCTCTCGCCCTCAAGAAGCTTACGGGCGTTGAGATGGAGAAGATGCTGCCGACGCCGAACATCGACCTGTCGAAAATCCCGGAGTCGCAGAAGTACCTGGACGAGGGCAGCCATCGCCGGCTCTACACCTGGGGCGAAGAAACCTATCGGGAGATGGCCGCGGTGTGGGGCGGCGGCGAGCAGGCTCTCCCCGGCGACCCGCCCGGCGATCTCGAAGTCGTTTCGGGCCATCCCGACGGCGGGAAGATCGACGAGCTGAAGGGCGCGTCGTCGGCATTCACGACCGACTACGATCCGCACGAAATCTTCGAGATCGCGTCGAAGCTGCACGCGAAACTCTGAAACTCCCTCTCACCAACGGGCGCCCGGCAGGGCGCCCGTTCGACTATCCCCCAGAGCCAGGTCCGCGGCTTGCGCATCGCCATCATCGCCCATCTGAAGCACCCGATCAGCGAGCCCTTCGCGGGCGGACTGGAAACCCACACCCATCTCCTCGCGAGAGGGCTCCGCAAGCGCGATCACGATGTGACCGTGTTCGCATCGACGCGATCGGACAAGACGCTCGGGCTCGAAGCGATCTGCGATGAGACCGCGCTCGAGGAGGTCGGCGTGGCGGAGGCGACTGACGTGGCGTTCTTCCGGGAGCACCACGCCTACCTCAAGCTGATGACGGACCTCGCCTCCCGCGAGTTCGACGTCATCCACAACAACGCCTTGCACTACCTGCCGGTCGCGATGGCCGACACCATCCCGACGCCGATGGTGACGACGCTGCACACCCCGCCGTTTTGTTGGCTCGAGAGCGGCGTACGGCTTTGCCGTTCCCCCCGCGCCACCTTCGTGGCGGTGTCGGAGGCGTTGCGCCGGCAGTGGACGCCGATCACCCCGGTCGAAGGCGTCGTCCTGAACGGCATAGATCTCAACCGGTTCGCGTTCCGGGTGGAGCCCGATCCTGAACCCTATCTCGTCTGGTCCGGTCGGATCGTCCCCGAGAAGGGGCTGCATTTCGCCATGGACGCCGCCCGCATCGCCGGCGCGCAGCTGCGGATCGCCGGGCCGATCTCCGATCGCGACTACTTCGCGGCTGAGATCGCGCCCCGGCTCGGCGCCAACGCCATTCATCTCGGGCATCTCGAGCACGACCGGCTCGCCGCGGTGATCGGCGGAGCGCGCGCCTTCTTGTTCACGCCGTGCTGGGAGGAGCCCTACGGTCTTGTCGCCGCCGAGGCGCTCGCCTGCGGGACGCCGGTCGCGGCCTTCGCGCGCGGCGCCGTGGCTGAGATCATCGACCGGAACTGCGGCGTGCTGGCGAGCCCGGACGAGGCTGAAAGCCTCGCGGCGGCTGCGATCGCCGCCCAGCGGCTCGACCGACGCGCCTGCCGCGACCGCGCCGAACGCCACTGCGACGTCGAGGTGATGATCGACGTCTACGAGCGACTCTATAGCCGGCTCGCCTTCGCGCCTGACCGGGCTCTTCGCCCAACGCCGACCGTCCGCTCCGATCTGGCCGTCGCGGTATGACCCTTCGTCGCCACGAGCTTCGCCGCGTGGTCGTCTGCGTGCCGGCCCGCGACGAGGCTGAACGCCTGCCTCGGCTGATGGAGGCCCTGGCCTCGCAGGATTGGCCCGCGCCGCTACCGGTGCTCGTCGCGCTCAACAACACCACCGACGCGTCGCGGGAGGCTCTGGACGGGCTCACGGCGCGGCTTCGCGCTCGGCTGGCGGTTCATGTCGACGAAGCTGTCTTCCCACCGGAGCTCGCCCA
>QFMX01000046.1 GCA_003240625.1 Sphingomonas taxi
AACCAGCACCACCTTTGCACCCGCTTCCGCCGCATGGGACAGCACACGCTCCAACTGCCGCGTGCCAACCATGCCCGCCTCGTCGATGACAAGAACATCGCGGCTGGTGAGCATATCGCGACCGTTCTGCCAGCCGTGTTCCATGCTGTCGATGGTGCGCGAGGCGATGCCCGACCCGGCTTCTAGATTCTCGGCGGCGATACCGGACAGGGCAACGCCGCGAACCTCGTAGCCTGACGCCTCCCAAGCCTCGCGCGCCACGCCGAGCATGGCGCTCTTTCCCGTTCCGGCATAGCCGACGACAATCCCCAGATCGCGCCCGTTCGTGACATGCGCCAGCGCGTCAGCCTGCTCGCCCGACAGGACAAGGCCGCGTTGTCCGGCTCGTTCAAGTGCCGCCTGTCTGTCGGCCTCGTTCACGTCATGGCGTTCCCGCTCCGCCATCACCTCGGCGGCGCGGTGCAGGCGCTGTTCGGCCTCGATCATGTCGCGGGTCGTGAACCGATCCTCGCCGCGTCCGTCCTGCCCAAGCTCGACCAGATCGGGCGAATTACGCATCGCACCCATGACCTCGTTGAACTGCTCGATCCCGTCGCTGTGCCGATGGGCGAACTTCGCCATGTCGCGCCGCGTGAAGGTCGATTGCTGATGTGTGATCGCGTCCAGCGCCATCGATGGATCGGCGATGATCCGTTCGCCATTGTTGCGGGCGATCTCGCGATGCAGTTCCGCGCGATCCGCTACGTCCAGCCCTTCGCCCTCGATGCGTTGTGCGGGTGCGCCGATCTGGCTTTGTGGCTCAAGGCCGATGCCCTGTGCCTCAAGGCTGCGATGGTCGATGCGGGCGTCTATGTCGAGTTCCGCAAGCCGCTCGTTGACATGATCGGCCCAGCGTTCGCGCCACCGCTCCACCATCTCCGTGCGGTTCCAGTCGCGCACCTTCTGGCCGAAGCCGTTCTCGTCCACCGACCGCATGGTGAGCATGGCGTGGGCGTGGGGTTTGGGGCTGCCGTCCTCGGCAAAATCCCAATGCACATCCAGATCGGCGATCATGCCTTGATCGACAAACTCGGCCTGTGCGAAGTCGCGGGCAAGCTCGATCCCCTGCGCCTGCGTCATCTCGCGCGGAATGGCGAACTCGACCTCGCGGGCAAGCTGCGCATCTTTCCTGACCTCGAACGCCTCGACATCGTTCCAAAGCCGTTCGCGGTCGCCAAAATGCTCGGGCGCATTATCGGGCAACATGACTTCGGAATGGACGACCCCGCGCTTGTTGGAAAAGTCCTGCACGCGGTCGATGCGCTCGTCGCGCATCCGCGAGGCCGAGCGGTAGGCGGCGGACGCCACCGCGCTGCTTCCGGCCTTGCGGCCAATGACCTTGACGTGAAGATGATAGATCGCCATCGCGATCAAGCATTGGCACGGCGAAGCGCACGTCGGAACGACGTATAAGCGCGCCCTCCCTCGAAAAAATCTCGGGATGGACCGGGCCGTGCCACACCGTCCCGGCAACATAGAAGCAATCCGCAACGCGCTCAACTATCATCGTTGCATCAACAGCTTATTGAGGACGCAATGCGCAAACCACGGGACTTTGATACGGAATTGAAGGCGCTGGAGGACAAGGCGCGGGTGTTGAAAACCCGCAAAATGCAGCAACTCGGCGAGCTGGTCATCGCCACCGGGGCGGACAGCCTAACCGCCGATGAACTGGCCGGTGCGCTCGTCGCGCTGACGGAAACCAAGGACACCGAAAAGAGGGAGGCATGGGCCAAGCGCGGCGTGGCGTTCTTTCGTGGCAGGTCGCGGCGATCT
>QFMX01000047.1 GCA_003240625.1 Sphingomonas taxi
TGACATGAAGCAGCGCCTGGCCGAATCCTTCGAAACCGCGCTCAAGCTCGGCGAAGGCATGGTGTCGGTGCAGGCGATCGACGACGCGTCGATTCCGCCTCAGCTGTTCTCGTCCAAGTACAGCTGCCCGGTCTGCGACTACGCGCTGCCGGAACTCGAGCCGCGTCTGTTCTCGTTCAATTCGCCGATCGGCGCCTGCCAGACCTGCGACGGCCTGGGCGTGAGCGAATTCTTCGATCCGGATCGCGTGGTCGTGCACCCCGAGCTGTCGCTCGCGGCCGGCGCGGTGCGCGGCTGGGATCGCCGCAACGCCTACTACTTCCAGCTGCTGCAGTCATTGGCCAGGCATTACGGCTTCGACGTCGACACGCCCTGGCAGGAGTTGCCGCAGACCGCGCGCGACGCGGTGCTGTTCGGCAGCGGCAACGAGACGATCAACTTCACCTACATCACCGACTCGGGCGCACGTACCCAGCGCAAGCATCGCTTCGAAGGCATCGTGCCGAATCTCGAGCGTCGCTATCGCGAGACCGAATCGGCCGCGGTCCGCGAAGAGCTGTCGAAGTACATCAGCGAGCGTCCATGCCCGGACTGCGGCGGTGCGCGCCTCAACCGCTCCGCGCGCAACGTCTTCGTGGCCGATCGTCCGTTGCAGTCGATCGTGGTGCTGCCGATCGACGAGGCCCTGTCGTTCTTCAGTTCGATGGAGCTGCCGGGCTGGCGTGGCGAGATCGCGGCCAAGATCGTCAAGGAGATCGGCGAGCGCCTGAGCTTCCTCGTCGACGTCGGCCTCGACTACCTCACGCTGGAGCGCAAGGCCGACACGCTGTCGGGCGGCGAGGCGCAGCGTATCCGCCTGGCGTCGCAGATCGGCGCGGGCCTCGTCGGCGTCATGTACGTGCTCGACGAACCCTCGATCGGCCTGCACCAGCGCGACAACGAGCGCCTGCTGGGCACGCTGACGCGGCTGCGTGATCTCGGCAACACGGTCATCGTCGTCGAGCATGACGAGGATGCGATCCGCCTCGCCGACCACATCGTCGACATCGGCCCCGGCGCCGGCGTGCACGGCGGTGAGGTCGTCGCCCAGGGGTCCTACGAGGACGTGCTCAAGGCCCCGCGTTCGCTGACCGGGCAGTACCTCAGCGGCCGCAAGCGCATCGACATTCCGGCCAAGCGCCACAAGCCGAATCCGAAGATGCGGCTCAGGCTGCTCGGCGCCTCCGGCCACAACCTCAAGGACGTCGATCTGACGATCCATTCGGGCCTGTTCACCGCGATCACCGGCGTGTCCGGCTCGGGCAAGTCGACGCTGATCAACGACACCCTGCATTCGCTGGCCGCCAACGAGATCAACGGCGCCTCGCACAAGGCGGCGCCGTATCGCGAGATCGAAGGCCTGGACCTGTTCGACAAGGTCGTCGACATCGACCAGTCGCCGATCGGGCGCACGCCGCGGTCGAATCCGGCGACCTACACGGGTCTGTTCACGCCGCTGCGCGAACTCTTCGCCCAGGTGCCGGAAGCGCGTGCACGCGGCTACGCGGCCGGGCGCTTCAGCTTCAACGTTCGCGGCGGGCGCTGCGAAGCCTGCCAGGGCGACGGGCTGCTGAAGGTGGAGATGCACTTCCTGCCCGACGTCTACGTGCCCTGCGACGTGTGTCACGGCAAGCGCTACAACCGCGAGACGCTGGAGATCCTCTACAAGGGCCACAGCATCCACGACGTGCTGGAGATGACGGTCGAGGACGCGTTGACCCTGTTCGAGAACCTGCCGCCGATCGCGCGCAAGCTCGAGACGCTGAT
>QFMX01000048.1 GCA_003240625.1 Sphingomonas taxi
GCGGCCGGACGCCCGCAGTCCATGCGCGTGTAGACCGCGCCGACGCGGTCCAGGCCCATCTCGATTTCGGTGGGATGGCGCGCCTCGATGCGTGCCAGCCAGTTCGCTAGCTCATTCACGGGCGGATTCATTGGCGTGGGTGGATTCCTGTAAAGATGGGCCGACAAAACCCGAGACCACGGCGAACCCAAGGGGGCTCGCTTTTCCGATCAGCCGCACCTGAACCTCACGATCGGGATATGCGTCATAGACGCGAGAACCCACACAGAGATAGGCGGGCATCGTGTCCGCGAAAGGACCGCCGGTGAGCCGGTAATCGCAGCTTCGGCGCGAGGACGTGTGTGCGGTCCACATCGTGGCCTGAATCGATCGATCGTCTCCGAAGAACCGGGTGAACGACCATGGCAGCGCCTTTGCCAGGACCAGCCAGCAGACCCATCCCAAGAAAAAAGGCGCGAACGGAAATACAGCCCAGAGTTTCAAGTTCTCGCGAAAGGATTGCCGCGCCATGTGTCCGCGGATGATCAAAGCCCCGTAGAGCAGGATCGTCAGACACAAACCGATGAATCCGAACATGTGTTTGATGCGACCACGATGACGAAGCCACTCGGCCGGAATGAAGTCGACGAAGAGACCTAGACACATCAATGCCGCAAGCAAAAGTACCGACACGGTGACGATCACCTGCCGTCGCCGAGGCGTTTCCGAGCCGAACCACACGGTTCGCCAGGTGATCACCCCTCATCTCCCCGCGTGAACTACAGCGCCCGATGCACCGCCTCGCCGAAGAACGCCGTGTGGTGCGCGCAGTCGTTGAGGCGCACGACGTCGAGGCGATCCGCATCCACGCCTTCGAGCAGGTTCAACGTGGTCGGCGCCTGGCGGAAGGTCCACAGCTTCGAGAACGGAATGCCGAGGATGCGGCACAGGATCACGCGGTTGACCGCGTCGTGGGCGACGATCAGCGCGGTGTCGTCCGGGCCCAGCCCGTCGACGGCGGTGACGAATGCGGGCCAGGCCCGATCGAACACCTGCTGCAGCGATTCGCCGCCGGGCATCAATACGGTATCGGGCGCATCCCGCCACGCGGCGAGGCGCTCGGGATCGCGTTCGCGGATCTCGCTGGCCAGCAGGCCTTCCCAGGTGCCGTGGGCGATCTCGGCCAGGCCCGCATCGGTGCGCAGCATCGATTCACGCGTGGCACCGAGCGCGAGCCGCGCGGTGCGGTCGGCGCGCGACAGCGGCGAGGCGACCGCGCGCTCGATGCGCACATCGGCCAGACGCTGGCCAAGCAGCGACGCCTGACGCTCGCCCACCTCCGACAGCGCGATGTCCTCCTGCCCCTGGTACCGGCCTTCGGCGTTCCACGGCGTTTCGCCGTGGCGGGCGAGCAGGATTCTCATCGGTCGGATTCCGTGTTCTGGGGGCAGACCAGTCTAGCGAAGGACGGGCCGCGCGACGGGCGCCGTCATCCGGACGCCCGCGTGCCTGCGAAAGACCGCGCTCGAGTCGGGCGTGCCGCCACCCGTAGTGCGCGTCACGCGGATCGACGTCGCTGGATCCCCGCGTTCGCGGGGATGACGGCGTCGGGCGCGTCCCGGCTCAGTTGCGCGGCGCGACACCCATTTCCTGCAACAGCCGCGGCGCGGGATCGACTTCCTGCATCACCCAGCGGATGTAGCGCTGGTCGACCGAGATGGTGCGGGTCATCGCCGGGTCGAACACCCAGTTCGACACCACCGCTTCCCAGGTCATGTCGAACAGCAGGCCGGTCAGGCGGCCGTCGGC
>QFMX01000049.1 GCA_003240625.1 Sphingomonas taxi
GCGTGCGCAGGCCGGCGTGCGCGTGCGGCTGCTGATGGATTTCGTCGGCTCCGGTGCGTCACGGCGCTTTTTCGCGCCGCTGATCGAAGCAGGTGGCGAGATCGCGTGGTTCCATCCGATGCGTTTCGGTCGCATCTGGCAACGGCCGTGGACCAACCTGCGCACCCACCGCAAGATCGTCGTGATCGACGGGCGGATCGGCTACACCGGCGGAATGAACGTGACCGACGAGCAGGACGAGCGTCTGCGCGCCGACGCCTACCGCGATCTGCACATGCGCATGACCGGCAAATCGGTGCGCGTGCTCCAGCTGGTGTTCGCGGAGGACTGGGCGTACGCCACCGGGCGCCGCGACTTTCTGGCCGAAGTGGAGCAGCAGACTCCCCGCGCCGATGCCGGCCCGGTGCGTACGCAGATCCTGACCTCGGGACCGGATTCGAGCTGGGAAGCGATCCACCGCGCGCACGTGGGCGCGATCCATGCCGCGCGCGAACGCGTGTGGATGACGACGCCGTACTTCGTGCCGGGCGAGGCGGCGATGATGGCACTGACCTCGGCCGCGCTCGCAGGCCTCGACGTGCGCCTGCTGGTGCCGCGGGTCAGTGATTCGTGGCTGGTGACACTGGCCGCGCGTTCCTACTTCGGCCAGCTGCTCGTCGCCGGCGTGAAGATCTACGAGTACCGCTCGCGCATGCTGCACAGCAAGTCGCTGCTGGTGGACGACACCATCGCGCTGATCGGCAGTGCCAATTTCGACCACCGCAGTTTCCGGCTCAATTTCGAATTGTCGGTGCTGTTCGACGACGCGGACATCGCCGCTCGACTCGCCCGCCTGATCGAAAGCGAGTTCGCGCATGCGCCGCGCGTGCATCGCGGTCGGCCACGCCCGCTGTTGTCGGCGCGCCTGCCGGAGGCGCTCGCGCGCCTGTGTTCGCCGCTGCTCTGAGGCCGCGGCTGTGTACGGGCCGGCCCGGTGGCCGACGACCGGAAGCGTGCGACCGACGGAAGGGTCGCCGACGCCGGCACGGTCGGCGACGCACTGGTTTAGACTGCGGCGACGTCCGGCGGAGTCCGTTGCATGCCCTGGCTGTTCCTGCTGCTCGCACTCGGTGCGCTCGTCCTCGCGTTCTCCACCACATCGGTCCCGCTGGCCGCGATCGCGCTTCTGCTCGCGCTGGTGTTCATCGTCATCGGTGTGTTGGGCCTGCTGGCGCAGCGGGTCGGAAACCAGAGTCGCAGCGAAGCGATGATGGTCGACCCGGCGGAATTGCGTCGTCTGCGCGAACAGGCCGAGGCGCGTCGCGCCGCCGGCGCGGCACCGGCCGACCCGACGGCCCACGATCCGCGCTGATTCCGATCGAGCCGAAACAGGACAGCATGGACGGATCGCGCCCGTGACGCGGCTCAGCGTCAACCTCAACAAGATCGCGGTGCTGCGCAACTCGCGCGGTGGCGAGGCACCGGACGTGTGCCGCGCGGCGACGGTGTGTCTGGACGCCGGCGCGCACGGCATCACGGTGCACCCCCGCCCCGACGGCCGGCATATCCGCACGGCGGACGTCCATGCACTCGCCGCACTGACCGCGTCGCGCGGCGTCGAGTTCAACGTGGAGGGCAATCCCTTCGCGCCGCCGCGGCCCGGATATCCGGGCCTGCTCGCGTTGTGCGAACACACGCGTCCGGCCCAGGTGACTCTGGTGCCCGACGGCGACGGCCAGCTGACCTCGGATCACGGTTTCGACTTCAGGCGAGATGCCGCGGCGTTGACGCCGATCGTCGAGGCGTTC
>QFMX01000050.1 GCA_003240625.1 Sphingomonas taxi
CGCGCAGCTTGGTCAGGATGTAGGCGGCGCCCAGATAGTCGTCGTGGATCGGGTCGCGCGGATTGTAGCTGCTGCTCCACTCGGTGAAGTAGAGCGGCAGGCCCGGCCGCGACGAGGCCTCGATCTCGCCGCGCACCTTGCGCACGTCGGACACCACCGCGTCGGGATCGCGCGACAGCTTGTTGTCGCCCTCGCCCCGTTCGTCCAGGAAGCCGCCGTCGACGCCGTAGGTGTGGGTCGTGATGAAGTCGATCGGCAGCCCTTCGCGGTCGGCGTAATCGATGAACTCCGGAACCCAGTCGGCGCCGGCCGTGGCCGGTCCGCCGACGCGCAGGGCGGGGTCGATCGCCTTGATCGTCCGCGCCGTGCGGCCGTAGTAGTCGAAATAGGCCGCCTGGTCCGCACGCTCCCAGAAGCCGGCGAGGTTCGGCTCGTTCCAGAATTCGAAATACCAGGTCCGCACTTCCTCGGCGCCGTGGCGCTCGATCAGGTGGCGCACGAAGGCGTCGATCAGCGCCGTCCATTTCTCCGGATCTGGATGGGAGGTGTTGCCCTGCCAGTAGAACAGGGTCTGGTTCGACGTCGTCATCGCGTCCGGCGTGAAGCCCAGTTCGATGAATGGCTTCAGCCCCATGCCGAGGAGTTGGTCGTAGAGATAGTCGATGCGACGCCAATCATAGACCGGCCGTCCGTCCACCTCGCGGTAGGTCCCCAGATCGTCGTGGAAGATGTCGTGGAAGCGGATGTAGCGGAAGCCGAGCTCGGCCTGCACCAGACGCAACTGCGCCAGGCTGTCGTCCCGGATCAGGGTGCCCGGATAGTCCGAGCCGATCGAGAACGCCGCCATGAGGTCGCGCGCCGTGGTTTCGCCTGCAGCGTCTACGGCGATGGCGCGCGAGTCCTGGGCGATCGACGGGCGCGGCGTCCCCACGACCAGAAGGGCGGCGCCGACAAGGCCGGTCGCGATCGCCTTTCCCCACCCGCGTCGATGTTGCATGGCCATCCTCCCCAGGAGCCGCTTCGGCATCTCACTGGTGATAGCGCTACCACATATGGAAAGTTTGTCGACCTGGCATGAGGAGGAGCCAAGCGATCAGCCGGCGAGGAATTGCGATCACTTTCGACGGCTACATCGGCGTAGGGCTCTGGATCGATCGACAGCCCTTGCGTCTGCGGGACGCTGCCAGCCGACCCGGCCGCTACAGCAGTGAAAGCGCCTCGATCGATTCAGAACCGCTAGCCATTCGTTCGCTCGACCACCAACGAGCGCCAAGCTTCAACGATTCCGTCGCCGTCTGAGACCCGATTGATGGCGTCATCACTCGCCGCCTACGAGTTGGCCGCCGACCATTCGGCATAGGCGTCCAGCGCCTTCTGGGGCGAGGCGATCCACCAGGAGTAACCGTTGCGGCGACCGATCGAGATGTTGTTGACGTCGTCGTGGATCTTCTGGTCCTTGTCGCCGAAGATTGGTTGGCCTGTGACGATGTCGTAGTTGCGCGACCAGAGCGGACCGGCGCCGGGCTTGTCGATCAGCTTGCGGCCGTCGTCGGTCATCTCGAACGACTTGTCGTGGACCTCCACCGACTTTAGCCATTCGGCGCCGGCGCGGATGGCCGCCTTCATCTCGGGCGTCGGGTTCGGCTCGCCCATCAGGAAGATCAGGATGTCGGTGGTCTCGCCGCTGGCGACCGAGCGGGGCTCGTAGTTGCGGGCGCTGGTCGGGACCAGCCAGGCGGCCCACCGGGGCAGCCAGCCGAGCGCGT
>QFMX01000051.1 GCA_003240625.1 Sphingomonas taxi
GCGGACGGCCTCGAGCAGAGCGGTCATGGCCGAAAGCTAGACCGCTGAAGCGACGTTTGCACGCGGCTTCGGAGGAATAGGCAAAAACTGTCGAGCATCGGGAAACAAGCGAGGGATCCGGCCGACCATGTTCAGCCCGTACCCGATAAGGAGCCCTGGAACATGACCACCATCTCACTCGTGACCGGCGCCAGCCGCGGTCTCGGCCGCAACACGGCGCTCAGCATCGCCCGCGGCGGCGGCGACGTCGTCATCACCTATCACAGCCGCTCCGACGAGGCCGAAAAGGTCGTTGCGGAGATCGAGGCCATGGGCCGCAAGGCGCTGGCTTTCCGGCTGGACTCCGGCTCGGTCCCCGCGTTCAAGCCCTTCGCGCAAGAGCTCAAGGCGGCGCTCAGCCAGACCTGGGACCGGGAAACCTTCGACCATCTCGTCAACAACGCCGGGCATGGCGACTACGCGCTGATCGCGGACGCGACCGAGGCGCAGTTCGACCGGCTGGTCGACGTGCACTTCAAGGGCGTGTTCTTCCTGACCCAGGCGCTGTTGCCGCTGATCGCCGACGGCGGGCGGATCGTGAACCTGTCGTCGGGCCTCACCCGCATGTCCTATCCGGGCTACGGCGCCTACGCCGCGGTCAAGGGCGCGGTCGAGACGCTCACGCTCTACATGGCGAAGGAGCTCGGCTCCCGCGGCATCGCGGTCAACGCCGTGGCGCCTGGCGCGATCGAGACCGACTTCGGGGGCGGCGCGGTGCGCGACGACGAGAGCCTCAACAAGGCCTTCGCCGACATGACCGCGCTCGGCCGCGTCGGCGTGCCGGACGACATCGGCCCGATGATCGCAAACCTGCTCGCCCCCGCCAACCGCTGGGTCAACGCGCAGCGGATCGAGGTCTCGGGCGGCCAGATCATCTGACCGACCAGCCGTCGGCGGGCCCCATGAGCTTCGCTGCGCAACCACGAGGACGAGTCCCGACGACTTGGGACGACAGGAGCGAATCCGATGAATAGGCGACACGCCCTTGCGGGACTGGCCGGCGTCGCGGCCGGGGCCGCTTTGACCGCGACGCGACCGGCGCGCGCGGCTTCCGACAAGAAAGGCCCGGCGACAGCCAAGACGGTCGAGCGCATCTATGTGCTCTATTCCGGCGAGGCGCGGGTCGACGACCGTTCGATTTACTCGCCCGGCGTCCATGTCGGGGAGCCCATCGGCCTCAGCTGCTACGCCTATCTGATCAAGCATGCGGACGGCTGGACACTTTGGGACACCGGCATGGAGGACAGCCTCGCCGAGCTTCCCGAAGGCCGGATCATCGCGCACGACATCCGCGGAATTGCGAAGCGCACCATCGCGGGGCAGCTGAAAGAGATCGGGATCGACCCGCAGGATGTCAGCACGCTCATCCTGTCGCACGCCCATTTCGATCATGCAGGCAACTGTCGGCTGTTTCCGAACGCGCGATGGATCGTCCAGAAGGCCGAGCGGGACGCGATGTTCGGCGACAAGCCGGACAGTTTCGGCTTCCTGCCGCACCTCTACGACACGCTGCGCTCGAACCCGACCGAGGTGGTCGAGGGCGACCACGACGTGTTGGGCGACGGCTCGGTGACGCTGATCGCAACCCCCGGCCACACGCCCGGCCATTGCAGCCTGCTGGTGCGGCTGCCCAAATCCGGCCCCGTCATCCTGAGCGGCGACGTGGCGCATTTCGAGGAGAGCCTTCATCACCGCTACG
>QFMX01000014.1 GCA_003240625.1 Sphingomonas taxi
CACATTCCTCCCCCTCCGTCACCTACGGTGCCACCTCCCCCTGGCGGGGGAGGATCGGTTCAAGAGCCTCTACCTCACATCGCTATTGCACATCGTTATCAAATCTGTACCTGTGTGCCGGTGATCATCCGCCATCGCCTTTCCCCAGACATGCCCGTGTCCCGCGCATGACTCGTGGCACGATCAAGGCCTGGTATCTCGTCCACAAATGGACGAGCCTGATCTGCACAGCGTTCCTGCTGATGCTGTGCGTCACCGGCCTGCCGTTGATCTTCGAGGAGGAGATCGACGGCTGGATCAACCCGCCCGCGCCGATGGCGACGCTGCCCGCGGGCACGCCGTCGCTCGCGCTCGACACCATTCTCGCCCGGGCGGCGAAGGCGGCTCCCGGAGAGGTGCCGCTCTACATCAGCTTCGACGAAGAGCGGCCGATCGTCTACGTCACGACTGGGCCGACCCCCGACGCAGTGCCTGCGGCGATGCATTTCCACGCCTTCGATGCGCGTACCGGTGCAAAGATGCCGCCCTATGTACCAGGCGTGATGGCGTTCATCCTCGAACTCCACACCGACATGTTGCTCGGCTTCTGGGCGGAAATCTTCCTCGGCGTGATGGGCCTGCTGTTCTTCGCGGCGATCGTCTCGGGCGTCGTGCTCTACGCGCCGTTTATGGCCAAGCTCGACTTCGGCACGTTGCGGCGCGGACGCAGCAAGCGGCTCGGCTGGCTCGATCGCCACAATCTCCTCGGCATCGTTACTTTGGTTTGGGCGAGCGTCGTTGGCGTGACGGGCACGATCAACACCTTCGTCGTGCCGATCACCGCCATCTGGAAGGCGAACGGCCTTGCCGAGGTCATCGCCAGCGAGGCGCGCACCCCGCTCGGCCCCCAGCGCGCGTCGGTGCAGGCCGCGCTTGACGCGGTCCAGCGCAAGGCACCCGACATGAAGCCGCAGTTCATCGCCTTCCCAGGCGTCGTCTTCAGCAGCCAGCATCACTACGCCGTGTTCCTGAAGGGTGCGACGCCGCTGACGTCGAAGCTGTTGCTGCCGGGCTTTGTCGATGCCGCGACCGGACGACTCGACGCGGTCGTGCCGATGCCCTGGTACATGCAGGCGATGCTGCTCGCACAGCCGTTGCATTTCGGGAATTACGGGGGCCTCGCGATGAAGATTGTCTGGGCGATCTTCGACATATTGACGATCACCGTGCTCGGCAGCGGGCTGTATCTTTGGCTGCGTCGTCGCGGCGGTCCGAGCGACCAGCGCGTCCGCGAAGTCGTGATGGCGGGAGAAATTGCATGACCCACAAGACCAACCGCCAGATCTTCGCGCTGCCGATTTTGCTGGGCGTTTCGACCGTCGCCGGGCTGGGTGCCGGGTTGATCGGCGACGGCGTCTGGGACGTCGGCGCAGGTCTCCTGCTGGCGTTGCCGCTGGCCGTCACCGCCCGCTACTGGGTCCGCCAACCCGCGACGCAATCGCGCCAGACCGAAGCCCCAAGGGTCGCCTCGATCGCCCGTTGATACGTCCTCGATCCTCCCCCGCAAGGGGGAGGTGGCAGGGCTCTTGCCTGACGGAGGGGGAGGTAAGGTGTAACTGCCGTTCCGTGTCCTCCCCCTCCGTCGCCTTCGGCGCCACCTCCCCCTTGCGGGGGAGGATCGGACAGCCGGCGCGAGAATCAGCGCCGTTACCATGCTGCCTGGAACGAGAAATGGAGCCGGTTTTACCCGGCTCCATCCTAGTCACGTCGCGGGCGTAGTCTGCCGGGCCGGTGTCGCCGTCGGCGCTGGCACACCTGCCGGAGCACCGACCGGTGCAGGCGCGACACCCGGAGTCATTGGCGGCGGTGGGGGCGCCATGCCGGCTGGGGGCGGGGGTGCACCAAGGCCACCCGGACCACCAGGGCCATCACGGCCTGGACCTGGACCATGCGGCGGACCGCCGATCGGGCCGAGCGCAGTCACCTTGCCGCCCGCACCGACGAGGAACGCGGCATGGACGAAGCCACCCTCGAACCGGCCCTGGATCGTCACCGGCTGGCCAGCGGTGACCAGAGTGCCGTCCTCGCCTTCACGCCCGAGGTCGACCAGCGCGCGGCCGGTGGGGTCGGCCATCACGAACTTGTTACCGTAGATCTCGGCGACGGTACCCCGGATCGTGACGATGCCGTCCGATTGGCCGTTCGACTGGAGCGAGCGGATCGCGACCGGCGTGGCGGGCGCCATGGTTACGCTGGGGCGCGTGGCGGCGACCGTGACGGCACCGGCGGCACCACCGACCGCGAGCAATCCAGCGGCGGCGAGCGCCAGGCGGTTGCGGCGGAAATTAAAGCCCTTCTTCGGGGCGCTGTGGGAATGTTCGGTCACTTGCGTCTTTCCTCTCGTTGGTTGACGAATCACCGTCTAGGCGCGCGCTGCCGACGCCCGCTGAACCAAGCCGTTCAGATTCCGTTGGGGTCTCGGGCATAGGGACGATCGCATGCGGGTATTATTGGTCGAGGACGATGCGGCGATCGCCGACGGGCTGGCGCGGGCACTACGCGCGGAGCATTTCGCGGTCGACGTCGCCAGCAACGGCGAGGATGGCGGCCATCTCGGCGCGACCGAACTCTACGACGCGGCGGTGCTCGACCTCGGCCTGCCCAAGCGCGACGGCTTGTCCGTGCTGCGCGACTGGCGTGCGGCGGGCCGCGACCTCCCTGTCCTGATCCTCACCGCGCGCGACGGCTGGTCGGAAAAGGTCGAGGGCTTCAAGGCCGGCGCCGACGATTACGTAGTGAAGCCGTTCCGCGTCGAGGAGGTGGTGATGCGCCTCCGCGCGCTGGTCCGCCGCGCCGCCGGTCACGCCGCATCGCGCGTGACGTGCGGTCCATTGGCCTTCGATGCGCAACTCGGCACGTTCGAGCTGGATGGCCTGCCGCTGAAGCTGACCGCGTTCGAATGGCGGGTCCTCTCCGCGCTGATGCTCCGCCGCGAGGTGGTGATCGAACGCGCCGACCTGATCGAGCGGGTCTATGAGGGCGATGCCGACGTGGACTCGAACTCGATCGAGGTGATCATCGGCCGGTTGCGGCGGAAGATTGGCGCGCAGATGATCGAGACTGTGCGTGGGCGTGGGTATCGGTTGACGGCGGATGGGGTGTGATGATGCCGACTTCTTGTGTTCCCCCGCGAACGCGGGGGCCCAGGATTGCAGGCGCAGACGCTCTTGGCTCCTGGACCCCCGCCTTCGCGGGGGAACAGAAACGTGCGGCCGCGGGTCCTGCTCCGACTAAGTCACCCAAAATCAAAGCGCGATGAAGAAGTCCCCCCGCCTCATCCCAAGATCGCTCTTCGGGCGGATGCTCGTCATCGCAGGCCTGTCGACCGGGCTAGCGCTCCTGTTCGCGGGGATCACGATCGGCAACGTGCTCGAGCGCTTCGTCATGCGCGGGCTCGACGAACGGCTCGATGCGCAGGTCGCGGTGCTGGCGCGCGCGGTCCGACCCGACGCCACGCTCGATCGGACCCGCGCGGTCGACCTGCCGGATTTCGGCGTGCCCGGATCCGACTGGTCATGGCAGGTCGAAGGCCCCGCCGGTCGCTTCGATAGCGGCACGACCCTCCCCCTGCCCCCGATCACGCCCCCAGCTCCCAAGCCGGCGCCCCCAATCGACGCAGCGCCCTTAACACCGCGACCCGATCCCGAAGGGCCACCTCGTCCTCCCGGCCCCGGTGGCCGCGAAGATCATGCACTCCATGCCGGCGACACGCGTGACCGCAGCGGCGAACGGCTCCACTCGCGCACCATGGACGTCACGACGCCCCGCGGCACCGTGACGATCACCGCGATCGGTCCCCGTCGGATCGTCGAGGAGCCGCTGCGGGAGGCGATGATCCCCCTGCTCGGTTCTCTCGCGCTGCTCGGCGTCGGGCTTGCGTTGGCGACGCTGCTGCAACTCCGGTTCGGCCTGCGTCCGCTGCGCGATCTCCGCACGTCGCTTGCTGCGGTCCGCGCCGGTACGGAACGCCACGTCCCCGACGACCAGCCCGGCGAGCTGCAACCGCTGGTCACAGAACTCAACGCGCTGATCGATCAGAACGCCGCCGGGCTCGCCCACGCCCGCCAGCACGTCGCCAACCTCGCGCATGGCCTGAAGACTCCGCTCGCCGCGCTCTCGCTGAAGCTCGCCGAAGCAGGGGCCGATAACGACGTCCGCGAAATGGTCGACCAGATCGACCGCCGCGTTCGCCATCACCTCGGCCGTGCCCGCGCCGACGCGACCGGTGGCGCCCGCACCCGGACCCCGATCGCCCCCGCCGTCGACGATCTGGTCGCGGTGCTGCGCCGCATCCACGCCGAACGCCCGATCACGCTCGACATCGCCATCCCTGCCGACCTCGCCGTCGCGATCGACCCGCAGGACCTGGACGAGATGATCGGCAACCTCCTCGACAACGCCTGGCGTCACGCGCGTGGCGCAATCGCGATCGGCGCGGAGGCAGACGGTCCGCTCGTCTCGCTCTCGATCGCCGACGATGGCCCCGGCCTCGGCGATACCGCGATCGCGCAGGCGATGCTGCCCGGTCGGCGCCTCGACGAGCAGGGCGATGGGCATGGTTTCGGCCTGTCGATCACCCGCGAACTCGTCGAGCTGAACGGCGGCACGATCACGCTCGGTCGCTCGCCCGAACTGGGGGGGCTGCTTGTCCGCCTGGTTTTGCCGCAGCACCGCTAGTCCGGGTTTGACCGCCGCGTAGCAATCGACGCGGTCATGGATCGGCGGGCCGCAACGATGGTTGAGATGCCATGCCCGCTCCCCTTCCCCACTCGTTATCCTCTTGGTCCGAAGCGCCGCGCGTTCAGGCGCTGAACGCCCACGATGTCCGCCCTGGAGGCCGCTATGTTCTGTGCTGGCTGCAACAGGCACTGCGCGCGCGCGACAATCCGGTGATCGACGCCGCGATCCAGCTCGGCAATGCGCTGGGGCTGCCCGTCCTCGTATATCACGGGCTGCGCGAGGATTATCCTTACGCCTCCGATCGCCTGCACCACTTCATCCTCGGCGCAAGCCGCGATCTGGCACGCGACTGTCGACAGCGCGGGGTCGACTGCGTCCAGTACGTCGACCGTGCAGACGCGCGCGAAAAAGGCCTGGTCTACCGCCTCGCGGCCGACAGCGCTGCCGTTCTGGTCGAGGACCAGCCGACCTTCGTCGCACGATGGCAGTCGGAGCGGTTCGCGGAGCGCGCCGAGCGCGCAGTCTTCGCGGTCAACGCCGCATGCCTCGTTCCGCCGGCCGTGCTCGGCGACGGCATCGGTTCGACCACTGCGTTTCGGCGTCGCCATCAGCCGGTGCGGAGCGACTGGCTGGAAGCGACCGATGCCGTGCCGACGGTGGCGCCCTATGACGGACCGCTGCCGTATACGCCGGACCGGCTGGATACGTGTTCGGATGCCGACCTCGACCGCTTCGTCGCAGCGGCGGCGATCGACCACAGTGTGCCGGTCAGCCCGATGTTCCGCGCCGGTCGCGAGGGCGCGCTGATACATCTCGAGCGGTTGATGGACACGGTGTTGCCGACCTATGCGGCAACGCGCAACGACGCCACCAACCCGATCGGCGCCAGCATGCTCTCGCCTTATCTCCACTTCGGCGTGGTCGGTCCGCGCGAAGTGATGGCGACGGTCGACGCCGCCGATGCGCCGGCCGCCAGCAAGGAAAAGTTCGCCGACGAACTGCTGACGTGGCGCGAATGGTTCCACTATCAGGCGCGCGCCCTGACAGCGCCCGAACGGTACGACCGCATCGCAGGATGGGCGCAGGAAACGCTCGAAGCGCATGCTGCCGATCCGCGCCCCGATATCGAGACGCTCGACGCGCTGATTCATGGCGAAACCCGGGACGAGACGTGGAACGCCTGCCAGCGCCAGTTCCTGATCGACGGCTGGATGCACAACAATCTGCGCATGTACTGGGGCAAGCGGATCATCGCGATGACTCCCGATCCGCATACCGCCTGGGCGACCGCCTGCTATCTGAACGACCGCCTCAGCCTGGATGGGCGCGACCCATCGACCTATGGCAACATCGCCGCGACGTTCGGCGGCGGTTCGCCAGGCCGGGACGGACCTTCGGTCTATGGCAAGGTGCCGACCCGCTCGGATGGCTCGACGCGCCACCGCCCCGGCGGTCCCGAATGGCTGCAAGCAGCGGCGGCCAGACCGCGTCCCGATGCCACGGTGCCAACCGGCCTGCCGACCGCGCTTTATCTGACGGGCAAACCGCCCTTGTGATCGGTTGCCTTCGCCAGCGTCGTACCGGTGAACCTGGAAGCGGCTAGCCGCAGCACCGTTTGGATTTCTTGCCCGACCCGCATGGGCAAGGATCGTTCCTGCCGATCTTGGCCGATGTCGCGCCGATCGCCTGCGCTGGCGAGTCCGGCTGGCGCCGCGATCGCGCCGCGTTCAGGCGTTGGACGCCATCGACCAGATCGGTCGTCGCGCGATCCTCGAATGCGTTGATCTCCATGCTGTCGAGCGGGCTTTCGCTGCGCGCGATGGCGATCAGCCTCGACAGGCTCTCGAGCGCAGCGGCAGCCTCCGGGTCATCGCCGTTCGCCACCGCATCCCAGCCGTCCGGCCGCAACGCCATTGCCTCGGCGAATCCGTCGATCCACAGCTCCCACAACACGTCGCCGTTACGCTCGTCGACGTCGAAGATCGGTCGCAGCTTGCCGCGGGCGAGGTCGCGCGCGATCTCCGCATGGCGTGCCATGACCGCGTCGGCGAACCACTGGACGTCGAGCGGGTCGTCGAATGCCGCGACGCCGCTGTCGTCGGAGCCCCAGACACTCTGCAACCATTCGGCCGGCGGGATAGCGTCGGGGCTGACCAATATGCCGGTCAGAAACCCGTCCAGCTCGGTCAGCAGCATCGGTTCTTCGAGCGGAAGATCGGCGAGTGCATCGTCGAGGCGGCGCAGTCGGGATGCGAGCTGTTTCATGCCGTCACGTCGTGATCGGTCGGGCAGAGCATCGGGAGAGCACTCACAAGCTCACGCCGCGCCTAGTCATCTCAGCGGCGGCCATCGTCTTGAGCGCTCCCGATGCCTCGCGTGCGAAGATATCCGCGAGATCGAGCAGATCCTCGTCGTTGAGCGCGGCGATCGATGCGTGGATGGCCGCAAGTTCGGCGACCGCGTGAGCGCCCTCGACCGTGCGGCGCTTGATCCGTGATTTGAGCATCACCCGCCGATAGCAGCAGTTGGTCGAAAATGGCAAAGTCGGAACGCGTGCGATCAGGCCCCGCGAGCAGCGCCGATCACGCAACGCCGTCCCGGGTTTCGGGAACCCGTAACATCGCGAGTGCGGCAAGCCCCATGACGACCGCGGCGAAGGCCATCGTCCAGATCGGCTCGGTCGGGAAGAACGCCTTCAGCACCGATCCCATCAGCGTCGCGACCAGCAACTGCGGCAGGACGATGAAGATATTGAACAGCCCCATGTAGATGCCGAGCTTGGCTTGCGGCAGGCTGGAGGCGAGGATCGCGTAGGGCATGGCGAGGATCGACGCCCAGGCGATGCCGATACCGACTTCGCTGACGATCAGCAGGGTCGGATCGCGTACGAAGAGGAAGCTCGCGAAGCCCGCGGCGCCGCACAGCAGGCACGCGATATGCGTCTTCACGCGGCCGATCCGCTTCGCTAGCCGGGGCAAGATCAACAAGGCCACCAACGCCGCGACCGCGTTGTAGACCGCGAACAGCACGCCGACCCAGTCGCTGCCGGCGTTGTAGGCGGCACTGGTCGCGTCGCTCGATCCGTACATGTATTGCGCCACGACGGGTGTGCTGAAGATCCACATGATGAACAGCGCGGACCAGCTGAAGAACTGGACGAGCGCGAGACGTTTCATCACGTCGGGCATGTCGCCGAAATCGCCGACGATCTGGCTCAGCGCATTGTCGGTGTTGCCGCCGCGCGCGAGGACGATGGCGACGAGGCTGGCGACGCCGAACGCGACGAGCAGCCCGCCGAGCAGGTACACTTCCTTCTGCAACGCGAGTTCGGGGACCGCGACGATCACCGCTATGCCGGCGATGATCCAGGCGATGCTGGTCGCAAAGCCGCGGCTGGCGAGCGCGCGGACCGGTGCGGGCAGTGCCTCCTCCGCGTCGCGCTCGGCGAACGACGCCATCTGGTCGGGGCTGTATTCGCGCGTGTTGCCGACGGTCCAGAGGACGGCGAGCAGCAGTGCGGCGCCGCCGAACCAGAAGCTGTAGCGCACCGTGTCGGGCACCCCCGCCAGCGCATCGCCCGACACGCCGAGATGCGCGAGCACGAACGGAAAGATCGATCCGACCACAGCGCCCGCGCCGATGAACGCGGTCTGGAGCGCATAGCCGGCGGTGTGCTGATCTTTCCGCAGCATGTCCCCGACGAACGCGCGGAACGGCTCCATCGAGACGTTGACCGAGGCGTCGAGCACCCACAATGTCAGCGCGGCGAGCCAAAGCATCTTGGCCTCGGGCATCACGAACAGCGCGAGCGCGGCGAGTACGGCGCCGGCGAAGAAATACGGGCGGCGACGGCCGAAGCGGGTCCAGGTGCGGTCGCTGTAATGACCGATGATCGGCTGGACGAGCAGCCCGGTCAGCGGTGCTGCGACCCACAGATAAGAGAGGTCGTCGAGCGATCCGCCGAGCGTCTGGAAGATCCGGCTCATATTGGCGTTCTGCAGCGCGAAGCCGACCTGGATGCCGAAAAAGCCGAAGCTGATATTCCACAGGCCGGCAAAGCCCTGGACTGGTTTCTCGGTCAAAACGCGGCTCTCCCTTGGCCGTCGCTTGTCTGCACGACGATCCTGCCGGTGCGGCTTGACGCCAAGCGGCGGTCGAAACAACCATGCATACGAATACCTTGCTCTGTCGCGCACCCGCACGGCATGAAGGCCGGGATGACCGACACGCCGAAAACCACGTTGCATCTCCAGGGCCGGGAGCAGCATCCGCTGATCGCGATCGACGATTTCTGGCCCGATCCGGACGCGCTGCGGGAGGATGCGGCAAGCTTGCGGATGACCGCGATCGGCCCGCATTATCCCGGTGTCCGTGCCGAAATACCCCCTCGCCTGGCGGAAACGATGCGCCGCCGGATCGCGCCGTTGCTGGCGGAGCATTTCGGTCTCGATCCGGCGCCGGCGGTGTCGGAGGCCTATTATTCGCTGGTTACAACCGCGCCCACCGATCTGGCACCGATCCAGCGACTGCCGCATTTCGATGGCGTAGAGCCGCGGCGGATCGCGGTGCTGCTGTTCCTGGGGCACGGCGAGCAAGGCGGCACCGCCTTTTACCGGCAGCGGTCGACGGGGTTCGAGAGCGTCGATGCGTCGCGGCTCGATCGGTTCAGGACTGAGTTGGAAGCAGGCGTGCAGACGTTTGGGATGCCGGAAGCGTCCTACATTGCCGGCGATACGGCACTGTACGAGTGTGTCGGGGTCCAGCCGGCGCGCTTCAACCGGGCGCTCGTCTATGCGGGGAATACGCTGCACTGTGCGTATCTGCCGCCCGAGGTGGTGCTGAGCTCGGACCCGCTGGCGGGGCGGCTGACGCTCAATCTCTTCCTGTTCGACGACTGAGTACGCCTGCTCACTCCGCGGGGCCATTCGATCCTCCCCCGCCAGGGGGAGGTGGCGCCGAAGGTGACGGAGGGGGAGGTTACGCAACAGCGGTTGCTCATGCCGCCCCCTCCGTCAGGCTGACGCCTGCCACCTCCCCCTGGCGGGGGAGGATCGTGGTTGGGTTACGCTCCGCTGCTTGCGCGGATCACCAGCCGGGTTGGCAGCGGCGCGTCGTCGGACACTTCGCCGCGCAGTCTCGCCAGCAGCGTCCGCACCAGCGCCTCCCCGGCCCGGCGCGCGTCCTGTGTGACGGTCGTCAGCGGCGGATTGGTGAGTTGCGCTGAGGCGATGTCGTCGAAGCCGACGATCGCGACGTCGTCCGGGATCGCTCGCCCCGCCGCCGCCAGCGCACGCATCGCGCCGATCGCGATGCTGTCGCTCGCCGCGAAGATCGCATCATACCTGGCACCGCGCCGCGCGAGTTCGGCGACCGCCTCCTGCCCGGCATCTTCGGTGGTGATCGCATCGACCTGCAATGCATCATCCACCACGAGGCCAGCCGCCTCCAGCGCGTCGCGATATCCCCGATACCGATCCTCGAGTTCGGGATACCGTCCGTCGGCCGTGCCCAGGAACGCGATCCGGCGCTGCCCTTGCGCGATCAGGTGCGCGGTCGCCGCCTCGCCCCCGCCGCGGTTGTCCGAACCGACCGTGATTCCCGCCGGCCCGGTGCCGACCGCGCCCCAGCGAACCACCTTGGTCCCCTGCTCCGTGAGGTGATCGAGGCGCGCACGATAGGCTTCATAATCGCCATAGCCGAGCAGGATGATGCCGTCGGCCTTGCGACTGTCCTGGTAATCGACGTGCCAGTCGCCGGACAATTGCTGAAACGAGATCAGCAGATCGTACCCGGCGCGCGCGCAGGCGTGCGTGATCGAGCCGAGCATCGACAGGAAGAACGGGTTGATGGTGGAATCGTCCTCGGCGGGTTCCTCGAAGAACAGCAGCGCCAGCGTGTTCGCCGATTGGCTCCGCAACGACGACGCATGTTTGTCGACGGCATAGTGCAGACTTCGGGCGATCGCCTCGATCCGCTGGCGAGTCTGCGGATTGACCGACTTCGATCCACGTAGCGCGCGCGACACGGTCGGCTGCGACACGCCAGCCAGTTGCGCGATGTCGAACGATGTCGGACGGCGGCCCATCATTGGAGCCTGTGTGGGCAAAAGTGGTCGAGAAGAGACAGGGACTGCATGAACCAGTGAATACGTATGCCCGTCCCTTTTGCAACGACCCCGGCCGAAATATAGCCGGCTTGCGACAATCGACGCGAAAGCACGACGTCGAGGCTACCGACACAAGTCATTGAGGATGCGCGGGATCATTCCCGCCAAAGGGGTATTCATGAGCAATTTTGCACCGTGCCGCGCGCGCGCCACGAACGGCGTTTCCGCGCACAGCCGCCTCGCGCTCCGCGTCAGCGCCACCGCGCTCGCCGCCGCGCTGATCCTGCCGGGCCACGCCGCGTTCTCACAGGTCGCCCCCGGTGTTCCGAACGCCAATTCGACCGCGCCCGCGCAGGTCGATGCCGTCACGACCGCCGCAGAGCCCACGCCGCAGCCGGCCGACGCCGTGCCGACCGCGCCGCAGGACGCCGCCGCAGCAACCCCGGCGGACGACGGCGGTGACGATATCGTCGTGACCGGCATTCGCGCCGGCCTCGAATCCTCCGCCAAGATCAAGCGCCAGTCGGTGCTGATCGTCGACTCGATCTCGGCCGAAGACGTCGGCAAGCTGCCCGACGTGTCGATCGCGGACTCGCTCGCGCGCCTGCCGGGCGTGACCGCGCAGCGTCTCGAAGGCCGCGACCAACGCCTGTCGATCCGCGGTCTCGGCCCCGATTTCTCGACCACGCTGCTCAACGGCCGCGAACAGGTCACGACCGGTGACAATCGCGGCGTCGAGTTCGATCAATATCCGTCGGAATTCTTCAAGAACGTCAACGTCTACAAGTCGGCCGACGCCTCGCTGATCGCCGCCGGGATCGCCGGCACGGTCGACCTGCGGATGCTGCGTCCGCTCGACCAGCCCAACCGGATCGTCGCGATCAGTGCACGCGGCCAGATGAACGGCATCGACAAGCTCAACCCGGACGGCACGCGCTACGGCTATCGCGCGTCGGCGACCTATGTCGACAAGTTCGCCGACGACACGCTCGGCATCGCGATCGGCGTGTCGGCGACGCAGACGCCGTCGCAGAACGAGCGCTACAATGCCTGGGGCTATACCGGCACCGGCACCGCAGCCGACCCGTTCCTGGTCAACGGCGCCAAGCCCTATGTCCAGTCGAACGAACTGAAGCGCTACGGCGGCGTCGCGACGATCGAGTGGCAGCCGTCCGACAGCTTCCATTCGACCTTCGACGCGCTGTATTCGCATTTCAAGGAAACGCAGATCCTGCGCGGCATCGAATTCCCGCTCGCGGGGCAGCTGGCCAGCGCTGGCACGGTCGGCGGCACGACGGTTTCGGGCGTGACGAGCAGCGACGGTTTCGTCACCGACGCGACGTTCGGCAATGTCTTCGGCGTGCAGCGCAACGATTATAACCAGCGCAAGGCGGATAATTACTCGTTCGGCTGGAACAACGATCTGAAGCTGACCGACACGATCCACCTGAACGTCGACGCGAGCTGGAGCCATGCGGATCGCACCGACTTCCTGCTCGAGACCAACACCGGCACCGGCTTCGCCAAGAGCGGCGCGGCGGATACCGTCACGGTCAAGCAGAACGGCAACGGCACCTACACCTTCTCGCCGACGCTGGATTACACCGATACCAACGTCTTCAAGCTGACCGACCCGCAAGGGTGGGGCAACAACGGCACGCAGCAGGTCGTCCAGACCGGCTTCCTCAACCGGCCGAGCTTCAAGGACGACCTGAAGTCGCTACGCGCAAGCCTCAACGGCGAGTTCTCGAACAGTGTCGTCAAGGGCTGGGAAGCCGGCGGCAACTATAGCCAGCGCAAGAAGACCAGCGCCTACACCTCCTATTTCCTGTGCCCGCCGGGCGGCGGCGTGGGCTGCACCGTGTCGAGCGGCTCGCCGCTCAGCAGCGACGTTCCCAGCGAGGCGCAGCTCGGGACCAATGTCGCGCTCGACTATCTCGGCATCCCGCAGATGCTGACGCTCGATCCGCTGTACCTCTACAACAACACGCTGCAGTCGGCGTTCGACGGCCGGCCGTCCGCGCTGGTGCGCGACAACGTCGTGCTCGAAAAGGTTTGGACCGGCTACGCCAAGGTCACGCTCGACGGTCTGGTCGGCGATAAGCCGCTCAAGGGCTCGATCGGCGCGCAGGTTGTGCATTCGGACCAGAGCTCGACCGGGCAGATCGCCAGCGTCGTCGGCGGCGCGGTGACGATCGCACCGGTGAAGGAGTCGGTGAAATACACCAACTTCCTGCCGTCCGCGACGATGTCGGTCGAACTGATCCCGCTGGGCTTCGTCAAGGTCGGCGCATCGCAGACGATGGTCCGTCCGCGCCTGGACCAGGAGCGCGTGACGCAGGACGTCGCGATCAACCTGACCAACATCGGCCAGACGCCTGCCGGCCTGTTCCCGGTGTTCACCTCGACCGGCGGCAACGTCAACCTGAAGCCGTATCAGTCGACCAACATCGATCTGTCGTTCGAGAAGTATTTCAACGGTGGCGGCTATGTCGCGCTGTCGAGCTACTTCAAGCACCTGACCGACTTCGTCGATCCGAACAATTCGCTGCCCTACGACTTCTCGGCGCTGCTCCCCTCCCTGACCGCGGCGCAGCAGGCGCAGGTGATCGCGGCGGGCCAGACGATCGGCAACGTCTCGTTGCCCGACAACACCGGTCGCGGCGAAGTGCTCGGCGTCGAGGCGACCCTGTCGCTGCCGTTCAAGGCGATCACGTCCGCGCTCGACGGGTTCGGCATGTTCGCCAGCGGCAACTACACGCAGTCGACGATCAAGTATGGCAGCAACCCGACCGAGGCGATCACCCTGCCCGGCCTGTCCAAATGGACCGGCAGCGGCACGATCTACTTCGAGAAATGGGGCTTCCAGGCGCGCGCGAACTATCGCTATCGCTCGAGCTTCCTGGCCGAGGTCGCCGGTCTGTCGGCGAACCCGACCTATCGCACCGCAAAGGCCGAGGCGATCCTGGATGCGCAGATCGGTTATGAGTTCCAGTCCGGCCCGCTGCGCAACTTCGCAATCCTCGCGCAGGCGAAGAACCTGACTGACCGGCCGTTCGTGACGTACCAGAACGACGATCCGCGCCAGGTGATCGACTACCAGCGCTATGGTCGTGATTACTATGTCGGCATCACCTACAAGTTCTGACGGGCAAGTTCTGACGAGCAAGTTCTGATGTCGATGGCGGGGCGGTTGACACCGCCCCGCATTTTGCCCCGCGACGGCGGCACCTGACGGTTTCAAGCGGGGACGCGGACGATGGCCAATCACCCTTTGCGTATCGTGATCGCCGGCGGCGGAACGGCCGGCTGGATGGCGGCGGCCACCTTCGCGCGGTTCCTGGAGACGGGATACGAGATCGACTTGATCGAGTCCGACGAGATCGGCACTGTTGGGGTCGGCGAGGCGACGATCCCGCAGATCCATCTGTTCAACGATGCGCTCGGGCTCGACGAGGACGCGTTCCTCCGCGCGACCGGGGGCACGTTCAAGCTCGGCATCGAGTTCGTCGACTGGTTCAAGCCGGGCCATCGCTACATGCACGCGTTCGGCGATGTCGGGCGTGATGTCGGCCTGTTGCCGTTCCACCAATATTGGCTGCGCGCGCGGTCGCTCGGGCTCGCTGGCGATCTGGGCGCCTATTCGCTGAATACGCACGCCGCACTTGCCGAGCGGATGCAGCGGGGGCCGGCTCGTACCGCGCGCACGCTGCCGTCGATGCCCTACGCGTATCATTTCGATGCCGGCCTCTATGCGCGCTACCTGCGACGCTATTCCGAGACCCGCGGCGTCAATCGGATCGAGGGCAAGATCGTCCGCGTCACCCGCGATGGCGAGAGCGGCGATGTCGCCGGACTGGTGCTTGAGAACGGCACGACCGTCGCCGCCGACCTGTATATCGACTGCACCGGCTTTCGCGGGCTGCTGATCGAGGAGGCGCTCGGTACCGGGTATGAGGACTGGACGCACTGGCTGCCGTGCGACCGAGCCATTGCGGTGCCCTCGGCGCGGAGCGAAAAGTTCACGCCGTACACGCGCTCGACCGCGCATGCCGCCGGCTGGCAGTGGCGGATCCCGTTGCAGCATCGCACCGGCAACGGCGTCGTCTTCTCCAGCGCGCACATCAGCGAGGACGAGGCGACCGCGACTTTGCTCAGCGGACTCGACACCCCGGCGATGGCCGACCCGCGGACGATCACGTTCCGCACCGGCCGCCGCAAGCAGATCTGGAACCGCAACGTCGTCGCGCTCGGGCTGGCGGCGGGGTTCATGGAACCGCTCGAATCCACCAGCATCCACCTGATCCAGTCTGCGATCTCGCGACTGTTGAAGCTGTTACCCGGCCGCGTCATCGCCGACGCCGATCGCGCCGAGTTCAACCGCCAGAGCGACTTCGAATACGAGCGTATCCGCGACTTCATCATCCTCCACTACAAGGCGACCGCGCGCGACGACACGCCGTTCTGGCGCCAGTGCCGCGACATGGCGGTGCCCGACACGCTCGCCGCGAAGATCGAATTGTGGCGCGGCAACGGACACATCGTCCGCGAGCATGAGGAGCTGTTCACCGAAGTCGGCTGGCTTCAGGTGCTGGCGGGACAAGGCATCATACCGGCGGGCCACCATCCATTGGCGGACGCGATATCGACGAACGACCTGGGGGAATTCATGGACACGATCGACAAGCTCAACGCGCGCGAAGTGGCGCAGATGCAGGATCACGCGGCGTTCGTCGCACAGCATTGCGCGGCATCCGCAGGGCTCGGCGCATGAGCATCACCGCCGCCATCCTGCTCGCGCTGTCCGGCGCGGCCGCCGCGCCGCCCGCCGACTACCGCGCGCGTGCGCCGCAGGACGAGGTGATCTATTTCGTCCTGCCCGACCGGTTCGAGAATGCCGATCCTTCGAACGACCGCGGGGGGATCGCCGGGGATCGGCTCAAGACCGGCTATGATCCGACCGCCAAGGGCTTCTATCACGGCGGCGATCTGAAGGGCCTGACCAAGCGGCTCGACTATATTCAGCATCTCGGCGCGACCGCGATCTGGCTCGGGCCGATCTTCAAGAACAAGGCGGTGCAGGGTTCGCCGGGCCACGAATCTGCAGGCTATCACGGCTATTGGATCACCGACTTCACGCAGGTCGACCCGCATCTCGGCACCAACGCCGACATGACCGCATTCGTCGACGCGGCGCACGCGCGCGGGATGAAGGTGTATATGGACATCATCATCAACCACACCGCGGACGTGATCCAGTACCGCGAATGCTCGGTCGGCATGCCCTGCCCGTACCGCGACCGCGCGACGTATCCGTACCAGCGCAAGGGCGGTGTCGGCGGCAAGGCGATCAATGGCGGGTTCGCAGGGGACGACGTGCGCACAGCGGCGAACTTCGCCAAGCTGACCGACACCACCTATGCCTACACGCCGTACGTGCCCCCCGCCGAGCGTAACGTGAAGGTGCCGGCCTGGCTCAACGACCCGGTCTATTACCATAATCGCGGCGACACGACGTTCATGAACGAGAGCTCGACGATGGGCGATTTCTCGGGTCTCGACGACGTGATGACGGAGAATCCGCGCGTCGTGAGCGGGATGATCGACATCTTCGGTTCGTGGATCGACCGGTT
This sequence comes from Sphingomonas taxi, assembly GCA_003240625.1. GTDB lineage: Bacteria > Pseudomonadota > Alphaproteobacteria > Sphingomonadales > Sphingomonadaceae > Sphingomonas > Sphingomonas taxi_A. The sequence continues at coordinate 16,459 of QFMX01000014.1, forward strand.
CAAGGTCGATGGCTTCCGCATCGACACCGCGCGCCACGTGAACCCCGAATTCTGGGCGCAGTTCGTGCCGGCGATGCTGACGCGGGCACGGGCGAACGGCATCCCGAACTTCCACATCTTCGGCGAGGTCTCCGATCACGAGGTCCGTCCGGCGGTGCTCGCGCAGCACACGGTCGTCGACAAGCTGCCCGCAGTGCTCGACTTCGCGTTCCGCCAGGCGGTGATCGAGACGGTCGCAGGCACGCGCGGTACCGATGCGTTCGAAGCGCTGTTCGACGGCGACGTGCTGTATGCGAAGGGCGTCGACACCGCGGCGATCCTGCCGACCTTCACCGGCAACCACGACGACGGCCGCTTCGCCACCTACGTGCGGAAGGCGTTCCCGCGGGCGTCGGACGAGGAGGTGCTGCAGCGCGTGCTGCTGTCGAACGCGATGCTGCTGACGTTGCGCGGCGTGCCTACGATCTACTCCGGCGACGAACAGGGCTTTGTCGGCGACGGTAACGATCAGGACTCGCGCGAGGACATGTTCGCGTCAAAGGTCGCGATCTACAACGACAACCGCCTGCTCGGCACGACCAAGACGACCGCGACGGAGAGCTTCGGCGAGACCAATCCGCTGTTCCGCCAGATTGCCGAGCTGTCGAAGATCCGTGTTGCGCATCCGGCGCTCACGCGGGGCCGGACGGTCATCCGCAGCCGCAGCGAGACGCCAGGCCTGCTCGCCGTGTCGCGCTTCGATCCGACGACGGGTGCGGAAATCCTGATGGCGTTCAACACCTCCGCCAAGCCGCTCACGCGGGCGGTGCAGGTCGAGATCGGCTCCACGCGTTTCGCTACGCTCGTCGGCAAATGTGCGTCCCGCGCTGCAGCCCCCGGCAGCGTCACCATAACCCTGCCCGCGTTCGGCTATGCCGTCTGCGCCGCGGAGACTCGTTGATGCCTGCACGATTGCCTGAGTCCGCTGCCGACCACCCGTGGTGGAAGGGTGCGACGATCTATCAGATCTATCCCCGCAGTTTCGCGGACTCGAACGACGACGGGATCGGCGACCTGCCGGGCATCACCGCGCATCTCGATTATGTCGCCAGCCTCGGCGTGGATGCGGTGTGGCTGTCGCCGTTCTTCACCTCGCCGATGGCGGACTTCGGCTACGACGTGTCGGATTACCGCGACGTCGATCCGATCTTCGGCACGCTCGCCGATTTCGACGCGTTGATCGCGCGCGCGCATGCGCTCGGCCTGAAGATCATCATCGACCAGGTCTATTCGCACACCTCGGAGGAGCATGACTGGTTCCGCCGGAGCCGCGCGTCGCGCAGTGGCGACAAGGCGGACTGGTACGTCTGGGCGGATGCCAAGCCCGACGGCACGCCGCCGTCGAACTGGCAGTCGGTGTTCGGCGGCCCGGCCTGGACCTGGGACGCGCGACGCGGCCAATATTACATGCACAATTTCCTGAAGGATCAACCGCAGCTCAACGGGCATAACCCCGCGGTGCAGGACGAACTGATCGCGACCGCGCGGTTCTGGCTGGATCGCGGCGTCGACGGCTTCCGCCTCGATGCGATCAATTTCGCGATGCACGACCCGGCGCTGACCGACAATCCGCCGGCACCCGCGACCAATCGCGCACGGACGCGGTCGTTCGATTTCCAGCTGAAGCTCCACAACCAGAGCCATCCGGACATCGTCGGCTTCATCGAGCGGATCCGTGCGCTGCTCGACGAATATGGCGCCGGGTTCACCGTGGCCGAAGTCGGCGGCGACGACAGCGACCGCGAGATGAAGCTGTTCACCGGCGGCAATGGCCGGCTCAACAGCGCGTACGGCTTCGACTTCCTGTATGCGGACCGGCTGACGCCCGAGCTGATCGTCGACGCGGTCGGCAACTGGCCCGATACGCCGGGTCTCGGCTGGCCGAGCTGGGCGTTCGAGAACCACGACGCACCACGCGCGATCTCGCGCTGGACGACACCCAACCAGCGCGAGGCGTTCGCGCGGATGAAGATCCTGCTGCTCGTCGCACTGCGCGGCAACATCTTCCTTTACCAAGGTGAGGAGCTCGGCCTCACTCAGGTCGACATCGCCTTCGACGATCTCCTCGACCCCGAGGCAATCGCGAACTGGCCGCTGACACTGTCGCGCGACGGCGCCCGCACCCCAATGCCGTGGATCGGCGCGGCGCCCGATCTCGGGTTCGGCAGCACCGAGCCTTGGCTCCCGTTCGGGGAAGATCACCGCGCAATCGCGGTCGACGCGCAGGAAGCGGATGCGACATCGCTGCTGCACTGGACGCGGACGCTGATCGCCGCGCGAAAGTCACATCCGGCGTTGCGGCTTGGGAGCCTGCGGATCGTGCACAGCGACGATGCGGTGATCGCGTTCGAGCGGGAGTCTGGAGACGAGACGCTGCTCTGCGTGTTCAATCTCGGCGATGACGCGCGTGGCTGGCCGGTCGGCATCATGACTGACGGCGCCATGCTGTTTGCGACCGACGGCGCCGACACGACGACGCTACCGCCGCTGTCCGGGCTGGTGCTGCAGCGGTGATCGATGGGCGCGACCAGCACATCGTCATCCTCGGCGGCGGCACCGCCGGGTGGATGACCGCGTGCCTGGTCGCGCATCGCTGGCGCGACCGCGGCGTTCGCGTGACGCTGGTCGAGAGCCCCGAGATCGGCATCGTCGGCGTCGGCGAAGGCTCGACGCCGCAGCTGAAGCATTTCTTCGACACGCTCGGCATCGCCGAAGCCGACTGGATGCCCGCATGCGATGCGACCTACAAGCTCGGGATCGGCTTCGAGGGCTGGTCCGACCGCGCCGGGTACGAACGCTATTTCCACCCCTTCCCCACCGCGCTCGACGGGCACACCGCGCCGCAATTCTTCTACAATGCGCGGGCACGACGGACGGGTCGCGATGTCGAGGCGCACCCCGACCAGTTCCTGCTCCCCGCTCGCCTAGCCGCCGCGCACTGCGCGCCGCAGTCCGCCGCGAATTTCCCGTTCGAAGTCAGCTACGGCTATCATTTCGATGCGTACAAGGTCGGGGCGTTCCTGGCCTCGCACGCGACCGAAGCGCTAAGCGTCGTCCATCTCCAACGTCGGATTGCCAGTGTCGAGCGTGCTCCGAACGGCAATATCGCCGCGCTGGTCGATACCGATGGCGAGCTCATCGCGGGTGATCTCTTCGTCGACGCCAGCGGGTTTCGCAGCACGATCTTCAGCGCGCTGGACATCCCGTTCGCCAGTTACGCCGACGCGCTGTTCAATGACCGCGCAGTAGTCATGCCGACCGCTCACGCCCCCGGCGCGCCGATCCCTAGCCAGACGCGCGCGACTGCGCAGTCAGCAGGCTGGGCATGGCACATCCCGCTGACCAGTCGAAACGGCAACGGCTACGTCTATTCCAGCCGCCACCTGACCGAAGCGCAGGCCGAAGCAGAACTCCGCGCACATATCGGCGTCGAGACCGGCGAAGCGCGCCATCTCAAGATGCGCGTCGGCCGCGTCCGCGACAGCTGGTCGCATAACGCACTCGCCGTCGGGCTGGCACAAGGCTTCCTCGAACCGCTCGAGGCGACCGCGCTGCATCTCGTCATCGCCACCGTCGAAGCGTTCCTCGACATGGTCGATCACGGCGGCGCGACCGACGCGGTCCGCACCGCGTTCAACACGCGGATCGCCGCGCGCTACGACGGGGTCCGCGATTACATCGTCGCGCACTACCGCCTGAACCAGCGCCACGACGATCCGACCGGCTATTGGGCAGAAGCACGCGGAGTCGAGGCCCTGTCCGACGACCTGAAGATGCTGATGTCCACCTGGTTCACCGGCGCCGACATGCTGGCAGCGATCGATCGCGCCGGACTCGGTCGCTATTATTCGGCGATCAGCTGGCACTGCCTGTTCGCCGGCTATGGCACCTTCCCCGATGCCGCGCGGCTGATCCCGCCCGGCGCCGATATCGATCCCATCGACCTGCCGAAGATCGACGATTTCCTGACCCGTTGCGCATCGAATTTCGGGTCGCACGCCTCTCGCCTCCGCGACTTAGCGGACCACAAGGATACCGTATGAAACGCCTAGCCCTCCTGCTCGCCGCCACCGCTGGCGTGTGCAGCGTCCCCGTCTACGCGCAGACGCCCGCAGCGCCAGCCGCACACGCGCCCACATTGACTCCACGGAGCGACGGTGTCGACGTCCATGTCGGCATGACCACCACGCGGATCAACGCGATGACCGACGGACTCGTCCGCGTGCGCGTCGACAATAACGGCATGTTCCCGGAGGACGCCAGCTGGGCAGTCCCCGCCGCGATCCGCCACCAGAAGATCGCCGTCACCGCCGCCCCCGACGGCTTCGCCACCGCCAGCGTCCGCGTGCGCGTCGGTGCCGGCGGCGCGATCACCTTCGAGACGCTCGACGGCAAGATCATTTCCGCCGACGCCGCCCCCGTCGCGACCGACGGTAAGGCGTTCGCGATCTCGAAGACCCTGCCGATCAGCGAGCATTTCTACGGCCTTGGCGACAAGACGCAGGGGCTCGACCGCCGCGGCCACGGCTTCGTCGACTGGAACACCGACGCGTTCGGGTTCAGCAGCGCCGACGATCCGATTTACAAGTCGATACCCTTTTTTATCGGCACCGGCGGTGCCGGCGGCAGCTACGGCATCCTGCTCGACAACACGTATCGCACCTGGTTCGACTTCGGCCACCGCGATGCCGAGACGCTGTCGTTCGGCGGCCCCGACGGCCCGATCGACTATTATTTCATCGCCGGGCCATCGATGGCGGAGGTCACGCGGCGCTACGCCGACCTGACCGGCCACGCCCCGCTCGCGCCGAAATGGGCGCTAGGCTACCAGCAGTCGCGCTACAGCTATGGCAGCGCCGACGAGGTCCGCCAGATCGCCGCCCGCCTGCGCAGCGACCGCGTGCCGACCGACGTGATCTGGCTCGACATCGGCTATCAGGATCGCAACCGGCCGTTCACCACCGACGCCAAGACCTTCCCCGACCTCCCCAAGCTCGCCACCGATATGAAGGCCGACGGGATCAAGCTGGTCGCGATCACCGATCTCCACATCGCCGCGGTCGAACAGGGTTACGCGCCGTACCAGAGCGGGATGAAGGCCGATGCGTTCATCAAGAACGCCGATGGCAGCCCCTATGTCGCGCCGGTCTGGCCGGGGCCGTCGGTATTCCCCGACTTCACCAAGACCGCCGCGCGGACCTGGTGGGGCACGCAGTATAAGGGCTTTCTCGACGCCGGGATCGCGGGGTTCTGGAACGACATGAACGAGCCGGCGATCTTCGAGACGCCGACCAAGACGATGCCGCTCGACACCCGCCACCGCATCGACAGCGACGATTTCGCAGCCCGCATCACCGATCACCGCGAGGCGCACAACGTCTACGGCATGCTCAACACGCGCGCCACGTTCGACGGCCTGCTCAAGCTGCGCCCCGATGAGCGCCCGTTCGTGATGACGCGGGCGAGCTATGCGGGCGGGCAGCGTTATGCGGTCACCTGGACCGGCGACAACAGCGCGACCTGGGATCACCTGAAGCTGTCGGTGCAGCAGATCATCAACCTCGGCCTGTCGGGCTTCGGCTACAGCGCTGCCGACGTCAGCGGGTTCGCGGGCGGTCCAAGCCCCGATCTGCTCACCCGCTGGACCGAGATCGGTGCGTTTACGCCGGTGTTCCGCAACCATTCGGCGACCGGCACGCCGCGCGTCGAGCCCTGGGTCGACGGCCCCGACCACCTCGCGATCCGCCGCCGCTTCATCGAGGAGCGCTATCGGTTGATGCCGTATTTCTACGCGCTGGCGGACCAGAACGCGCGGTTCGGCGATCCGATCATGCGCCCGGTGTTCTACGACTATCCGGCCGCCGCGACCGCGTCGTGCGACCAGTCGATGGCGTTCACGCTCGGCAAGTCGCTGCTGATCGCGCCGCCGCCCAAGCCGGAATCACCGCAGACCTACGACGTCTGCCTGCCCGCCGGTGGCTGGTACGACTATTGGACCGGACAGCGCGTCGGCACGCCCGAGCCCGCCGCCGCCGGCCCGATCCAGTCGGCGACGCAGGCGGTGCCGACCGCGCGCACGCTCGGCGACCGCGTGACCGAAACGCCGCGGCTCGATCACCTGCCCGTGTTCGTCCGCGCCGGCACGATCCTGCCCCGCCAGCCGCTGGTCCAGAGCACGAGCGAAACCCCGAACGGTCCGCTGCGCCTCGACGTCTATCCCGGCGCGGACTGCATGGGCACGCTCTACGAGGACGACGGCCGTACGCTCGCGTACACCCGCCGCGGCTATTTTCGCCAGACGGTGCGCTGCACGATCACGCCGACCGGCCTGTCGATCGACTTCGCCAAGCCCGAGGGCAGCTTCAAGCCCTGGTGGAAATCGATCGCCGTCACCGTCCACGACTGGACCGGGAGCGGCACCGCCACGGTGAAGGGCAAGCGCGTCGCGGTGATGCAGGATGGCGCGACCGGTTCGTCGACGATTGCCGTTCCCACCCAAAACGCAGCGGGCACGATCGTCGTCGAGGGGCGTCAAGCGACTGCGGGGTAAGCGCGCAGGACGAAGGTCAGCCGCGCTTGTAGCAAGATCCTACCCTCACCACGGCGAAACCACGTCCGCGGTGGCGCAGCCGGGTAGACCAGCTCTTCAGGCCGGCTGCGGTCCCGGCTGTTTGGGATCCACGGCGAATTTCGCCAGCGTCGAGATCGACCCGCCGGGCCGATCGACCTGATCCATCACCTTCACCTCAGCGAGCCAGCGATCCGGCGTCACGGTGAAGAGCTGGTAGCCGCGCTGGTTGTTTAGGAGGGCGACGTTGGGATTGTTGTTCAGCGTGCGGTTTTCGCCCGGATAGTGCAGCCCGCCGGTGCCACCCGAGGAGATCGAGGTCGCCAGAAACTCCGTGGCGATCGCGGGGCCGCCGACGTCTTCCGCAGCCCGCGGCACCGATCCGATGACGTTCTGGTGAAGATCGCCGCTGCCGATCACGACATTGGTCAGGCCCCGCCGCGCGATGCCGTCGACGAGCCGCTGACGAGACAGCGGGTAGCCGTTCCAATTGTCCTTGCCGATAAGCGGCGTCGTGGCGCCGTCCTTGCGGGCATCATAGGGCATGACCATCACCTGCTGCGCGATGAAGTTCCAGCGGGCGCGGTTGGCGAGGCCGTGGTCGAGCCAGCGTTCCTGTGCCGCCCCCAGCATCGTCCGCTCCGACCGGTCGACGGGAACGCAGGCGTCGAGCTGCGCACGCGGCAGACCGGGGCGCTCGCAAAGCTGATCGCTGCGGAACGAGCGCGTGTCGAGAACGTGCATCCGCGCGAGCGTGCCGTAATCGAGCCGGCGATAGGCGTGCGTGCCGTTCGCGCCGGGCCGCTGTGCGCGACGGACGGGCACATGCTCGTACCAGGCCTGCAGCGCCGCCGCCTTGCGGTGCGCGAAGATCGCGGGCGGGTTGCCGTCCTTGTCGAATTCGCCCGCCCAATTATCGTCGATCTCGTGATCGTCGAACGACATGATGAAGGCGACCGCAGCATGCGCCGCCTGGAGATCGGGATCGGCCTTGTACTGGGCGTAGCGGCGGCGATATGCGTCCAGCGTATAGGTCTCCGCGCCGAGATGCTTGCGCGGGCTGGGCTCGGCGCGCGCCGCCATCTCATAGATATAATCGCCATAGTGGAAGACCGCGTCGAGATCGGGCTCGCGCGCGACGTGCGCATAGGCGGTGAAGAAGCCCGTCTCGAAATCCTGGCAGCCCAGCATCGCGAGCCGCAACCGGTCGAGCGATGCCCCCGCCGCCGGCGCGGTCCGTGCCGTTCCGATCGGGCTCGCGCCGGCGCCGGCAACGAGGAAACGGTACCAATAGGGGCGATGCGGCCGCAGCCCGTCGACCTCGACATGGACCGAGTGCGCCAGCGCCGCTTCCGCCACCGCCGCGCCGGTGCGGACGATCTTGCGGAAACCAGGGTCCTCGGCGACCTCCCAGCGGACCGGAACGTCATGCGGCGGCATCCCGCCATCGGGGGTCTGTGGCTCGGGGGCCAGCCGCGTCCAGATGACGAACCCGTCCGGCCACGGCTCGCCCGAGGCGATCCCGAGCGTGAACGGATCGCGCGTGAACGTCGCCCGCGCCAGCAGGCGGGGCGCACCCAATCCTCCCAGCAGCGACAGGGACAGACCGGCCTTGACCAGATTGCGGCGATCGAACTGAGGCACGGCGGGCATACTCCCTTGCAGCAGGGTGCGGACTGCACGCCGGACCACGCCCGGCATCGCATCGCACCCTGTCATGGTGGGAAGACGGACCAGCCCGACGAAACCCGACACGAAAAGCGGCCGGCAACGACGACATTAGGGGTCTTCCGGGCTCGCCGCAGGGCGGATGGAGATCGTCTTCGGACCATAAGCGACCTCGACATGATAGGCCGCCTGGACCGCCTGTAGCGCCCGATCGGTATCGGCGATGTGGAAGCGGCCGCTGATCGGAAGCGCCTGCAAGCTGCGATCCTGCAACAGGATCGGCCGCGCCGAATAGCGTTGCACCTTGCCGATCAGCACGCCGAGCGGAATATCCGATGCTTCGAACCATCCGGATTTCCAGTCGGGCGCGCCCTCCGCAATGCGTGGCTGCGCGACGACCTGCCCGTCGACGACACGCGCCCCGTCTCCCTTGCGCACCACGAGATTGGCCGCGCCGTCCACGCCGACTTCCACCGCGCCGCGATATACCGACACCGCAGTCCGCGTCGGACTTTGGCGATCGACGTTGAACGCGGTACCCAAAACGCGCACCGACGTGGTGCCGCTGGTGACCCGGAACGCGCGGACGCCCTCATGCCGAACGTCGAAGAACGCTTCGCCGCGTACCAGCGTCGCGGTGCGTTCCCATGGCAGGATGCGGACGCGAAGCTCGGTATCGCTGCTCAGGTCCACCCGCGATCCATCTGCCAGCACGACCGACCGGATCTTGCCCGCGCCGCTACGGTAGGTGCTCGTCGACACGATCGGCAGAATCAGCATGATCGCGAGCAGCATCGCGCACGCGGCCGCCGCCAACCGGGGGGCCGTGGCCCAGTTTCTGCGGAACCGAGCGTCCGGTTCGGGCGGCGCTTGAGCAATGCTCGGAGCGCGTCCGGCTTGGCCCAGCGCCTCCACCAAGCCCTCCGAATGCCACAGCGCCTGGAGATCCGCGAAGACCTCGCGGTGGCGCGGCGACGCCGCCATCCAGGCGTCGAAGTCGGGCCCGGCCGCAGCATCGAAAGCAGGCTGGTTGAGCCGGTCGATCCAGCCGGCCGCCTCCTCCACGATCTGGCTCTCACGGCTCATCGCTCGCCGCCACGCATGACCGCGTTCCCCGGCATCGCCTTGTGCAGGTCTGCAAGACCGCGGGTAATGTGCTTTTCGACTGCCTTCGGGCTCAACCCCAGATCCCTCGCTATCGCCGCACAGCTTTGGCCCTGCAATCGGCGGCGGACAAGTACGTCGCGGCGCAGCGGTGGCATCGCCGCCAGCGCGTCGTTGAGGATCGCAAGCTCCTGCCGCCCGACGAGCACGCGATCGGGCAAGGGCGCCTGGCTGGCTGGCTCCTCCTCGCGTTCGGCGACGTATCTCCTATCGCGGCGGTGATGGTCGACCAGCAGGTTCGCGGCGATCCGAAAGCCCAGCGCATAGATGCTGACCAGCTTCTGCATCCGGCTTTGGTGCACCAGCCTCGACAAGGTCTCCTGCACGACATCCTCTGCGACGTCGGCGCGGTTCGTACGCGCCCGGACATACCGGCCGAGCGTGGCGGCAATCGCGCGCCAGTCTTCGGCCGCCGCGAGGCTCTCGATCTGATGCGGCGACGCGGGCATGGGATATCCGGGTTATTCGTCCCGGCGCTCTAGGCCCCGTTTGTGACAATCTCGGAGAGCGTCACGAAGAGTGTGAAAAACAAGTATATGCGAGGTTTCGGCGGGCTTGCCTCAGACGATAATAGCCGTGCAGCCATGTCATATAACTGAAACGAAATACTTTGTCGGGTTTCGCGCGTCTTTGCCGTCTCCCCCTCAAGCCATTCGGGGGAAAACATGTTCAACACGATCCGACTATCCCATATTCTATTAGGGTCTGCTGCGTCGCTCGCCTGCGTTGCCACGCCGGCAGCAGCACAGAGCGCGCAGTCCGCGCCACGCCAGTTCGCCTTCGACGTGCCGGCGCAGGACCTCGGCGAAGCACTGTTGGCCTTCTCGCGCCGGACCGGACTGCAACTGGCGTCCTCGCCAGCGCTGTTGAAAGGTGCGCGCAGCCAGCGCCTGCGTGGGCGGATGACCGCCGAGGAGGCGCTGACGCGGCTCACCGCGGGTAGCGATCTCGACGGCAGGATCGTCGGCGGCACGGTGACGGTCGTCCGGCGCATGTCCTATGCCACGGCGGGGGCGAACATCCCTGCCGTGGCACTTGGCGGCGCTGAAGCACAGATGGCGACCGCGCCGGTAGCGCTGGCCGATCAGTCGGTCGAAGGTGGTACCGATATCGTGGTCACGGGGTATCGCGAGAGCGTTGCCAAGGCGCAGCAGATCAAGAAGGCTGCGACCGGTTCGCAGGACGTGATCCTAGCGCAGGATATCGCGGCGTTTCCCGACCAGAACCTCGCCGAAGCGCTGCAACGCATTCCGGGCGTCGCGATCACGCGCGACAGCGGCGAAGGCCGGCAGATCTCGCTGCGTGGCCTGGGCGCGGACTTCACGCGCACCCAGCTGAACGGCATGGAGGTGCTCACCAACACCTCGTCGGGGCTGGACAGCCGATCGTCTGTCAGCCGCTCGCGTTCGTTCGACTACAGCATCTTCGCGTCCGAACTGTTCAACAAGGTCGTCGTCGAGAAATCCTATGCGGCCGAGCAGGACGAGGGCGGCATCGGCGGCACGGTCGGGCTGCACACGGCCAAGCCGTTCGATTTCAACGGGCTCACCGTGGTGGCATCCGCGAAGGGGCAGTCGAACCAATATACCAAGACGGTCACGCCGCGGCTGGTCGGCCTGATCTCGGACCGGTGGGGCGATTTCGGCTTCCTCGCCTCGGTGGCGTACAGCACGGCCGATACGGTCGAATTCGGCTATCGCAACTGGAACTGGTCGCAGCTCAATTTCGGTGCCGCCAATGTCGGTCAGAGCGTTTCCGCAGCGGACCGGGCGGTGCTGGTCGGTGCGACCGGCGCCAATCGCGCATGGAACAGCCGCGCGCAAACCTATGCGACCTTCTTCAACAAGCGCGAGCGCCTGGGCCTCACCACCGCGCTACAATATCATCCGAACGACCGCACCGACCTGACGCTCGACGTGCTGTACGGCAAGTTGACCAACGATCGCCGGTCGGGCGTGATCGGCGCGGCGGGGACCAATGGCATCGCCGCCAACAACGTCACGGGAACGCAGGTTCTGACCGGTGTAACCTTCGACGAATATAACGACATCGTCGGCGCGTCGTTCGATCATGTCGATATGCGCACGGAATCGAAGGTGACGCAGGATCAGACGACTTTCTGGCAGGCCGCGCTGAACGGGCATACCGATCTGACCAGCAACCTGACGGTCAACTTTCTCGGCGGCTGGTCCCGGTCGACGTTCAATTCCGGCTATGCCCAGGTGTATCTGGAGGCCGTCGACAAGAGCTATGCGTTCGGAGGCCTGAACACGGGATCGCCGCGAACCAGCTACGGCTTCGACATCGCCGACGCGTCGCAATGGGATCTGCAAGGCCTGGAAACGCGCGCCGACCGCATCCGTAGCGAATTCTACAACAGCAAGGCGGAACTCGCCTGGACGGTCGGTTCGGGCTCGACGATCAAGGCGGGGGGCGGGTTCAAGCGCTTCATCAACAGCGGCTGGCAGCGCAAGGTCGCACCGAGCTACGAGGGCAAACCCGGCGTGCCCGACGTCCCCACCAGCGTGTTGTCGGACAGCAGCCTCGCCCCCTATGTCATCGGCGACGTGGCGGGCACCTACGCGCTGCTGGGCCAGAGCATGACCGTCGACGCGAGCGACACCGTCGCCGGTACCGCCTATGACCTCGTCGAGAAGACCTATGGCGCGTATCTGCAATACGATTTGAAGACGCAACTCGGCAGCATCGGCCTGCGCGCCAATCTGGGCGTGCGCTATTATCATACCGACCTCGGCTCGTCGGGGACGGCGCTGGTCGGCAGCGCGCTGGTCCCGGTCAACGTGACCAACAGTTACGACGGCTTCCTGCCCGCGGCGAACCTGGCGTTCGACCTCAGCCGGTCGCTGGTCTTTCGCATCAGCGGCAACCGCAACCTGAGCCGCCCCGCGCTCAGCGACATGCGTGCGGCGGGGACGCTGAACCTCGCGTCGTTCGGCGGCACGATCGCCGCGGGCAATCCCAACCTCGCGCCGTTCATCGCCGATTCCGTCGAAGGGTCGCTCGAATATTACGATGGCCAGCGCGGTTCGCTGGCGATCGGCGCGTTCTACAAGCACATCGACTCGTACATCACGTCGGAGACGCGACTGGTCGCGTACAGCAGCACGGGGTATCCGTCGTCGCTGCTGCCCGTCGGCGTCGATCCCTCGGTGCTGGTGAACTATACGCGGCCGGTCAACGGCCCCGGCGCATCGATCAAGGGCGTCGAGATCGCGGCCAAGCGCGACTTCGACTTCCTCCCCGCGCCGTTCGACAAGCTCGGCGTGCTCGGCAACGTCACGTTCGCCGAAGGATCGACCGACGTGTTCTATTCGGACGTTGCGGTTCGTTTGCCGTTGCCGACGCTGTCGAAATTCTCGTCGAACGCGACGCTGTATTACGACACCGATCGCTGGGGCGTGCGAGGCTCCGTGGCGACCCGCTCGCGCTATCGCTGGGGCAATGGTGGCAACGGCAATATCGGCGAATATATCAAGGGTACGACGAACCTCGACGCGTCCGCCTATGTCAACGTCACGCGCCAGTTCAAGCTGTCGCTGGACGTGATCAACATCACCGACGAGCCGATCGTCCAATATGCCGACGGCACCGCCAAGCGGGTTATGACCAACACCGTGAGCGGGCGGACCGTGGCGTTCGGCGGGACGATGCGGTTCTAGGCTCGAGACGTTCGCAACGAGGGCAAGTCGGCGAGGCGCCGGCTTGTCCTCTCGACGGCGGCTGCATCGGCGCTCTGCGGTGACCAGCACGACCGACCGGCTTATTTTTGGCCAATATGCTTGCTCTCGTGCAGCTACTGGCGCCGCTGAAGGCCTGCGCGCCGACAGGGTGACTTGTCCGGCAATACCCGCAGCCTCATGCGCGCGATCGTGCAAAACGAGACGCGGGGTGTCGTTGGTCGGTGAAAACCGATAACACCCGGGCTTACCCTGGGAGTATCGCTTGGAATCCGTCTCGATTGTACTCGTCCTGTTGCTCGCGGTCGTGGCGAGCGGCGCAGTGTCCCGCATGGTGCCGGTATCCATACCGACGCCACTGGTTCAGATCCTTCTAGGCGCGGTGATCGGGCTATCGACGTCGTATCGCGTGGCGCTCGACCCGGAGCTTTTCCTGCTTCTGTTCCTGCCCCCGCTGCTGTTCCTGGACGGTTGGCGCATACCCAAGGACGAGCTCCTCAAGGATCTGTCGACCGTCGTCGAACTGGCGCTGGGACTGGTTCTTCTAACGGTGATCGGCATGGGCCTGTTCATCCACTGGATGATTCCGGCAATGCCTCTGGCCGTCGCGTTCGCGCTTGCGGCCGTGGTGTCTCCGACCGACCCGATTGCCGTCTCGGCGATCGCTGCGCGCGTCCCGATCCCCAAACGGATGATGCACATCCTGGAGGGTGAATCGCTTCTCAACGATGCGTCGGGGCTGGTGTGCCTGCGGTTTGCGATCGCCGCCGTCCTGACGGGTACGTTCTCGGCGACCACCGCCGCCACCAGCTTCGTGTGGGTCGCCGGTGCCGGCCTCGCCGTCGGTATCGTCGTCACGATCGTCGCGACCTACATCAAGGCCTGGGTGTCGCGGCGTTTCGGTGAGGAACCCGGTTCGCAGATCCTGGTCAGCCTGCTGATCCCCTTCGGCTCCTATCTCCTTGCCGAGCATCTCCACGCATCCGGGATCCTGGCCGCCGTATCGGCCGGCGTCACGATGACCTTCGCCGAACGGTCGCGTCAGGCACTGGCGACCACCCGGATGCGGCGCAATTCGGTGTGGGACACGATCCAGTTCGCGCTGAACGGCATCATCTTCGTGCTGCTCGGCGAACAGCTTCCCGCCATCCTTGCCGGTGCGAAGGCGACAGTGCTGCTGACCGGGCATCACGGGCCGGCGTGGCTCGGCCTGTATGTGCTGGCGATCGTCGCCGGCCTCGCGATGCTGCGCTTCGGTTGGGTCTGGGTGTCCTTCCGTCTGACGATGTTTCGGCGGCGCCACGGCAATGAAACGGCGCAGAAGAGCCCCGATTGGCGGCTCGTCGCCGCGATGTCGTTGGCCGGCGTCAGGGGCGCGATCACGCTCGCCGGCGTGCTGACCATTCCGCTGACGCTGACCGACGGATCCCCCTTCCCGGCCCGCGATCTCGCGATCTTCCTGGCGGCGGGGGTCATCATCGTCTCGCTGGTCGTGGCGAGCGTCGCGCTGCCGATCCTGCTGAACGGGTTGACCATGCCGCCCGAACCTTCGCTGCAAGCCGAGGAGGACGCCGCGCGCGTCGCCGCCGCGGAGGCTGCGATCTGTGCGGTCGAACGCGCCCAGCACGATCTTGCCGAGCGGGACGGCAATGCCGACTTCTTCGCCGCGGCCGGCACCCGGGTGATGGACCTGTACCGGGAGCGCATCGAAAGCCGTAGCGGCTCGGCCAAGGCGACCGCGGAAGCTCGGCTGCAGGATCAACTCGAGCGGACGTTTCGGCTGGCCGCCATCAAGGCCGAGCGCGCATCGGTGGTCGAGCGCGTCCGCGAGCGCCGGATCGGCAGCGTCACGGCGCAGAAGCTCATCCGCGAACTCGACCTGCTGGAAACCCGCTACCGCGTCTGAACCACGATCGGTCGTCTCGGTGACCGGCGCGGTGAACGTGGGTCACCGGACTCGGCTGAAGACTTTGCACCGACCTCGTGGCATCCCCCGGCAATGGGCGACCGACAGTCATGACACCGCACAGCATCACCCGGCAGCGTATCGGTACCGAGGCGGAGCCGCTGATCGTCATCGACGGCTTCGCAAACGACCCGGACGCGCTGCGCAGCGCAGCCGCACAAGTCCCATTCGGGCCCGCCGGGGCTCATTACCCCGGCCTGTGCGCCCAGCTCCCGGAATCCTACCTGCAAGACCAGCTTCCCATCGTCGCCCGCGGCCTGGGACGCGATTTCGGATCATGCCGCCGAATCCGCGTCGTCGATGCGCAATTCTCGATCGTGACGATCTCCCCGGACGCACTCGATATCCGGCAACGCGTTCCGCATGTCGACGCCTATGGCCGCGACCGGATTGCGCTCATTCATTATCTGTCGCCTGCGCATCGCGACGGAACCGCGTTCTTCCGACATCGTCGAACCGGGTTCGAGACGATCGACGAGGCCCGCGCACCGGAGTACTTCGCGCGGCTCGGCAGCGAGGTCGAGGCGATGCCGCCCGCGGGGTACATCGCCGAGGATACCGCGCTGTTCGAACGCACCGCGCTGGTCGAAGCCAAGTATAACCGCGCCTTGCTCTATCGAAGCTACGTCCTTCACAGCGGCGCCATCGCACGCGACGCGATACTCTCGGCGGATCCGGCGCTGGGGCGACTGACGGTCACAGCGTTCCTCTCGATCGAATGACGCGGTTGAGGTAAGGATACGCTTGGCCTAGTCCGGTCGCGGATACCGTCAGGACCCACGCGGCGACCGGGTGCCGTCCGCCAGACACCGACACGCTATCCATGACGACGAGGGGCCTTTCGATGATCCTGCTGATACTCGCCGCGCAAGCCGCAACATTGGGCGCGACCAACTACGGCGTCGACGCGCCGATGCCTGCGCCCAAGGGGAAGCCGAGCTTTGCCGACGAGTTCGACGGCAAGGCGATCGACCAGACCAAATGGCGCTTCGACGTGTCGCGCAACGCCGCGGGCTGGTACAATAACGAACGCCAATATTATGCGAAGGACCGCGCCGAGAACGCGCGGATCGAGGACGGCGCGCTGGTGATCGAGGCGCGGCGCGAGAAACTCACCAAGACGCGGTTCGCCGACTGGGGCGGCCAGGCGTACACCTCCGCCAAGCTCGTCTCTCGCAAGCCTCGCGGCTACGGCTTTTACGAGGTCCGCGCGAAGCTGCCGTGCGGACGGGGCAGCTGGCCGGCGATCTGGCTGCTCCCGTCAGGCGGCAAGTGGCCGGACGAAGGCGAGATCGACATCATGGAGATGGTCGGCTGGGACGCCGGCACCGTCCACGCGACGCTGCACAGCGGTGCCTTCAACCACGTCAAGGGCACGCAGCGCGGCGCCCAGACGACGATCGCGACCGCGTGCACCGCGTATCACCGCTATCAGCTCGACTGGCGCGCCGATACGATCACGATCGGCGTCGATGGCCGTGCGATCATGCGTGTCGCCAACGACCAGCCCGGCGGCAAGGCGGCGTGGCCGTTCACCCGCCCCTACGACCTGATCCTCAACCTCGCGGTGGGCGGCGATTGGGGCGGCCAGAAGGGCATCGACGATGCCGCGTTCCCACAGCGCATGACGGTCGATTACGTCCGGTACTGGCAGCCGCGCTAACGCCGACCGCGCGCCGCGAGGATCGTCCCTCCGCCGCACAGGGTCAGTGCGGCGAGTACCAGCATCACCGCATCGAAATCGGTCGGCGTCGCGAGCGCCCAGGTGAGCGTCGGCCCGAGCAGGCCGGGCAGCGTGTTGGTCAGGTTCAGCAGCCCCAGGTCGCGCCCCCGGTGGACGGGATTTGGCAGCAGCTGCATCGCGAACGACGCATGCAGCGCCAGGAACACCGATGCACCCGTCGTGTAGATGCAGAACGCGACCGCCCCGCCCTCGAAATCGTCCGCGATGGCCATCCCGACCAGCCCGGCCGCCGCGACGATCGTGGCGGCGAACAGCAACGGCTTGGTCCGCCTGGAGCGATCCGCGAACCGGCCGACCAGCACCGCGATCGGCAGCGGCAGCGTGTAGGCGACGAGCATCACCGTCCCCATCCGCGCCGCGATCGTGCCCGGTGCCAGCGTCGGCGCGACGCTTTCGAGATAATAGAAGAGATAGACGAACAGCGCGCTGCCCGCGACCTGGACGAACAGCCGGGCGCTCCAGGCGAGCGCGAGGTCGCGGCGGAGCATGGCCTTCACGGGCGAGGTCGGCTCGCTCTGCGCCACGGGCCGCGACGTGGTCAGCAATAACGGCCCGATGCCACAGGCCATCACGAGCGGCACGATCGAGAGCCGTGCCGCTTCGTCCAGCGCCGCCGTCGCCATCAGCATCGCCGCCAGTGCCGACGCGAGCGGACAGGCCATCGCGAGCAATCCGCCGGCGACGCCCTTTTGCGCATCGGGCACTTCGTCGGCCATGATCGCGAGCAGTGGCGCCAGCACCGCGTTCACCGCGACCTGGAACTCGACGACCGCGAGGATCAGCGCGCCGGGCGTCGCGGCCGTCGTCATCGCCGCGTAGGACAGTGCCGTGGCGACGACCCCACCGGCCAGCCATCCCCGGCGTCCTCCACCCCGCGCGACCGATCGATCGCTCAGCCATCCGAACGCGATGTTCGACACGCTCGCCGCCACCGCGCCCGCGACGACGATCGCGGTGAGGACGTCCAGCCGGCCGGCACCCGCAACCGAGGCGACCTTGATCGGCAGCAACAGCGTCAGCAGCGGGAGGTAGCCGACGACCCCGCCGGCATAGGCGAGCGCGAAGACCAGCAGGAACGCGGTCGAGCGACGGTCGCGGCGCGGCGCTAAATAGCGGAAAACGGGAGGACGCGCCATGCCGCAACCCTAAGCTGCGGCGGGCCGGACAGGCAACTGCTCCGCCGTTGGTTCGGATGGGCACATGGATCGTCGTGACCGGATTTCGTTCTCCCGCAAAGACGGAAGCCGAGTCCGGGTCCCCACCTGCGCGGGGAAACGCGCCTTGGGCTACCTTAGGCCCGACCGACCTCACCCGCCGCGGATTGCGCCCTCTGTTGCGTCATAGCCACTATCGAGAACCAAATTTGAGAACGTTCACAAGTGTAGCGCTACCGTGCTTGACACAGTGTTACAAAATGCGAAGTGAACGTTCACGGGAAGGCGCAGGTCATAGCGCCGTCTACAGGGGAGGACTATCATGCGTGGCTTCGCAGCTCGCTCGCTTTCGCGTTTCGTCATCGGCACTTCGGCACTGGCTCTGGTCGGCCTGCCCGGTATCGCCATGGCGCAAGACGCCGCCGCCACGGTCGGCAATCCAGGCTCCTCGGACATCGCACCGCAGGCCACCCCCGCCGATCCGAACGAGACCACCGACGATATCGTCGTGACCGGCATCCGCGCATCGCTGCGCGAGGCGATCGACATCAAGCGCAACGGCCAGGGCGTGGTCGACGCGATTTCGTCCGAGGACATCGGCAAGTTCCCCGACACCAACCTTGCCGAGTCGCTCCAGCGCATCACCGGCGTGTCGATCGACCGCTCGAACGGCGAAGGCTCGACCGTCACCGTCCGCGGCTTCGGCCCCGAATACAACCTCGTCACGCTCAACGGTCGCCAGATGCCGACCTCGACGCTCGGCGACGGCGCCAGCGCGCCCGCATCGCGCTCGTTCGACTTCGCCAACCTCGCGTCCGAAGGCGTCGCCGCGGTCGAGGTCTACAAGACCGGCCGCGCCGCCGTGCCGTCGGGCGGCATCGGCTCGTCGATAAACATCCGCACCCCGCGTCCGCTCGACAAGCCGGGCACACGCGGCAGCATCGCCGCCAAGGGCGTGCTCGACAGCTCGCGCAACGGCAAGGACCCGATCACGCCGGAAGTGTCGGGCATCCTGTCCACCACCTTCGCCGACGACCGTATCGGCGTGTTGTTCAGCGGCGCGTACCAGCGGCGCAAGGCGAGCAACAACTCGGCCAGCGTCGGCTTCCGCGACGGGTTCCTGGGGGCTGAGAACAACTGGGGCACGCTCGCGCAGCCGGGTACGCCGGGCGGCGCGAACATCACCAACCGCCCCGGTCCGACCGACGTCTACGAGATCCCGCAGAGCGCCGCCTACGACGTCATCGACATCGACCGCGAGCGCATCAACGGCCAGCTGGTGTTGCAGGCCAAGCCGACCGACACGCTCACCGCGACGCTCGATTTCACCTATTCGAGCAACAAGGTCGAGGTGCGCGACAGCAGCGTCGGCATCTGGTTCAACTTCGGCGACACGCGCAGCGCGTGGACCGACGGCCCCTCAGCCGGCCCGCTCTTCTATTCCGAGAATTTCGCGCCCGGCAAGGATCTGTCGTACAGCAGCGCGCTGAGCGCCAACAAGTCCGAGAACAAGTCGCTCGGCGGCAATTTGACCTGGGAAGCGCCGGGCAACGTCACGATGTCGCTCGACGCGCATCACTCGACCGCGGTCTCCAAGCCGACCAACGATTACGGCAGCAGCACGTCGATCGGCGGCGCGATCTTCGGCGTGCAGTCGCAGACCGTGAACTTCGAGAACGACCTGCCGATCATCTCGTACCAGATGTATCCGGGTATCGACCCGCTGAACGCATCGCTGATCACGCCGACCGGCAACGCCTTCCGCAACGCGTATTTCAAAGACGAGATCAACCAGCTCCAGCTGAAGGGGCATTACGACCACGACGGCGATTTTCTCGACAGCATCGACTGGGGCTTCTCGTACGTCGATAACAAGGTCCGCTCGGCCTATGGCTTCATCCAGAACGAGACCTGGGGCGGCATTGACCCGCGCGGCGCCTCGTTCGGCGCGGCTGCGGTACCCGACGATTTCTTCAACCTCACCAGCCTGCCCGACAAGTTCCAGGGCGTCTCGGGCTCGAACGATCCCGCGCTGCCGCCGTCGATCTACACCTTCAAGTTCGAGCAGATGGCCGAATTGCTGCGCTCGCAATATAATATCTGCAGCGCGCCGCAGACGGGGGTGGCCGCGCCCGGCACCTGCCTTGCCAACTATACCAACGATCGTCGCATCCGCGAGCAGACGATCTCGCCGTACATCCAGTTCAACGGCAAGTTCTCGGTGTTCGACATGCCCGCGCACATCATCGGCGGTGTCCGTTACGACGAAACGCAGGTGAACTCGTCGGCACTGGTGCCGATCCCGAACGGTACGCGCTGGACGGGCGCGAACGAATTCGCGCTCACCTACGGCGCCAATTCGTTCACTTCGCTCAAGGGCAAGTATCACAACTGGCTGCCCGCGGTCGATTTCGACATCGAACCGATGCGCAACGTGAAGCTGCGCGCGTCGTACAGCCACACCATCACGCGCGCCGACTATGGCAGCCTGCAGGGTGGCCTGAACATCGACTCCAACCCGCGCATCGGCGGCGGCACGGGTAGCCAGGGCAACCCGAACCTGCTTCCCTTCAAGTCGAAGAACATCGATCTGTCGGCGGAATGGTATTACGGCCCCGAAAGCTACATCTCGGTCGGGTACTTCAACAAGGACGTGAAGAACTTCATCGGCACGAACCAGATCAACACGCCTGCGTTCGACCTGCGCAATCCGGGCTCGGGCCCACGCTATCGTCAGGCGGTGGCGGCACTGGGGACGACGGACAATCTGCGCGTCCGCGATTACATCCTGCGCAACTTCCCGGCCTCCTCGCAGGTCACCGGCACGAGCGATTCCGGCCTGCTGAACGGCAACATCTTCGGCCTGCCGGAAGACGATCTGTTCAACTTCCAGTTGAGCCAGCCGTTCAACAGCGACCAGACCGCCAACATCAACGGCTGGGAATTCGCGATCCAGCACCGCTTCTGGGAAACCGGGTTCGGCGTCATCCTGAACTACACGATCGTCAACGGCGACGCGAAATACGACAACACGCTCGATCCCAATGTCGGCCAGTTCGCGCTGACCGGGCTCAGCGACAGCGCCAACGCGGTCGGCTATTACGATAAGAACGGCATCCAGGCGCGCGTCGCGTATAACTGGCGCGGCGAGTTCTATGCCGGCGGTGCGTTCGACCCGACCTATGTCGAGGCGTATGGCCAGGTCGACGCCAGTGCGAGCGTCCAGATGACCAAGGGGCTCGCGGTGTTCGTCGAGGCGATCAACCTCACCGGCCAGGGCCGTCGCGGGCATCGTCGCTCGGACAATTTCGTGACCTTCGCGCAGCCAGGGTATGCACGCTATTCGGGCGGCGTCCGCTTCACCTTCTGAGGGAACGATCCTCCCCCGCAAGGGGGAGGTGGCTGGCACTTGCCAGACGGAGGGGGCGGAAAGGAAAACCGCGGTTCCGTGTCCTCCCCCTCCGTCGCCTTCGGCGCCACCTCCCCCTGGCGGGGGATGATTTTAGAGCCCGCAGTAACCGGGAAAAGATGGCTTTGCCGGCGCTGGCAGGGCAAGTCGGGGCGCACTCGAACGAGGGAATAGGCAGCGGACGATGGCCACGAATACCGGCCCCGAAGCAACGAGCGACCACCCGATCACGAACATCGTGGTCGTCGGCGGCGGAACGGCGGGCTGGCTCGCGGCGTGCCTGATCGCGGCGCGCGCCGATCGCGGGGCGCAACGGCCGCTCTCCGTTATCCTCGTTGAATCCCCCGATGTCGCGACGATCGGGGTCGGCGAGGGCACATGGCCGACGATGCGCCGCACGCTCGAACGGATCGGCATCGCCGAGACCGACTTCCTCCTCGCCTGCGACGCGTCGTTCAAGCAAGGATCGCGGTTCGACGGGTGGCGGACGGGCGCCGCCGACGACAGTTATCTTCACCCCTTCACCGCGCCCGTCGACGGCGACCCGCGCGATATCGTCGCAGCCTGGGCGCAGAACGGCGGCAAGTTCGCGGACATCGTCGGCGCGCAAGGCGAGATCTGCCACCGCGACCTGGCGCCCCGCCAGCGGGCGATGCCCGATTATGCGGGCACGCTGAATTACGCCTACCATCTCGACGCGGGCAAGCTCGCCGCATTGCTGATGCGCCACGCGACCGAGCGGCTCGGCGTGCGCCACGTCCGCGATCACGTCGTCGGCATCGACAGCACCGGAGACGGCGACATCGCCGCGGTCCAGACACGCGCGTCGGGCGCGATCACGGGCGACCTGTTCCTCGATTGCACCGGCCACGCCGCGCTGCTGATCGAGGGGCATTACGGCGTCGCGTCCATCGATCGCGGCGGCGAGCTGTTCAACGATCGCGCGCTTGCGGTGCAGGTGCCGGTCGCGGGCGGCAGCGCGATCGCCTCGCAGACCAACGCCACTGCGCATGCCGCGGGCTGGATCTGGGACATCGGCCTGCCGACCCGCCGCGGCATCGGCTGCGTCTATTCCTCCGCGCATCTGGGCGACGATGCCGCGGCTCAGACGCTCGAGCGCTATATCCGCGCCACCGCGCCGGATGCCCCGCTGCCCGTTTTCCGCCAGCTCAAATTCCAGTCGCGGCACCGCGCACGGTTCTGGGAGCGTAACTGCATCGCGGTCGGGCTGTCGGCCGGGTTCCTGGAGCCGCTCGAAGCGTCGGCGATCGTCCTGATCGAACTGTCGCTCGATGCGCTGCTCGACAATTTCCCCTCCACGCGCGGCGCGATGGATATCCACGCGACGCGTTTCAACGCGCTGTTCCGCTATCGCTGGGACCGGATCGTCGAGTTCCTGAAGCTGCATTACGTGCTCAGCGAACGCGACGAACCCTATTGGCGCGACCACCGCGACGCCGCATCGATCCCGCCGCGCCTCGCCGAATTGCTGACGCTATGGCGGCACCAGCCGCCGTCGCGCGCCGATTTCCCGATGATCGACGAAGTCTTTCCGGCCGCGAGCTATCACTACGTGCTGTACGGCATGGGCTTTCCGCCGCCGACCCGCGGACCGATCGCCACGACGGACCGGGCGCGCACGGAAACCTTGCTCGCGCAGGTCGATCAGCGCAGGCGTATGCTGGCCGCCGGCCTGCCGACCAATCGCGCCTATCTCGACGCCCTGCGGCATGCGACCGCCCAAGTTATGGAATTGTCAGCCTGATGTCCGACCACGTCATCCTCACCGCCGACGACCACCGCGACCTGCGTATCCGTACCGAGCGCGCGCCCGAGCTGGGCGACGCGGTGATGACGTGCATCACCGTCCCCAGCGAGTTCCGCCGCGTCCAGACGCATTACCCGATCCTGTTCCAGCTCGACCAGACGCGCGACACCTTCACCGCGCTGGCGATGTTCGGGTTCGAGCCGGGCGAGAACCTGTTCCTGACCGAAGCCGGATGGGACGCACGCTATCGGCCCCTCGCAATCGACAGCCAGCCGTTCCTGGTCGGGCGCGGCGCTGGCGACGTCCGCCAGGTCCATATCGACATGGCGAGCCCACGGATCGGGGCAGGTGAAGGCACGCGGGTGTTCGACGATACCGGCCGGCCGACGCCGTATCTGGAACGTATCGCCGATCAGCTGCGTGCGCTCGACACCGATTATGTCGCGTCCGCCGACTTCTTCGCCGCGTTGCGCCGGTACGAGCTGCTCGAACCGCTGACGATGGACGTGACGCTCGACGATGGGTCGAAGAACCGGCTGGTCGGCTATCACGTGATCGACGAGGACCGGCTGGTCGCGCTCGATGGCGTTGCGGTAGCGGACCTGCACGCGTCTGGCCACATGATGCCGATCTTCATGGCGCTCGCCTCGCTCGGCAATATCGGCGATCTCGTCGCGCGCAAGAACCGGCGGATGGCGCGTGGCTGACGCGGAGCCCGGCATCTTCGCGACCATGCCCCGGATCCGCGAGATCGCGATCGCCGATCCCGCGGACCTCGACGTGCAGCTGCGCGAGGCGACCACGCCGTTCATCGTGCGCGGGCTGATCGCGGATTGGCCGATGGTACAGGCCGGGCTGCACTCCGCGCGGACCGCGCGCGACTATATCCAGCGCTATGCACGCGACCTGCCCTTCGCGGTCTCCGTCGCGATGCCCGACAGCGGTGGCCGGCTGTTCTACGACGCCGCGCACGCGATGAACTTCCAGATGCTGCGCGCGAAATTGCCCGAGATCTTCGCACGGATCGACGCCAACGAAGGCGCCGCCGACGCCCACGCCCACGCGATCTATCTCGCGTCGATCGACCTGCATCAGTTCTTCATCGGCCTGCACGAGGCGAACCATGTCGATCTCGGCGATCGCACGCCGCTCGCCAGCATCTGGATGGGCACGCGCACGCGGATCGCAGCGCACAACGACGTCCCCGACAACCTCGCCTGCGTCGCGGTCGGCCGCCGGCGCTTCACGGTGTTTCCGCGCGACCAGTTCCGCAATCTCTACCTGGGGCCGGTCGACAACACCCCGGCCGGGCGCGCGGTCAGCATGGTCGATTTCCACGACCCCGACTTCGCCGCGCACCCCCGTTTCCGACAAGCGCTGGAGCACGGTCAGGTCGCCGAGCTGGAGGCTGGCGACGCGCTCTACATCCCGGCGATGTGGTGGCATCATGTGGAGGGGCTGTCCGACTTCAACGTGCTGGTGAATTACTGGTGGCGCGAGACGCCGCGGTGGCTCGGCCAGCCGCAGGATGCGCTGAACCACGCGATGCTGGCGATCCGCGATCTGCCCGCCGACGAGAAGCAGCACTGGCGCGATATGTTCGACCATTACGTCTTCAGCAATGGCCCCGAGGTCGTCGGCCATATACCCGAAGCCGCGCGCGGCGTGCTCGCGCCGCTCACCACCGAAACCGCGGGTCGCCTCCGCGCCTTCCTCCTGAGAGCGCTCAGCCGATGACAGACTCCAAAATTCGTCGCGTCGTGATCGCCGGGGGTGGCACCGCCGGCTGGATGGCCGCCGCGGCGATCGCCCGCACGATGGGCGGCACGATCGACCTGACCCTGATCGAATCCGACGCAATTGGGACGGTCGGCGTAGGGGAATCGACGATCCCGCCGATGATCACCTTCAACCGCCTGCTCGGGATCAACGAAGCCGAGTTCATGCGCGAGACGCAGGCGACGTTCAAACTCGGCATCCTGTTCGACGACTGGAAGGTCCGCGGCGAAAGCTATTTCCATTCGTTCGGGATCACCGGCAAGGATCACTGGTCCGCCGGCTTCCAGCATTTCTGGCTCCACGGCCTGACCAAGGGCCATGACCAGCCGTACGATGACTACTGCCTCGAACTGCGCGCCGCGTTGCAGGGCAAGTTCGCGCATCTGCCCGACGAGCGGATGAACTATGCCTACCAGCTCGATTCCACGCGCTACGCGAAATATCTGCGCGGGATGGCCGAAGCCGACGGCACGCGCCGCCTTGAGGGCAAAATCGCGCAGGTCGAGCTCAACGGCGAGAGTGGCGATATCGCCGCGCTGGTGCTCGAATCCGGCACCCGGATCGAGGGCGACCTGTTCCTCGACTGCACCGGTTTTCGCGCGCTGCTGATCGAAGGCGCGCTGCACGCCGGATTCGACGACTGGACGCATTATCTGCCGTGCGATTCCGCGATCGCGATCCAGACCGAGAGCGTCCGGCCTGCCCTCCCCTATACGCGGGCGATGGCGCACGACGCGGGATGGCAATGGCGCATTCCGCTCCAGCATCGCACCGGCAACGGCATCGTCTATTGCAGCCGCTATCTCGACCGTGATGCCGCACTCGACCGGCTGCTCGGCAATATCGAGGGCAAGACGCTCACCGAACCGAACATGATCCGCTTCGTCACCGGTGCGCGGCGCCAGCAATGGCATCGCAACTGCATCGCGATCGGGCTGTCGGGCGGGTTCATGGAGCCACTCGAATCGACCAGCATCCACCTGATCCAGCGCGCTGTGCTGCGGTTGCTGCGGCTGTTCCCATCGGGTGCGGTCAGCCCCCGCGATGTCGCCGAGTTCAACGACCAGCAGCATACCGACATGCTGCAGATCCGCGATTTCCTGATCCTGCACTACAAGGCGACCGAGCGCCGCGACAGCGTGTTCTGGCGGCACTGCGCGGCGATGCCGATCCCGGACTCGCTCGAACAGAAGATCGAGCTGTTCCGCGAAACCGGCCGCGTGTTCCGCAAGAACGAAGAGCTGTTTGCGGAGAATAGCTGGGTGCAGGTGATGCTTGGCCAGGGGATCGTGCCGCGGAGCTATCATCCGATCGCGACCAAGCTGCGCGACGAGGAACTGGCACGACTGCTCGGCGGCTTGCGCGACGGCACCAACGCGACCGTGGCGGGGCTGCCCGACCATGCGGAGTACGTCGCGCGCTATTGCGGCACTGCGTCAGCCCCCGCCCCCTCGCCCGCCGTCGCAGCCTGAGTTCAGACGCATGGCAAGACGGCGTCAGGCGGTGACGATCAAGCATGTCGCGGCGGATGCGGGCGTTTCGCTGCAAACCGTCAGCCGCGTGGTGAACAAGGACTCGGGCGTCCGCCCCGAGATGATGCAACGCGTGCAGGCGTCGATCGACAAGCTCGGCTACGTCCCGTCGATCGCTGCGCAGCGCATGGGCGGCTCGCGCTCGTATTTGATCCTGGCGCTCAACGACCGCGAGCGGACCATTGCCGACTGGCGCGCGCGACAGGGCACCGACTGGTTCGACCAGATGATGCTGGGCGGGATGCTGACCTGCGCCGAGCACGGCTATCGCCTGATCGTCGAGCTGGTCGACACGCATAGCGACCATATCGAGCGCGAGCTAATGGCGGCGATCGCGGCGCTGCAACCCGACGGCGTGATCCTGACGCCGCCGCATTCGGGCAACCCGCTGATCATCAATCTGCTCGAGGCGCAGGGCATCAGCTTCGCGCGGATCGGCTCGCTGACCGACGGGCCCGGCATCCGGCTGATCATGGACGATACGCGCGCCGCGGCGATCGCGACCGGGCATTTGCTCGAACTCGGCCACCGGCGGATCGGGTTCATCGCCGGGCCGGCGGAGTATGAACTCAGCGCGTGGCGGGTCGATGGCTGGCGTTCGGCGATGCAGGCGGCGGGCGTTGCGGACGACGACCTGTTGGCGGTCGGCGATTTCAGCCACGCGTCGGGACGCACGGCGGCGGCACAGTTGCTGGCGCTGGCCGAGCCGCCGACCGCGATCATCGCGAGCAACGATCAGATGACGCTCGCGACACTCGAACTGGCGCGCGAGCGGACCATGGCAGTCCCCCGCGACCTGTCGCTGATCAGTTTCGACGACACGCCGATCATCCGTCTGGCACATCCGCCATTGAGCGCGATCGTCCAGCCGATCGCCGAAGTCACCGCGCAAGCGGTCAGCTTGATCATCGCCGATCTCGGCGCGCGTCTGACGACCACCACGCCCGTCACGGTCCCCGCCGTTCTGACGACGCGCAACTCGACCTCCCCGCCGCCATAGTTCAGCAAGTAACGAGCGGCGGTACATATCGCGCAGGTTGCTGGAGCATTCGTAGAGCGCAAAGGGGCCGAGCGGACTGCCGGACGCTGCGCGCGACCGTGGGAAATTGGCTCTTCGGGTGCGCATACGCCGAGATGATTGGGGCGTTTGGATACGCTTGAGCCGGAACGCAAAAAGCCCCGGAGCTGGCGCTACGGGGTGTTGTGGTACGTGGGAAGTTGGTTGCGGGGACAGGATTTGAACCTGTGACCTTCAGGTTATGAGCCTGACGAGCTACCGGGCTGCTCCACCCCGCGCCGAGATCCCATTAAAGTGAT
>QFMX01000003.1 GCA_003240625.1 Sphingomonas taxi
GCATTTCGCGGTCACGTCCTTGCGCATCGCGCTGATCGTCTCGCGCGCGATCACCTTGCCGCCGATCGCCGCCTGGATCGGGATCTTGAACAGGTGGCGTGGGATCAGTTCCTTGAGCCGCTCGACCATCCCGCGGCCGCGGACTTCGGCGGTGCCGCGGTGGACGATCATGCTGAGTGCGTCGACCGCCTCCTCGTTGACCAGGATGCCCATCTTGACGAGGTCGCCCTCGCGGTAGCCGATCTGGTGATAATCGAAGCTGGCATAGCCCTTCGACATCGATTTCAGGCGGTCGTAGAAATCGAACACGACCTCGTTCAGCGGCAGTTCGTAAGTCGCCTGCGCGCGACCGCCCACATAGGTGAGGTTCTTCTGGATGCCGCGGCGGTCCTGGCAGAGCTTGAGGACGCTGCCGAGATACTCGTCGGGGACGTAGATCGTCGCCTCGATCCACGGTTCGCTGATCGTCGCGATCTTGTTGGGCTCGGGCATGTCGGCGGGGTTGTGCAGCTCGATATGCGTCGTGCCGGACGGGTCGGGGTGGGTCAGCTCGATCTCATAGACGACGGAAGGCGCGGTGGTGATCAGGTCGAGATCATATTCGCGCGTCAGGCGCTCCTGGATGATCTCCAGATGCAGCAATCCGAGGAACCCGCAGCGGAAACCGAAGCCCAGCGCCGCCGACGTCTCCATCTCGAACGAGAAGCTCGCATCGTTCAGCCGCAACTTGCTGATGCTTTCGCGCAGCTTCTCGAACTCGGCGGCATCGACCGGGAACATCCCGCAGAATACGACCGGCTGGACTTCCTTGAAGCCCGCGAGCGCTTCGAGTGCAGGGCGCTTGGCGTCGGTGATCGTGTCGCCGACGCGGGTCTGCGCGACCTCTTTGATCTGCGCGGTGATGAAGCCCATCTCGCCGGTGCCGAGCTCGGTCAGCTGCTCGATCTTCGGTCGGAAACAGCCGACCCGGTCGACCAGATGCATCGTGCCGGTCTGCATGAACTTGATCTGCTGGCCCTTTTTCAGGACGCCGTCGATCACGCGCACCAGGATGACGACGCCGAGATACGGGTCGTACCAGCTGTCGACCAGCATCGCCTTTAATGGCGCCTCCGGGTCGCCACTGGGTGGCGGGATTTTGGTGACGATCGCCTCGAGGATCTCGACGATGCCGATCCCCGACTTCGCCGACGCGAGCACCGCCTCGGACGCGTCGATGCCGATCACGTCCTCGATCTCCTTGCGGACCTTCTCGGGCTCGGCGGCGGGCAGATCGATCTTGTTGATCACCGGCACGATCTCGTGGTCGTGCTCGATCGACTGGTAGACGTTCGCCAAGGTTTGAGCCTCTACGCCCTGCGCCGCATCGACCACCAGCAGCGCGCCTTCGCATGCGGCGAGGCTGCGGCTGACTTCATAGGCGAAGTCGACGTGACCCGGCGTATCCATCAGGTTGAGGACGTAATCGAGGCCGTCCTTCGCGTGATAGGCGAGGCGCACGGTCTGCGCCTTGATCGTGATCCCGCGTTCCTTCTCGATGTCCATGTTGTCGAGCACCTGCTCGGACATTTCGCGCGCGGTCAGGCCGCCAGTTTCCTGGATCAGCCGGTCGGCGAGCGTCGACTTGCCATGGTCGATATGGGCGATGATGGAGAAATTGCGGATGCGGTCGAGCGGAGTCATGCCGCGCTCCTAGCAGTGCCGCCCCGCCCGCGATAGATCGCGGACGCAGCAGATATTTGTCTTGCCCGGACTCGCAGTCGCGGCTAGGGCGCTCACCGGCAATGTTGTCGGGGCGTGGCGCAGTCTGGTAGCGCACTGGTCTCGGGGTCCAGGGGTCGTAGGTTCGAATCCTATCGCCCCGACCATTGCCGATTTTCCTGGGGCGGATGCCCTATCCCCGATATCGAACGTCATGCGCGTCGTTTTACACGGCGTGACGGCGGCTGGTCATCAGGGATAGGAGCGATTCGGTGATCGAGGTCAATTTCGACGGGATTATCGGGCCGACGCACAATTATGCGGGCCTTTCGATCGGCAATCTCGCGTCGGCGAACAACGCCGGCAACGTTTCCGCACCGCGCCTCGCCGCACTCCAAGGCATTGCCAAGATGCGCCGAGCGATGGCGCTCGGCCTGCGGCAAGGCGTTTTTCTCCCGCATGTCCGCCCCAATATCGACTGGCTCAGGACGCTGGGGTTCGTCGGTGCCGATGCCGAAGTCCTCGCCTCGGCATGGGCCTCGGACCGCGCGCTCGTCGCCAACGCGATGTCCGCCTCGGCGATGTGGACCGCGAACGCCGGCACGGTGTCGCCGGGAAGCGATACCGCGGACGGCCTGTGCCATATCTCGACCGCGAACCTGTCGACGATGCCGCACCGCGCGAGCGAAGCCGAGCAGACCGAACGCCAGCTGCGCCTCGCCTTCGCCGATCCGCGCTTCTTCAGCGTCCATCCCCCCGTCCCGGCGGCCTTCGGCGACGAAGGGGCGGCGAACTTCATGCGCCTCGCCTCGCCCGCCGGGCACGGCGCGGTCGAGATGTTCGTCTATGGCGAGGGCAATGCAGGCGGCTTCCCCTCGCGCCAGCGCCGCGCCGCCAGCGAAGCCGTTGCGCGTCGCCACGGCCTCGATCCCGCGCGCACGCTCATGGTGCGCCAGAGCGACGCGGCGATCGCAGCCGGCGCGTTCCACAACGACGTGGTCGCGGTCGCCAACGGCCATGTCCTGTTCGCGCACGAGCACGCCTTCGCCGATCCCGCCGCACTCCGCTCGGCGTTACGCACGCTCCTGCCCGACGCCGTCGTGATCGAAGTCCCCGCGGACCGCGTCAGCCTGGATACCGCGATCCGCACATACCTGTTCAATTCGCAGCTGGTGACGCTACCGGACGGCGACATGGCCCTTATCCTGCCCGCCGAAGCCCGCGACAATGATGCGGTCTGGACGTGGCTCGGCGACCTCGTCGCGAGCGGCGGTCCGATCCGGCGGCTGGAGGTCGTCGACGTCCGCGAATCGATGCGCAACGGTGGTGGTCCCGCGTGCCTGAGACTGCGGGTGCAGGTCGGCCCCGAGGCGCTCGCCGCGATCGATCCCCGCTTCCTGCTCGACGAGGCAGCCTGCGCGCGGATCGAGGCGGTGATCGCGCGCGCATGGCCCGAGGCGATCGCGCCCGACGATCTCGGCGATCCGCGGCTGTGGGAGCGTTGCACCGCAGCGCGCGCGGCGCTGGTCGCGGCGCTGGGTTTCAATCCGGGCGAGATCTGACCCTAAGGATAAGTAGCCGGCTTCGCGTCCGGCCGTCAGCGGCGGACGTCGAGCCCGCCTGCCAGATACGCATCGATATCGGCTTGGCGGAACAGGCTCGCATCGCCGGGGAGCGAGTGCTTGAGGGCGGCGAGCGCGAGGCCGATGCGCGCGACGTCGCCGAGATCCTCGCCCGAGCGCAGCCCGTGGAGCACGCCCGCCGCGAACGCGTCACCGCCGCCGATCCGGTCGACGATCCCGGCGAGCACGACCTCGTCGGTCTGGACATGCGTCGCGCGCGTATCGATCCGCGCGGACAGGCGGTGGAGATCGACATGCTCGACGTGCCGTGCGGTCGAGGCGATCGTCTGCAACCGCGGAAACGCCGCGAACGCCGCCACGGCCGCCTCGCGCCGCCGGTCCTCCGCATCCCCCGAAAAGTCGCGGCCGAGCAGCAGCGCGATGTCGCGGTAGTTGCCGAACATCAGATCGGCATGCGCGACAATTTGTGTGAGAATCGCCTGTGGATCCGAATCCCACCGCTCCCACAATTTGCCGCGCCAATTGCCGTCGAACGATACCGGGATACCGCGGTCCGTGGCGGCGCGGACGGCAGCGAGCGCGCTATCCGCCGGGACCGGACCGAGCGCTGGCGTGATGCCCGACAGATGGAAGCGGTCGACGCCGGCGAGCAGCGTATCCCAGTCCCACGCGTCGACCGGCGCCTCGGCGAACGAAGACCAGGCGCGGTCGTATATGACTTCGGTTGCGCGCAAACCGGCGCCCGACGTGACGAAGTAGAGCCCCATCCGTTCCCCGCCGAGCGAGGTCGCTGCCATGTCGACGCCGTGTCCCCGCAACGTCGTGATCGCCGCGCGACCGAGATCATTGTCAGGCACCATCGTCGCCATGCCGACGTCGTGCCCGAGCCGGGCAAGCTGCGTGACGACGTTCGCCTCGGCGCCGGCGACCCAAACGTCGAGCCTGGGCGTCTGCAACAGCAACTCGCGCCCCGGTGGCGACAGCCGCAGCATGATTTCGCCGAACGCCAGAAACTTAGCCATATCGTCCCTTCATCTGATCCTCCCCGGCATGGGGAGAGGGGCCGCCGAGGGCGGGGATTGAGGGCGTGCCACGACGGATACGCTTGCGAAAGCCCCTCTATCGTCCGCCCACTGCCGCCATCACCTTCCGTGCCCGTGACGCTTTTGCGGTGTCAGCCGCCATCGCCGCCCCAATGATACGACCATGGTCGTAGTTCGTCGCTGCCTACGACTTAAAGGGATCCGATGGCCGGGGCGGGGTCATGTGAGGGATTCGCGTAAATTCGCGGGGGCGCGATGGGGGAAAAGCGCCCCGCTTGTCCGTGTGACTGAAACCGGCGGGGCGCTAAAGGTACGCGTTACTGTGGCGATGCCTCTGCGGCCGCTCTGCACTGCCCAAGGTAAATTTGGTGTTAACGAGGCACCCCGCCCGTCCGTGCGACACTCTCGTATCCGGGCGGGGCGCCGAGGATGCTGCAACTGTCGAGCCGCGCATCGCTGATCACAAGCTAGCAGGTGATCGCCCTGAGAAAAGCACCACCCATCACGCCAGCGGCTCGGTTGGTCCGATATTGGCCGGTAGTTCGATATTCCCGAGCGAGGCGACCCGAACGCGGCGTTTCGCTATAGGCGGGTGCATGGCGCCTATCCTCTACAGCTTCCGTCGCTGCCCCTATGCGATGCGGGCGCGGCTTGCGATCGTGGCGAACGGCCGTTCGGTCGAACTGCGCGAGATCGTCCTGCGCGCCAAGCCGGCGGCGATGCTCGAGGTTTCGCCCAAGGGGACGGTGCCGGTGCTGGTGATGCCGGACGGCTCGGTGATCGACGAGAGCCTCGATATCATGCGCTGGGCCGGAGCGAACACGAACGACGGGTGGCCGACCGATGCCGACGCGGCGCTGATCGCGACCAATGACGGCGCCTTCAAACACCATCTCGACCGGTACAAATATGCCGATCGCCATGGCGTCGATCCGGTCGAGCACCGCGACGCCGCGACGGTCTTGCTGCGCGCGCTCGACGAGCGGCTGCGAGATACCGGCAGTCTGGGAAAGAGTCCGCGCGCCGGTCGGCAGTCGATGACCGATCTCGCGATCATGCCGTTCGTCCGACAGTTTGCGCAAACCGACCGCCCCTATTTCGACGGACTGCCGTTCGAGCGCCTCCACGCCTGGCTGGCGATGCATCTGGCATCCGCGCTGTTTGCCCGGATCATGATACGCCCGGTGCCCTGGCAGCCGGACGATCCCCCGATCCTGTTTCCGGCGACCGACACGGAGTAAGGGGCCACTGTCAACCCGAGGCCCCCTGCCCTCCTCAGAACCCTACGCTGATCGTCCCGAACACCTGGCGAGGTGCCAGCGGGAACTGGTTGAAGGTGCCGCTCGCCGCGCCGATGCTGAGCGTCGAGGCGGCGCGCTTGTTGGTGATGTTGGTGACGTTCAGGCTGACCGTGGCGGTGCGGACGATCTGCCCTTCCGACAACGGTATCCGCGCAGCTATGCGGCCCGAGAGCGTGAAGTAGGACGGCACCGACAGGTCGTTGGTGTAGGTCGCGTACCGCTTGCCGATGTAGTCGCCGACGAGTTGCGCGTCGAAGATCCCGTAATTGGCCGAGGCGGTGAACTTGTTGAGCCAGTCGGGGCTGCCCGGCACCTTCTTGCCCGCGGTGCCGACCGTCGTCGTGCCGCTGACATAGTCCTGTTCGTAGCGCGAGTTGTTGTACGACAGCGCGTCGTAGAACGAGAAGTGCGAGCCGAACCGGACCGTGCCGGCGACGTCGAACCCGTCGGTCTTCACCGCGCCGACATTCTGGAGGATCGCCGCGCCGCTGACGACCGCGGTGACCACCGGCGTCGGGCTGATGCCGAGCAGGCGGTTGCTGAAATCGACGTGATAGACGCTGATCTGTCCCTCGAACCCGGTGATCGGACCGAGGTTCACCGCGTGGTGCGAGCGCAGCCCGGCTTCATAAGTCCAGCTCGTCTCGGGCTCGACGTCCTGCTTGAACAGGTCGAACGCCGCCTGGCTGCCGAGGGCGAACGGCGAGAGGCCGGCAGCGGCACTGGTCTGGAACTGGCGGATGTTCTTCTGGACGTTGACGAACAGCTGCTCGGTGTCGGTGGCATCCCACAGCGCACCGAGCTGGGGCAGGAAGTATTTGTGCGTGTCGATCTTGCCAACCGGCAGCGCGACCGACCCGGTGAACGAGCCCGGGATCGGCTGCACGGGCACGCGCTGCGACGCGTTCTGGAACGTGCTCTTGACGCCGCCCTGGATCGTCAGCGTCGGCAGCAGCTTCCAGCTGTCCTGGATATGCGCCTGGTATTCGTCGACGCGCACTTCGCTGTGATACTGCGTGATCAGCGGGGTCAGATTGTCGTTCGGGCGCTGGTAGGGCGTGGTCGGGTTGTTAACCGGGAACGGATACCAGCGACGATAGGCGGACGAGCTCTGATGCTCGTACCACGCGCCGAACTCGATGTGATGCGCGCCGAGATCGATGCCGACGCTCGAGACCAAGCCGCCGCGATCGATCCGGTATTCGGTGGTGCGCGTGGCGAGGCCTGAGCCGCCGAACACCTGGGTCAGGTTCTGACCGGGATAATAGAACGAGAACAGCTTGGGCAGGCCGGCGACGTCGATCGGGCCGCCGATGACGCCGACGCCGTCGTTATGGTGGTAATAGGCCTGGTTCGAGAAGGTGACCGTGTCGCTGACGTTCCAGTCGTATTTGACGTAGCCGAGATAATCGGTGCGCGCCGCGACGCCGTAGTAGTTGCGGTAGTTCGACCCGTCCGCCTTGTACGCGCCGGAGTTCAGATAGGTCAGCATCTCGTTGAAATTGGGGTAGACGAACGGGCGGACGTACGGCGCGGTCGCTTGCGTCGCGGTGGTGATGACGGTCGAATCCTCGTTCGGCTCGGTCTTGTCCGAATAGGCCGCGTAGAGCGTCAGCTTGCCGTTCGAGTCATCGTGGACGAACTTGGCATTGGCCTGATAGCCGCCCTGGATGCCGTTGAAGTCCCACGCCTTCGCCTTCTGGCGCGAGCCCGAGATGTAGAAGCTGTTGCCATTGCCGAATGTGCCGCTGTCGATCCGCGCGAACAGGCGCGAGGTCGAGTTGCTGCCGAGCGTCTGGTCGACCTGGACGCCGAGATCCTTGCGCGGGTCACTCGAGAAGGTGTCGATCGTGCCACCGAGGTTGCTGGTCGACGCGGTGCCGAGATCGCCCGCGCCGCTGGCCAGCGTAACGCGCGAGACGTTTTCCGAGATGATCGCACGTTGCGGCGACAGGCCGTTGTAATTGCCGTAGTTCTGGTCGCCGAGCGGCAGACCGTCTAGCGTGTAGCCGAGCTGTTGCGCGTTGAAGCCATGGACGAACAGCGAGATGTTCTGTTCGTTATTGCCCCAGGGATCGGCGGTCAGGAAGGTAACGCCCGGCAGCGTCTGGAGCGCCTTTAGCGGGCTGACGCCGGGCAGAATCTTCTGCATGTCGACGCCGCTGATCTGCGCGACCGAGCGCGTGGCGGTGCCGGTGACGACGATTGCATCGTCCTGACCGGCGGGTGCCGTTGCCGGATCGGGTTCGGATACCGGCGCAGGCGAGCCGGGCTCGGCATCCTTAGCTAGCAGCGACTGCGCCGTCGCAGCGACTGGTGCGCCGACCGCGACCAGGCCGACCGCGCCGCACAACAGCCGTGCGGCGGTACGAGAAAACATCGTCATTCTTGAAAACCCCTAGCGAGATCGTTCGATCGTCACTCCCGGGGCTGCGCCTATTGCGCCTGCGAGACAGTCGGATGACCGTTGCGCTACAGAATTAATATGGTGCGGTGCAGCGACCGAAAGGGCCGCCGCACCGTCGCCAGCGCTACTTCGCGGTCGCCGTCAGGCCGCGATCTTCGAGCATCGGACCGATGTCGGGGTCCTTGCCGTAGAACGCCTTGAACATCGGACCGTAATCCTCGGTATGGCCCCTCGACAGGATCATGTCGCGGAAGCGCTGGCCGTTCGCGCGCGTCAGGCCGCCATGCGCCATGAACCATGCGTACGCGTCGTTATCGAGCATCTGCGTCCACAGATACGCATAGTATCCCGCGGCATAGCCGCCTGCCCAGATGTGCGCGAAATAGCTGGTGCGATAGCGTGGCGGCACGTCCTTCGTGTCGAGCCCCATCGAGTTCAGCGCCTTGGTCTCGAACGCGTCGACATCCTGCGGCCCGGCCGAAGCCGGCAGCGAATGCCAGTCCTGGTCGAGCGTCGCCGCCGCAACCAGTTCACCCAGCTCATATCCCTGGTTGAACTTCGCCGCGTTCTTGATCTTGGTGACGAGCGCCTGCGGCATCACCGCACCGGTGCGGTAATCCTTGGCATAGTTCGCGAAAACCTTCGGATCGAGTGCCCAATGCTCGTTGAACTGCGACGGGAACTCGACCCAGTCGCGTGCGGTGTTGGTACCCGAGACCAGCGGATAGGTCTGGTTCGCGAACAGGCCGTGGAGCGCATGGCCGAACTCGTGGAACATCGTCGTCACGTCGTCGAACGTGATCAGCGCGGGCTGGCCGGGCGCAGGCTTGGTGAAGTTGGCGACGTTATAGACGACCGGCTTGGTCTTCAGCAGCTTCGACTGGCCGACGAAGTTCGACATCCATGCGCCGCCCGCCTTGTTGTCGCGCTTCCAGTAATCGAAATACATCAGGCCTAGCTCGGAGCCGTCCTTGTCGAACACCGTGAACACGCGGATGTCCGGCTGGTAGGTCGGGATGTCGCGGCGTTCCTTGAAGGTGACGCCGTAGAGCTGGTTGGCGGCGAAGAAGACGCCGTCGGTCAGCACGCGACCGATCT
The DNA here is from genome assembly GCA_003240625.1 of Sphingomonas taxi. GTDB lineage: Bacteria > Pseudomonadota > Alphaproteobacteria > Sphingomonadales > Sphingomonadaceae > Sphingomonas > Sphingomonas taxi_A. The sequence goes on from QFMX01000003.1 coordinate 9,134, forward strand.
CGAAATACGGCTTCAGCTCGTTCTGGTCGAGGTCGTACTTCGCCTTGCGCACCTTGTCCGAATAGAAATCCCAGTCGGACGGGGCGAGCGAGAAGGATGTGCCGGTCGCGTCGATCGTCTTCTGCAGCTCGGCGGCCTCGCGGCGCTGTTCGGCCGCCGTCGCGGGAACGAGCTGCGTCATGAAGCCCTTTGCCGCTGCCGGGGTCTTCGCCATCTGGTCGTACAGCGAATAGGCGGCATAGTTCGGATAGCCGAGCAACTGCGCCTTCTGCGCGCGCAACTGCGCGATCTTCTGGATCAGGGCGCGCGTATCGTTGGTGTCACCGCGCTGCGACCGGTTCCAGCTCTTCTCGAACAGCGCCGCGCGGGTTGCGCGATCGGTCAGCGACGCCAGCGCCGGTTGCTGCGTCGTGTTCTGGAGCGACAGCACGTATTTGCCGGCCAGCCCCCGCTCCTTCGCACCTTGCGCAGCCGCGGCGATCTCGGCGTCGCTGAGGCCGGCGAGCTTGGCCTTGTCGTCCACCACCAGCGCGCCGGCCTTGGTCCCGGCGAGCAGCTTCTGCTGGAAGTCGGTGGTCGCGGTCGAGATCTGCGTGTTGAGCAACCGCAGCTTGGCCTTGTCGGCATCATTCAACTGCGCGCCGGCATGCAGGAAATCGCTGTGGTAGATCTCGAGGACCTGCTTCTGTTCGGCGTCGAGACCGAGCGAGTCCTTCTTCGCGTACAGCGCCTGGACGCGCGCGAAGAGCTTCGGGTCGAGATAGATCGCGTCGCTGTGCTGGGCGAGCTTTGGTGCCTCGATGCTGCGGACCTTGTCGAGCGCATCGTTGGTGTTCGCCTGCGACACGCCGAAGAACGCCTGGCTGGCGCGGTCGAGCGTCCGGCCCGAGCGCTCCATCGCCTCGATCGTGTTGGCGAAGGTCGGCGCCGCGGGGTTGTTCGCGATCGCCTTCATCTCGGCGATCTGTTCCGCCATGCCCTGTTCCAGCGCGGGCTGGTAATCGGCGTCGGTGATCTGGTCGAAACGCGGTGCCTGGAACGGGAGCGTGCTGGGGACGGTCAGCGGGTTGACGCGGCCGGCATTCGGCGCCGCCTGCGCGGTGTTGGAGGTTGCGAGGACGAAGAGGAACGCGGCGGAACGAAGCAGGCTGGAACGCGGCATGGGAGACTCACAATGACAGGAGTGATGTCCCTATAAATGCCCTCACCGGTCCCTCGTGACAATCCATGTGCAAACCGCCGGGTTGAGCGCTTGCGCTGCCGCGCGTGCGCAGGCAGTAGGCGGTCAAACCCCAGGAGTTCGAACATGGCAAATACCCTTGAAATCGATCAGGCGAGCGTCGTCGACAACGACATCCAGAAGCAGATCGAATTTTCCGGCGAGTTCGACGGCGACGAGTATGAGTTCGCGGTCAAGTATGCGGTGCTGAAGGAACTCAGCGGCGACGAGCCCGAGGACGACGGCATCGAGCTGTTCAATCGCTTCAACGACGATATCGTCGATGCCTGCCTCGCAGCGATCGAGCGCAAGCCGAACGCGACGACGATCGTCGTCGACGAAGACGATCTGGAATAAACAGGACCGGGAGAGCGACGGAGCGGCCTTTGCCATCCGTCGCTCTGCCTGCGCACTGGTCGTTGGAACGGCAGGCGGACCGGCCTGCAGAGGTTCAGTCGCCGGTCACGAACCGTCTGATACGGGTCGAGTAGCGGCTGCCTACGAGTAAAGTCACGCCGAACAGCATTGACGCCCCCCATATCGCCGCGATGGCGATAATGACGAATTTCACCATGGTCGGACTCCGACATTGTTTGTTATCTGGGTTTCGATAACTGGGTTTCGATGGCTGGCGCTTACGCCCGCCAAGACGGATATCGGCTGAACGGAATAGCAACCCAAGGTTCAGGTTAAGCTGAGTTTCCGTGTCGCCCCTGCGTGGTTGGGTCGCGCTCAGGTCGCTTTTGTCGCCGGGCTTCGGCGCAGGACGTAGATGTCCATGATCCAGCCGTGCCGCTCGCGCAGCGCAGCGCGTGTCGTCATGATCCGCGGCCCGATGCGGTCGAGGGGACCGGCCAGCAGCGCTTGATGCGGCATGCCGAGATAGGCGCCCCACCAGATGTCGATCCCTTGCGGAACGAGGGCTTCGAACGCGCCGCCGCTATCCAGCATCACCGCGACGGTATCGGTGCCGGCCGGCCACCCCCCTTCCCTCAGGCGGCGCCCGGTGGTGATCAGGACCGGCGCGCCCAGCGTATTCAGGGGGATGGCATGCGCCGCGGTCAGCACTTGCAGGCTGGTGATGCCGGGCTCGACATGAACCCGCAGCGCGATCCCGTCGGCACGCAGCCGGTCCGCTATCCGCAGCGTGCTGTCGTACAGCGACGGATCGCCCCAGACGAGCAGCGCCAGCCGCCCGCCGTCGGGCAGATGCTTGGCGATCTGGGTGGCCCAGGCTGCGGCGATCGCGGCGTGCCAATCCTCGACGGCTTCGAGATACGGTGCGCGGGCGTCGCGTATGGGGAGGTCGAACTCGACCACGCGGGTCGAGCCGGTCAGGACGTCGGCGCAGATCGTGCGGCGCAGGTCGATCAGGTCGGACTTGGCGTCGCCCTTGCGCGGCAGGAGGATCAGGTCGGCGGCGTTCATCGCGGTGATCGCGGCGCGCGTGAGGTGATCGGGGTTGCCGGTGCCGATGCCGACCAGATGGAGGTCGATCATTCGGCTTCCATGAGTGGACCGTAGAGGATCAGCGCGGGCTTGCTGGAAAAGCCTGCCTGCAACTGCTCGGCCAGGTCTGCGATCGTCGAGCGGGTCAGGGACTGGTCGGGATGGCCGATATTCTCGGCGATCAGCGCGGACGTGTCCGGGGACAGGCCGTGCTCGATCAGCGAGGCGGCCAGCGCCGGGAAGGTGCGCTTGGGCATGAAGACCACCGTCGTCGCCTCGGCATCGGCGAGCGCGGCCATGTTGCGCTGTTCGGGGAGGTCGCCGGTGACGTCGTGGCCGGTGACGAACTGGACGCGACGGGCGCTGAGCCGGCGGGTGAGCGGGATCTGCGCGGCAGCGGCGGCGGCGCTGGCGGCGCTGATGCCGGGGATGATCTCGAATGGGATACCGGCGGTCCTGAGCGCGACGATCTCTTCCTCGAGGCGGCCGAACATGCCTGCGTCGCCGGACTTGAGGCGGACCACGCGAATGCCGGTGCGGGCGTACTCGACCAGCAGTTGCGAGACGTGCGCCTGGGTCGGCGACGGGCGGCCGGCGCGCTTGCCGACCGCGACGAGGTCGGCGCCCGGGCGGGCGTGGCCGAGAACCGCGGAGGACAGGTCGTCGAACAGCACGGCGTCGGCGGATTGCAACCGCGCGACGGCTTTCAGCGTCAGCAGTTCGGGATCGCCGGGGCCGGAGCCGACGAACGAGACGAAACCGGTCATGATGGGCTCGCGATCATGTGGAAGAAGCTACCGGTGACGTGGCCGCAATGCGAGCCGGTTTCGGGGACCGGATTGCCCTCGGCATCGCTGACGTGCGCGAGCGGCGCGTCCGGCTGGTCGATGATCGTCGAATAATGGAACTCGTGGCCGGTGAGCGCCGCACCCGGTGCGAAGCCGCCCATCGGCGCGTGGAGCGTCGCGTTGCGGTAGCCGAGGTGCATTTTTCGCTGGGCGTAGCTGGTGACGAGGCCGAGCAGACCAGCCATCCGGTGACGCGTGCCGTCGGCGTCGATCAGCCCTTCGCCGAGTGCCATATAGCCGCCGCACTCGCCGTGGACGGCGCGCGTGCGCGCATGCTCGGCAAGAGATGTATGGAAGTTGCGCGCTTCCGCGAGCTTGCCCGCGTGGAGTTCGGGATAGCCGCCGGGCAGCCAGACCAGATCGGCGTGCGCGGCCGGGGCTTCATCGGCGAGGGGCGAGAACGGCATGATCTCGGCGCCCGCCCGCCGCCAGCCTTCGAGCACGTGCGCGTAGGTGAACGAGAAGGCGGCGTCCTGGGCGAGCGCAATGCGCTGGGCGGGTGGCCGGATCCAGCTTTGTGCACCTTCCGCTCGGGCGCCGGCTGAAGCGGCGTCGCGGAGAGCGGGAATGTCGACATGCGCGCGGAGGAACGTCGCATAGTCGTCGATGCGTGCGTCGAGGTCGGGGTGCTCGGCGGCCTGCACCAGCCCGAGGTGTCGCTCGGGCAGTTTCAGGTCTCCGCGCCTTGGCAGCGATCCGAACACGCGGATGCCGACCGCGTCCATGCCGCTGCGCGCCAGACGCTCGTGGCGGGGGCTGGCGACGCGGTTGAGAATGACGCCGGCGATCGGGACGCTGGGATCATAGCGGCTGAAACCGAGCGCGGTCGCCGCGGCGGACTGTGCCTGGCCCGAGACGTCGATCACGAGCACGACCGGCCAGCCCATCCTGCGGGCGATGTCGGCGCTGGCGCCATTGCCGGTTGCGCCCGGCTTCGCGACACCGTCGAAAAGCCCCATCGAGCCTTCCGCAAGCGCGAAGTCCGCGTCGTCGGCATTGGCCGCAAGCGTGTCGAGCATCGTGGCGGGCATCGACCAACTGTCGAGGTTGAACGACGCGCGGCCGCTGGCGGCGCGGTGGAAGGCTGGGTCGATATAGTCGGGGCCGCTCTTGAACGGCTGGACCGCGAGGCCATCGTCGCGGAGCGCGCGAAGGAGGCCGAGCATGACGGTGGTCTTGCCCGTGCCCGAGGCGGGCGCGGCGATGAGCAGGCCGGGGGTCATGCGAGGTCTCCGGCGAACTTCGAGTCTGCGGATTGGGGACGGAAGCGGCGGTCATAACCCGTTGCGTAAAGGCTGCTTTCGACGAAATGCTCCGCGGCTAGGGCTTTGCCGACGAGGATCAGCGCGGTGCGATCGGGTTTGCCTTCGATAGCCAGCGCGATCGTCGCGAGCGTGGCGCGCTCGATCTGCTGGTCGGGCCAACTCGCGCGCCACACGATCGCCACCGGGCATTCCGGGCCATAGGACGGCGTGAGGTCCGCGACGACCTGCGCCAGATTGTGGACCGAGAGATGGATCGCGAGCGTCGCGCCGGTCGCCGCGAACGCGGTCAGGGTCTCGGCGGCCGGCATCGTACTGGCGCGACCGGGTGTGCGCGTCAGCACCACCGATTGCACGAGTTCGGGGAGCGTCAACTCGACCTCCAGCGCGGCGGCGGCGGCGGCGAAGGCGGGTACGCCGGGGGTGATCGTGAACGGGATATCGCGGTCGCGGAGGCGGCGCAGTTGCTCGCCCATCGCCGACCAGATCGACAGGTCGCCGGAATGGAGCCGCGCGACGTCCTGCCCGGCGTCGTGTGCGGTCTGGATCTCGGCGACGATCTGGTCGAGCGACAGCGGCGCGGTGTTGACGATGCGCGCGCCGGGGGGACAGTGATCGAGCATCGCCGTCGGGATCAGCGAGCCGGCATAGAGGCAGACGGGCGAACCGGCGATCCGATCGCGACCGCGCAAGGTAAGCAGATCCGGCGCGCCGGGGCCTGCGCCGATGAAGTGGACTGTCATGCAGCGGGTCCTTCGACGCCCGATCGGGCAATGGCGCAGGTGGCCATCCGGTCGGGCGAGATATGGCGGGTGGCGAGAAGCTGCGCGCCGGGGCCGGCAGCTGCGAGGGCCGAGGCTTCGGCGACGCTGCCGGTCTGGCGAGCTTCGAGACTGGCGATCGACTGCGTTTGCGTTATCGTCACCCGCAACGCGTCGGGTGGTACGGCGATCACGGGTAGACCCAGCGCCTCCGCCAGTTCGGAAACGAGCGCCAGCTTGTCGAGGGGTGCCGCCAGAGCCTTCACGGGCGCGCACCCGTGCTGCGCCGCGGCGAGCGCAGTACGTAGTGCAGCGACGTTCACGCCAGTGCGAAATCCGAAGCCGGCGACGATCACAGCACGACGCTCCACTGGACGACGGGATAGCTCGCTCGCCAGCCGCGGCGTGTGCCGAGCGGAGCGGCGTCGGACAGTTCTATCCGCATGAGGGTGCCGCCCTTCGCTGCGTGCCAGCCGGCCAAGAGCGCTTCGGATTCCAGCGTTACGGCGTTGGCGACGAGGCGGGTGCCGGTTGGAAGTGCTTTCCAGAGTGCGTCCAGCATCGCGTTCGAAAGCCCCCCGCCGATGAAGACGGCGTCGGGTATGGCTTGGTCTGCGAGGGCAGCGGGTGCGCGGCCTTCGACGACTTGCAGCCGGTCGACGCCCAGGGCCGCGGCGTTGTTGCGGATGCGGTCGGCGCGGACGGGGTCGGCTTCGAAGGCGATGGCGTTGGTGGATGGATGGGAGAGCAACCATTCGATCGCGATCGAGCCCGAGCCTGCGCCGATATCCCACAGCATCTCGCCGGGTTTCGGCGCGAGCGCGGATAGCGTCAGTGCGCGGACCGGGCGCTTGGTGATCTGGCCATCATGCTCGAACCACGCGTCGGGCAGGCCGGCGGTGCGCGGTAGCACCGTGCCGTCGCCGGCAAACGCGATGCCGATCGCGACGGGATGCACGATGTCGTCAAACGCCAGCGTGGCGGCGGTCGCTTCGCGGATGCGCTCGCGGGGGCCGCCAAGGGCTTCGAGGATGTGGAGATGCGATGCGCCGAAGCCGAGATCGTCCAGATAGCAAGAGAGTTTGGCCACGGCCTCGCCGTCGCGGAGCAGGACGAGGGCGCGGCGCTCTGGTGCGATGTGCCGGCGAAGGCGTGACAGGGGCGCGGCGTGGAGACCGAGATAGGCGGTATCCTCGAGCGGCCAGCCGAGACGCGCGGCGGCAAGGCTGAACGTGGAGGGCGCGGGGTAAGCGACCCACTCGGCCGGTGCCAAATGGCGCGTGACGGAGGTGCCTGCGCCGAACCAGAACGGATCGCCGGACACGAGCATCGCCACTCGTCGGCCGCGGTGCTCCAGCAGGCGGGGAATGCCCGCGTCGAACGGGACTGGCCAGGGCATGACCTCGCTCTTAAGGTCCGGAAGGAGGGCGAGGTGACGGGCTGCGCCGGTCACCAGATCGGCCTCGGCGAGTGCTGTTTTTGCCGCCACGGAGAGGCCGGCCGTGCCGTCTTCGCCTAATCCGATGATCGCCAGCCAGGGAGTGTCAGCCATGTCGAACATCCTGGTGCTGGGCGGCACGACCGAGGCCAGCGCGCTGGCTGCGATGCTGGCCGAGCGAGGCGATTCCGCGGTGCTGAGCTATGCGGGGCGCGTGGCGAACCCCAAGGTGCAGCCGATCCCGGTGCGGGTGGGCGGCTTTGGCGGTGTCGAGGGGCTGGTCGCGTATCTGCGAGCGCGCGGCGTGACGCATCTGGTCGATGCGACGCATCCGTTCGCGGCGCGAATGAGCGCCAACGCCGTCGTGGCGGCAGCGCGTGCGAAGGTGGCGCATATCGCCTTGACGCGCCCCGCCTGGGTGCCCGGTCCGGGTGATTGCTGGACACGTGTGAGCGATATCGAGGGTGCGGTCGCGGCGTTGGCTGGCCCCGCGCGGCGCGTGATGCTCGCGCTGGGGCGGATGCATGTCGATGCGTTCGCGGTGCAGCCGCAACACGAGTATCTGTTGCGGTTCGTCGACCCGCCTGAGCAGGCGCCCGGGTTGCCGCGGCATCATCTGGTGGTCGATCGCGGGCCGTTCGACGTCGACGGCGATCGGCGGTTGATGGCGGCGCACGGGATCGAGCTTGTGGTCTGCAAGAACGCTGGCGGCACGGGCGCGCAGGCGAAGCTGGGCGCGGCGCGTGCCCTCGGGCTCCGCGTGATCATGATAGACCGGCCGGCCCTGCCCGCTCGGTTGGAGGTGCATGCGGCCGAGGACGTGCTGCACTGGCTCGATCATGGTGCCGACCGGGGCGTGTAGAGGATCGGGCCGGCCGGGCGCTCGATGATCCGGGTCAAGCTGGAGCCGATGATGATCATCGTCCGCATATCGGCCATCTCGGCGCGGGCTTCGGTGAGGGGCAAGATGCGGAGGGTTTCCTCGGGCGCGGAGACGGCGCGGGCGAACAGCACCGGGCGGTCGTCGCGGCAGGTCTCGCGGAGGATCTCGAAGATGCGGATCAGGGCGTCGGGGCGCGCCTTCGATCGGGGGTTGTAGAAGGCGATCGCGAAGTCGGCCTCGGCGGCGAGGCGCACGCGACGTTCGATCAGCGGCCAGGGTTTGAGATTGTCCGAGAGGTTGATCGCGCAGAAATCATGGCCGAGCGGGGCGCCGGCGCGGGCGCTTGCGGCGAGCATCGCGGTGATGCCGGGGAGTACGCGGACGTCGAGATCGCGCCATTCCTGCGGGCCGGCTTCGAGCGCTTCGAATACCGCTGCGGCCATCGCGAACACGCCGGGATCGCCCGAGGATACGACGACCACGCGGTTGCCTTGGGCCGCGAGTTGAAGAGCATGCGTGGCCCGGTCCAGTTCGACGCGGTTGTCGGTCGGGTGGAGCGTCAGGCCGTCGCGGGGAGCGACGCGCGCGACGTAGGGGATGTAGCCGATGACGTCGGTCGCTTCGGCGAGCGCAGCGGTGACTTCGGGCGTCACCAGGTTTGGATCGCCCGGGCCGAGCCCTGCGATCGCGAGCCAGCCGGTCATGGACGGCGTCCTTGCCCGTGGATCAGCAGGATCGAGAAATAGGGCGTGATGGCGTCCGCCTCGCAGAGCCGCGTGACGCGCTGATCGGCCATCGCGGCGTATTCGACCAGCCATGCCTCGCTCTCGCGTCCGGCGGTGGCGACGGCGCGGCGGAGCTTGGCGAGGTGACGGCCGATCTTCATCACCACCAGCGCATCGGTGTCGCGGATGCGGCGGACCAGATCCTCCTCGGGGAGCGTGCCCATCAGCACCGTGAGCACGTCGTCACCCCAGGTGATCGGTGCGCCGCTGGCGGTCCAGGCGCCGGACATGCCGGTGATGCCGGGGACGACCCGGACCGGTGCGATCGTCTGGAGGCGGGTGTAGAGGTGCATGAACGAGCCGTAGAAGAACGGGTCGCCTTCGCAGAGCACGACTACGTCTTCGCCGGCGTTGGCTAGCGCCGCGAGGTGATCGATGCAGGCGGCGTAAAACGCGGAGAGCTGGTCGTTGTAGCGTGGGTCCGAGACGGGGATTTCGGTGGTGACGGGGTATTCCATCGGGAATTCGATCACATCGGCGCGGAGCATGCCGTCGACGATCTTCCGCGCCTGTCCGGCGCGGCCGGCCTTGCGGAAATAGGCGACGTGGCGCGCGCCGCGGACGAGGCGGTCGGAGCGGACGCTCATGAGGTCCTGCGCGCCCGGCCCCAAGCCTACGCCGTGGATCGTGCCGCCAGTTCGCAAGGATGTCATTCGGTGCCGCTCGCCAACGCGTTGATCGCGGCGACGGTGATCGCGCTGCCACCCATCCGGCCTTCGACAACGACGCAGGGGACGGGTTGGTCGGTCCAGAGCGCCGCCTTCGATTCGACCGCGCCGACAAAGCCTACGGGGCAGCCGATGATCGCCGCCGGGCGCGGACAAGCGGGGTCTTCGAGCATGTTGAGCAGGTGGAACAGCGCGGTTGGCGCATTGCCGATCGCGACGACGGCGCCGGCGAGATGCGGGCGCCAGAGTTCGAGGGCGGCGGCCGATCGCGTGTTGCCCATCGTCCGGGCGAGCTCCGGCGTTTCGGGGGCGTGGAGCGTGCAGACGATGCGGTTTTCGGCGGGCAGTCGGGCGCGCGTGATGCCTTCGGTGACCATGCGGGCGTCGCAGAGGATCGGCGCGCCGGCTTGCAGCGCGCGGCGGGCTTCGACGGCGAAGTTGGGCGAGAAGCGGAGGTGCTGGGCAAGGCCTACCAGCCCGGCCGCGTGGATCATGCGGACGGCGACCGGCTCTTCGTCGGGCGAGAACCGGGCGAGGTCGGCCTCGGCTCGGATCATCGCGAAGGACTGGCGGTAGATCGCCGCGCCGTCGGTTTCATAGGCGTACGGCATTCAGGCGGCTCCGAACTGGGCGAGGATCTGCGCGGCGTCGAGGCCTGCGCGGGAAGGCGGCGCGCCGGCACGCGCGTCGAAGGCGAGGTCGTAGCGGCCGTCGTGCCCGGTCACGACAACGTCGGCGGGGGCGGCGCGCGCGCATCCCTTGGCGCAACCGGAGACGTGGAGGCGGCCGGTGACGTGGGGGGCTAGGCGGTGTGCGAGGCTGCGGGTTTCGACGGTAGCTTGCGGACAGGCCGGTGCGCCTACGCAGGCATCCGCGCGGAGGATCGACGAGGATGGATCGGTGATGAAGTCGGCAGAGTCCGGCTGCACCCGGAGCTTGGCAGCCGTTTCGCAGATCGCGATGTGCCAGGGTGTCAGGCGGATCGCCTCGACGGCGGTTTCGGCTTCGAGGAAGCGGGTCAGTGCCGACGCCGAGACCCGACCGAATGGCAGGCCGAGCGCGACTCCGAGAGGGTGCAGGCCAGGTTGGAGCCTGTACGCCGATGGCGCGGGGGACGTGATGCCGGCAGCCCAATCGGGGAGCGGCGCGTGGTGTCGCGCCATGCGACTGCTCGCGGTGCCGCCGCTGTCCACGAACCATCGGGCTAGCGCGATTAGGTGGTCGACTTCGGTGTCGGGCGACAGCGGCGTGCCGCGCTCGCGACCGTCTGCGCGGAGGAGCAATTGACCGGATGCGGCGCGTTCGATGCGGAAGTCGGCGGGGGCGTCCTGCAGCGTCGGCGTGGTGCCGGCGTCGATCGCGAAACCGACTTTGCCGGGGAGGTCGGGCAGTTCGGACAGGCGCGCGCGTAGTTCTTCGGCGATGCGGTGGGTGTCGTCGCCGGCGCGCCAGTCGGGTGCGACGAGGATGTTGGCGCGCGCCTCTCGGGTCCGGTCCCGGTCGATCAGGCCGAGATCGAGAAGCGCGTCGATCAGCGCGCGCCAGCTATCCTCGCGGACGCCGCGGATCTGGAGGTTCGCGCGGGTGGTAGCGTCGATCTGGCCGTTGCCGTGCCGCGTCGTGGCGTCGGCAAGGCCGAGAAGTTGCGCGCGGGTCAGGCGACCGAGCGGGGGGCGGACGCGAACGAGCAGGCCGTCGCCGGCCATCATCGGACGCCATGCATCGGGGCACCAGCCCTTGACGACGAACCCGGTCATGCCGGCAGGTCCAGCGCTGCGAGGATCGAGTTGCGGCGGGTCGGCCACAGGTCCGCGGCGTGGAGCGCTGCGAAGCGCGCCTGTATCGCCGCGAGCGCGCCGGGGTTCGCTTCGGCGAGAAAGGCGTGGACGTCGTCGCGGCCGAGCGTGGCGTCGTAATAGAGGTCGATCAGTTCGGGGCGGACCGCGCTGGCGAGGTGGGCGAAGGCGCCGAGGTGATCGAGCGTGGCGGCGATCTCCGCGCCGCCGCGGAAGCCGTGGCGCATCATGCCGTCGACCCAGGCAGGGTTCGCGGCGCGGGCGTGGACGACGCGGGCGATTTCCTCCTTGAGCGGGCGGGCCTTGGCCTGGGTCGGGTCTCTCGCGTCGAGATGGTAGAGGGTGGCGTTACCCCCGGCGACCGATTGCGCGGCGGCGAACCCTGCCTCGTGCGCGGCATAGTCTGCGGCGAGGAGCAGGTCGGTTTCGGGCAGGTCCTGGACGTGGACGAAGGCGTCGGCGGCGGCGACACGGTCGCGGATGCCGATGGGGTCGAAGTTGCCTTGGCGCCCTCCCCCATCTGTGTCGAGCGCGTGACTCGACGCCGACAGCCACGCCCGGCCCGCGGCGAGGCGCGCTTCCGGCGTGTAGGTTTCGGCGGCGTCGCCCATGCTCAGGCCGTAGCGGCCAGGTTCGGGACCGTAGACACGGGCGGTGGAGGGCTTGCCGACGAACGGGTTCCAGTCCTGCGGTTCGTCGCGTGCGGCGAGCGCGCGGACGGCCTGGCCGAACATCGTGCACAGCGTCGGGAAGGCGTCGCGGAACAGGCCGGATACGCGCAGGGTGACGTCGATGCGGGGACGGTCGAAATTGGCGAGCGGCAGGATCTCGACGCCCGTGACGCGGTCGGACTGCATGTCCCATACCGGCTCCGCGCCGAGCAGGTGGAGCGCCATCGCGAACTCCTCCCCGGCGGTCCGCATCGTTGCCGAGGCCCATAGGTCGACCACGAGATTGCGGGGGTAGTCGCCGTGGTCCTGTAGGTGACGGCGGACGAGTTCATCGGCGAGTTTGACGCCTTGGGTATGGGCGGCGCGGGAGGGGACTGCTCGGGGATCGGTGGTGTAGAGGTTGCGGCCGGTCGGTAGGACGTCTGCGCGGCCTCGCCACGGGGAGCCGGAGGGGCCGGACGCGATGCGTTTGCCCTGGAGCGCGGACTGGAGCCCGGCGCGTTCGGCTTCGCCTTGGTCGCCGCGGCCGTAGATGTGGAGGCCGTCGCCGTATTGGCTCTCCTTCACGTCGCAGACGAACGTGTCGATGCGCGTGATCGCGTCCGCCTGTGACTGTGCATCGTCGAGGCCAAGTGTGGCGGCGAGGCCGGTGGCGGTGGCTTCGTCGCGGATGTCGCGTTGCAGTCGGTCGCGGCGCGCCGGATCGAGGCCGTCCGCGTTGGAAAATTCGTCGAGCAGCGCTTCGAGGCGGCCGAGGCCGGCGCCGGTGCGCGTGCGCTCCAGCGGCGGCGGGACGTGGCCGAGCGTGACGGCGCCGATGCGGCGTTTGGCTTGCGCTGCTTCACCGGGGTCGTTGACGATGAACGGGTAGATGACGGGCATCGCGCCGGTCAGTGCTTCGGGCCAGCAGGCGTCGGACAGCGCGACCGACTTGCCGGGGAGCCATTCGAGCGTGCCGTGCGCGCCGACATGGATCAGCGCGTCGGTGTCGCGCGTGCGGAGCCAGAGGTAGAAGGCGACATAGGCGTGGCAGGGGCAGCGCGAGAGGTCGTGATACTCTTCTGCGCGGTGCTCGGTTCGGCCGCGTTCGGGCTGGAGGGCGACGAGTGCCCCGCCTCGGTCGATCGCGGTGAAAGCGAAGTCTTCGGTTGGATCGCCCCAGGTTTCCTGAAGGTCCTTTCGCAGAGCTTCGGGGAGGTGCGCGAGGGCTTTGCGGTACTCGGCGAGCGGCCAGTGAATGCGCGAGGTGGCCAGATCGGTTGCGTCGGGCGTGATCGCGTAGCCCGCTCCGGTGAGGTCGGCGAGGATCGCCTGCGTCGAGGCGAGTGCGTCGAGGCCCACGGCGTGCGCCATCTGGTACGTCTTGCCGGGGTAGGTCGAGAGGACGATCGCGATGCGGTGGTCGGAGACGGGTTTGCTGGCGAGGTTCGTCCAGGCTTCGATCCGCGCGGCGATCGCGGCGATGCGCGCGGGGTCGGCGCGGTGTTCGCGGCGGGTGTATTCGAGGTCGACGTCCCTGGCCGCGGCTTCCTTGAAGCTGGCGACGCCGGCGAAGAGGCGGCCGTCCACTTCGGGGAGGACCACGTGCATGGCGAGGTCGGCGGGCGACAGGCCGCGTGTGGCGCCGGCCCAGGCGGCGCGGTCGGAGGTGGCCAGCGCGATCTGGAAGACGGGGACGTCGGCGTCGTCGAGTGGGGTCGTGTCGCTCGCGCCGCGGGCGGAGAAGGCGGTGGCGTTGACGATCGCGGCGGGCTTCAAAGCTCGGACCCAGTGGCCCATCCAGCCGGCCGCATCCGGTGCCTTGAGCGAGGGCGCGAAGAGGCCGATGACGTCGAAGCCTCGCGCCGTCAGTTCAGCGTGGAGCGCTTCGATCGGGTGGAGGTCTGCGGCGGTCAGGTAGGAGCGGTAGAATACGATCAGCACGCGGGGGCGGTGCGCGTTGAGCGCGAACGCGGCCGGGCACGTCACGCCGTCGTGCGGTTGCCAGCCGCCTACATCGGCGATCGCACGGACTCCGGTGACCGGGCCGGCATAGCAACCGGCGGCCAGCGCGAACTGCGCGAGTGCCGCCTGCGCCGCAACCGCGCCGCCGGTGTCGCAGAGATGCGCTAGGCGGCGCAGCGTCGACAGCGGGATCGTCGAAGCGGCGTCGAGGCGCGTGTCGATGCGACCGTCCGCGGCGAGAACAGCGAGCGCGATGCCCTTCTCGCGTGCGAGGTTTTCGACCTGTTGCAGGCCGTAGCTCCAATAGGAGCGGCCCCCGATCAGCCGAATCAGGATGCCCTTCGCGCCGGCCAACGTTTGCTCGACATAGGTGTCTACTGAGAGCGGGTGCTGGAGCGCGGTCAGGTTCGCGAGGCGTAGCGACGGCAATCGGCTTCCGGCGGCGTCCGCGCGTCTCCAGCCTGCGGCGAATGCGCCGAGGTCACCGTCGGAGAAGGAGAGGACGACGAGATCCGCGGGGGATTGGGCGAGATCCTGCGGGACCGCGCTTTCCTCCAGCCCGTGGGTCTCGCGGAAGACGACGTGCATTGCGGCTCAGGCGTCCAGCGCGGCCTTGATGCGGGCCTCGTCGATGCGGTCGTGCTCGGCGATGACCACGAGTTGCGTGCGGCGCTGTTCGTCTGCGCGCCATGGGCGATCGTATTGCGTGCGGACGCGGGCGCCGACGGCCTGGACGAGCAGGCGCATCGGCTTGCCGGTGACCGCCGCGTAACCCTTCACGCGGAGGATGTCGGCACTGCGGGCGAGCCCCTCGATCTTCGCGGTCAGGTCGGCGGGGTCGGCGATTTCGCCGATTTCGACGACGACGCTGTCGAAATCGTCATGCTCGTGATCGTCCTCGCCATCGTGGTGCGAAGGGCGGCTGGCGATGTCGTCTTCGGCAGCGGCGTTGAGGCCGAGGATCACGCGGGGATCGATGATGCCGTCGGTCAGGTCGATGACCGGGAGCGGCCGTGCGGACTCGGCGGCGATCACCGCGCGTGCCTTGGCGACGCCCTCGGGTCCGGCGAGGTCGACCTTGGTCAGAAGTACGAGGTCGGCGCAGGCGAGCTGGTCTTCGAACACTTCCGATAAAGGCGTCTCGTGGTCGACGCTGGGGTCGGCGGCGCGCTGGGCGTCGAGCGCGGCCACGTCGGGGGCAAAGCGACCGGCCGCGACCGCCTCGGCATCGGCCAGCGCGATGACGCCGTCGACGGTGATGCGCGAGCGGATCGCGGGCCAGTCGAACGCCTTCAGCAGCGGCTTGGGCAGTGCGAGGCCCGACGTCTCGATCAGGATGTGGTCGGGGCGCGGATCGAGTGCGAGCAGCGTTTCGACGGTCGGGATGAAGTCGTCGGCGACGGTGCAGCAGATGCAGCCATTGGCCAGCTCGACGACGTTTTCGGCCGGGCAATCGGGGATCGCGCAGCCCTTGAGGATGTCGCCGTCGATGCCGAGCGTGCCGAACTCGTTGACGACGACCGCGAGGCGGCGGCCGTTCGCGTTGCGGATCAGGTGGCTGATGAGCGTCGTCTTGCCGGCACCGAGAAAGCCGGTGACGATCGTGACGGGGACCTTGGCCAGATTGGGGGAAAGATCGGGCATTGGTATTCTCCTGCAAGCATACGCGCGCACGACCGGACGGCCGCACGCGTTCGTCGCTCAGACGGAGTACCGTGCCGCGACCATCCCCTGGATCGTAGCAAGAGCGACCATTGCGCTGGCAGGTCTCCTGGCTCGCGGGTCGAGGCTCGACGTACGCCTTCCCAGGTTTCCCCAGTGGCTGCCCTCCTAAACGAAGGACGTGTGCGTCTCGCTCACCGCTTACAGTTGCAGGGACAGCCGCGGCATTGGGAGGACATCCTCCCGCACCGCATTCCCATTCAAGCCCTTCCGGGCACCGGCGCGATCTGTGAGGTTCGGTGAAACCGAGCCTCGGGGATGGGGTTAGAGGAATTCCGGGGGCGTGCCAATTCGCATATCAGTAGTTTTCGATCCTCCCCCGCCAGGGGGAGGTGGCACCGCAGGTGACGGAGGGGGAGGACACGGATCCTACGTGGTCGCCGTCCTCCCCCTCCGTCTGGCAAGCGCCAGCCACCTCCCCCTGGCGGGGGAGGATCGAGAGGGACGGAGTGCGCTACCCGTACCTCACTTCGATCTCGTCGAAGCGTTTCCAGCGGTAGATGGCGAAGCTCAGGACCCAGCACAGCACGAACAGGCCGATGATCGCGAAGCCGAGGCCGTTGAAGTTATCGCCGAGTGCGGCCGCCAGATCCCAGATGCCGCCGGTCAGGCCGAGCTTTGCGCCGAGAAGTGCCAGCGTCTCGATGCCGCCGATGGCGATCGCGACGATGGCGGAGATCAGCGTGATGGTGATGTTGTAATAGAGTTTGCGGATCGGCTTCACGAACGCCCATTCGTACGCGCCGAGCATGACGACGCCGTCCGCCGTGTCGACCAGCGCCATGCCGGTCGCGAACAGCACGGGGAGGACGAGCACGGTGCCGATCGACAGACCGTCGGCGGCCTGGCTCGCGGAAAGGCCGAGGATCGCGACCTCCGTGGCGGTGTCGAAGCCGAGGCCGAACAGGAAGCCGAGTGGGGCCATGTGCCAGCTTCGGGTCACCAGCCGGAACATCGGGCGGAACAGCCGCGCGAGCAGGCCGCGACTGCCGAGCAGCAGGTCGAGATCCTCCTCGACATAGGTGCCGCCGCCGCGGACGTGGCCGAAGGTGCGCCAGACCGAGCGGAGGATGATGAGGTTCATCGCGGCGATCGTGAAAAGGAACAGCGCGGAGATCATCGTCGCGACCACGCCGCCGACCTGCTTGAACGCCTCGAACTGCGACAGCGCGCTGGCAGTGAGCGCGATCGCGACGGCGGCGATGAGCACGATCCCGGAATGGCCGATCGCGAACCAGAAGCCGACGGCGATCGGGCGCTGGCCGTCCTGCATGAGTTTGCGGGTCACGTTGTCGATCGCGGCGATGTGGTCCGCATCGACTGCGTGGCGCAGGCCCAATCCCCAAGCCAGCAAGGCCGTGCCGAGCATGAGCGGTTGCGCGTGGAACAGCGAGAATGCCCAGCCCCAGGCGGCGATGTTGGCCGCGACCAGGCCTGCGAACAGCCAGCCGATGCGCTTACGGGTCGAAACCCGCGCCGGTCTTTCGAGTGTTGAAGTCGTCATGCACAAACCCCGCAGCGTCCGACGAGGACCGGGGCCTGCCGCGAACGGCCGGGACATACGACGACCGGACGCCATGAGCGGCCGACGCACGACGCCGATGCGGCCCCCGCCACATGGTCGTCGCTCAGCCAGTGTCACGCAGGCGGCGTTCACCGTGCCTCGGCCACCCCCTGGACCGGGACAAGAGCGACCAGACGCCGGCAGGTCTCCTGGCTCGCGGGTCGTTGCTCGATGCACGCCTTCCCAGGCTTTGCGGCCCAGTGGCTGCCCTCGCGGAGAGGGCTCGTGCGTCTCGCTCGCCGCTTACAGTTGCAGGGACAGCCGCGGCATAGGACGGCGAACCGTCCGCACCGCATTCCCAATCAAGCCCTTCCGGGCACCGACGCGATCACGGGAAACGGCTGGAAGCCGCATCCCGCGCGATCGGTACCCTGCTTTCGCCCGCATGCCAACGGGCGTGCCAACGGGCGTGCTATTTCGCGACGCCGAGTTGTTGCAGCATGAACGCCTGCCATTCGGAATTCTGGCGGTAACGCTCGAAGCGGCCGGACTTGCCGCCGTGCCCTGCCTCCATGTTGACGCGGAATAGCAGCGGGTTGGAGTCGGTCTTCAGTTCGCGGAGCTTGGCGACCCATTTGGTCGGTTCGTAATATTGCACCTGACTGTCCCACAGCCCGGTGCCGACATACAGCGCCGGATACGCCTTCGCCTTGACGTTATCGTAGGGCGAGTAGCTCAGCATGTAGTCGTACGACGCCTTCTGCGCGGGGTTGCCCCATTCGTCGTATTCGAACGTCGTCAGCGGGATCGACGCGTCGAGCATCGTCGTGACGACATCGACGAACGGCACCTGCGCGATGATCAGCTTGTAATCCTGCGGCGCCATGTTCGCGATGCCGCCCATCAGCAGCCCGCCCGCGCTGCCGCCCATCGCCGCGACGCGGTCCTTGGCGGCGTATTTCTGCGCGACGAGATAGCGGGTCACGTCGATGAAGTCGGTGAAGCTGTTCTTCTTGTTGAGCAGATGGCCGTCGTCATACCAGCCACGGCCCATCTCCTGCCCGCCGCGGATATGCGCGATCGCGTAGACGACGCCGCGGTCGAGCAGGCCGATCCGCCCCGGGTCGACGGCGGGATCGCTCGAGATGCCGTAGCTGCCATAGGCGTATTGGAAGAGCGGCGCGGTGCCGTCGCGCTTGGTGCCCTTGGCATAGACCAGCGACACCGGCACGCGCGTTCCGTCACGCGCGGGCGCCCAGACGCGTTCGGTGACGTATTTCGCGGGATCATAGCCCGGTACCGGCGCGACCTTCAGCACGCGGCGCTCGCCGGTCTTCGCGTTGACCTCGTAGGTCGTCGTCGGGGTGACGAGCGATCCATAGGTGTAGCGAACCCACGGCGTCGCGGTCTCCTCGTTGACGTCGAGCGACATGCGATAGGCAGGTTCGTCGGCGGTCACCGCGGTCGACTTGCCGGCATCGTTCAGCACGCGGATCATGCGGTTGCCGCCCTCGCGCTGGTCGATCGCGACGAAACCGTCGAACGGCTTGAACCCCTCGATGAAGACGGTGTCGCTGGCCGGCGTCAGGTCGCGCCACGCCGCCGTGCCCTTGGCCAGATCGGCATCGGCGACGGTGACGAGCTTGTAGTTCTTCGCGTCCTTGTTGGTGCGGATGATCCAGCGGTTGCCGATGTGGTCCGCGCCGTAGCGGAACTCGCGCGCCCGCGGTGCGACGATCGTGAAGCTGGTCGGTGTCGCGGCGGGCGCGCAGCGTTGCTCGTCGCTGACCGTGCTGCCGACGCCGATGCAGATAAACTTGTCGTCGGACGTGCGCGAGACCTCCATCGAATAGGTGTCGTCCTTCTCCTCGTACAACAGCCGATCGCTCGCGACGGGCGTGCCGAGGACGTGCGCCTTCACGCGGTAGCCTCGCAGCGTGACCGGGTCCTTCTCGACGTAGAGGATGGTCTTGTTGTCGTCCGCCCAGACGACGTTCGGCTCGAGGTTCGAGAGCGTGTCGGCGATCGCCGCGCCGGTCGCGAGGTCCTTCACCTTGAGGACATATTGGCGACGGCCGACGGTGTCTTCGGCCCAGGCGACGCGGGCGTTGTCGGGGCTTACCGCCCAGTCGCTGAGCGCGAAGAAGCTGTGGCCCTTCGCCATCGCCGGCTCGTCGAACAGCGTTTCGGCGGGCGCGGTGCGGCTGCCCTTGCGGCGTTCGAGGATGGGGTAATCCGCGCCGGTCTGGAACCGCGAACCGTAATAATAGCCGTTCTTCGCATACGGCACCGAGCTGTCGTCCTGCTTGATATGCGAGACGGTCTCTTCGTAGAGCTTGGCCTGGAGCGGCTTCAGCGCGGCGAGTTGCGCATCGGCATAGGCGTTCTCCGCGGCGAGATAGGCGAGCATCTCGGGGTTCTTCCGGGTGTCGTCGCGCAGCCAGTAATAATCGTCCTCGCGCGCGCCGTTGGGCGACGTCACCTGGAACGGCTTCTTCGCCACGCGCGGCGGCTGGACTTGCGCCACCGCCGCGGTCGAGACCAGCGCGACGCCCGCCAACATCATGTACCGGATCGTCATTGTGCTGCTCCCTGCGCCGTTGCTACCGCCGGCTTCCGGTATCGATCGAACCAGGCGATGATCGCCGACGCCTTCGCCGCAGACTGCGACGGACGGGCAGCGAGGCCACCGTGGCTCGCGCCCGGCACCTTCACCAGCGCGGTCGGCACGCCGCGGATCTGGAGCGCCGCGTAATATTGCTCGGATTCGCTGACCGGCGTGCGGTAGTCGTCGCCCCCGACCACCACCAGGGTGGGCGTCTTGACGTTGCCGACAATGCTCAGCGGCGAGCGGTTCCAATAGCTCATCGGATCCTCCCACGGCAGCTTGGTGAACCAGTAGCGCGAGGTGAAGAGCGTGTTGTCCATCGTCAGCGCCTCGCTGATCCAGTTGATCACCGGCTTCTGTGTCGCCGCCGCCTTGAACCGGTCGGTCTTGCCGACGATCCAGGCGGTCAGCAGGCCGCCGCCAGAGCCGCCGGTCACGAATAGATTGTCGGGGTCGGCGGTGCCCTCCGCGATCGCCGCGTCGACCGAGGCGATCAGGTCGTCGTAATCGGCCGCCGGATAGGTCTTGTCGATCAGGTTCGCGAACTCGGCGCCATAGGAGGTCGAGCCGCGCGGGTTGGTCCAGAGGACTGCGTAGCCGGCCGCGGCGTAAAGCTGCATGTCGGTCGCGAAAGCGGGGCCGTAGGCGGCGTTAGGACCGCCGTGAATTTCGAGGATCAGCGGCACGCGCTGACCCGCGACACGGCCCGGCGGGGTGGCGAGCCATGCGTCGATCGGTCGACCATCGGGCGCGGTCACCGCGATCTTCCGCACCGGCGCGAGCGCCTTCGATCCGGTCAGCACCGCGTTAAGCGTCGTCAGGCGCCGCGGCTTGCCGCCGGCCAGCACCCAGACATCGGCGGGCGCGCTCGCATCGCCGCCGGTATAGGCGATCGTGCCGCCCTTCGAGACAGAGAACTCGCCGCCGGTATAGGGTCGGTCGAGCCCGCCGCCCGCGACATTGTCGATCAGCGGCGTGACGCGGCCATCGACACCGACGCGCGCAACGCGGCGCTGGCCGTGGTCGTCATAGCTCGCATACAGGCTGCGACCGTCGGCGGACCACACCGCGTCCTCGATCGCGCGGTCGAGCGTGGCGGTCAGCGAGCGGGGCGAGGCGGCATCGCGGTCGCCCACATAGAGCTGCGTGTTCTCGTAGCTGCGGCGCTTGTCGTCGAAGCCGAGCCACGCGATCTTCGAGCCGTCGGGTGAGACGCGTGGCTGGGCATCGGGGCCGTCGCGCGTCGTCAGCGTCCGCATCGTGCCGCTGCCCGCATCGACCGCGATCACGTCGGAGTTCATCACCTGACGGTCGGCGGCGGGTCCGCGGATCGCGGCGAAGACGATGCTGCGACCATCGGGCGTCCATGACAGCGGGCCGCCGTCGTCGAACTTGCCGTACGTCAGCTGGCGGGCAGCGCCCCCGTCCGCGCCCACCACGAACAGATGGTCGTAGCCCGGCTTCACATAGCCCGGCCCATCATTGCGGTAGTTGACCCGGTCGATGATCGTCAACGGCTCGGCCCATTTCGCGCCCTCGGGCTTGGGCGGCTGCGTGCCGAGCTTGGTCCCCTCGCCTGCTACCGTTGCGATATAGGCGAGCTTCGTCCCGTCGGGCGACCAGGCGAGCGCCTGCGGATCGCCGGGGAAACTCGTCACGCGCGCGCTCTGCGCACCGCCGATCCAGCGGACGAACAGCTGCGATCCTTCGCCGTCGCGCGCGGCATAAGCGATGCGCGCCCCGTCGGGCGACCAGCGCGGGCTGCTGCCGTCGGTGGCGAACGGCGTCTGGCGGCCGCTCGCGACGTCGATCAGCCATAGCGACGACTGCATCCTGTCGGTCATCACGTCGCCGGTCCGGCGGACATAGACGATCGTCTTGCCGTCCGGACTGATCTGCGGATCGGCCGCGATCGTCAGCCCGAACAGGTCGCTCCCGGTGAAGCTGCGCGTCGGACCGTCAGGTACCGAGGCGGGTGTCGGAGCGGCCGGCTGTTGCTGGGCAGATGCCGGCGTCGCCGCGAGCAGGAGTATAGCTAGGGTCAAGCGCAACGGGCGGCTCCTTCGAATGAACCGCGTCACGATGACACATTATTACGTGGAGGCAAGCGGTACGAACGTCACCGGCAAACCGTCTTTCGGGCGCGGGATCGGGAACACCTGCCACGCGTCGCCGCTGCCCGCTGCCGCCTCGATCCGGTAGCGCGTGAGGAGATGTGCGATCAGCAGCCGCATCTGCATCGTCGCGAAGTGCAGCCCGATGCACATATGCGCGCCACCGCCGAACGGCACCCACGCGAACCGGTGGCGGCCCTTCGATGCTTCGGGCGTGAAGCGGAGCGGGTCGAACCGCTCGGGATCGGGCCAATATTCGGCCATGAGGTGCGTGTAGGTGATGCCGACGCCGACGCTGGTCCCCGCCGGAATGTCATACCCGCCGAAACTGAAAGCCTTCAGTGCGCGGCGCGGGATCGACGGGACGGGTGGCATCATCCGCAGCGATTCCTTGAACGCACATTCGGTGAGGACGAGACGATCGAGCTGCTCGGTCAGCGGCACGGCGGGGTCGAGCGCGGCGACCTCCTCGCGCAACCGCTCCTGCCACTCGGGGTTGCGCGCGAGCAGCATGACGAGGCTGGTCGCGGACGACGTGATCGTGTCGTGCGCGGCCATCATGAGGAAGTTCATGTGGTCGGCGATCGCCAGCGCGGTCAGCGGCGCGCCGTCGTCATCGGTCGCGCGGCAGAATTGCGAGAAGAAATCCTGGCCGTTGCCGGTGCGTCGCGCGGGGATCTCGCGTTCGAAGAAGTCGATCAGATACGCGCGCGCCTTGACGCCCTTACGCATCTGCGTGCCGGGCAGCGGACGGCGGATCGGCGCGACGCTCGCCTGCACCTCGTCGACGAACGCTTGGTTGATCCGGTCCGCCTCGGCACCCAGCGGCACGCCGAGGAAGCTGGTCGCGGCGAGATCGAGCGTGAGCTTCTTGACCGCGTCGTAGAATCGCAGCGTCTGGTTGCCCCAGGCCCCGACAGCCGCCGAGATCCCTGCATCGAGTTCCGCCGCATAATGCCGCATCGGCTCGGGCTTGAACGCCACCGACAAGGCTTTGCGGTCAGCGCGATGCTTGTCGAAATCCATCAGCATCAGGCCGCGCGGGAACAGCAAATTGAGGATCGGCCCCCAGCCCTGTTCGGACGAGAATATCTTGTCGCGATCGAACAGGATCAGTTCGTTCGCGTCCGGGCCGAGCAGCATCAGGCCGGTCCCGCCGAGCGCGGTGTTGCGATAGACCGGCCCGAACCGCGCCACCATGCCGCGCGAAAACCCGATCGGATCGGCGAGCATCTTGAAGGTGTTGCCGAACAGCGGAAGACCGTCGTCGCCGGGTATATGATCGAGCGCGCCCTTGCGCTGGCGTGGCAGCCAATGCGGGCTGGCGTTCTGCAACAGCGCTTCAGTCATCGTCGGATCCCTGTGCGACATGCCGGCTTGGCAAGCTGCGAATACGAGCATAACTAATGTTCTGCAACCGGGGCGCGGATCCCGGGGCTTTGACAGGAGAGATGCATGGACCTCGCAAACAATGCTGCCGTGGTGACCGGCGGCGCGTCGGGATTGGGCGCGGCGACCGCGCGCGCGCTGGCCGCCAAGGGGGTGAAGGTGGCAATCTTCGACCTTCAGGCGGACAAGGGCGAAGCGCTGGCGGCGGAGATCGGCGGGGTGTTCTGCAAGGTCGATGTGACATCCGACGACAGCGTCGATGCGGGGTTCGCGGCGGCACGCGCGGCGCACGGCCAGGAGCGGATCCTGGTCAATTGCGCGGGCACGGGGAATGCGGCGAAGACCGCTGGGCGATCGAAGCAGGACGGTTCGATCAAGCACTTCCCGCTCGATGCGTTCGACCGGATCATCCAGATAAACTTGGTCGGCACGTTCCGCTGTCTTGCCAAGTCGGCGGCCGGGATGCTGACGCTTGAACCGGGCGAGGACGGCGAGCGCGGCGCGATCGTCAATACCGCGAGCGCCGCGGCGGAGGACGGCCAGATGGGCCAAGCGGCGTACTCTGCGTCAAAGGCCGGCGTGGTCGGCATGACCCTGCCGATCGCGCGCGACCTCATGAGCGAGGGGATCCGGGTGAACACGATCCTGCCGGGGATCTTCGACACGCCATTGCTCGCCGCCGCGCCGCAGCAGGTGCGCGATGCGCTGGCGGCGTCGGTGCCGTTTCCCAAGCGCTTGGGGCGGCCGGAGGAGTTTGCGGCGCTGGCGCTGACGATGATCGAGTGCGGGTATTTCAATGGCGAGGACGTGCGGCTGGATGGCGCGATCCGGATGGCGCCACGGTGATGTAAGTCGTCCTTACCCTTCCCGGGGCGATGGGCGCGGATGGGGCCCGCTGGGTGGTCAAGATCGTATCCTCCCCCGCCGGGGGGAGGTGGCTGGCGCTTGCCAGACGGAGGGGGAGGAAAGGGTAACCAAGGTTCCGCGTCCTCCCCCTCCGTCACCTTCGGCGCCACCTCCCCCTTGCGGGGGAGGATCGTTTAACGGCCCCCTTCAGGCTGCCCGGTACCAACCTCCACCCCGGCGAAGGCCGGGGCCCAATTGGGGGACGTGGCTGACTAAGGGCAACGCTTCGTTA
Organism: Sphingomonas taxi; assembly: GCA_003240625.1. Classification (GTDB taxonomy): domain Bacteria; phylum Pseudomonadota; class Alphaproteobacteria; order Sphingomonadales; family Sphingomonadaceae; genus Sphingomonas; species Sphingomonas taxi_A. The sequence goes on from QFMX01000003.1 coordinate 33,333, forward strand.
CTGCGACCTTTCCAATTGGGCCCCGGCCTCCGCCGGGGTGGTGATTAGTTAGCGCGGGGTGGTGGTTAGTTAGCGGGGGTAGTGCTCGGTTTAGCGGGACGTCGCCCTCAGGCCGCCCGCGCCAATTGCCGCCCCTTGATCATGTCCGCGGCCTTCTCGGCGATCATGATCGTCGGGGCGTTGGTGTTGGACCCGATCAACGTCGGCATTACCGAAGCATCCACCACCCGCAGCCCCTGCAACCCGCGCACTGCAAGCGTCGCATCGACCACCGCCAGCTTATCGTCCGACGTGCCCATCTTGCACGTCCCCACCGGGTGGTAGATCGTCTCCGCGGTCCGCCTTACCCAGGCGTCGATCTCGTCGTCGGTCCGCACATCCTCACCGGGCGACAGCTCCCCCGCCCGGTACGGATCAAGCGCCGCCTGCCGCGCGACATCGCGCCCGATCCCGACGCACGCCCGCATCACCCGCCGATCCTCCGCGGTCGCGAGATAGTTCGCGACGATCACCGGATCGGCAAACGGATCGGCCGAACGCAGCCCGATCCGCCCGCGACTCTCCGGCCGCAACTGGCAGAGATGCAGCGTGAAGCCGTCCTCGGTCGCCTTCACCTTGCCGTGATCCTGCATGATCGCGAGCACCGCGTGGATCTGCACGTCGGGCCGCGACAGACCTTCGCGCGACGACACGAACGCGCCCGCTTCGAGGAATTGTTGCCGCCCCGCCCCCTTGCCACGCAGGAGGTAATTCAGCCCGACGCCGATCATCCCGACACCCTTGGTCATCGCATAGCCAGTCCTCAGCCCGCGCGATTTCCAGTTCATCACGACGTCGAGATGGTCCTGGAGGTTCTCGCCGACACCGGGCAGTGAATGGACGACGCCCACACCGGCCGCGGTCAGTCGATCCGGGTCGCCGATCCCCGATAATTGAAGGATCTGCGGCGACTGCACCGCCCCCGCGCACAACAGCACCTCGCGCGTGGCCGTCACCGACTCCGCCCGCGCGCCCTTGTCGAGCACATAGTCGACACCGACCGCCCGCCCCTTGTCGATCCGGATCCGCGTCGTCCGCGCGCCCGTCACGCAGGTCAGGTTACGCCGCGACAGCACCGGCCGCAGATACGCCGCCGCCGTGCTCCAGCGTTTTCCATCCGCCACTGTGAGGTCGTAGCGGCCGAAGCCCTCCTGGCTCGCTCCGTTGAAATCCTCGGTGACCGGATAGCCCGCCTGCCGCCCCGCTTCGACCAGCGCATCGTAGAACGGGCTGTCGGACTCGCCGCCCGAGATCGTCAGCGGCCCCGCGCCGCCATGCAGGTCGCACTCGCCGCGATGATGCCCTTCGAGCCGCTTGAAATACGGCAGCACGTCGTCGAACGACCAGCCGGGTAAGCCCATCTGCCGCCACTCGTCGTAATCCTGCGGATGCCCTCGCGTGTAGATCATGCCGTTGATCGACGAACTCCCGCCCAGCCCCTTGCCGCGCGGCCACCACAGGCGGCGATTGTCGAGATGCGGCTCGGGCTCGGTCGAAAAGCCCCAGTTGCTCGCATTCTTGCTCTTGATGAGTTCGCCGACCCCCGCGGGCATCCGCACCAGCACGCCGTCGTTGCGTCCACCCGCCTCGAGCAGCAGCACCGACACATCCGGGTCCTCGGTCAGCCGCGCGGCGAGCACACAGCCGGCCGAGCCCGCGCCGATAATTACGTAGTCATACGTCTGCATGCCCGCATCCTCCTCATAACGCTCCGCTTTTTACGGAGTCGCATTATCTCGATACGCTAGCGCTCGCACAGCAGCGTAAGCAACCCGTTGCGCAGCACGCCGCGATCGAGCCCCTCGACCGGATGCACCTCACTCAAGCCCACCGCCAGCAGCGCATAGCCGCGAATCCCCGCCTCGACCGGATCGAACCCGTGCGCGGTCAGCTGCTCGACCAGGAACGCCATCACCTTGTCGTCATGCTCGCGGATCGCCGCCGCCGCGCGCGCGTCGCTCTTCGCCCAGGCGCGCATCGCGAGCGCCAACTGCGACATGTCGTGATCGCGGACATGCTCGGCGAATGCACGGATCCGCTCGACCGGTGCGAGGTCCGACGCGGTCAGCGACGCCAGCAACGGATCGATCTGCGCCTCCGCGAAATACGATGCGAGCGCCGCATGATAGCCGTCGAAATCCTTGAAATGATGATAGAAACTGCCGGTCGATGCCCCCGCCGCCTGCGCCAGGCTGCGAAGCTTGAGTGCGCGAAGACCGCCGCTCTTGAGCAACGCCTGACCGATCTCCAGCCAATCGCGCGGCGCCAGATCCGCGCGGGGTGCAACGTCGTTTTCAACCGATACCGTGCTTGACAAGCCACTCTCCATAACGAATGTTACGTCGGAACGAAGCTGGACGCAATCCGGCGTCAGGCACCACGACCGCACCAAAGCGGCGGGTGTAACAGGAGAGAGAGTGTGGCCGAGGCTTTGATCATCGATGCCGTCCGTACCCCGCGCGGGATCGGCAAGACGGGCAAGGGCGCGCTCGCGCACATGCACCCGCAACATCTCGCCGCGACCGTCCTGAAGGCGATTGCCGAGCGAAACAAGCTGGATACCGCCGATGTCGACGACATCATCTGGTCGACCTCGACTCAGCGCGGCGAGCAGAGCGGCGATCTCGGGCGGATGGCGGCGCTCGATGCGGGCTACGACGTCAAGGCGAGCGGGACGACGCTCGACCGGTTCTGCGGCGGCGGGATCACGGCGGTGAACTTCGCGGCGGCGCAGATCATGAGCGGAATGGAAGACCTCGTCATCGCCGGCGGGACCGAGATGATGTCGCTCACCACGACGATGATGCAGGACGACATGGCGGCGGGCAAGCGGCCGCTCGGGATCGGCTCGGGCAACGCCAGGCTCGACGCCGCGCATCCGCAGTCGAACCAGGGGATCTGCGCCGACGCGATCGCCAGTATCGAGGGGATCGACCGCGAGACGCTCGAAGCGCTGGGGCTCGAAAGCCAGCGCCGTGCCGCGGTGGCGATCGCCGAAGGGCGGTTCGATCGCAGCCTCGTCCCCGTCACCGACGACACCGGCGCGCTGGTGCTAGAGAAGGACGAATACCCGCGGCCCGATACGACCGCCGAAGGCCTCGCCGCGCTGCGTCCGTCGTTCGCCGGGATTGCCGACATACCGCTCGACGAGAAGGGCACGACGTATCGCAAGCAGATCAACCGGCGTTATCCCGATGTCGATATCAAGCATGTCCATCACGCCGGCAATTCATCGGGCGTGGTCGATGGCGCCGCGGCCGTGCTGCTCGCCAGCGCCGACTATGCCGCCAAGCACGGGCTGAAACCGCGCGCGCGGATCGTTGCGATGGCGAACATGGGCGACGACCCGACGCTGATGCTCAACGCTCCCGTCCCCGCCGCACGAAAAGTGCTGGCGAAGGCCGGGTTGACGGTCGACGATATCGATCTGTGGGAGATCAACGAGGCGTTCGCGGTGGTCGCCGAGAAGTTCATCCGCGACCTGAAGCTCGACCGCGACAAGGTGAACGTCAATGGCGGCTCGATCGCGCTCGGCCATCCGATCGGCGCGACCGGGGCGATCCTGATCGGCACGATCCTCGACGAACTCGAACGCCGCGACCTGAGATACGGGCTCGTGACGATGTGCGCGGGCGGCGGGATGGCGCCGGCGATCATCATCGAGCGCGTCTGATGCACCCCGTCGCGCATGCGCTGACGACGCCCGACAAACCCGCTTACATCATGGCGGCGACGGGCGAGACGGTGACGTATGCCGACCTCGACGCGCGCGCCAACCAGGGGGCGCATCTGCTCCGGTCGCTCGGGCTGAAACGCGGCGACGGCGTCGCGGTGCTGATGGACAATTCGCCGCGCTATCTCGAGGTGATGTGGGCGGCCGAGAGGACCGGCGTCTATTGCACCTGCCTGTCGTCGAAACTGACCGCGAGCGAGGCGGCGTACATCATCCGCGACGGCGATTGCCGCGTGCTGATCGTGAGCAAGGGATGCGCAGAGGTGGCAGCGGCGCTGGTGCCGATGCTCGACGACGTGCGGCGCTACGTCGTCGACGGCGCGATCGACGGGTACGCGTCTTACGAAACCGCGCGCGACGTGATGCCCGCTACGCCGATCGCCGACCCTTCACCCGGCGGCATTCTGCTCTATTCGTCGGGCACCACCGGCAAGCCCAAGGGGGTCAAGCACGCGCTGTCGGACGAACCGTTCGGGACCAACGTCTCGCCGCTCGTGATGCTCGGCAAGGGGCTGTACGGGTTCACGCCAGAGATGGTCTATCTCTCGCCGGCGCCGCTGTACCACGCCGCGCCGCTGCGCTGGTCGATGGCGGTGCATCAGGTCGGCGGCACCGTCGTCGTGATGGAGCATTTCGACCCGGAAGCCGCGCTCGCCGCGATCGAACGGTTCCACGTCACGCATGCGCAATGGGTGCCGACGCACTTCATCCGGTTGCTGAAACTCCCGCCCGAAGTCCGCGCCCGTTACGACGTGTCGTCGCTGAAGGCTGTGTGGCACGCCGCGGCCCCCTGCCCGATCCCGGTCAAGCAGGCGATGATCGACTGGTGGGGCCCGATCATCGGCGAATATTATGCCGGCACCGAGGGCAACGGGTTCTGCGCGATCTCCAGCGCGGAATGGCTCGCGCATCCGGGCTCGGTCGGCCGTAACCTCACTGCGCAGACGATGATCTGCGACGAGGACGGCAACGCCCTCCCCGCCCGCGCCGAAGGCGACGTCTATTTCGCGGGCGGCGGGTCGTTCGAATATCACAACGATCCCGCCAAGACCGCCGAGGCCGCCAACGCGCAGGGCTGGACGACGCTCGGCGATGTCGGCTGGCTCGACGAGGAGGGCTATCTCTACCTCACCGACCGGAAGAGCTTCATGATCATCTCGGGCGGCGTGAACATCTATCCCGCCGAGATCGAGAACCTCCTCGTCACCCACCCGAAAGTCGCCGACGTCGCGGTGATCGGTGCGCCCGACGACGAGATGGGCGAGCAGGTGGTGGCGATAATCTGCCCGGCCGACCCGACCGAAGACCGCGCGCAACTCGCCGCCGAACTCAGCGCGTTCGCCCGCGCCAACCTCAGCCATGTGAAAGCGCCGCGCCGGATCGACTTCCGCGAGACGCTACCGCGGCACGAAACGGGGAAACTCTACAAGCGCCTGCTCCGCGACGAATATTGGGCGCATTCGAAGGAGTCCGCATGAACTTCGATTATTCCGACGACCAGAAATTCCTCAAGGACGAGGCGCGCAAGTTTCTCGGCGCGCATTGCGGCAGCGACCGTGTCCGCGCGGTGCTCGACGATCCCGCCACAGCGTATGATGCGGACCTGTGGAAAGCGATCGGCGCACAAGGCTGGCTCGGCGCAGCGATCCCCGAGGAGTTCGGCGGACTAGGCCTCGGCCATATCGAACTCTGCGCGATTGCCGAGGAACTCGGGCGAGCCTGCGCGCCGATCCCGTTCGCCTCGACCGTCTATTTCGTCGCCGAAGCCTTGATGCTCTACGGCAGTGACACCCAGAAAGTCCAATGGCTGCCGAGGATCGCGGCAGGCGACGTCATCGGCGCGTTCGCCACGTCGGAAGGCGCCGGCCCGGTCACCGCACGCTCGATCCGCGCCACCGTTTCCGGCGGCACACTCACCGGCGAGAAGATCCCCGTCACCGACGGCGACGTTGCGGACCTGATCGTCGTGCTCGCCCGTGACGGCCTCTACCTCGTCGAGAAGGGCGCGGGCATCACAGCGGACGTGCTCGAAACGCTGGACCCGACGCGCAGCGCCGCCCGCCTCACCTTCACCGACGCCCCTTGCGAAAAACTCGGCAGCGACGACGGCATCGCGGCGATGCAGGCGGTGTTCGATCGCGCCGCCGTGCTCCTCGCATTCGAGCAACTCGGCGGCGCGGATCGCTGTCTCGACATGGCGAAGGGCTACGCGCTCGATCGTTACGCGTTCGGCAGGCAGATCGGCGGCTACCAGGCGATCAAACACAAGCTCGCCGACATGTACGTCAAAAACGAACTCGCGCGCTCGAACGCCTATTACGGCGCGTGGGCGCTGAACGCGGGCGCCGCCGAACTCCCGCTCGCCGCCGCCACCGCGCGCGTCGCCGCCTCCGACGCCTACTGGTTCGCGTCGAAGGAGAACATCCAGACGCATGGCGGGATGGGCTTCACCTGGGAGTCCGACTGCCACCTCTATTACCGCCGCTCGCGCCAGCTCGCGCTCGTCGCCGGCAGCCCCGCCGCGTGGCGCGAACGCCTCGTCGGCCAACTCGAAATGCGCAACGCCGCCTAGTTGGGCCGCCTGAAAGGACGATCATGGACTTCAAGGACAGCGACGCCGAAGCCACGTATCGCGCCGCCGCACGCGACTGGCTCGACGCCAACATCGCCGAGCACGACGCCGGCCACTACCCCGACGACATGGCCAAGGCGAAGGCATGGCAGGCGCGTAAGGCGGCCGGCGGCTACGCCTGCATCACCTGGCCGCAGGAATGGGGCGGCGGTGGCGGCACCCCGATCGAGAGCGTGATCTTCGGCCAGGAGGAAGCGCGCCACGCGGTCGACGGCAGCTATTTCACGATCGGCCTCGGCATGTGCGTGCCGACCGTGATGGCCTATGCCGACGACGCTACCAAGCGGCGGTTCGTCGGCCCCGCGGTGCGCGGCGACGAGATCTGGTCGCAACTGTTCTCCGAACCCGCCGGCGGCTCGGACGTCGCCGCGATCCGCACGCGCGCAGTGAGAGACGGCGACGACTGGGTGATCAACGGCCAGAAGGTCTGGACCTCGGGCGCGCATTACAGCGACTACGGCATCGTCCTGGTCCGTACCAACCCCGACGTCCCCAAGCATCAGGGCCTGACGATGTTCTGGCTCGACCTGAAGGCGCCGGGGATCGAAATCCGCCCGATCCACCAGATGTCCGGCGGGTCGAGCTTCAACGAAGTCTGGTTCGAGGACGTCCGGATCTCCGACGCGCAGCGCCTCGGACCCGTCGACGGCGGCTGGAAGGTCGCGCTGTTCACGCTGATGAACGAGCGCCTCGCGATCGGCACGAGCGGCGGCGTCGGCCCCGAAGATATCCTCACCTTCGCCGCCCAAGCCGATGGCGCCGACGGTCCGCTGCTGAAAGACACCGCGTTCCGCCAGCGGTTAGCGGACTGGTGGGTGCAAGCGGAGGGCCTGCGCAACACGCGGATGCGAACGATCACGGCGTTGTCGAAGGGTCAGGTGCCCGGCCCCGAAAGCTCGATCGGCAAGATCGTCGCCGCCAACCAGTTGCAGGACATCGGCAACACCGCGGTCGAGGCGGGCGATCAATACGGCATCATCGCCGACCCCACGCTGACCCCGCTAAAGGGCGCCTTCCATGCCGCGACGATGTGGGCGCCGGGGTTGAGAATAGCCGGCGGCACCGACGAGATCCTCAAGAACATCATCGCCGAACGCGTCCTCGGCCTCCCCGGCGAAATCCGCGTCGACAAGGATTTGGCGTTCCGGGATTTGCCGGTGGGGGCATGAGAGCATGGTCGGTGCATGTTCCGGTGTAGCGCTGAAACATGAGGTTGACCTGGCGTATCTGCCGTCAGCAAGTTTCAAATTGCGGTCGGCAAACGAAGGGACGAGAGTGCTCGAATGAGTGACGAAGATTTCGTGATGGTGCCCATTCCGGCGCTGGTGACAATTTTACTCGACCGCGAGCGGACGAAGAACGAACCTCTCACGGAAGCCGAGGTTTTAGCTGTCCGGGATAATGCCGTATCCGTAGCGCTGCCGCGAGATGTGGCGGCGGACATCGTCGAAGAACGCGGTTACGACGATATAGACCAGGATGATGTCTGGGCCGCATGGAATGCGATCCGACCCACCTTGGACGTATAATCGGCTTGTTAAGGAACGCAGGCTCGCGATCGAAGTGCGTGTTTTGCGGGCCAGGCGTCGCCGTGACGTGCTTCGCCGATGCCCGTCGGTGCGAGACTATAAATTGCTTCAGTCGAGTATCGATCTGCCAAGGATTTACGAATGACCGACATGCAGACCATCCTTGCCGCGCAGCGCGAAGCATTCATGGCAGAACTCCCCGTCACGAAGGCGGCCCGCCTCGACCGCCTCAAGCGCGCGGCGGCGATGGTGCGGGATAACGCGGCGCGGTTCTGCGATGCGGTGTCGGAGGATTTCGGGCATCGCAGCGCTGAGCAGACGATGATGACCGATATCGGCGCGTCGCTCGCGCCGATCGCGCATGCCGCCAAGCATCTCGACCGCTGGATGAAACGCGACCGGCGCGCGGTGCAGTTTCCGCTCGGACTGCTCGGCGCGAAGGCTTGGGTCGAGTATCAGCCCAAGGGCGTGATCGGCATCATCGCGCCGTGGAATTTCCCCGTAAACCTGCTGATCGCGCCGCTCGCGGGCGTGTTCGCCGCGGGCAATCGCGCGATGGCGAAGACGAGCGAATACACGCCCGCCACCGCTGCGCTGTTCGAGGAACTCGCCGCTCGCTATTTCGCGCAGGACGAACTCGCGATCGTCTCCGGCGATGCGGAGGTCGGCAAGGCGTTCTCTGCCCTCCCGTTCGACCATCTGATCTTCACTGGCGCGACTGCGATCGGCCGCCACATCCTCCACGCCGCCGCCGACAATCTGACCCCGGTCACGCTCGAACTCGGCGGCAAGTCGCCCGTCATCCTCGGCGCCTCGGCGGATATCGCGAAGGCTACCGAACGCGTGACGCTGGGCAAGATGATGAACGCGGGGCAGATCTGCCTCGCGCCCGACTACATGCTGGTGCCGTCCGCCGACGAGGCCAAGGTCGTCGACGGCATCAAGGCCGCGGCCAGCGCGATGTACCCGACGCTGCTCGCGAACGCCGACTACACCTCGGTGATCAACGATCGCCACCACCAGCGCCTCACCGACTGGATCGCCGACGCGCGCGCGAAGGGTGCGACGGTCGAGGTCGTGAACCCCGCCAACGAGGATTTCGCGAGCGCCAATTCGCGGAAAATGCCGCTGCACATCGTCCGCGACGCGACCGACGACATGATCGTCATGCAGGAAGAGATCTTCGGACCCGTGCTGCCGATCCGCCGCTACGACGGGATCGACGACGCGATCGCGCAGGTGAACCGTCGCGACCGACCGCTCGGGCTGTATTATTTCGGTAGCGACGAGGCGGAGCGGCGCCGCGTGCTCGACCGGACGATCTCGGGCGGGGTGACGCTCGACGACGTGGTCTTCCACGTCTCGATGGAGGATCTACCCTTTGGTGGCAGCGGACCTTCGGGCATGGGCGCGTATCACGGGATCGACGGGTTCCGGACGTTCAGCCATGCGCGCGCCGTGTTCAAGCAATCGAAGCTCGACGTCGCCAAGCTTGCCGGGTTGAAGCCGCCTTATGGGGCCGCGGCGGCAAAGACGATCGCGCGGATGATGCGGGGGTGATTGTGTGCGTGATCGCCGCGCGTGCCCTCACCCTTCCCACGGCTAAGTAGCCGCGGGCCCCTTCCCTCTCCCCGGGGGGAGAGAGAGTTTGGGTCGCAACCGTAACAATTTTGTCGATCGTCTCGCAATCGTCTTGGATCTGTCGCCGACGCGTCACGCGGATCGGCAATGGGCCGCTGAGCGTCACCGCGTATCAGGGAATCCCATGCAGACCATATCGTCGCTTCTCGCCGGCGTCGCACTTGCCGCGTTCGCCACGCCCGCCGCGTTTGCACAGAACGTGCCGGAGCCCGCGCCGGAAACCCCGGTAGCCGTGCCGGCAGACGTCCAGGCCGATCCCGCACCCGAGGCGCCCGCCGACATCGTCGTGCTCGGCTTCGGCCAGAGCCGCCAGGTGCAGAGCGTCAGCGCGGTCGACCTCGCGCGGCTCACCCCGGGATCGAGCCCGTTGAAGGCGATCCAGAAGCTTCCCGGCGTCAATTTCCAGGCGTCCGACCCGTTCGGCGCGTATGAATGGGCGGTCCGTATCTCCTTGCGCGGGTTCAACCAGAACCAGCTCGGCTTCACGCTCGACGGCGTGCCGCTCGGCGACATGAGCTACGGCAACGTCAACGGCCTGCACATCAGCCGCGCGATCATCTCGGAGAACGTCGCGCGCACCGAAGTCGCGCTGGGCGCCGGCGCGCTCGGCACCGCCTCGACCAGCAACCTCGGCGGCACGATCCAGTTCTTCAGCGACAAGCCGCGCGATACCGCCAACGTCACCGGCGGTGGCACGTACGGTTCGGACAACACCTATCGCGGCTATGCCCGGCTCGACAGCGGCGATCTCGGCGGCGGGCTGAAGGGGTATCTGAGCTATGGCTACCTCACCACCGACAAGTGGAAGGGCGACGGCGTCCAGCGCCAGCATCAGGCGAACGGCAAGATCGTCAAGGATCTGGGCGCGTTCGGCAGCCTGTCGGCGTTCCTGAACTTCTCCGATCGTCGCGAGCAGGATTATCAGGATCTGAGCTACGACATCATCCGCCGCCGTGGCCTGCGCAACGACAACATTGCCAGCAACTATCCGCTCGCGCTGCAGATCGGGAAAACCTACCAGAACCAGGCGGCGCTCGCGAGCTATACCAAGGCGAACAACGGCTCGTCGGCCGGCTTCGTCGCACCGTGGGCGGGGGTCGGCACGACCTTCCCGAGCGGGTTCGGTACGGTCGACGACGCCTATTTCGATGCCGGCGGCGTGCGGCGGGATTACCTCGGCGGGGTCACGCTCAACGCGAACCTGACGCCCGAACTGACGATGGTCACGACGGGCTATTATCACGACAACAAGGGGCAAGGATCGTGGATCACGCCCTATTCGCCTACTGCTGCGGGCACGCTGAACCAGGACGGCAGCGCGATCACCGCGCCGAGCCCACTCGGCTTCCGGACGACCGAGTACAGCATCAAGCGCGGCGGGGCCCTCAGCAACATTGCCTATGAGACGGGTGCGAACACCTTAGAGGTCGGTGGCTGGCTGGAGACCAACACCTTCACGCAGGCGCGGCGCTTCTACGGGATGACGGACAGCGCAACGCCGAACCGCGACGTGCTCGAGTTCCAGAAAAACCCCTATGCGACGCAGTGGGACGGCAAATACGGGACCGACACGATGCAGTATCATGTCGAGGATACGCTGAAGCTGGCGGGGGATCGGCTGATCGTCAACGCCGGGTGGAAGGGCGCCTATGTCGTCAACAGTGCGACGATGCTGCCCGATACGACCTCTCCGCTGGCGGTCGGTCGTATCTCGGCGAAGGACTGGTTCCAGCCACAGGCCGGAATCCTGTTCAAGCTGACTCCGACGGCGGAGATCTTCGCGGATTATACCGAGAACATGCGCGCGTTCGTCTCGTCGGCGACGACCGGACCGTTCGCAGCGACGCAGGCGGGCTTCAACGACGTCCGCGGGCGTCTCAAGCCCGAGCGTTCGAAGACCGCGGAGGGCGGCGTCCGCCTGCACAGCGGACCGTTCCAGGCATCGGCGGTCGGCTATTACGTCGACTTCTCGAACCGGCTGCTGGCATTTGCGAACGGCGTCGGCATCCTCGGCAATGCGCCGACGCTCAACAACGCGGGTAGCGTGCGGACGTACGGTGCCGAGGTCTCGGCGAACTACCGCGTGTTTCGCCCGCTCTCGCTGTTCGCCAGCTATTCCTACACCAATGCGGAATATCAGGACACCGTCACCGACGCCTCGGGCTCGGTCCAGGTCCGCAAGGGCGACACCGTCGTCGATACGCCCAAGCACATGATCAAGGGCGAGATCGTGCTGGAGCAGTCGGGCTTCACCGGGCGAGTCGGCGCGGATTACATGAGCAAGCGCTACTTCACCTATCTCAACGACCAGTCGGTACCTGGCCGCGTGCTGGTCGACGCGAGCATCGGCTATCGGTTCGACGGCGATGGCCCGCTGCACGGCGTCGCGATCGAGGGCAGCGTCACCAACCTGACCGACAAGAAGTATATCGCGACGATCGGCTCGAACGGCTTCACCGCGAGCGGCGACAACCAGACGCTGCTCGCCGGGGCACCGCGCCAGTTCTTCGTGTCGTTGAAGAAGGGCTTCTGACGTCCGAATGGGTACCGGATCGGGATGCGATCGCCCGGTCCGATATCACTCGACGGCGCGTAGCCTCGGGCGGCCGGGTGGCGACTGGCGCAGCAGCTCGTCGACCCGCGCGGCAAGGTCGGTCTGGCGAAACGGCTTCGATAGACGGATGACACCCTCGGGCACGTCCTCGCCCGCCGCGGCATAACCGGTCACGAGCAAGGCCGGGATACGGTTGCCCGACGACCATAATTCGGTGATCAACTGTCCGCCGGTCATGCCCGGCATCAGATAGTCGCTGACCAGTATGTCCGCGTCGACGCCTGAGCGGATCGCCGACATGGCCTGGCTGGCGGACGACACCTCGACCACGACATAGCCGATATCGCGCAGCATGTCGGCCGTCGCCGCGCGCACGAGATCCTCGTCGTCGACCAGCAGCACCTTGGCGGCACGCCGCGCGACGACGGGCTCGGCGGTGTTCTCGACGGTATCGGTCGCGACTTCATCGGTGGCGGGCAGCCACAGCTCGACCGTCGTGCCTGAACCCGGTTCGCTCGTTAGGCGGAGCGTGCCGCCCGATTGCGCGGCGAGGCCGTGGACCATCGACAGACCGAGCCCGGTGCCCTTGCCGACGCCCTTGGTGGAGAAGAACGGCTCGGTGGCGCGGGCCAGCGTCGCGCGGTCCATGCCGACGCCGGTGTCGATCGCCGCAATCCGGACATAGCGGTCCGGTGCGAGGCCGACGACGTTGCGCTCGTCGACGACGACCTCGCTGACCGTCAACGTCAGCTTGCCGCCGCCCGGCATCGCATCGCGCGCGTTGATCGCCAGGTTGAGCAGGGCGAGTTCGAGCTGATTGGGATCGACGCGTGCCGACGACAAATGCCGTGGAATCTCGATCGTTACCGCGATCGACGGGCCGAGCGACCGTCGCATCAGGTCGACCAGTCCGTCGATCAGCGCACCGATATCGACCGCGCGCGGTTGCAGGGCCTGCCGCCGCGCGAACGCCAGCAGCCGCTGTGTCAACGTCGCCGCGCGCTCCGCCGCCTGCAATGCGCCACCGATCATCCGCTGCGTGCGTTCGTCGTCCTTGTGACGGCGCCGCAACAGATCGAGGCTGCCGACGATCGGCGTCAGCAGATTGTTGAAATCATGCGCAACGCCGCCGGTCAGCTGGCCGATCGCATCCATCTTCTGTGCCTGCGCCAGTTGCGCATCGGCTTCCTTGCGATCGGTGACGTCGGAGACCACGCCGGTCATCCGCGACGCCTTGCCGGCGTCGTCATATTGCACGCGCCCCTTGGCGACGAGCCACCGCGAGTGGCCGTCGGCCGCGTCGATGCGGTATTCGACGTCGATCACGCCGGTTTTCGTGGCTTCGGTCATCGCGCGCGTGACGATGCCGCGTTGCTTGACGTCGATATGACTGAGGAACGTTTCCAGGTTCCAGTCCGCCTTGCCCTCGGGATACCCGTAAATGGCATCGTGTCGCAGCGTTCGTCGGGACTCGCCGGTCGTCAGGTCGATGTCCCAGCTGCCCATGCCAGCGGCCTCGAGCGCGATCTCCAGGCTTTCGCGTGCGGTCCGTAGTTCGCTTGTCCGATCCAGCACGGCGCGTTCGAGCGTCACGGCCACGTCGCGCAACTCGTATTGCCGTCGCCGCGCCGTCAGCGCCGACCGGATCGCGCCCAGCATCGCCTCGGCGTGCAGCGGCCGTTCGAGCAGCAGGACGTTGCCGAGATCGGCGAGCCGCTGCGTGGCACGCGCGGTGCGCGGCGTCCGTGTCCCGTTCGCCAGCACCACGAACTGGATATCCGCCCAATTCGGTTGCGCCGAGACCCATTCGGCTAGCGGCGCGACCTCTTCGGTCACCAGCGCTTCTTCGGTGAGCATCACTGCTGCGGCGCCCTTGGTGAGTTCGACGAGCAACTCCGCCTGGTCGTGGCAGACGAATGCGACGATGTCGTTCCTGCCGAGCAGATCAGCCGCGATCGCCGAATCGCGCCCGCGCGGCGCCAGGATCAGGACGCGGTCGTCCATGTCAGCCGCGAATGTCCCGTATTCCCATCCGGCTGGCCATCAACGTCTTTCCTTCGCCGGAGAATGTCGGGACGCCGGTCAATACGCCCTGAAATTCGCGAAGGGGCTCGCCGACCAGCAATCCGTTGCTACCGATCTGAAACTCCCGGATCGTCCGTTCGTGCCGTGCGGTGCGCGTCTTGATCACCGAAATCGCCTGTCGGACCTCGCCATGCGCTTCGAAATAGCGGAGCTGGACGATGGTATCCGACAGATAGCTCAGGTCGACATCGGACCGGACGTCGCCGGTAATGCCGTGCAGGCCGAGGATCAGCAGGCTGACGATGCCCTTCTGGCCAAGGTACGTCAGCATCTCGTGCATCTGCAGGATCAGGAACTGCTCGTTGGGCATCGCCTGGAGATAGGCGTTGAGGCTGTCGATCACGACGACCTTGGCACCATGTTCCTCGACTGCGGCGCGCACCGCGCCCGAGAATTCCCCCGGCGACATCTCGGCGGGATCGATCGCGCGCAATTCGAGCTGTCCGTTGTCGACATACGGCATCAGATCCATGCCCAGCGACGCGCTCCGCTTCAGCAGCGTAGGCAGACGTTCGTCGAACAGGAAATACGCCGCGCGCTCGCCGCGCTTCAGGGCCGCAAGCATCGACTGGACCGACGCCGTCGTCTTGCCGACGCCGGCAGGGCCGGTCAGCAACGTCGCGGTGCCGGGGATCAGGCCGCCGCCGAGCAACGTGTCGAGTTCGACCGAGCCCGTCGAGACGGCGTCGTCCGAATATTTCATGACGTGTTCGGACGCGATCAGGCGCGGATAGACGCACAGGCCGCCGCGCTCGATCTCGAAGTCATGATAGCCGCCGCGATATCGGACGCCGCGCATCTTCACGACGTGGAGGCGGCGGCGTTGCGCGCCGAACCCGGACAAGGTCTGTTCGAGCGAGACGACGCCGTGCGCGATGCTGTGCAGCTGGAGATCGTTGCCCGAGCCGCTCTTGTCGTCGAGGAACAGCACCGTGCAGGCGCGCGTCGAGAAGAAGTGCTTGAGCGCGAGGATCTGGCGACGATAGCGGATCGGGCTCTGCGCGAGCAGGCGGAGTTCGGACAGGCTGTCGATAACAACGCGCTTGGGCCGAAGCTCGTCCACCTTGGCCATCACCGAGCGAATCGTTTCGCCGAGCTCGACCTCGCTGGGGTGGAGCAGCGTCTGTTCGTGATCCTCGCCAAAGCCGTCGGCGGGGACCATCTCGAACAGGCTGAGCGAATCCAGCGACCAGCCATGCGTCTCCGCCACCGCGCGCAGCTCGACCTCGGTCTCCGCGAGCGTGATGTACAGCCCAGCCTCGCCGACCGCCGCACCGGCCAGCAGGAAGCCGAGCCCCAGCGTGGTCTTGCCGGTGCCCGGCGTGCCTTCGATCAGATACATCCGGTCCGGCGTCAGTCCGCCGTTGAGGATATTGTCGAGACCCGCGATTCCAGTCCGGGCGAGCGCCGGCAATTGTCCGTCTTTTGCCAACGCGGCCGTCCTCTCGTCGATCGAGCGCACCCCGCGGGATACGATTTATTATCTGCGTCTTAGGGGATAAGCCACCCATCGCATAGCCTTGCGGATGAAAGCTCCGCCGGCGACCTTGCGGCGGCGCGGTGAACCGTGACACAGCGCGCCATCGTCACGATCGAGGACCCCATGCAGCTCAAGCACTCGTTTCCACCGGTCGCCGACGACGATGCGCGCGTACTGGTCCTGGGGAGCCTGCCGGGCGACCGCTCGCTCGCCGCGCAGCGCTATTACGCGCATCCGCAGAACCAGTTCTGGCGGCTGATGTCGCCGGTCGTCGGCCATGACCTCGTCGCGCTCGCCTATGACGATCGGCTCGCGGCGTTGCGGACAAGCGGGGTCGCATTGTGGGACGTGGTGGGCTCCGCGCGCCGGGCGGGCAGCAGCGATGCGGCGATCGTCGATATCGCGGGGAACGACATTGCCGGGCTGGCCGGGCGGCTGCCCCGGTTGCGCGCGATCGCGTTCAATGGCGGTACCGCGTTGAAGCAGGGGCTGAAACTGCTCGGGCGGGATGCCGGGCGTGCAGACGTGGCTGGTCCGGCGATCGTCGCGTTGCCGTCGAGCAGTCCGCTTCACACGGTCGGACTGGCGGCGAAGCAGCCGGCTTGGGATCGGCTCGCGGCGTTCTTGTCAGACCCGCCGGAGTCGCGCGACTAGGTTGCCGTCGGCGCGGGTCCGGCGCTTGCACTTTTTACAAGACTGGCGAAGTTTCACGCGCTGCGGCAAGGGCGGTGGATGTCGATCGAAACGCTCATCGCCCAATATGGTCTTGCCGCGATCTTCGTCGGCGCGGGACTGGAGGGCGAGACCTCGGTCGTGACCGGCGGGCTGCTTGCGCACGAGGGCCTGTTGTCGCTGGGCGGCACCGCGCTGGCGGCGGTGGTCGGATCGTTCGCCGCGGACCAGCTCTTCTTCTTCGCGGGCCGGCGCTACCGCGACACGGCCCGGGTCCGCAGGATCGCGGCGAAACCGGCCTTCGCCAAGGCGCTGGATACGCTCGACCGGCACCCCACGGTCTTCATCCTCAGCTTCCGTTTTCTGTACGGATTGCGCACGATCAGCCCGATCGCGATCGGCACGTCGCACGTGCCCGCGCGGACCTTCGTCGTGCTCAACGCGATCTCCGCGGCGGTGTGGGGCGTGTTGTTCACCGGCATCGGCTATCTGTTCGGCCATAGCCTGATCGAGGCGATCGATGCGGTAATGCCGCGGCACAAGCTGCTCGCCATCGTCGCGATCATCGCGCTGGTAGCGCTGGTGATGACCACGATCCGGTATTGGCGTCGGCGTCGATCGAACGCCGCCCGCCAACCCGGGGCGGAGCGGATCCGTTCGGCTGCGTCGACCGACGCCTCCGAACGGAGCTGAGGCTCAGGCGATCTTTTCGAGCGGCTGATCCGGACGATCGGCGTGCGTGCGGAAGCGCGCTGCGGTGGCATGGGTGTAGGGCTTGGCCATCACCGTCGAGACCGTGATCGAGTCCGCGGTCGCGTGGTCGGGCGTCAGCGTCAGCAGCGTGAAGCCCTTGCCGTCCTGGTCGCAGAAGCGGACTTCGCCCTTGTTGGCGTCGGCGATCAGGCTGCCGATGCCGGGCAGCAACGAACCATAGGACGGGCTGGTGATTGCGGTGCAACCGAACTCCGCCGCGACCAGCTTGCCCGACGCATCGTGCAAATCGTTCGCCCAGGCGGCGTGGCTGTCGCCGGACAGTACGATCGGGCGCGACTTGGCCCGCTGGAATGCCGCATACAGACGTTCGCGGGCTGGCGGATAGCCGTCCCAGCTGTCGAACCCGAACGGCAGGCCGGCACGGTACGAGGCGATGCTCGCCATCAGTCGCTCGCGCCACATCGCGGGCAGCTTCGCCATCGTCTCGGCGAATTTCACCGGGCCGAGCTGTCGTTCCATGTCAGGGCCGGCGACCTTGGCCATCACCACCTGGTTGCCGAGCACCTGCCACGGCTTGCCCGCCGCGACCGAGGTCGCCATCGTCTTCTCGACCCAGGCGAGCTGCGCCGGGCCGAGCAGTTCGCGGTCCGTCCGCGCACGCTCCGCCAGCATCGCGGCGTATTCGGCAGGCGCGATCTCCTCGCCCTTCGACACGACCTGATGACTGCGCGCGAGCAGACGGGTCTCGACCATCACCAGCGTCGCGAGATCGCCGAAATCGAAGCTGCGGTTGATCGCCGCCCAGGGCTGGCCGGGCTTGGGGTCGCGGATCGGCATCCATTCGAAATAGGCCTGCATCGCGGCCGCCTTGCGCGCGTCCCAGTCGCCTTCGGTCTTGGGATCGTGGTTCTCGGCACCGTGCATCCAGTCGTCGTTGGCGACTTCGTGATCGTCCCACACGCAGATGAACGCGGCGCGGGCGTGCGCGGCCTGCATGTCGGCGTCGCGCTTAACCTGCGCATGCCGCATGCGGTAGTCGGCTAGGCTCACGATCTCGTGGCGCGGCTCGACGAGGCGGCCGATCTTCTTCGCGATGTCGGCGCCATAGCCGTCGACGCCGTATTCGTAGATGTAATCGCCGAGATGCAGCACCGCGTCGAGCCGGTCGAGCTTGGCGATCGCGTCATAGGCGTTGAACAATCCACCTGCGTAGAGCTGGCACGAGACGACGGCCATGACGACGTCGGCGATCTTGCCCTTGGGCAAGGTCCGGAACCGGCCGACCGGCGAGCGCGTGCCGTCCGCGGCGTCGAACCAATAGCGATATTCGCGGCCCGGCTGGAGCCCGGTCGCGTCGACCTTGGCGGTGAAGTCGCGGGCTGCGCGGGCCTTGACGCTGCCCGACCGGAGAGGCTTGCCGCCCTCCGTCTCGGCGACATGCCATGTCAGCGCAATATCGCCGGCCTGCGCGTCTTCGGCGGGCGTCGCGCGGGTCCATAGGATCGCACCATCGACCGTCGGATCGCCGCTCGCCACGCCGTGATCGAAGCGGCTCTTGACCGCTCCCGCGGCCTTCGTCGCGACCGCGGGCAGCGCCAGTGTTGCGCCCGAGCCGGCGAGTTTCAGGGCATTCTTCAGGGCGTCGCGGCGGTTGATCGTCATCGGCTGAGGCTTTCGTAGCGGTGTTGTCCGGCTGCTAGCGACGATCCAAGACAGCGCGGTGGCAACGATGTGACACCACCGTTACGCAAACGTCATCTTGCTTTCATTATTACGCCATCGAAACGTCACGTCGGCCCCGTAGTGCCTCCGCAACGATACGGGGGACTTCATGACACACTTGTTCACGCGGCTTGCGATGACGGCGCTCGCCACGACCTGCTCTACCGCGGCACTCGCGCAAGCGACCACGCAGGCCGAACTCCAGCCGGCCACCTCCAGCGACGAGATCGTCGTCACCGCGCAGAAGCGCGAACAGCGGATCGCCGACGTGCCGATCACCGTCACCGCGCTGACCGGCGCCCGGATGGCGTCGATCGGTGTCTCCGAGCTCGACGAGGTCGCCGCCTTCATCCCGGGTCTCCAGGTGCAGGAGCAGAGCGCGAACAACCCCGGCTTCGTGATCCGCGGCATCACCTCGGACAATGGATCGTCGCAGCAGGGCGCGCGCGTGACGCTGTATTACAACGGCATCGACATCAGCCGGTCGCGCGGCGCGTGGCAGGACCTGTACGACCTGGAGCGCATCGAGGTCGTGAAGGGCCCGCAGGCGACGCTGTTCGGCACCGCAGCCGCGGTCGGCGCGATCAGCCTGATCTCGAACAAGCCGCAGCCGGGTTTCTCGGGCGGGCTCGACGCATCCTATGGCAATTTCGACCGCACGCAGGTGTCTGGCTTCCTCAACGCAGGCAACGACATCCTCTCGGGCCGGATCGCCTTCGCCTACAAGTATCGCAAGGGCTATGTCCGCAACATCGCCGGCGACGCGAACGTGCCGAACCAGAACCAGGGCGGCGTCGACGAGGACGATCTGAACGGGCAGGATCAGCGCGGCGTGCGTGGCTCGCTTCGCTTCACGCCCAACGACAGCATCACTGCCGACCTCGTCCTGACCTATGACGGCCAGCGCAACCCCGGCACCGCGTTCAAGAGCCGCGCGCATGCCCCGACCGGCGGGCAGACCGGCGACTATGGCTATGCCGAATTGTCGGGCTCGCCGTACAGCGCGGAGTTTCTCGGCGCGCGCAAGCTCGGCCTCGACCGCAACGTCTACGACGCGAACCTGACGATCACCGCCGACCTGTCGCCGGGCATCACCTTCACGACGGTCAACGGGTATCGGCGGTTCGACGCGCTGGAGATCTTCGACGCGGACGGCGGACCCGCCGCCTATCTCGAGTTCGCCGAGGATGCCAAGGGCGACCAGTGGAGCCATGAGAGCCGCTTCGCGTTCGAAGGTCCGAAATACCGCGCGTCGGTCGGCTGGAACGCGTTCTTCGAGAACGGCTTCCAGCGCGTCCCGTTCGCAACCGAAGAAGGCACATATCTCGCCTGCTCGGTCGCTACGGCTTACGCGCCGATCCGCACGGCATTGAACGGCCAGGGAATCCCGACCGGCACCGGCTGCGTCGCGGCGAACGGCACGATCCCGGCCACCCGCGCGACGTCAATACTGACCGGTGGCCGTGCGACGGCAATACCTTACGCCTCGGTGTTCACGAATTATGGCAGGAACAACACCTACTCGGTGTTCGCCGATGCGACCTATATTCCGGTGCCCGCGCTCGAACTGACAGCCGGCGCGCGGATCATGATCGAGGATCGCCAGTCGGGCTATTCGTCGGTGCAGCCGAACTCGGTGATCCTCGCCGGGCTGGGCATCCAGTCGAGCCTGCTCGGAACTGCCAGCACCAACGGCAACAAGTTTGTCGCGGAGAAGAGCTTCACCGCGGTGCTCCCGCGCTTCAACGCGTTGCTGAAGCTCAACGACGACGTCAATCTGTACGCGACGATCAGCAAAGGCCGCCGCTCGCCGGTGGTCCAACTGGCCGCACAGCGCACCGCGTTCGGTGTCGGCCCGAACCTGCAGATCGTGCCGCAGGAAAACGTCTGGAACTACGAGGGCGGCGTCAAGGGTCGCGTCGGGCCGTTCAGCGGCGCGGCATCGGTGTTCTACCAGACCTATGACGGCTTCCAGGTGTCGGTCAGCAACAACGGCGTCGTGACGACGCAGAGCGCCGGCTCGGCCAAGAATCTCGGCGTCGAGCTTGAAGGCAATCTGAAGCTCTCCTCGTATCTCTCTGTATTCGGGACCTTCGCCTATATCGATGGCGGCATCGGCGACGAGGCGGCCAACGGCGTGTTCGCGGGCAACCGCTTCCGCCTCCAGCCAGATGTGACGGCATCCGGCGGCGCGATGCTGCGCGTGCCGGTGGGTAGTGCGACGGTCTATGCGACGCCGACCGTCACCTACAAATCGAAGGTGTTCTTCGAATTGCCGAACAATCCGGCGATCAGCACGCCGGGCTATACGCTGGTCAACCTGCGGGCCGGGCTCGAATTCGCAGCAGGCAGGTACAGCGTCGGCGGCTTCGTCCGGAACGCGACCAACAAGCGCTATCTGATCGACGCGGGCAACACCGGCGGGGGCTTCGGCATCCCGACCTACATCGCCGGCGAGCCACGCTTCTACGGCGTCGAGCTGGGCGCGAAATTCTAATTCCACGCATCGCTATCGTACCGAGCAACCATCCCCGGGGGGACCACGCATGACCATCGACACCATTTATACCGACGGCGATATCGACACCAATCCGACCGCCAATCCGCATCTGAACGACCTGATCGATACGCGCTATTCGCGGCGCCAGACGTTGATGGGCGGCATGTCGGCAACCGCCGCCGCGGTGTTCGGCGGCATGCTGCTGACCGGGTGCGACGATGACAACGACGGCAACGGCAGCAGCCCGGTCACCGTCACCGCGACCGCGGGCGGCAGCTCGTCCGCCGGGCGGGTCGCGACGCTGACCGGCGCGGCGATCGGCCAGGTCGACAGCGTGAGCTGGGCGCAGACGGCAGGCCCGGCGGTGACGCTGGCCGGCGCGACAACAGCGACTGCGACCTTCGTCGTGCCGGGTGCGACGGCGGGGACGGTGCTGAGCTTCCAATTCACCGCCGTGTCGGCGAGCGGATCGGTGAGCGCGACGACCAGCGTGACGGTGGGCGCGGCCTCGCTCGGGTTCACTGCGGTTGCGAAGAGTCTTGCGGACGTCGTTACGGTTCCCAGCGGATATGCGGTGACGGTGCTGTACCGGCTCGGCGATCCGATCGCGGGCGGCGTCGCGGCCTATGCGAACGACGGCACCGACACGAATTTCTCGAAGCGTGCGGGCGATCACCATGACGGCATGAGCTATTTCGGGCTGTCGGCGAGCGGCACGCCCGATGTGAACGGCAACACGCGCGGCCTGCTGGTGCTCAACCACGAGAATATCTCGCAGCCCTATCTGCATCCGAACGGTGCGACCAATCCGGGCGGCGTCCGTCCCGAGGCCGAGGCGCTGAAGGAAATGGAGTGCCACGGCGTGTCGGTGATCGAGGTCAGCCGCTCGGCGAACTGGGCCTATGTTCCGACCTCGTCGTTCAACCGGCGCATCACCCCGCTGACGCCGATGAGCTTTTCGGGGCCGGTGCGCGGCAATGACAGCCTCAAGACGCGCTATTCGCCGGACGCGACGGCCGGGCGTGGCACGATCAACAATTGTGCCAACGGTACAATGCCTTGGAACACGTACCTGACGAACGAAGAGAACTGGGTCGGGTATTTCCGCCGCGAGGTCGGCGATGGCGCGCGGCGTGCAGCGACCGGTGCGGCCGGCGTCAAGGCGAACACGTCGCTGGCGCGCTATGGCAAGGGCGAGAGCAACACCGGCGGCAATTACGGGTGGTCGACGGCCAGACCGGCGGACACGACCAGCACCGCCTATGCGCGCTGGAACATCACGGCGCAGGCCGGCGCACCTGCCGATGGCACGGGCGATTTCCGCAACGAGATCTTCCAATATGGCTGGGTGGTCGAGATCGACCCGTTCGATCCCGCCTCGACGCCGCGCAAGCGGACCGCGCTGGGGCGCATGAACCACGAGGGCTGCGAGATCGGGCGGACGATCGCTGGCGTGAAGCCGGCGTTCTACATGGGGGACGATGCGCAGAACGAATATATCTACAAGTTCGTGTCGGCCACGCCTTGGTCCGCGGCAGATGCCACAGCCGCAAACCGGTTGGCGATCGGCGACAAGTATCTCGATACCGGAACGCTTTACGTTGCGAAGTTCTCGGCGGACGGGAGCGGCCAGTGGTTGCCGCTGGTGTTTGGCCAAGGGCCCCTCACCTCGGCCAATGCCGCCTATTCGTTCGCGAGCCAGGCGGATGTGCTGATCAATACGCGACTGGCGGCGGATGCGCTGGGGGCCACGCGGATGGATCGGCCGGAGTGGACCGCGGTGAACCCGGCGACCGGCGAAATGTATTGCACGCTCACAAATAATACGTCGCGGACTGTGGCCACGGCGGATGCGGCAAACCCGCGCGCCTATGTCGATCCACGGACCGATGGTCGCACAAACGGCACGGGGAACGTCAACGGGCACATCATCCGCCTGCGCGAGACGGGCGACACGTCCGAGGCGACGACGTTCGCGTGGGACATCTATGCGTTCGGCGCGGGTTCCGATCTGGATGCGACCAACATCAACCTGTCGGGGCTCGATGCGACCAACGACTTCTCGTCGCCGGACGGCCTGTGGTTCGGCCTGCCGAGCAATGCGTCGGGGACGATCGCGCCGGTGATGTGGATCGAGACCGACGACGGTGCGTATACCGACGTCACCAACTGCATGCTGCTCGCCTCGGTGCCGGGCAAGGTCAACGACGGCGGTACGCGGACGGTGACCAACACCGTCGGCGCGGCGACCGGCTCGGTGACGACGCGGATCGGGAAGGCGCCGGGCGCGACCCTGCGCCGGTTCTTGGTGGGGCCGAAGGAGTGCGAGATCACCGGCATTTACTCGACGCCGGACGGGCGGTCGCTGTTCGTGAACATCCAGCATCCGGGCGAAGGCGGCGGGCCGACCAACATCACGAGCAGCTGGCCTGCGAACCAGACGGGTGCGGTGGCGACGCCGTCACGGCCGCGGTCGTCGACGATCGTGATTACGAAGACGGACGGGGGTGTGGTGGGGCTTTAAGCTTCGGGTCCCTCACGATCCTCCCCCGCAAGGGGGAGGTGGCACCGCAGGTGACGGAGGGGGAGGACACGGAACAGCGGTCGTCGCTTACCGCCCCCTCCGTCTGGCAAGTGCCAGCCACCTCCCCCTGGCGGGGGAGGATTTTAGTAATCGTCGACGGTACGCTGTGCCCTCCCTGAAAGGAGGGGTCGGGGGTGGGTCGGCCTCCGCGTTGCGCAACGGTTCGGGCTCAAGCAGGCCTACCCACCCCCAACCCCTCCCTTTCAGGGAGGGGGGCAAGAAGAGGGTCAGTCGCCCGCGGGGATCCGAGCCAGCGCTTCCTGCTCGATCTTCTCCAGTTCGTCGCGAGTCTGGACGATCGCCTCGCGTTGTGCGTCGAGCAGGTCGATCCGCTGGCGACAGCGCTCGGCCAACGCGCGCATCTGCTCCACATGTTGCGGGTCGGCGTCGTAGAGGTCGAGGAACTCCTCGATGTCGCGCAACGTGAAGCCCAGACGTTTACCACGCAAAATCAGCTGCATCCGCGCCACTTCGCGCCGCGTGTAGACTCGCGTCGTGCCGATCCGGCAGGGCTCGATCAGCCCCTTGTCCTCGTAAAACCGCAAGGTCCGCGCGCTCACGCCGAGCATGCGCGAGACCTCCTGTATGCCGGTCAGATCGTCCTGTCGGTCGTTCACGCGTTCACTCCCCTCGCCTCCGCCGCTGCGGCCTTTGCGGCCTCTTCTGCGACAAGTTCCTTTTTGGATAGCTTGCCGATCAGCGTCTTGGGGAGAGTGTCGCGGATTTCGACCTCGCGGGGAAGCTCGATCTTGCTGATCTTGTCGCGGAGAAAATCGCGCAGTTCGAGCGGGGTAGCGACCGCGCCTTCAGCCAGCACGACGAACGCCTTGGGGGCCTGACCGCGGTATTTGTCGGGCACGCCGATGACGACCGCTTCGAATACGGCGGGGTGTTCGTACAGCGCTTCCTCGATCACGCGCGGATACACGTTGTAGCCGCCAGCGAGGATCAGGTCCTTGATCCGGTCGACGATGAACAGATAGCCGTCTTCGTCGAGGTGCCCCACGTCGCCGGTGCGCAGCGCGCCATCCGCGAACAGCTCGGCGGTGGCGGCGGGCTTGTGCCAATAGCCTTGCGTGATCTGGGGACCGCGCGCGCAGATCTCGCCATTCTCGCCGACCGGGAGCAGCCGGGTCGGGTCCTCGCGGTCGCGGATCTCGATCGTCGTGCCGGGGAAGGGCAAGCCCGCCGAGCCCGGCTTGTTGATGCCGTCGATCGGGTTGCAGGTGATGATCGGCGAGGCTTCGGACAGGCCATAGCCCTCGACGAGCTTGGCGCCGGTCGCCGCCTCGAACGCGGTGCGGACCTCGGCGGGGAGCGGTGCGCCGCCCGAGATGCAGGCGTGGATCGAGGACAGGTCGATCTTTTGCGTCTCGGCGGCGGTGGTGATCGCTGCGTAGATCGTCGGCACCGCGGGGAAATAGCTCGGCTTGGTGCGGTCGATCGTCTTGAGCAATTGCTGGAGTTCGAACCGCGGCAGCAGGATCATCTCGGCGCCGGTGCGGATCGAATAGGTCAGCACGGTCGTCAGCGCGAAGACGTGGAACAGCGGCAAAGCGCCGAGCACGCGGTCCTGATGCGGCTGTTCGCCGCCGACGAACGTCACCATCGCATCGGCGTTGGCGACGAGATTGGCGTGGCTGAGCATCGCCGCCTTGGGCTCGCCGGTCGTGCCGCCGGTATATTGCAGCACCGCGACCTCGTTCGGGGATACCGCGACCGGGACCGGCGCGCCCTTAGCCTTCAGCAGCGAATCGAACGTGCAGTGGCGCGCGTCGCTCGGGGCGCGGCCGATCTCGGCGCGCTTGAAGAGGCGGTAGGCGATCGACTTCACCGTCGGCAGTGCGCCTGCGATCGGACAGGTGATGACGTGCTTCACGCCCATCTGCCCCGCGACCTTCAGTACGCGCGCGTGGATCTCGGCGATGTCGCAGGTGGCGATGATCGTGGCGCCCGAATCCTCGAGCAGATGCGCCAGTTCGCGCTCGACATAGAGCGGGTTGACGTTGACGACGATGCCGCCGGCCTTGAGGATCGCGAAGAACAGGATCGGGTAATAGGGCGTGTTCGGCAGGCACAGCGCAACCCGGGTCCCCTTCACGACGCCGAGATCCTGAAGCCCGCGGGCGGCCCGATCGACCGACTCGCCGAGCGCGGCATAGGTCAGCGTCCGGCCCATGAAGTCGAGGACGTTGCGCGATCCGAACCGGCGCACCGACGTGTCGAGCATGTCGCCCAGCAGCCGTGGCTCGCCCTGCAACGGCACACCGATCGCTTTGCCCCCGGAACTATCCTGCATCTCGCTCTCCATAAGATGGTGTGCGTAAGCCATATTGTCGGCCGCTTCACCTTGACGTAAAGGTGAGGTATCGCACCTTAAGGGTAACCCGCAAGCGTTAACCGGGTCGACCGCAATATGAGAGGATCATCGTGACCAACGTCGTCATCGCCGGGTACGCCCGTTCGCCGTTCCACCTCGCTGGCAAGGGCGACCTCGCCCGCGTCCGTCCGGACGATCTCGCCGCGCAGACGATTCGCGGGTTGCTCGACAAGACCGGCTTCGATCCGGCCGAGATCGAGGACATCATCCTCGGCTGCGCGTTCCCCGAGGGCGAGCAGGGCCTCAACGTCGCCAAGCTGATCGCGCAGATCGCCGACCTGCCGATTTCGGTCGGCGGGATGACGGTCAACCGGTTCTGCGGCTCTTCGATGAGCGCGATCCACATCGCCTACGGCCAGATCGCGGTGGGCGCGGGCGAGGCATTCATCTGTGCGGGGCTCGAATCGATGAGCCGCGTGCCGATGGGCGGCTACAACCCCCTTCCCAACCCCGCGCTCGCGAAGAAGAGCGCCGGCGCGTACATGGGCATGGGCGAGACCGCCGAGAACGTCGCGCGCCAATACCAGATCACGCGCGCCGAGCAGGACGCGTTCGCAGTGAAGAGCCAGGACAAGGCCGCCGCGGCGCGTGCCGATGGCCGCTTGTCCGACGAGATCGTGACGATCCAGACCAAGGCGGGCCCGGTCAGCCAGGACGGCACGATCCGCGCCGGTACGATGACCGAGGCGCTCGCCGGCCTGAAGCCTGCGTTCAGCGCGGAGGGTTCGGTGACGGCCGGCACCTCCTCGCCGCTCACCGATGGCGCGTCCGCGGTGCTGGTGACCTCGGAGGAGTTCGCCAAGAAGCACGGGCTGACGATCCTAGCGCGGATCAAGTCGATCGGCGTGTCGGGTTGCGCGCCCGAGACGATGGGGCTTGGCCCGATCGGCGCGTCGAAGAAGGCGCTGGAGCGGGCGGGCATCACCGTCGCCGACCTCGACGTGGTCGAGATCAACGAGGCGTTCGCGAGCCAGGCGATCGCCTGCATCCGCGACCTCGGGCTGAAGGATGAAACGATCAACCTTGATGGCGGCGCGATCGCGATCGGTCACCCGCTCGGCGCGACCGGCGCGCGGATCGTCGGCAAGGCGGCTGCGCTGCTGTCGCGCGAGGGTGGCCGCTATGCGCTGGCGACCCAGTGCATCGGCGGCGGTCAGGGCATCGCGACGGTGCTGGAGCGCGCATGATGGTCGACGCTGTGAAAAAAGTCTGCGTCATCGGCGCAGGCGTGATGGGCGCCGGCATCGCCGCGCAGATCGCCAATGCCGGCATCCCGGTGCTGCTGCTCGACATCGTTCCGCGTGAAGGCGACGATCGCGATGCGGTGGCCAAGGGTGCGGTCGCCAAGATGCTCAAGACCGACCCCGCGCCCTTCATGTCGAAGCGTGCGGCCAAGCTGGTCGAGACGGGCAACATCGACGATCATCTCGATCGGGTCGCGGAATGCGACTGGATCGTCGAGGCGATCGTCGAGCGGCTCGACATCAAGCAGGCGCTGTACGCCAAGCTCGAGGCGCTCAAGCGTCCTGGCACCGCGGTGTCGTCGAACACCTCGACCATCCCGCTCGGCAACCTCATCGAGGGGCGCTCGGACCAGTTCAAGGCCGACTTCCTCATCACGCACTTCTTCAACCCGCCGCGCTACATGCGGCTGGTCGAGATCGTCCGCGGCGAACACACCGACGTCGCGGTCGCCGAGAAGGTCGAGGATTTTGTCGACCGCTTCATGGGCAAGCGGATCGTCCGCGCGAAGGACACGCCGGGGTTCATCGCCAACCGCATCGGCACCTACTGGCTGGCGATCGCGATCAACGCGGCGATGGACCAGGGACTGACCGTCGAGGAGGCCGACCAGATCGGCGGGCGGCCGATGGGCGTGCCCAAGACCGGGATCTTCGGGCTGATCGATCTCGTCGGCGTCGACCTGATGCCGCTGTTGTCGAAGAGTCTCTCCTCCACGCTGCCGGCTGGCGATCCGTATTTCGATACGGTGCGCGAGCTGCCGTTGGTCGACAAGATGATCGCGGAAGGGTTCACCGGCCGCAAGGGCAAGGGTGGCTTCTACCGCTTCGACAAGGCGACACGAACCAAGCTGTCGCTCGATCTCGCGACCGGCGAGTACCGCCCCGAAGCCAAGCCGGCAGAGTTGCCGGGCAAGACCGGAAAGGACCTCGCCGCGCTGCTCGCGGAGCCGGGCAAGATCGGCACCTATGCGTGGTCGATCCTTGGCAATACGCTGTCCTACGCGGCGATGCTCGTCGGCGAGGCGGCGGATGACGTCGTCGCGATCGATGACGCGATGAAGCTCGGGTACAACTGGAAATACGGGCCGTTCGAACTGATCGACCGGATGGGACCGGGTGTGCTTGCCGCGCGCCTTGCCGAAGAAGGTCGCGACGTTCCGGCGATCCTGACCACCGCGGGCGATCGTCCGTTCTACCGCGTCGAGAACGGGCAGCGTCAGTATCTCACCGCACGCGGCGAGTATGCGGATGTGCCGCGCGCCGACGGTGTCGAGCTGCTGGAGGACATCAAGCTCCGCTCGCAGCCGATACTCACGAACCTTTCGGCATCGCTCTGGGATGTCGGTGACGGCGTCGTGGCGCTCGAATTCCACACCAAGATGAACGCGCTCGACGATCAGGTCGTAGCGCTCATCAACGAGGCGATCCCGGTCGTCCGCGAGCGCTTCAAGGCGCTGGTGGTGTATAACGAGGCGTCGAACTTCTCGGCGGGCGCGAACCTGGGCGCCGCGATGTTCGCGGTCGGCGCGGGCCTGTGGGACATGGTCGAGGCCAGCGTCGCGGGCGGGCAGCAGGCGTACAAGGCGCTCAAATACGCGCCCTTCCCGGTCGTCAGCGCACCGGCCGGGCTCTCGCTCGGTGGCGGGTGTGAGATCCTGCTCCACTCCGACGCGGTGCAGGCGCATGCCGAGACCTATGCGGGGCTCGTCGAATGCGGCGTCGGTCTCGTCCCCGGCTGGGGCGGCAATGGCGAGATGCTCGACCGCTGGACCAAGTCGGGCATGGTGCCGAAGGGCCCGATGCCGGTGCTGACCAAGGTGTTCCAAGCGGTCTCCACCGCACAGGTCGCCAAGTCGGCGGCGGAGGCGAAGGAGATGATGATCCTGCGCAAGGACGACGGCATCACCATGAACCGCGACCGCCTGCTGGCGGACGCCAAGGCCAAGGCGCTGTCGCTGGTCGAGGGCTATGTCGCGCCGGAGAAGCCGACTTTCCGCCTTGCCGGCGAGAGTGGCCGGACCGGGCTGAACATGGCGGTGGCGGACTTCCACAAGAAGGGCATGGCGACCGACTACGACCTCGTCGTCGCGGATCGTCTTGCGGAAGTGCTGACGGGTGGCGAGGCCGATCTGGTCGACATCGTGACCGAGGACCAGTTGCTCGACCTCGAGCGCGCGGCGTTCATGGCGAGCGTCAAGGATCCGCGCACGCAAGCGCGGGTCGTCCACATGCTGCAGACGGGTAAGCCGCTGCGGAACTGAGGCACAGCACTCGCTCCATCCACTCCGTCACCCCGGACTGGTTCCGGGGTCCACCGTTCCGCCCACTCGATGCCGTCGGGTGTGCGGAACGGTGGATGCCGGAACGAGCCCGGCATGACGGAGTCCTCGTGACGAAGTGGGTGGATGAACACTTTTTCACCCGCTGGAATCAGTAAGAAGGCTTGACTTGTCTTCGTACAATTCTAGGCGGGACCGATAGCTGCCGTATACGGCAACAAGGTCGCGGTAACGTCGATGGCCTGACGAGACATTCGGTGACCGTACGCATGCGGCACCACCAACGACACTAGGAGAGGATAGAAGATGTCCCTGTTGATTATCGGTGCTTTGCTCGCGGGCGCTTCGGCCACACCCGACACCGTGATCGGTCGCTGGAAGACCGAGACGCACAACGCCATCGTCGAGATCGCTCGCTGCGGCCCGTCGATCTGCGGTAAGATCCTCACCTCCGACGCGCTGCGCGCCAATCCTTCGATGAAGGACGCGAACAATTCCAACACCGCGCTGCGCAACCGGCCGATCCAGGGCATGCAGATGCTGAGCGGGTTCAAGCCCGACAAGGACGGCGTCTGGAGCAGTGGTCAGGTCTACAACGCCGAGGACGGCAAGACCTATAGCGGCAAGATCACGCCCGTTGGCGCCAACCAGCTGAAGCTGCGCGGCTGCGTGTTCTTCCCGCTCTGCAAGACGCAGACCTGGACGCGCGTGCGCTGAGGCGCCGCGCTTCGTCTTCGATACTCCCGCCTAAATCAGTATAGCTTTCAGGATCTTGTCCATGACTCTGCGTACCAAAGCCCCGCTTCTCGCGGTTTCCGCGCTCGTGTCCGCCTTCGGGTTCGCCAGCACCGCCTATGCCGACGCCTTCTATCTCCAGGCGCAGTCCGCACGCGGCGCGGGCCGTGCGTTCTCGGGCGAGGCCGCCGACACCGGTGCCGCGTCCCTGTGGTGGAACCCGGCCGCGATCGCTGGCATCCGCGACGGCAGCGCGACGCTGAGCGCGACCGCGATCCTGCCCAAGGGCGACGTGGTCGACACAGGCACGCAGATCTGCCGCCCGGGCCAAGCCTGCACCGGCATCAGCGGCCAGTCGAACTCGCGCGATCCGGTCAACAAGGGCATCGTGCCGTCGGGTGCGGTCGCCTATCCGCTGACCGACCGGATCGCGGTCGGTCTCGCGGTGACGTCGCCGTTCAGCTTCACGACCAATTACGATTCGGACAGCTGGGCGCGGTACAGCGCCGACAAGACGCGGCTGCGGACGATCGACATCCAGCCGTCGATCGGCGTCGTGGTGACCGACTGGCTGCGCGTGGGTGGTGCGCTGAACGTCGAATATACCGATGCGAGCCTGAGCAACGCGCTGCCCAACCTGTCCGCGGCGCTGCCCGATGGACAGCAGGAACTGAAGGGCGACGGCTGGGACTTCGGCTGGACCGCGGGCGTACAGCTCCACAACGACTTCGCGACGGTCGGCATCAGCTACAAGTCGAGCATCCGGCATAATCTGAAGGGCGACCTCACCGTCAGCGGTCTCGCCGGTCCGCTCGCGTCGTCGAACATGACCGTGTCCGGTGCGAAGGCCGCGTTCAACACGCCGGGCCAAGTGATCGTCGCAGGGCGGTTCCGCGGGACCGACAAGCTGACGCTGAACGCGCAGGTGGTCGCCTACAACTGGAGCAAGTTCGACACGATCGATCTCGGCGCACCGCTGAACACCGCGATCCCCGAGAACTACATGGACAGCTGGAGCCTGGCGGGCGGCCTCGACTATGACGTCACGCCGAAGCTGACCGTACGGGCAGGCCTGCAGCGGACCAAGTCGCCGACGCAGGACGGCGAGCGCGACGCGCGCGTGCCCGACGCCGATCGCTGGACCTATGCCGCCGGTGGCTCGTACCAGCTGTCGCCGCACATCGCGCTCGACGCCGCCGCGCAATATGTCGACTTCGAGAATACGACGATCGACCGCGTCACGGCGGCGTATGTCGGCACGGCCGCGCAGACCAACATCATTACCTCGGGTGCGCTGCGCAATGCGTCGGCGGTGGTGCTGTCGCTCGGCGGGCGGGTGAGCTTCTAAGGCGCCGCCGTCACGATCCTCCCCCGCCAGGGGGGGGTGGCGCGAAGCGGCGGAGGGGGAGGACACGGAACAGAGGTTATCCCTTACCTCCCCCTCCGACTGGCAAGTGCCAGCCACCTCCCCCTGGCGGGGGAGGATTCTATACTTCGACCAGCCTCAGACCCTCGGCATAGACGCGTTGCTTGGCCGCATATGCCGCGGCCGACATCTTTAGGCCGGCAATCGCTTCCGGGGATAATTCCCGCACGGCCTTGGCCGGCGAGCCGACGATCAGGCTGCCGGCCGGAAACACCTTCCCCTCGGTCACCAGGGCATTCGCGCCGATCAGGCAATTCTCGCCGATCACCGCGTTGTTGAGGACCGTCGCCCCCATCCCGACCAGTACGTTGTTGCCGATCGTGCAGCCGTGGAGGATCGCGTGGTGGCCCACCGTGCAGCCCTCGCCGATCGTCAGAGGCGCGCCGGGATCGGAGTGGAGCATCGCGCCCTCCTGGATGTTCGTCCGTGCCCCGACCAGGATCGGTGTGTTGTCGGCGCGGATGACGGCGCCGAACCAGACGCTGGCCCCCTCCTCCAGTCGTGCGTCGCCGATCACGTCGGCGGACGGCGCGACCCACACGTCGTCGGCTAGCGTCGGGCGTTTTCCCTCGATCTCGTAGAGCGGCATCAGGCGGCGTCCCTCTCCTTTGCCCGCGCGCGGAAGGCGTGGAGCAGAGGTTCGGTATAGCCGCTCGGCTGTGTGAGGCCATCGAACACGAGCGCGCGGGCGGCCTGGAACGCGAGGCTCTCGTCCTCATGCCCCGCCATCGGCCGATACAGCGGATCGTCCGCATTCTGCGCATCGACCTTTGCCGCCATCCGCCGCAGTGCCGCATCGGCCTCGTCGGACGTGGCGATGCCGTGGAGCAGCCAGTTCGCCATGTGCTGCGAGCTGATCCTCAGCGTCGCGCGGTCCTCCATCAGGCCGATGTCGTGGATGTCGGGCACCTTCGAACAGCCGACGCCCTGGTCGATCCAGCGCACGACATAGCCGAGGATACCCTGCGCGTTGTTCTCCAGTTCCTCGCGAACCTCGTCCGGGTGCCAGTTGTGCCCGGTCGCGACCGGGATCGTCAGCAGCGCATCGAGCGGAGCGATCGGCTCGGCCTTGCGCTCCGCCTGCCGCGCGAACACGTCGACGCGGTGGTAGTGCGTCGCGTGCAGCGTCGCGGCGGTCGGCGACGGCACCCAGGCGGTGTTCGCGCCGGTCATCGGATGCGCGATCTTCTGCTCGAGCATGTCCGCCATCCGGTCGGGCGCGGCCCACATGCCCTTGCCGATCTGCGCCTTGCCGCTGAGCCCGCAGGCGAGCCCGATCTGGACGTTGCGATCCTCATACGCCTTGATCCACGACGAGGCCTTCATCTCGCCCTTGCGGATCATCGGGCCGGCGCGCATCGAGGTGTGCATCTCGTCGCCGGTGCGGTCGAGGAAGCCGGTGTTGATGAACACGACCCGGTCCTTCACTGCGGCGATGCAGGCGGCGAGATTGGCGGAGGTGCGCCGCTCCTCGTCCATCACGCCGACCTTGATCGTGTGGCGCGCGAGGCCGAGCAGGTCTTCGATCGCGTCGAACAGCCGGTTGGTGAAGGCGGCTTCGTCGGGGCCGTGCATCTTCGGCTTGACGATGTAGATCGAGCCCGCGCGGCTGTTGCGGATCGGACCCGTGCTCTTCAGGTCGTGCAGGCCGATCAGCGACGTGACGATGCCGTCGAGGATACCCTCGGGCGCCTCGCCGCCATCGGCGAGCAGGATCGCGGGCGTCGTCATCAAGTGGCCGACGTTGCGCACGAACATCAGGCTGCGACCGGGGAGCGTGAACGCGCTGCCGTCGGGGGCGGTATACTGACGGTCCGGTTCGAGCGCGCGCGTGACCGTGCGGCCGCCCTTGTCGAAGCTGGCGGTCAGATCGCCCTTCATCAGCCCGAGCCAATTGGCGTAGGCGGCGACCTTGTCCTCGGCATCGACCGCGGCGATCGAGTCCTCGAGATCGGCGATCGTGCTGAGCGCGGATTCGAGCACGACGTCGGCGAGGTTTGCAGGATCGTCGCGCCCGATCGGATGCTGAGGATTGATCACAAGCTCGATGTGCAGGCCATTGTGGCGCAACAGGATCTTGTCGCCAGCATGCCCGACGAGCTGACTTGGGTCGGCAAGCTCAGGCGTGCCACCGGTCCAGTCGGTCCACGATCCGCTGGCCAATGGCACTGCGTCGTCGAGGAAGGACTTTGCCCAAGCGATCACTTGGGCACCGCGGGCGGCGTCATAGCCCTTGCCAGACGCAGCGCCCGGGATCGCATCGGTGCCGTATAGCGCATCGTACAAGCTACCCCATCGCGCGTTCGCGGCGTTCAGCAGGAAGCGGGCGTTGAGGATCGGCACCACCAACTGCGCGCCGGCGAGCGAGGCGACCTCTGCATCGACGTTGGTCGGCGCAACCGCGAACGGCGCGGGCTCGTCGACCAGATAGCCGATCTCGCGCAGGAACGCCTGATACTCGGGCTGGTCGATCGGCTTGCCGGCGCGGGCTTCGTGCCAGGTATCGATCTTCGCCTGGAGGTCCTCGCGGACTGCGAGCAGCGCGGCGTTCTCCGGTGCGAACCTGGCGTAGATGTCGGACACGCCCTGCCAGAACGCCGCGGCTTCAAGGCCCGTGCCCGGCAGCGCCTGCGTCTCGATGAAGTCCACCAGCGATGCGGCGATCTTCAGACTCGCCCGATTCTGATAGGTGTCGATCATCTCGGCCATGCTGCTCTCCCATGCTCTCGCAGCACGATAGACGGCCGCCACCTTCGCCACTAGACACTATAAACCGAAAGCTGTTGATCGCCTGGAGAACGAATGGATCCCGACATCGTCCTCTTCGCCGAAGTCGTCCGCACCACCAGCCTGAGTGCGGCGGGGCGGTCGCTGGGCATTTCGCCGGCGATGGTGTCGAAACGGATCGCGCGACTGGAGGCGCGGCTCGGCGTGCGGTTGCTCAACCGGACGACGCGACGGATAGAGCTGACCGCTCGCGGCGCGGCGTATCACCGAGACATGGTGGAGATCCTCGCCGCGATCCGCGATGCCGAGGCCCGCGTTTCGGACCGCGCCGAGACGCCCGCCGGACCGCTCCGGGTCAGCGCACCCACCTCCTTCGGCCGGCTGCACATCGCGCCGCACCTGAAGCCGTTCCTCGATGCGCACCCTGCGATCGAACTCGACCTCGATCTGTCGGACGGCTTCTCGGACGTCATCGGCGACCGGCTCGACCTCGCAATCCGAATCGCGCCTGCCGTACCGCCGAGCCTAACCGGCTATCGTCTCGCCGATAGCCGCCGCGTTCTCTGCGCCGCCCCAAGCTACATTGCGCCAAACGACGCAGCCGACCTTACGAAACACCGCCTACTTGCAGCAAAGGGCCAGATGCCGTGGCGGCTCGCTGGACCAGACGGCGACGTCACGATCGACCGCCCGAGCTACGTCGCGACCAATTCCAGTGAGGTCGTGCGCGAACTGACGCTGGCGGGTGTCGGCATCGCACTGCGCTCGCTTTGGGACGTCAGCGCGGATCTCACGAGCGGCCGCCTCGTCCGGATCTTACCGGAGTTGGCGGGGTCTGCGGACGTTGGGATCTACGCGGTACATGCACGCGGGGCGGTGTCATCGGGGACCACCGCGTTGCTCGATTACCTGGGCGGCCTCTGGTCGCCGACACCGCCGTGGGACTCCTGAACGAGGTCGATCGTCACCGCGTCGATCCGTCGCAACATCGCCACGAACTGCTCGACTTCCTTGCCCGAGAACCCGGCGAAAATTCGCCGCTCCAAATCGAGCGCTTTCGGCGCCACCGACGCGTAGAGCGTGTGGCCGTCTTCGGTCAGCTTCAGCAAATGCGAACGGCGATCCTCGGGGTTGGCATGCCGCTGCATCAACCCGCGCTCGACCAGCGCGATCGCCGCGCGGCTGACCGTGACCTTGTCCATCCGCGTCTGCTGGCCGATCTGCTGCTGCGTGATCCCGCCAGCTTCGGCGACCACGGTAACCAGCCGCCACTCGGGGATCGTCAGTCCGAACAGCGCCTCGTAGGTGTCGGCGACCGCCTCGCTGACGAGGTTCGAGGTGATCGACAGGCGATACGGGATGAAATCGTCCAGGACGAGTGCGCGGTCAGCCATGGCGAGATCGTAACGATTGACACCAGTTGATCAACCCGCCAGATTGGTAACAACAGATACCAATCTAAGGATCGAGTCATGGACCATATGCCCCAGTCTGAACATATGGACGTAAACCCGATGGGGCTCGACGGGTTCGAGTTCGCCGAATTCACCTCGCCCGATCCCGACCGGATGGCCGCGCAGTTCGAGCAGTTCGGCTTCGTCGCCGCCTCGACCCACCCGACCAAGGCCGTCACGCGCTACAAGCAGGGCCGCATCAACCTGCTGCTGAACCGCGAGGAAAGCGGCCATGCGGCGGAGTTCCGTGCGGCGCATGGTCCGTCGGCCAGCGGGATGGCATTCCGCGTTCACGACGCGAAGGCCGCGTTCGACGCCGCCCTGTCGCGCGGCGCCAAGGCGGGCGATGCCAGCACGGGAGCGCTCGGCGAGGGCAGCCATGTGCTCGAAGGGATCGGCGGTTCGCTGCTGTATCTCGTCGACAAGCATGGCGCAGCCGGCAGCCTGTACGACGACTGGAACCAGGTTCCGGGCGCGGCCGAAGCCGAGGCCGCGAACAATGTCGGTCTCGATCTGCTCGATCACCTTACGCACAACGTGAAGCGTGGCCAGATGCGGACTTGGGCGGAGTTCTACGGCCAGATCTTCGGCTTCGAGGAGCAGAAGTATTTCGACATCAAGGGCAAGGCGACGGGGCTGTTCAGCCAGGCGATGATCGCGCCCGACCGCGCGATCCGCATCCCGCTCAACGAGAGCCAGGACGACAAGAGCCAGATCGAGGAATTCATCAAGGATTACAACGGCGAGGGCATTCAGCATCTGGCGCTGACTACCGACGACATCTTCGAGACGGTCGAGAAGCTGCGCGCGCGCGGCGTCAAGCTGCAGGACACGATCGAGACCTATTACGAACTGGTCGACAAGCGCGTCCCGAACCACGGCCACGACCTTGAACGCCTGCGCCGCAACCGCATCCTGATCGACGGCAATGTCGGTGAGGAGGGGTTGCTGCTGCAGATCTTTACCGAGAACATGTTCGGGCCGATCTTCTTCGAGATCATCCAGCGCAAGGGGAATGAGGGCTTCGGCAACGGTAATTTCCAGGCGTTGTATGAGTCGATTGAGCTGGATCAAATCCGCCGTGGAGTGATCACGGTCGACGCGTGAGTGCTTAAAACCCTCTCCCCCTCGGGGAGAGGGAAAGGCGCGCCAGCGCCGAGGGTGAGGGCACGCGCTACGCCAGTACGTGCCCTCACCCTTCCGCCGCGCAAGCGCGCGTCTCCCTCCCTCTCCCCAAGGGGAGAGGGCAAATAAGAGTTTGAACGGCCGGCGGTTCGGGCGTTGATCGGAACAGGTGACGGAGAGGAAGCCATGACAATCCACCAGCCGACCAATGCCGCAGGCGAGACCGCCGGCCAGAGCGAGCCACACGCGGCGTACCAGCCCGGCTTCGGGAACCACGTATCGACCGAGGCGATCCCCGGCGCGCTCCCGATCGGGCGTAACTCCCCGCAGCGCCCTGCGTTCGGCCTCTATACCGAGCAGCTTTCCGGTACCGCTTTTACCGCGCCGCGTCACGAGAACCGGCGCAGCTGGCTCTACCGGATGCGCCCGACCGCGGAGCACCCGCCATTCGAGCGTTATGCCGGCGCTCAGCGGTTCGCACCCGGGACCATCGACGCGCCACTCGCGCCCAACCGCTTGCGCTGGGATCCGATCGCCGCGCCGGCCACTGGCACCGACCTGATCGACGGCATGACGACGATGCTCGCCAACCGCGATCCCGCCGATCTCGAAGGCGTCGCGCTGCACCTCTACGCTGCCAACACTGATATGACGTCGCGCGTGTTCATGGACGCGGATGGCGAGCTGCTGTTCGTCCCGCAAAGCGGACGGTTGCGATTGTTGACAGAACTGGGCCGGATCGACATCGCGCCCGGCCAGATCGCGCTGGTCCCGCGCGGCGTCCGCTTCCGCGCCGAACTGCCCGATGGCGAAGCGCGCGGCTATGTCGCGGAGAACCACGGTGCGCTGTTCCGCCTGCCCGATCTCGGCCCGATCGGCGCCAACGGCCTGGCCAACCCGCGAGATTTCGAGACGCCGGTCGCCTGGTTCGAGGACCGCGACGAACCGGTCGAGGTCGTCCAGAAGTTCATGGGGTCGCTATGGACCACGACGCTCGATCACTCGCCGCTCGACGTCGTCGCGTGGCATGGCAACCTCTCACCGTGGCGCTACGACCTGTCGCGGTTCAACACGATCAACACGGTCAGCTTCGATCACCCCGATCCGTCGATCTTCACGCTGCTGACCTCGCCGAGCGACGTGCCCGGCCGCGCGAATGCCGATTTCGTGATCTTCCCGCCGCGCTGGATGGTCGCCGAGGGCACGTTCCGGCCGCCGTGGTTCCACCGCAACGTGATGTCGGAGGCGATGGGGCTGATTACCGGCGCGTATGATGCGAAGGCCGAGGGATTCGCGCCGGGCGGGATCTCGCTGCACAACCTGATGTCGGGCCACGGGCCGGACGTGGCGAGCTGGCAGGGCGCGAGCGCGGCGGAATTGAAGCCGCACAAGATCGACGGTACGATGGCGTTCATGCTGGAGAGCTGCTGGCCGTATGCGCCGACCGCCTACGCGCTGGAGCATTCCCAGCTCGATTACGACGCGGTTTGGTCGGATTTCCCGAAGGCGGTCCTCCCGAAGTGAGCCTCACGCTGCACGGCTATTGGCGCTCGACCACCGCCTACCGCGTCCGCATTGCTCTGGCGCTGAAGGGCGTGGCTTACGAACAGGTCGCGCACGATCTCCGCACAGGCGCGCAACGCGAGCCCGAATATCGGACGCTCAATCCGCAGGGGCTCGTTCCAGCGCTGGAGGCCGACGATGCAGTCCTGACGCAGAGCCCTGCAATCCTCGAATGGATTGACGAGACATATCCCATCCCGCCGTTGCTCCCCGCCGACGTCAACGGCCGAGCGATCGTTCGCGCGATGGCGGCGACGATCGCCTGCGACATCCACCCGGTGAATAATCTGCGTATCCTGAATGCCTTGCGGACCGAGTTTGGGGCGGACGAGGCGGCGGTAAACCGCTGGATCGCACGCTGGATCCGCGACGGGTTTGCTGCGCTGGAGGCGCTGATCGCGCGGCACGGCGACGGCTTCGCGTTCGGTCCGACGCCGACGATCGTCGACTGTCATCTGGTGCCGCAGGTCTATTCGGCCGAGCGGTTCGCGGTCGATCTCTCGCCGTACCCGCGCCTCAAGAGCGCCGCCGACAACGCACGCGCCCTCCCTGCCTTTGCCGCCGCGCATCCGGATCGGCAGCCGGACGCCGACCGCGCATGAGCGACGGGGAACGGCTGACCGCCACGCCCGGCGGGATCAAGCTCGTGCCGCTGGATGCGATCGCCGAGGGCAAGGCGCGGAACTTCGTGCTGCAAATGCGCGCCGGCCGCTTCTATGGCTTCGTGGTGCGCAAGGACGATGCGGTGTTCGGTTATGTCGATCGCTGCCCGCATATGGGCCTGCCGCTCGCGCAGGTGCTCGACGACTATCTCACGCCGCGTGGCGACCTGATCGCCTGCAGCTGGCACTCCGCGTTGTTTGCGATCGACAGCGGCGCGTGCGTCGGCGGACCGTGCGGGGGAACGCGGCTGACGCCCTGGCCTGTCGCGGTGGTCGACGGGATGATCGTCACCGCAGGCTGACGCGGGGGGCGACTTACGCTAAGGGATTCCGCCTCACCCCAGCATGATAGACCGATGACCGAAACCCTCCCCATCCGCGTCGTGGCGCTGTACCGCTTCACGCCGTTCGCCGACATCGCCGCGATCCAGCCGCCGCTTGCGCTCGTGTGCTGTTCGAACGGGGTGAAGGGGACGCTGCTGCTCGCCGCCGAGGGGATCAACGGGACGATCGCCGGCTCCGAAGAGGGCATCGACGCGGTGCTCACGCATATCCGCGCGCTGCCGGGGTGTGCCGATCTCGACGTCAAGGAGTCGCGCGCCGAGAGCATGCCGTTCCACCGGATGAAGGTGCGGCTGAAGCGCGAGATCGTGACGATGGGCGAGCCTTCGATCGATCCGCTGGAGGGTGTCGGCCATTATGTCGAGCCCGAGGACTGGAACGCGCTGATCGCCGAGCCGGGGACGATTCTGATCGATACGCGCAACGATTATGAGGTCGCGGTCGGGACGTTTGCCGGCGCGGTCGATCCGCAGACGCGGACGTTTCGCGATTTTCCGGCGTGGTTTCGCGAGCACCGCGACGAGCTGGTCGGGGACGGACCGCCGCCGAAGATCGCGATGTTCTGTACCGGGGGGATACGCTGCGAGAAGTCGACCGCGTTCCTGAAGGCCG
This sequence comes from Sphingomonas taxi, assembly GCA_003240625.1. Lineage (GTDB taxonomy): Bacteria > Pseudomonadota > Alphaproteobacteria > Sphingomonadales > Sphingomonadaceae > Sphingomonas > Sphingomonas taxi_A. The sequence continues at coordinate 73,767 of QFMX01000003.1, forward strand.
AGGGGCTCGACGAGGTGTATCACCTCAAGGGCGGCATATTGAAGTATCTGGAGACCGTGCCCGAGGCGGAGAGTCTTTGGGAGGGGGAGTGTTTTGTGTTCGATCAACGGGTTGCGGTTCGACATGGGCTCGCGTTGGGAAGCCACGTCCTTTGTCACGCTTGCCGAATGCCGGTGAGCGTCGCGGATCGGTCGTCGCCGCTGTACGTCGAAGGGGTGAGTTGCCCGGCGTGTCATGATGCGCGGAACGAGACGCAGCGGGCTGGGTATGTGGAGCGCGAGCGGCAGATGCGGCTCGCCGAAGCTCGGGGCGAGGCGCATGTCGGGGCGGTGTTGCCGAAGACGCATGCCGGAGCCGCGCTCGAGGTCGATGGCTAACGAAGTCAAGTAAGCTTGTTCACCCGCGAAGGCGGGTGCCCAGTCTGGGCACCCGCCTTCGCGGGTGAACATTTGGGGTCGCTAACCAGTCGTTGCGAAGCGGGCGGCCAGCGCCGCATTACCTTGCGATACCGCCAGCGAATGCACGCTGTTTCCCGCTGCATCGACGATCGCCGGGTCCGCACCGTGCTCCAGCAACAGGTCGATGATCGCGGTCTTGTTCACTAGTGCCGCCATCATCAACGCCGTTTGTCCGACGCCGTTGCGCCGGTTCACGTCGGCGCCGGCGTCGAGCAGAATCTGCGCGATCTCGGTATAACCCTTGAAGCAGACCCCCATCAGCGCGGTGTTGCCGCGTGCATCCGCGGCGCCGTCGACCTGCGCGCCTGCCGCGAGCAGAGCCGCGGTCGCTTCGGCCTTGCCGTTGTAGCTCGCGATCACGAGCGGGGTGTAGCCCTTCGCATCGGTCACCTCGATATCGACACCCGCCTGCAGCAGCGCCGGGATCATCTCGTCGCGCCCGGTCCGGGCCGCATCGAACATCAGTTCGACCAGACGCTCCAGCGGCGGCAGTGGCGGCAATTCACGCGCGTCAGTCATCATTCGCCTCGATGATATGCGGCACGAACCGCGCGAGATTGCGCGTCACGACCGTTCCATCCTCCCGAACGCCGATCCCCGCGGCTTCGTTGCCGACCATCCACGCACCGATCACCGGATGACGGCCGTCGAACACGGGTGGCGGCGCATAGGCCTGGCGGATCGCGCCTTCGGCACCATAGCCCTGGTCGAGCACCGCGTGGCCGTCCTCGCCGATCACCTCGACGTTCGCGCCTTCTCGCGAGAACAGCGGTTTGCGCACATATTTCCGCCCGAGGATCTTCGCGGCGGGGTCGTCGTCGAAGAACGCGGGGAGCAGATTCGGATGCTCGGGATGGCGTTCCCACAGCAGCGGCAGGATGCCCTTGTTCGACAGGATCGACTTCCACGCCGGCTCAATCCAGCGCACGTCGGCACGCGACAGGTTCGGCGCATAGGGCTCGCGGAGCATGAACTCCCAAGGATACAGCTTGAACGCCGCCTGCACCTCGAACCCGTCGGTATCGATAAAGCGGCCGTCGGCGGCGAGGCCGATGTCCTTCATCTCGACAAACTTCGGCTCGATCCCGACCTGCGACGCCAGATCCTCGAAGAACCGCACCGTCTGGCGGTCCTCGATCGCCGACGCATCTGCCGCGAAATGGACGAAACCGCCACTCGGGAACAGCGCGCGGAAGCGTTCGCGAAGCTTGTCGAACAGGCTGTTGAACTGGTCCGTCCCCGCCGGCAAAGCACCGCTCGCGAGCAGATCCTCCAGCCACATCCACTGGAACGTCGCGCACTCGAACACGGACGTCGGCGTGTCGGCATTATACTCGTAGAGCTTGGCCGGTCCGGTGCCGTCATAGGCGAAATCGAACCGCCCGTAGAGCGAAGGCTGACGAGTCCGCCATGTTTCCGCGACGTAGTTCCACTGCTCGCGCGGGATCGCGAGGCGTTCCATCAACTGCTGGTCGCGGACCACCTCGTCGACCAGGTCGAGGCACATCGCGTGCAGCTGTTCGGCGGCGGGTTCGAGGTCGTCCTCGATCTCCGCCAGCGTGAAGGCGTAGGCCGCACCTTCGTCCCAATACGGCTCGCCATCCGTGTCATGATAGACGAACCCGATCGCGTCGGCCCGTTCGCGCCAGTCGCCGCGCGGGTCGACCGCGATCCGGCGCATCAGGAGTCCGACGTCTTGTCGTCGCGCTGCTCGATCTGCAGCGTCTGGCCGACTTGCGGGGTCTTGGGTGCGGTCAGGCGCGCGAGCACATCGTCGGCGGACGACTGGCCGGGGCCGATGCCTGCCAGCCGCAGTTTCTCGTCGAGATCGGCACCGGTGCGACGATCTTCCAACTCACCCGCCGCCTTGATCCGTTCGCCACGGATCGCCTGACGCTCGCGGATACGCGCAAGGCTGTCCGCCGCCGAGCCGAGCTTGTTGCCCGCACCCATGCTGCCCGACGCGACCGAGGCCTGCGCCTTCTGTACCGACTCGTTGACCTTAACGACCTCGACCTCGCGGCGGAGCTGTTCGATCTTGCGGTCGGTCTGCGCGACGGCGGTGTGGATCTGCTCCTCGGCGGCGCGCATGTCCTCGACCTGCGGGGTCTTCAGCGCGATGTCCTGTTCGAGATCGGCGATCCGCTGCGCGACCTGTCGCGCGAGGTCCATGTTACCCTTCTCGACCGCGATGCGTGCCGAGGCCTCATACTTCGCGGCCTGCGCGCGGAAGCTCTCGACTTCGGTTTCGAGGATGCGGCGACGGGCTACCAGCCCTGCGAGGTCGTCGCGCGCCTTGCCCTGCGCCTTGTCGGCATCGCGGATTTCCTGGTCGAGGATGCGCAGCGCGTTCGCATCGACGACCGCCGCGCCCGCTTCGTGCGCGCCGGCGCGACCGAGGGTGAAAAGCTTGCTCCAGATGGCCATGCCAGTCTCTCCGTTTGTATCTAGTTCAGGCGGCGGGAATCTGCGCGTGGCGCAGGTCGGTGGCCGCATCGATCGCATTCTCGGCAAGCGTGCGCAGTTCGATGATCACGGTATCGAGCCGGCTCGACGTCGCGAGTTCGCCGAACAGCTCGTAATAATCGCGGCCATCGACCGTGCCGATCCCGAAGTTCGACAGCGGCACCAGCTTCTGCGATTTCAGCAGGAAGGTGTTGAACGCCAATTGGTCTTCCTGCTCGTCGCACGGCCACAGCAGCGTCGAGCACGCGATCTGCGCCTCGCTCACGTTTACGAACAGTTCGAGGTCGCCGTGGTGGTGCATCGTCACCAGCAGTACCGGGTCCGCGCCTTCCAGAATCCGCGCGGTGAATTCGCCGGCTTTCGCGGGCTCGGACGTATCGAGCGCTGCCTTCAGGCTGCGGACGGTCCAGATGTCGGTCAATGCAAGAACTCCCGTGCTTGTCGCTCGCGGAGACACATAGGCGTTTCGCGAGCGCCTGCCACCCTCCCCACATCCTCTTCCTTCCGTCATCCTGACGAAAGTCAGGACCCAGGGTAACCAACCGCAGCGTTTATGGCTCTGGGTCCTGACTTTCGTCAGGATGACGGGGGTTGCGCTTTGCGAGCCTGCGCGCTTTGGCCTAAGAGGCACGCCAACCACAGAGACGCGAGGATTGCATGTTCGATCGCCTGTTCGGCCGCAAGCCAGCGCTTGACGGCAACGCCCCCCCCGTCGTCCGCAACGTGACGCTCGGGCGCACGGTGACGGTCGATCCGCTTGCCTGGCGCCGGTTCGGCTCGGAACTGCTGTTCCCGTTCGACCGCGACACGCTGGTGATCGTCGCGCAGGGGCTGATCGACCTCAATGAAGGCGGCTTCGTCCACCGTTTCTACACCGACGACGACATCATGTTCCAGGCGGTGTCGAACGACCGCGCCGGGCAGGACGTGACCGATGTCACGCTGTTCGCACCGTGGGACAGCAGTTACCCGTCGTCCGCTGCCGAGCGCCCCGCGTGGAAGAGCCGCCTCAAGGGGCGCACTTTCACCGCCGAAGGGCTGCCCGACTATAGCCGCGCATGGTTCGGTCCCGAGGCGAGCGAGCAGGAGCCGGTGACGTTCTGGGAGGAACTCCACGACGACCGCGACGGGATCGTCGATCGCCGCATCTTCCAGACCTGCATGCTGTTCAGCCGCGACCTGCCGGGCGACGACGGCCGCGAATTGTTGCTGGCAATCGACATGGAGAACGAGGCGGGCGAGGTCTCGTTCGAGATCATGCTGGGCGTGGCACTGGAACTCGGCGAGTTCAGGGCCTAGCATCACGGGCGAACGGCTCCGGGGGAAATGCCATGATCGACCAATACAGCTTCGGCGCCAGCGCGCTCGCCTTCCTGATCGCGTTCGTCGCGGCGGGGGCGTTCACGATTCTCTTCAAGATCATCTTCCAGGCGACGACGCCGTATCACGAAAAATCGCTGATCCGCGAAGGCAACACGGCCGCCGCGATTACGCTGGGTGCGGCGCTGCTCGGGTATGTCCTGCCATTGGCGTCGGCGCTCACGCATACCGTCACGCTGCTCGAATTCGCGGTCTGGGCCCTGCTGGCAGGCGTAATCCAGATCGTCGCCGCGCTCGTCGTGCGGCGGCTGGTGATGCGCGACATCCACGACCGGATCGTCCGCGGCGAAATCGCGGCGGCGACCTATATGGGCAGCATCTCGCTGTGCGTCGGCATCCTCAACGCCGCCTGCATGACGAATTGAGGAAGCATCGATGAAGCGTTCCAGAACGATCGTCCTGACCAGCCTGATCGCGGGCTCGGGTGTCTCGCTGACCGCATGCGACGGCGATGTAGGCGGCAAACCCGTCGAGGCGCAGAGCTACGCGTCGGTACAGGAATGCCGCGCGGCGGGTGCCTTGTCGGCAGTCCAGTGCGATACCGCATTCGAACAGGCGAAGGCCGACGCCGCCAAGACCGCGCCCCGGTTCGAGGACAAGCAAACCTGCGAGGAGCAGTTCGGTGCTGCGCAGTGCGAGCCGCGCAACAACGGGAGCGGCGGGAGTTTCTTCACGCCGTTGCTGACGGGGTTTCTCGTCGGTCAGGCGCTCAACGGCGGCTTCGGCAACCGCGGTGCGCCGATGTATCGCGACCGGAACGGCAATTATTATGGCGGCGCAGGGGGGCGGATCAATCGGGACTATGTGACGGGCCGGACGCGTGTAGGCTCCGACGCCTTCACCCCGACCACGGCTAGGGCCCCTGCCCGCGTCCAGTCGCGCAGTTCGGTGATCTCGCGCGGCGGCTTCGGCGGCGGCTTCGGCGGGCGCAGCTTCGGGGGATAACGCGGCCGTTACCCCCCTCGCTTTTGCGGTTAGCGGCGGGCGGGCATCAGCGGGCCGCCGATTTCGGTCGCTGCGATGAACGCCGGACGGGCGCGCAGGCGATCGAGATACGCGGCGACGTCGGGGTGCTCCTTCAGCAATCCGGCGCTTTCGGCGATCGCGAGAATGTAGCACATCTGGATGTCGGCCAGCATCAGCTGCTCGCCCATCAGGTAGGGACCGTCCCCGACACCCGCACCGATATAGTCGAGCGTCTTGGTCACCTCGGCCCCGGTGAACTTGGCGAGGTCGTCTGGCAGTCCGCCCATCCGCTTGCCGAGCGACGTCATCATGATCGGCAGCGATGCCGAACTTTCGACATATTGCAGCCACTCGTCGTGGATCGCGGCCGCGTCGCTATCGACCGGCGGCGAGAAGCGACGGTCCCCGTAGCGCGCGTCGATATAGGACAGGATCGGTGCGCTCTCGGCCAGCGTCAGCGCGTCGTCGACGAGGACCGGCGCCTTGCCGAGCGGATGGATCGCCTTGAGCTCGGCCGGTGCACGGAAATTCTCGTCGCGGTCGTATTTGACGAGGTCGTATTCGATGCCGAGCTCTTCGAGCAGCCAGAGCACGCGGATCGAGCGCGAATAGTTCAGGTGATGGAGGGTTAACATAAGCGTCCTTCGACTAAGAATGTGCTGCACCGCGGAACGGCCGGGCGGCATCGAAGGTTTCGTCGACCGTGACTCCGGAATTCTCCGGCAACGGAGAGACGTATGACGAAGCTGACCTGCGACGTGGCGATCATCGGCGCGGGCACCGCGGGCCTCGCCGCCGAGCGTAGCGCGCGTCGCAACGGTGCGAAGACGCTGCTGATCGACGAAGGCTTTGGCGGCACGACCTGCGCGAGCGTGGGGTGTATGCCGTCCAAGCTGTTGATCGCGGCTGGAAACGCAATGCATGCCGTGAAGCACGCTGGGGTGTTCGGGGTCGAGGCATCGGGCAAGGTCGACGGCGTCGCGGTGATGACGCGGGTTCGAAAGGAACGCGACGCGTTCGTCGCCGGGGTCGAGGCTTCGATCGACAAACTGCCCGACGACGTAAAGATCGAGGCGCGTGCGAAATTCGCCGGCGCGACGATCCTTTCGCTCGGCGATGGTCGCGAGGTTCATGCCAAGGCGGTGGTGATCGCGACGGGATCGAGCCCGATGATCCCCGCAATGTTCGACGCGGTGCGCGACCGGGTTCTGACCAACGAAAGCATCTTCGAACTGACGGACCTGCCGAAGTCGATCGGCGTCGTTGGTGCCGGCGCGCTCGGGCTCGAACTGGCGCAGGCGATGGCTCGGCTCGGGGTCGAGACGATGGTATTCGACACGGGCGAGACGATCGGTGGACTGAAGGACCGCCACGTCGCCGAGGCGTATCACGCGATCCTGTCGCGCGAGATGCCGATCCTGCTCGGCGTCGAACTCGAAGTGTCGCGCGAGGATGATGGCGTCGCGCTGTCCTGGGCGGGGTCGGCCACGGGACGGAAGCGCTTCGACTATCTGCTGGTCGCAACCGGGCGGCCACCGCAGATCAAGGAACTCGGGCTCGAAACGACCGGCCTCTCGCTCGATGAGCACGGGATGCCGGACTATGACTGCGAGACGATGCAGTGCGGCACCGCGCCGATCTTCATCGCGGGTGACGCGGATCATGACCGCGCGGTGCTGCACGAGGCGTCTTCCGAGGGGACGATTGCCGGGCGCAATGCGGCGAGCTATCCCGAGGTCACGCCGGGCAAGCGGACGGTGCCGTTCGCGATCACCTTCACGCATCCCAACGTTGCGGTGATCGGCAAGATCGCCATGGACGACGACGCTGACAGCGTGATCGGTACGGCCTCTTACGATGATCAAGGCCGAGCGAAGGTCGAGGCGTGCAACGCCGGGCTGGTGCGGTTCTATGCCGATCGCCGTGACGGGCGGCTGACCGGCGCGACGATGGCGGGGCCCGCGGTGGAGCATAGCGCGCACCTGATCGCGTGGGCGATCCAGAGCGGCTGGACCGCGACCGAGGTGCTCGATCTGCCCTTCTATCACCCGACGTTCGAGGAGGGGATGAAGGGCGCGCTGCGATCGATCTGCGCGGAGGTGCATGCCCCGACGCCGCCGGACCGCGATGACGGGTTTATTCCGGGGACGTAATCCGATCCTCTCCCGCAAGGGGGAGGTGGCTGGCGCTTGCCAGTCGGAGGGGGAGGAAAGGGCAACGGCGGTTCCATATCCTCCCCCTCCGTTACCTTCGGCGCCACCTCCCCCTTGCGGGGGAGGATCGAGGGGGTGGCGCTATTCCTCCAGATCGAGATACGCTACGACGTCGTTCTCGGTGGCCAGATACAGCCCCGCCTGGACATCCTCCTCCTGCTGCGCGGCGATCACCAGCGCCTCCTCCAACGGGCCGTAGAACAGCGTCGTTGCCGCCCCGCCCTCGCCGCTGTCGTCGAGGTGGTAGAGCCGAACCGACACGCTGGAAGAGATCGTACGCATTCCAATACCTTGCTCAAAGATTTTGCGGAACAAAACCGACACGGCCCGGCGCAACTTTGCCGCGCTTCGTCCGTTCGGGTATCAGATACAGGGGTTTATATGCATCACGATGAAACTTTTCCGGTGTCGCGCCGTGGCGTGATCGCTGGCGGCGTCGCGTCGGCCACCTTGGCGGCCGCACCCGTCGCGCAGGCCCAGACGCAGGACCAAGCACAGGGAACGACCCAACCAGCCCCACCGACCATGCCGGTCACGCTCAAGGTCAACGGCCGTACGACGAAACTGAACGTCGACACCCGCACTACGTTGCTCGACGCGCTGCGTGAGAATTTGAAGCTCGCCGGCACGAAGAAGGGCTGCGATCATGGCCAGTGCGGTGCGTGCACGGTGATCGTCGAGGGTCGCCGGATCAACAGCTGCCTGACGCTCGCGGTCATGCACGAAGGCGAGGAGATCACCACGATCGAAGGCCTCGGCACGCCCGAGAAGCTGCACGCGATGCAGGCGGCGTTCGTCAAACATGACGGCTATCAGTGCGGATACTGCACCCCCGGCCAGATCTGCTCGGCAGTCGCCACGCTCGGCGAGATCAAGGCCGGCATCCCCAGCCACGTCACCGGCGATATCGCTGCTCAGCCGACCGTCACCACCGACGAGCTTCGCGAGCGGATGAGCGGCAACATTTGCCGCTGCGGCGCCTATTCGAACATCATCGACGCGATCCACGACGTCGCCGGTACGGAGCGCACGGCATGAAGGCCTTCACCTACGAGCGGGCGACGTCGGCGAAGGAAGCCGCTAGCGCCGCGGTTCGCACGCCGGGCGCGAAGTTCATCGCGGGCGGGACCAACCTGCTCGACCTGATGAAGCTCCAGATCGAAACGCCGCAGCACCTGATCGACGTCAACGGCGTGGGCCTCGACAAGATCACGCCCACCTCCGAGGGCGGTCTCCGCGTCGGCGCGCTGGTCCGCAACACCGATCTCGCTGCCGACGCTCGCGTGCGGAAGGATTATGGCGTGCTGAGCCGAGCGCTGGTGTCCGGCGCGTCTGGCCAGCTTCGCAACAAGGCGACGACCGCGGGCAATTTGCTCCAGCGGACGCGGTGCCCGTATTTCTACGACACCACCAAGCCCTGCAACAAGCGTCAGCCCGGCAGCGGTTGCGCGGCGATCGGCGGGTTCAATCGCAACTTGGCCATCATGGGCACGAGCGAGGCATGCATCGCCACGCATCCGAGCGACATGGCGGTTGCTATGCGCGTGCTCGATGCGACCGTCGAGACGGTGAACGCGGCAGGCGAGACGCGCGCGATCCCGATCGCAGACTTCCACCGCCTTCCCGGCGCGACGCCGAACATCGAGACGTCGTTGGCGCCGGGTGAGTTGATCACTGCCGTCACGCTGCCGAAGCCGATCGGCGGCACGCACATCTACCAGAAGGTACGTGACCGCGCATCGTATGCGTTCGCGCTGATCTCGGTTGCTGCGGTGATCCAGCCGGGCGGCCGCGGGCGTCTCGCCTTCGGGGGGCTCGCGCACAAGCCATGGCGCGTCGAGGCTGCCGAGGCGCAGATGCCCAACGGCGCCAAGGCGACCGCATCGGCGGTCCTCGCCGGCGCCCGCACCACATCACAGAACGCGTTCAAGCTGCCGTTGGTCGAACGCACCATCGGCGCCGTGTTCGAAGAAGCGAAGGCCTGACGCCCATGAAGTTCGATACCCCCGCCACGGCGAACCCGACCGACCGCATGAAGGTGCTCGGCCAGCCGATCGACCGCGTCGACGGCAAGCTGAAGACCACCGGCACTGCACATTATGCCTATGAGCGTAGCGACGTCGCGCCCGATGCGGCCTATGGCTATATTCTGGGTTCGGCGATCGCCAAAGGCCGGATCGAGAGCATCGACGACGCCGACGCGAAGGCCGCGCCTGGCGTGCTCGCGATCGTCACCTACAAGAATGCCGGCACGGTCGCCAAGGCCAAGGCACATACCGCGCGGATGCTCGCTGGCCCCGACGTCCAGCATTACGATCAGGCGGTTGCCGTCGTCGTCGCCGAGACCTTCGAACAGGCCCGCGCTGCCGCCAAGCTGTTGCGTGTCAATTACGCCCGGACCGCCGGCAGCTTCGATCTCGAAGCGGGCAAGGCATCGGCCGCCAAGCCCAAGGACGGCAATCCCGATACCGCCGTGGGCAATTTCGTGGGCGCGTTCGCCAAGGCGGCTGTCAAGGTCGACGAGCAATATACGACGCCCGACCAGAGCCACTCGATGATGGAGCCGCATTCTACGACGGCCGCTTGGAAGGGCGACAAGCTGACCCTGTGGACGTCGAACCAGATGATCAACTGGGCGGTCCGGGACATGAGCGAGACCTTGGGCATGCCGAAGGAAAACATCCATGTGATGTCGCCCTATGTCGGCGGAGGCTTCGGCTCAAAGCTGTGGATCCGTAGCGATGCGGTGATGGCGGCGCTCGGGTCGCGCGCGATCGGCGGGCGTCCGGTGAAGCTGGCGCTCGCGCGTCCGCAGGTGATGAACAACACCACGCATCGGCCAGCGACCATCCAGCGTCTCCGCATCGGCGCGCAGAAGGATGGCAAGATCACCGCGATCGCGCATGAGAGCTGGTCGGGCGATCTGCCCGGCGGTGGTCCAGAGACTGCGCCGAACGCGACCCGTCTGCTCTACGCCGGCGCCAATCGCATGACCGCGACGCGTCTTGCCGTGCTCGACCTTCCCGAGGGCAACGCGATGCGCGCGCCGGGCGAGGCGGTCGGCCTGCTCGCGCTCGAAGCGGCGATGGACGAGCTTGCCGAGAAGCTGAAGATGGACCCGGTCCAGTTGCGCATCATCAACGATACGCAGGTTGATCCCGAAAAGCCGTCGCGGCAGTTCTCGCAGCGCGATCTGGTCGGCTGTCTAAAGACCGGCGCCGAACGCTTCGGCTGGAACAAGCGCAACCCCGTCCCCGGTCAGGTCCGCGACGGGCGCTGGCTGGTCGGCATGGGCATGGCCTCGGCGTTCCGCGACAACGTCACGATGAAGTCCGGCGCACGCGTGGGTATCGACAAGAAGGGCGTCGTCACCGTCGCCACCGACATGACCGACATCGGTACCGGTAGCTACACGATCATCGCGCAGACCGCCGCCGAGATGATGGGCGTCCCCGTCGACAAGGTCATCGTCCTGCTCGGCGACAGCAGCTTCCCGGCCTCGTCGGGCTCGGGCGGTCAGTGGGGCGGCAACAGCTCGACCGCTGGCGTCTACGCAGCGTGCATGGCGCTGCGGGACTCGGTTGCGCGGAAACTCGGGTTCAACTCGACCGACGTCGTGTTCGAGGACGGCAAGGTGAAGTCGGGCAACCGCAGCGTCTCGCTGTCGGAGGCCGCCGGCGATGCCGGCCTGTCCGCCGAGGACTCGATCGAGTTCGGCGATCTGACCAAGACCTACGCGCAGGCCACGTTCGGCGCGCATTTCGTCGAGGTCGGCGTCGACTCGGCGACCGGCGAGATCCGCGTCCGCCGGATGAGCGGCGCATTCGCCGCGGGTCGTATCCTCAACCCTAAATCGGCGCGCAGCCAGGTGATCGGGGCAATGACGATGGGCGTCGGCGCGGCGTTGATGGAGGACGCGATTGTCGACAAGCGCTTCGGCTATTTCGTCAACCACGACCTCGCCGAATATCACGTCCCCGCCCATGCCGACATTCCGATGCAGGACGTGTTCTTCATGGACGAACTCGACGAAAAGTCCTCGCCGATGAAGGCCAAGGGGATCGGCGAACTCGGTCTTTGCGGGGTCGGGGCGGCGATCGCCAACGCGGTCTACAACGCGTGCGGCGTCCGCATCCGCGAATACCCGCTGACGCTCGACAAGGTCATCGGCAAGATGGCTTGATCATAGGCTCCCCGGTGTCATGCCGAATGACGCCGGGGAGCACATGGCGGAATGCTGCGATCGACTATTCCGTGGCGATGCCGTGCAACCCTGCCAGATCGAGTATCCGTATTCGGGCATAAGCGACCGCCACGAGGCCTTCGCGCTCGAAGGTCTTCAGGTGGCGGTTGAGGGTTTGGCGGGCGATACCGACAATTGCCGCAAGTTCGTCCTGTCGGATGATGACGCTGCCATCGCCGGCGACCGAGGCGCGCAGAAGCGCAAGGGCCAGTCGCACCCGGATACTCTGGCCGATGCTGTTGGCGATGAACCGCAGCGCGGTGCGCTGATGCGCGCAAACCAGCAGCCCGAGATCGCGACACAACTCCGGTTTTAACGCGGCTGCCCGGGCGAACGCGGGCATCGGAACGTGTAGCAGGCGGGCGGATCCGAACGCCGTCGCTTCATGAGGACGCGGCAGCCCATCGAGCGTCGACAACTCGCCGAACCAGGTCCCCGGCCGCACGATCAGCGCCAGCAATTCGGCGCCGTTCACGGAGAGGCCCTTCAACCGCACCTGGCCCTCCAGCACCGCCCACAGGCCGTTTGGCGGATCGCCTAGCCCATAGATTCGTGCACCGGCCGCGAGCAGTTCGACCCGGGCCTCACGCAGCAACGCCTCGCGACGCTCCGCAGCCATGGTTGCAAACCACGGATCGGCTGCCAGCGTTTCGATGTCCAAATCGCCCATCGGATCATTTTTACCCGGTTCGGCGAGATTGTCACCATCGCGACATTCTTATCGCGCCGACTGCCGTATCCTTGCTCAACGATAAGGAGACGGATGATGGCTACGGCACTCAAGGCGATGGAAACGATACAGGATCAGGTATCCGCCGAGGAATGGGCGCTGCGCGTCGATCTGGCGGCGGCCTATCGGCTGGTCGCGCTTTACGGTTGGGACGATTTGATCTTCACGCATCTGTCGGCGCGCGTGCCGGGGCCCGATCATCATTTCCTAATCAATCCGTACACGCACATGTTCGAGGAGATCACCGCGTCGTCGCTGGTGAAGATCGACGTCGACGGCAACAAGGTCATGGACACGCCCGCGCCGGTCAACCGCGCCGGCTTCGTGATCCACTCCGCGATCCACGCCGGGCGCGACGATGCGGTCGCGGTGCTGCATCTCCACACCCCCCACGGCCAGGCGGTATCGGCGATGGCGGAAGGTCTTCTCCCGCATACCCAGACCGCGATGATCGCCGGGCACGACGTCGCGTATCACGATTTCGAGGGCATCGCGACCGAACTGGAGGAACGCGAACGGCTGGTCGAGGATCTCGGCACGAAGAACTCGATGATCCTGCGCAATCACGGCACGCTGACCGTGGGCGAATCCGTTCCGCAGGCCTTTCTCCGCATGTATTTCCTGGAGCGAGCGTGCGAGGCGCAGGTCCTGATGCTGAGCGCCGGCCGGGATAACCTAAACAGGCCGAACCAAGGCGTCGCCGAAAAGGTCGAGGGCCAGTCGAGCGGTCCCGGTATGCGGATGCTCGCCGATGGCCTTGCCTGGCCGGCGCTGCTGCGCAAGCTCGACCGCGTCAATCCGGGCTATCGCGACTGACGGACGCCATCGCCTCCCGTCAGGCGTAGGCGTCCGCGTTCCGCTAGATGGCGCATGGTCGCGCGTGCGATCGCCAGCATCGTGCCGGCGATCTCGAACGCGGCCATGTGCATTGTCACGCAGAACTTGCGGGCAGCCAAACGCTCGAGTTGCGCGTTCAGGCGGACCAATACGGAGAGACCAGCGATGAAACTCTACTATTCGCCCGGTGCCTGCAGTCTGGCCGATCACATCGCCTTGCACGAGGCAGGGCTGTCGTTCGATCACGAGAAGGTCGATCTGAAGACCAAGCGGACCGAAAGCGGCGCCGATTACACGGCGATCAATCCGAAGGGCTATGTCCCTGCGCTCACGCTCGACACGGGCGAGACGCTCAGCGAGAACATCGCGATTCTCGACTGGATCGCCCATCTGGATACCGCGCTGAAGCCGACCGGGCCGATGGGCCACACGCATCTGATCGAAGCCCTGGCGTTCATTTCCACCGAGATCCACAAGAGCTTCAAGCCGTTCTTCGCCGGTGGCAGCGACGAGGAAAAGGCCAAGGCCGGCGCGGTCATCGTCAAGCGGATGACCTATCTCGCCAACACGATGGAGGGCGACTATCTGTTCGGTGCGGCAGTCAGCGCGGCGGACTGCTATCTGTTCGTGATGCTGCTGTGGGCAGCGAAGAACAAGTTGGATGCGCCTGCCAAGTTGGTCGCCTTCCGCGAACGCATGATGGCGCGCCCGGCCGTGCACGAAGCGATGCGCCACGAGGGGCTCATCTAGAATGGCGCAACGCATCGTGCGGGGCGGCGGGCGTGGAGGAAGCGCCCTCACCTGCCCCGCAACGTCCCGACAATAAGGCGGGCTGGAACGCAGGACGGCGCCGATCCGGTTCTGCCGGATCGACGCCGCCCTCGGCTCAAGGTTTCAGCTACGGTCAGCCATGCAGCGACCGGCGGAACGTTTCCGGCAGGAACACCAGGCCGACCAGCGCCGTCACCGCGCAGGCGAGGATCGGGTACCAGAGGCCGTAGTAGATATCCCCGGTCGCCGCGACCATCGCGAACGCCGCGGTCGGCAGGAATCCACCGAACCAGCCATTGCCGATATGATAGGGCAGCGACATCGACGTGTAGCGGATCCGCGTCGGGAACAGCTCGACCAGCAACGCCGCAATCGGGCCGTAGACCATCGTCACATAGAGCACGAGCAGGACGAGGATGGCGATGACCATAGGCTTGTTGATCTGCGCCGGGTCAGCCTTTTCGGGGTAGCCGACCGCGGTCAGTGCGGTCTTCACTTCGGTACCGAACGTCTTGATCGCCGCCGCCTTTTCGGGCCCCGAAACCACCGCCGGATTGACGACCGGGATGGTCGCACCGCCGATGTTGATCTGCGCGACGGTGCCGGCCGGTGCGATCACGTTGGTGTACGAGATGCCCGCCTTTGCGAGATACGACTTGGCGATGTCGCACGAGCTGCTGTCGAACTTGTTCTTGCCGACCGGATCGAACTGGACCGAACACTCGTCGGGGTTAGCCACCACAGTGACCGGCGAATTGGCCTGTGCCGCATAGAGCGCCGGATTGGCGGCCTTCGATAGCGCATGGAACAATGGCATGTAGGTCAGCGCGGCGAGCGCGCAGCCCGTCAGGATGATCCACTTCCGCCCGATCTTGTCCGACAGCCAGCCGAAGAAGATGAACGCGGGCGTGGCGATCAGCAGTGCGATCGCGATCAGGATGTTGGTGGTGGGCCCATCGACGCGCAGGTTCTTTTCGAGGAAGAACAGCGCGTAGAACTGGCTGGTGTAGAACACGACGCCCTGGCCGACGACCGCACCGAACAGCGCGATCAGCACGACCTTGAGGTTGCTCCACTGCCCGAACGCTTCGGTCAGCGGCGCCTTCGAGGTCTTGCCCTCGTCCTTCATCTTCTGGAACACCGGGCTCTCTTCGAGCTGCATGCGGATCCAGAGCGACACCGCGAGCAACGCGATCGAGACGATGAACGGGATACGCCAGCCCCATGCCGCGAATGCTTCTTCGCCGACCAAAGTGCGCACGCCGATGACGATCAGCAGCGCCGCAAACAGGCCAAGCGACGCGGTCGTCTGGATGAAGCTGGTGAACAGCCCGCGCTTCTTGTCGGGCGCGTGCTCCGCGACATAGGTCGCGGCGCCGCCATATTCGCCACCGAGCGCAAGGCCCTGCAACAGCCGCAGCACGACCAGCGCGATCGGCGCGGCGACGCCGACCGACGCGTAGCTGGGGAGCAGGCCGACCAGGAACGTCGAAAGCCCCATGATCGCCATCGTCACGAGGAACGTGTTCTTGCGCCCGACGACATCGCCGATCCGCCCGAACACCAGCGCGCCGAACGGTCGCACCGCGAAGCCCGCCGCAAACGCAGCGAGTGCGAAGATGAACCCGGTCGTCTCGTTGACGCCCGAGAAGAACTGCGCGGTGATGATCGTCGCGAGCAGGCCGTAGAGGTAGAAATCATACCATTCGAACACCGCACCCAAAGAAGATGCGATGATGATCAACGGCTGGCTCTGCTTCACGTGACCAAGGGGCGATGCGTCCCCGGTTGTCGTTGCCATGGCGGTATCCTCTCAGGTGGACGGTGGGGATTCTGGAGCGTTGGGCAATCAGAACCCGTATTTGAATGCGAATTCGAGGCGGTCGAGCGCGCCGGTGTCGCCAGAGACGAGCTCGCGGACGGCGTGGCGATATTCCACGCCGATGTCGAAGCCCTTGCCGGGCGACCAGAACAGGTTGCCCGCGCCGCCATAGGACTTGGCATTGGCCAGTCCCGTGACGATCACGCCGGCTGGATAATCGGCCGATTGGTAGCTGCCCATGAGCGTCGAGTGGATCGCATCGGTCCAGCCGATACGGAACGCCGCGAAGGCCGCGAAATTGTCGATCCGCTCGAGCCGGGTCGCGGTGCCGCCGTAGATCGCGTCGGGGACGTATCCCAATCCCAGATACCGGCCGATGCCTTGCCCGTAGGTCGCCATGAAGCGCAGGTCGTGACGCTTGCCGATGGGAATCTTGCCCGACCCGGAAACGCCCCAGCCGAAGGCGGTATCGCCGCTGCCCAGCGTATCGGTGCGCAGCTCGCGCGCGATGCCGGCCAGCGCGAAATCGCCGAATGTCGGCTTCCAGTTCACGCGTGCCACCACGTCGGGCAGGCGATCGTCATCCGTGTCGACCAGCGCCGCGTTGGCCGGCAGCGCGGTTTCCGTCTCGGGGTTCTCGGCCGCGATCTGCAACGTCAGCCCGGGTCGCAAGGGGATGGAATAACGGACCAGCGCTTGGCGATTGAACACCGTGCCATCCAGCGGACCGACGAAATCGGTCGTCTCCGGCAGCACCGCGATGTTCTGGAAGGTCGACCATTCCTGCCCGACCAGCAGGTTGCCATATTCGATGAAGCCACGGCGGAAGGTGGGCGTGTAGGGATTGGTCGCGCGCTGCGCCCCGACCGGCGCCGTCGCGAGCGCGAAATCGAACTCCACCAGTGTCTTGATTTCGGTGCCGTTCATCGGGGTCGCCGTGCTGAACTGCAGGCGGGTCTGGCGCGCGGAAAGCAGCAGATCCTGGCTGGAGAACCCGCCACCGACCGGAATCTGCTGCGGCAGGAAGAACTCCTTGCCCAGCCCGCCGACCGCGGCCTCGCCATCGTTATAGCGGCTGGCAATGACGTTGAGGCGAACGAAGCCGCCCAGCTTGACCGTGGTGTTACCGACCCGAAAACCGTCGGTCGGTGCCGACTTTGTCGCGACAGGTCTGGCCTCGGCCACATTGGTCGCGCCGGGCGATCGGCCTGGCGACGCGGGTGCCGCGCTCATCGACGACGCGGTCATGGGATTGGCGGTCATGGGAAGCGCGCTCATCGGAGCCGCGTTCGTTGAGGTCGAGGCGATCGGTGCCGCAGACGTCGCGCGTGCCGCGGTCAACTCGCCGCGCAAATCCTGCACCGCCGCTTCGAGCGCCTTCAACCGTGTCTCAAGCTCGAGCTCGCGTGCCGTCTGCGCCTGCGCCATACCCGGTACCAGCGCAGTTCCGCCAAGCAACGCGGTCAAGGCCAGCCTCGTCTTGAATGCCATCGGTGTCATCCCCGTCTCCGCGCTCTTCCACTGGTCTTACGCGTGGAATGAGCGTCGTGATCATGGCGCATTGCGAACGCTGGGCCATCCCTTACTTTGGTGCGGGATGATCGCCCGAACGCGACCGCGTACAGCGCGGCAAAAGGAGAGCCAGATGACCGAGGCCAGCTATCCCGTCCCCGCAGAATGGGCGAAGGACGCCCTGATCGACGCCGCCGCCTATGACCGGATGTATGCCGAGGCCGCGACCGATCCCGACGCGTTCTGGGCGAAGGAGGCCAAGCGGCTCGACTGGATCGTCGCGCCGACCAAGATCAAGGACACCTCGTTCGACGAGAGCGACTTCCACATCCGCTGGTTCGAGGACGGGCAGCTCAACGTCGCCGCCAACTGCGTCGATCGCCACGCCGATGCGCGACCGGACGCGACCGCGATCCTGTGGGAAGGCGACAACCCCGACGAATCCCGCAAGATCAGCTACGCCGAACTGCGCGACGAGGTGTCGAAGCTCGCCAACTGCCTGAAGGCTCGCGGCGTGAAGAAGGGCGACCGCGTCACCATCTACCTGCCGATGATTCCCGAGGCGGCGTTCGCGATGCTCGCCTGCGCACGGATCGGCGCGATCCATTCGGTGGTGTTCGGCGGCTTCTCGCCCGAGAGCCTGTGCAACCGCATCCACGACTGCGACAGCCGCATCGTCATCACCGCCGACGAGGGTTTGCGCGGGGGCAAGACCGTGCCGCTCAAGGCCAATGTCGATGCCGCACTCGATCACGGCGACCTTGCAGTCGAGGCGGTCATCGTCGTCCGCCGCACCGGCGGCAAGGTCACCATGACCGAGGGTCGCGACTATTGGTATCACGAATGCGTCGAGGGCCAGTCGACCGACTGCGCACCCGAGCCGATGAACGCCGAGGACCCGCTGTTCATCCTCTACACCAGCGGCTCGACCGGCCAGCCCAAGGGTGTGCTGCACTCGACCGGCGGCTATCTGGTGTGGGCGTCGATGACGCACGAATATGTGTTTAATTACCGGCCAGGCGAGATCTTCTGGTGTGCGGCCGATGTCGGCTGGGTCACGGGGCACACCTATTCGCTGTATGGTGCGCTCGCGAATGGGGCGACGACGGTGATGTTCGAGGGCGTGCCGAACTATCCCGATCACAGCCGCTTCTGGCAGATCGTCGATAAATATCAGGTCAACATCCTCTACACCGCGCCGACCGCGCTCAGGTCGCTGATGCGCGAGGGCGACGACTGGGTGACGCGGACCAGCCGCAAGTCGCTGCGCCTGCTCGGATCGGTCGGCGAACCGATCAACCCGGAGGCGTGGAACTGGTACCATAACGTCGTCGGCGACGGCCGTTGCCCGATCGTCGATACCTGGTGGCAGACCGAGACGGGCGGTCACATGATCTCGCCTTTGCCCGGTGCCACTGCGCTCAAACCCGGCAGCGCGACGAAACCCCTGTTCGGCGTGATGCCCGAACTGGTCGATGCGGACGGCAAGATTCTCGACGGCGCGGTCGAGGGCAATCTCGTCATCGCCGACAGCTGGCCCGGCCAGATGCGGACCGTGTGGAACGATCACGATCGCTTCTTCCAGACGTATTTCTCGACCTATCCGGGCAAATATTTCACCGGTGACGGCTGCCGCCGCGACGAAGACGGCTATTACTGGATCACCGGCCGGGTCGACGACGTCATCAACGTCAGCGGCCACCGCATGGGCACCGCCGAAGTCGAGAGCGCGCTGGTCGCGCATTCGAAGGTCGCCGAAGCCGCGGTCGTCGGCATGCCGCACGACGTGAAGGGCCAGGGCATCTACGCCTACGTCACGCTCAACGCGAACGCCGAGCCAAGCGAAGACCTGCGCAAGGAACTCGTCCAATGGGTCCGCCGCGAGATCGGGCCGATCGCGACGCCCGACATCCTCCAGTTCGCCCCGGCACTCCCGAAGACGCGTTCGGGGAAGATCATGCGCCGCATCCTGCGGAAAATCGCGGAGAACCAGCTCGACCAGCTCGGCGACACCTCGACGCTGGCCGATCCCGCGGTGGTCGATGCCTTGATCGCAGGACGCGAGGAGGCCACTTCAGTCCCGGCATGACGCGCACGATCCTTATCGCCGACGACCACCCGCTGTTCCGCCAGGCGCTCAAACTGGCGGTCAGCCGCGCCGCGCCCGACGCGGTGGTAATCGAGGCGGGGCAGCTCTGCGAGGCGGTCGACGCGGTGCGGGGGGCGGAGCGGCTCGACCTGATTCTGCTCGACCTGCGGATGCCGGGATCGGAAGGATTTGCCGGTGTCGCGCTGCTCCACGCCGAACGTCCGGACACGCCGATCATGGTGATCTCCTCGGCTGACGAGGCCGAGGCGGCGCCCCGCGCGAGGGCCTACGGTGCGATCGGCTTCGTCTCGAAAACCGCCGACCTCGCCACGCTGGAAAACGCGGTCGCCCGCGCGTTGGCGGGCGAACGCGACGCGCCAACTGAAGGCGCGCCGGTTGACGAGATGTCTACCCGCGTCGCCAGCCTCACACCGACCGAACTGAAGGTGCTGCTCGGTGTCCTGGCCGGTCGCCTGAACAAGCAGGTCGCGTTCGATCTCGGCATCTCCGAAGGCACGGTAAAGGGTCACATGACCGCCATCCTGCGCAAACTGGGGGTTCAGAACCGGACCCAGGCGGTGCTTGCGGCGAGGGCGATGGACATCCACTTCGCCGACTAGCCGCGCCATCTCCCCCCCACCGTCACCCTGACGAAAGTCAGGGCCCAGAGCCACAATCGCTGCGGCCGGTACCCTGGATCCTGACGTTCGTCAGGATGACGGGCTGTGTCCGTGGCTCAATCCTCCCCCGCAAGGGGGAGGTGGCACCGCAGGTGACGGAGGGGGAGGAACACGCAACGCCCGTTTCCCTTTCCTCCCCCTCCGTCAGGCATACGCCTGCCACCTCCCCCTGGCGGGGGAGGATTCAGGAAGTTCAACTTCCCTGCGCCGCTGCCGCCGAAGCCTCCTCGATGAACCGCCACAGATCCGCCGGCTCGACCGGCTTCGTCAGCACGATAAGTCCAGCACAACGCACATCCTCCACCGCCGCACGGTCCGCGGTCACCAGCGCGATCGCCGGGGCCGGCGTCATCGCCCGCAACCGCGCGACCACGTCGAGCCCGTCCTCTTCTTCGTCCAAGTGGAAGTCGACCAGCGCCACATCCGGCTCCTCGTCCGCCGCCAGTTCCATCGCCTCGGCAATCGTCGCGGCCAATAACGGCACGCACCGCCGCGCGCGCAACGCCGCATCGAGCGCCGCTAAAATTGTCGCATCATTGTCGAGGCACAGCACCCGCAACCCGGGCACCAGCGCGCGCGCCGCCGAGGGCGTCGGCAGCGGCACGTCGATCCCCGCAGGCGCAAGCGGCACACGGACCGCAAACGTCGTCCCCCGCCCCGGCTCCGACCGCAACTCCACCGACGCCCCGAGCAGACGCGCGATCCGCCGGACGATCGCCAGCCCCAGCCCGACGCCGCCGCCCGCGCTCCCCTTGCTTTCCAGCCGCTCGAACTCCTCGAAGATCCGCTCGCGATCCGCCGCCGCGATCCCCGGCCCATTGTCGCGAACCTCGATCAGCACGTCGCCACCCCGCTGCCGCGCGCCGATCCAGATTCGCCCATCCGCCGAATAGCGCACCGCGTTCGACAGGAAATTCTGCAGGATCGAGCGCAGCAAGGATCGATCGGTCGCCACGCTGAACGCGCCGGGATGCGACGCCAGCACCAGCCCCCGCTCGCCCGCCAACGGGCGGAACTGCGCCGCCAGTTCCTCGATCAGCGCCCCCAGCGCGAACCGCTCGACCTTCGGCACCACGCCCCCCGCATCGAGCCGCGACACGTCGAGCAGCGCGCGCAGCAACGTGTCCGCCGATCCGATCGCGCCATCGATCGCGCGCACAAGTTCGCCCTGATGCGGCGCCTTGCCTTCGTCCAGTGCAGCGCAGAACAGCCGCGCCGCGTGCAACGGCTGCAGCAAATCATGGCTCGCCGCCGCGAGGAACCGCGTCTTGTCGCGCGTAGCGGTCTCGGCGACCGCGCGCGCCTCGTCCAGCATCGCGTTCGACTGGGCAAGATCCTGCGTCCGTGCCGCAACCCGCGCCTCTAGGTCAGCCTGCGCCTCCTTCTCCGCGGTGATGTCGGTAAAACTCTGGACGTACCCGCCGCCCGGCATCGGTCGTCCGACCATCTTGATCCAGCGCCCCGACGGCCGCTGCCGCTCGAAACTGTGTGGCGTGCCGCGCGCGAGATGCGCCACCCGCCGACCGACATGCGCCGCGATATCGCCGACCCCCTCGCGCTCGGCATTGTAGCGGATCAGGTCGGCGATCGAGCGACCGACCACGACATAGCCCTCGGGATAATCGAACATCTCGACATAGCGCGGATTCCACGCGACCAGCCTCAGGTCTGCGTCGATCACGCTGACCCCCGGATCGATCGTCTCCAGCGTTGCCGACAGCAGCGTCCGCGAGAACCGCAGCGAGCGCCCGCGCTGGTCGAGGAGGCGAACCACGTCGCTGACGTCGATCGCCGAGCCGGCAATGCTCGACGCGACGATCTTTCGCGCCGACGGTGCGCCGATCACGCCCGCGATCAGCCGCTCGGCCGTGCGTGCGGCGGGACCATCGATCGGCGCACGCAGGTCTGGCGACGCCACGCCAATCGCCTCCGCCTCCCGTCGCCGACGAACCGCGCAACCAGCATCCGCAATTCGCCGAGCGTCGTGACGTGGTCGAGCGCGGCGTTTCCCCGGTGCCGCTCGCGCAGGTGCAAGCCCGTCATAAGCGCGACGTTGACACCCAGGCTCCACACCGTGCCATTCACCAGCGGCGAGCCGATCCGCCAGCCGAGCAACGCATCCGGATCGAGCCAGCCGCGCGTGAATTGCGCCAGCATCGGGCCGATGCTCTCGCCGATCGACGGCAGCAACAGGCAGTAGATCCAGACGATCACCCCACCGATCAGCCCGGCACGCGCCGCGGTATGATTGGCGAAGTTCCACCCCACCGTCGCGATCAGCGCAGGCGCGAACTGCGCAACGCCCGCAAATGCGATCAGCCCGATCGAGGCGAGCGGCAGGTCCGCGCCGAGGCTCCGGCCGTATAGTAGCGCAACCGCGACGATGGCGGCGATGATGACCCGTCGCACGCGTAGCATCCGCCGGCCGAGCTCGCCCTCGCCCGCCTCGCCGTGCCGCCGGAGCAGCAGCGGCGCGAGCAGGTCGTTGGTCGCCATCGTCGACAGCGCGATCGTCTCGACCACCACCATCGCCGTCGCTGCCGAGAACCCGCCGATGAACGCGATCAACGCGACGAGGTTCTCGCCCTGCTGCAACGGCACTGCGAGCACGTACAGATCGGGCTCGGCATCGCTCGGCAACAGCGTCATCCCGGCCAGCGCCAGCGGCAGGACCAGCAGCGAGATGACTACCATGTATGCGATGAACGGCCAGCGCGCCCGCGCCACCGCATCGGGGCCCCGCGCCTCGATCACCCCGACATAGAATTGCCGCGGCAGGCACAGGATCGCCAGCGCCGACAACACGGTCCGCACCCAGAAGTCGGAGGTCAGCGCCCCCCAGGTGAAGCCGGACTCAAGCCGCGAGAGCGGTGCCGCCAGCGTCTCCGCCGGAACATCGACCAGCAACGCCACCGTCACCACGCCGAGCACGATGAAACATAGCAGCTTGATCAGCGACTCCGCCGCGATCGCCGCGACCACTCCGGGATTGCGCCCCGCGACCTCGTACCGCCGCGCGCCGAACAGGATCGCGAACACCGCCAGCAGCAACGCGACGAACGTGCCGACTTCCGCCGAACTCCCGACGCCCGCGATCGCGCCGAAGCTCAGCGTCACCGACCGCAACTGGAGCGCGATGTACGGTACCGACGCGAGCAACGCCGTCCCCGCGACGATCGCCGCAGTCCCCCGACTGCGCCCGTAGCGTGCCGAGATGAAGTCCGAGATCGAACTCGACCCTTCCTCGCGCGCCAGCCGCACCAGCCGTGCGAGAAACTTCGGCGCAAGCAGGAACACCAATGCCGGCCCGAGATAGATTGCGAGGTAATCCCAGCCGCGCGTCGCCGCGGTGCCGACCCCGCCGAAAAACGTCCAGCTGCTGCAATACACAGCCAGCGACAACGGATAGGCGATCCGCCCCAGCCGCTGCGACATGCCCCGCCGGTCCACGACCCAGGCGATCCCGAACAGCAGGATGCCATAGCCGAGGATGGCGAGGATGACACTTGGCCCGACGATGGTGGCGCTCCGTTTTTCGCAGTCCGATGATGCTCCCTAGCACAGGATCGGCGGAGCGCTCGCGTCCACCGGTACGGTCGTCAGACTGCCGCCTCGGCCTTGCGCCACTGCCGGTAGCCGATCACCGCGAGGGCGATCATCGCCGCGTAGAGACCGGCGGTCAGCATCAGGCCTTTGACGAGGAACATCCCGACATAGAGAATGTCGACCGCGATCCAGAGCAGCCAGTTGGCGGTGTGGCGGCGTGCGGTCCAATATTGCGCGACCAGGCTGAAGCTGCTGAGCGCGGCGTCCATCCATGGCAGCGCGGCGTCGGTGAAGCGGCTCATGAACCAGCCGATCACGACCGCGCCGACGGCGCCCGCGGCGAGACTGGCGAGCGCGTGTGCGGGGCGGAGCGGCATCACGACGACGTCGCCGGTGGCGTCCTTGCCACGGGTCCAGGCGACCCAACCGTAGAGGATCGCGAGCCCGAATAGCGCTTGCAGGGCCATGTCGGCATAGAGCCGAACGTCGAGGAACAGTTTGAAATACAGCGCGCAGGCGATGAGGTTTACCGGCCAGCACAGCATGCGCCGCGTCGCGGTTAGCCATATGCCCGTGACGCTCACCGCGACCGCGACGATCTCGAACACGGTCATTGGGAATGAGCTCCGGCTTCGATCGCGCGAAGGAAATCCTGCCCTGGGGTAGACAAAAACCACTCCGCGTGGCCGATCACATACCCGTCCCAGGCGAGCGCGGCAGATGCCGGGTCTTCGACCACTGCGGTGAAATAGTCGATCTCCGACAGCGCGAACTCGAGGTGGACCAGCGGCAACACGCGCACGATCGCGGCTAGGACCGCGCGACCGAGCGGCGCGACGGTGGCGTAGCCCGCGAGCAGCGCCAGTGCCGCATTCGAATCGCCGATGTCGTCCGTTCCCTGCCCCAGGTCGAGCCAGCGAACAGCGGTGCGCTCGATCGCGGTGGCGATATCGTGGACGGCACAGGTGCGGTCGGCGAGCCCGAAGTCGAACGCGGTTCGGACACGGCCGTCGTTCGTCCAGAGCAGGTTGGAAGGGTGCCAGTCGTTATGCGTCCACAGCGGCGTTTGCTCGGCAAGCAAAGGGGTCAACCCCTGCCCCAAGGTTTCGAACAGGCTCGCGAGTTGGCGTCGCCAAGGCTTGGACTCGAGGAACGCGGCCAGCGCGGGACGGGCCGCGACATAGGCTTCGGCTGCGGCGATTGGATCGGCGGCGGGAAGGATGGTGAAGCTAGCAACCAGCGGCTGCGGTCGGCGGGCCGGCGCGGTGAAACTGCGCGCCGCCTCATGTAGGCCCGCTAGCGCGACGCCCGCTGCATGGGCATGCGCGTGCGAGACGAACGGCGTCCACGACAGGCTGTCGCGGTACAGGTCCGCGCCCGGCGCCGCGCGGTGCAGTTCGTACGACCAGGCGCCGCTCGCCACCGCCGTCGCGCCGTCTGCGGTCGTCATCACCTCGGGCACGGACACGCCCTTGCCGGCGAGGTGTGCGATGAACGCGTGTTCCTCGGCAAGTCCCTCGACTGTGCGCACGCTGCGATGATGACGCTTCAACAAGAACGCGCCCTGCGTCGTGTGCGCGAGCGTCGCGGCGGAAAAGGGTCGCGGGGAATGCCAGTGAAGCGCGGTCATCCGTCCTGCCGCCGGGAAGCGCGCGATCACCGCCTCGGCTTCGTCCGCGGTTATCGCGGGCCAGGTCGGCGCCTCCATCGCGGTGCCCATGCCGTGGACGAGGTGCGCGGGCTGCGTCGCCATCTCAGAACGCCCGCGAGATCGTCGCCATGACCGCCGCGCCGCTGCCGATGTAATAGGCGGGCGGCGAGCCGGCGATGACCGTGCCGTTGCGGCCGATCGTGTCCTGCGCATTGGTGCTGACCGACTGCACGCCGGCGAGGACGTGTGGATCGGTGACGTTGATCGCGTTGACGCGCAGGTCGGTGCGCTTGCCGTCGAGCCAGTCGGCAAGGTGCATGCCGACCGACAGGTCGAGCGTCGCATAGCCCTTGATTCGCTCGTCGTTCATGAAGCTCGCATATTGCCGACCGATATATTTCGACGCCACGCTGCCGAAGAAACGCCCGTCGTCGTAGATCCCGCCGGCGCCGAACTGGACGGTGGGGCTGGATACCGCGTGCTTGCCGCTGGTCGGCAGGAAGTCCGCGCCGACCGGCAGATCGTCGTCGATGCGCGCGCGCAGATATTCGCCGGAGAGGTACAGGCTCACCCCCGCGACCGGGCGGTAATCGATCTCCGCATCCACGCCGTACGAGGTCTGGCCGCCGGCGTTGAGCGTTGCGTTGACCTGCGCGCCGCCTTGGTCGAGTACAGTGGCGAGCTGGCGGTTGCGGAACTTGTAGTGGAAGCCGGTCACCGACGCGGAGAACTGCTCGCCGATGAAGCGATAGCCCACTTCCTGCGAGACCGAATATTCGTTCTTGAGCGCGTCGGTCCCCTGCACGACCACTTCGCCGCCATAATAGCTGTTGTAGAGCGTGAATTCGTTGGGTGTGCGGAAGTTGGTGGTGATGTTGGCGAACAGCTGTTGGCGATCGTCGATCCGGTAGTGGATCGCGGCGCGGGGCAGCGCCGCGAAGCTGTCGTTGCGGACCTTGTCCTGCGGGCCGGGGAGGTAATTGCGGCCGTTGCGCAGGACGTTAACGCCCTTGAACCCGGCGTCGATCGTCAGCCGCGGCGTCAGCGCGATACTGTCGGCGACGAAGAAGCCCTTCGTCACCGTCACGGTGCGCTGGTTCTCATAGGCGAGCAGGCGGCCGTCGGCGGTCCGTATCGCTTTCGCGCGATAGCCCCAGCGGTCGACCGGCTGCCCGCCGGCGTCGATCGACGTGTAGGATTGCGTGACGCGATCGGTGCCGTAGTCGAACCAGAGCCCGGCGGTGAGCGTGTGCACGCCTGTCTTGAAGGTCAACTTGCTGACGTTGCCGACGCGCATCTGGTCGCCGGTATAATTGCCGAGCACCGTTGCCACGCCATCGACCGCGCCGGGCAATGCGATCGGCTGGGCCAGTTCTTCGGTGCCGAGGAAGTTGCCTTCGGTGGTCAGCTGCGTCCCGTAGGGTGAATTGCCGTAGCCGAACTGGAGATAGCTGGTGGTGTCCAGCGCGAGCCTATCGTTCAGCACGAGATGCACCGGCGCGGAGGCGTAGAGGTTGCGGAACGGCGCGCGGTACAGCCGCCAGTAGTTGGTGTTCCCTGCCGTGTAGCGTTTGTCGTAGTTGAACCCGCGGCCCTGCGCGTTCCACTCGGCGAGCGTCGGGCTCGGGTAGCTCGACGAGTTCGCGTCGTTGTACGACAGCGCGAGGCTAGCGCGGTTGCCGGCGCCCCATTCATGCAGCAGCTTGGCGTCGATGTGCTGGCGCGTGTCGTAGCCGGCACCTCGCCAATTGTCCGCGCGTGTGTTCGAATAGGAGAGGAAGGCCTTCAACCCGGTATTGCCGATCGTTCCGCTATCGATCCGGACGAACGTGCGCCGCGCCGCGTAGCTGCCGAGCGACAGGTCGACCAGCGCGCCGGGGCGGGCTTTCGGGTCGTCGAGCGCGAGCGACAACAGCCCGCCTGCCCCGCCGAGCGTGGGGGAGTCGATATCGACCGAGCCTTGCGCGAGCGAGATACGCTTCAAATTCTCGGGGTCGGCGAACTGCGAGGGGTAGGCGTAATAATAGCCGATGTCGTTCTGCGGCGCGCCTTCCATCAGCACGCCGATCTCGTCCTGGCCAAGACCCCGCAGCGTCAGGCTGGAGCTCGTCGACAGGCCGTACGGATCGCTCGACGCAACGTTCGCACCGGGCAGCAACGTGACGAGCTGGAACGCGTTGAGCGTCGGTGCCTGCTTGACGATGAAGTCGGCGGAAATCGCACTCTGCGCGCGTGGCACCTTCTGGTCGGGGAGCAAGCCAGCCGGATCCTGCTTGCCGACCACGCGGATTTCGGCGGGTTCGATCGGGTCAGCCACCTGCGCGCCTGCCGACGATGCGGCGAGGGTCGCTACGACCAAGCCTAAAAGCCTGCGCTCGCGCCCGGCTGAAATCACACGAAAACCAGCACTGAAAAACGTCACGTCCACTCCAATCGGAGGGACGACGGGCCAGCCGCAGACCCTCCCTACGCCGGTATAAGCCGGATCAGGTTCAGCGGGTCATGGGCTGCAGCCCACCTCTCAGCCGCGCAACAGCGGCCCCCCGGGGATTTCCGTCGCTTAGGCGCTCGATCGGCCGTTGGAAAGCGTCATCGCCACCGTCGCGCCAGCGTGTGCGGCGGCGATACGCATAGGCGGCGCTGGCTATGTGGCCGGAAACACGCCACGCCCTGCGGACCGCCAACAGCCTGGACGACCGCGCATGTGCTTTTCGGCGACTGCAAGCTTCGCTGCCTCCGGGGTACTCGCCACGATCGGCGTAGCCACGTTGCGGCACGTCCGCGAGCCACGCGCGCTGCTCTTCGCATCGGTGCCTTTGTTGTTCGCCCTCCATCAATTCAGCGAGGGATTGGTGTGGCTGGCGTTGCACGGAGAACTGGGCAAGGTCGCGCTCGATCATGCCGTGCTGCTGTTCACGGTCTACGCGCTCGGTATCCTGCCGGTGCTGATGCCCGCCGCCGTGGCCTTGATGGAACCGCCCGGCTGGCGTCGCACTGCAATCGTCGCCCTGACGATCACCGGCGCGCTGGTCTGCCTGTGGGACATCGCCGGGCTCGTGTTGTTTCCGACCCAGGCTTTCATCGAAAAGCACTCGATCGCGTATCTGAACGCGATGACGAGCAACATGATGGTGTCGGTCTTCTACATCCTGGCGACCTGCGGCGCGCTACTGCTGTCGAGCCACCGTGTCGTCAGGACCTACGGCGTCGTCAACGTGATCGGGCTGACCATTGTCCATCTGGTCAAGGGCTACGCGTTCGCCTCGGTCTGGTGCTTCTACGCCGCCATCCTCAGCGTGATGCTCTATTGGCAGTTCCACCGGCGGAAGATCGATATCCGGACTCCCAACGGCGTCTCGGTGGCCGATCAGCCTTTCCTCCTCATCTGGCTGAGGCGCGCACGGTCACGGACTACGTCGCACGCCTGAGATGGAGGCGTCGTCCCTCGGATCCGCCGTGCTGTGCCAACGCATGGTCTTTCGCCGTTGGCCGCCTTACGCTGCGCCCATGACCACGGTTCTTCGACGCGCGCGCACTCCGGTGATCCTGTTGGCCCTGCTGGGTACGCCGCTTGCGGCCCAGCGTGGTACGCCGCCAACCGAGCGGACGCGGTGGCAGGCGCAAGCCGCCCGCGTCACGATCACCCGCGACGATTGGGGAATCCCGCATATCGAGGGGCGATCGGATGCCGATGCGGTGTTCGGGCTGATCTATGCGCAGGCCGAGGACGATTTTCCCCGGATCGAGGCGAATTATCTGACGGCGCTGGGCCGTACCGCCGAAGCGGAGGGCGAGGACGCGATCTGGGCGGATCTCCGGCAACGGCTGTTCGCCGATCCGGTCGAACTCCAGGCGCACTATGCGGCAAGCCCGGCATGGTTGCGCACGCTGATGCAGGCCTGGGCGGACGGGCTGAACTATTATCTCGCAACGCATCCACAGGTCAGGCCCAAGGTGTTGACCCGGTTCGAGCCCTGGATGGCATTGAGCTTTACAGAAGGCAGCATCGGCGGCGATATCGAGCGTATCTCGCTGAGCGACCTGAAAACTTTCTACGGCCGCCCGACCCCGCCGACCCCCGAGGAACTCGGGACGGTGCCGCGCGAACCATCGGGCTCCAACGGCATCGCGATCGCGCCGCGGCTGACCGCGAACGGCCATGCACTGCTGCTCATCAATCCGCACACCAGCTTCTATTTTCGGTCCGAGGCGCAGATGACCAGCGCCGAAGGGCTGAACGCGTATGGCGCGAGCACCTGGGGGCAGTTCTTCATCTATCAGGGCTTCAACGCGAAGGCCGGCTGGATGCATACCTCGTCGACGGTCGACAACGTCGACGAATTCGCGGAACGGATCACGCGGCGCGGCGCCGGCTACGACTATCGCTACGGCAAGGTCAGCCGACCGGTCGCGACGAAGATCGTGACGCTACGGTACCGCAAGCCGGACGGAACCACCGGCGACCGCAGCTTCACGACCTATCGCACGCATCACGGACCGATCGTCGCAATCAAGGCGGGACGCTGGATCGCCACGGCATTGATGTGGAAGCCCGTTCCCGCGCTCGAACAGAGTTACCTGCGGACCAAGGCGACCGATCTCGCAAGCTATCTGACGGTCGCCGAGCGCAAGGCCAACTCCTCCAACGACACGCTGTTCGCCGACAGCAAAGGCGAGATCGCATTCCTGATGCCGCAGTTCATGCCATTGCGTGACGATCGCTTCGATTACACCCGACCGGTCGACGGCAGCGACCCCGCGACCGACTGGCGCGGACTGCATACGCTGCCCAGCTTGCCGAGCGTGCTCAACCCGCGCACGGGCTGGGCGCACAACACCAATGACTGGCCTTGGAGCGCGGCTGGCCCCGACAGCCCAAAGCCCGCAGACTATCCCCGCTACATGGATCAGGTCGGAGGCAATGCACGCGGCGTGCATGCCGATCTGTTGCTGACGGGCAAGTCCGGCTGGACGCCCGATACGCTGCGGGGGGCGGCGTTCGATCCGTATCTGCCGGCGTTCGCCCGGTTGCTGCCCGATCTGGTGACGGCCTGGAACGCCCTCCCGACCACCGACCCGCGTCGCAAGGCGCTGGAGGCACCGATCGCATTGCTCAGGTCATGGGACTATCGCTGGAGCTACGAGTCCACCGCGACCAGCCTGGCGGTGTTCTGGGGCGATCAATTGTGGCGCGAGGTCGGTAGTTTTGCGCAAGCCGAGCGGCTGAACGTCCCGGACTATATCGCCACGCGGGTCGGTCCCGATGCAAAGCTCGCGGCGTTGACGGCCGCCGTCGATCGGCTTCGCCGCGATTTCGGCGATTGGCGGACGCCCTGGCAGGACATCAACCGATTCCAGCGGCTCGATGATGCAATCAAACCGCATTTCGACGATGCGCGCCCCTCGATCCCGGTGCCGTTCACCTCGGCTCAATGGGGCAGCCTGGCATCGTTCGGCGCCAAGCCCTGGCCGGGAACGAAGCGCTATTATGGCACCAGCGGCAACAGCTTCGTCGCGGTCGTCGAGTTCGGCCCGCGCATAAGGGCATCCGCGATCATGGCCGGCGGCCAGAGCGGCGATATCGCCTCACCCCATTTCGCCGACCAGGTCACGCGGTACGCACGCGGCGATCTGCGCCCGGTCTATTTCTATCCCGACGAATTGAAGGGCCATGTCGAACGCCGTTACCGTCCCGGACGGTGACCACAGGGACAGGCCAGGTCAGATACCCAGGTTGCGACGCTTGAGTTCGCCGAGCAGCGCCTCGGCAACCGGATTACCGACCTCGCCGCCCGATTGCCGGTAGGCAGAGGACAGGTCCTCGTCCGATGCGGCCTGGAGCAAGCCGCTGACTTCAGCGCTGAAGCTGTCGACTTCCTCGGCCGCCGCCTTTGCCGCGTCCTCGCTCGTGACGGCCGGTTCGTGTCCGGCTTCCGGCGCATGCGCCATCACGGCATCCTGCTTGAAGATATCGAACGCCTCGGCGGCCTCGTTGCGCTCCTCCAGCGCGATTTCGAGAAGGGTGAACAGGTCGAGCGAAGGTGCAGTGTTTTCCATGACCTATCCTAAGCGCCAGCGGACGTTTCACGCAAATCATTGCGAGTCTCAGCGCGAAGATCTTGCCGATGGCTCATCATTCGTTATCGCCGCCGACGGATGGACCGGACGATCACGAGCGAGACACGTGCCTCGTAAGTGTCGACGATCCGGCCCTTTCCTCCTTGGCTGCAAGCACAAGCGAACCCGGTTGCGCCCCGCCCGCACCTGGGTCACTGTGGCAACATGCGTAAATATCTCGGTCTTATTCTTCTCGTCACACCGGCCGCAGCCCCGGCCCAGAGCATCGCACCGGGCCGTTGGGATATCGTCTCCACCGCGGTCGATCTCGTCATACCCGGCGCACCGGGCTTCCTGCTGAAGATGATGAAGGGCCGCTCCAAGACGGAGCACAAGTGCGTGACGCCAGTATCGGCAGAGACCGGCGTCGCGGCGCTGCTGGTACCCGACCCGAAGGCGCAATGCCGGGTCGACACCGTGCAGATCGCCGGCGGTCGTTACGCGCAGACGCTCACCTGCCCGCAGAAAAAGGGCGGTCCGATGCAGATTACGCGCGCCGGCACCTACACCGCCAACGGATTTGCCGGACGACTGAAAATGGTCGGGCAAGCACCCAAGGGCCCGCTAGCGATCACGATCGATCAGACCGCGACGCACGTAGCAGGCGCCTGCCGCAAATAACCTCGTCGCGGCGCCGCCCGCATCGACGGGCGGCGCCGCGACCGTTCAGAACGCGACCTTGAACTGGCCGCCGATGATCCGCGGTTCGTTGATCATGCCGGTCAGGTTGTTGAAGTCGATCGCGCTGATGCTGCGATACTGGTTGGTGATGTTGCGGACGAACGCACCGACCTCATAGCCCTGCGGCGATTTATAGCCGACCTTCAGGCCACCTTCGAGCGACGACTTGCCCGTGAACTCGACGGCTTCGTACAGGAAGAAGTTGACACTGCTGCGATAGACCCAGTCGGTATAGGCATAGACTTCCCCGCCGTTACCGAGCGGAATCCCGTAGCGCGCCGTCCAGTTGGCGATCCAGCGCGGCGCCTGAGGAAGGTCGTTACCGTCGATAATCGCGAACCCGTTGACGATCGGATCGAGCACCGTGCAGGTCGCGCACACCCCGACGCCGATGTTCGGATCGCGGATTTCGGTGAAGTTGTAGCTGCCGCTCGCGGTCAGCGTCAGTTCGGGTACCGGCCGCGCCTCGAACTCGCCCTCGACCCCGTAGCCGATTGCCTTGTTCGCGCTGATCAGCCGCGCCGAATTGCTGCTGCCCCCGACTGCGGTGATCTGCAGGTCCTTGGTGCTGTACCAATAGGCGTCGAGCGAGAAGTTCACCTTGCGGTCGAGCAGCGTGCCCTTGAACCCGCTCTCGCCCGAGAAAGTGGTCTGCTTGGGCGCGGTGCTCTGGACGCTGCCGAAGGTCACGCGGTCCTGGATCGCCGGGCCCTGATAGCCGGTCGCCAGCCGCGAATAGACGTTGATCGCGGGCGTCAGTTCGTAGGTCGCGCTGGCGTCCCAGGTGACGTTCGAGCCGCGCACGACCGCGCGGGCCGGCAGCGTGTCGCTGATCCCGGTGCCGGGAATCGGCGCGGTGACGAGGTCGTTGCGATAATCGTGCGAGTAACGGACGCCCGCGCGCAACGTCAGCAGTTCGGTCGGCTTCGCCTCGATCGACGCGAAGGCGCCGTAATTCTCGTTGCGGTTGTCGTGGAAGATATCCTGCGTCAGATCGGTCGCGCGCGATCCGGTACCGCCGAACGCATAGTCATACTGGTTGTAGCGCAGCGTTTGGTGGAAATAATATAGACCACCCTGGAGGCGGATGCCGTTCATATCCTCGCTGGCGTAGCGCAGTTCCTGGCTGAACTCCTTCGGCTTGGTGAGGCCGCCGGTGTTCGACGGGAACAGCCCGACGTTGATGGCGCCGATCGTCCCGCCGAGGAACGTGTAGTTGTTGCCGCCGTCGACATCGCCGGTGCTCTCGACCTTGGCCTGCTCATAGCCGGTGACCGAGTAGAAGGTGCCGACGCCATCGAGGTGATAGTCGAGCCGCAGGTTGGTGCCCCATTGCGTGAGGCTCTGGCTGGTATAGCCGTCGAGCGCAGCGTGCTTCGGGTCGAAGCCGGTGTTGAAGTCGTTGGTGCCCGGCTTGAACAATCCGGCACGGAAGATGCGCGGCGACCCGGTCAGGTCGCGGACGTGGACGTTCAGCAACGCGTTGAAATCGCTGCTGGTATAGCCGAGCTGGAAGCGGCCGGCGACGTCGCGATAGCCTTCGAGCTTGCGGTCGGCGTTACCCGTCGCGGAGTCGTTCGTGACCCAATCGTCGCGCGACTGGATCAGGCCAGACGCGCGGAACGCGAAGCCGTTGCCGATCGGCAGATTGATCGCCGCCTCGCCGTTGATGGTGTTGTAGGTCGCCCAGGACCCGGTCGCATAGCCCGACACCTTGTCGGGGTTCGGCTTGGCAGAGTTGATCTTCACGACCCCTGCCGGGGTGTTGCGCCCGAACAGCGTGCCCTGCGGACCACGAAGAACCTCGACGCTTTGCAGATCGAACACCGGGAACGACTTCAGCATCGGGTTCTCGAGTGCGACGTCGTCGTAGACCACCGAGACGGGCTGCGCCGCGTTGGGATCGAAATCGGTGTTGCCGAGACCGCGGATGTAGAAGCGCGGGAAGGTGCGGCCGAACGACGACTCCACCTGGAGGCTCGGCGTGCGACCGGCGAGGAACCGGATGTCGAGGCCGCTCGAGTTGAGCACGTCGAGCTTCTCGCCGCTGATCGCGGTGACCGCGAGCGGGACGTCCTTCGACGATTCCTGCCGGCGGGTCGCTGTCACGACGATCTCGCTCAGACCCTGATCGCTGGCCGGATCATCGACGGCCTGGCCTGTCCCAGCCTGGTCCTGTGCGGCGGCAGGTACGGCGAAAGCGAGTAACGGCGCGCTGGCGGCCAGCAGGCGGGCGATGGCAGACGTACGAACAGGCAAGCGTATCATGGATGGTCCCCCCTTGGGTTTCGAGCATCCTCCTGCGTCGATCCGTGTGCCCCGGACCCGTCACCGATCGGTAACACCACTGTAACGTGCGGCAATAGGGCGGATCAGGCCCGATGCGCTTTTGCCGACCACCGCGACATCTTTGCCCCAGTTTTGCACCCGTCGGCGCCGTCGACCTGTCGACGTCAGCGTGGCAACGGCCGCATGTAAAGCGCACGCATTGCCGCCTCCATCTTCGCGCGGTCGACACGAAGCACGACACTCTGCGCGCGTTCTCCCAGATGCGGGCGGTACGCGTCATGCCATGACAGCGTATCGCCGTAGCCAGCGGTCTGGTTCGTGTCGAAATCGACGTAGAGCGTTTCCGCTCGCGTGACGATCGACGGCTCCAGCCAGAGCATCGCCGCAATCTCGTCCCACATCGGAAACCCTGGTTCGAGCCCGGTCTGGAGGGTATCGGTGAGCAGGGTATGCGCAGGCTTCAAGCTGCTTAAAAAACCGCGAGTCCACTGCGTCCCGGTCGACGGATCGATCGGCACCATCGTCACCTTCGGCCAGGCACCGTGTGCCATGATCCGCGCCGCTTCTGGGTCCCAGCGGATATTGAACTCGCGCCGCGGCGTATTGACGAACTCGCGCGCGAACGCCGCGGCGGCCGGCGTGTCGAGCGTTTGCTGCGGATTGAGGCTGCCGCCCATGTAGACCAGTTCCTTCACGTTCGCGGCAAAGCCCGGATCGAGGCTCTGCGCGAGCGCGATGTTGGTCATCGGACCCGTAGCGAACAGCGTGATCTGGTGGGGGTGTGCGCGGACCATTCGGACGAGGAACGCGGCGGCAATTTCGCGGGAAGGCTTGGTGACGGGATCACCGATCGGCAAGCTGGGCACGACCGAAGGCGACGCCGTGCCTTGGGTCGGCGGGCCCGCGCTGCCGGATACGGGCTCGGTCCACGGGCCCTTGAACTCGAGCCGCCCGTACAGCCCCTCCCACCGCTTGGTCGACTCCTGGGTGTTGAGCAGCGGATAGGTCGCGCCCAGCACAACCGGCACGTCGGTACGCCCGAGGATTTCGACCGTCCGCAATGCGTACGCCGTGGCGGTGTCGCGCCATACCGAGCCGCTCGTCGTCGTGATCCCGAGTACCTCGACATCGGGCGCCTGGAGCAGCAGCACGGGCGCACCGTTCAGTCCAACGACGTCGTCATCAATTATGACGAGGCGTTTGGCTGGCGCGTTCTTTGCGGCAGTCGCTCCCGGCGTTCCGAGGATCATCAGGCCGACGAGGCACACCGTCCAAACGTACCGCAATGCCATCGCGCAACTTCCCCCCGCCAAGCCGGCAAACCATAGACAGACGCAGGAAGGACGGACCGGCGACGCTGTTCTGTCAGATCAGCACCTTGTCCAACGTGATCGGCAAGTCCCGTACGCGTTTTCCCGTGGCGTTATAGATCGCATTCGCCACCGCCGCCGCGACTCCGGTGATGCCGATCTCGCCCACGCCGTGCGCGCCCATCGGGGTATGGGGGTCGGCGATGTCGGTCCAGATCACGTCGATCTCGGGCACGTCGAGATGCACGGGCATATGATACTCCGCCAAACTCGGGTTCATGATGCGGCCGTTGCGCTCGTCGAACTGCGTCTCCTCCATCAACGCCATGCCGAGCCCCATGATGATCCCGCCGCGGAACTGGCTGCGCGCGGTCTTCGGGTTGAGGATTCGGCCACAATCGAACGCGCCCAGAAAACGGCTGACGCGCGTTTCCCCGGTAACCGCGTTGACGCGCACTTCGCAGAACAGCGCACTATGCGAATGCATCGACCAGTGCATCAATTCGAGCGGTTGCGATGCCTCCTCGGTCACGACGATGCTGTCGCGCTGCGCCCGCTCCAGGATCGAGACATAGCTCTCGCGCCGCGAGGGATCGTCGAGCTTGGTCAGCCCGCCGTCCTCGCTTCCGACCTCATCTGGCGACAGACCTGCGAGCGGCGAGTCATTGCCCGCCAGCTTCAGCAGTTCGGCGACCAGCGCATGATGCGCGGCGATCACGGCTGCGCCGATCGCCGCGGTCTGTTGCGATCCACCGGCCAGGATCGCGCCGGGAATGATCGAATCGCCATAACCGACCGAGACATGGTCTAGCGGCAGCCCCAACCGATCGGCTGCCACCATCGCGGTGGTCGTCGCGGTGCCCATCCCCATTTCCTGCGCGGCAACCTCGACCAGCGCATGTCCGTCACGGCGCAGCGTGATCCGGGCGGCTGCCCCCGGCATCCGGTAATAGGGATAGGTCCCGGTCGCGCAGCCCATGCCGATCAGCCACTCGTCCTCCCGACGCGTACCCGGCTGAGCACTCCGCTCGCTCCAGCCGAACCGCTCCGCTCCGGTGCGCCACGCCTCGACGATATGCCGCGACGAGAACGGAAGGCCTGACGTGGGATCCTTGTCGGGCTCGTTGCGGATGCGGAGCGCGATCGGGTCCATGTCGAGTTCGATCGCCAGTTCGTCGATCGCGGATTCCAGCGCGAAGGTGCCGACGGACTCGCCCGGCGCGCGCATGAACGTGTTGGCGAGCATGTTCATCGTCACGGTCTCGACCGACAGCTTGAAGCTGTCCGCCGCATAGCCGCCACGCGTGCCGAGGATGAACGGCTCGGGCATGTTGTTGTGCGGGGTCATCGCGGCAACCCCGGTGTGGATCAATGCCTTGAAGCGGCCATCGACGTCCGCCCCGATCGCGACGCGCTGTTCGGTCAGCGTCCGGCCGCCGACAATCCGGTACACACCCTCGCGCGATAGCGTGATCCGTACCGGTCGCCCGGCCAGCTTGGCCGCGGCGGCGCCGAGAATCTGATGATCCCACAGGCATTTGCCACCGAATCCTCCACCAACGAACGGGGAGGTAAGACGTACCTGCCCCGCCTTCAGGTCGAACACGTCGGCAATCGTCTGTGCGGCAGCGGTGACGAGTTGGCTGGCATCGTGGACGATCAGGTCGTCGCCGACCCACGCGATCGTCGCGGCATGCGGCTCGATCGCGTTGTGGTTGTGAGGCGGCGTGCGATAGACATGATCGACCTTGTGCGGAGCCGCCGCCAGCATGGCGTCCGCGTCGCCGATCTCGTTCAGCAACGGCTGGCCCATGAACAGCCCCGGCTGCGGGCCCGCCGCCTTTGCTGCCTCGAACGACGTCGTCGACGGTTCGGCTGCGTAGGTCGTGACGATCAGCGATGCTGCGTGGTCGGCCTGCTCCTGCGTCTCGGCGAGCACCAGCGCGATCGGCTGGCCGTTCCAGTGAACACGGTCGTCCTGCATCACCGGCAAGTCCGCCGGACCCGCCGCTGTCGGCGACGAGCCGAAAACCGCTGGCTTGTTCATCCGCGGCGCATTGAGATGCGTCATCACGAGCACGACGCCCGGCGCCGCCTCGGCCGCCGCCACGTCGATCACCGCGATCCGCCCGCGCGGGATCGTCGCATAAGCCAGTGCGGCGTACACCATGCCCTCCAGCGGAAACTCGGCTGCGAACGGTGCCGCGCCGCGGACCTTGAGCGGACCATCGAGCCGTGACACCGACGTGCCGATCAACCCATGCTGCTGGCGGATCAGCGGATCGGGCACGCCGCCGGGGATCCAGCTGTCGGGTGCGAGTGGCACCAGCTTGCTCATCGCGCCCTGTACCAAGCCCTGCGCGGTTTCCTTGACCGTATCGACGATACTCATGCTGCTGCTCCGGCAAGGTCACCAAGGACGGCGACGAGAGTGCGCTTGGTCAGTTCGACCTTGAAGCCGTTGTCGCGGAGCGGCACCGCGTCCGCCATCTCGGCGACAGCGGCAGCACGGAACGCCTCTTCGGTCGCGGGTCCGCCCCGTAACGCGGCCTCCGCCTTCGACGCCCGCCACGGCTTGTGCGCGACCCCACCCAGCGCGATCCGGACATCCTTGATGCGCCCACCCTCGATCTCCAGCGCCGCTGCGATCGAGACCAGCGCGAACGCGTAACTCGCCCGGTCGCGCACCTTGCGATAGGTCGAGTTGGCCGCGAAACTCATCGGCGGCAGTTCGATCGCAGTGATCAGCTCGCCCGGCTCCAGCACGGTATCGAACTCCGGCCGATCGCCCGGCAACCGGTGCAGTTCTACGAACGGCAATGTCCGCGCGCCGCCCCGCCCGTGCAGGTGAACGATCGCGTCGAGTGCGGCGAGCGCCACGCACATGTCCGACGGGTGCGTCGCCACGCAGTCCGTAGATGCACCGAGAATAGCGTGTCCCCGCGTGAACCCCTCGATCGCGTCGCAACCAGACCCAGGCATGCGCTTGTTGCACCGCGAACCGTCGGTGTCGTAGAAATACGTGCACCGCGTCCGCTGGAGCAGATTGCCGCCGACGGTCGCCATGTTGCGGATCTGCGCCGACGCGCCCGCCAGGATCGCGCGCGACAGCACCGGGTAGCGCCTCCGAACCGTAATATGCTCGGCAAGCCCGGTATTGCGGACCGCGGCACCGATCATCAGACCGCCGCCCTCGGTTTCCTCGATACCGCCGGACAGTCCGGTGACGTCGACCAGCCCGGTCGGCCGCGCGACCGTCTCGCGGATCAGGTCGACCAGATTGGTGCCGCCCCCGAGATAAGCCGTCGCGCTTGCCTGCCCGAGCCGCAAGGCGTCGGCGGCGTCCTCAGCCCGCGCATACGTAAACGGGGTCATGCCATCATCTCCGCCGGGCCGGTCTCGGACGTCAGGGTTTCACGGATCGCATCGATGATGCCGTTATGCGCGCCGCAACGGCACAGATTGCCGCTCATCCGCTCCTGCAGTTCCTCGCGGGTCAGCGTCACGTCGGCGGCGAGATCCGCGCTGACATGGCTCGGCACGCCGCGCTTGGCCTCCGCCGCCATGCCGATCGCCGAACAGATCTGCCCCGGCGTGCAATAGCCGCACTGGAACCCATCATGATCGATGAATGCCTGCTGCAACGGATGCAGCGCATCGCCGTCGGCCAGCCCCTCGATCGTCGTGACCTCGCGCCCGTCATACTGCACTGCGAGCGCGAGACAGGAGACGATCCGCTCGCCATCGACGAGCACGGTGCACGCGCCGCACGCACCCTGATTGCAGCCCTTCTTGGTGCCGGAGAGATGCAGACCTTCGCGCAGCAGATCGAGCAGCGAGACACGAGGATCGTCGGGCGGCGCTACTGCTAACCCATTGATGAGTATCGACATCGCCACTCTCCTGCGGACCCTGCGGTAACGTTTCGACCGCTAGGAAAACACTTCAGTACCGAGCGGTATAGTCGGTAGCCGCGAGATGCGCCAGAACTACTCGACCTTTTGCAGCGCTCGACATCGTGGCCGATCGGACAGGCGCCATCGCCATCCGATTCCGTCGCCAGCTTGGTGCCGGCCACCGTGTGATGGTGGCATTTGGACTCGCCCATCCGCCGCTCGCCATTTGGTGCGGCGCCGCATAGGATGGCGGCATGCGGATCGCGATCATCGACACGAGCACGACGCGGGCGGCGATCATCTCGGACGGCCTGCGCGAGGCTGGGCTCGACGATATCGTGGTGATCGACGGCACACTGGGGATGGTCGCGGCGCTGGAGAAGGCCGCGCCGGACGTGGTGCTGATCAACCTCGAGAATCCCAGCCGCGACATGCTCGAAGAGTTCTTCGCGGTGTCGCGGGCGCTGGCGCGACCGATCGCGATGTTCGTGGACCAGAGTGACGCGGAGTCCACCGCCGCGGCGGTCGATGCAGGCGTGTCGGCGTATATCGTCGACGGGCTCGCCAAGCAGCGGATCAAGCCGGTCATCGACCTCGCGATCCGGCGGTTTCAGGCGTTCGCGCGGTTGCAGGCGGAGTTGCACGAAGCGCGCAGCGCGCTGGCCGATCGCACCACGGTCGACCGTGCCAAGGCGATCCTGATGAAGCGCCGCGGGATCGACGAACCGACAGCGTACGGCCTGCTGCGCGCGCAGGCGATGCGCTCCAACCGCCGGATCGCCGAGATCGCCGACGCGATCATCACCAGCGACGTCCTGATGGGAGATTTGTGATGGCGCTCGACCGGGTCCGTATCGGCTTCCTGCCGCTGGTCGATGCCGCGCTGCCGATCCTCGCGCGCGAACGCGGGTTCGCCGAGGCCGAGGGGCTGGAGATCGAGCTCGTTCGCGACATGACCTGGGCGACGGTGCGCGACCGGCTGCTCTACGGCCATACCGATGCCGCGCACATGGTCGCACCGCTGGCGATCGCGACCGCCCTGGGGCGCGGACGGCCGGCGGTGGCGATGGCGGTGCCGTTCGTGCTGGGGCTCAACGGCAATGCGATCACGCTGTCGTTGCCGTTGGCCGCTGAGGTGCTGGACGGGGATGCGTTGGGTGATCCCGTGGTGCTTGGCGCGCGGTTGAAGGCGGTGGCGGTCGCACGCGCCACGGCCGGGCGGCGGTTGCGGTTCGGTGTGGTGCATCGCTATTCGAGCCATAACTACATGCTGCGCTACTGGCTCGCGGCGGTCGGCATCCGGCCCGATATCGATGTCGAGATCGTGACGACCAGCCCGACCTTTGCGGCGGACGCGCTGGCGGCGGGTGAGGTCGACGGCATCTGTGTCGGGGAGCCGTGGAACGGCGTTGCGGTCGATCGCGGGGTCGGGCGAATCGCGCTGGTGACGGCGCAGGTCTGGCGGCGGGGCGTGGAGAAGGTGCTGGCGATGCGCGCGGCGACTTTGGTCGAGCGCGGCGACGTGGTCCACCGGCTGATCCGCGCTCTCCACGCCGCCGCTGCGCAGTTCGTCGATCCCAACACGCTTGAGACCAATGCGGCGATCCTGTCGCGCGCGGACTATCTCGATGCGCCGGTCGATGCGGTGGCGCGGGCGATCGGCGACCGGGTGCGGCTGGTGAAGGATGCCGTGCCGATCCACGTTCCGGACTTCATGTTCCAGTACCGTGAGGCGGCGAACTTCCCGTGGCGCAGCCAGGCGGCCTGGCTGTATTCGCAGATGGTGCGCTGGGACGGCACGCCGTTCTCGGCGGAGGAGGCGGATGTCGCGCAAGGGGTGTTCCGGCCGGACATTTACCGCGCGGCACTGGCCGGTTCGGGCGCGCCGCTTCCCAATGCTAGCTCGAAACTGGAGGGAGCAATCGGCGCGGACAGCATCGGTGCGGGATCTACGCAGGGTCGGTTGATCCTGGGGCGCGATGCGTTCTTCGACAAGCGGGCGTTCGATCCGGGTGATATCGAGGGGTATCTCGCCGGATTGCCCTGAACCTTGGCTTCCCCCCTACCTGAAAGGGAGGGGTTGGGGGTGGGTTGGCCGGCTTGAGCCACGACGGTTCGGTCATGCGGAAACCGACCCACCCCCTGCCCCTCCCTTCCAGGGAGGGGTGATCCCAGGATCGATCGCCCCACCAAACCAAAATCTGCTGCACCCGCGAAATGCCACTTGTGCGATAAGGCCACTTCGGTCATCTTCGCATAGTCCGGCAAGGGAGTCGGACACGAAATCATCGCGAGACGGTTCCAACGACGGGACCTGACCGCGTAGGACGATCCACCGATCGTCCATAGGCAACGAAGCCGCTCCGATGCGTCCGCAAGGTCGCCTTCGGGGCGGCTTTTTCTTTGTCCATCGCAGATGGAGGACCGACCATGTTGTTCGCATCACCGGGAATCGACACCGCCGCGCCGAAAGCCACACGGATCGATCTATTCAGCGCCGCCACGCCGCAGATGCGCGCGTTCCACGTCACGTGGCTGGCGTTCTTCGTGTGCTTCTTCGCATGGTTCGCCGCCGCCCCGTTGATGCCGCTGATCAAGGCCGAGTTCGGCCTCAGCAAGGACCAGATCGCCAACATCAACATCGCCGCGGTCGCGGTGACGATTCTGGTGCGGCTGGTGGTCGGGCCGCTGTGCGACCGGTTCGGGCCGCGCCGCACCTACACGTGGCTGCTCCTACTCGGTGCGATTCCGGTGTTCGGACTGGCGTTCGCGCAGACGTATGAGACGTTCCTGTTCTTCCGCCTCGCGATCGGTGCGATCGGCGCGTCGTTCGTCATCACGCAATATCACACCAG
Source organism: Sphingomonas taxi (assembly GCA_003240625.1). Classification (GTDB taxonomy): domain Bacteria; phylum Pseudomonadota; class Alphaproteobacteria; order Sphingomonadales; family Sphingomonadaceae; genus Sphingomonas; species Sphingomonas taxi_A. The sequence continues at coordinate 116,279 of QFMX01000003.1, forward strand.
CGTGATGTTCGCGCCCAACGTCGTCGGCACCGCCAACGCGACCGTCGGCGGCTGGGGCAATGCGGGCGGCGGCGCCGCGCAGAGCCTGATGCCGCTGGTCGTCGCGGCGCTGATCGGTCTCGGCGTCGAGCACGCCTTCGGCTGGCGCGCGGCGATGTTCGTGCCGGGCTTCGCGATGGTCGCGATGGCGTTCGTCTACGCGCGCTACACGCAGGACACGCCGCAGGGCGATATCGTCGACCTCCGCGCGGCGGGCATCGAACTCGACGGCGGCAAGGCGACCGGCATGGCGATCTTCCGCCGCGCCGCCGCGAATTACCGCACGTGGATGCTGGCCGCGACCTATGGCGCGTGCTTCGGCGTCGAAATCTTCATCCACAACATCGCGGCCAGTTATTACGTCGACCGGTTCGGGCTTTCGCTGACCAACGCCGGGCTGGCGGCGGGGATCTTCGGCGGGCTCGCGCTGTTCGCCCGTGCGCTCGGCGGGATCGCGAGCGACCGGATCGCGCTGGTGAAAGGGCTCGATGGCCGCGCGCTGCTGTTGTTCGTGCTGATGCTCGGCGAGGGTATCGGGCTGGTGCTGTTCGGCAATGCCGGCAGCGTGACGCTGGCGATCCTCGCGATGACGATGTTCGGGCTGTTCACGCACATGGCGTGCGGCGCGACCTATGCGCTGGTGCCGTTCATCGACCGCAAGGCGCTGGGCGGGGTCGCCGGGCTGATCGGCGCGGGCGGCAACATCGGCGCGGTCGCGGCGGGGTTCCTCAACAAGGCATCAGCCACGCCGCAGCAATGCCTGATCATCCTCGGCTACGTCGTCGCGGGCACGGCGCTCTGTGCGCTCGCCGTCCGCTTCTCTGCCACGCACAAATCGGACGAGCGCGCGCTGCTCGACGCGGCGCTCGACGCCCGGCGGCGCAGCGACCGCCCTTCGAACCGCCCCATCCCCGCATGATGCGACCCCTTCCCCGGCTCCAACCCGACTGGACGATCTGATGGACCACCAAACCCCCTCCCCCGACACCCCCTTTTCCAAGGCGCGCGAGCATCTCGTCGTGATCGGCAACGGCATGGCCGGTTGTCGCGCGGTCGAGGAATTGATCGCGCGCGATCCGACCCGGTACCGCGTGACGATCTTCGGTGCCGAGCCGCACGTGAACTACAACCGCATCATGTTGTCGCCGGTGCTCGCGGGGGAGAAGACGTTCGAGCAGATCGTCATCAACGACCACGCCTGGTATGCGACCAACGCGATCGAACTGGTAACGAGCGACCCGGTCCAGGCGATCGACCGCGCCGCCAAGACCGTCACCGCGCGATCGGGGCTGACCGTATCGTACGACAGGTTGCTGATCGCGACCGGCTCCGATCCGTTCATCATCCCCGTCCCCGGCAAGGACCTGCCCGGCGTGATCTCGTTCCGCGACATGGCCGATGTCGATCACATGCTGGAGGCTGCCGGAAAGGGTGGCGCGGCGGTGGTGATCGGCGGCGGGCTGCTCGGGCTGGAGGCGGCGCATGGCCTCACGTTGCGCGGCATGAAGGTCACGGTGATCCACCTGATGCCGACGCTGATGGAACGCCAGCTCGACGAGGCAGCGGGCTGGTTGCTCAAGTCGGCGCTGGAGGCGCGTGGCCAGGTGATCCTGACCGAGGCGAACACCGCGGAGATCGTCGGCGATACCCAGGTCGAGGGCGTGTTGCTCAAGGACGGCACGGTGATCCCCGCCAGCCTCGTCGTCATGGCGGTCGGCATTCGCCCTTCCGTAGCGCTCGCGCGCGACGCCGGGCTGGAGATCGGTCGCGGGATCAAGGTCGACGACCACATGGTCACCAGCGACCCGTCGATCCTCGCGGTCGGCGAATGCGTCGAGCATGACGGCAACGTCTACGGCCTCGTCGCGCCGCTGTGGGACATGTGCCGCGCGCTGGCCGACGGGCTGACCGACAGCCACAGCGGCTATCGCGGATCCGTGACCTCGACCAAGTTGAAGGTCGCCGGGCTCGACGTGTTCTCGGCGGGCGATTTCTCGGGCGGTGCAGGCGCGGAGGACATCGTCCTGCGCGATGCGTCGCGCGGCATCTACAAGCGCGTCGTGGTCAAGGACGACCGGATCGTCGGCGCGGTGCTGTACGGCGATACGACGGACGGCGGCTGGTATTTCGACCTGCTCAAGCGGGCGGAAGACATCGCGCCGATCCGCGACATGCTGATCTTCGGCCAGTCGTTCGCCTCGGGAGGAGGCACTGCGGACCCTAAGGCGGCCGTTGCGGCGCTCTCCGACGATGCGGAGATCTGCGGTTGCAACGGCGTCACCAAGGGCAAGATCGTGGCGTGCATCGGCGCCGGCAACGCGACGCTCGACGCGGTCCGGGCGACCTGCAAGGCGTCGGCATCGTGCGGATCGTGCACCGGGCTGGTCGAGACGCTGCTCGCGGTGACATTGGGCGACGAGTATTCGGGCGAACGTGCGGTCAAGACGCTGTGCAAATGCACCAGCTTCGGCCACGACGATGTCCGCCGCGAGATCGTCGCGCAGGGCATGCGATCGATCCCCGAAGTAATGCAGAAGATGAGCTGGTCGACGCCCGACGGGTGCTCGTCGTGCCGCCCTGCGCTCAATTACTACCTGCTCTGCGCATTGCCGGGCGACTACAAGGACGACCAGCAGAGCCGGTTCGTCAACGAACGGCTGCACGCCAACATCCAGAAGGACGGCACCTATTCGGTCGTGCCGCGGATGTGGGGCGGCCTCACCAACCCCCGCGAGTTGCGCGCGATCGCCGACGTCGTCGAGAAATACGACGCGCCGATGGTCAAGGTGACCGGCGGCCAGCGGCTCGACATCTTCGGGATCAAGAAAGAGGATCTGCCCGCGGTCTGGGCCGATCTCAACGCCGCCGGGATGGTCAGCGGGCACGCGTACGGCAAGAGCTTGCGCACCGTGAAGACCTGCGTCGGGTCGGACTGGTGCCGGTTCGGGACGCAGGATTCGACCGGGCTCGGCGTCAAGGTCGAGCGGATGACCTGGGGCTCGTGGATGCCGCACAAGTTCAAGATCGCGGTGTCGGGCTGTCCGCGCAACTGCGCCGAGGCGACGATCAAGGATTTCGGCGTGGTCTGCGTCGACAGCGGCTACGAGCTCTCGGTCGGCGGCAATGGCGGGATGAAGGTCCGCGCGACCGACTTCCTGTGCAAGGTCGCGACCGAGGAAGAGGCGATGCATTACTGCGCCGCGTTCATCCAATTGTACCGCGAGGAAGCGCGCTATCTCGAGCGCACCGCGCCGTGGATCGAGCGGATCGGGGTCGAATATATCCGCGAGCGGATCGCCGACGATGCCGAGGGTCGCGATGCGCTGGCGGCGCGGTTCCTGTTCTCGCAGCAGTTCACGCAGGACGATCCCTGGGCGGCACGCGCGGCGGGGGAACACCGCGAACAGCATGCGCCGATGGCGCGCTTCACGCCCATCGACACGCCCTTCGTTCTTGGGAGGGAAATGGCATGATCGGCGAATGGCTCGATATCGGCTGGGTCGACGAGATTCCGGTGCGCGGCAGCCGTACGGTGCAGGTCACCGGCGGCGACGACATCGCGGTGTTCCGCACCGGCGACGGCAAGGTCTTCGCGCTCGCAGATCGTTGTCCGCACAAGGGGGGACGATTGTCTCAGGGGATCGTGCATGGCGGCGCGGTGGCGTGCCCGCTGCATAACTGGCGGATCGCGCTGGATACGGGCGAGGCGCTTGGCGAGGACAAGGGGTGTACGCCGGTGATCCCGGTGAAGGTGTCGGGTGGCCGGGTGTTGCTGTGCCGGACGAGCACGATGAAGGCGGCGGCGTGATCGCGCTTGCTATCCTCCCCTGCAAGGGGAGGGGGACCAGCGAAGCTGGTGGAGGGGTGACCCGCTATCGAGAGGGCGACACCCCTCCGTCAGCCTCCGGCTGCCACCTCCCCTTGCAGGGGAGGACCTAATGGCGGCCGTTCGTACGACGTGCGCGTATTGCGGTGTCGGGTGCGGCATCCTCGCCACTCCTACCGGCGAACGCACCGCGCTCATCCAAGGCGACCCCGACCACCCCGCCAACGCCGGCAAGCTCTGCTCCAAGGGCACGCACCTCGGCGAGACGATCGGCCTCGAAGGCCGCCTGCTGACCCCGATGATCGGCCAGCGGCGCGCATCGTGGGACAAGGCGCTCGACCTCGTCGCCAAACGCTTCCGCGACACGATCGCGCAGCACGGCCCCAACAGCGTCGCCTTCTACGTCTCCGGCCAATTGCTCACCGAGGATTACTACGTCGCCAACAAGCTGATGAAGGGATTCATCGGCTCGGCGAACATCGACACCAATTCGCGGCTCTGCATGGCGAGCGCCGTCGCCGGGCACATGCGCGCGTTCGGCGAGGATATCGTGCCCGCGAGCTACGACGACCTCGACGCCGCCGACCTGATCGTGCTGGTCGGATCGAACACCGCCTGGTGCCACCCGGTCGTCTATCAACGCATCCGTGCACGATGCGATGCCGGCGCGAAACTCGTCGTCATCGACCCGCGCCGGACCGAGACCGCGGACGAGGCCGACCTACACCTCGCGATCCGGCCCGGCACCGACGTGGCGCTGATGAACGGGTTGCTGGCGTGGTGCCGCGACGCAGGCGTGATCGATCACGACTATCTCGCCGCGCACGTTGCCACGCCCGACGCTTTCTGGGACCAGCTGGGCGACGGCAACGACCTCTGGTCGGTCGCGCGGACCTGCGACGTTTCGCCGCAAGACCTGAAGCGCTTCTTCGAACTGTTCGCCACGACGCCGAAGACCGTCACCATGTTCAGCCAGGGCGTGAACCAGTCATTGTCGGGCACCGATCAGGTCAACGCGATCACCAACCTACACCTCGCGACCGGCCGGATTGGCAAGCCGGGTGCGGCCCCCTTCTCGATCACCGGCCAGCCCAACGCGATGGGCGGTCGCGAAGTCGGCGGGCTCGCATCGTCGCTTGCCGCGCATATGGACTTCGCGCCCGAGAACGTCGCCCGCGTCGGCCGGTTCTGGGCCGCGCCCAACATGGCGACCAAGCCGGGGCTGAAGGCGGTCGACCTGTTCCGCGAACTCGGCAACGGCCGGATCAAGGCGCTGTGGGTGATGGCGACCAACCCCGCGGTGTCGATGCCCGACGCGGGTCGCGTCCGCGAGGCGCTAGCGGCGTGCCCATTCGTCGTGGTGTCCGACGTGATCGAGACCACCGACACCTCGGTCCACGCGCATGTCCGCCTGCCTGCCGCGGCGTGGGGCGAGAAGGACGGCACCGTTACCAATTCGGACCGTACGATCAGCCGCCAACGCGCGTTCCTGGCCGCGCCCGATGAAGCGAAACCGGACTGGTGGATCGTCACGCAGGTCGCGCGGCGGATGGGGTGGAAGACGGCGTTTCCCTATGATCGACCCGCCGAGATCTGGCGCGAGCATTGCCGGCTGTCGACCTATGAGAATGACGGTGCGCGACTGTTCGCGCTGCCCGGCCATGCCGCGAAGGGCAATGCGGAATATGATGCGATGACGCCGTTCCGTTGGGGTGGCACGCCCTTCGCGGACGGCCGGTTTTCCACACCCGATGGCCGCGCGCGGCTGGTGCAGCTCGTGCAGAAGCCGGTCGCGGCACCGCTCGCGCGATGGCCGATGACGCTCAACACCGGGCGCTACCGCGACCAGTGGCACACGATGACCCGCACCGGCCTGTCACCCAAGCTGGCACGCCACCGTGAGGAGCCGCTGGTCGAGATCCACCCCGATGATGCGGCGCGTCTTGGAATCCTCGATGGTGGGCTGGCGCGCGTGACGACGCCGCAGGGCGACAGCCTGTTCCGCACGACCGTCGTCGCGACGCAGCGGGTTGGCGAGCTGTTCGTACCGATCCACTGGACCGACCGCACCGCGACCGGTGGCCGCGCCGGGCTGCTGCCTCGCCCGCTTGCCGATCCGGTCTCGGGCCAGCCGGGTTTCAAGTCGACGCCCGTGCGGATCGAGCCGGTCACAACCGAATGGCGCGGTTTCGTCGTCACGCGCGGCGAACTGGCAAAACGCCCCGATTGCCTGTGGGCAACGCGCGTTGCGGTGCCGTGCGGAACGGCATGGGACATGGCGGGGAATGGCGACGCCGCCACGCTCGATGCGCTGCTGCCAAAGGGCCAGCGGATCGAGGCGATCGACTCTGCCCGCGGGAGCCGCCGGATCGCGATCCTCGATGCCGGCAGGCTCGCCGCCGTCCTGTTCGTGACGCGTGACGGCACACTCCCGCCCCGCGACTGGCTCGCGGCACAACTGAGCGAGGCGGTCGCCGCGCCCACCCTGCTGGCAGGCCGAGCACCCGGCGTACAAATCGACCGCGGGCCGATCGTCTGCGCCTGTTTCGATGTCGGGCTGAAGACCATCCTCACCGCGATCGCCGAGCAGCATCTCGCCGATGTCCCCGCGATCGGTGCGGCGCTGAAGGCCGGCACCAATTGCGGATCGTGCCGCCCTGCCCTCGCCAAACTCCTCGTCACGCAAGGATCAGCCCATGTCGCATGAATTCCCGCCCGGTTCGGTTTGGCTAGTCGGTGCCGGCCCCGGCGATCCCGACCTGCTGACGCGCAAGGCCGAACGGCTGATCGCGGCCGCAGACATCGTGTTCTACGACGCATTGGTCGGCGCGGGCGTCCTCGCGCTGATCCCCGAGGCAACCGAAACGGTGAGCGTCGGCAAGCGATCGGGGCGGCATTCCAAGGACCAGGTGTCGATCAACGTGCTGATCGACACCGCCGCGCTCGCCGGCAAGCGCGTCGTCCGTCTCAAGGGCGGCGACCCGTCGATCTTCGGCCGCTCGACCGAAGAGATGGATCATCTCGCCGCCAAGGGCATAGCGGTGAAGATCTGCCCCGGCATCACTGCCGCGAGCGCTGCCGCAGCCTCGGGTGGCGCCTCGCTGACGCTACGCAGTCTCGCACGCAAGCTGACGTTCGTCACCGCGCACGCCCGCGCCGGCGAAGCGCTCGCTCTCGACTGGACCGCCCTCGCCGCGCCGGATGCGACGCTCGCCGTCTACATGGGCCGCGCCGCCGCCGGCGAAGTCGCGCGCAACCTGATCGCCGCGGGCCGAGCACCCGACACGCCGGTGATGGTCGCGGTCAACGTCTCGCTGCCGACCGAGCGCATCCTGCGCGGGCGGCTGTCGGCACTCGCGTTCCTGGTCGAGACGATCAGCGACCATGATCCCTCGCTGTTGCTGATCGGCGAGGCGATCGCTTCGAGGACGCTCGAAACCGTCGAGGAAACGGGGTTCGTGTCCTCGCGTTTCGCAAGCGTGGGTGGCGATTGACCTGTCCCTCCCGTTCCCGCCCGCAGTCTGCCTAGCCTGACCGAGAACGCGAACGTGACGCGCGACGCTGCCGCGGATATCATCGCCGGCGGAGCGGGCTGTCCTCATGGATCGACGGCCCCGGCAGATATCAACGCCATGCGGCGTGGCGACGAGGTACGGATGACGCACACGACTTCCTACGACGTTCTGATCGTCGGCGCGGGCCATGCCGGTGCCCAGGCCGCGGTCGCGCTGCGCCAACGCAAATATGAGGGCACCATCGCGCTGCTCGGCGACGAACCCGACCATCCCTACGAACGGCCGCCGCTGTCGAAGGAGTATCTGTCGGGCGACAAGCCGTTCGAGCGCATACTGATCCGTCCGCCGGCGTTCTGGGACGAGCGCGCGATAACGCTGCTGCCCGGCCGTCGCGCGACCCATGTAGATCCGATCGCAAAGACCGTAACGCTCGGCGACGGTTCGACGATCGGCTATGGATCACTGGTCTGGGCGACGGGCGGATCGCCGCGGCGGCTGTCCTGTACCGGGCATGCGTTGCGTGGCGTCCACGCGGTCCGCAACCGCGCGGACGTCGACCGGATGATCGCCGAACTCCCGGGCGTCTCCCGCGTCGTGGTGATCGGCGGGGGGTATATCGGGCTCGAAGCCGCGGCCGTCCTGAACAAACTCGGCAAACACGTCACTGTCCTCGAAGCGCTCGACCGGGTCCTGGCGCGCGTCGCCGGCGAGCCCCTGTCGCGGTTCTTCGAAGCCGAGCATCGGGCGTACGGCGTGGATATCCGCCTCGAAGCCAACGTCGCCTGCATCGAGGAACACGACGGCGCAGCCAGTGGCGTGCGTCTCATCGACGGGGAAATACTGGCGTGCGAGATGGTGATCGTCGGCATCGGTATCGAACCCGCAGTCGGGCCGCTTCTCGCGGCAGGCGCGGAGGGTGACAACGGCGTGCTGGTCGACGCGTTCTGCCGCACCAGCCTGCCCGATGTCTTTGCGATCGGCGATTGTGCGGCCCATGCCAATGCGTATGCGGGCGGCGCCGTCATCCGACTGGAATCGGTCCAGAACGCCTCCGACCAGGCGAACGTCGTCGCCCGAACGATCACCGGCGACCCGCAACCCTACCACGCCGTCCCCTGGTTCTGGTCCAATCAATATGATCTGAAGCTGCAAACCGTCGGGCTCTCGGCTGGCCACGACGCGGTGATCCTGCGCGGCGAGCCCGCGACGCGATCGTTTTCGCTGATCTATCTCAAGGACGGTCGCATCGTCGCGCTCGACTGCATCAACGCGACCCGCGATTATGTGCAGGGTCGGGCGCTGATCGGCCTGCTTGCACCGACCGACCACGCCGATCTGGCATCGCCCGCCATCCCGCTCAAGGAGGCGGCTGCCCGCTTGCAGTGACAGCCGACCGCCGCAGCCGGGTCAGGTCGCGACCCAGATCCGGTCGTGGCCGAGGTCGAAGATCACCCGCATGTCCTTGAACGCAGTGAGCCCGACCGACGGGGTGGCACCGCGTATGCTGACGGCGTTCTTCAAGGCCGCATGCCCGAGCGCGAGGGCGCTCGCGGCGATCGGCGCGGTCACGTCGGTGGCGTGGGCGAGATCGAGCACAGCCGCGGTCGGTCGCGCGGCGTCGAGCGTCAGCGGCACGGTCATCGAGCCGTCCGCCTGGTGCGTGACCGGGATCGCGGTCATCCCGCGTTCGGCGTGCGATGCTTCGCAGGGCAGCAAAAGGCGCAGTTCGTGGTGCGGGAAGTCTATCTCGATCGGGTTGGCATCGAGGATATCCTGGCCGATCCGCAGGTCCGCGCCCGCCGCCGGATCGGATTCGACCGCAGCGATCGGCGCATAGAGATACTCCGCGCGGATGCCGATCTTGACCCGGTCGCGGTGCACGATCCGATCGGCAAGCGTCGCGGCGATCGCCGAATGCGGCGCGCCCGGCATGATCGCGATCAGGGTGCGTGCATTGTCGACCCTGCCGTGGAACAACAGGGTCGCCGCCATCAGGACGAACTTGCCGCTCGTCGCGCCGGTTATCCCGCCCATCGTTTACCCTCCCGAAACGCCGCCGCCCGCGGCCTGGAACAGCGCGACCGTGTCCGACAACCGCGCGGCGCGCGCCTGCACCGCCTGCGCGCGAGCCTGCGCGTCGGTGGCGGTGGCGTTGAGCAGCGCGGGCGTGCCGACGTCGCCGAGCGCGAGCTGGCGGCGGACGAACCCGAGCGCTCGCCCCGACGCATCGGTCGCCCGCGTGGCGGAGTCGAGCGCGTCGGCATCGGTCCGTAGCCCGGTCAGCGCGTCGGACACGTCGCCGAACGCCTGGAGCACCGCGGCACGATATTGCGCCTTGGCCGCATCCAGCGCAAATTCGGCGGCATGTTGCTGGTGGCGGAGGGCACCGGCGTGGAAGATCGGCTGGGTGATGCCGCCGATCAGCGTCCAGAACGGGTTGCCGCTCTTGAACATATCGCCGAACCGTTCGGCGGTGCCGCCCGCCGATCCGCTGAGCGAGATCGCCGGCAGGCGCGCAGCGATCGCGGTGCCGACATCGGCCCCTGCCCCTTCGAGCTGCGCGCGCGCGGCCAGCACGTCGGGCCGGCGCGCGACGAGATCGGAGGGAACGACCAGCGGCAGGTCTCGCGGCAAAGTGAGCGATGCGAGCGTCGGCAGCGGCGACAGGTCCGAGCCCGCCGACTGCCCGATCAGCGTCGCGATCACCACCCGCTGATGCGCTTCGGCGCGGACCAGCGGCGGCAGCGCACCTTCCGCGGTCGCCAGCGCCGCCTGCTGCGTCGAGACGTCCGCGGCCCCGACTGCGCCGAGCTGCTGTCGCTTGACGAGCGTCTGGAGGATATCGCGATTGACCGCGATGGCGATCTGCGCAGCAGCGATCTGCTCGGCGAGCGAGGCCCGCTGGATCACCGCCTCGACCAGATTGGCGATCACCGTGGTCCGCGCCGCGGCAAGCCGCTGCCGCTGCGTTTCGGTGGCGGCGCGGGCTGAGCGGATTTTCGAGCGGATGCCGCCGAACACATCCGGGTCGTAGCCGACCGTCACCTGCGCGGTGTGCAGCGTATAAAGCTGCTGGTTCTGGTCGGCGACCGCAGGCGACAGCGCGTTCGAGATGCGCGTGCGCTCCGCTTGATAATTCATATCGGCCTGCGGCAGCGCCGAGCCCGCAGTCGCCGCGCCCTGCTCGCGATATTGCCGCAGCGTCGCTTCACCGACGGCGATGTCGGTCGCATGCGCCTGTGCCTCGTCCACCAGCGCGTCGAGTTGGGCGCTGCCGAAGCTACGCCACCATTCGGCAGGAACCGCCGCAAGAGTCGTGGCTTGCGCCGCGCCGCTGGACGGCGCGAAGGTCTGCGCCGCAGGGGCCGGCGGCAGGCTGGCATGCGCGTCGAGATCGCGCGGGCCCATCGCGCACGCGCTGGTGACGCCCGCGAGCAGGAGGATGGCGAAACGCTTCATGCCGTGGCCTCCGTATGGCCGTCTTCATGGGGATGATGGCCGACGTCGCGCCCGTGCGCACCGCGATCCTCGGGCGGCACCCGCTTCGAGAAGCGATCGATCAGCACCGGCAGGACGAGCAGGATCAGGAGCGGCGCGAGCGTCATCCCGCCGACCACGACCAGCGCGAGCGGCTTCTGCACCTGGCTGCCGATCCCGCTCGACAGCGCAGCCGGAAGCAACCCGATCGCCGCGACGAGGCAGGTCATCACGACCGGCCTGAGACTATGGCGGACTGTAGTCGCGAGCGCATTCTCCCGCCCCGCGCCCTCGTCGACCGCGTGGTTATAGGTCGTGACCACGAGAATGCCGTCCATCACCGCGATCCCGAACAGCGCGACGAAGCCGATCGCCGACGAGATGCTGAACGCGGTTCCGGTCAGCGCCAGCGCGAGCACGCCGCCGATGATCGCCATCGGGATCGCCGAGAACGCGAGCAGGCTGTCGCGGATCGAGCCGAAATTCGCATAGAGCAGCAGCAGGATCACCAGCAGGCTGATCGGCACCACGACTTCCAATCGCGCGACCGCGTTGTTGAGATTGTCGAGTTCGCCTGCCCATTCGAGGTGATAGCCGGGTGGCAGATGCACGGTCCGCTCGATCCGCGCATGCGCCTCGTCCACCGCACCGCCGAGATCGCGGCCGCGGACCGAGAACTTGATCGGGATGTAGCGCTCCTGATGCTCGCGGTAGATGAACGACGCGCCCGAGGTGAGCTTGACGTCCGCGACCTCCGACAGCGGCACCTGGATCGTGCTGGCACCATCGGGGGACGGCGCGCCGATCGTGATCCGGCGGATCGCGTCGATCGTGTCGCGCTGTTCCGGTTTCAGCCGGACGACGATCGGGAAGTGACGATCGGTGTCCTTCTCGTACAGGTCGACGTTCGACTTGCCGCCGATCGCCGCGGCGACGGTCGCGTTGATGTCGTCCGGCGTCAGCCCGTAGCGCGATGCACGCGCGCGATCGACGTCGATCCGCACCGTCGGTTGGCCGAGCGACTGGAACACGCCGAGATCCTCGATCCCGCGGACCTTGGACATCTGCGCCTTGATCTGGTCGGCGTATTTCTCGAGCGTCGTCAGGTCGGGGCCGAACAGCTTGATCGAGTTCGCCCCCTTCACGCCCGAGGCGGCCTCCTCGACGTTATCCTCGATGATCTGCGAGAACGAGAAGTCGACGCCGGGATATTTGGCCGACAGCCGCTTCGACAGTTCCTCGGTCAGCGTCTCCTTGGTGACGCCGCTCGGCCAGGTATCGAACGGCTTAAGCGGCACGAAATATTCCGCGTTGAAGAAGCCTGTCGAATCCGTCCCGTCGTCCGGGCGACCATGCGCGGACAACACTGCCTGCACCTCGGGGTATTGCATCAGGATGCGGCGGACGCCGTTGACCACCGGCTGCCCCGCCTCGAGGCTGACCGACGCGGGCAGCGTCGCGCGGATATACATGTTGCCCTCTTCGAGATGCGGCAGGAACTCGATCCCGAGCGAGCGCACACCGACCATCGCGAGCAGCATCAGCAGCAGCGCGCCACCGATCGCGACGACCCGGTTGCCGAGCGCAAACGCGGCGGCCGGCTCGTAGACGCGGCGCAGCTTGCCGACGATCCACGTCTCCACTTCGGACAATTTGTCCGGCAGCAGCAGCGTCGCCAGCACTGGCGCAACCGTGAAGGTCGCGATCAGCCCGCCGGAGATCGCATAGGCATAGGTCTTCGCCATCGGCCCGAAGATATGGCCCTCGACGCCGGTCAGCGTGAACAGCGGCAGGAAGCTGGCGATGATGATCGCGGCGGCGAAGAAGATCCCGCGACTGACTTCGGAACTGGCCCCGAGCACTGCGGAGAAACGGCTCGCGAGCGTGTAATGCGCACTCCGCCCCTCGAGCTGTTCGCTTTCGACGTGCGCGGACCGCTCGACCATATGGCGGAAGATGTTCTCGACCATGATCACGCAGGCATCGACCACGAGCCCGAAATCGAGCGCACCGACCGAGAGGAGATTGGCGCTCTCGCCCTGCAACACCAGGATCAGGATCGCGAAGGCCAGCGCGAACGGGATCGTCGCCGAAACGATGATCGCGCTGCGCAGATTACCGAGAAATATCCACTGGAGCGCGAAGATCAGCAGGATGCCGACCACCATGTTCTCCAGCACGGTGTGGATCGTCAGGTGGATCAGATCGGAGCGATCATAGACCCGGTCGAGATGGACGCCCGGCGGCAGGATGCCCGACGCGTTGATGTCGGACACTTCCTTCTGCACCGCGAGGATCGTCGGCATCGACTGCGCGCCGCGCTGCATCAGGACGATGCCCTGGACGATGTCGTCCTGATCGTTGTAGCCGGCGATGCCGAGGCGCGGTTCGTTGCCGATGCGGACATGCGCGACGTCCTTCAGCAGGACCGGCTGGCCGCCGCCGGTGCCGACCAGCACGTTCTCGATTCCCGACACCGACTGGATCAGGCCGATGCCGCGAACGATCGCCGCCTGCGACCCGAAGTTGATCGTCTGGCCGCCGACATTGCCATCGCTCTTGCCGAGCGCCGCCAGCACCTGCGCGACCGTGACGTTGTGCGCGGCGAGCCGGTCGTTGTCGATCACCACGTCATAGGCGCGCAGCTTGCCGCCCCATCCGGTGACGTCGATCACGCCCGGTATGCGCTTGAACCGGCGCTGGAGGACCCAGTCCTGCAACGTCTTGAGGTCCATCACAGAATAGCCCTTCGGCGCGGTGATCTTGTAGCGGAAGATCTCGCCGACCGGGCTGGTCGGGGACAATGTCGGCTGGGCGCCACCCTGGAGCGGGGGGAGCTGCGACAGGCGGTTGATGACCTGCTGCTTGGCCTGATCGTTGGTCAGGTCGTAGCTGAACTGGATCTTGATGTCCGACAGCCCGAACAGCGAGATCGCGCGGATCGCGGTCAGATGCGGAATGCCCGCCATGCCGACCTCGATCGGGATGGTGACGTTGCGCTCCATCTCCTCGGCCGACAGGCCTTGCGTCTGGGTGATGATCTCGACCATCGGCGGGACCGGGTCGGGATACGCCTCGATGTTGAGATTGTAGAAGCCGACGCCCCCCGCCACCAGCATGGCGACGAAGATACCGACGATCAGCAGCCGCTGGCGCAGCGCGAACTCGACGATCCGGTTCATTCGCCGAGACCGGCTTCGTTGACGAACAGCGCGCCCGCCGTGACGATACGCTCGCCCGACTTGAGCCCGGCGACGATCGCGACCTTGCCGTCCTGCTCCTCGCCGGCCGTGACGGTGCGCGCGACCAGCAGGCCGTCGGGCCGGACCACCCAGACGCGGGCGTCGTCGCCTTCATGGATCACCGCTTCGGCGGGGACCAGCAGCGCGTCGCCGCTGTGCGGGCGCTGGATCGAGAAGCTCGCGAACATCTGCGGTTTGAGCGCACCGTCCGGGTTGGCGATCGTCGCGCGCACCGGCAGGCGGTGGCTCTGCGGATCGAGTGCGGCGCCGACCAGGTCGATCGTCGCGTGGAAGCTGCGGCCCGGCAGCGCGGGCGTCGTCACGGTGACGCTATCGCCGAGATGCACTGCGCTCGCATCGCCCTCGGCGAGTTGTGCGATCAGCCAGACGCGCGACGGATCGGTGATCGTCATCACCGGCTTGTCGCCGCCCTGCGAAAGATACTGCCCCGCCGACACGTCGCGCGTCGCGATCAAACCGGAGATCGGCGCGTGCAGCGTCGTCACGTCATGGATGCCGGACACTTCGCCGACGCTCTCCAATCGCGCGATCTCTCCCTGAGACTTGCCGAGAATCGCCAGCTTGTCGCGTGCTGCCCCCAGCGCGGCCTGCGCCGTCCGTGCGGTTGCCTGCGCGGCGGCGAGATCGGTCTTGGCCTGCTGATAATCCTTCAGCGCGCCGCCCGCCGTCTCGTAGATCTGCCGCTGGCGCTCCGCGGTCCGTTCCGCGGTGGCGAGTTGCGCCTGCGCGTTCTGCGCCGCCGCGCGTGCCGCGAACAGCCCGCTGCGCGCATCGACGAAGTCGCTGGTCTTGATCAGCAGCAACGGCTGGCCCTGCGTCACATGCTGCCCGGCATCCGCGAGCACGCGCACCACCTGCCCCGAATAGGGCATCAGCACCGGCGTACTGCGGTCGCCGTCGACGGTGATCGCGCCGCTCGCCAGCGTCCGCGCATCGGACGCGCCATAGCCGACGCGCATCGTCGTCAGCCCGGCCATCTGGTCTTTCGTCGGCCGGAACGTTCCCGCCGGGGCGACGGGTGCGGGTGCCGGCTCGTGATGCGTGAGCTTGCCGATCAGCGCGACGATCAGCACCAGCCCAACGATCACGGCGGCCGCGATTCCCAGCCAGCGCATCTGCGCGGATCGAGAGAGCGCGCGGGTCGGGGGAAGCGTTTCGGGTGTCGTCGATGCGTGCATAATCAGCCCCTTGGGGATTAGACTGGAGCCGGTAGCGTCGCTGGCTTACAGCGCGCTTACGGATGCTGCGCTGCACCCAAACGAGGCGAAGATCGATGCGGGTATTGCTGATCGAGGACGACCGCGATCTCGCCCAGGCGCTAACCGCAGCGCTGTCCCCGCGCGGCTTCGCGGTCGATCTCGCGCGCAGCGGCGACGAAGCGGACGCCTATCTCCAGCACGGCGACTATGCCGCGATCCTGCTCGATCTGGGGCTGCCGGACGAGGACGGGCTTTCGTTGCTGCACCGGTTGCGCGGGCGCGGCGACACCCGGCAGGTGCTGATCCTCACCGCGCGCGGCGCGATCGATGCGCGCATCCGCGGGCTGAACGAAGGCGCCGACGATTACCTGGTGAAGCCGTTCGACGTCGATGAACTCCACGCCCGCCTGCTCGCGGTATTGCGTCGCCAGGGGGGCTATATCGGCCGGTCGCTGACGTGCGGCCGCCTCAGCTTCGATCTCGAAACGCGGCTGGTGCGGGTCGCGGACGCGGCGATCGCGCTGTCGGTGCGCGAGACCGAGCTGCTCGAACTACTGCTGCGGCGCGCCGGCAACGTCGTGCCGAAGCGGATCGCCGAGGATCATCTGTTCGGGTTGGGCGGCGATCTCGGCTCGAACGCGGTCGAGGTCTATGTCCACCGCCTGCGGAAGAAACTCGACGATGCGGATAGCGGCGCGCGGATCGAAACGGTGCGCGGCGTCGGCTACATGATCCTCTGCAAGCCGTGAGCCCAAGGCTGCCCCGGTCCCTGCTGCCCCGGTCCCTGTTCGGCCAGTTCGTCGCACTCCACATCGTCACCGCATTGATCGCGACGATCGCGCTGTCGCTCGGCGTCGCAGCGCTGCTGCATAGCACCGCCGATCATTACCAGCGGCGGCTACTCCGCCAGCAGGCAGCGATCGTCGCAAGCGCCCTGCCCTCGTATGCAGCGCTTCGCAGCGACGCGCTGACCGATGGCATGGCGATCGCGGTCATCGACCGGAACCGCGCGGTCCTGTTGGCAAAAGGGCCCGCCCGCCCGCACGTCATCGCCGCGGCACCGCTGGATCAGGGCGCGCATTTCTTCCGCCGCGGGGTCGTCGAGGCGTACAGCCTGCCGACGCGAGACGGGCGCTGGATCGTCGCATCGCAGGACAGCGCCGCGCCCGAAGTGGTCACCGACGACATCGTCAGCGCATTCCTGAAACGGTTCGCTCTGCTCGTCCTGCCGATCGCCGCGCTGGTGCCGCTGATCGGCGCGCTGCTGACCCGACGCCTCACCCGGCGGATGCAGGCGGTGTCGGCGACCGCAGCCGCGATCGGCCCGCGCACGCTCGACACGCGATTGCCGCGCGGCACGCTGCCGTCCGAGGTCGAGCCGCTCGCCGCCGCCACCAACGAAGCGCTCGACCGGCTCGAAGACGGCTTCCGCACGCAGGCCGCGTTCGCCGCGGACATCGCACACGAACTGCGCACGCCGCTCGCGGTGATCCGCCTGCGCGCGGATGCGGTCGACGACACGGCGGTGAAGGCGGCGCTGCTCGCCTCGGTCGACCGCGCCGCCCGCGTAGTGACGCAATTGCTCGCACTCGCCGATCTCGAACGACCCGTCGAGGAGGACGGCGAACCGCTCGACCTCCTCGCACTGGCCGAAGCGGTGATCGCCAGTCGCGCGCCGGGAATTATCGGAGGCGGACGAACGATCGCGCTCGAAGATCAGTCGTCAGACGTCCGCGGTACCGGCTATCCGGGCGCCATCGTCCTCGCGCTGGAGAACCTCGTCGACAACGCCGTGCGCCACACCCCGCCCGGCACCGCGATCGTCGTCCAGATCGGGCCGGACCCCTGCCTCGCCGTCACCGACGATGGCGACGGCGTCGCGCCCGACCAACTCGCACGGCTGAAGGACCGCTTCTGGCGCGCCGACGGCTCCCGCTCCGAAGGCTCGGGAATCGGCCTGTCGATCGTCGACCGGGTCGCCCGCGCGCACCACGGCGTCCTCGACGTCGCGACCGGTCCCGGCGGCAGGGGGCTGCGCTTCACCATGACACTCGGCCCGCGCCCGCCCTAAAAAGCGCCTCGTTCAACCCTGAGCCTCGCTGGCCTGCGCCTTCCAGTCGCGCTTGATCTTCTTGGCGAGGCTCCATTTATGGACTTCGGTCGGGCCGTCGTAGATGCGGAAGGCGCGGACCTCACGGAATACCTGCTCGACGATCGTATCGCCGGTCACGCCGGTGCCGCCCATCACCTGGACGCAGCGGTCGGCGATCCGCATCAGCGCCTCCGACACCGCGACCTTCGCCATCGAACTTTCCGTGGTGCCAAGCGATCCGGTATCGAGCACCCCGGCGCACCAGTCGATCATCAGTTCGGCCTGGCGGAGGTCGATCATATTCTCGGCCAGCATGAAGCCGACACCCTCGTGATCGATCAGCGGCTTGCCGAACGCGTGACGGCGACAGGCATAATCGACAGCGATCTCGTTGGCGCGGATGCACGCGCCGAGCCAGCGCATGCAGTGCGACAATCGTGCCGGGGACAGCCGCACCTGAGCGTAGCGAAACCCCTCATGCGGCGCGCCGAGGATCGCGTCTGACGAGACACGCAGACCGTCGATCGCGATTACCGCGTGACCGCCCGGCATCGAGCTGTCGATCGTATCGAGCACGCGTTCGATGCGGATCGCCGGATCGGGCAGATCGACCAGGAACATCGTCGCCGCGAGCTTTCCGTCGCCCGCGTCGGTACGCGCCATGACGATGCCGACCTTCGCGCCGTCGGCCCCGGTGATGAACGCCTTGCGCCCGTCGATCACCCAGTGGTTGCCGTCGAGCCGCGCGGTCGTCTGCATCATCGAAGGATCGGAGCCCGCGCCCCCTTCTGCCGCCGGCTCGGTCATGAAGAACGCCGACCGCGCATGGCCGGCGATCATCGGCGTCAGGAAGCGCGACTTCTGCGCCGCCGTACCGGCCTTGCCGATCAGGTACATATTGCCTTCATCGGGGGCCATCGTGTTGCAGGCCAGCGGACCGAGCGGCGACAGGCCCGAGCGGATCAGCACATACGCGGTCTCCGCCTGGGTCAGGTGCTCGCCATCGCCGAGAATGTGCGGCGTCAGCACGCCGGCCTCGCGTGCCAGCCCCCGCATCTCATGGACGAGGTCGTCCGACGGGCCATGGGGGCCGCGCCGCGGATCGTGCTCGAAGGGTATGACGACCTCGCGCACGAACCGCTCGACCCGCTCACCGATCGCCACCGCCCGTGCGGTCGGGGCAGCACTCATGAGGACCATCCGTGGTCGATCATGGTATCCGAACGGGGGGTGCCCGCGCGCTTGGTGAACGGTAGGTCGGTCGGCATGGCGTCCAGCGATCCTCTCTCGGTATTTTGCACCGACTTCGGTGCCCTTCACCACCTTCGCTATCGCACCAGACGCTGGCAAGTTCCGATCCATTCTCGGTGCGCGACACCGCCGCGCAGGATCGACAGGGGCGCGCAAACCGCGCATCGTACCGGGCAACATGACACTTCCCGATCAAACCTCGCGGTGCCCGACATGACGCTTGCGAATGTTATGCGCTGTCGCTGGGCGCAGAGCGATCCGTTGCTAGCCGCCTATCACGATGCCGAATGGGGCGTGCCCGAACGCGATCCGCGCGCGCTGTGGGAAAAGCTGATGCTCGACGGGTTTCAGGCCGGGCTGGCCTGGATTACGATCCTGCGAAAGCGCGATGCGTTTCGTGCGGCATTCGCGGGCTTTGACCCCGAGAGCGTTGCGGGGTTCGGCGAGGACGACGTCACGGCGATGCTTGCCAATGCCGGCATCGTCCGCTCGCGCGCCAAGATCGAAGCGACGATAGGCAACGCCCGCGCCTATCTGGCGATGCGCGACGCCGGCGAAGATTTCGCCGATTTCGTCTGGCGCTTCGTCGACGGCTCCCCTGTCATCGGCGATGGCGAGAAGGCGCTGACCCGGTCGCCGGCATCGGAGGCGCTGTCCGCGGCGCTCAAGCAGCGCGGGTTCAAGTTCGTCGGGCCGGTCATCGTCTATGCGTGGATGCAGGCGTGCGGGCTGGTCGACGACCACGAGGCGTGCTGTTTCCGGCGAACCGCCGCGTGATGCGGCGCGGCTCGCCGTCAGCCGCCGCCGCGCAATAGGCGCATGACGAGCGTGCGGATGCGCGCGTGATTGTCCTTCGATTGTGCCCCGAGCACGCCGTGCTGCTCGACGGGAAGGAACGAGAGCGGGTGGCCGTCCGGGCGGAACACGTAATGATCGAACCACGCGCGCCATGCCTCGCGCTCGGCAGGCGGTCGCTCGGCGATCGCGAGCATGGACATCAGCATCGCGGTGTATGGCTGGTCCGGCCCTGTCACGAAACCATCCCACCAGAAATTGACGAGCACGTTGACCTCGCTCAGCGCCTCGACCTGATGCCACCACAGCTTCGGGATATAGAGGGCGTCGCCGGGATCGAGTTCGACGATCAATGCCCGGTCCCTCGCCTGCGCAAACTTCGGGTACCGCGGATCGCCCGGTTCGCTGCCGACCGCGAGGCTTATCGGTTGCCCGGCCAACGTGTGGTCGATCGGCCCGACGTACAGATCCTCGATCGCATCGGGCGGAAACAGCGTGAAGCGACGCCGACCCACCGCCACGCAGGCGACATTGTCCATCGTATCGTAATGGCAGGCGACGGTGGACGGGTGACCGATCCAGAACCGCGGACGGACGGCGACCGGCACGAACGGCAGCCGGGTCGTCTCTTCGATGCCGGGGAAATACGTCTCCGCCGCCAGCGACCCCATATACATGCTGGGCCGCCCGGGCTCGGATGCGCTTGCGAGGATCTGCGTCAGCGCGTCGTCGAACCGGATCATGCTCCGATCGAAATTGAAGCCAGCCATCGACGCATCGTAATTGTACCGCGCCGCGATCTCCGGTTTGCCGACGAACACCTCCGCTAGACGTCCCACGTCGAAGCGCCGGAATTGGTCGACGACCCCGGCCAGGTTTTCGCCCGGTGCCGTAAGATCGACCAGCATCGCCCAATCGCGCGCCGCACCGCGCATGATCGCTGGTTCTCCCCGTTCCATGACGATCGTCCGGAAATGGTCCGGATCAAGCAACGCGCCAGCGGGCGGCTCGTGGATCATCGGCCTATGTCTCCCAGCCGGTCGTTCCGGCGGCGTCCCAGCGTCCGCAGATGGCGCACCGACCCGGTCTGGGCATAGGCAAGCTGCAGATCGCCACTGTGGAAGAGGTCGAGCGCGGCCGCGTCGGGCAGCGCGTGCAAGGCATCGAGGCTGATCGTGTACAGCCCTTCGAGCGTCAGGCTCTCGCCGTCGTCGAACGACATCGATATGTCGATCGGTTCCAGCAGGCGGTGCTCCAGCAGGCGTCCGATCAACGCATCGGTTTCGGGGAGGCCTTTCTCCAGCACATGCAACGCGTGCTGGACCCGTTTCAATGGTAGCGCTGCCTCTCCATCGAGCTCGAATACCGGCTGGCCATCGGGCGCGACGAACACAGGATGGTCGCGGTCCACGACCAACTGTCCGTCGGTGATATAGAAGCCCTGCCGCTCCAGATCGGCAGGACGATAATCCGCCAGAACGCCCTCCTTCGTCAGCAGATTTTGTCCCGGCTCCAGCCCCATCACGACCCCGGCGTAGAACGCACCGGTCTCCGGATGCTTGGTGAAAAGGATGGGATAATAGGGTGCGGCCTGCAAAAACTCGTCCGCGACGATCTGCGCAAAATGCCGCTGGCCATCACAGGCTCGCGATACGCGAAGCGACGCATGCTGTGCGTGGTTCAGCATTTCCCAGGCCGGCATCGCCTTCTCCCTATCTCGCGATCGTCTTTGTCCCTCAGATCGCACAGCGCGGCGCGGTTGCACAAGGCGCGGTGCGATCACTCATACAAATGCTTGCAACTGCCAATAGGGTGCGTATGGTGGGAGCGCTAACGGTGATGGCCGGGACGGTTCGTAGAGCACCTGATTCGCCCATCACAAGATTTGGTCGCGCATGCTTCTCAGAAGAAGAGCGGAGCGACGTTGCATGAGGGGATGACTGGATATGACCACGAATTTTCGTGATTTGGGCCTTCACAGCTTGGTGCGGCCAAAGAACACACTTGCTTGTGCCACTAGCGTCATGGCGCTGATGTGGTCGATCCCTGCTTTGGCACAGGACCAGGGTACGCCGCAGAACAGCACCACCGTTCAGCCGACCGCCCCGCAGCCCGCAGTACCCTCCACCGCGAACACGACCACCGCGGCGCAGGCCGGGCAGCCGCAGGATCCGGCGACCGCGCCCGACGCATCGCAGGGCAACGCAGCCGGCGAAGGCGACGAGATCATCATCACCGGCCTGCGCGGCTCGCTGCAGCGCAACCTCGACCTGAAGCGCACGTCCTCGGGCGTGGTGGACGTCATATCTGCCGAGGATATCGGCAAATTCCCCGATTCGAACGTCGCGGCGGCCTTGCAGCGTCTTCCCGGCGTGTCGATCCAGCGCTCGGGTTCACGCGGCGAGCCGACGGGCATCACCGTCCGCGGCTTCGGCGGCGATTTCAACACCACTCTGTATGACGGCCGTCGCATCTCGACCGCCACCGGTGGTCGCCAGATCGATTTCAGCACCGTCGGCGTCGACTTCATCGGCCAGCTCAGCGTGCTGAAGACCCCGGACGTATCACTGTCGTCGAGCTCGATCGGTGCGACGGTGGACATCCAGTTCCCGAAGCCGTTCGATCATCCCGGCTTCCGCCTCGCCGCCACCGGCTCGGGTTCGATCCAGGAGCGGGCCGGCAGGATCGTGCCGACCGCGGGCCTGCTGATCAGCGATACCAACGCGGACGAGACGTTCGGCGTGCTGGCCGATGTCATCTATACGCGGCGTGATACCGATACCAACCGCGTGTACGTGTCCGGTTGGCCGGGCGGTAACTTCGCGCCGTGCCAGCTTGCCGGGAACGCCGGCGCCGGGGCGTGCTCGCCGACCAGCGATACGGCATCGGCTGCGTACGCGAACCCCAACAACCGCCAGAACATCCCGGGCTGGTTCCCGCAGCAATATGGCGCGGAGCAGCAGCGCGTGAAGGACGAGCGCGTCGACGCCCGCGTCGCGTTCCAATATCATCCGACCGACGACCTGATGATCACGCTGGACAACAACTTCTCGCGCCAGGAAATCGTCCAGAACAACTACGCGTTCGGCGTCTGGTTCAACCAGGGCGACCTGCGCAACGTGACGCTCGACGGAAACGGGACCGCGGTCGACTTCACGCAGGCCGGCACGCCGACCGACTTCACGGCGGCGCGCAACACCGAGATCCTGCAGACCAACCAGACCGGCCTCAACGTCAAATACGACGTGACCGACAATCTGACGCTGGAGGCCGACGGGTCCTATGCGAAGAGCTGGCGGAACCCCGGCAACGTCATCGGCAGCCAGAACGGCGATATCGGTTATGGCAGTGCGCTGGGCAACACGTTGCAGTTCACCGTCGACGGCAACAGCAGCGGCGCGTTCCCGACGATCAGCAACTTCGGTCCGGCCGGCAACACCGCCGCCTGGGCGGACACGTCGCTGATCGGCACGCACGTCGCGGTCAACCAGACGCAGCGCAACACCGACGAGCTGATGCAGTTCCGCGGCAATGCCACCTGGAAGCAGGACGACCTGACGATCAAGGCCGGCGGCCAATTCTATCAGGATACGTTCAACTTCCGGAACACCAGCACCTTCACGAACAATTTCTGGCAGGCCTATGCCGGTTACGGTGCCCCCTCTGCCGGCACCTCGGGCGTCGCGCCACTGCCGGGCAGCCTGTACCAGGGATCGGTCAGCCTCAATAACTTCATCCCGGGGTTCGACGGCAGCCTGCCGCCATCGGTGTTCGTGTTCAGCCCGGTCGCCTACCAGAACTATCTGACCAGCCTGGGCAACCCGCAGGCGCAGAACGTGCCGGGCTTCAACTACGGCAATGTGACCGGCTTCACCGGGACCTTCGACGAAGCCGTCGATCCGGGCAGCATCTTGCGGGTCCGGGAGCGCACGTGGTCGCTGTATTTCAGCGTCAACTTCAAGACCGAGATCGGCAGCCTCCCGTTCACGTTCAACGCCGGCGTGCGTAACGAGAACACCAACCTCGTCTCGACCGGACAGGGTCGCCTGCCGACGTCGCTGGTGACCAGCACGGCGGATCGGACGCTGCTGAGCATCCCGACCTATACCGACGTACAGGGCGTCACGAGCAACAGCTCGTACTCGTACCTGCTGCCCAGCATGGATGCGAAGCTGGAACTCACGAACAATCTGATCCTCCGGTTCGATGCTTCACGGACACTGACCCGTCCGTCGCTCGCGCTGCTGAACCCGGTGCTCAACGTCGGCAACGGCCAGCGTATCGGCGCCCTGTCGGCAAGCGGCGGCAACCCGGACCTGAAGCCCTATCTCGCCGACAATTTCGATATCGGGGCGGAATGGTACTACAAGCGGAACTCGTATTTGTCGGTCGGCTTCTTCCTGAAGAACGTGAGCAACTTCGTGGTCGGCGGCGTGACGCGGCAGACGATCAACGGCCTCGTCGATCCGACCACCGGACAGCTCGCCAGCTTCGCGGTCACCCAGCAGGTCAACGGTCCCGACGCCACCGTACGCGGCGTCGAGCTCGCCTGGCAGCAGGTCTTCGGCGACACCGGCTTCGGCTTCCAGGCCAATGCGACGTTCGTGAACACCAACCGGCCCTATGACGACAAGAACATCTCGCAGACCGGTTTCGCGGTCACGGGCTTGGCGAACTCGGCGAACTTCGTCGGCTTCTACGACAAGGGCGGGTTCCAGTTCCGCACGGCGCTCAACTGGCGCGACAAGTATCTGCTCCAGTTCGGCCAGAACCAGAACACCGGTTCGTTCGGTGCCGAGCCGACCTTCGTCAACCAGAGCTTCCAGATCGACCTGACGACGAGCTACGACATCAACAAGCACTTCAGCGTGTTCGGCGAAGCGCTGAACATCAACAACAACCAGCAGAGTACGCACGGTCGCTACGACAACCAGCTGCTCGATGTGTTCGATTACGGCCGTCGCTACACGGCTGGCATCCGCTACCGCTTCTGACCCTCTCCCCCCTGGCGGAGCACGATTTGTTCGTGCTCCGCCTCTTTTCGATTACGCTGCACCATGCACGAAATTCAGAACATCGTTATCGTCGGCGGCGGCACAGCAGGGTGGCTGACCGCGGGCGTCATCGCGGCCAAGCATCAGGCCCGTCGCCAGCACGGCTTCACCGTGACGCTTGTCGAATCGCCCAACGTGCCGACCATCGGCGTGGGCGAAGGGACGTGGCCGACCCTGCGTTCGACGCTCAAGAAAATGGGCGTGTCGGAGACCGAACTGTTCCGGCAATGCGATGCGTCATTCAAGCAGGGCGCACGGTTCAATCGCTGGACCACGGGCGCGCCGGACGACGGCTATTACCATCCGCTGATGCTTCCGCAGCATTTCGGCCAGGTAAATCTCGCGCCGCACTGGTTGGCGGATGAGGGCGGCACGACGTTCTGCGACACGGTCACGCCGCAGGGCCGGATCTGCGACGAAGGGCTTGGTCCCAAGACGATCGCGACGCCCGAATATGACGGCCATGCGAACTACGCCTATCACCTCGACGCGGGCAAATTCTCGCACTTCCTCCAGCGGCATTGCTGCGACACGCTGGGCGTCCGCCATGTGAAGGCCGACGTCACCGAGGTCCGGCTCGACGAGAGCGGCGACATCGCCAGCCTCGACACCGAACAGGGCATATCGATCGCGGGCGACCTGTTCGTCGACTGCACCGGCTTTGCCGCGCGGCTGATCGGCGGCCCAATGAAGGTGCCGTTCCGCAGTTGCACCGACGTCCTGTTCTGCGACACGGCGCTGGCGATGCAGGTGCCCTACGACTTGCCCGACGATCCGATCGCGAGCCATACGATCTCGACCGCGCAATCGGCCGGCTGGATCTGGGACATCGGCCTGCCGACACGGCGCGGGGTCGGCCATGTCTTCTCCAGCAGCCACATCAGCGTGGATGCCGCCGAGCAGGAACTGCGCGACTATATCGGCCCTGCCGCGCGCGACCTGACCGCGCGGCGGCTGGCGATCCGTGCCGGCCACCGCGAGCAGTTCTGGGCGCGCAACTGCGTTGCGGTCGGGCTGGCCGCAGGGTTCCTCGAACCGCTCGAAGCCTCCGCGATCGTGCTGATCGAACTGTCGGCCAAGATGATCGCGGAACAGATGCCGGCCTGCCGCGAGGTGATGGACGTCGTCGCGCGCCGCTTCAACGACACGACCAGCTATCGCTGGGGCCGCATCATCGACTTTCTCAAGCTGCATTATGCGCTGACCAAGCGTACCGACACCGCGTTCTGGCGCGACAATGTTCGGCCGGAAACGATCCCCGACCGCCTGATGGGACTGATGGAGCTGTGGCGCTTCCAGTCACCCTGGGTGCATGACGAGTTCGACCGCGCCGAGGAGGTCTTTCCGTCCGCCAGCTATCAATATGTACTGTACGGCATGGGTGCGCGAACTGCGGTCATGCCGGGCACGATCGACGACGACCTCGCGCTGGCGCGGCGTGCGCGACACGACAACCAGATGCAGACGCAGCGACTGGTCAGCAGCCTGCCGGGCCACCGCGATCTCATCGACAAGATCAAGCGGCACGGCCTTCAGTCGATCTAGCCGTCAGGGGAACATTATGCGGACCGTCACAGCGTGCCTGGCCATCGGCGCGATCCTAACTATCGGCGCGTCCGCCGCGTCGGCGGCCCCGCGCCTCGACGGTATCCTGAGCGATCACGCGGTGATTCAGCGCGGCCAGCCCGTGGTCCTGACCGGACAGGCGGCGGCTGGCGAAACCGTGATGATCACGCTCGCCGGCCGCAGCGTCACGGCCAAGGCAGGACGCGACGGCAAGTTTTCGGCGAGCCTGCCCGCGCTTCCCGCCGGTGGACCCTACGACCTGACGATCGCCGCGCCGAGCGGTGCGGCCGTCCTCCGCGACATCCTGGTCGGCGACGTGTTCCTGTGTTCGGGGCAGAGCAACATGGAGTTGCGCGTCGACCAGGGACAAGACCTGTTTCCCGATGCGCACCCGGAGGTCGACGACAAGCTCCGCCTGTTGACCGTCGAGAAGGTCTCCGCCGCCGCACCCGTCGCGCGATTTGCCCAACAGCCGGCATGGACGGTGTCCGGCCCGACCACGGCGCCAAGCTTCTCGGCCGCGTGCTTCTACATGGTCCAGGCGCTGCGCCGCACGTCGGGCGTGCCGATCGGCGCAGTGCATTCGAGCTGGGGCGGATCACGGATCAGCGCGTGGATGAGCGATACTGCGCTGCGTCAGGCGGGACTAGGCGACCCCGCCGACCTGCTCGCGCTCTATGCCCGAGATCCCGCCGCGGCCAACCGGCAGGCATCGACGATCTGGGAAAGCTGGTGGCGCGCGGGCTCGGGTGATGCCGCCGGCCGCGAACCGTGGCAGCCCGATGCCGCACTCGACTGGCAGCCGGTGCCGGCGATGACCAATTTCGAGACCTGGGGCATCCCCGCACTTGCCGATTACAACGGCATGATCTGGTACCAGCACGAGGTCCGACTGACCGCCGCGCAGGCACGCGGCCCTGCGACATTGGTGCTGGGCATGGTCGACGACGCGGACCGCACCTGGGTCAACGGTGTGGGCGTCGGCGGCAGCAGCCTCGCCTCGCAATCGCGCGTCTACGCGCTGCCCGCCGGCAGTTTGAAGGCCGGGCGCAACGTCATCACCGTCAACGACGACGACGTCTACGCCTATGGCGGCATGACCGGCCCCGCGGATGCGATGCGGCTGTCGTTCGCCGACGGAACGAGCGTACCGCTCGGTACCGGCTGGCGTTATGCGATCGCCAAGCGGCTGGCGGGCGCCGCGCCGCGCGTGCCGTGGGACGACATCAATGGCGCGGGCACGCTCTACAACGCGATGATCGCGCCGCTCGGCAGCACGAAGTTCGCTGGGATGGCCTGGTATCAGGGCGAGTCCGACACCGGCATCCCCGGTTACGATCGCCGCATGACGGCATTGATCGCCGACTGGCGGCGCCGTTTCGGCACGCCCGAGACCGGCTTCGCGATCGTCCAGCTCGCCAATTATGGCAGCCCGGCGATCGCGCCGAGCGAAAGCGGCTGGGGCGACGTCCGCGATGCGCAGCGACGCGTGGCGGCGGCGGACCCACATGCCGGCATCGCCGTCGCGCTCGATCTCGGCGATGCGCTCGACATCCATCCCGGCGAGAAACACGAGGTCGGGCAAAGGCTCGCCCGGGTGATGCGCGCGGCTGTGTACGGCGAGAAGATCGCGCCCTCCGGCCCGGCGGTCGCCGATGCACGGCGTGAGCCGGATGGCAGCGTTACGGTCCGGTTCAGCGGCGTCACGGGCGCGTTGCACGCTCGCAGCTCCGCGCAGGCGATCGGCTTCGAGCTTTGCGGTCCCGCGGTCGGCACCTGCCGCTACGCCACCGGGCGGGTTGCGGGTTCGACCGTGACCCTGCCGAGCGACGGTCAGCCGGTAACGCGCGTCCGCTACGCCTGGGCCGATGCGCCTGCGACCAACCTCGCGGACGACGCACCGCTACCGGTCGGCACGTTCGAAGTGCCGGTCTCGCCGGGTCGCTAGGCCCCGAACGGGTGCAAAAATTGGCCGCTCTCGCGTGCCGCAATGGGGGATAGTGACGATGCGCAGGACCATGACGGCGAGAGCGCTCGCGACGGCCGGGCTCGCGCTAGCATTATCGCCGGCGCTCGCCCGCGAGCCAGCGGCCGGGCCGAGCCAGCAGACCGCCAGCGACCCCGCCGAGCAGATGGCCCGCACCATCGTCGCGCGGATGACGCTCGACGAGAAACTGCCGCAATTGCTCAACGTCGCGCCCGCCATCCCGCGGCTCGGCGTGCCCGCGTATAACTGGTGGACCGAGTCGCTGCACGG
Organism: Sphingomonas taxi; assembly: GCA_003240625.1. Lineage (GTDB taxonomy): Bacteria > Pseudomonadota > Alphaproteobacteria > Sphingomonadales > Sphingomonadaceae > Sphingomonas > Sphingomonas taxi_A. Next base: position 144,613 of record QFMX01000003.1, read on the forward strand.
CGCGCTCGGCCCGCTCGCGACCACCAACTTCCCCGAGCCGATCGGCCTCGCCGCGACCTTCGACGGACCGATCGTCCACGACGTTGCGGGCGCGATCAGCGAGGAGGTGCGCGGGCTGCATACGCTTGGCCGCGAGACCGGCAGGAACGGGCATATCGGCACCGGGCTCGACACCTGGTCGCCTAATATCAACATCTTCCGCGATCCGCGCTGGGGTCGCGGGCAGGAGACCTATGGTGAGGATCCGTTCCTGACCGCGGCGATGGGCGTCGCCTTCGTCCGCGGGATGCAGGGTCCCAACCCCGATCGCCCGCAGGTGATCGCCACGCCGAAGCATTTCGCGGTGCACAGTGGCCCCGAGGGCACACGGCATTCGGCCAACGTCTTCGTGTCCGCGCACGACCTGGAGGACACCTACCTCCCCGCCTTCCGCGCCGCCTTGGTCGACGGACGCGCGGCGTCGGTGATGTGCGCCTACAACCGCATCGACGGCCAGCCTGCCTGCGCCAGCGACCTGTTGTTGAAGGAGCATCTGCGCGAGGCGTGGGGCTTCAAGGGCTATGTTGTGTCCGACTGCGATGCGGTGAAGGACATCGCCGACAATCACAAATACGCTCCCGACAGCGCCGCCGCGGTCGCCGCTGCGATGCGCGCGGGCGTCGACAACGAGTGCAACGGCGAGACGCTGGGCGATACTGCGGGCCTGGAAACCCGGTACCGCGAGGCGCTCAGCCGCGACCTGATCACCGAGGCGGACGTCGACCGGAGCCTCGTCCGCCTGTTCGCCGCACGCTACCGGACCGGCGATCTGCCCGGACTTGCCGGTGCACCCAAGGCGCTACCGACCAGCGTTGTCGGGGCACCGGAACATCGCCGGCTGGCGCTGGCCGCGGCCGAGCGATCGATGGTGCTGCTCAAGAACGACGGCATCCTGCCGCTCAAGCCCGGCGTGAAGCTCGCCGTGATCGGCCCGCTGGGCGATGCGACGCGGGTGCTGCGCGGCAATTACTCGTCGCCGCTGTCGGGCCGGCCGGTGTCGGTGCTGGAGGGTCTGAAGACCGCGCTCGGTGCCAGCCAGGTCGCGCTCGTGCCGTTCGGGGAGTCCGTTACGGACGGCGACCGCGTACCGACCGCCGCTTTGCTCACCCCCGACGGCAAGCCCGGCCTGCTCGCGCGCTACTATAATTCGACGACGCCAATGCCCGCACAATACGCGCCGGGTACGCGTGAGAAACTGGTCGCCGCGGCCAAGTATCAGAGGCAGCCGGTGGTCACGCGGATCGAGCCCGACGTCGGCGATCGCAACCTCGATCTCGCGCGCGTCGCCGACGTCCACCGCACCGAATGGACCGGCTTCCTGGTCCCACCGGAAAGCGGCACCTACCGCGTCGGGCTGTCGGGTTCGGGCGGTACGCTCACCCTCAACGGCAAGATGATCTCCGACCGGCGCAAGGCACGCTGGAACGACCTGCCCGGCATGACGACGTTGAAGCTCGAAGGCGGGCGGCGCTATGCGATCCGCGCGGAGGGCAGCGGGATAGACCTGGTGTGGAAGCGCGTATCGGATGCGCCATCGGCCGAACTTCGTCGCGCGGCGGCCGCCGCCGACGTGCTGGTCGCGGTCGTCGGCCTCACCTCGGATCTCGAAGCGGAGGAGACCGGCGTGACGGTGCCGGGCTTCTCGGGCGGCGACAAGACCACGCTGGACCTGCCCGCAGACCAGATCGCGATGCTCGAACAGGCCAAGGCCAGCGGCAAGCCGATCGTGCTCGTCGCGATGAACGGCAGCCCGATCAACCTCGCCTGGGCGAAGGACAACGCCGCCGCCGTGCTGGAGGCCTGGTATCCGGGCGAGACCGGCGGCACGGCTGCGGCCAACATTCTCACGGGACGCACCAACCCGTCGGGACGCCTGCCGCTCACCTTTTATCGCAGCGTCGCAGACCTGCCGCCGTTCGGCGACTACGCGATGAAGGGCCGCACCTATCGCTACTTCACGGGCACGCCGGTCTATCCGTTCGGCCACGGCCTCAGCTACACGCGGTTCGCCTATACGGCGCCGACCGTGACGCCCGCACGCGGCGGCGCCGAGGCCGGCATCCGCGTCACCACGCGACTGACCAATCAGGGCGATCGGCCGGGCGAAGAGGTGGCGCAGCTCTACTTGAACTTCCCCGATCGGCCCGGCACGCCTCGGATCGCACTGCGCGGCTTCCAGCGTGTCGCGCTGCGTCCCGGCGAGACGCGCACCGTCACCTTCGACCTGTCGCCGCGCGATCTGAGTTCGGTGGCCGTAGATGGCACGCGCTCGGTCGCGGCGGGCAGCTACCGCGTCACCGTGGGCTCGGGCCAGCCGGGAACCGGCGCGCCGGTCCAATCCGCACGCTTCACCGCCCGCCAGTCGAAGGAATTGCCGAAGTGACGCGTGTGCCATGGATGATGATCGGGGTGGCGCTTGCCGCCTTGTGCGGTCCGCTTGCAGCCGCCGCCGACCCCCTGACGCCGACCGGCAAGTGGAGCGCCAACACCGACGGCTCCGCGCCGGTGCCGCCGATGGGCTGGAACTCGTGGAACGCCTTCAACAGCGACGTCGACGAGGAGAAGGTGCTCGCCTCCGCACAGGCGCTGGTCGACACCAAGCTCCGTGACATCGGTTATCGCTACGTCAACATCGACGATGGCTGGTGGCTGAAGCGTCGCCAGCCCGACGGGCGGTTGCTGATCCGCACCAGCCACTTCCCGTCCGCCGCGACCGGCGCGAACACCAGCTTCCGCCCGCTCACCGACCGGCTGCACACGATGGGACTGAAGGCCGGCATCTATTCCGACATCGGCCGGAACAGCTGCGGCCAGATCTATACCCCCGATTTCAAGAACCAGCCCGAAGGCACCGTCGCCGAGCGCGAGGTCGGGCTATACGGCCATGTCGACCAGGATATCCGGCTGTTCTTCGCCGAATGGAATTTCGATTTCATCAAGGTCGATGGCTGCGGCGCGCGCGGCCTTCCTGCGGACGCACCGCGGGTGAAGTCGGGTCTCTATCGCGCGCTGACGCCGCTGGTCGACATGCAGTCACTCGGCGGATCGGACGTCGCGGGCATCCGCGGCCTCTACGAACAGGTCCACACTGCGCTGCACACGCACGCCGGAGACCGCCCCTACGTCTATTCGCTGTGCCTGTGGGGTGCGGGCGACGTACGTGCGTGGGGCAAGGACGTCGGCAATACCTCGCGCACCAGCGACGATATCCAGCCGGTCTGGCCGCGGATGCTCACCAACCTCGACACCGTCACGCACCGCGCGCTCTATGCGCATCCCGGATCGTGGAACGACCCCGACATGCTGTTCGTCGGCACCGGCGATTTCGACGCGGCGCATCTGACCGAGGCGCGGTCGCACTTCTCGCTATGGGCGATGGTCAATTCGCCGCTGATCATCGGCTACGACCTGCGCAAGCTTACGCCGGAACTGCTCGCGATCTTCGGCAACGCCGACATCGTCGCGCTGAACCAGGATCCGGCCGGCAACCAGGCGGTGCTCGCCTATGATTCCGGCGAGGTGCAGACCTTCGTCAAGACACTCGCCGACGGCAGCAAGGGCGTCGCGCTGTTCAACCGTACGGCGTCGCCCACAAAGGCCGTACTGACCGCCGAGCAACTCAAGATGCTGCCGACCGCCGACGTGCGGTTGAAGGACCTCTGGACCAAGAAGGACCAGAGCTTTCGGAAGGAGGTAGCGGTGACGCTAGCGCCGCACGAAACGCTGATCTTCCGCGCGACCGGCACGCGGCGCCTGCCGGGCGGGCTGTACCTTTCGGAACAGACGGGCCGCGTCAATCCGGCGGCCGACGGCGTGGTGGTGCCGCAGCCCGATCCGACGATCTACCAGTCGATCACGCCGTGGACGGGCACGCGAGGCGGCGGCGAACACCCGCAATATGGCGGCTGGGGCGGCGCCGAAGCCGACCGCGCGCCGTATGGCAAACTGATGCGGGTCGCCGGCACCGACTTCGACACGGGGATCGGCGTGCTCGCGAACTCACGCCTCGAAGTCCGCAACCAGGGGTATGCGCGGTTCGCCGCCAAGGTCGGCATCAACGATTCTGGCCAGCCGCGCTCGGGCACGACCGTGTTCGAGGTCTGGGGCGACGGTCGCCTGCTCGCAAAATCGCGGCCGATGGAGTTCGGCGAGGCCGCTGCGCCGCTGGAGGCCAAGGTCGCGGGGGTGAGGATCGTGGAACTGGTGGCGCGGGCGAGTGGTGCAGCGGCAAATGCGGGGACGCCGCAACCTGCGATCTGGGCAGACGCTGCGCTGCTCAACTAGGCGCGGTTGGAGCCACGACGTTGATCCGCGCTCGTCGTCATCCTGACGAAAGTCAGGACCCAGGGTAACGGAAGGTACCCCTCGTGGCTCTGGGTCCTGACTTTTCGTCAGGATGACGAGGCGCGAGGGATCGCCGCTACGCTGATATCACTTAACGCACCCGTTCCGGCTTGGCCGGCGGCAACGCCGACAGCGTGAACCGGTCGACATCCATCCACCCCCGGCTCGCCGTCGGCGCGTAGCAAAACAGCGCGAGTTGCTCGCCCTGGAACGTCCCCGTCCGCCAAGCGAATGCCAGCGGGAAGTCGCCGCCGAGCCCGGTCCAGCGCCGCCCGTCCACACTATACGCCATCCGCGCAAGATCGGTCGTGAAGTCCATCTCGGTCCGCAACCACAGCGCCTCCGCCCGAGGCAACGGCGCTGTGGCGCGAACCTTCGTCCGCGCACCATCGACCGTATCCTCGGTCACCTCCATCGCCAGCGTCGCCTTGCCCCCCGCGGCGCCCTGCACCGTGATATTCCCGCTGAACTGCCCGAACGTCCCGAACCCGCAACGATCCCCCGCCGCCAGATGGCGAATGTCGAGCTTCACCTCGCCCCGGCTCGCCGGCCCCTGCCCCTTCTGCACCAGCGTGTTGCGCGCACTCCAGAACCCGGAAGCGACCGTCGGTTTCAACCGCAACCACCCCGGCCGCTCGGTCAGCGACCAGCGCGAAGGCTCCGGATTGTGGTTCCACTGCCACTGCAACCCGAGCGTCCGCTTCCCGAAATCATCCGACGTCGCCGGTTCCGCAAAAATACCTCCGGGGATCGGCTTGGCCGCACGCCGCGGCACGCGACCAGGCGCGTCGCGCGTGCCCCATACCGGCCAATCGTCCTGCCAGAACACCGGACTGAGGTTCGTCATCCGTCCGATCGCGCCGCTATCCTCCATCACGAAGCCGAACCAGCGGCCATCGGGCAGGTCGACCAGCGCACCCTGATGCCCGCCGGTCTTGTCGTCGATCTGGTCGCGCGTTTCCCACGGCCCGAACAGGCTGCGCGACCGCGACACGCTCAGCGCAAGCCGCGGAGGCAATGCGTTGAACATGTAGTAATAGCCGCCGCGCCGGATGATCTTCGACCCTTCCGCGCCCTTGATGTAATGCACCTTCTGCGACGCGGTGACGTGCGCCAGCGCCTTGTCGAGCGTCAGCAGCGTGATCGTCCCGTCCGCGGTACTCGCGGTCGCCAGATACGCGCGCCCGTCCGGCTCGATGAACAGCCCCGGATCGAACGCCTCGCGCTCGAGCTCGTGATAGCGCCACGGCCCGCGCACGTCCTTCGCATACCAGATCCGCGTCTTCTGCCCGACCGGCGTGTTGGCCAGATAATAGGTGCCGGCGTGGTAGCGTAACGAGGAGGCGTAAAGCCCGTGCCGGTACGCGTTGCCGCCCTTCAGATCATATTCGGGCTTGCCCTCCAGCCGATCGACGAGATGCGACGCGAGCGTCCAGTTCACCAGATCGCGGCTATGCAGGATCGTGATCCCGGGCGTGTTCGCGAACGTCGTGGTCGCGAAATAATAGTCGCTGCCGACGCGGATGATGTCGGGGTCCGGGTAATCCGCGAACAGCACCGGATTGCGAAAAGTCCCGTCGCCCTGATCCGATCGCCACACCTGCGCCGACGCGACAGTCGCCATCAGCCCCAGCGCGATTGACAACGCGACCCTCATTTGCCGAACGCCAGCGCGCGCGAGAAGAACGGCATCATCTTGTCCTGCACGCGCCCGGCGACGCCGCTGGTATGATCGCCCGGATACATCTCGAAGCTGTTCGCGATCCCGTAGCTGTCCAGCGCTGCGTGAAGCTTGCCCGCATCGTCCTTCAGCCCGTCGCGGTCGCCGACGTCGATCCCGATCGCCGCATAACGCCGCATATTGCCGACATATTGGTCGAGCATTGCCAACGGCGCGTTGGCCGCCCAGCGCGCCATCACGTCGGGCTGCGGCACGCCGTCCTTGACCGGCAGATCGAGATACAGCGGCGGTGCCTTGGGATTGGGCGACCACGCCGCGGCGGTCGCGAGTTGCGCGCGCTGCCCCCACGACAAGGTCGCGCTGTCCGCGGGCGAGCGCAGCGCGCGGATCGCGGTCTCTGTCGCCGCATCGGGCGTGCCGAGCGCACGCGTAGAGAGGCAGCACGGGCTCATCATGTAGAGCGCGCCGAACACGTCCGCGTGCTTCATGCCGATCCGCGCGGTACCGTAACCGCCCATCGAATGTCCCGCGAGGCCGCGGCTGCGACGGTCCGCGATCGTCCGGTAATGGCCGTCGACATAGCCGACCAGATCGCGCGCGACGAACGTCTCGAAGTCGCCGACCGTCACCGAACTCGAATAGAACGACCCGTTATGCGCGGTCTTGCTGTCGGGCAGCACGACGATCATCTCGCGCGCGCCCTTGGCAAACGCGCCCTCGATCGTCTGCGGCACGTGGATCTCGCCGATCCATTGTTCGGCGCCGATCGAATAGCCGTGCAGCGCATAGACCACCGGATAGCGACGCTTCGGGTCGGCGCGATAGCTCGGCGGCAGGACCACCAGCACGGCCCGGTCCGGACTTTCGCCTTCGAGATTGCCTTCGATCGCGGGCGAGTGGACGGTAATCCGCTCGATCGTCACCGGGCGCGCACCGGCGACGGGCGGCGGTGCCGGCGTCTTCACCTGCGCCGATGCGGGATCGATCGACAGCATCGCCAACGCGGTGCCGAATGTGGCAAGAACTCTGTTCACGGACATCCCCTTTTGCTTGTTCATGCGCGCGCCAGATCGCTACCGCGCAGCCTGGCCGCTTTGCCCGGCGTCAGCACGACCTGGACCCGCCGCGTACCCAGGCGGATCACGCGGCGTCCCGGTAGCTCGCCACGAAACACCGCCTCGACCAGTTCGCCGCCCCGCCACTCCAAATCGACCGCACACCGGCCGCGCGCGCGCAATCCGGTCACCGATCCAGTCGGCCATGCACGCGGCAGTGCCGGCAGCAGGAGTATCTCGTCGCCCCGGCTCTGCATCAGCATTTCGGCGATCGCGCGCGTGCCGCCGAAATTGCCGTCGATCTGGAACGGGGGATGCGCGTCGAACAGATTGGGATAGGTCCGCTCGGGCCCCAGCAGGAAGGCGAGGATACGGTGCGCGTGATCGCCGTCGCGTAGCCGCGCCCACAGGTTCGCACGCCACGCCGTCGCCCAGCCGGTCGACTCGTCGCCGCGCAGTTCGAGCGAACGCCGCGCCGCCTGCGCCAGCGCGGGTGTGCGGTCGAGATCGATCTGGTCGCTCGGGAACAGCCCGTAGAGATGCGATACGTGGCGGTGGTGCGCCTCTGGCGCGGCCGCGTCCCAGTCGCGCTGCCATTCCTGAAGCTGACCCTCCGCACCGACATGATCGGGTGCGAGGCGCGCGCATGCCGCCGCTATCTCCGCCGCAAACGGGGCATCGATCGCGAGCAACGCCGCCGCCCGCCCGACCTGATCGAACAGATCGCGCAGGATCTGCATGTCCATCGCCGGCCCAGCGCAGATCGACGCGCCCGCCGGATGGATGTTCTCGGGCGACAGCGACGGATTGGTCACCAGCGCGCCGGTCGCAGGATCGGTCTGGAGCGTATCGAGGAAGAACAATGCCGCCCCGCGCATCAGCGGATAGACCGAGCGCAGATAGGCGAGATCGCGCCCGTAATCGTAGCGGTCCCACAGATGCGTGCACAACCACGCGCCGCCGGTCGGCCACAGTCCCCACTCGGCCCCGTCGATCGGCGCGGTCGCCCGCCACAGATCGGTGTTGTGATGGCAAACCCAGCCGCGCGCGCCGTACATTTCCTGCGCGGTGCGTTCGCCGGTGACCGCCAGTTCGCGCACCATCCGCACCAGCGGCTCGGTACATTCGGCGAGCGCGGTGACCTCCGCCGGCCAGTAGTTCATCTCGGTATTGATGTTGACGGTGTATTTGGACTCCCAGGGCGGCTTGATCTGGTCGTTCCAGATGCCCTGGAGATTGGCGGGCTGGCTGCCGGGCCGCGACGACGCGATCAGCAGATAGCGGCCATAGTCGAAATACAGCGCGGCGAGCGCCGGGTCGGCGGCGGCATCGTTCGCGCGGATACGCTCGTCGGTCGGGCGGTCTGCAATCGCCGTCCGCCCGAGATCCAACGTAACGCGGCGGAACAGCGCCCGATGCGCGGCGATCGTCTCGGTGCGGATACGGTCGATCCCGCGAGTTTGGACCCGATCGAGCGTTGCCAGCGTCGCGGCCTCGGGGTCTCCACTCACGTCATCGAAACGACGATAGCTCGTCGCCATCGCGATCGACACGGTAACCGATCGCGCGCCGCGAACGTGCAGACTATCACCATCGGTGACGATCGTCCCGCCGGTGGTCGACACCTGCGCGCGGGCCGCGAACCTTAATCGCCCCACGATACCCGCGCGCTCGCCGTTACGCCCGGTCAGCGTCAACATCGCCCCGCTCGCCAAGACGACTGCGTCGGGGTGCGGCGACGTCAAACCGATGCGGACATCGAAGGGGCGATCCGCGGTGACCTGTACGACGATCACCTGATCGCCCGGTGCGGCGAACACCTCACGGTGGAACCGCGTGCCGCCTGCGGTGAAGCTGGTCGTGGCGATCGCCGTGTCGAGATCGAGGTCGCGGCGATACGCCGAGATCGCGCCGATCCCCGGCATGTCGAGCAGCAGATCGCCGACCGGCTGGTACGCCATCTGCGTCCTTGGCACGCCCATCAGCTTGGCGTTCGCCAAAGCCTGCGCCTCGGCGAACTTGCCGGTATCGATCAGCCGTCGCACTTCGGGAAGTGTATCCCGCGCCGCCGGGTTGACCGGATCATAGGGCCCGCCCGTCCACAGCGTGTCTTCGTTGAGCTGCAACCGCTCGGTGACAGTGCCGCCGAACACCATCGCCCCGAGCCGGCCATTGCCCACCGGCAAAGCCTCGGTCCAGGCGACGGCCGGTTGGCGATACCACAGCCGCGCTTCCTTCCCCGCCGCCGACGCCGACCAAGCAGGTATAGGCACGACCAGAGCCGCGGCGCCTGCCGCTGCCCCCTCCAGTAGATCGCGCCGTGAAGGATCGCTAGGCATCGGTCCGTCCGCCCAGTTCGCGCGCGCCAGCCGGTCGATCGGCTGTCCCCCGTTCGAGGGTACAAAGCCGCGTCATCGCCGGAACGAGGTCCGGCGCGCGGACACTGTGCCGACTGGACGGTCGATACGGCTTTGCGGGGCGGTGGCTGATCAAGGTCATGCTGTCGCTTTCGGCTCTGTCTTCGCGCAACTCTATGTCTCGGTCGTCAGGTGAGGCCAGCCTCGGCGACGGCGCTAGGGTTGCCGAAACGTCCATCGGCCGGCGGGACTGACCGGATCGAACGGCGCGAGCGTCGGCGTGCTCGCGCCGATCGCCACGAGCGCGAGGCCCGGTTTTCGCCCCGGTGCCGCTTTCGGCGCGATCCGATAGGTGCCGTCGGTCAGCTGATCGATCTGCCACAATTGCTCGCTGGCACCCGTGAAGGTCGCCACGGTCTCGACCTCGCCCGCGGCATTGGCAGCGAGCGCGCGGCCGGTACCGGCGATGACGATACTGTAGAACGGCGCGCCGAAATAGCCGCCTGCACCGGGCACGGGCGCGATCGTCCACCGCTGGCGCGGCCGGTTCATGTAATCACCAAGATCGACGCGGATCGATCCCTGCGGCCAGCCTATTGATTCCTCGGCGAGCGTCTGGTCCGCGATCGGCGCCACCGGATCGCTTGGCTTCGCCATGAAGCTGCGGCGTGCATCGAACGCTATGCGAACGACATCCGTCGCGAGTTGCAGCGCATAGCCGCTCCGCTCCGACGCGATCTCATACGTGCCGGGCGCGACATTCTCGCCAGCGACCGGCCAGCCGTCGGTCCACCGAAGCGGCGCAATTCCCAAGACGCTGCGCCCGCTGCGATCCATGTCCGCCTCGTAATGCATCGAGAATTTTTCGATGCCGTTGCCGAGCTCGATCAGGCCGAAATGGCCGGGACCCATGTTTCGCCCGCGCGCGCTGATCACCAGCTTGCCGCCGCCACGCAGCAGCGGCGTGCCCATGTGATCGACATACGGACCGAGCGGGCTACGCGATCGGCCGACGCGGATGTGATAGGTGGAATTGGGACCGTCACAGCAGGTCCCGTGCGTCCCGAGCAAATAATAATAGCCGTCGCGATGCATCATCGCGGTGGCCTCCATGTCGATCGCGATATCGACCGGCTGGTTACCCGCCACCCGCAGTCCGGTCTTGGGATCGAGCTCGATGATGCGGATCGGTCCGAAATAGGTTCCGTACGTCAGCCACAGGCGCCCGTCGACGTACAGGAATGCCGGGTCGATCGCGTCGGCGGTCTCGACGCCGTCGCTCGAGGCGACCACGCCGATATCGTAGAATTTGAACTTCGGCGATTTCGGGTCGAGCGAATAGGTCCACATCATCTTGACCTGGCTGGCGTGTCCGCCGCCCATGCCGCCGCCACCGACCGCATAGGCCATGTAATAACGGTCACCGATCTTGATGACGTCCGGGGCGACGCCGCCACCGGGACGCTCCGGCCCGCCATGCCATGTCCAGCCGTCCTCGGAGACCAGGCCGCCGCCGCGCGTGCCGAACGTGTAGTATCTGCCATCCGACAGGGTCACCGTCGAAGGATCGTGGATGAAGGTCTCACCCTGCAACTGTGCCCTGGCCGGCACAATGCCGACTGCCAGGATCGTGCAGAGCCCCCGGGCTACCGTAACCAGACGCTTCATACGGCCCTCCATTTTTTCGGCTGAACGGGTCGAGACCGACGTCATCGGACATCGATCTTCAGATCGGTAATCGGCCGGCCATCGGCACCGACGAAACGGACGCAGAAATCGCTGAGGCCCGGTCCGTTGATCACCGCACCGCGAATCACGTTGCGGCCCTTGCGGAGCGTCACCCGGTCCGACAGCACGTCGTCCATCACCATGCGGCGATCGTTGAAGAGACCGACGGTCTCTTTCCCGTTCAACCACCACATCGATGCCGAGTTGGAGCCCACCGCCAGCCGGACGTCGCGCATCTCGCGCGGGCTGTCGACGACCGTCACCGCCCAGAAGATCACGCCGTACGTCGGCTTGCCGAGCGCCTTGGCGAAGTCGAACAGCTTCACGTCGAACGCAGTCGAATCGAGCGCGTGCCAGCGTAACGGCGTCGCGGCCTGCACCAGCAGCCCGTCGCGCGGCACCGCCCCGAACTGGCCGGGAAAATACTGCGTGGCCAGCGCCTGCCGGACATAGGTGGCGGTGAAGCCCGAATTGCTCCGGTTGGGCTTGTCGATCGGCTCCAGCAACAGCCAGCGACGCAGGAACCCGTCACTGTCCGGCGTGGTCGCGCCGGGCGTCGCCCGCGCGAAATGCGGCGCTAGCGCTGTGGTGGTGGCCGCCTCCTGCCCCACGGCGCCCGATGCCAGCCCCGCCAACATACCCAGCGCAAGCAACGGCGCGCTCCGCCATGCCCGTCTTCGGCCTATCCCTGCGATCGTCATACCCGTGTCCCTCCCCCCATCATCGCGCGCGCGGTCATCGACGGACCAGCAGTTGGTTGGCATCGAGCCAGTGCATGAAATGTTCGAACCATCCGGTGCTGGTCGTACCGGTCTTGCCGAGCCCGAAACCGTGGCCGCCGCCCTGGTAGAGATGGAACTCGACCGGCCGCCCCGCCTTCTGCCAGGACTCGACGAGCCCGAAGCCCTTGTTCGCGAACAGCGGATCGTCCGCGGCGAGCACGGCGAACAACGGCGGCGCACCCGCTGGAACCGGGACCGCCTCCATCGACCCATAGATCGGCGCGACGAACGCCAGCCGCGTGTCCGGTGCCGCCAGCGCAGTCGCCATCGTCGTCATGGCGCCTGCCGAAAAGCCGATCATGCCGATGCGCGCCGGGTCGATCTTCCAGCCATCGGCCCGCGCCCGTACCAGCGCGACCGCAGCGCGCGCATCGGCGATCTGATCGCCGAGCCCCGCGATCGCATCCGCAGGCCTAAGCCTGCCCTGCGGTCGACCGGCCCCCGCGAACATAGCGGTCACCGCTTTCTCGAACCCGATCATGTCGGCAGGCGTCGGCTTGAGCCGGTATTTCAGCACGAAGGCCGCGATGCCCCGGTCGGCGAGCGCCTTTGCCACACGCCAGCCCTCATTCTCCATCGACAGCATCAGGAAACCGCCGCCAGGCGCCACGATCACCGCGGCACCGGTCGCCTTGGCGGGATCGGGCAGGAACGGCGTCAGCGTCGCGGTCGTCACGTTGCGGGTCATCGCGACGCCATATTGGCGGAACCACGCCTCAGGCGCGGTCTGGTTCTCGACCGAGCCGGTCCCGAGCGGGATCGCAGTCGGCTCGGCCGGCGCCGCCATCGCCGTCATCCGCGCGTCCTGCGCCATGACCGGCGCAGTCAGTGCGAGCATGGCCGCCACCACGCCAAATCGTCCCGTCCCACGCATCGTCGTTTCCCCTTCGAGAGCCGCAATCAGCCGAGCAGGATGCGCCGCGAAGCGCCTTCCGGATCGTCGACCATGCGGGAATTGGTATCGAACACCATCGTCTGGCAGCGCTGCGGATCGCTCGGAGTCCAAGCGAGACCGGGCTGGCTCGGATTGCCGGTTCGCGCGAAATTCGCCCACGCCGTCGCCATCGTACGCGCGAGCCGTCGCGCGTCGGGCGTGTTGCCGGTACCCTGGTCGCACAGCCGCGTATTGTCGAAGCAGAAGGCGAGATCGGCCGTGTGCCACGCCCCCGCAACGCCGCCGAGCTGCGGCGACTGCCACTGGAACAGGTATTGATAGACCGGCGCGGCGCGCTGAGCGTGCTTCAGCCGCACCATGTCCTGCACGCGGTTGCGGTTCTGCAGTCCCTGGACACCGTAGGCCAGCGTACGCACCGCTTTTTCAGGGTGCGCCTGCTGCATCGCCGCGATCAGGTTCGCCGCCTTGGCCGCGCCGATCTGCGTGGTCAGGTCGGTGCGCCACTGCGCCTCGGACGGCGCATAGCCCCAGCGCATCCCCTCCTCGCTGGTGTTGCCGATCATCATCGGCACGTCGCGCGACACGTCCGGCGCGACCTCCGAGAACGAACGCACGTCGATCACCCTGCCGTCGAGCGTCGGGTTCCAGCCGACCCGCGGCGTGAGCGATGGCCCCATCGGACCACGCGGGCCGTTGATGTCGTTCGCGACCGTGTTGCCAGCCTCGAACAAAGGCTTCCATGCGATCCTCTGAAGCGCGCCGATATCCCCCGGACCGATGTTCAGGGCACGCAGGACTCGCCGCGAGAAATCGCGCGACTGCTCCGCGGTCGGCAGCGCGCCGCCGCCGCCCGATTGTACGGCCGCACGGTGGATCAGGCCCTTGCCGCTCGCCATGCCGAGCAATGTCGTCACCTTGGATCCGCCGCCCGACTGTCCGTAGATCATCACGGTGTCGGGATCGCCGCCGAACTGCGCGATATTCTCGTGCACCCATCGCAAGGCGGCGACGCAATCGGTCATGCTGACGTTGACCGACTCCTCATAGGCCGCCCCGCCGACCTCGGTCAGGTCGAGGAAGCCGAGCACGTTGAGCCGGTGGTTGATCGACACCTGCACGACATCGTGATGCCGCGCCATCTGCGCGCCATCGTGCGCAGCGAGTTCGTACGACGATCCGAACGCGAACCCGCCGCCGTGGAAATACACCATCACCGGTCGCTTGCCCGACAAGGCCGGCGTCCAGATGTTGAGCTTCAGCATGTCCTCGCCGACGAAACCGTCGGTCCATTGCTGGAGGAACGTGTGCTCGACCGCGCTGAAATCGTGGAGCGTCTGCGGGCAGTTCGCACCGTAGGACAGCGTATTGCGCGGTTCGGTCCATCGCGTCGGCGGCTTGGCGGGCAACCAGCGATTTTCTCCGCCGGTATCCGCGCCATACGGGATGCCCTTGAAGGTAAAGACATCGTCCTGAACATAGCCGCGCACGGGACCATATTGCGTCCGGGCGGTCGCTGACTGGGGGGTGGAACAGGTTCCGGTGCGGGATCCGGCGGGCCGTGTCGCAGCATACGCCGCGCCGGTTGCGGGCAGCATCAGGCCTGCTCCGGTAGCGATCGATGCACGCATCGCACCACGACGATCGACGATCAGCCCGGTCATCCTCTTCTCCCAGGGACTGCTGCGGGGTCCTTGTACGGCCTAGCCGACGATCGGCGCTGCCGGACCACTCTCGCGTCCTTGTCCGAGTGATATGGTGATACCGCTATCGAGTCCAGTGATTAGCCGGACCGTGAAGTTATTCCCGAACGCTGTCGACAGCGGCTAGCGCGCCCCGCTGTTAGCGCTATAGTTCCGGCAAATGCGACGCGGTTAGACGGCGCGCGAAGACTTGGGAGAGGATCTGACTATGGCGGCAAGACCCGTATTCTGCGTATTGGCGACACTGCTCGCCACCGTGTCACCCGTGATCGCTCAGACAAAGCCAGCGAGCAAAGCACCGGAACTGACGCTGAACGCGGCCGGCTATTACGAAGCGCCCGCCGCCAACGTGCTCGTCTTTTCCAACTGGTATGACGGGCTGTTCGCCGATTCGAAGATCAGCGGCGTCGAGATCGTTCAGCAGGGCGAACGCATCGCGACCAATGGCGATGTCCGCCTGTCCGCAACCCCCGGCCAATGGGACGCGATCGGTCGTCTGGTAGACCGCAAGGTCGACGCGGCAACCGGCGCGATCACCGTGACGCTCGAATATCCCGACTATAAATGGCAGTACCGGGTGCGATCGGAAAAGCGCGGCGGGGCGGTCGCCGTCTCGGTGATCCTCGACCAGCCGGTACCAGCCGCTCTTGCCGGCAAGGCCGGGTTCAACCTGGAATTCCTCCCAACCGCCTATTTCCATCACAGCTATATGGCGGACGACGCCACCGGCACTTTCCCGATCTATCCCGCCGACGCGATGGTCGCGACGCCTGACCGCAACGCCGCAAGCGGTCGTGCCGAAGGGCCCGGCGCCGAGCCGAGCGCGATCGCCAAGGGCACCCGCTTCGTGCTGGCGCCGGAGGATCCAGCCCGGCGCGTGACGATCCGGTCCACCGCCGAAGTGCAGCTGTTCGACGGTCGCAATCAAGCGCAGAACGGCTGGTTCGTGCTCCGATCGCTGCTGCCTGCTGGGCGCACCGGCACGGTCCTCGAATGGACGATCCAGCCGAACAGCGTTCCCGGTTGGCTGCGTCCTCCAGTGATCGCGCATTCGCAGCTCGGCTACACGCCCGACGCGCGGAAAGTCGCGACGATCGAACTCGACCGCAACGATCGCCGCACGCTCCCCGCGCGCCTGCTCCGCGTCGGTGCGGACGGCAGCATGACGCCGATCCGTACCGCGCCGGCCAAGCGCTGGGGCGAGTATTTGCGCTATACCTATCTGCAGCTCGATTTCAGCGCGGTCCGGCAGCCCGGCACCTATGTGCTCGAATATGGAGCGACCCGCACCGCGCCGTTCCGGATCGCCGCCGATGCCTATGCGGGCGCGTGGCATCCGACGCTCGACGTCTATTTTCCGGTCGCGATGGACCATATGTTCGTCAACGAAGGCTACCGGGTCTGGCACGGCGACGCACACCGCGACGATGCGCGCCAGGCACCCGTGAACCACGAGCATATCGATCTCTACGCGCAGGGGTCGACCACCGACACGAAGTTCAAGCCGGGCGAGCACATCCCCGGCTTGGCGGTCGGCGGATGGTTCGACGCGGGCGACTACGACATCCGCACCCAGTCGCAATATCAGGTGATCCGGTCACTGGTCGACAGTTGGGAGCGCTGGCATCCGACGCGCGACACCACCGCGATCGACTGGACGCGGCGCAAGACCGAGATGCACGTTCCCGATGGCACGCCCGATCTCGTCCAGCAGATCCGCCACGGCACGCTGCAACTGATCGCGCAGTTCGACGCGGTCGGCCATGCGATCCACGGCATCGTCGAGCCCGACGTCGCGCAATATACCCATCTCGGCGACGCATCGACGAAGACCGATGGGCTGGTCTACGATCCGGCGCTGAAGCTCGGCGAGGAAAAGGGCGGACGCAGCGGTACGCCCGACGATCGCTGGGCCTTCACGACCAAGGCATCCGCGCTCAACTACGGCTCGATCGCGGGGCTCGCCGCGGCCTCGCGCGCGCTGGCCGACGTCGACCCTGCCCTGTCGAAAAAGGCGCTCGATATCGCGACGCGGACCTGGGCCGAGGAACAGTCGCACGCGCCCGATCTGTACCAGCACGGCAACACGACCGGTGGGCCGCTGGAGGCCGAGCAATTCTCCGCCGCCGTCGAACTGCTGCGGTCCACTCGCGACCCGCGCTATGCCGCCGCCGTCCAGTCGCTATGGCCCGCAATGGAGAAGCGCTTCGCCTTCACGCTGCGGGATGCGGTGGCCGCGATCCCGTTCATGCCGCCCGCCTACCGCGACGGCATGGTCCCGGCGGTCCGTGCCTATGCGGCTTCAACGGCTGCGGCGGCGAAGGCAAACCCGTTCGGCGTGCCGATCACCACCGGCGGCTGGGCGGGCAGCGGCACCGTGCTGGGGACCGCGCTCAACGTTTATGCGCTGCACACCGCGTTTCCGGAGATCATGCCCGCCGACGCGGTGTTCCGCGGTCTGGAATTCCTGGTCGGGCATCACCCCGCGTCCGACATATCGTTCGTATCGGGCGTCGGCACCGTCTCCAAGGAGGTGGCGTACGGCAACAACCGCGCGGACTTCTCGTTCATCGCCGGCGGCGTCGTGCCGGGCGTGCTGATCGTCAAACCGGACCTGCCCGAGAACCACGAGGATTGGCCGTTCTTTTGGGGTGAGAACGAATACGTCATTCCCGAGGGCGCAATGTGGATCGAACTGGCGCTAGCCGCGCAGGATCTCGCCAATCGCTCCGCCGGCCCAAAGCCGACTGCAACCGTGCGCGCGGGCGCCGTTCGATGAGGACCATCATGAAACTTCAAACGCTTGCCCTGTTGCTCTCGGGTATCGCCCTCGCATCGCCCGCCGCTGCCAGCGATGCGCCGCGGTTCAGCCGCTTCACCTATGACGGGCACGCACAGGAGAAGGTGACTGTCGGGCCGAACCAATACCGCAACCCGATCCTGTCCGGCTATTATCCCGATCCTTCGGTGACGCGGGTCGGCGACGACTATTACCTCGTCCTGTCGTCGTTCGCGCATTATCCGGGCCTGCCGATCTTCCGGTCGAAGGATCTGGTGAACTGGACGCAGATCGGCAATGCGATCGATCGGCCCGAACAGCTCGACTTCACCGGCATGCGGACGTCGCAGGCGGTGTTCGCGCCCGACATCTCGTATCACGACGGGGTGTTCTACATCGTCAACACGTGCGTCGAGTGCAAAGGCAATTTCGTCATCACGGCGAAGGACCCGGCGGGGCCGTGGTCCAACCCGATCTGGCTACCCTTCGAAGGCATCGACCCGTCGATCTACTGGGAGGGCGGCAAGGCCTATATCGTCAACAATCGCGCGCCCGCCGAGCCGCCGCGCTATGACGGCCACCGCGCGATCTGGATCCAGGAATATGACTGGCGCGCAGGCAAGATGGTCGGCGACAGCACGCAGCTGATCAACGGCGGCGTCGACATTTCCAAGAAGCCGGTCTGGATCGAGGGCCCGCACATCTTCCGCAAGGACGGCTATTATTACCTGACCGCGGCGGAGGGCGGCACGAGCGTCAACCATTCGCAGGTCGTGCTGCGCTCCAAGTCTCTGCGAGGGCCGTTCGTGCCGTACGCCGACAATCCGATCCTGACCCAGCGCGATCTCGACCCTGCCCGCCCCAATCCGATCACCTCGGCGGGCCACGCCACGCTGGTGCAGACGCAGCATGGCGACTGGTATGCGACCTTCCTGGGCGTCCGTCCGTACGAGGGCGACTATTACAATATCGGCCGCGAGACGTTCCTCCTGCCGGTAACGTGGAAAGACGGATGGCCGATCATCCTGCCCAAGGGACAACCGATACCGTTTGTCGGGACGAAGCCGCGGCTGCCCGCGGGCACACCCGGCCCGATACCGACCAGCGGCGACTTCGGTTATGTCGACGACTTCGACGGCAGCACGCTGGGGATGCAGTGGGTCGGCGTACGAACGCCGAAGACGCCGTTCTACCGGCTCGATCGCGGCGACCTCGTGCTCGGTCGCGGCACCTCGATCGGCGACCTGAAGGGTGTTCCGGCGTTCGTGGGGCGGCGCCAGCAGCATCACGTCGCAACCATCTCCACGACGCTGCAATTCTCGCCCGACACCGACGGCGACCGCGCAGGCCTCGTCGCGATGCAGAGCGACCAGAACTACCTCTTCTTCGGCACGACGCGGATCGCGGGCAAGCCGGTGGTGGCACTCTACGCCAGCGACAAGGGGACGGAGCGGATGATCGCTTCCGCGCCCGCAACGGCAGGTCCCGTCACGCTGACCATCCGCGCCGACAAGGATCGCATGGCCTTCGACTACCAGACTGCCGCCGGAAAACGCACGTTGGCCGAGAACGTCGACGTCCGGTTCCTGAGTACGAAGGCCGCGGGCGGGTTCGTCGGTACGGTTGTCGGTCCCTACGCCTGGTATCGCTGAGGATCCTCCCGGCTCCGGGAAATAGATCGAGATTGGTCGCACTATAAAGGCTTCTTAACGAAATTCCGTTCTTTGGAGGCGAGCCGGCGATCGCGCCGGCTGCGGGAGTATTTCATGAAGATCGTTGCGTCGGCAGCTGCCGTTATGCTGGCTTGTATTTCTACGTCTGCCTTTGCCCAGGACATCGTACCATCGTTCGACGGTCCCCGGATCGAACTGCGCGCCGGTTGGGATCATCCGGATGTTCGCGTTACTCTGTCCGATGGCGTCGACAGCATCAGCCGAAGCGCGGGCAAGAGCGGCGTGACCTATGGCGGAGAGATCGGCTACGACGCCCGCACGAACGGTAATTTGGTGATCGGCGCCTATGCCGGCATCGATGGCTCCACGACCAAGGCCTGCGGCGAACTTTACGGTGAAGATCGTCTGTGCGTCCGCGCCGGCCGCAACATCACCGCCGGTGCGCGCATCGGTACCGTCGTCGGTGATTCGTTTCTGCTGTACGGCAAGGGCGGCTATTCGAACGGCCGCGTCTCGGTCGATTATCAGGACTATGAACTGATCCTCGCCGACCAGAACGAACATCGCAACTTCGACGGTTTCCATGTCGGCGGCGGCGTCGAGGCGGCGATCACCGGCGGCGTCTATGGACGTCTGGAGTATATCTACACCAACTACGGTCGCGTATCGGCGGCACTCGACGGTGCGACCGCCAGCCTGAAGCCGACCCGGCATCAGGTGGCCTATGCGATGGGCGTCCGCTTCTGATCCGAACGCTGAACCCTACTCCGCCCGGACGATCCGGGCGGGGCCGCTTCGGGCGGTACAGTAACGCCGGTTCGCCAGCGCGTACCGCTCGGGCTTGGTCAGCGCGCGAGCCATTCCGTGATGCCGGCCTGGCTACGGAAGTCGTCGACGCAGCGGGCTTCGACCGTCGGATAGCGGGCGCGCATCATGTCGGCGAGCGCGGTGCCCGGACCGAGTTCGAGTACCCGGTCGACACCGCGCTCGACCAGCGCTTCTAGCACCGCGGCCCAGTCGATGGTCGTGGCGACCTGCTCCGCCAGCCCCGCAACGTCGCTTGCACCGCGCACGATCGAGGCGTCAGCCGCGCCGATCAGGGTTCGTCCGCGGGTCGGCCGGGCGGGTTCACCGCCGTCGAGCTGCTTGCGAAACACCGCGACGGCCGCCGCGAGGCGCGGGGTATGCGAGGCGACATGCACAGCGATCGGTCTTGCCGCCACCGCTCTTTCGGCCAAAGCGGCTGTACAACATCGCTCGACCTGCCGGCGCTCTCCGCCGATGACGAACACAAGGTCCGGGTTGATGATCGCGATCGCACAGTCGAACCGGGTCACCAGCGCTTGCACATGCTCGCGTGCCAACCCGCGAACGAAGCCCAGCCCGTCGTCCGCCCCGCTCGCCGCATCCATCGCCTGGGCGCGAACCGCCGTCAGTCGCAGGGTACGTTCGGGAGACCAGATCCCGGCGACTCCCCATGCGGTCATCTCGCCGACGCTATATCCAGCGGTGACGAACGGCGCCGTCGGCGCCACGCAGGCAGCCGCAATCAGGCCGCGAGTCACGCAGAGGATTTGGCTCGTCCGGTTTGCGAACAGCGCGGAGTTGGGGGCTTGGCTCAGGAGGGTCCGGATGTCCTGACCCAGCAGCGTGCTGGCTTCCGCCAGAATCGGCGCCACGCGCGAATCGTCTGCGAACAGATCGAGCATCGCCCGATCCTGCCGACCCTGTCCCGAGCAGAGCAGAGCGAGAGTCACGCCCCGCGCGCTTCAACGAATAGTGCCATCGCGAGCAGGTCGGCACACCCGCCGGGGCTGAGACGCCGTGCCGTGAAGACCTGGTGCATGGCCACGGCCCGCGCACGCCAGTCGGGGCTCGCGACGCTGCCCGAGGCGAGGAACGCGCGGGCATGGGACTGCGCGAACGCCAGCCCTTCCGTGCCACCCCGATAAAGCAGGTTGGTGTCCCCCACCCCGACGATCAGCGCCATCAGCGCATGGACGCGGCGAGCCTCGTCGTTCGCGGTCAGCAAGCGCGCTTCGGCGAGAGCGGGCAACGCGATATCGAACAGGGACCGAAACCCGGTCGCCGCCTCGGCGCGCGCGCCGCCGGTGGCATGACGGCGGGCGACGGTGCTGCCGTGGCTGTGCAGCGCCACCGGCCCGCGGCGAATCTCGGCACCCCAGCGGTGCGCGACGATCTCCCCCAACGTGCCGGAAGCGCGATACGCGGCGCGAAACCCCGCGGCTGCACAGAGGCATCCCATCCCGAAGATCGCGCCGCGGTGCGTGTTGACGCCACCGGTCGCCGCCATCATCGCGACCTCCGCCTCGACTCCGATCGCGCGGAGCCGGTCCATGCCTGCGCCGGCCGCGCCGGCTTCGGCCAGCCTTGCGAAGAACGGTTCGAGCGTCTCGGCGCTGCGGTTCATCATCGCCGCGTCCATGTCGTCATGCGCGCCGGTATCGACCGGGCTGACGAGGCCGGGCTTCGGATAGCTCGCGATCTCGAGCTTGAGGCACTCGGTCGCGAGCCGGCCGATGCCATCGCTGTCGATCGCCGTGGTGGAACGGGCTAGCGCGGTCATGCGAACAGCTTCGCACGTGCGATCATGCAATTGCCGTCTGCTGCCTTTGTGAGCAGTTCGGGCGCGGCGAAAGCGAGTTCGCGCCACTGAACCGCGAGCCCCTTCGGCGTCACGATCTCGCCATCCAGCCGCATCGGCGCCGCCGCATCGATCCGCGCCAGTGCAGTAACCAGCCGGGCGGCGGCGTCGGCCTTTGATACCCGCCAAACGAGATCCAGATCGGATGTCTCCGAAAGATACGGCAAGCCGGTCAGGTGTTCCCATGCCAGGCTGCCGAAGCACCGCGTCTCGGGATCGAGCACGACCAGCGCTGCAATCGTTGCCTGCCACGCGGCCGGCGCTTCCCGCAACGCATCGGAGAGCAACGGCGGTAGTGCATCGGACACGATTGCATCGGGCTGCACCGCGAAGGCCAGACGCTGCTTTCCCAGCGACGGCGGCAACGGCAGGCCGAGCGGCACGCGGCCCGCCATGTCGTCGCATATGGGGCGACGCGCTATCAATGGACGCCCCGAGCCGACCCAGTCGACCACCATGGGGATCGCATGAAGCGCTGGATAGGCTGCCAGTATGCCGTCCCAGCGCGCCGGATCGAGATAGACCAGACGGTGTCGCTCGAACCGCATTACGCCTGCGCCGCCGCCGCGAGTTCACCGGCGATCCGCGCCGATTTCGGTCGTCCGCCCCGTTCTGCGCCGAGTGCGGCCCGGTCGTCGCCATCGCGCTGGCGAACGAGCAATGCCTGCAACTGGTCTGCGAGACTGTCGTCCGCATCCCACACCGCCGCGATGCCGCCGACGCTGACGAGGTTGTCGAGGCCGGGTGCGAAGACCGGCGTAGTCTTCGCCTTCGCCTCCAGCACCTCGATCGGCAGTTTCGTCACGCGTGACATTGAGGCGAGGTCCATCACCTCGGGATGCGCGCCGGGCAGTGCGACCAGCGTTCCGCACGCAAGCGCGGTGGCGATGAACGCTCCTGCCGCGCTGCCGCCGTAGAGCAGCCCGATCGTACGGTGACCTTGCGCTTCGGCCAGCAGGAGCGACTTGGCGAGGTGCGCGAGATATTCGCTCAGCCCGAGCAGTTCGTCGCGGCGGCTCATCCGCTGGCTTGCGCTGTCGACGAGGAACAGGATCGGCGTGGCGTCGTCGCTGCGCGCGATCTCCAGCACCGCGGCGGACAGTCGGATCGCCTGGTCGATCCCGATGGGCGCGCGCGCGGTCGCGCCGACGACGTGGACCACCGCGCCATCGGGCAATGTTCCCTGCCCGAACATCAGGTCGCCCTCGGCGGATACCGAATGTCCGGCCGGAAACAGCGAGGCGAGGATCTCAGCGGGCGTCATCGGCGCTCTCCCGATACTGGGCGGCAAGGCTGGCGAAGGCGGCGGCAGGCATGTCGGGGATAGCCTTGGGATCGTCGATCCCGAGCGCGTGCCAGATGTCGGTCGCGTCGGCTGCATCCCCAAACCGCGCGATCCGGCGCTCGAGGCGCGCCTGCTCTGCTGCCAAGGTATCCACATCAAGCTTTGCCGGACGCGCCAAC
Source organism: Sphingomonas taxi (assembly GCA_003240625.1). GTDB lineage: Bacteria > Pseudomonadota > Alphaproteobacteria > Sphingomonadales > Sphingomonadaceae > Sphingomonas > Sphingomonas taxi_A. Next base: position 167,775 of record QFMX01000003.1, read on the forward strand.
CCGGCACGCGCCGCGTCGCGAAACGCCGCCGCGTCGTCGTCAACGAACACGTCCGCGCCGCCGATCAACGTGCGGTGCTTGCCGCCCATTGTCCGCCAGACAAGCGCGCGATCGCGCGAGTCGAACTCCTCGACGCCCATGTTGGTCTCGATCACCTCGGGGCCGGTCACGCTGATGCGGCCCTGTTCGGACACGATCAGCGTCGAGCAGCACCCCGCGATCAGCCCGCCGCCGCCGTAACAGCCGGCCCGACCGCCGATCAGACCAACGACGCGCGATCCCGCCATCCGCGCTTCGGCGACCGCGCGCATGATCTCGGCGATCGCGATCTCGCCGGCATTTGCCTCCTGCAGGCGCACGCCGCCGGTGTCGAACGCGATCACCACGTCGCGCCCGAGCGCCTTGGCCGCGCGCAACAATCCGGTCAGCTTGGCGCCGTGCACCTCGCCGAACGCACCGCCCATGAAGCGGCCCTCCTGTGCGGCAACCAGGATCGGCGTGCCGTCGAGCGTTGCGCTGCCGACCACGATCCCGTCGTCGAACTGCGCGGGTAGGTCGAAGATGCTCAGATGCGGGCTCGTCTCGCGACACTCGGGCCCGACGAACTCAACAAAACTCCCGGTGTCGACCAGCGCCGCAATCCGCTCGCGCGCACCAGCCTCGTACCAGCTCTGACGAATGCCATTCGTAACCGGCTTCATGCCTCGGGCTCCTCGATCATGCGGACGCCCTGGGCCAGCCGCAGCGACACGGTATCGGGCCGCGCGCCGCCATCGTTGATCGCGATCCGCAAGCCGCCGGCCGCACGCCTGCCGGCGAAATCGGCGACCACCGCGTCCCACAGATCGCGAAAGCCGTGTGCCGCGGTGCTGATCTCGATCGCGCAGCGGTCGGGGGCGTCGCCGCGCTCGACCAGCACCTCGAGATTGCCCGACGCGACGACGCCGACCAGCGCCATTTTTCGCGTGCCGCCCGCCGGGGTCGGTGCGGCGATATCGAAATGGAGAATTTCCATGAGTGTCCTACCAGTTCCGGAAGCGGCTCGGCGGCCGGTACAGCCCGCCCGAGGCGAGCATGAGGTCCTTGATCGATCGGGCGGCGAGCATGTTCCGGTTCGCGTCGAGCGGATCAATGCCGAGATCCTCCGGCCGCTGGATGATCTTCCGCTCGCGCAGTCGCTCGACCATCGCCTTGTCGCGACTCCGGCCGATCTCGGTAAAGCCCGCCACGCCGCGGATCGCCTGTTCGCGCTCGTCGGCGGTACGGCACAGCAGCAGGTTGGCGATGCCCTCCTCGGTGACGATGTGCGTGGTGTCGTCGGCATAGACCATGATCGGCGCCAGATCGAGATCGAGCTTTTCCGCGAGCTCGAGCGCGCCGAGCTTCTCGACGAACAACGGCGCATTGCCCTCGCCGAACGTCTCGCCGATCTGCACGACGAGCTTGCGCCCTCGCCTCAGAGGCGCCGCCGTATCCGGGTCGGCCTCCGCCCCCGCCTGCAACCACGGTGCGCTCGGATGCCGCCGCCCACGCGCGTCCGACCCCATATTGGGCGCGCCGCCAAAGCCCGCGATCCGGTTCGAGGTGATCGTCGAGCTGTGGCCCGCCAGGTCGATCTGGAGCGTCGAACCGATGAACATGTCGCAGGCATAAAGCCCCGCGGTCTGGCTGAAGGCGCGGTTCGAGCGCAGCGATCCGTCGGGGCCGGTGAAGAAGATGTCGGGCCGCGCGGCGAGGTAATCCTCCATGCCGACCTCCGAGCCGAAGCAATGCACCTGCTCGACCCAGCCCGCCTCGATCGCGGGGATCAGCGTCGGATGCGGGTTGAGCGCCCAGTGCGTGCAGATCTTGCCCTTCAGCCCGAGCTTTTCGCCATAGGTCGGCAACAACAGCTCGATCGCCGCGGTGTTGAAGCCGATGCCGTGGTTCAGCCGGCGCACGCCATACGGTTGATACAGGCCCTTGATCGCCATCATCGCGGTCAGGATCTGCGTCTCGGTCATCGCCGCCGGATCGCGCGTGAACAGCGGCTCGACATAGAAGGGCTTGCCCGCGTCGAGCACGAAATGAACCTGGTCGCCGGGGATATCGACGCGCGGTAGCGTGTCGACGATCTCCCCGACCTGCGCGATCACCAGGCCGCTGCCGAAGCTGGTCGCCTCGACCACCGTCGGCGTGTCCTCGGTATTGGGGCCGGTATACAGATTGCCGTGGCGATCCGCGCTGACCGCGGCGATCAGCGCGACCTGCGGCGTCAGGTCGACGAAATACCGCGCGAACAGTTCGAGATAGGTGTGGATCGCGCCCAGCTCGATCTTGCCGCCGAACAGCATCTTCGCGATCCGCGCCGATTGCGGCCCCGAATACGAGAAATCGAGCCGCCTCGCGATCCCGCTGTCGAACACATCAAGATGCTCGGGCAGCACCACGCCCGACTGAACCATGTGCAGATCGTGGATCCGCGCCGGGTCCATCGCCGCCAGACCCTTGGCAAGCACATCCGCCTGTTTCTGGTTGTCGCCCTCCAGACAGACCCTGTCGCCGGGCCGCAACACCGCCTCGAGGAAATCGACCAGCGTTTCGGGATCGACCAGCTTGCCGGTGGCGAAGCTCGCCCCGGCCGCGATCCGCTCCTCGCGCAAAGCCTTCCGCGTATTCCACTGCCGCACGCATCGCCTCCTGACGCTCATTCTGCGCTCTTTGTATTCTCTATTGCTCCAAACACAACCCTGTGCATACTTAACGGGGTATAAAACGACAGGTCGAATACAGTGAGAGGATATGCCATGAGTCAATCCCTGCCCATTCCTGCTCCAGATCCGGGACGCGACGCATGATCGCCGGAGTCGCGCTGCTCGCGATCTGCACGTTGATAGGGCAATTGCTCGGCGAAGGCCTTGGCGCGCTGCTCGGCGTGAAGGCCAATGTCGGCGGGGTCGGCATAGCGATGATCCTGCTGATCGCCGCGCGGATGTGGCTCAAGTCGCGCGGCCGCTATGTCGAGGGCGTCTCGCGCGGGATCGGCTTCTGGGGCGCGCTGTATATCCCGATCGTCGTCGCGATGGCGGCGCAGCAGGACGTCGTCGCTGCGGTCGAGGGCGGACCGGTCGTACTGATCGCCGGAGTCGGCGCGCTGCTGGTGTGCTTCAGCGCGGTTGCGCTCATCAGCCGCTTGTCGGGCACGCCCGAGACGATGGACGAGATCGAGGCGCGCGAAGCCCGCGAGGCCGAAGCGGCACTCACCCCCTCCCCTGCAACGACGCACTGAGGCGCACCGACATGGAAATGATCACCAAGGTGCTGACCGCCAACGCGCTGCTCACCGCGTTCGCGGTCGTCGGCATCGTCATGTGGCTGTCGAACATGCTGTCCGCCAAGCTGACGATGGGCCGGGTCCATGGTTCGGCGATCGCGATCCTGATCGGCCTCGCGCTCGCCTTCTGGGGCGGCATCGCGACCGGCGGGCACAAGGGGCTGGCCGACCTGCCGATGCTCGCGGGGATCGGCCTGATGGGCGGCGCGATGCTGCGCGACTTCGCGATCGTCGCCACCGCCTGCGAAGTCGATGTCGATCAGGCGAAGAAGGCAGGCCTGATCGGCGTCGTCGCGCTGCTGCTCGGCACGGTGCTGCCGTTCATCGTCGGCGCATTGGTTGCGGCGTCGTTCGGCTATACCGATGCGGTGTCGATGACGACGATCGGCGCGGGCGCGGTCACCTATATCGTCGGCCCGGTAACGGGTGCTGCGATCGGCGCGAGTTCGCCGGTGATCGCCCTGTCGATCGCGACTGGCGTGTTCAAGGCGGTAATGGTGATGGTCGGCACGCCCTTGGTCGCCGGGCTGATCGGGCTGAACAATCCGCGCAGCGCGATGGTGTTCGGCGGGCTGATGGGCACGGTCAGCGGCGTGTCGGGCGGGCTCGCCGCGACCGATCGTCGGCTCGTGCCCTATGGCGCCTTGACCGCGACCTTCCATACCGGGCTAGGCTGTCTGGTGGCGCCGTCGATCCTGTACCTGATCGTCCGCGCGATCGTGGGGGGCTGAAGGATCGTGGGCGTTATCGACATCGAAGAGACCGGGTTGCTGTCCGACCGAATCCGCAACGCGCTAACCGATGCGATCTCGTCGGGCGAACTGGCGCCCGGTACGATGCTCGACGAACAGCAGCTGGCCGATCGGTACGGGGCCTCGCGCACGCCGGTCCGCGAGGCGCTGCGGCAGTTGGCCACCAGCGGCATGGTCGAGGTTCGCCCCCGCCGCGGCGTCATCGTCCGCCACGTCACCGCCGAGGAGGTGATGGACATGTTCGAGACGATGGCGGAGATTGAGGCGGTCTGCGTACGTCTCGCCACCTACCGCATCACGCCGCTCGAACGCAGCCGCCTGCTCCGCATCCACGAGGCGAGCGAGGCCGCGGTCGAGGCGCGCGACGTCGACGCCTATGACGCGCTGAACCGCGAGTTCCACGAGGCGATCTACCGCGCCGCGCACAACGACTTCCTCGCGGACCAGGCGATCGCCGTCCGCACCCGCCTCAACGCGTTCCGCCGCATGCAACTCCGCCAGGACCAGCGCCTCGCCAGTTCGCGCGCCGAACACGATGCGGTGATGCGCGCGATCGCCGAAGGCGACGGCGACACCGCCGCCCGCCGCATGCGCGCGCACATGCTCAACGCGGCGAGCGCGCTCGACAGCTATATCGCGCACCAGGACGCGGCGCTGACCATCTCAAAAAAGGACTGAACAGCTATTTGCTGTCGGCGCTGACGTTGGCTTGCCAGCTGCTCGGTCAGCCTCGGCTCCGCCCATACGCCAGACCCAGCTCCAACCCGCGCAATTCGGCGAGCCCACGCAGACGCCCGATCAACGAATAACCCGGGTTGGTGCGCTTCGTCAGATCGTCGGCCATCTGGTGACCGTGATCCGGGCGCATCGGCAGCGAGCGACCGGTCCGCGCCTGCACGGTGGCAAGTTCGGTCAAGATCGCCGGCATGTTCGCATCGCCTTGCAGATGCGCTGCTTCGTGAAACGCGCCGTCGGGCTCGCGCTGCACCGATCGCAGATGCACGAAGCCGATCCTGTCGCCCAGCCGCCGAACCATGCCGGGCAAGTCATTGTCGGCGCGGGCACCGAACGAGCCGCTGCAGAAGCACAGGCCATTGGCTGCCGACGGTACCGCTTCGAACAGCGCGCGGACATCGGCTTCGGTGCTGACCACGCGCGGCAGGCCGAAGATCGCGAACGGCGGATCGTCGGGATGCACCACCAGCCGGATACCCTCGGCCTCGGCAACGGGGCAGACCGCCTCGAGGAAGGCGACATGGTTGGCGCGCAGCTGCGCTGCATCGATGTCGGCATATGTTTCGATCTGTTCGAGCAATTGCGGCGAACTGAAGCTCTCTTCGCTGCCCGGCAGGCCTGCGATGATCGTCCGCTCCAGCGTCGTGCGCGCCTCGTCGTCCATCGCCGCAAACCGCTCGGCGGCGATCGCAACGACCTGCGGCGCGTAATCGCGTTCGGCATGGGGACGGCGCAGGATGTGGATGTCGTAGGCAGCCAGTGCGTGCAGTTCGAAACGAAGCGCGCGGGCGCCGTCGGGCAAGGGCCAGGCCAGGTCGGTCCGCGTCCAGTCGAGCAGCGGCATGAAATTGTACGTCACCACATCGATGCCCTGCGCCGCGAGATTTCGCAGGCTGGCGACATACGCCTCGATCAGCCGCGCCCAGTCGCCCGAGCGGGTCTTCAATGCCTCGGCCACGGGAAGGCTTTCGACGACCTTCCACTCCAGGCCTGCGTCTTCGATGACGGCCTTGCGCGCGGCGATCAGGTCGGCGGTCCATACGTCGCCATTGGCAACCTCATGCAGCGCAGTGACGATCCCGGTGGCACCAGCCTGCCGGATCGCATGGAGGGGCACCGGATCGTTCGGGCCAAACCATCGCATGGTCTGGGTCATCATCATCTGTTCGGTGTCCTCGTCCCGTTAAATGCCGCGTCTGGACGCGGAACCAGTAAAATGTCGATAGCAGCCGCCAAATTGGTCTGACAACTTCTTCAGTTCGGCAGCGCGACGTAGCGTCAGGCGTGCGCACCGCCGCCATATCGCTGGCGCGTGGTCGCAAGGGCACGCCGAGCCTCCTCCATCGCCATCTCCTCGGTCCTGAAAAGGAGATGATCCATCACCGACGTCAGATGCGCACGCATCGCCGCACGTGCTCCCGCCGCGTCGCGCGCGCGCAACGCATCGACGATCGCAGCGTGTTCCGCCACGACCGGACGAACCTTGGCATCGCGCGCCTTGGCATGGAGAAGCGCGCATTCGGGCGATGTCGAACGCAGATGCCACAGATCCTCGATCGTCCTGACGACACCCGCATTCCGGGTCGCCTTCGCGATCGCCATGTGAAAATCGCGATCGGCGACCTCGGTGACCTCGACGAGCAAATTCTCGGTGGTCATCGCCTCGACCAGGGCATCCAGGTGATCCACCTCGGCGTCGGTGATCTGCACCGCCGCCAGCGCCGCAGCTTCGCCCTCGAACATGATGCGCGCTTCGGTCAGTTCGAACGCGGTGATCGCGAAACCCGGTTCCTCACCCTGCCCCGGTAAGCGACAGACATACGCGCCCGAGCCGACACGGACTTCGATGAAACCCTGTACTTCCAAGGCGATAAGGGCCTCTCGCACCGCCGGTCGACTGGCGCCATAGTCGATCGCGAGTTCGCGCTCCGCCGGAAGCCGATCGCCGATGGCATAGGTGCCCGCGGCCAGTTCTTCGAACAGCCGACGCGCCAACCGCTGATAGAGACGATCCTTCGCTGGCGCTTCATACTTTCCAACACCGAACAACGCGTTGTGGGATTCGGGATTTACCACTGAACTTACCAATCTGATGCCTGACGGCGATCGTACAACGCCACCGGGTCGAGTGGAACGGTCACGTTTGAATAATCGATATGCCGCAGCATCATTCGATCCCGACGACCGCGATCGACTTTGCGGGCATGTCGAAGACGATCCGCCCTGCCTCGACGCGCCCCGAGAACGACACCGGCTTGACCGCGTCCGGCGCGTCGAAGCTGTTGTGGCTGTCGATCTGGGGGGCGGTGAGCAGGCGACCCTGCGCCACGCCCGTCAGGTTGGTGCGGACGCGCACCGCGGTGTCCGGGCTGACATTGACCAAGGCGAGGTACAGCTTGCCGTCCTTGCCGCGCGCCGCTGAGGCGTCGATCGTCGGCATGCTCGCCTTGCCCCGCGTGTAGACCGGCCCCGCGACCAGCGCCGGGAACGGTGTCGCATCCATGAACGGCTGGTACATGTCGAACACGTGATAGGTCGGCGTCAGCAGCATCTTCTGCTTGTCGGTCAGGATCATCGCCTGCAGCACGTTCACCATCTGCGCGATGTTGGCCATCCGCACGCGGGCGGTGTGGCGGTGGAAGATGTCGAGCGTGAGCGCGGCCACCATCGCATCGCGCAAAGAGTTCTGCTGGTAATGCGCGCCCTCGGGAGCCTCGGGCGGCTGGGTGTACCAACTGCCCCATTCGTCGACATAAAGCGCGATCTTCCGCTCGGGATCGGTGCGGTCCATGATCGCCTCGGTCCGCGATACGAGCGGCTCCATCCGCAGCGCGAGCGCGAGTTCGTTCGCCCAGCCGTCCTCGTCGAACCCGACCGCGGGGCCTTTCGCACCGTCGGGCATTGCGTAATAATGGAAACTGAGCGCCTGCGTCGCGCCCATATGCGCCATCATCGCGGTCGTGAACGCCTCGAAGTCGCCGCCGCCCTGGACGCTGGCGCCGCTCGCCACCTTGACCATCGGATAGCCGCTCGGCGCGCGCGCGAAGATCGCATAGCGCGCGTTGACGTCGGCCGCGTAATCAGGCCGCATCTCGCCGCCGCAGCCCCAGGTCTCGTTGCCGATACCGAAGAACGGCACGCGCCACGCCTTGTCGCGGCCGTTGGACTTGCGCTGTTGCAACAGCGTCGATTCCGGCTGGTCGGACGTCATGTATTCGATCCACTGCGCCATATCGCGCGGCGTCATCGATCCGACATTGCCGGAGACGTAAGCGTCCGCGCCGATCAGTTCGGCGAAGTCGAGAAACTCGTGCGTGCCGAACTGGTTGGTGTCGATCGTGTTCGGCCAGTTCATCGTCACGCGGGTCGGTCGCTTCGCGCGCGGGCCGACCCCATCGCGCCAGTCGTAGATCTCGCTGAAGCAGCCGCCGGGCCAGCGGATCACGGGGACGTGGATATGGCGCAATGCCTCGACCACGTCGCGACGATAGCCGCGGATGTTCGGGATCGTGCTCTTCTCGCCGACCCAGATGCCTTCGTAGATGCCGCGTCCGAGATGCTCGGCGAACTGGCCGTAGATGTGCCTGGCGATGACCGGGCCGGGCGCTTCGAGATTGACGACCACGTCGGCGGAGACGGGCGCGACCTGCTGTCCGGCCGCACGGTCGTTATCCGAGGGCAGAGCTACCGCGACCAGGACGCCGACGAGCGCAAGGCATGCCCGCATCATGACCGGACGATCGCCCAGGGCGCTACCGGTTGGCCCGGTTTTGTCGGACGTGCGTCCAGTATCGGTGGCCCGAAATACGACATCTTGGGGTCCTCGTTGGAAATCGCGATAGTCTGGAGCACCATCGTCGGGTCGATCATGCCGATCGTCAGCATGTGGCGGCCGGGCTGCTTGGCGTCGATCGTGAACGTCATCGTCCGTGCATTATCGGCCGTGTTGACCGCGTGCTTTTCGCCCAGGAAATCCTGCGCCGGACCGTCTTCGGGCGTGAAGACCGTGCCGATCTCGGGCGGCTGATCGTCTAGCCAGACGGCAACGCTCAGCTTGCGGCCGGGAATGACCTCCAGCGTCGGGCCGGTGACCAGATCAACGCGGTATCGACCCGCCGCCGCCAGGAAAATCGGATATTCGAGGCGCGGCGCGCGCGTCGGATCGGGGAAGGACTGCGCGTCGACCGGGAAGATCGACATCGCCGCCTCGACGCGTCCGAAATCGGGGATCGTGTCCCACTTCACGCCGCCGACCGGGACCGATCGCGTAAAGCCGGTGACCGGCACCGCAAACGCACCGGCAAGCCCGCCGAACGCACCGCGCGCGTCCTTCTCCTGTTGCGGTGTCGCGCGAACCGCGTCCAGCCGCACAGTGATCGTCGTGTCGCCCTTGACCGCGATCGTCGCCTTGGACTTCCCCGCCGGCGCCTTCGCCCAGTCGACATCGATCCAGAACCGCCGGTCGCGCGCCGATGTGCTGAACGCCTTGCCTTCGCGGATCGTCACCCAGGGCTGGTCCGCGGTCACCGTGACCGGTGCGTCGGCCAGCCCGCGCGGGAACACGTCGAGGTAAGTCGGCCGCCGTGTGATGCTGTCGAGCGTCGGCAGGGCCGGAGGCAGATAATAGCCCGGCCACCCGCGGCTGTCCCCGTCGACGCTGACACCGAAGCCGGTCACGCCATCGAGATCGAGATCGGCGACCGCCGGCATGATGTCGGCCTCCGGCGGATACCAGTCGAAATAGCCGATGTGCGTCTGGTCCATCATATGGTTCCATTTACCGCCGGCCATGACGTGGTTGTACGTATCGCGGAGTTCGTGGTCGTATTTGAAACGCCGCCGGACCTCGTCCGCCTCGGCCCTGGTGCTCGCGCGCGCCTGCTCGGCAAACCGGGCGTTGCGCGCGGCGGCGGCATACATCAGCATCAGGTTGGCGCAGGCACGCACCGGGTACAGCACGAGTTGGTAGAACGCATCGCGCTGGTCGGGACGCAGCGCGGCATCGACCGCATCGGCGCGCCGGACGAGGTCGCTCCACGCCTCGCACATCCGCTCCGCCTCGCGGTAATTCTCAAGGCTGAACGTGTCGGGCCGAAGCTGCTCGGGTTTGCGCATCCCGTTGTACTTCGCATAACGCGCGGCGAGGAAGGCGATCTCCTCGGCATGCTCGGCTCCGAACTGGCGTTCGGCCCAGGCACGCGTCCAGTCGGCGATCTTGTCCTTCGCGACATCGGCGGGATTCCACGCCATCGCGAGGAAGAACTCGATCGGCAGTTCGAGCGGCTTCAGGTCGCCGACATTGGCGATCCACATCTCGTTCGCGCCATATTGGTTGGCGAGGTTCATCTGCTCCCAGATTTTGGGCAGCGGGTTCGAATTGATCCACTGATAGGCGAACGGGCCGCCGTGCATGTCCATGTGGAAATACACGCCGAAACCGCCCTTGCGGCCACGCTCGCCCGCGGTCGGCAGGCGGCGCAGATTGCCGACATTGTCGTCCGCCAGCATCAGCGTCACGTCGTCGGGGATCTTCAGCCCGGCGTCGTAATATTTATAAACTTCGGTGAACAGCACCCACACCTGTGGCACCTGTTCGGCGTGCTTGCGCATCCCCTCCGCGATGATCCGGCGCTGGTCGGTGATTATGCCTTCGAGCAGTTTGACGTCGGACTGGATATCGCCGGTGCTCTCCAGCGCGACATCGCCGTCGCCGCGCATCCCGATCGTGACGACGACTTCATTGTCGCGGTTGCGGACGATCCCCTCGCGGAAGAATTTCGCGACCGCCGGCCCGTTGGTCGCATAGTTCCACGCGCCGTTGCCATAGTCCTTACGGTTGTCGGTCCACTCCTTGTGCGCGCGCATCATCGGTTCGTGATGCGACGTGCCCATCACGATGCCGTATTCCTCCGCAAGCGGCGCGTTGGCCGGATCGTCGATCGCGAACGCGTTGTTCCACATCGCCGGCCACAGGTAATTGGCACGCAGCCGCAGCAGCAGTTCGAACAGCTTGCCGTAGAACTGGGCGTTCATCCCGCCGAACTTCTCGGTGGTCCAGCCCGACAGGCACGGTGCTTCGTCGTTTAGGAATATGCCGCGATACTTCACCGCGGGCGATCCCTGGACATACCGGCCATGCGCGACGCTCAAATGCGCCTGACGGATCACGGGCACGTCCGCCCACCAATACCAGGGCGACACGCCGATCATCCGCGACAGGTCGTACGCGCCGTAGATCGCGCCGCGCTTGTCGCTGCCGACGATCACCAGCGCTTCGGTGACGCCCGGCAGCGGGTTGGCGATCGTCTCGACGACGAACGACTCCCATTTGCCGCGAATGCCGACGACGTCGAGTTTGCCGCTCGCGATCAACCGGTCGATCAGCGGGCTATGGCCGATCGACCCGACCAGAATGATGGTCGTAGGTAGACGCGTACGGTCGCCGACGACCTGTGCCGCAGTGCCGGTCACGCGACCGATATCCGCGGCCAGATCACCCGCGGCCCGACGGACGCCGGGGAGGTCGTCCGCATCGACGAACACGGGCACCACGCCGCCGTCTCGCGTGATATCGAACCCGCGCTTACGCCGGTCGAACCGCACCGCGGCGGCCAAGGGTGAGGCCAGCAACCCTGCGGCCACCGCGCCGCCCATCATGTTACGGCGCGTGATCATCATTTCGTCTCCACGATCGTGGAGCGGGGTGGCCGTATCGGGACCACCCCGCGTGCTTACTAGAACGTCCCGCGCAGACCGATCAGGAACTGGCGACCGGGCTTGTACTGCGTGAAGGTCGCGTTCTCGAACTGGAAGTACGACCGCAGCGTCGCATCGGTAAAGTTCGCGACGTTGATCGTCAGCTGCGGTGCACCCGCAAGACCGAAGATCTTGTCCAGATCGAACGACGACGAGAAGTCGTACGTCGTATAATCCGTGCCGAACAACGCCGCCGCCGGAATGCCGTTCTGTGCCGCGCCGCTGTTCTGCGAACCCTCGCGCGACGTCGTCGACACGCGCAGCATCACGCCGTTCTTCTCGTAATAGCCCGTGATGTTGTAGGTGAACGGTGCCACGCCGAACGCCTGGGCCGGCCCATCGCTGCGCTGATCGACGACCGTCGCGTTGGCGTTGAAGCCGAAGCCGGTGACGCCGATGTGCTTGGTGATGAAGTCGAGCGGCTGGACCCACTGGAATTCGAGGCCGTTGATCGTCAGCTTGTTGGGCACGTTGACCTGCGACGTGACCTGCACCTGCGCGGCGCTGGGGCCGCCACGCGAGTTCAGTGCGATCTGCTGTGTGGGGTTCAGCGTATCGTACGTGATGCCATATTGCGCCAGATCGCCGAACGGCACCGTGCTGATGAAGGTGTTGGTGAAGCCCTCGATCGACTTGCGGAAGGCGTTGAAGCTGACCACGCCCTCGCGGCCGGTATAATATTCGAAGCCCAGATCGAGGTTGGTCGAGAGATAGGGCTTCAGCGCGGGGTTGCCGATCGTCGCCTGATCCGCCGAGGGTGCGCCGAAATTGACGCCCGGCAGCTGCGCGGACGGATCGGGGCGGGTCATCGTCCGCGAACCGGCCACGCGGACGACGGCATGCTCGCTGACGTCGTAGGCGAAAGTCGCCGCTGGCAGCCACTTCGAATAGACGTTGCGCGTCGAGACGTTGCTGACGATGTTTTCGTAGCGGCTGCCGTCCGGCAGTGCGGCGCCGGTCGACGTCGTGTTGCGCGGATCGGGCAGCGACACGCGCCCGGTTATTGTCTGGATCGTGTTCACATAGCGCACGCCGACGTTGAACCGCAGCATGTTGCCGCCCAGTTCCTGCTCGCCGTTCACCGTCGCGAATGCCGATTTGACGACTTCGCGGATCGCACCGCCGCTGGCACCGGTGTTGGCAGCACCGGTTTCCGGGGCGTTGTCGTGATAGAAATCATAGTTGCTGGCGGCCGCGAACCTCGGCCAGTCGACCGTCACGAACCCTGCCGGACCGGGCGTCAGATAGGTCGGCGCCGCCGAATTCGGGATCAGCGACCCCCCATAGCTCACCGGCCCCGTCATGCCCGCGGTCGATCCGGTGCCATAGCCCGGGTAACTCGGATAGCCGGCCGGTATCGTGCCCGGCGCGTTCAGGCCTTCGCAGGGCGGCTGCGAGTTGGGCGAACTGACGAAAGCGCTCGGGTTGTTGCCGCAGACCGCATTCTGCCACGCCTGGCTGTTGTCGTAGCCGCGGATCCGACGGAACACGTCGTCGAATGCGCCGCCGACCTTCAGGTTGAGCGCCTTGCTCCCCCAGGTGAGATCGCCACGCGCCCCCTTGCTCTTGTTGAGCCGGCGTTCGTCGGAGATGTTGACGCGGCTGCCGGCGTTCCAGCCGAAATTGGCCGGATCGTTGAGATCGAGCCCGCTGACGATGCTCGGGATGCCGCCGTCATTGGTGTAGGTCACGGTGTTGCCGACACCCAGCGGGGTCGTCATGCCGACCGACGGGCTTTCGCGGTGGAAGGTCGAACGCGCGTAATTGGCCTGGAGGTTGAGCTTCAGCGTGTCCGAAATCTCCCATTCGCCGCCGGGATTGATGCTGAAGAGCTTCGTCGTCTCGGTATAGGGGCGGAATTCGTTGAAGAACTGCGCGTTGGCGAAGGTGCCGCCGGTGACGACGCAGCCGACCGTGCAATCCGCCTTGTCGAACGTCAGGTTCGTCGGAATGATCGCGCCGTTGCGGACGATCCACGCCATGTTCTCGCGGATCAGTTCGTTCTTCTTATAGCCGTACAGCCCATCGATGTAGAAATGCAGCGTGTCGGTCGGCTGCCATTCCGCGCTCATGATCGCATTGATGCGATCGCGTGGACCGCGGATGCTGGTCGAGCGCCCAAGCCGTGGCAGCAGCGCGTTGTCGATCTGCTGGATCGTCGCACCGGGGTTGTTGGCGAGCAGGAACGCGCTGTCGATCGGCGTGCCGGCGACCAGACCCGCGCCCGCGCCGACAGGTACCGTCGCGGGGATCGTCCAGTTGCCGCCGGCGGTCGAATTGCAGCCCGTCGCCGCACCGCACTGCGCTGCGGTCAGCGCCGGATTGGTATAGCCGATCGTCTCGAAGCCGCGCGTGTCGGTGAACAGACGCTGCGCCGACACGCCGGCAAGGATACCGAACGTATCGTTGCGCCAGCTGCCGATCAGCGAGCCACGCGCGCCGATCCGGTCTTCGGGCGACTGCTTGGTACCCTGCACGTTATAGGCGAGGAACGAGGTCGCACGATCGAACGGCCGCGCCGACCGCAGATCGATGTTACCGGCCGCGCCACCTTCGAGAAGGTCCGCGGTATAGCTCTTGTTGACGGTCAGCTTGGTGAACAGGTCGGTCGGGAAGAAGCTCAGATCGACCGAGCGATCGGTGCCCTGCGCGTCGGTCGCGCCCGACGACGCCACCGCGATCGTCGCGCCGTTGAGCGTCACGTTGGTGAAGTTCGAGCCGAGCCCGCGGATCGCGACGTTCGTGCCCTCACCCGTCACGTCGCGCGTGATCGTGATGCCTGGAATACGGTTGAAGGACTCCGCGATGTTCGTATCGGGGAACTTGCCGATATCCTCTGCGAAGATCGAGTCGGTGAACCCGGTCGCCGCGCGCTTCGCATTGGTCGACTTGGCAAGACTGGAGCGGTAGCCGGTCACGACGATGTCGGCACTGTCCGTCGCGTCGACCGTACCCGGAACCTGATCGGAACTGGGCAGGCTCGCGGCGGGCGGCGCCGCGGTTGTGGCAGGCGCCGTGGGGGCGGCAGGTTCCACTGTGGCAGGCGCGGCATCTTGCGCCACGGGCGGCGACGGATCCTGCGTCGGCGGTATGGTCTGCGCCGTCGCGATGGTCGCACACAGCGCGGCCATCGTCGTCGCACACAACAGGCCGGCGCGCGTCAAACGAGGTACCGTTTTATAGGGTGTCATGGTCAGGATCCTCTCTGGAACCTCGCCGTCGTTGCGGCGAGACGCAGTATTTTTATGGTTATCGAAATGCTCGGGACGTGACGGCACCCGGAGAATGCGGCGCATGATCCGGTATCTGAGCTGAATTTGGATAGTGCCTGATCACCCTACTCCCGATCACGTCTGTCTAAGCAGCTCGTTGATAGCGGTACCTTACGGTCGTTGGTCAACGAGTCAAGGTGGTTCGGTTAGGCCAATTTTCGGCAGGCTAGCCTAGTAAGGCAGACAAATTGCCGTGGGGTAGCGATATCTTGAAGCTGATCTAGATGACCAATTGAAGCGGCTGAGGTTCGGTAGATCGGCGCGACGAAGCTAGCACTGATGGCCAATCGTCGCGGTTATCATTGCGCGCCATGCGATAGACGGACCTGGGCCGAGCGCCGCGACCCTCGGTTCGGTGCGCGGCGCTCGACCGAACGTCTCCTAGAGCGCGCCTGTGAACAACAGGGTCTTCGCGTCGGCAGCGATCTGGTTGGCGGCACCGAGGCGTTCGATCAGCTGCGCCGGACGGCTGCCGCGCAGGCCGGCGGTCGTGAGCGTCTTGTCTCGGACATAGGTGTAGACGCCGCTCACGGCGAACGCCGCGACATGGCCGATATGCGCCTTCTGATCCTCGATCGTGTTCTGGAACAGCGCCGACGCGAAGAACTCACGGCGCGTCATGGGCGTTTCGAAGGCGAGTTCGAGGATCGCGACCTGCGCGCGTTCGGGCGGCACTTCGTGGCCGACATTGGGCGCTGGCGGTGCGGGATTGGCGTTGTCGTAGCGGTCGGGCTGGTGGAGCCGGACCTTGAGTACCGCCGGATCGCCGGCGAGCGTCTCGGCGAACGCGCGCATGAACGTCGCGAACTTGGCCGGATCGGTCTTACCGGCGCCGAAATGGACGTGGATGCGGTCCAGCCCGTCATCCTCGTTCGGGATCGGGTCCGCGGCGCGGTCGACGAACGTGGTCGAACCCGTCGGCAAGGCATAGGCGATCGTCGCCGCGAACATATTCTGTTCGTCGGCGAACAGGATCGGGCACGCATCGTTGAACGCATCCTGGTCGGCCCGCGTTGCGAAGCCGATCTCCACGCCACCATCGAGCACATAGTCGTCGAACGGGGCGATGCCGTCGATCGCGGGCCAGAGATGCGCGTCCTGCTCACGGGCGAAATGGTTCTGAACGTACCAGCCGAGCCCCGGAATACGCGAACAGAGCGGACCGTGGACGTCGCGCCAATAGGTTGCGAACACCTCGTGCGGGACGCTCGAGCGGCGCAGGACGGTGGTGTAGGAATTGATCGCGATGCTGGCGTCGCGCTCGGCATAGTCGTCGGTGATCGAGATCTTGGTCATGGATGATCCTTGGATGCGTGTCGGTAACGGTCGAAGCCGGGGCGATGTTCAGGAAAGCGGGGTTCAGGCTTGCGCGCGCAGTGGTGCGGTCGTCGGGAAATGCGGCAGGACATGCGTCGCGAGTTCGTCGGCGACCTCGGCAAACGGCCGCTGCAACGGCTTGGGATTGAGCGCGACATGGTTCACGCCCTCGTCGCGCTGACGTTTCCACATCTCGATCAGCGCGTTGCGACCGCTGCGAATGCCGCCGCGCGCGAACTGCAGCGGCGCGGTCGGGTCCGCGAGCAGATCGAACATCGCGCCATAGCCGTACGGCTTGAACGCCTCTGTCGCGGTCGCCTGCCGCCACCGGGAAATCACATCGGGCAAGCGCGCGGGATCGCTGAGATGCCAGATCCAGCCGTCGGTATTCTCCCCGATCCAGTCGAGCGTCTGCCCGGCCCGGCCGATCGCCAGGATCGGCAGTCGCCGGCCGACCGGCTTGGGTATCAGGTCGAGCGAACCGTCGAGTTCGCCGTGCTGCGTCGAGCGATGCGTCGCGAAGGCCTGTTCGGTCGACGCCTTGATGATCGCCAGCGCATCGCGGTACCGCTCGGCGCGCGTGTCGATATCGCGGCCGAACGCCTTGAACTCGGACGGACGATCGCCGGTCGACAGGCCGAGCAGGAAGCGCCCGCCGGACAGCTGATCGATGCTCGTCGCCTGCTTGGCGACCGCCAGCGGATCGCGTAACGGCAGGACGATGCCAGCGGTGCCGATCGCGACGTTGCGCGTCTTGCCGGCGAGCCAACCGGCATACACCATCGGATCGATGATCTGGCCGACGTCACCGAAACCGGGATCGTAGAACCGCACGTCGCGCAGCCAGATCGCGGCGAACCCGGCCGCATCGACCAGCGCGACCATCTCCCCATGTCGCGCCAGCGTCGGCCAGGGTGCGGTCGGATATCCCTCCAGCGGGGCAATGAAGCCGATCGTCAGCTGCCCCGGCTGGAACACCCGCGCATAGGCAGGGTGCCCGGCCAGATCGGGAGCGATCGCAATGGGCGCGGTCATGCGTCCGCATCCTTCGCCTTGAGGCGCGCGACGAACGGGATCATCGCGGCGCCGACCAGCGCGATGAAGGCGGCGACATAGCCGATCGTGGCGAGCCCCCAATGCTGGATCACCGCGCCGCCGATCACCGCGCCGAGGCCGATCCCCGCATTCGCCATCGAGACGTTGAGCGTGCCCGCAAGTGCCTGCGCATGCGTCGCCGACTGCATCACGCGCACCTGGCAGATCGGATACAGCGCGGTGTTGGCGAGACCCCAGACCGCCAGCGCGACGACCAGCCAGCCGTGATGCAGCGCCAGCGGCGTGGTCGCGGCGATGCCGAGTGCGAGTACGAGCAGCGCGATCAGCGTCACGTTCAGCGGATTGCGCGCGACGAAATACCCGCCCAGCCAATTGCCCGCCAGACCGACGACCCCGAAGCCCATCAGCCACCACCCGACCTGCCCAACCGGGATCAGCGCTATGTGTTCGAGCGTATCGGCGAGATAGGTGTAGGCGGTGAACATCGCGGTGAACACGACCACCGACAGCACGACGTTGCCGAGAAAGAACGGATCCTTGAGGATGCGGGCCTGGTCCGCGAGGCGGACGCGCTTCGGCCGTGCGAGCGTCGGCATGACCGCGAGCAGCAGCACCGCCATCACCAGCGACAGCCCGGACAGCCCCCAGAACGTCCCGCGCCAGCCGAACGCATTCGATGCGAGCGTGCCGAGCGGAATGCCGAACACCATCGCCCCGGAAATCCCGAGATAGACGTTGGCAACCGCCTTGCCGGCCTTTTCGGGTCCGGCCAGCTCGCCTGCGGTCTCGCTCGCGGTGCCCCAGAACACCGGCAGCGCAAGCGCGGGCAGGAAGCGCCCGAGCCCGAGTACCCAGATATCGGGCGCGGCGGCGACCAGCGCGTTGGACGCAGCGAAGATCAGCAGGACGACGACGAACAACCGCTTGCGCTCGAAATGCGAGAGCATCGCGGTCAATACCGGGCCGAACAACATCACCGTGAAGGCGAACAGCGTCACCAGCTGTCCCGCGGCGGAGATCGAGATCCCGAGATCGCGCGACAGGCTGGGCAACAGACCGACGATGATGAACTCGGTCGTGACGATCACGAACGCGGAGACCGCCAGCAACAGGACGGCCAGCCCATTGCCCGGCGCGGTGGCCTCGCTCGATCGGGTAGGTGGGTGCTGGACGGAAACGGGCATCGGCGGAACTCCTGTTGAGCTCGCCTACATAAGCGCGATCGAAATTCACGCTTGCGGCATTAATTCCGCATTGTCGCGACGAATATTCCGCAATACGCTAGTCCCATGATTCCATCCGAACGACTGAAGGGCATTGAGGCGTTCGTCGTCTCCGCCGACACCGGCAGCTTCACCGCCGCCGCCGAGCGCCTGAACCTGACCGGTTCGGCGATCAGCAAGGGCGTCGCCCGGCTCGAGACGCGGCTCGGCAGCCGGCTGTTCGAGCGGACCACGCGCCGGCTGGCGCTGACGGATCAGGGCGCGGCGTTCTATTCCACCTGCGTGCGCGTGCTCGCCGAACTGGGCGACGCGGAGGCGGTACTCGCGGCGCACAAGACCGAGCCGGTCGGTCGGCTGAAGATCAACGTGCCGGTGGCGTTCGGGCGGATTCAGGTGATGCCCGTGCTGCTGGACTTCTGCCGCCGCCACCCGAACCTTCGCCCGGAGATCAGCTTCAACGACCGGTTCGTCGATTTGATCGAGGAAGGTGTCGACGTCGCCGTCCGGATCAGCGCGTCGGACGTCAGCGGCAACGGGCTGGGCCGCCGCGCGCTCGGTCATGAGCACCTCGTCTTCTGCGCCGCACCCGACTATCTCGCGCGCCGTGGCACGCCGGTATCGGTCGAGGCCCTCGCCGAGCATGATTGCATCCTGTACGGACGCGGGGACGGCAGCACGATCGACTGGCGCTTCGGCTATGACGGCGGCACCGTCGAGCAGCGGACGATGACCGGTCGCATGACGTTGGGTAGCGCCGAGGCGCAGGTCGGTGCGGTCCGCGCCGGGTTCGGCATCGCGCAGCTCGCGACATGGCTGATCCACGACGAGCTCAGCCGCGGCGAGCTGGTCGAGATCCTGCCCGGGCACGCGACTGCCGGCCTGCCGCTGCACCTCGTCTGGCCGCGAAGTCGCCAGCTCAATCCGAAGGTCGATGCGTTCGTCGAGGCGCTCGCGGACGGCCTGCGTATAGCCTGAGGTAGCACGCCGGCTCGACAGCTATCGCTCGCTCTTAGTTTACCCAAGTCGCCTTACGCGCGAACATCGCCTTAGGCGTGGTGTCCAAAATCATGCTATCGCTTCCCCAAAGGGCGCAGGCCTGCGATCAAGTACCGAGGGGGGCGGTGCAAGATGACAATCGATTCCATATTGGCCGAGTCCATCTTGGCGAACGCCGCGGCGGCCGATCCCGGATCGGTCGACACCGACAGCGCCGACGCGAAATCGAACCAGCGCCTCGTGCGGCTTGTCACCGACAGTCCGATCCCGTCGGTGATCAGCGATCCCCGCCTGCCCGACAACCCGATCGTGGCGTGCAACCAGCCGTTCTGCGACCTGACCGGCTATCCCGCGGACGAGGTGATCGGGCGCAATTGCCGGTTCCTGTCGGGGCCGGCGACCGAGCCCTGGTTGTCGGAGGAGATCCGCCGCGGCGTGCGCGAGCACAAGCCGGTGCTAGTCGAGATCCTCAACTACAAGCGCAACGGCCAGCCGTTCCGCAACGCCGTGCTGGTCGCGCCGCTGTACGACGAGGAAGACCGGCTGCTGTATTTCCTCGGCTCGCAAGTCGAGATCGACACCAACGCCGCGCCGCCGACCAGCATGCGACGCATCCGTGCGGCGGAAATGGTCAAGGCGCTGTCGCCGCGCCAGGGCCAGGTGCTCAAGTTCGTCGCGCAGGGCCTGCTCAACAAGCAGATCGCCGCCGAACTGGGGTTGGCCGAGAAGACGGTGAAGATGCACCGCGCGATCCTGATGGACCGGCTCGGCCTGACGACCACCGCGGACCTGATCCGGCTCGCGGTCGAGGCCGGGCTCTAAGCCATATCGCATGTCGCATATGGGCCAAGGTCCGTATCGCCCCCCGCCCCACCCAAGCGTATTTAGTCCATGGTCGTCACAGCGGCTGGGTCTCGGACCGTATTAGCCATCGGTTCCGCGGCTCGGGTGGAATTCCCTCCGTTACCCTTTGAAGTCGCTGTGGCGCCATCCCCGGGTGGACCGAAACCGATCACTCCGTCGGCCCTCGCTCTCCCGCAACAAGGCCGGTTCGCCAGCGTAGCGGGCGCGGCACAGCAAGGTGATGGAGACCTTCATGGACAGCATAACCCCGTTCCAGTTCTCGCTGGTATATAACGCGTTCTCATTCACGTTCGCGACGATGGCCGCGACGACCGCCTTCCTGTGGCTGTGCCGATCGCAGGTCGCGCCGGCGTACCGTACCGCCGTCACCATCTCGGGGCTGGTGACCGCGATCGCCGCCTATCATTACCTGCGGATCTTCGAGAGCTGGAACGAGACCTATTCGCTCAAGGACGGGATCATCACGGGCACCGGGTTCGCGTTCAACGACGCCTATCGCTATGTCGACTGGCTGCTGACAGTGCCGCTGCTGCTGATCGAGCTGGTGCTGGTGATGCGGTTGTCGCCCGAGGAGACCTCGTCGAAGACCGTCCGTCTCGGCTCGGCCGCGGCGCTGATGATCGTCCTGGGCTATCCTGGCGAAATCGCGACCGACATCCCGACCCGCGCCCTGTGGGGCACGCTGTCGTCGATCCCGTTCGTCTATATCGTCTGGGAGCTGTTCCGCGGGCTCGGCGACTCGATCGAGCAGCAGCCGGCCGTCGCGCGCAGCTTGGTGCGCAAGGCCCGCCTGCTGACCTTCGCGTCGTGGGGTTTCTACCCGATCGTCTACATGGCACCCTATGCCGGGATCAGCGGCGCGACCGCGACAACCGTCATCCAGCTCGGCTACACCATCGCGGACATCGTCGCGAAGGCTGGCGTCGGCGTGCTGATCTACATGATCTCCGTCCGCAAGTCGCAGGTCGAGGCGCATGGCGTCGCCGTCCACAATCATTGATACCGATGCTTCCGCTCGGGTTGCGGCATCGGCTGCCGTGACGAGCCTAGGCCGCCGCGTCCCCTCGGGGCGCGGCGGCTTCGTGCATCCCGGATTCTGGCTGGCCGCCTTGTACCTCGCGACCGCATTGGCTGCGGGACTGTCGCTCGATGGACCTATCGCAACGCTGATCGCCACGATCGTCTTTATCGGCGGAGGCATGCCGCATGGCGCCTACGACATCGCGTTGCTCGCGCGTACCGGCCGGCTCGGACGCCACGGCCTCGCGCTTGCGGTCGGTGGCTATGTCGGGATCGCCGTCGCGATGGCCGTGATGTGGGTAGTAAGCCCGCTGATCGCGCTGGTCCTGTTCGTCGCGGTCGCCTCGGTCCATTTCGGCGAGGACTGGACGATGATCGACGAGCCTTTGCTCAAGGTCGCGGCCGGGACCGCGATCATCGCCGCGCCCGCGATCGGCCACCCGGCGGAGGTCGCGCGGTTGTTCGTCGCGATGGTAGGCGGGCCCGGTGGCGAGACGGTCGCGCGGTCGCTGATCGCGGTCGCGCCGGTCGCGCTGCTGGTCACGATCGTCGGCATCAGCGACGCCTGGCGGAACAGTGCGCGCGAATGGGCTGCGGCGACGGCGGTTGCGATATTAAGCCTGATTATCGCGCCGCCGGTTGCCGGGTTCGCGCTGTTCTTCGTGTTCCTGCACTCGCCGCGTCATCTGGCCGATGCACGGATCACGCTGGGCGGGGTGTCGCAGCGCTGGTGGCTGGCGACGGGGGCGGCGTTGTCGGTGGCGGCGATCGGCGGCTGGGTCCTGTTCGCCAGCATCCTTGGACGGTCCCTGCCCACGGACCTGACTGCGCAGGCGTTCCAGTTGCTCGCGACCGTCGCGGTGCCGCATCTGGCATTTTCGAAATGGATCGAGCGGCGGCTGGCGCGGGGCAATCGCCAGAACTTACCGGCATCAGGGGCTGGCGAGGATCTGCTCGGCAAGGTGTCGGCCGGATAGCCAGGCGCTTTCGATCCGCGGTGCCACCAGCCAGTCGCCCGCCGCGCCGATCCGCTCGCCGGCGTTCCAGAGCGACCCGAGATCGAGCCCTGCCGTCTTTGCGTAGCGCCAGCGATGGGCGGTACGAAATATCGGTGTGGGTAGTCCTTCCTCGGCGTGCTCGGCCAGCGCAGCCTGCAACTGATCGATCACGGTATCGGCGGGCTGCTCCAGATGTTGGCTTGACCAGTCCGGCGTCGCCTGGACGACCCAGGATTCCGGGCCGCGACGTCCCGGCTTCGCGCTGTTCCGCGCCGCCCAGCCGATGATCCCGGAATTCTTGAGCACGTCGTGCGGGATCGTCGGCGGCGCGTCGAAGGCGAACATCGCCGTCCAACAGGGTGCCGACCGGCAGCCCAAAGCTTCGCTCGCCATCGCCGGATCGTGCGGTGCCAGCAACGGCGCGGCCTGTTCCGCGGGCGTTGCGATGACGACGGTGTCGAACAACGCGCCCGTCGTATCGGGTTCGACGACCCAGCCCGCGGCCGTCCGGCGAACATCGGTGATGCGAGAATTCCAGCGTACGTCGGTTTGCGCGGCGAGATGTTTGACGATGGCGTTCATGCCGGGCGTGCCGACCCATGCATCGGGGCCGGCGGCGGGCCAGGGCGCGACGATTCCGGCCGCCTGCCATGCATGCATCGCGGCAACGAAGTCCGGGTCGCGCATCGTCAGATATTGCGCGCCGTGATCGAAGGCTGTCTCGCCGGCGGGGGTGTCGGAGCGCCGCGTCGCCATGCGCCCACCGGCGCCACGCCCCTTGTCGAACAGTGTCACCGCACAGCCATCCTGCTGGAGACGCATCGCGCAGGACAATCCCGCGATACCCGCACCCACGATCGCAACCTTCACGCATGTCTCCAAACAACGATACCGGGACGATCAGGTCCCGGTATCGAGTACATATCAATTACGCTGGGCGATCAACCGGTTGGTAGCAGGACCGTGTCGATCGCGTGGATCACGCCGTTGGTGCAGGCGATGTCGGCGGAGATCACGCGCGCACCGTTGACGGTGACGCCGTCGGTGCCGTCGACATGCACGGTCGAGCCGCCCGCAGTCGCGGGATCGAGAACCTTGCCGCTCACATCACCGGCCATAACCGCGCCCGGCAGGACGTGGAGGAGCAGGATCGCGGTAAGCTTGTCCTTGTTCTCCGGCTTGACGAGGTCGTCGACGGTGCCTGCCGGCAGCGCCGCGAACGCCGCGTCGGTCGGCGCGAAGACGGTGAACGGACCCTCGCCCTTTAAGGTATCAGCGAGGCCTGCCGCGCCGACGGCGGCAACCAGTGTCGTGAACGACCCTGCGGCAACCGCGGTGTCGACGATGTCATGCTTGGTATCGGTCATGGTCTATCCTGAAATCGGAGGCTGATGCCGGTGTCCGGCGCGCGTCCTTCCCATCAAGCCCATGTCGGTGCGATATGACCTTTGGGTCGTATCGTACGCCCCAGCAAGCACGTAATCAGAGCCGCTCAGGCGTCGGCAATGACCGATAATGGCGCATGGTTCATCCGCGGCAGGACGTGGCGCGCGAACAGGTCGGCTTCCGCGGCGTGGGGATAGCCGGAGAGGATGAACGCCTCGATCCCCATATCCTGGTACATGGCGAGCTTGGCGAGCACCTGGTCGGGATCGCCGACGATCGCCGCGCCACACCCCGATCGCGCGCGGCCGATGCCGGTCCACAGATTGTCCTCGGCATAGCCATCGGCCGATGCGCCCTCGCGCAGGGCCGCCTGCGCCGCGACGCCGGCAGACCCCGAATCCAGCGACTTGGCACGGATCGCCGCGCCCTGCTCGGCATCCAGCTTCGAGAGAAGGCGATCGGCGTATACCCGTGCCTCGTCCTCGGTGTCGCGGACGATGACGTGCGCGCGGTAGCCGAAGCGCAGCGTGCGGCCGTGGCGGGCGGCGCGCGCGGTCATGTCGGCGATGATCTCGGCGACCTTCTCGCGCGTGTCGGGCCACATCAGATAGACGTCGCATTCCTTCGCCGCCGCCTCGCGCGCGTCCGGCGACAGCCCGCCGAAATACAGCAACGGCGCCCTGCCGGAGACCGTGCCGATCCGCGGCGGATCGAGCTTCAGTTTCCAGAACTCGCCGTCGTGATCGAGCGGCTCGCCGTTTAGCAGCGTCTTGAGAATCCGCATCAGCTCGACCGTGCGGGCGTAGCGCGGGCCGGAAGCGAGCGTCTCGCCGGGCAGGTCCGACGAGATGATGTTGATGTTGAGCCGTCCGCCGAGCATCCGGTCGATCGTCGCGATCTGGCGTGCGAGTTGCGGTGGCCAGCTTTCGCCGACGCGCACCGCCATCAACAGCGCCATCCGCCGGAGCATCGGCGCGATCGCCGCGGCGAACGCGGTGGTGTCGAGGCCAAGCGCATAGCCGGAGGGGAGAAGGATGTTGTCGTAGCCGCCGGTCTCCGCCTGGAGGACGATATCCCGGCAATGCTCCCAAGTCGATTGCAGCCGGGAATCTGGCACGCCGAGGAACTCGTAATCGTCGTCGCACAGCGCCGAGAACCAGCTGACTTCGCAGGATTTGGTCACGGCAGCGCCTCGCCGCGCGCCGCGACCAGGACGTCGTACCAGTCCTGCCGGGTCCAGGTGATCGCGAACGCCTGCGCGAGTTCGGCTATCCGCGCCGGGTTCTGCGTGCCGACGATCGGGATCGCGCGCACCGGATGCGCCATGATCCAACTATACGCGGCCGCCGCCCGGCTCGCGCCCGTCTCGGCGGCCTTGCGATCGAGCGCCGCCGCCACTGCTGCGCTGCGCGCGTCGGCGGGCACACCGAGCCGGCCACCGCCGAGCGGCGACCAGGCGAGCACCGCCATGCCGCGCTCCATCGCCTGATCGAACAGCCCGTTTTCGAGCGGTTCGAGGTGGAGCGGCGAGAACTCCGGCTGATGGCTGACGAGCGGAATGGTCAGGAACGACGCCAGCGCCTGTGCCTGCGCGGGCGTGTAGTTCGACACGCCGACCGCGCGCACCTTGCCCGCCGTGACCATATCCTCGAGCGCGCGCGCCGCTTCCTGCGGGTGCGTGAGGATGTCGGGGCGATGGATCTGGTAGAGATCGACCTGCTCGACCCCGAGCCGGGTCAGCGAGGCATCGAGCGCCTTCGCCAGATAGGCCGGGCTGGAATCATACGGCAGCGGCGGGAGGATACCGCCCTTGGTGGACAGGATCATCCGCTCGCGCAGGCCGGGCGCCTCTGCGAAGATCCGGCCGAGCAGCACTTCCGCATCGCCGAACCCGCCGGCGCCATCGAAACCATAGATGTCGGCGGTGTCGAACAGCGTGACGCCCGCCTCGAACGCCGCCTCGATCAGCGCGCGTCCTTCGGCGACGCCGACTCCGGCGAACCGCCACATGCCCCAGGCTATCGGGCTGACAAGGATTCCGCTCTTGCCGAGGGGAATGGCTTTGGGTGTAGGATCAAGCTGCGACATCGCTGTCACGAATAGGGGTAATAGGCTTGGTCGAGCAAGTACGTTATGGGCTGGTCGGAACCGGCATGATGGGGGTCGAGCATCTCCAGAACCTCGCCGTCACCCCTGGCGCGGTGGTGACGGCGATCGCCGATCCGGTGAGCATTTCGCTCGGCTGGGCCCGCGATGCGCTGGGTGCGCGCGGCGACGGCGTGCAGCAATTTGCCGATGCGGCGGCGCTCGCGCGCAGCGGGCTGGTCGATGCGGTGATCGTCGCCAGCCCGAATTATACGCACCGCGACGTGCTGGAGCCGCTGTTCGATGCGGACGTGGCGATCCTGTGCGAGAAGCCGCTGGCGACGACGCTGGAGGATGCGCGTTGGGTCGTCGACCGCGCCGCGCAGATGACGCGGCCGTTCTGGACCGCG
Source organism: Sphingomonas taxi (assembly GCA_003240625.1). Classification (GTDB taxonomy): domain Bacteria; phylum Pseudomonadota; class Alphaproteobacteria; order Sphingomonadales; family Sphingomonadaceae; genus Sphingomonas; species Sphingomonas taxi_A. The sequence continues at coordinate 193,958 of QFMX01000003.1, forward strand.
ATGGAATATCGCTACATGCCGCCCGCCGCGGCGTTCATCGACCAGGTTCATGGCGGCCGGATCGGCGCCTTGCGGATGCTGTCGATCCGCGAACACCGCTTCCCGTTCCTGCCCAAGGTCGGCGACTGGAACCGCTTCAGCCGCAACACCGGCGGGACGATGGTCGAGAAATGCTGCCACTTCTTCGACCTGATGCGGCTGATCGTCCAATCCGAACCCGTCCGCGTCTATTGCTCGGGCGCGATGGACGTGAACCATGTCGACGAACGCTATGACGGCGAACGGCCCGACATCATCGACAACAGCTACACGACGGTGGATTTCGCCAACGGCGTCCGCGCGATGCTCGACCTGTCGATGTTCGCGGACGGCGCCGAGAACCAGGAGGAGATCACCGCGGTCGGCGACGCCGCCCGGCTCGACGTGCTGATCCCCGAGGGCGCGCTGGTGTTCAGCCCGCGCACCGGGTTCCTTAATCCGAAACGGGTCGAACGCGAGGTCATCGCGGTGGACCAAACCGCGCTCGACGCCGGCAGCCATCACGGCTCGACCTTCTATCAGCACCAGAAGTTCATCGCTGCGGTGCGCGGCGAAATCGACGTCGAGGTTAGCGCGCGCGACGGGCTGATGGCGGTCGCGATCGGTACCGCCGCCGAGATCAGCGCCCTGACGAAGCGCGTGGTGGAGATGAGCGAACTGGGGTTCTGAATGAAGCCATACTTTGCGCGCCCCAAGGCGAAATCGTGTATGACAGCGCAGGACACTGTTTAACCTACCATTGAAGTAGGAATTGTGGAGGGGACGCGCATGAAAACGCATTGGTTGCTGTCGGGGGTGGCCTTGGCCGCAGGGCTGAGCGCACCGGCTTGGGCTCAGGACGCAGCACAGCCGCAGGCCGGCGCCCCGAGCGCGCCCGATGCGTCCGCGCCGGGCGAGATCGTCGTCACCGCGCAGAAGCGCTCGGAGCGTCTGCAGGACGTGCCGGTCGCGGTCTCGGTGATCTCGGGCGCGCAGATCGCCGCGCAGGGTGCGGTGAACCTCGAAGGCGCGCAGTATCTCGTGCCGACGCTCAACTTCCGCAAATCGGGCACGACCATCAACCAGTCGCTGTTCCTGCGCGGCGTCGGCACCTCGACCTTCTCGGTCGCGGGCGAGCCGTCGATCTCCACCGTCGTCGACGGCGTCGTCTACAGCCGCGCCGGCGAAGCGTTCAGCGACCTGATCGACATCGACCGGATCGAAGTCTTGCGGGGACCGCAGGGTACGCTGTTCGGCAAGAACACGAGCGCGGGCGTCATCAACATCGTCACCCAGCGTCCCGGCAACGTGCTCGCCGGCTCGGTCGAGGGCTCGTTCTTCACCGGCAACGGCAATGAATATCGCACGCGCGCCGCGCTCGACATTCCGTTGAGCGAGACGATCAAGAGCCGCTTCACCGGCTTCTACGGCAATTACGCGGGCAACATCCGCAACGTCGCGCACGATAATCGGCGCGTGAACGGGTACGAGCATTACGGCTTTCGCGGCATGGTCGTCGCCGACGCGACTCCCGACCTGACCTTCACGCTGATCGGCGACTATCGCCGGAGCAACGACGATTGCTGCGCCGAGGTCATCGGCACCACGCCGACCGCAGGCCTTACCGCCAGCGTCCTGCCCGATCGCAACGGCAACAAGTCGCGCACCGTCAACCAGGATCTGATCACGCATACCGACGAGAAGAGCTGGGGCGTTTCGCTGCAGGCGGACGCCACCCTCGGCACGCAGACGGTGACGTACATCGGCTCGTACCGCGAATACGACAATACCGAGATCCGCGACGGCGACTGGCTGCCGACCGCGTATGTCGGCGCCAACCAACTCCATGATTTCGGGCCGCAGGTTAGCAACACCTTCACGCAGGAAGTCCGGATCGCGTCGCCGTCGAACCAGTTCTTCAGCTACGTGGTCGGCGCATTCTACTCGCGCGCAGAAACCGAACGGACGTTCCGCCGCGACGACGTCGTCTGCACCGCCACGCCGACGCCAACCGTGCTCACCCCCTGCTCGACCGCGGGTACGACGGTCACCCGACCGACCGGCACCGCCGTGTTCGGCTCGACCTTCAAGAACCTCGCATTCTTCGGGCAGGGTGTCTTCAACCTCACCGACCGGTTCCGCGCGATCGGCGGCGTCCGCTATACCAGCGACCAGCTCGACGTATTCCACAGCCGCGTCACCACGCTTGCGGGACCCGGCATCAACCCGAGCTTCGGGCCGTTCGCGGGCAAGACCACCAACACCAACTGGTCGGGCAAGGGCGGGCTGCAATTCGATCTGGCGCCGCAATCGACCGCCTACGCGACCTATTCGCGCGGCTATAAGGGGCCGGCGTTCAACATCTTCTACAATCTCGGCGCGACCGGCACCAACGTGATCGATCCCGAGACCGCCGACAGCTATGAAATCGGCCTGAAGAACACGCTGTTCGACGGCAAGCTGGTGTTCAACCTCGCCGCCTATTACGCCAAATACCACAACTTCCAGGCCAACAACCCCGACGTGGTCGCGGGCGTGCTCGTCACCCGCTTCACCAATGCGGGCGACATATCGACCCGCGGCGGCGAGCTCGACCTGCTCTACCGCCCGGTCCGCGATCTCAACATCTCGGGCGGCCTCGCCTATACCGACGCGCATGTCGACCAGTTCAAAATCCCGACCAACGGCTCGACCACCGGCGTCGTGCCCGCAGGCACGCAGCTCGGCTATGCGCCGCGGTGGAAGGGATCGCTGGGCGGCGACTACCGCATCCGCACCGGCGGCAGCATCGATTTCACGGTCGGCGCGCAGGGCTCATACCAGTCCAGCCAGATCTCGCAGTTCGACGCGAGCGCCGCGATCCGCGACGCGACCACGATCAAAGCATACGGCCTGCTCGATCTCTCCGCCGGCATCGTCGACGCGAAGGACGCCTTCAGGGTCGTGCTCCAAGTTAAGAACCTGTTCGACACCAGCTTCGCCTCGGCGATCACCAGCGGCGGGCCCGGTGGCGCCTATCGCTACATCATCCCGCGCGAGGCGGATCGCTACGCCGGCATCACCGCAAGGCTGAACTTTTGACGGATACGGTACAGACCTCCCCGACCCCCTCGCTCGCCCATTCCAAGGCGCGCTGGGGGGTCGTGGCGCTCGTGTTCTTCGCGATAATGCTGAACTATGTCGATCGGCAGATCCTGGCGTTGCTCAAGCCAACGCTTGAGCAGGAGTTTGCGTGGTCCGATCAGGATTACGGCAACATGGCGTCGGCATTCCAGTTCGCCGCCGCGGTCGCGTTTCTCGGGACCGGCTGGTTCATCGACCGGGTCGGCCTCCGCATCGGTTTCGCGGCGGGGGTCTTCGTATGGAGCCTCGCCGGCATGGCGCACGCCTTCGTGTCGGGCGTGACCGGATTCATCGGCGCGCGTGTCGTGCTGGGTGCGGCAGAGTCGATCGGGACACCCGCCGCGGTGAAGTCCGCCGCGACCTATTTCGGGCCCAAGGACCGCTCGATCGCGCTGGGGATCGGCAACACCGCGCCCAATGTCGGTGCGGTGATTACCCCGCTCGTCATCCCGGCGCTGGCGATCGCATTCGGCTGGCGCGCGGCGTTCCTCGTCGCCGGCGGCCTGGGGCTGGTCTGGGTCGCCACGTGGTTCGCGTTCAAGATGCCCGCCGCGATCGCAGAGACCGGTGGCCCCGCGCCGATCCGCTGGATCGACCTGTTCAAGGATCGCCGGACGCTGGCCATCGCAGTCGCGAAAGTGCTGTCGGATCAGGTCTGGTTCTTCATGCTGTCGTGGTTGCCCGATCTGTTCCACCGGCTGTTCGGACTGCCGCAGGGGCAGGTCGGACTCCCCGTCGCGCTCGTCTATGCGCTCGCGGCGTGCGGCGCGCTCACCGGCGGCTGGTTGCCGACGCGGCTGATGGCGCGCGGCTGGAGCCTCGACCGCGCCCGCAAATCCACGCTGCTCCTGTATGCGGTGCTGATCATCCCGGTACCGATCGTGCTGTCGCTGCAAAGCCCCTGGACCGCGGCGCTGGTGCTCGGCCTCGGGCTGTTCGCGCATCAGGGGTTCTCGACCAACGTCTTCGCGCTGACCACCGACGTCATGCCGGCGCGCTCGGTAGGCTCGACGATCGGGATCGCCGCGTTCTGCGGCAACATGGGATCGATCGGCATGATCCAGCTGTCCGCCTGGTCGCTCGGCCACGGCTTTGGCTACGCGCCGATGCTGGCAATCTGCGCGGTCAGCTATCTGCTGGCGCTGGGGTTCATCCAGCTGCTTATCCCGCGGATCGAACCGGCCCGGTAGAGTCGCGGCGGATCAGTTCGAACGGCACTTCGATCCGCTTCACCGCGAACTCGGCGGCGAGAAGCAGATCGGCCGCCGTGTAGCCAAGCGTCCGCGTCGGCTGGCGGATCGTCGTCAGCGCGGGCCACACGAACCGCGAGATCGCATCGTCGCCAAAGCCGGCGATTGACAGGTCGGTGGGTACCGACAGCCCGCGGCGGTGCGCGACGCTGAGCACGCCTGCCGCCATGTCGTCGTTCGAGGCGAAGATCGCGGTGGGCGGCAGGCGGAGCGCCAACAGCGCCTCGGCCGCGTCGGCGCCGGATGCGAAGTCATAGTCGCCGGGCCGTACCAGGACGGGATCGAACGCGATCTCGGCTTCGTCGAGCGCGGCGCGATATCCGGCAAGTCGCTGCACGCTGGTCGCATAGCTCACATGCCCCGAGACGAAGCCGATGCGGCGGTGGCCGAGTGCCAGCAGATGCCGCGTCATCACGGTCGCAGCACCGATATTGTCGATGAACACCGATGCGGTGAGATCTAGGTCGGTCCCCGGCGAGACGCGGACGAACCGCACTTTCCGACGCGCCATCAGCGCCAATATTTCGGGATAGTCGGTCGCCGGTGGCGTCAGGATCAGTCCGTCGACACCCGATCCGTCGATCAGGCTCTCGATATCTTCGATCAATCGGTCGGAGTCGTGGTCATAGGGCTGCGCGATCATCCGCACGCCGTCGAGCAGACAGCGGTCGCGGATACCCGACTGCATCTCGTAGACGTAATAGGGGCTGGGATTGTCGCACGCGAGCGCGATCTGGAAGCTGCGATGCCCCGCCAGCGTCCGCGCGGCCATGTTCGGCCGGTATTTGAGCGTCGCGAACGCCGCCGTCACCCGCGCCCGCGTCGCCTCCGAAACGCGAGGCTCGTTGTTGAGCACCCGCGAAACCGTCTTGATCGAAACGCCGGCTAGCCGCGACACGTCGTTGATAGTTGGCCGCACGCTGCCCTCCCCTTGCGCTCCTTGGATGGAGACATATCGCAACAGCGTCAAAGCAAACTGGTTCGAGCCCGGCGAGGTTGGCAATTAGTTGCTGGATCGGTGCATGGGCGACACAGCCGACAGGCTTCGATCGGGCGAACGAACCTGTCGAAACCGAATGCCGACAAATAAAAATGTATTTTGGTAATTGGATGAAACCGTTAATGTTTTGATCCTATAATGGTCGCGCAAGGAGTACCGCGTGCGCGACTATCAGGAAGAAGCCCGGCTTGACGCTCTGTACCAGCTCAAGCTGCTCAACACCTCGCCAACCGAGAGCTTCGACCGGATCACCCGGATGGCGAGCCAGATCTTCGGCCTGCCGGTTGCAGCGGTTTCCCTGACCGATCACGACCGGCAATGGTTCAAATCCCGGGTTGGCGTGGATCATACCAGCATTCCCCGCGACCGGGCGCCCTGTGCCCAGGTCACCGCATCCAGCGCATTGCTGGTGATCGAAGACCTGCACGCCGATCCCTATTACGCCGAAAGCGTCCTGGGTCGCGCGGGAACCCGATTTTATGCGGGAGCGCCGCTGATCACCAGCGACGGCTACGGCCTGGGCGCGCTGTGCGTCCTGGGAACCGAACCGAGACAGGCAACGCCAAGGGAGTTGGCCGCGCTCGTCGATCTCGCCGCGATGGTAATGGCCCAGATCGAGTTGCAGCACGCGTTCGGGCATGTGGATCCCGTCAGCGGGCTGCCCACGCGCACGCAGTTCCGCGACGATCTCATCGATCTGGCCCGGGATCATCCGGGCGAACAGCGGCTTGCCGTGGTGGTGGATCTGGCGCGCGACGATCAGATCAGCCGGATCACGCGGGTTCTCGGCGGCGCCCGTGTCGACGAAATGATCCGCGAAGCCACCCGGTCGCTGCTCAAGGTGCTTAAACCCCCGCGCTCGGCCTATCATGTCGGCCCGGCGCAACTCGCGTTTCTGTCGCCGCCGGGCATCGAGCAGGTCGCCTATCTGCAGGCGCTTCAATTGGAGTTCGAGCGGATCCGGGCGTCGTCCTCGGTCCGGTTCGTCACCAACGTCGCGATCGGCGTACGTCCGTTCGTCCTCGGCGAGATGCCGGCCGACGACGTGCTGCGCGGTGCTGCCAGCGCGGCGCAGGACGCGCGGGGCGCGGACGGCGCCATCGCGCTATATTCGTCGTCGAGCGATACCGCGCACCAGCGGCAATACGGCCTGCTCCGCGACTTCGGCACGGCGCTGGAGATGACCGACCAGCTCCGCCTCGTCTATCAGCCGCGGATCGACCTGAAGACCGGCAGGTGCGTCGGCGCCGAGGCACTGCTGCGGTGGCGACATCCGAGGCTGGGCGACGTTTCCCCGGCCGAGTTCATTCCGCTGATCGAACAGACCTCGCTGGCGCGACAGACGACGCAATGGGTGGTCGACGCGGCGATGGAGCAGCTTGCCGACTGGGGAGGAACGGGCGGCGCCGTCGCGCTGTCGGTGAACATTTCCGCCGCCAATCTCGGCGAGGCCGATTTCGTCCAGCGTATTCAGCTCGGCCTGCTGAAGCGCGGTTTACGCCCCGACCAGCTGGAGATCGAGCTTACCGAAAGCGCGATCATGGAACAGCCGGAAAAGGCCATGGCTGTGCTGCGCGAGTTGGATGCGGCGGGGATCCGCCTTGCGATCGACGATTTCGGGACGGGCCATAGCAGCCTGGCCTATCTCCAGCAGCTGCCGGCCCGGGTCCTCAAGATCGATCAGGCGTTTATCCGCAATCTCACCGAACCTAGCGGGCCCAACTTCGTGCTCGTCGAGGCGATGATCGGCCTTGCCCACCGGCTTGGCTATCTGGTGGTCGCGGAGGGGATCGAGACGACCGAAGCCGCTGCCATCTTGACGGAATTGCAGTGCGAGGAGGCACAGGGATTCTGGTTCGCACGGCCGATGGAAGCCGAGCAGTTCGCCGAATGGCTGGAGGAGCGTCAGGGTACGCCCTCGCTGTTGGTCGCGTAGGACGCTTCGCGCGAAGCCGAGGCGATCTAGCAAGACGATCCGCGGTGCGAGGCGGAAGAGAGAACGTCAAACCACCCTCCCCCGGCTTTCCTGATTGACGCAGTGCAGCATAAAACCTACCTGCCCGCGCTCAGGACGCTAAGCCCTACCAGGCGCAGCTTTAGCTCAGCGCTGGAGGCGCCGCGTGACAATGACCATGACTTTCGCCGATCTCTCGCTTGCGCCCACCTTGCTGCAGGCGCTCGCCGAAGAGGGCTATACTCACCCGACGCCGATCCAGGCGCAGTCGATCCCGATGCTGTTGGAAGGTCGCGACATGCTCGGCATGGCGCAGACCGGTACCGGCAAGACCGCGGCGTTCGCGCTGCCGCTGCTGCACCGCCTTGCCGCCAACCCTCGCCCGGCGCCGAAGGGTGGCGCGCGCGTGCTGGTCCTCGCACCGACGCGCGAACTCGTTTCGCAGATCGCTGCCGGCTTCGAGAGCTTCGGCCGGCACATCAAGCCGAGCGTGATGACGATCTTTGGTGGCGTCAGCCAGTTCCACCAGGTCAAGGCGCTCGAAGCCGGTATCGACATCATCGTCGCCGCGCCAGGCCGCCTGCTCGATCTGGTCGAGCAGGGCCTTTGCGACCTGTCGCAGCTCGAGGCGCTGGTGCTCGACGAGGCCGACCAGATGCTCGACATGGGGTTCGCCAAGCCAATCGAGCGGATCGTCGCCACGCTGCCGACGGATCGCCACACGCTGCTGTTCTCGGCGACGATGCCGAAGTCGATCGCCGCGCTGGCCGAGAGCCTGTTGCGCGATCCGGCGAAGGTCGAGATCGCACCGCCCTCGACCACGGTCGACCGGATCGACCAGTCGGTGATGTTCCTCGACGCGGCCGACAAGAAGGCGGCGCTGCTGGCGTTGTTGCAGACACCGAACATGGGCCAGGCGGTCGTCTTCACGCTCCAGAAGAACATCGCCAACGACGTCTGTGCGTTCATCGGCGAGGCAGGCATCACCGCCGAGGCGCTGCATGGCAACAAGTCGCAGGGCCAGCGCGAGCGTGCGCTCGACGCGTTCCGTGCCGGCACCGTGCAGGTGCTCGTCGCGACCGACATTGCCGCGCGCGGGATCGACGTCGACACGGTGACGCATGTGTTCAACCACGATCTGCCGAGCCTGCCGGAAAGCTATGTCCACCGCATCGGCCGTACCGGTCGTGCCGGGCGGAGCGGCTTCGCGATCACCTTGTGCGATGCCGAGCAGCGCGCGTGGCTGCACGATGTCGAGCGCGAGATCGGGCGCACGCTGACCGTGCAGGACGACCACGAATGGCATTGCGAAATCGCGCGTCACTCGACCAAGCGCGCGCCGGTGCTGGGCGGCGGCCCGGTCAAGCAGATCAAGCCTGCCAAGCCCGCGCGCGAGCGCAAGGTGTGGACCGAGGAAGAGAAGCTCGCCGCGCGGATGGCCGCCAAGGCTGCCTGACGGAACGATACGAGACACGGGGGGACGGCGTCGGGCTTGGGGTGCGGATCGGCAGATCGCACCTTGCTCGGCGCGTTCATCGCAAACGGTAACGCGCCACCGATCCGAACACCGCCAGTTGCACGACCAGGATCGCGACCGCACCACGGACCTCGCCCAGTGACGCACCCATCTGGTTGAGCGGCACGAAGATGTGCGTCGCGGGCGTGACGGGGATCATCCAGGCGATCGCCTGGACCCAGCCGGGCATCGCGAACAGCGGCCACGCGAACCCCGACAGGAACACGCACGGGATCGACGTCGGAATGAGCAACTTCAACGCATCGTCGCCACTCCTCACCATGCTGCCGATCGTCAGCGCGAGTGCGGACACGGTCGCGGCGAATAGCGGCACGGTCAGGAACAGCGCGGCGATGTTGCCGCCGTGCGGAATGTCCTGCAGCCAGTAGATCAGGCCGAAGTAGAACAGCCCGCCGAGCGTGCCGATCGTCGTGCACGCAGCCCACACGCCAAGGAACATCCCGCGCTGCCACCGGCCGGTGCGGCGCCGCTCGGCGATCAGGCGGGCGACCGAGAACAACAGCGTCTGTTGCAGGATGATGTTGGCGACCGCAGGGAAGATATAGTCGCGATAGCCCTCGGTCGTGTTGAACAGCGGACGGGTGACGACGGGTGTGACGGGCACTGCGACCGATCCCGCGCGACCCGACAGGCGCCCTTCGAGTGTTGCGCCGATCGCCGCGCCGACCGTCTTTCCTACCGCCTCCGCGCGGAGAAGATAGGCGCCGTTGAGCCACACCGCGATACCGCCGCCGGGTCGCCCTTCGATCACCGCCGAACCCAGATCGTGCGGGATCAGCAGGATGCCCTCGGCTTGCCGGTTGCGGACGAGCGCACGTGCTGCGACCATGTCGGATACGTTGGCGGCGATCTCCACCTCGTGCGCGGCGCCGAGGTTGCGGACGATGGCGCGAGAGACGGCACTGCGATCCGCGTCGACGACGACGATCGGCAGGCGTTCGACGACCTGATGCGCATAGGGTGCCGGGTAGTAGAAGGCGTAGAACAGCACCGAGATCACGGCGACCGCGACCAGATCGCGCGTCCGCAGGATTTCGAGCAGCGCACCTTCGAAGGCTTGGCGGAACATCATGTCGATTGGCGCGCCTGCCGCCGAAGCAGCAGCGTCGCGCCGCCCCCCGCGACCAGCGCGGCCAAGGCTAGGATCGCCGCCTGCTCCGCCCAGATCGCGCCGTCCACGCCGATCGTCTGGTCCATCTCGAGCGTGACAAAATGGGTGAGCGGCAGGATCGCGCTCCAGATCCGCGCGACCGCGATACCGCCGGTGATCGGCAGCGACGCCCCCGAATAGGCGAGCGCGGACCCCGCATAGATCACGCTCGCGGACAGGCTGGTGGCGACCTCGCCGGTCAACGCGATGAGCAACGTCGAGATCGCCGCGGTCGCGACGAACAGCAACAGCCCGCCGAAAGCAACGAGCCCGATCGCACCGGTAAAGGCGAAGCCCTGCCCCAAGGTCAGCCACAACAGCCACAGGCATAGCCAGAGCGTACCGATCACGACATGCGGCAACAACCGGCCCGCCGCCGCCATCGCAGGGGCACCGACCCGAACCGCCCAGGGGCCCATCGATCCACCGACCAACTCGCGCCCCAGCGATGCGGCGCACGTCACGGCGATCAGCAGATGCAGGATCGCGGGACCGATCAGCAGGCCGAGATACCATTCGAGACTGGCGGACGGATTGCCGAGCAGCGTCACCTGTACGCCCGGCAGCGGCACTCTGAGCAACGCGATACCTGCAACGCCGGCGTTGGTAGGCGCCTGCCGAACCAAGTCCGCCGTGATCGTCGCCTGGAGCAGCGCCGAGGTCAGCGCGCCGGTCGACAGAAACGCGGACTGGTAGAAGATCTCGATCGTGCGCGGTGTCGCCGCCGTCCGCGCGCCGCCCAGACCGGATGGAAGCACGACCACCGCGATCGCCCGTTCGCGCCGGATCGCGGAAAACCCTTCCGACAGGCTGGATACGTCATCGACGATCGTCAGCGCATCGACCGCGCCGATCGCGCGGACGATCGACCGGGAGGCGACGCTGCGATCCTGGTCGACGATCACCACGCCAAGGCCATGCGGCGAGCCCCGCGACAGCATCCCGCCCATAACGACGAGGCAGATCAGCGGTACCAGCGTCAGCAGTGCGAAATCGAACCGATTGCGCCAGAGATGCGCGAGCTCCGCGGCCAGCGCCCGCCGGAACGCGCTCATCGCGGCCAGTCGAACAGCACGCTCATGCCCGGACGCAGCGCCGCGACCCGTTCGACCGGCCGCAGCTGGACCGCAAACGCGCGGACGTCGTAGCCGCTCGACTGCCGCGTCGCGCGGACCGTCGCGAACGCGGCTTCGGGCGCGATATGCGTGATGCGGAACCGGACGTCGCGCCCGAGCGCCGGGACATGGCCGACCAGGATGCCGCCCGGACGGACGCCCGCATATTGGCTCTCGCGCACCGTGATCTCGACGTGCGGATGGTCGATGTCGATCACCTGATAGGCAGGCAGCACAGGACTGACGATCTCACCCGGCTGGAGCAATTTGCGTGAGATTTCACCGTCGATCGGCGACACCAGCCGCGTCTCGGTCATCAGCGATCGAGCCGTCGACAACCCCGCCTGCGCGATCCGAACCTGTGCCGCCGCAGCCTGCTTGTCCTCGCGACGGGGCCCGGCCAGCGCCTTCTCATATTGCAGCCGTGCGGCCTCGGCCGACATCCGGCTGCTGTCGCGCGCCGCATGCGCCTCGTCACGTCGCTGCGCCGCGATGACCCCCTCGGCGTACAGCGTGTCCGCCCGGCGGCTCGACGTCGCGCCAAGATCGGCCGCGGCCTGCGCCGATTGCCAGATCGCGCGGAGCGACCCGACATCCTCGCTGCGCGCGCCGGCCTGTGCCATCGCATCGAGCGCCCGCGCGGTATCGAGCGCGCCCTGCGCCTGGCGTTCAGCATTGCCCAATTCCGGGCTCGACAGCGTCGCGAGTACCTGCCCCGCCTTCACACGCGCGCCCTCGTCGACGAGCAACCGATCGACCCGCGCCAACGCCTTGGTCGCAACGTTGACGCTGTCCGCCTCGACCATGCCCTGGATCTGCTCGGGCCCCGGTCGGCTCGCGAGCCACAATCCAATGCCGACGATCGCCACGACCACGATCAGGCCGACATAGAGCAGCACGCGCGCACGGCGGCTCGGCGGGGCGGTGGGATCGCTCATCGGTCGGTTCCGTAGGTGAGGCGCTGGTCGGCCTGGGCGAGGTGCGCGCCGAACGCGTCGAGCCGGCTGGCCGAGGCGAGCAGTCCCGCGAGCGCGAGGTCGTATTCATAGGCGACGGCGATGCGTTGTGCCTCGGCGGTATCGAGCGCAGCCTGCGCGGCGATCACCGGCGTCGCGGTCCCCTCGCCTTCGCGGAACGCCACCGCCTGCACGCGGACGTTCTCTCGCGCCGCGACCATGCTGCTGTCGAGCAGCACGAACGAGCGGCGGGCGCCCTCGACGAGATTATACGCGCGGATCGTCGCGCTGGTGGCGATCCTGCGGGCTTCGGCCGCGGTATCCGCGGCGGCGGCGGCCTGCGAGCGCGCTGCGTCTTCGGTGCGCCGGCGGTCGATGTTCGAGAGGATGGTGTAGCGAACGCCGACGCCCGCGATCCAGTCCGGCTCGATCGGCAGCGCGTTGGAGCGGTTGAAGTTATATTCACCAAACGCATAGGCCTGCGGCAGGCGGCGCGACCGGGCGAGCGCGACGCCGGCGTCGGCGATCTGCCGCCCGGCATCCGCTGTCCGTGCCTCCGGTGCCGTGCCCTCGCTGCCGAGATAGGTCTCGACCGGCGCGAGCGGACGCGTCTGCACGAACAACGCGGTCGTCGGCACCACACAGCCGTCGATTTCGAGCAGCCGCGCGAGTTCGTCGCGCGCGGTCGCGCTGGAGAGGTCAGCGCGCTGATAGGTGCGCTCGGCCGTATCGCGCGCGACCTGCACCTCCAGCGTCCGGGCACGTGGAATGACCCCCGCCGCCTCCAGCTTGCGCGAATCCGACAGGATCTTGTCGAGCGCATCGCGGCTGCGGCGGGCGGCTTCGAGGAGCCCGGCTGCCGCCTGCTGCCCGAAATAGGCGCGGATGAGGTTGATCCGCGCCAGATCGATCACCTGCGCGCGGCGTCCCTCGGCCATCGCGACGCCGCCCTGCGCCGCGCGCTGGATCGCCGGGATCGCGCCGCCGGTATAGAGCGGCATCGCCGCCTGTACGGTCGGCCGGAACACCTCGTCGCGGAAGCGGTAGCTGAGTTGGTCGGGAATCGCATCGAACAGACCCGGCAGCGCCTGCGACAGCCGCCCGGTGATTTCACCTGCGATCTGCTGAAACGCCGGAGGCACGCTACCGGGAAACGCCGCGAGGAAATCCTGCGTGTTGCCCAGCGCATTGCCCTTGGCCCCCGCGAGATCGACCGACAGCGTCTTCTCGTAGACGAGATACTGCGCCGACGCGGTGACGATCGGTCGGTGCAGCGTCCGCATCGCGTCCGCCCCCGCCTTCGCCGCATCGACACCGTGATCGGCGGCACTCAGCGCGCGCGACGTCCGATCCAACCGCATCTGCGCCGCGTCGAAGCTGAGCGCCGTCTGCGCCTCGACAGTCGACGAAAGGCACGCCGTCAGCGCGACCGCCATCGACCAGTGCCACGTTCCCCCCACCCGTATCGCCCTCGAATCCTCGCCCGCCATGACCCTAGCAAAGCAATTCACGGGACGCGACGGGTAAGCCGGCAGGACTGCCCATGGCCGCGGAATGCGCGGTGGCGGGCGCCGCGTCTTTGACCGCGGTCAACGCAACCCTTGTCCGCGATCAACGCCTGCTCGGTGCTGCACGCGTAGCCCGGCCGCCTTGGATTACAGGAGCCGGACCATGACATCGTCGATCAAGAACCTCGCCATCGGTGCGGCATGCGCGGGCATGATCGTGGCCGCACCTGCTTTTGCGCAGACCGATCCGGCCCCGCGTCGAGGCATCGCCGCAGGCGACGTGCTGGTGCGCGTACGAACGATCCTGGTCGCGCCGAACGAAAAGTCCGGCAGCATCCTGCCTGCGTTTCCCGGCGAGCGTGTCGGCGTGAACGACAGTTTCATGCCCGAGGTAGACGTCACATACATGGCGACCGATCACATCGGTTTCGAACTGATCGCGTCGACCACCAAGCATCACGCCGATGGCCGCAGCGGCACGACCGGCTCGATCGGCAAGCTCGCCTCGACATGGGTATTGCCGCCGACGCTGACCGCGCAATATCATGTGAACCCGACCGGCAAGGTCCGTCCCTATATCGGTGCCGGGCTCAACTACACGATCTTCTGGAACGAAAAGGCGTCCGACGGCCTCGTCGCGGCGGTCGGGTCGACCGACGTCCACATGAAGGACAGCTTCGGCTGGGCTGCACAGGCCGGCGTCGATATCGACCTCACGCCGAAGGTATTCCTGAACCTCGACGTCAAATACATCGATATCGACACGACCGCGCGGCTGCGAACGACGGCAGCCGGCACGCAGCGCGTCGCGATTAGCCTCGACCCTCTGGTGTTCGGCGTCGGGCTCGGCATACGACTCTAACGGCCGATCCTGCGCGAGTGCCTCGTTTCCGAGGCATTCGCCTCACCGCGACTTAATGACCCGCGTACTAGGGCGACCGTCGCACCGACCCGCGGATTTTAAGTGAGTTTTCACTCTCGGCCATACCAACCCGCCCGTCCTGCGGCATCGATCGGTAGCGCGGCGGTCGCGACGAGCTCTGGCGCGATCGCGAGTTGCCGATCGCACAGCGCGACCATTGCCGGACGGTGGCTGACCATCACGAGCCCCTGCCCCGTTCTCGCCAACCGAGCCGACAAGCGTTCAGCGACGCGCCGCTCGGTGGCGGCATCCAGTCCTTCGGTCGGCTCGTCGAGCAGCAGCCACGGCGCGGGGACGAGGTATGCACGGGCGAGCGCCAGCCGCCGCCGCTCACCGCCCGACAGCCGCACACCGTGCTCGCCGATCCAGCTGTCGAGGCCGTCCGAAAGCGCTCCGACGACGTCGGCCAGCGCGACGTCGTTGAGGACCGCCCACATCGCCGCATCGTCGGTCAGCGGATCGCCGAGCGCGAGAGTGTCGCGGATGGTACCGGCCAACAGCGCCGCATCCTGCGGAGCCCAGCCGAACGTCGCACGACGGGTGGAGAGCGGTATGCGGGCGACGTCCCTGCCGTCGATGAACGCGGTACCCGGCTCGACCGACCTCAGACCGAGCAGGCTTTCTACAAGCGTGGTCTTGCCCGTCCCCGATGCGCCGACCAGCGCGGCGCGTGTTCCGGCGGGCAGATGCGTACCACGCAGGTCGAGCGACGGGTCGCCTATACACGCGATCGCGTCGCCCTGCTCGACCGCATCCGGCAGCAGATCGTCGAGCCGCGCGGTCGCCTCGCGCACCGCGCTCCGTTGGGCAAGGCTGCGCAGCACCGGGCCCGCGCCGTCGATCGTCATTACGGCCGCCAGCGCGCATAATGCCGCGATCGGCGCCCCCGAGGGTGCGGCGAGCAGCAACGTTGCAAGACCTGCCATGCCGAGGGCTACCGCCTGGATGAACTCGAACCAGCCCACGGCGCAGGCCTGCGCGCGTTGCGCCTCCGCCAGACGCCGGCTGTTCGCGTCGACCGCGGCCATCGCCTGCGTCTCGACTCCGTAGCAGCGAAGTTCCGCAGCGGCATCAGCCAAGCCGGCAAATGCCTCCTTCAACGCCCCGGTCGCGCGCTGCACCTCGCGCCCCGCCGCTTCGAGGCGTCGAGCGAGCAGGGTCGCGAACGCCAGGAGGCCGGCCACGCACAGCGCCAGCGCCACCGCCGGTCGCCACCCGCCCAAGGCGCACAGGACCAAGCCGCTCGCCACCGCCACGATCATACCCGGCACTGCAGAGAGGCGGACGAACTGCGCCTCGACGACGTTCACGTCCTGCACGATCCGCGCGGTCGCTTCGCCTTGCGTCAGCGCCAGCGCATGATCCGAAGGGCCCCTCGCCAGACCGAGGAACAGCGCAGGCCGGATGCGGGCGAGCGCGCCAAACGCCGCGTCGTGGCTAGCGAGCCGCTCGCCATAACGCCCTGCGGTGCGGAGGATCGCGAGCAGGCGGATGCCGGCGCTCGGCAGCATGTAGTTGAAGCCCTGCGCGGCGATCGTTCCCGCCAGCCCGGCGACCGCTGCGGCCGTGATGAACCAGCCCGACAGCCCAAGCAGAACGACCGAAGCGATCGCAACAACCGCCGCATAGCCACCCGCACGCCACAGGCCGCGCCGTTGCAGCCGTCGCTCCTCGGCGATCAGCGTATAGAACGCAGTCATGTCCGCTCTCCCAGGTCGATCACGACGTCGGCGATCGCGGCCAACCGCGCGCTGTGCGTCGCGATGATCGTGGTGCGCCCGACACAGGCGCGCGCGATTGCCTCGACCAGGCGAGCTTCAGAGTCCGCATCGAGATGCGCGGTCGGCTCGTCGAGCAGGAGGACGGGTGCCGGCTTCAACAGCGCACGGGCGAGCCCGATCCGGCGACGCTCTCCCCCCGACAAGCCGCTGCCCCGCGCATCGATCACCGCCCCCAACCCGCCACGCGCCAGCAGCATCGGCGATAGGCCCGCGACACGCGCGACCTCGGCGATCCGCTCGGCCGATGCGGTCGGGTCGGCGAGCGCGATGTTCGAACCGATCGTCCCGGGGAGGATCAGCGGCGATTGCCCCATCCACGCAGCGATCGGTGCTATGCTGCCGATCTGCGCAAGGTCGAGCACCGCGTCTGCTCCCCTCCCTAAAAGGGAGCCGTTGGGGGTGGGTTGGCCAATTTTGGCCGCCGACGACGGATCATGCGGAAGCCGACCCACCCCCGGCCCCTCCCTTTCAGGGAGGGGGGAAGGCGTGCCGATCGTGATGCGGCCCTCTGACAAGGGGGCGAGACCAAGCAGCAGATGCAGCAGGCTGCTCTTGCCGCTGCCCGAGGGGCCGACCAGTGCGACGATCATACCGGGTTTGGCCTCGAACGATACGCCAGAGACAGCGGCACGGTCCTGGCCATCATAGCGGATCGAAACCGAGTCGAAGCGGATCGTCGGCGCGACGCCGGACCAGACGGGAACAGTAGGTGGCGGTGCTACCTTGGCGCGCTCCACCTCCGCCAGCCGCTCTGCCGCCGTCTCCGCAGCTTGACGATCGTGATACGCCGCCGCCAGCCGCCGCATCGGCGTGTAGAATTCCGGCGCCAGCGCGAGCACGAAGAACGCGCGACCGAGATCGAGTGTCTCGGGAACCGGAAACGGAAGCAGGCCCAGCAGATTGAACCCGGCATATACCGCGACGAGCGCGACCGATAGCGCGGCGAAGAACTCCAGCGCTCCCGACGACAGGAACGCGACGCGCAGCACCGCCATCGTCCGCCGCGCGAGATCTTCCGAAGCCGCACCGAGTGCGCGCGCTTCCCGCTGCTCCGCCCGAAAGGCTAGTATGACCGGCAGCGCGCCGATCCGATCCGCGAACAGCCCTGACAGCCGCGCGAGCGCGACGAACTGGCGCCGCGATGCATCCGCCGCGGCCCCGCCTGCGAGGATCATCGCCGCGAGAAACGGAAAGAATGTCGCCACCAGGATCCCCGCCGCGATCGGGGTCGCCACCGCAGTCGCGGCAAGCACGATCAGCGGCGCGATCGACGCCGCCATCCGTGCGGGCAGGAAGCGCGCGACATAGCCATCGATCGCATCCATCTCGTCCACCGCCGCGCTCATCAGTGTGCCCGTCGTCGCGTCCGATCCGGGCGCACGGTGAAGCGCGGCCTCAACGATCCGCCGCCGCAACCGCGTCTTCGCCCGGTACACGCCACCCGCACCGACGCGCGCCGCCAGGATCGCGCAAGCACCGCGCCCAATGGCCGAGACACCCGCCAGCAGGGCCCAGGGCAGCATTGCCGCGACACCGTGCGGGACGGCGACGACGCCGCCCGCCAGCCCCGCCGCGAAGCCGATCGCCGCCCCGGTATCAAGTAGGAGCAAGCTCGTCGACGTTCGTACACCGCCGCCGTCCGCGACCGCCGCTTTCAGATAGGCGCGGGAAACCTGGACGCGGCCTTTGGCAATACTGCTCATGTCCACCGCAATCGGCGGACCGCCCGCGCGCGTCTTTGACCGCGGTCAATGTTCGCGCCGCCGCCGGGGCCTAGCCCGGCATCCGAACAGGGCCGTCGACGGCACTGTGGGGAGCTTAATCATGGACCTTGGGGTCATCGATCTGTCGCGGCTGCAATTCGCGCTGACCGCCCTGTACCATTTCCTGTTCGTGCCGCTGACGCTGGGGCTGTCGATGATGCTGGTCATCATGGAAGCCGTGTACGTGATGACGAACCGACCGATCTGGCGCGTCATCACGCGGTTCTGGGGGCGGATCTTCGCGATCAACTTCGTGCTGGGCGTCGCCACCGGGCTGACGATGGAATTCCAGTTCGGCACGAACTGGTCGTATTTCTCGCATTATGTCGGCGACATCTTCGGCGCGCCGCTCGCGATCGAAGGGCTGATGGCGTTCTTCCTGGAGGCGACGTTCGTCGGGCTGATGTTCTTCGGTTGGGATCGCCTGTCGAAGCTCGGCCACCTGATCGTCACCTTCATGGTCGCGGTCGGGACCAATTTGTCGGCGCTGTGGATCCTCGTCGCGAACGGCTGGATGCAGAATCCGACCGGCGCCGAGTTCAACACCGACACGATGCGGATGGAAGTCAGCGATTTCGGCGCGGTGCTGTTCAACCCGATCGCGCAGGCGAAGTTCGTCCACACCGTCAGCGCCGGCTATGTCTGCGCCGCGGTGGTGGTGCTCGGCATCTCCGCCTTCTGGTTGCTCAAGGGCCGCTACACCGCAGTCGCCCGCCGTTCGATGACGGTCGCCGCCGCGTTCGGCCTTGCCGGGTCGCTGTCGGTCGTCGTGCTCGGCGACGAGAGCGGCTATGCGCTGACCGACAATCAGAAGATGAAGCTCGCGGCGATCGAGGCTGCGTGGCACACCGCTCCTGCCCCCGCCGGGCTGACGCTGTTCGGCCTGCCCGACGTCGCCGCGCGCGAGACCCGCTACGAGGTACAGGTCCCGTGGTTGCTCGGCCTGATCGCAACGCGCAGCCTCGACAGGGAGGTAACGGGGATGTCCGAACTGGTGCTGAAAGCACAGGAGCGGATTACATCAGGCGTAATCGCCTATGACGCAGTCGAGCATCTAAAGGTCGATCGCACCGACGTCGCGCAGCGGGCACGGTTCGAGGCGCACAAGCGCGATCTGGGATACGCGCTGCTGCTGAAACGCCACGTCGCCGATCCGCGCATGGCGAGCCCGCAGTTGATTGCGGCGACCGCATGGGACGTGGTGCCGAACGTCCCGCTAATGTTCTGGAGCTTCCGGATCATGGCGTTCATCGGCTTCTTCATGATCGCGCTGTTCGGCACCGCGTTCGTGCTGACCTCGCTTCGGATGCACACCCAGACGCGGTGGTTCCTGAAGCTCGCCGTCATCGCCATCCCGCTGCCCTGGATCGCGATCGAGCTCGGCTGGATGCTCGCCGAGATCGGTCGCCAGCCCTGGGCGATCGAGGGCGTGTTGCCGACGTTCCTTGCCGCATCGTCGCTGACCCGCGGGGTCCTGTGGACGACGATCATCGGCTTCACCGCGATCTACGGCACGCTCGCGGTGATCGAGGTGAGACTGATCCTCGCGACGATCCGAAAAGGTCCGTTCGAGCATGACGAGGACCCGAAGCCCGTCATCGGCCTCGGTCCCACGACGCCTCCCATTCTCCCATTGGCCGCCTGACAGGAGACACGACGATGTTCGACTATGAAACGCTGCGTCTGATCTGGTGGGCGCTGATGGGAATCCTGCTGATAGGCTTCGCGCTGACCGACGGCTTCGATCTCGGCGTCGCGGCGCTGCTCCCGTTCGTCGGGCGAACCGATGCCGAACGCCGGATGGTGATCAATTCGATCGGCCCGACCTGGGAGGGCAACCAGGTGTGGTTCATCCTGGCGGGCGGCGCGATCTTCGCGGCGTGGCCGTTCGTGTACGCGATCAGCTTCTCCGGCTTCTACCTCGCGATGTTCCTCGTCCTGGCGGCGCTGATCCTGCGGCCGGTGGGGTTCAAATACCGGTCGAAGCGGCCCGACCCGGCCTGGCGGTCGCGCTGGGACTGGGCGCTGTTCGTCGGCGGGTTCGTACCGACGCTCGTGTTCGGCGTCGCGGTCGGCAATGTCCTCTCGGGCGCACCCTTCCGCCTCGACAGCGACCTGCGTGCGGTCTTCGACGGCAGCTTCCTCGGGCTGTTCACGCCGTTCACGCTCGTGTGCGGCCTGTTGTCGGTCGCGATGCTCGTGCTCCACGGCAGCGCGTGGCTGGCGATCAAGATCGAGCACGGCCCGGTGCACGATCGCGCGCGCAAGTTCGGCACGGTCGCCGGCGTCGCATCGCTCGCGCTATTCGCGATCGGCTGGGCGTTCGTCGCGTATGGCGACATCGGCTACCGGATCGTCGGCGCGATTGATCCGTCCGGTCCGTCCAATCCCCTGCACACCACCAGCGAACTCGCCCGCGGCGGCTGGCTTGCCAATTACGCGCTCTATCCGTGGACGATGATCGCCCCCGTGCTCGGCTTCGGCGGCGCGGCGCTCGCGCTGTTCGGGATCAGGCGCGGAACGGAAGGCGCCGCGTTCGCAGGGTCGTCGGCTTCCGCGCTCGGCATCATCGCGACCGTCGGCCTGTCGATGTTCCCCTTCATCCTGCCGTCCAGCATCGACTCGCATTCCAGCCTGACGGTCTGGAACGCGTCGTCGAGCGCCAAGACGCTCGGCATCATGCTGTTCGTCACCGTCGTGCTGTTGCCGATCGTCGTCGCCTACACCGCCTGGGCGTACAAGGTGATGTTCGGTCGCGTGACCTCGCAGGACGTCGCGACCAACCCCGATTTCTATTGACCCCGTTCCTTAAGGATATCTGATCATGTGGTATTTCACCTGGGTCCTCGGCCTCGGTTTCGCCGTCGGCTTCGGCATTCTCAACGGCATCTGGCACGAGTTCCATTTGCCGATCGAGGACGATGCCGACGCCCCTGCAAACTCGTAACGGGCTCGTAAAGAATTCGCGCGGATATCCGGCGGCCTCGGACTATACTAGATCAATGGCTCACCACGACATCTGTGCGGATTGCGCGGTCCGCGATCAGGCTCTGTGCAGCAGCCTCACGGATGTAGAACTGCAGGCGCTCAACACGCTCGGGCGCCGCCGAAAGATCGCACGCGGCCAGACACTGATCTGGGCGGGCGACGACAGCATCATCTGCGCGAACCTGTTGTCGGGCGTCCTCAAGCTGGTCGCTGCCACGCCCGACGGTCGCGAACAGATCGTCGGGCTGCTCTATCCCGCCGATTTCGTCGGACAGCCCTATGCCGGCCAAGCCGACTTCACGATCACCGCGCTGACCGAGTCCGAGCTGTGCATCTTCCCGCGCGATGCGTTCGAACGCGTGCTGGAGGATCATGCGCGGATGGAACGCCTGCTGCTCCAGCGGACTCTCGCGGCACTCGGTATCGCGCGTACGCGGATCCTGTCACTGGCGCGCCAATCGGCGCAGGAGAAGATCGCAGGGTTCCTCTTGGACATGGCCTTGCGCGCCACCGCGACCGGTTGTCGCGCGACGCCCGACGGGCCGATGACGTTCGACCTGCCGCTCACCCGCGGACAGATCGCCGACGTACTCGGACTAACGATCGAAACCGTCAGTCGCCAGATGACCCGGCTCAAGACGGCCGGCGTGATCGCCCTGCCCGGCGGCCGCGCGATCACGATATCCGACCCGGATGCGCTGCAGGGTCGCGCCGAAGCAGCCTAACCCGCGTCCCGTCCGCACAGGCCATCGACCAGCATAGCCCGCGCGTTCCGGCTGAGACGATCGGCGCCAAGCGCCAGGATGACGAGTTCGGTGAAGTCCATCTCGCGTCGACACCCGTCGAAGAACCCGCGCAACATGTACCCGAACGCCTCAGCACAGGGTGTCGCGTCACCGGACAAGGCCGCGGCGATGTCGTCCGCGTGGATCGAAGCGCGCAAATGCCAGGCGCGCATCCGTCTGAGCAACGCCGCGGTCAACGGGTCGTCGAGATCGCACGCGAACAGCGCATCGATCGCGGCGGTTCCCGGCCGCGGATTACGGACCATCATCGCGCACAAGCTTCGCCCAAGGGCATCGGTCTCCGACTCGGAAACCCGATCGGGTAGCGCGTCCGCGCACGCCTCCAGGCGATCGCACAACACGCGAAGCCGGGCATGATCGGCGATCAGCCCCACGAGGTCGATTTCGTCGATCACGTGCCAGTACTGCCCCGACACCATGCTCTCGCCATATCCGTCACGCTCGGCCATCGCGGATCTCCATGCCGCCAGCTTGCACGCCACCGGATACGCAGCATTGACGGCGATCAAATGCCGGAGCGCCGCGCACTGCGTGCTTTACATGCAGGGGCAACGGCCTCCCGGCGATCATGACGCCACGGCAAGAAGCGGCGGCGTTTGCGGCGATGTTTCCCGGTTGCTGTCCGAATGCGACCGTCGCCCGGTCGTCGTCGGCATCGCGCTCGACACCTCTACGATGGAGCAGACACACGGCGTTACGGCGCATGTGGA
The DNA here is from genome assembly GCA_003240625.1 of Sphingomonas taxi. Taxonomy (GTDB): domain Bacteria; phylum Pseudomonadota; class Alphaproteobacteria; order Sphingomonadales; family Sphingomonadaceae; genus Sphingomonas; species Sphingomonas taxi_A. The sequence continues at coordinate 216,539 of QFMX01000003.1, forward strand.
CGCAAACGGGCTGGCCATCTGACCAGCGCGCCGTCAGGGTCGAGCACGCGCGTGCAGTGCGCGGACCTCGTCGGCGAACGTCATGACCGGCCCCTCGACGATCGCCCCCGGCACCACGTCGGTGATCCGCAACGGTGCGATCCCGAGTTGCGGCTTGCCGAGGTCGCGCAACCACTCGCCGAGCTGGATCGAGGATGTCGCGTAGACGATTTTCCCCATGCCCGCCAAACCATGCGCCGCCGCGCACATCGCGCAATGTTCGCCCGAGGTGTAGACGACCGCCGCTCGCCGCTCTTGCGCGGACAGGTTTTCGGCGGCCCAGCGGACGATCGCGAACTCGGGGTGCCGGGTGGGATCGCCGCCGCCGGTCCGGTTGCGATCCTCGAACACGATCGTGCCGTCACCAGACACCAGGACCGATCCGAAGGGCTGGTCGCCGGCCTCTACCGCCTCGCTCGCCAGATCCACGCACCGCCGCAGATACCGAAGGTCGTTGTCGTTCATAATGCCCATCCTCGTTTGCCAAACCAAAGCGGTCGCGCGGGCGAATGGATCCGAAAGCCGGGCAAATCGCCCAACGTCGCAGAAGATCCGCTCCTATGGCCGCAGACGAATTTACGGTTGGCGCCCCAGGCGCTACCGAAAGCAGACTCTCCGCCGACGATCGAGGAAAACGTACTGACATTCGAGTTCCGGCCCAGCGCCTTGATCAAGGCGAATGCGGACAGCCTGCGCCAGACGGTCCGCGTGATCGTCGCGACCGCAGCGGCGTTCGCGGCGTACAAGACGCTCGGCCTGCACGAAGGCTATTGGGCGGTGTTCACCGTGCTGATCGTGATGCAGGCGTCGATCGGGGGAACGCTCGGCGCGGCGACCGATCGGTTGCTGGGGACGTTGCTCGGCGCGGTGCTCGGCGGCATCGGCGCGGCGCTCGGGCGGACCGATACGCTCGAACTTGGGCTGGTGCTCGTCACCGTTACCGGGATCGCCGCGCTCGTCGCGTCGATCCGGCCGCGGTTGCGGATCGCGCCGGTCACCGCGGCGATCATGCTGCTCAGCGCGCCGCCGGGCTCTTCGGTGGAGATCTTCGTCCGCGATCGCATCATCGAGATCGGGCTTGGTGGCATGATCGGCGTGCTGGCGGCGATGCTGATCCTGCCGGCTCGCTCGCACGGCGTGGTGATCGCGCGCACGCTGGCCGTGCTGAGCCATATCGACCGGATGCTGCGCGCGCAGGCCGATGCGCTGACTAACGGGGTGGCGCTGCCCTCGTCCCCGGAACACGCCGCACTCCGTCAGGCGCTGGCCGCGGTCGAACTGGCGATGAAGGATGCCGACCGCGAGCGGGCCTCCCGCCTTGCCGACCACGGTATCCCCGCCGCCGTCCCGCGCACGCTCTGGCGGGTCCGGAACGACCTGGTGCTGAGCGGCCGCGCGCTCGACGAACCGCTGCCCCCGGCGGCAATGGCGGCGCTCGCCAAGCCGACGGCGGCGATGCTGACCGCGCATGCCGCGCTGGCGACCCGGTGTTCGGAGGCGCTGCGCACACGCGGCAAGGTCGATCGGGGGGACGTGGAAACCTGTTATCGAATGTTCGGCACCGCGCTCGATCTGTTCCGCCGGAGCGACGCCGCGGCGACCCTGGATTTCGACGCATCGGGCCGCGTGTTCGGGCTCGCCTTCGCCGCGGGTAGACTGCACCGCGACCTGCTCGACCTGGCCGGGCGCGTCGACGAGATCGCACCGACCAAGGTGCTCGCCGCCGACCAAAGCTGACCCCGCGGGTTTTACGCCCGGCGCGCACGCGGTACGGGCGGCGATGACCGACACCATAGCAACGCCTGACCTCGCCGCCGAACTCGTCGGGCTACTCAACCTCGAACCGCTCGATACCGACCTCTTCCGCGGACCACAGCGGCCCGGTGCAAACGCGCGCGTCTTCGGCGGGCAGGTCGTGGCACAAGCGCTGATGGCGGCGCAGCGCTCGGTCGACGGTCCCGCCGTGGCGCACAGCATGCACGCCTATTTCCTGCGCGCCGGCACCGAAACGCAACCGATCATCTTCCGGGTCGACCGAGACTTCGACGGCAAGTCGTTCGCGAACCGCCGCGTCACCGCAAGCCAGAACGGCGCGACGATCCTGACTTTGGCTGCATCGTTTCAACGGCCGGAAGCCGGCCTGGAGCATGCGGTCGCGATGCCCGATCTCCCGCCGCCGGAGGAACTGCGCTCGCTCGACATCCTCGCAGGCGATTACGCGGACCGATCTGCGCAAGCCGCCGCGTTCCTCGGTCAGCCGTCCGCCTTCGACATCCGGCCATGCGGCGTGCCGGCGTTCCTGCAAACCGAGCCCGGCAAGCCCGTATCCCATGTCTGGATCCGGTTCCGGGGCAGCGCGCCGACCGATCCCCAGATACGCCGGGGCGTGCTCGCCTATCTGTCGGACTACGCACTGCTCAGTGCGTCCCTGATCCCGCACGGCGTCGACATGTTCGAGCACAGCATGCAGACCGCCAGCCTCGACCATGCGATGTGGTTCCACGAGGACGTGCCGCTCGACGACTGGCTGCTCTATAGCAGCGAGAGCCCGTGGTCGGGGCATGGTCGCGGCATCGCACGCGGCGTGTTCCATAGCCGCGACGGGCGGGCGATCGCGCACGTGACGCAGGAAGGGTTGATCCGGATGCGACCCGACCTCGCGCCGCGCACCACGATCCCGCATATGCCCTGATACACCGGGGCTCGGATTCACCCGGTTTTGATTCCCCGGTCCTGATTCCCCCCGGCCATGATTCGTCGCCCCCGCGCGGCTCAACGCAGAAATCCATGTTGACAGCGCATTTGTACGGACATTAATACTATCTTGTGCCAGTGAAGCTGGTCCCAGGATGTCGCGCCGCGGAAGACGGACGATCCCGCTCTCAAGAGGATGTCTGTATGCGTCATTCGTACGCCGTATCGCTGTGTGCGTTGCTCGCGGTGCTGCCATCGGCAGCCCGGGCGCAGACGGCGTCACCGCTCGATACCGATCCGTCGTACCAGACGATGCTGGCGCTGATCGACGAGATGGTCGAGAACAAGCTGGTCAGCCGCGAGCGTGCCGATACGCTGATCGCCAATGCCAAGGCGAAAGCAGGCCGTGCGGTCGCCGCGAATGCCCCGTCACCGGCAGCCCCTCCACTGGCAGCCCGGACAGAGCCACCGCCCCGCGTGCAGGTCGCCGACCAGACGGCCGATCCCGGCGCGAAGATCGCCCCCGTGCCGGTCGGCAACCCGCAGGTGGTGAACGCCGGCGGGGTCGCGCTGCCCGCCGATCTCGCGGTCGACTGGAGCCGGGGGGCGCCGGTGTTCAGCAGCCGTGACGCAAAGTTCACCTTTAAGATGCGCGGGCGGTTGTTGGCGGATATCTCCTCGACGGGCGGGTCGAGTTTCGACCGTCGCAACATCACCGTCTCGACGCTGCGCCAGTTCCGCGTCGGCGCGATCGGCACGATCGGCGATCACCTGTTCTACCAGTTCGAGACCGATTTCCGGCGCAACGCGACCGAGGTCGTGCAGGCGTTCGTCGGTTACCGGCAGAAGTTCGGCAAGACCGACGCCGACGTGAGGTTCGGCAATCTCATCACCGATCGCGGCATAGACATCGGCACCGCCTCGACCGCCAATCCGTTCATCACCACCAACATCAACACCACCGCGCTTGCGACGCAGGGCGGCAAGGTCTTCCTGATGGGGGCGGTCGGCCGTGCGGGCGGCAAGAACTGGCACGCGAGCCTGGGCGTGCACGGCGATGCGATCGACAGCGATTTCACGCGCAGCGACAACCGCATGGTGCTGGGCCGCGCGCACTGGAACCCGATCCTCACGAAGCATGGCCTGATCCACATCGGCGGCTGGGCGTATAGCGAGAACATCCCCGACACGACGCTGCCGACCACGTTCGCGCAAGGCATGGCGGGGGCGCTCAATAACAGCGTCCGTGTCGAGTCCGCGGCCCTGACCGGCGCGGACGGATCGAAGGCGTTCGGGCTCGAACTCGGCGGCACGCTCGGACCGTTCTACGCGTTCGGCGAATATGGCCAGCGGACCGTGCATGGCGGCCCGACCTCGACGTTCCGCAGCGGCAAGATCAAGGCGTTGTCGGTCAATGGCGGATTCTGGATCACCGGCGAGACGCCGACCTATGCCTCGCGCAGCGGCACCTATGTCGCGCCGAACGTGCTGAACTCTGTGCTCGACGGCGGATGGGGCGCGCTGGAGGCCGTCGTGCGCTACGAGGATCTCGACAGTTCGAGCCTTCCGCTCGGCGGCACCGGCACGGCGGGCACGCTCGGCCTGAACTGGTCGCTGACCAACAATTTCCGGTTCATGGCGGACTATACCCATTTCTGTACCGACAACCGCACCGGCAGTTTCATCGGGCGCGATAGCGGCGACACGTTCGCCGCCAGGGCCGAAGTGGCCTTCTGACGCCAAGCCGCCGCTCGCTTCGACTTGCCAGCGTACCATAAGTTCGATAATGTCCGTACAAAGCGATAAGGAGGATGTATGAGCCTTTCGGCTATCAAGGTTGGCGAACAGCGCTACCGCGCGAGCTACGGCCGCTATCTCGAGGATTTCGTCGTCGGCGACATTTACGAGCATCGCCCCGGGCGGACGATCACCGATGCGGACAATATCCAGTTCTCGTTGATGACGATGAACGCACACCCGATGCACTGCGATGCGCAATATGCCGCGAAGAGCGAATTCGGGCGGCTGCTGGTCAATAGCGGGCTGACGCTCGCGATCGTGCTCGGCATGACCGTCAATGACGTCAGCGGCAAGTCCCCCGCCAATCTCGGCTGGACCGAGATCAAGCTGACCCATCCGGTGTTCGGTGGCGATACGTTGACCGCGGAAACCGAAGTGCTCGAGATCCGTGACTCCAAGTCGCGCCCGACGCAAGGGATCGTCACCACCCGCACCCGCGCGTTCAACCAGGACGCCAAGCAGATCATGGAGTTCACGCGCAACTCGCTGGTCTACAAGCGCGGCGAATCTCCCGACGACAAATAGCCCAACCGATCGACCAACCGGTCGCCCTCGATGGTGACCGGACGTCCCCCGCGCGGCCTGCGAGAGCTTCGACCAAAGAAGACCCGGCCCGTCGTCATTCCGAAGAGAGGTAGCCCCATGGCCGATACCATCGCCGTCAACGCAGGAGCCAGGCTGGACCGTCTGCCCATCTCCCGATTCCACTGGCGTATCCTGGGGCTGATCAGCGCGGGTGCTTTTCTCGACGCGTTCGACGTGTACCTCGCGGGCGGCGTCATCGCCGCGCTGAAGGCGGAGGGCTTCTCGACGCTGGCGCAGGCCGCGGTGTTCATGTCGATGACGTTCCTCGGCATGATGATCGGCGCCGGGATGGCCGGCTATGTCGGCGATCGGTTCGGGCGTCGCGCATCCTACCAGTTCAACCTCGCGCTGTTCGGCCTCGCGTCGATCGCGGCGATCTTCTCCCCCAACATGACCTTCCTGATCGCGTGCCGCTTCATCATGGGGATCGGCCTGGGTGCCGAACTTGTGGTCGCCGCGGGGACGCTCGGCGAGTTCATCCCGCCCGCCTATCGCGGTCGCTGGGTGTCGATCATGGGGATGGTCGTCAATTCGGGCCTGCTGGTCGCGACTTCGGTCGGCTATATCGTCATCCCCACGCTCGGCTGGCGCTACATGTTCGCGATCGGCGGCATCCTTGCACTGATCGTCTGGGTGATGCGCAAGAAGATGCCGGAATCGCCGCGCTGGCTGGAATCGGTCGGTCGCAACGACGAGGCCGAGGCGACGCTGCGCGAGATCGAAGCCGAAGTCACCGCACACAAGGGCCCGCTTGCCCCCGTTCCAGCCGTCCGCGTGGTGCCGAAGGTCCATGCGCCGCTGTCCGCGCTGTTCGGGTCGAAACTACGTCGACGCCTGATCGCCGCGACGCTCGCCGCGATCGCGGTCAACGTCTCGGTCTACGGCTTCGTCGCGTGGTTGCCGACCTTCCTGGTCAGCCACGGCACGGGGATCGTTACCTCGCTCTGGTACACGACATTGATGTCGTTCGGCAGCGTGTTCGGTGCGATCGTCGCGATCGGTATCGCCGACCGCATCTCGCGCCGCGCCTCGCTGATCGCGGCCGCCATCGCGATCATGATCTTCGGCTTCCTATATCCGAATGCACAAGGTGACCTGATGGTGCCGCTGACGGGCTTCCTGCTCGTGTCGAGCATCTACACGCTCGTGACGCTCGCGCTGTTCGCCTACATCCCCGAGCTGTTCCCGACCGCCTATCGCCTGCGCGGCACCGGTTTCGCGGGCATGTGCGGACGCGCCGCGTCGATGGTAACACCCTATGCGACCGTCGCGCTGTTCGAGCGCTTCGGGTTGGAGGGCGTGCTCGGCATGGTCGGCGTCGTGCTCGCCTGCATGATCGCCGCGGTCGGCCTGCTCAACATCGAGACCACCGGCCAGTCGCTCGACGACGTCGCCGACAACTCGCTGGTCACCGGGGGGGCTGCCAAGTGACTCTTTCGCAAACCTTCGCCGATTTCGCGACTGGCCTGACGATCGATGCGATCCCCGAGCGGGTCAGGGAGCGCGCGCGCCATCTGATCCTGGATTCGGTCGGCACCGGGCTTGCGGCGGTCGGCGCCCCCTGGGCGGAGGCGAGCTTCGCCGCCGCCGGGGATCTCGGCAGCGGCACGGCGCCAGTGCTCGGCTATGGCCGCACGTTGGCGATGCGCGACGCGGCGCTGATGAACGGGCTCGTCACGCACGGCCTCGACTATGACGACACCCATTCGCGCGGGATCATCCACGCGACCGTCAGCGCCTTTCCGACCGCGCTCGTCGCGGCGGACAAGGCGGGCGCGTCCGGGGCGGACCTGCTCGTCGCCTATGTCGCGGCGATGGAGGTTTCGACGCGGGTCGCGGCCGTCGCCGCGGGCGGGTTTCACGGCTTCGGCTTCCACCCGACCGGGTTGATCGGCGCGTTCGGATCGACGCTTGCCGCCGGCAGGTTGCTTGGGCTGGACGCGCAGCAGATCACGATGGCGCAGGGGATAGTGCTGTCGATGGCCGGCGGGAGCCTCGAATTCCTGGCCGACGGTGCGTGGACCAAGCGCCTGCATCCCGGCTGGGCAGCAAGTTCGGCGCTGACCGCGGCTACGCTCGCCAAACGCGGCTTCGTCGGACCGCCGGCTGCGTATGAGGGCCGGTTCGGCCTCTATGCGCTGTATCTGCGCGACGCCGCCCCTGCCCTGCTCGCGCAGGCGACCGAAGCGCTCGGCGAGACTTGGGAGATCGAGGCGGTGTCGGTAAAGCCGCTTCCCGCGTGCCACATGACGCATGCCGCGATCGACGCCGCGATCGGGTTGCGCACGGAATACGACCTGTCCGCTGCCGATATCGCCAAGGTCATCGTGCTGGTGCCCGAGGCGGTCATCCCGATCGTCTGCGAGCCAGTCGCCCCAAAGCGGACGCCGCGCACCGGCTACGACGCGCAATTCTCGATCCCCTATACGGTCGCGACTGCGCTGCTGACGGGCAAGTTCACGCTCGATGCGCTCGATCCGGCGGCGCTGAACGATCCGGCGGTCCTCGATCTGGCGACGCGCGTCGAGTACGCGATCGACCCGGACAGCGATTATCCCAAGCACTTCACCGGCGAAGTCATCGTCCAAACCCACGACGGTCGCATGTTGCGTCACCGCGAGGCGATCAACCGCGGCGCGTCAGATCGGCCGCTCAGCAACGCCGACATCGACGCCAAATATTTCGAGAACGCCGCTCGCACGGTCGACGCGACCCGCGCCGCGCACATCCGCGCCGCCGTGCTCGACATGGACCGGCACCCCGCTTCCGCGCTCGGCGACGTCCTCGCCGGCGCCACTGCCCCTCAAGGAGTATCCGTATGACCCTGGCAAACGCGATCGCCGCCGATGGCGCGATGACCGACGAAGAGATCATGATCCTGGATTCGATCGACAAGTTCCTCGAAACCGATGTGCGGCCGTTCGTCCATCAGCTCGAGCATGACGACGAATATCCGCAGAAGATCGTCGACACGATGAAGGAGATGGGGCTGTTCGGCCTGATGATCGCGCCCGAATTCGGTGGGTTCGGCATCTCGACGCTGACCTATGCGCGGATCATCGAAAAGATCTCGACCGTGTGGATGTCGGTCGCGGGGATCATCAACAGCCACATGATCATGGCGATGACCGTGCAGCGCTGCGGTACCGAGGCGCAGAAGGATCATTACCTGCCGAAGTTCGCAACCGGCGAACTGCGCGGCGGCATTGGCCTGACCGAGCCCGACGCGGGCACCGACCTGCAGGCGATCCGCACCACCGCGGTGCGCGACGGCGACGACTATGTCGTCAACGGCAGCAAGATGTGGATCACCAATTCGGGATCCGGCAACACCATCCTGTTGCTGGTCAAGACCGACACGGCCGCCGAACCGCGCCACAAGGGCATGAGCCTGCTGATCGCCGAGAAGGGCGACGGCTTCATCGTGTCGAAAAAGCTGGAGAAGCTCGGCTACAAGGGCATCGACAGCAACGCCCTGACATTCGACGGGTACCGCGTACCGGTCGATCGGCTGATCGGCGGGATCGAAGGCGTCGGCCTGAAGCAGGTGCTGGGCGGGCTCGAACTCGGCCGCATCAACGTGGCGGCTCGCGGCGTCGGGATCGCACAGGCCGCACTCGACGAGGCGGTCGCCTATTCGCAGACGCGCAAGACCTTCGGCAAGCCGATCTGCGAGCACCAGGCGATCCAGCTGAAACTCGGCGAGATGACGACGCGCACCTATGCCGCGCGGCTGCTCACCGAAGCGGCCGCCAAGGCGTACGACCGCGGCGAGCGCTGCGACATGGAAGCCGGCATGGCAAAGTATTTCGCGACCGAGGCGGGGCTGGAGAATGCGATCGAGGCGATGCGGATCTTCGGCGGCTACGGCTATTCGAAGGAATATAACGTCGAGCGGCTCTACCGTGACGCACCTTTGCTGACGATCGGCGAAGGCACCAACGAACTGCAACGGATCATCATCGCCAAGCAGATCATCGCGCGGAACCCAGCATGAGCCAGCCACTCGCAGGGCTGCGCATCGTCGCGGTCGAACAATATGGCGCGGGTCCGTTCGGCACGCAGCAGCTCGCCGATCTCGGTGCCGAGGTCATCAAGATCGAGAACCACAAGGATGGCGGCGATATCGGCCGTCATGTCGGCCCGTATTTCTTCGCGCCGGGCGACAGCCATTTCTATGAGTCGCTCAACCGCAACAAGCGCAGCATCGGTCTCGACCTGAAGAGCGCGGACGGGCGCGGGGTGCTGGAAAAGCTCGTCGCGGAGTCGGACGTGGTGTTCAACAACCTGCGCGGCGACCTGCCGGCAAAGCTCGGGCTCGACTACGCCGCGCTGTCGCGGTTCAACCCGGCGATCGCCTGCGTCCACCTCTCCGCCTATGGCCGCACCGGCAGCCGCGCGGCGTGGCCCGGCTATGATTATTTGATGCAGGCCGAGGCGGGCTATCTGTCGCTGACCGGTGAGCCCGGCACGCCGCCCGCGCGCTTCGGGCTGTCGATCGTCGACTTCATGACCGGCACCACGGCCGCGCTTGCGATCCTGGCCGGCGTCGTCTCGGCACGCGCGAGCGGGATCGGCCGCGATCTCGACGTCAGCCTGTTCGACGTCGCGCTCGGCAACCTCAATTATGTCGCCGAATGGTATCTCAACGGCGGCGTCACCGTCGAACGCACGTCGCGATCGAGCCATCCCTCGCTCACCCCAAGCCAGCTCTACACGACCAGCGATGGCTGGATCTTCGTGATGTGCAATAAGGAGAAGTTTTTCGAGGTGCTGTGCGGGCTGATCGAGCGTCCCGAATGGGCGACCGATCCGCGCTATGCGACCTTTGCCGCGCGGCTGGAGAACAGGCCGGCGTTCAACGCCGATCTCGATGCGGTGCTGTCGACCCGGACCACGGCGGACTGGATGCAGCTGTTCGAAGGACGCGTACCGGCCGCGCCGGTGCTCGACGTCCAGCAGGCGCTCGACAATCCGTTTCTCGCGGAATCGAAGCGGATCATCGACTTCCAGCATCCCGAACACGGCCCCCTGCCCGGCATCGCCTCGTCGATCCGCGCAGGCGGCGTCAAGCATCCGGACAAGGCCGCCCCTGCGCTCGGCGCGGACACCGGCGCCATCCTCGCGACGCTCGGCTACACCGACGACGATGTCGCGGCCTTGCGGACCCGTGGCGCGGTACGGTGACACCAGCGCTTGCATCGAACGCCAAGGCATCGGACGGTGGGCTATTGTCCGGATCACCCGACAAAGCGACCGATGGATATCCGATGCCTCAGCTTCGTCAGCAACCGCGTTACCTGCAACTCGCGCAGACATTGATCAACGAGATCGAGGATGGGCGCTATCCGATCGGCACGCTGCTGCCGACCGAGTTCGAGCTCTGCCACCAGTTCGGCGCGAGCCGCTTCACCGTGCGCGAGGCGATCAAGCGGTTGGTACAATCGGGTATGGTCTCACGTCAGGCGGGAGTCGGCACGCGCGTCCTCGGGCTGTCGCGACCGGCCGCCTATCGCCAGGTGATGGAGGGGCTGTCCGATCTCCAGCAATACACCAACGAGACCAGCCTCTCGATCGTCGAGCGCGAAACGATCGCGCTGGACGGCGCGGTCGCCGATCAGGTCGGCGCGACACCCGGCCAGACCTGGCTCCACCTCCGCGCGGTGCGCCGCGCCGCTGGGACCAGCCCGATCTCTTATTCGGACATCTATCTCCACCCCGCGTTTCGCAGCCTGAAGCTGGACGACGATGTCGGCGACGTGCCGATCTTCAGCCGGATCGAGGAACAGTTCGGCGAGCGCGTCGCCGAGGTCCGCCAGCATATCGAAGCGGTGGCGATCCCCGCGCCGATCGCCAGGCTGCTCGAAACCGAGACCGGCGCGCCGGGCCTCCGCCTGACGCGCCAGTATCTGAACGCACGCGGCGAAGTCGTCGAGATGGCGATCAATACGCATCCCGCGGACCGCTATTCCTATTCCCAGACCTTCCGCCGCGATCCCGTATCCGGCCTCTAGAGGATTTTTCATGACCATTGCCGCCCGCAGTATCCTGTTCGTGCCCGGCGATCGCGCCGAGCGTTTCGACAAGGCGCGCGCGAGCGGCGCGGACATGGTGGTGATCGATCTCGAAGACGCCGTCCTGCCCGACCGCAAGGCCGCGGCGCGTGACACCGTCCATGATGCGCTCGCGGGCCTGACGGAACCGCGCTTCGTCGTGCGAGTGAACAGCCTGGATACCGCGTGGCATGCCGACGACGTCCGCGCATTCGCGGGCCTGCCAGGCGTCGCGGGGCTGATGCTGCCCAAAGCCGACCGCGCGTCTGACTTTGTCGCGATGCACGAGGCCGCGGCGGGCAAGCCGCTTCATGCGCTGGTCGAAACCGTCTCGGCGATCCTCAACCTCGCCGACCTAGTCACCGCGCCCGGGCTCGCGCGGCTGTCGTTCGGCACGGTGGACTTCCAAGCCGATGCGGGCATCGACGGTGACGGCGCGGAGATCGACTATGTCCGCACGCAGATCGTCCTTCACTCACGCAACGCCGGGCTTGCCGCACCGGTCGACGGGGTCTCGACCGACCTCACCGACGACGCGGCGCTGGCCCGCGACACCGATCATGCGCGCCGCTTCGGCTTCGGCGGAAAACTCTGCGTCCACCCGCGTCAGGTCGGCATCGTCAACGCCGCCTTCCTCCCTTCCGATGCCGACATCGACTGGGCGACCCGCGTCATCGCCGCGATCGACGGTGCGTTCGGGGCCGTCGCTGTCGACGGCAAACTGATCGACAAACCCGTCGTCGACCGCGCCCGCCGCCTGCTCGAGGCGCATGCAGCGTTCCAAGCCGGCTGATAGCGAAAACGGTCGGACGACGGGCTCTTCTCATCGTCTCAGTGGATCGCCGCGTCTGCGAGACGCGATGTCATCGTCTCGCAACTGCCAATTGCCGCCTATTGCCGGTGCGCGGCGATGTACCGGCCGATCTGCTCGTCGAGCACATCCAGCGGTAGCGCGCCCTGATCCAGCACCGCTTCGTGGAAGTCGCGAATGTCGAAACGCGGCCCAAGTTCTCGCTCGGCCCGCGCCCGCAGCTCCGCGATCTTCAGCTCGCCGACCATGTAGCTCGTCGCCTGCCCCGGCCAATTGAAATACCGGTCGACTTCGCGCGCGACATCGGTGTCCGCGACCGAGCTGTTCGCCTTGAAATACGCGATAGCCTGTTCGCGGGTCCACCGCTTCGAGTGGATGCCGGTATCGAGCACCAGTCGGATCGCGCGCCATACCTGCAAAGACAGCATGCCGAACCGGCTATACGGATCCTTGTAGACGCCCATCTCGTTCGCCAGCCGCTCCGAATAGAGCCCCCAGCCCTCGACATAGGCGCCGTAGCCGCCGAACTTGCGGAACTTCGGGATGCCGGTCAGCTCCTGTTGGCGCGCAATCTGGAAATGATGGCCCGGAGCGCCCTCATGTGCGGCGATACCGGCGACCTGCACCTTCTGCGTCTGGTTCATGTCGACCAGGTTGACGTAATAGATGCCGGGCCGCGATCCGTCCGCCGACGGCGGGTTGTAGAATGCGGTCGACGCGGTGCCCTCGCGCCATTTCTCGACCGCGCGGACCTCCAGCGGCGCCTTGGGCAAGGTCCGGAAATATTTGGGCGCAACCGCCATCACCGATGCAATCACGCCGCGGGCGTCACCCAGATACTGTTCGCGACCGGCCTGTGTATTGGGATATTTGAACTGCGGATCGGTGCGAATCTTGGCGAAAAACTGCTCGAGCGTTCCCTGGAAGCCGACTTCGCGCTTGATCGCCTCCATCTCTTGCCGGATCGCGGCGACCTGCTTCAGGCCGAGATCGTGAATCTGGTCGGCGGTCAGGTCGGTCGTGGTCGAGGTCTTCAGCCGGTCTGCGTAATAGGCAGCGCCGTTCGGCAGGCTCCACGCCCCGAAATTGCCCTTCGATTGCGGCTCGATCGCATCGAGCGTCGCGAACAGCATGTCGTAGCCACGTCGAAACGGCCCGGTCAGCGCCGCACCCGCATCGCGCAACAGCGTCGCCTTCGTCGCGGCGGGCACGTTCAGCGCGCCAACTTTCTTGCGGAAATCCGCCATTAGGGTCGAGTCCGCATCACCGTCGAACGGCGCACCGACCAGCACGGCGCGGGCATCGGCGCGGGCTGGCGCGAAATTGACCTTGTTCGGAATGATACCGGCTGCCGCCTGTTCGCGCATCGTCGCGGTGACCTCTCGCATCACCCGCTCGGTATCGCGCAGGCGGGCGATATAGGCCTGAGCATCCGCCAGCGTATCGACCTTATGATTATTGATCAGCAACACCGGAATGTCGCCGGCCGGGCTGCCGTTGGTCGACACCGGAAAGCGGAGCTTGCGGAACTGAAGCGACTGGCGGCCGCGTTCGACCTCATATTCGAACAATCGATAGCTGACGCGGGCGCTTTCGCCGAGTTGGTCGGGACGAAAGCGCGACTGCATCGCCTTCAACTGCCGCTCCGACAGCGCCTGCGCGCGGAGCGCCGCGGCATCGGTATAGTCGTCGAGGCGGTCGTAGTGCGTCTTTAGCCCGAGCTGCGTCAAAGACTCCGGGCTGAGATCGAGTTGCTGGTCGTACGCGTCGTCGAGGAATTTCAGCAGCGCCGCATCCTGCGCCGCCGTTGCCTGATCCTGGACCGGGACCGGCGCGGCGGCCTGGACGATCGGCAGCGCCGGCAACAGCAATAGGGCAAAGGCAAGACGCATCAGATTCTCCTGTCGAATGCTCGCTTGTCGCGCGCTACTCCGATCGACGCAATCGTCTGCGGTCAGCCGCAATCCAAATCGACAGGCTTATGCGGGCGAAACGGTGTAGCTCCAGCCTCATGCCAAGGTTCGACGGTAGAATTCCAGTGTCAGGCCCATTGCTTGCAGGAACAGCGCGGGATCGTATCGCGGCCCCTCGTCTCGCAGGAACGCATGCTGTGCATTGAGTTCATGCCACTCATAGGCCGCCCCGACCTCTTCGAGCCGTCCGCGGATCGTCTCCCGGCCGGCATAGGGAACATGCGGATCCTGACGCCCCCAGACGAACATGATTTCGGCCTCCAATTCGGCCATGCGCCTTAGGCTATCGTCGGACCGCCCCTCGCCCAGCGTGCCCGAATGGATGTCTGTCGGATAGAAGCAGGCGGACGCGGACACGCGCGGATCGAGCGCTGCGCGATAGGCAAGGTGACCGCCGAGACATACGCCGAACGTCGCCAGCCTGCCGTTGCAGGCCGGGTGTCCCAGAAGAGCGGTCAAGCCGGCTTCCGCATCGGCATCGAACGCGGCAACGGGCTTGGTAATCTTCAGCGCATTGCCTCGATCCGTGCCGGTCGTATCGTAATTCAGCGCCGTCCCCGCCGGCTCATACTCGTGATAGACCTCCGGAACGGCGACGACATAGCCGTTTCCAGCGAGCATCGCCGCCAGCCGACGGATCGGCGCCGTCACCTGATAGATTTCCGAAAACAGGAGCAGACCGGGGAAACGCTCCTCGATCGCCGGCCGAAACAGATGCATCCGCATCGGGCCGCTGCCGGGCACGTCGACATCCAGTGCCTCGTCGCTACGCAAGATCATCCGCTTATCCTCATGCCGGTACCGAACAAAATTCCGGTCGCCATACAGGCTATCCGGTAATCCTGGACAGCCATCGCAGCAGGAATGTTGGCCTACGGCGATGGCGATGGCGATGACGACGAGCGACCAACGGGCCGAGGCCACGGCGTACTGCCCATCCGGCAGGTCGCGAGAGGTTCGCAAACCGTCCGTGAGGCGCAGCCATACTGGACAGACCGAGCACATCATGGTTTTCGCGCGCAATGCCTAGCAATACCCTGCGTCGCCGGTGATCCCGCAGCTCGACCTGTTGTTTCGTGGCGGTGCCACCGGGTTGCTGCTGCTGGCGGCGGTGGTGTTTGCGCGCGCGCCGGCGTCTTTGCCGAGTCGGTTCGGGCTGGCGCTGACGCTGTGCACCGTGGTCGGCACGCTGGCGGGATTGCCGCATGCACCGAGCGCGTTCGATCCGCTGCTCGATCTGAGTTCGAACGCCGCGATCCCGTTGTTCTGGCTGTTCGCGCGCGCGTGGTTCGACGATGCGTTTCGTCCGAAACCCGTCGATATGGCGCTGGCGACGGCGTTCCTATGCTGCACGCTGTACGCCAGCCTCGAGGGGCGCGGGCTGGCGGCACCGATCGAAGGGCTGGATATCGCGATCTACATCGGCGGGATGGCGTTCGCGATCCATGCGCAGTGGCTGGCATGGCGCAACCGGCAGGGCGATCTTGTCGAGGCGCGACGGCAGGCGCGGACGATCTTCGTCGTATCGGTCGGGCTCATCATCCTGTGGCTGCTCGGCAGCGAGATCGTCGGACGGCTGACGCATCACCTAGCGCTGTCCGGCATGGCGGCGGCGGTGGGATTGTTCATGGGGGCGTTCGTCATCAGCGCGCTGCTGTTCGGGCTGCGCCATCCGGAAGTCTTTCCGAGCGCGGCGCCGGGCACCGCGGTCGGCGAGGTGCAGGCGGCGACCGTGGCGCCCGAACCGCTCGACGCCGCGCTGGGGCAGAGTCTCGCGCGGATGATGACGCAAGACCGTGCCTATCGCGATCCCGACCTGACGATCGGGATGATCGCCGCGCGCGTCGAGACGCCGGAATATCGCGTGCGGCGGCATATCAATGGCGGCTTGGGCTATCGCAACGTCAGCGATTATCTCAACGAACACCGTATCGCCGAAGTTCGCAGCGCGCTGGCCGACCGGGCGCAGGCGGATGTGCCGATCCTGACGATCGCGATGGACGCGGGCTTCGGAAGCCTCGTGATGTTCAACCGCGTGTTCAAGGAACGACTGGGCGAAACCCCGAGCGCGTTTCGGCGACGGCACCTCGACGGCTAAGTGAAGCCGGTTTTCAGGACCGCAAACCGGTCGTTTTCGAAAACGACTGGTCGGTTTCGAGGATCGGCAGGCCAGGATCAGCCCGGATCGGCAGGGCGACCGCGTTCACCAACGGGACGCGACGATGCCGAAGATTTTCCCCACGACCACCGGGCTGATTGCCGCCGGTCTGACCCTGTTATCATGCGCCGGCTGCGCGTCGGAGCCGGTCGCATCGCCTGCGCCGGACGGTACGCTGGTCGATGTCGTCACGATCCATCGTGCCGGCGGCCGGACCTCGTCCTTCGACGGCGTCCTGCGACCCCGTCGCGATATCGCGCTCGGGTTCAAGACCGGCGGCCGCGTGCTCGCCTTGACGGTACAGGTCGGCGATCACGTCCGTGCCGGGCAGGTGCTCGCCCGCCTGACGCGGACCGAGGCGATCGCCGATGCCGGGCAGGCGCGCGCCGAACTGGCCGCCGCCACCGCCGAGGCGATCCGGGCCGGCGATGCGGCGCGGCGCGCTTCCGGGCTCGACGGGATCGGCGCACTGTCGGCAGCGGACGTCCATGACCGCGCGCTGACCGCAAGCGCCGCGGCGGCGAAGCGCGACGCGGCGCGCGCAGCATTCGAACGCAGCCGTGTCACGCTCGCGGACGCCGTGCTAGTCGCGCCCGAAGACGGCGTGGTGACCGAACGCGCCGCCGAATCGGGCATGGTTGTCGATGCCGGTGGCGTCGTCGTCCGGCTCGCGGCAGGCGGCCCCGAAATCGAGATTCGCCTGCCCGAGCACGTGCGCCTGGCCGGCGGCACGATGGCGGACGTCAGCTTCTGGTCCGCGCCGGATACGATCGCCGAGGCGCGGATGAGGCTCGTCGGCCCCACGGCGGACGGCACGCTGCGGTTGCGGACCGCGCGGTTCACGGTGCTGGGCGACGTATCGGCGATCCCGTTCAACAGTTCGGCGACGCTCACCTTGCGGCTGCCCGATCCCAAGGCGACGATCCGCGTGCCGCTGACCGCGCTCGGCGCGCAGGGGAGCCAGCCGCATGTCTGGACGCTGTCGAGCGGTGCCAACGGGGGCGGCAACCGCGCCCACCGCCAGCCGGTGCATCTGGTCGAGCTGCGCGGTGACGATGCGATCGTCTCCGGCCTGCCCGATGGCGAACGGATCGTCGCGAGCGGGGGCGATACGCTGTCGGAAGGACAGCATGTCGTCGTGGCCGGCAGCGTCGCGGGCGGCAACTGAGCGATGGACCGCTTCAATTTGTCACGCTGGGCGATCCGCCATCCCGCGCTCGTCGGCTTCCTGATCGCGCTGCTGTTCGCCGCCGGCACCGCGCAATTCTTCGCGCTCGGTCGCGATGAGGATCCGAGCTTTACTCTGAAAGAGATGATCGTCGCCGCGGCATGGCCCGGCGCGACGCCCGCGCAGATGCAGGCGCAGGTCGCGGGACCGATCGAACGCCGGCTGCGCGCGACCGAAGACCTCGACTTCCTCCAGACCTATTGCGTCGATGGCCACTGCGTCATCCACGTCTCGCTGACCGACGGCGCGCCGAAGGACCGCGTGCCGGTGATCTGGCAACAGGTGCGCAAGCGGCTGAAGGATATCGAGCCCGATCTGCCCGCCGGCGCGTCGGTCGCCGCGGATGACGATTATGCCGACGTCTACGGCTATGTCTTCACGCTGACCGGCGCGGACAATGCGCGGTTGGTCACGCTGGCCGAGCAGGCGCGCGACGCGATGCTGCGCGTGCCCGGCGCTGGCAAGGCGCAGATCACCGGCGAAATCCCGCGCAAGCTGTTCGTCGATCTCGACAGCCGCCGGCTCGCCGCGATGGGCGTGTCGCCGGGCGCGATCGCGCAGGCGCTGGCGAAACGCACCAGCGTCGCGCCATCCGGCGTCGCGGAACGATCGATGCGGGTGCCCGTGCGGATCGGCGGTGCGGTCGATGGCGTGGATACGGTCGAGGACACCGCCGGTGCTGCGGCGAACGGCACGGTGAAGGTCGGCGATATCGGGGTGGTGAGCAACGGCTATGCCGATCCGCCCGACGGGCTGGTCCGCCACGCGGCAAAGCCCGCGGCGGTGCTGGCGATCGCGATGGCACCCGGGGCCGACGGCCTCGGCTTCGGCAAGCGGCTGTCGAAGGTCGCCGCCGAGTTCGGGCGCACCCTGCCAGCCGGGGTCAAGCTGACGCAGGTCGAGGACCAGAGCCAGAATATCCGTGAGGCGGTCGACGCGTTCCTGATCAAATTCTTCTGCGCGCTGACGGTGGTGCTGATCGTCGCGTTCGTGACGTTGGGGTGGCGGACCGGCGTGGTGGTCGCGCTGTCGGTACCGCTGACGCTGGCGATCGTCGCGCTGTTCATGGGGGCGAGCGGGATCGGACTTGAGCGGATCTCGCTTGGGGCACTGATCCTGTCGCTCGGGCTGCTGGTGGACGATGCGATCATCAGCGTCGAGGCGATGGTCGTTCAGCTCGAAAAGGGCGCGACGCGGGCCGATGCCGCCGCTTATGCGTGGACGCACACCGCGTTTCCGATGCTGACGGGGACGCTGCTGACGATCGTCGGCTTCCTGCCGGTCGGGTTCGCGCAATCGACCACCAGCGAATATGCCGGCGGGATCTTCTGGGTGACCGGGTCGGCATTGCTGGTCAGCTGGGTCGTCGCGGTGGTGTTCACGCCGTATCTGGGCGTGCGGCTGCTGCCCGAGGCGGTCTCGCACCACAATCCAGACGCGATGTACGACACGCCGGTCTATCGGCGGCTGCGCAAGCTGGTCGATGCGTGCATGGCGCGGCGCAAGACGGTGGTCGCGGTGACGGCGGCGCTGCTGGTGGCGAGCCTCGCGGGCGCGATGCTGGTGCGGCAGCAATTCTTTCCCACGTCGGATCGCCCCGAGATCATCGTCGACGTCAGCCTGCGCCCCGGCGCGTCGCTGTCCGCCACGTCGGCGGCGGTGAAGCGGATCGAGGCGGGGATCGTGCAGGACCGCGATGTCGCGCAGGTCGACAGCTATATCGGGCAGGGCTCGCCGCGCTTCTATCTGCCCTACGGCCCGTCTTTGCCCGATCCCGCGACCGCGACGATGGTGCTGGTGGCGACCGATCTCCACGCGCGCGAACGCGTGATCGCGCGGTTGCTGGCGAACCATGCGGCACCCGAGGCCAAGCTCCATGTCCGCCGCCTGTCGCTCGGGCCGAGCGCCGGCTTCCCCGTGCAATATCGCGTGATCGGCCCCGATCCGGAGACGCTGCGGAAGATTGCGGCGCGGATCGAGGCGGTGCTGCGCGCGACGCCGGGAACGACCGCGGTGCAGGCCGATTGGGGGACGCCGTCGGTCGCGATGCGGCTCGATCTCGATAGCGATCGGGTCGGGCGGTTGGGCCTCGATCGCGCGCAGCTGGCGGGCGAGGTCGCGACGATGCTGTCGGGCCAGCCGGCGGGCGAGGTGCTCCGCGGGACCAAGCGGATCGGCATCGTCGTGCGCGGCACGGCGGCGGATCGCGACGATCCGGGGCGGCTCGGCGACATGGCCGTCAGCATGCCCGGTGGTCCGGTGCCGCTCGGTCAGGTTGCGCGGATCGGCGTGACCACCGAACAGCCGATCATGTGGACGCGCGACGGTGCGCTGTGCATGACCGTGCAGGCGGACATGACCGGCGACGTGCAGGCCTCCGAAATCGTCGATGCCGCAGCAGCACGCGTGGCTGCGATCGCCGCATCGCTCCCCGCCGGCTACCGGATCGAGGACGGCGGCGACGGCGAATTGTCCGCCAAGGCGAACGACGCGATCTACGCGCTGTTGCCGATCACCTTCGGGCTGATGCTCCTGCTGCTGATGATCCAGCTGCAGAGCATCGGGCGCACGCTGCTGGTGCTGACGACCGCGCCGCTCGGGGTGATCGGCGCGGTGGCGGCGCTGGTGCTGACGGGTGCGCCGTTCGGGTTCGTCGCGCTGCTCGGGCTGATCGCGCTCGCCGGAATGATCATGCGGAATTCGATCATCCTGGTCGATCAGGTGCAGCATAATCAGGCCGAGGGCATGGACCTGCACGCGGCGATCGTCGCCGCGACGATCGGCCGCTCGCGCCCGGTCGTGCTGACCGCGCTGGCGGCGGTGCTCGCGTTCATTCCGCTGTGTTTCAACATCTTCTGGGGGCCGATGGCGATCGTCATGATCGGCGGGCTGATCGGCGCGACGATCCTGACGCTGGTCGCGCTGCCCGCGCTGTACGCGCTCGCCTTCGATCGCAAATCCGGCCTTCCGCAGCAGGACCACCACGATGCATGAACCGAATGTCTCGCGCGCCCTGCCGCTGCTTCTCGCCGCCGCGCTGGCGGGGTGCACGGTCGGGCCGAACTTCACGCCGCCCGCGCCGATCCTGCCGCAGGTGTGGCAGGGGGCGGCCCCGGTGGCGGCTAGCACCGATGCGCGCTGGTGGCGCAGCTTCGACGATCCGGTGCTCGATGCGCTGGAGGCGCGGGCTGGTGCGGCGAACCTCGATATCGCGGCGGCGATCGAGCGGATCACCGCCGCGCGGATCGAGCGTGGCCAGGCGCGCGCCGCCGGGGCGCCGCAGGTCGAGGGTCAGGCGGGGTACAGCCGCGAGCGGCTCGGTACGGCGGGGATCGCCTCGGTGACGCAGACATTGCTCGGCGTCACCCCGCCGACGACCTCGCCCAAGGGTGTCGATTTCGATCTCTACAGCGCGGGCGTCGGCGCGAGCTGGGAACTCGATCTATGGGGCGGCCATCGTCGTCAGGCCGAGGCGGCGCAGGCCTCGGTCGAAGCCACCGAAGCCGCCGCGCGTGGCGTGCGCCTGTCGGTCGAGGCAGAAGTCGCGCGCAGCTATGTCCAGTTGCGCGGCCTGTGGGACGAACGCGGCATCGCGCAGCAAGACGTCGCGATCGCCGACCGTAACGCCGCGATCGCGCGCGCACTGCTGGCGCGCGGGCTCGCCACGCCGATCGATCTTGCCGCCACCGAGGAAAAGCAGCGCGCGCTACGCGGCGATATCGTCGACCTCGACCAGCAGGCGGCGGCGACGCAGCGTGCGCTGGCCATCCTGATCGGCGCAACACCCGATACCGCGCCGTTCGACCGCGCGGCGCTGCAACCGCCGAAGCCCCTGCCGCCGGCGGCAGCGCGTCTGCCCTCGGACGTCGCCCGCACGCGCCCCGACATCGTCGAGGCCGAGGCACGACTGCACGCCGCGACCGCGCAGATCGGCATCGCGCAGGCCGATTTCTATCCTAAGATCAGCCTGACCGGCCTGTTCGACATCGACGTGCTCAGCCTCTCGGACTTCGGCTGGAACGCGCGCAGCACGAGCATCGGGCCAAGCCTGTCGCTGCCGATCTTCTCTGGCGGCCGGTTGCAGCGGCAACTCGACCTGCGTCGCTCCGAAGACCGCAGCGCCGCGCTCGCGTACCGGCAGACCGTCCTCACCGCGTGGCGCGAAGTCGACGACGCGCTGTCCGCGACCCGCGCCGCGACCGAACGCACCGACCTGTCCGACCGCGACCTTGCGGCCCGGCGTGAGACGGTCGCGCGGGTCGAGGCGCGCTACGCTCGCGGCGATATCGCGCTGCTGCCGGTGCTCGACGCGCGCGAGGCCGCACTGGCAGCGGAGCGCGCGCTCGTGCGCCAGCGCGTCGCCGCCATGCTCGCCCACATCCAGCTCCACCGCGCGCTCGGCGGTTAGCGGTTCGCAGCGCCTGCCTACCCTTCCCAAACCAAGGACTTTTTCATGCTTCCCAATCTAACTTCAGCGATCATCCTCGGCGGCGCGCTGACCGCGATCGGCGCAGTTCCCGCACGCGCGCAGGACCAGCCGGCCGATCTCTACCGCGATACCGTGACGGTCGGTGCGGGGGTCGCGGTGCTACCCGATTACGAAGGCTCCAACGACTACCGGATCACCCCCGTCCCCGCCGCGATCGGTGCGATCAAGGGCTATGGCTTCGTCCTCGCCGGCAATCAGCTGAGCGTCGACCTGATTAAGGACAGGCCCGGTCCGGTCTGGGATTTCCAGGCGGGTCCGATCGCGCAGCTCAACTTCAACCGCAGCGCGTCCGGCAGCATCGACGACCTCCGCGTCCGTGCGCTCGGCAAGCGCGGCATCGCAGTCGAACTCGGCGGCTATGTCGGCCTCGGCAAGACGGGTGTGCTGACCAGCCCCTACGACAAACTGTCGGTCACGCTCGGCTATCGCGACGACGTAAGCGGCGTCCACGACAGCGGGATCTGGAACCCGAGCATCACCTATTTCTCGCTGGTGTCGCGCAAAGCCGCGATCGGCCTGTTCGCCTCCGCCGACATCGTCGAACGCGGCTATGCGCAGACCTACTACAGCGTCTCCGCGGCGCAGAGCGTGGCGAGCGGGCTGCCGATCTACACCGCCGGCGCTGGCCTGAAGAACTGGACACTCGGCGCGATCGGCAGCTATTCGCTCACCGGCGACCTGCTGCACGGCGTCAAGATCGTCGGCGGAGCCACCTATGGCCGCATGGAAGGCGACATCGCCCGCAGCCCGCTCGTCACGATCGCCGGATCGCGCGACCAGTGGCTGGGGACGATCGGACTCGCGTATACGTTCTGACCTCCAAAGCGGCTAAATCGAAGGAATCTGCGGTTTCGGCTGTGCACATCGCCTATCCGGACGTCTATCTACCATGATGAAGCGCACGCGACCTGCAGGTGTCATGCCGGAGCACGACCTGTCGGCGCTGATGGAACGCATGCGTCCGGCGCTGATGGCGTTCTTCGTCCGGCGTCTGAGCGACCCGGTGCAGGCGGAGGATCTGATCCAGGATCTTTTCATCCGCATGGCGACCATGACCGGGCCGGCGACGAACAATCCCGAAGGTTATATCTTCCAGGCCGCCGCCAATCTGCTGCGCGACAATTATCGGCGCGAGGCCACGCGCTCGCGCTATCTGCAATCGCGCGCGGGCGATCCCGACCTTGCCATCGACCCGATCGACGCCGAGCGCTTGCTGTCCGCGCGGCAGAGCGTTGGATGCGTGGCGCGGACGCTGGGCGGACTGCCGGACCGCACCCGCCAGATCTTCATCCTCTATCGGTTGGAGGGCATGCAGCGAAAGGCGATCGCCGATGCGTTCGGCATCTCGGTCAGCGCAGTCGAAAAGCATATCGCGAGCGCAATGCGGGCGTTGCTGGCGGACATGGGAGGCTCGCAATGACCGCGCCCCGGTCCGACGAGGACATGGTCGTCGAATGGTGCCTGCGATTGAGCGACGGCAGCATGTCGTCGGAGGACCGCGAGAAACTGCACGACTGGCTGGCTGGCGACGCGACCCGTGGCGAGCGTCTGGGCGCTGCGCTCGCGGTGTGGGACGCGGTCGAGGCGGACGCCGACGCGCCCGAGATGCTCGCCCTGCGCCGCGAAGCGCTCGGTGCGGTCCACCGCGCCGGACAGCGCCGCTGGCTGCGCACGAAGTTCGTGTCCCAGCCCATCCTGTGGGCGATCGCCGCGGCATTGCTGCTGACGCTGGCGCTCGGGTCGCTGCTGTGGCGGCAGGACGGGCGCGACGAATATCGCACCGGGATCGGCGAGCGTCGCGTCATTGCGCTGGCCGATGGCTCGCGCCTGTCGCTGGATGCCGACAGCGTGGTCACAGTTGCGTTCACCGCACAACGCCGCAACGTAGTCCTCGAACGGGGCCGCGCGCGCTTCAAGGTCGCGAAGGACCCGCTGCGCCCGTTCGCAGTACGGAGCGGCCGCAATATGGTCGTCGCGACCGGAACCGAATTCTCGGTCGAACGGCTCAGCCGCGAGGTGCGGGTCGCGCTGTTCGAAGGGCGGGTCGCGGTGCTGCGCGATACGCCGCAGGGGCAGACGAGCGAGATCGTCCGGCGCGATGGTCGTAGCGTTACCGCGGAGCGTGCGCTGACGCCCGGCTACGAAATCGGCCTGCCGGTAGCGGGGACGATCGGGTCGATCGGTCCGGTAGTCGGCCCCATGGTCGGCGGCGAGGGCGGCGGCGGCGGCGAGGGTTGGGGTGCGGAACAGATCAGCTTCACGTCCGAGACGCTAGGCACCGCCGCGGAACGGATGAACCGCTATGCCGAGCGACGACGGATCACCGTCGATCCCGGCGTCGCGGACGTCCGGATCAGCGGGGTCTTCAACGTCGGCGATGTCGATGCGTTCGCGCAGGCCATCGCCGCGACCTTCCCCGTCGATGCCACCGTCGACGATGCGGAAATCCGGCTGCGCCGACGCCGATAATACCGGTTGGAGGCCAAAATAACACCAGTTGAAGATAAATGCGGTAATTTGCTGAGCATCTGCGCACGCCATGCGTCATAAAAGTATAACATGACGAGGGGCGGTTGATGACTGTGACGAAGCGCATGATTCTCGGCGCAAGCTGCGCGGCTATAGCGACGATGATGACGGTCACGTCGGCGCAGGCGCAGGCGCCGCAAGCCCAGCGGGTGGTCCGCATCGATATCAAGCCACAGCCGCTGGGTACCGCGCTGCGGTTGCTCGGTCGTCAGATGCACGTGCAGATGGTGTTCGACGAAGCGGCACTCGGTGGTCGCGTTGCCCCTTCGGTCAACGGCGCGATGACGGCGGACGCGGCGATCGGCCGCTTGCTCCAGGGCAGCGGCCTCACGATGTCGCGGACCGGCCAGGGCGTCTATGTGATCACCCGCCCCGCCGCGCTCACCCGGGTCGCGATGACGGTACCGGGAACCGCCCAGGATCGCGCGGCGGCCGGTACCGAAGTCGACACCGCCCCAACGCCCCCGCCCGGCGGCGACATACTCGTCACCGGGTCGCGCATCCGCTCCAAGAACCTCGTCGAGACCGCGCCGGTGACCAGCGTCACCCAGGCAGACATCAAGCTGCAGGCGGCGTTCAGCGTGCAGGAGGTGCTGAACCGCGTCCCCGCGATCAAGAACAGCGATACCAATTTGTCGAACGGCAACGGACGCCAGCAATTCGATTTCCACGGGCTCGGCACCAACCGGACGCTCACGCTGATCGACGGCCAGCGGATCGGCGTCACCGAAGGCATCGACGCCTCCGTCGTGCCGGTCGGGTTGATCGAGCGCGTCGACCTGCTGACCGGCGGGGCGTCCGCGGTCTATGGGTCGGATGCGATCGGCGGGGTGGTGAACTTCATCCTCCGCAAGGACTTCGAAGGGGTCAACGCGAACGTCAACTACGGCTTCTACAACGCCGACAACCGCGACAACATCGCCGCGCAGGCGGCACGCAATTCCGGGTTTGCGGTCCCCAGCGGCATGACCAACGATGGCGGCCGGTTCGACGCCAATATCAGCATGGGTAAGAACTTCGCGGGCGGTCGCGGGAATATCTCGGTGTTCGGCGCGTACAGCCAGACCGAACCCGTGCTCGCGTCGTCGCGCTCGTTCTCGGTCTGCCCGATCACCTTGTCGGGCCAGACGGTGGTCTGCGCATCGCCGTCGTCCGCCACTTCGGCGGGGTATTTCCAGGCGCTTTCGGGGCCCGCCCAGAACGGCAACATCCTGACCAACGCCGCCGATGGCGGCCGCGAATTCGTGCCGTACACGGGCACGAACGGCTATAACTACAACGACAGCTTCTATTTCCAGCGCCAGAACAAGCGCTACAACGGCGCGACCTTCCTGAACTACGAAGTCTCGAAGGCGATCCAGCTCTATGCGAACGGGCTGTATCTGCGGTCCGAATCGCAGAGCCAGTCGGACCCCGCAACCATCCAGCCCGGCTCGACGCCGTACGACATCAACTGCAACAATCCCCTGCTCTCCGCGCAACAGGCGGGCGCGCTGTGCGGATCGGCGGCCGGCACCAGCACGAACGTCCGCACCGACGTGCGCTACCGCTTCACCGAACCGCAGACGACTCGGTCGTCGAACGAGATCTATCGCGCGGTGGCGGGCGTTCGCGGTGATCTCGGCAGCGCCTGGCATTACGATGTCGGCGGCGTCTATTCGACCACGCTGTACCGCCAGCAGCAGACCGGCCGGATCGACCCGACCAAGGTCGCCAACGCACTCCAGGTGGTCGACGTCAACGGCACGCCGACCTGCGTCTCGGCGGTCAACGGAACCGACCCGAGCTGTGTCCCGCTCGACATCTTCTCGACCAACGGGCCGAGTGCCTCCGCGGTGAATTACCTGTCCTATGCGGAGGGCGGCGGCGTGTTCCGCGAACGCTATGAGCAATGGGTCGGCAATGCGAACGTCAGCGGCGATCTCGGCGATTACGGCCTCAAAAGCCCGTTCTCGACCAAGGGCATCAACGTCGCGGTCGGCGGCGAATACCGCAAGAATACCTATCGATCGCGCCCCGATGCGGCGTATCAGGCCGCCTTCGGCTCGACGCCGACAACCTTGTCCAACGACGCCGCCGACCTTTACGGCGAGATCAACGTGCCGCTGGTCAGCGACAAGCCGTTCGTCCGCGACCTGAGCGTGGGCGCGGCGATCCGTGGCTCCAAATATTCGGGCATCGCCAAGGCGCAGTCGACCTACAAGATCGACGGCAGCTGGCGCCCGGTCGAGGACATCATGTTCCGCGCGAGCTACAACAAGGCGACCCGCGCACCGAGCATCTACGAGCTCTCGTCCAACGCCAATACGAGTTACGGCACGCTCGATACGAACACGCTCGGTGATCCCTGTGCGGGGACCAGCCCGGTCGCCAGCCGCGAAATCTGCGCGAGCACCGGCGTTACCGACGCGCAATACGGCTCGATCGCGCAATGCCCCGACTTCCTGTGCACCGTACGCAACGGGTCCGAGGGGCTGGTGACGCCGGAGGTCGCGCATACCTACACCTATGGCCTGGTCCTTACGCCGCGGATGCTGCGCGGTTTCTCCGCCACCGCCGATTATTACAGCATCGAAATCCAGAACGGCATCGGCTATTACCGGGCGATCGACTTCCTGCAGACCTGCGCCAACACCGGCTACGAATTCTTCTGCAGCCAGCTGAAGCGCAACGCCGACGGGACGCTGTTCAGCAATGCCGGCTCGGCAACGGGCTATGTTAACCAAGGGTATAGCAACCTCGGTCGGACCAATGCCCGCGGCTTCAATTTCTCCGCGAACTACGACACGCGCCTGGGCAATTGGGCACGGTTCTCGACCAGCTACACCTCGACGTTGCAGACCGCGAAGGGCGGCGATCTCGGCCTGCCCGATACCGACTATAACGTGGTCGGGCTGTTCGGCCCCTATGCCGGCCAGGGCTATCGCCGCTACCAGCATAATTTCCGGTTCACGCTGAGCTCGCCCGAGTCCGCGCAGACGCAGGGGCTGATTTCGGTCAACTGGCGCCATAATTCGGGGCTCAAGAACTCGCGCCTCGCCGGCAATCCGATCTTCGGCGAGGACGATCCGACCGTGCCGGACGAATACAAGTACCTGCCCACCTACGACGTCTTCGATCTCAGCGGCAGCGTGACCATATCGCGCGCGCTGACGCTGCGGGTGGTGGTGAACAACGTGCTGAACCGGGCAGCGCCGGTCCGCCCCAGCCCGCCGCTCGAGGCGGCCGAACGCGTCAACACCTCGCCATCTGTGTATGATGCGCTCGGTCGGTCGATCAGCGTCGGGGCGACGGTCGATTTCTGAGGTCGGCACCAAGTCCCCCGCGTCCGGCCGCGTATCGCGCCGCGCCGTGCTGGCCGGGGGCACCGGATCGGTGGTCGCCGGCCTGCTCACCCGGGTGGGCGACGCCGGTGCGGCGGAGCCCGGGACGGACGCACGCCACCGAATCACCGCGGATCAGCCCGCCACCGAGTGGTTGCTCGGCCATCCGGTCGGGAACGGGCAGCTGGGTGCGATGATGGGCGGCGGGGTCGCGCGCGACGTTCTTTCGCTCAACCACGACGCGTTGTGGAGCGGACAGCCCGCCGGCAGCCCCGACCAAGACGGGCGCGAAGCGCTCGCGGCGGTTCGTCAGGCCGTTTTCGCAGGCGACCCGGTAGGCGCCGACCGGCTCAGCAAATCGCTCCAGGGACCGTTCAGCGCCAGCTACGCGCCGATGGCGGATCTCGAACTCGAAATGGATCATGCCGACGCCCCGCAGGCGTATCGCCGCGCGCTCGATCTCGATCGCGCGGTCGCCTCCGTCGGCTATCGCTGTGGCGACGTCACGTTCAGCCGGGAACTGTTCGTCTCGCATCCCGACGCGGTGATTGTCCTGCGCCTGACTTCGGACAGGCGCGGCGCGATCGATTGCCGCCTGAAACTAACTAGCAAGCTGCGTGCGATGGCGACGGCTACCGCAAACGCCGGCAGCAACCGGATCACATTGGTCGGCAAGGCGCCGACGCTGAGCGAACCCAATTACCGCGACGTCTCCGACCCGGTTCGCTATTCGGATGCGCCCGGCCAAGGCATGGCGTTCGCGACGATCCTGTCGGTCGAAACCGAAGGCGGCACGGTCGCCGGGTCGGACGGTACGCTGCACATACGGGGTGCCACCACGGTGCTGATCCGGATCGCCGCCGCCACCGGGTTCCGCCGCTTCGACCTGATGCCGGACACGCCAGTCGAGGCCGTGCGCGCCTCGGCCGAGCGCATTCTCGCGGCCGGCACGCGTCATGGCTACAAGACGCTGCTCAACCGTCACGTTGCCGATCACCAGGCGCTCTATCGCCGCGCTTCTCTCGAGCTGCACGGGGTGGCCAGTGACCGCGACACCCCGCGCGCGGAGCGCCTGTTCCAGCTTGGCCGCTATCTGATGATCGCCAGCTCGCGGAGCCACACCATGCCCGCCAATCTCCAAGGGGTGTGGAATACCGAACTGCGCCCACCCTGGAGCGCGAACTACACCACCAACATCAATCTCCAGATGAACTATTGGCCGGCGGAGAGTTGCAATCTCGCGGACTGCCATCTGCCGCTGATCGACCATATCGAGCGGCTGGCCGTCACCGGCACGCAGACCGCGCGACGCCTTTATGGCCTGCCCGGATGGTGCGTGCATCACAACAGCGACCTGTGGGCGATGAGCAATCCGGTCGGCGCAGGCGTCGGCGATCCGAATTGGGCAAACTGGCCGATGGCGGGGCCGTGGCTGGTCCAGCATGTCTGGGAGCATTACCGCTTCGGCGGCGACCGTGCGTTCCTCAGAGCGCGCGGCTTCCCGCTGATGAGAAGTTGTGCGGAATTCTGTGCGGCATGGCTCGTCCGTGATCCGCACAGCGGCCACCTGACCACCGCGCCGTCGATCTCGCCCGAGAACCTGTTCCTGACGGCCAGCGGCAAATCCGTGGCGATCTCGGCAGGTTGCACGATGGATCTCGCCCTGATCCGCGAACTGTTCGCCAACTGCATCGCGGCGATGGCTGTGATCGGCGATGTCGACGGGCTCAGTGCGCGCTTGGCGGGATTGCTCGAACAGCTCGAACCCTATCGTGTCGGTCGCTACGGCCAGCTGCAGGAATGGTCGACCGATTTTGCCGAGCAGGACCCGGGGCATCGCCACATCTCGCATCTCTATCCGCTATATCCGGGCGATGCGATCGACCCGGTCCGGACACCACGGCTTGCGCAGGCCGCGCGGGCGTCGATGGCCCGCCGCGAGGCGCATGGCGGCGCCAGCACCGGGTGGAGCCGCGCCTGGGCGACCGCGGTGTGGGCCAGACTCGGCGACGGCGCGCAGGCCGGGCGGTCGCTTTCCGCGTTCATCGCCAACAGCGTCGCGGCCAATCTGCTCGACACCCACCCCGCACAGCCGCGCCCGGTATTCCAGATCGACGGCAACCTGGGCATCACCGCCGCGATCGCCGAGATGCTGCTGCAAAGCCGCGAGACGGCGATCGCGCTGCTGCCTGCGCTGCCGCCGCAATGGACTTCGGGCCGCGTCGCAGGGCTGCGCGCGCGCGGCGGTCACGAGGTCGCGATGACGTGGAGCGGCCTGCATGTCGATGCGACGCTGACTGCGGGGGGCGGACGCCTGGCGGTCCGGATGCCGCCAGGGTTCGCGCCGGTGACGGTATCGCACCGGGGTAAAGCCATCCGGTTCGAGCGCGCCGAACGCGTCATCACCTTCGCAACCATCGCAGGCCGGCCCTATTGCGTCGCGCTGCGCAGAGCCGGAACCGCATGACTCAAGACATTCCAGGAGCCGCCATGTCGATCATCACCCGCCGCAGGATGCTGGCTTCGGGGCTCGCATCGGGTCTGGCCTCGATCGGCACGTCGGGAGCATGGGCCAAAAAATCTACGGCCGGGTCTGCGCCCGCACCCTGGGGGGCGACCCCCTCCCCGCGTCAGGTCGCCTGGCATGCGCGCGAGCAATATGCGTTCGTCCACTTCTCGATCAACACCTTCACCGATCGCGAATGGGGCTATGGCGACGAGGATCCCAAGCTCTTCAACCCGACCGACTTCTCGGCGGATCAGATCGTCGGCGCGGCCAAGGCGGGCGGCCTGCGCGGCATCGTCCTGACCGCCAAGCATCATGACGGCTTCTGCCTGTGGCCGACGATGCTGACCGAGCATTGCGTGCGCAACAGCCCGTTCCGCGACGGCAAGGGCGATATCGTCGGCGAATTCGAACAGGCGGCGCGGCGGGCCGGGCTCGACTTCGCGATCTACCTGTCGCCGTGGGATCGCAATCACGCGGACTATGGCCGCCCCGCCTATCTCGATTACTACCGCAAGCAGATCGTAGAGCTCTGTACGCGCTACGGAACGCTGTTCGAGTTCTGGTTCGACGGCGCCAATGGCGGCGACGGCTATTATGGCGGCGCGCGCGAAACGCGGAAGATCGATTCCGAAACCTATTACGACTGGCCGTCGATCTTCGCGCTGGTCCACCAGCATCAGCCG
Source organism: Sphingomonas taxi (assembly GCA_003240625.1). Classification (GTDB taxonomy): domain Bacteria; phylum Pseudomonadota; class Alphaproteobacteria; order Sphingomonadales; family Sphingomonadaceae; genus Sphingomonas; species Sphingomonas taxi_A. Next base: position 247,413 of record QFMX01000003.1, read on the forward strand.
ATGGCTTGCACGTTCGAGCCGCTCGGCTCCGATGCGCGCTGGGTCGGCAACGAGGATGGGGTCGCCGGCGATCCGTGCTGGCCGACCATGGCTAATCGCAAGCCGACCCAGGCCGAGGGCAATGCCGGTTTGCGCGGCGGCCCGCTGTGGTGGCCCGCCGAGACTAACACCTCGATCCGGCCGGGTTGGTTCTACCACGCCGACGAGGATTCAAAGGTCAAGGATCCCCAGCGGATGCTCAAGCTGTTTGACGAATCGATCGCGCGTGGGACCAACCTGATCCTGAACCTGCCGCCCGACCGACGCGGTCGCCTTGCCGATCCGGACGTCGCGGTGCTGCAATCCTTCGGTGCGGCGCAGCGCGCGACGTTCGCGAAGAATCTCGCCGACCGCGCGGTCGCCTCGGCCGATCACGTCCGCGGGTCGGGCTTTGCCGCGCGGAACGTGCTCGACGACGATCCCAAGAGCTATTGGTCGTCGCCCGATGCCATCCACACGCCCAGCCTCGTGCTGGACCTGCCTGCCGCCCGGCACCAGCTTCGATCTCGTGCGAATCCGCGAGTTCCTGCCGCTCGGCGTGCGCGTGGACCGGTTTGCGATCGACATCGATTCCGGCGCGGGATGGTCGGAAGTCGCACGCGGCGAATGCATTGCCGCGCAGCGCGTCGTCCGCCTGCCCGCGCCCGTGGTCGCACGACGGCTGCGCCTCCGGATCGTTACGGCCCAGGCATGCCCGGCGATCAGCGAAGTCGCGCTGTTCCGACAGGTCGCCCCGGTTGCCGTTAAACTACCCGAAGCCCGCGCCCGCGACGTGCTGCCGTCCTCCGACCTCTCGATCGTCGCCGCGACGGGGTCCGGTGCCAAGGCCTTGATCGACAATGATCCGGGCAGCGTCTGGCAGGTTCCGGTCGCCGCCGCCTCGGGATCGGCGACGGTCACGATCAAGCTCGCCAAGCGGCAACGACTGGCAGGCTTCATCCTGACCCCCTCCCGCGCCGTGAACACGGACAGCGCGCCACCGAAGCGGTTCTTCGTGGAAACCAGCATCGACGGCAAAGCCTGGACCAAAGCCGCGTCCGACGAATTCTCGAACATCGCCAACGCGCTATCCCCGCAACGCATCTTGTTCGCCGCCAAGACGGACGCGGGCTATGTAAGGATGACGTTCGTCGGATTGGCGGCGCCGAAAAATCATATGGCGATCGCCGGCATCGACCTGTTTGGATAGAGGCTCGGACTGACGACTTAGCCTCGTCCGCACTGCCCGGCCGCGAGGACGTGGCGATCGTTCGTCGAAGGTCATCACGACCTCGGGACGGTCAGCGTTGCTTCGAGGCCCCCGTCTGGGTGGTTGTCGAGCGACAATATCGCCCCGGTCGCGGCCGCTTGCGCGCGCGCGATGGTGAGGCCGATCCCGGTGCCGTCCGCGCTCGATCGCGACGTATCCGCGCGGACGAACGGGTCGAAGGCATGCGCCAGCATCGGCTCCGTCATCCCGGGACCGTGGTCGCGGACGGTTATGATCACGACCTTCCCCGCGCGACGGGCGGCGATCTCGGCATTGCCACCATATTTGATCGCATTGTCGATCAGGTTCGACAGGCAGCGGTTAAGCGAATCGGGGCGCGCCCGCACCAGGCTCCCGCAGCCTTGCGTGAAGCAGACGGCATGGCCGAATTCGGCGGCATCGTCGGCAAGGCTCGACAATAGCGAGTCGATATCGACGGAGGACCAATCCTCGCCGCTTTCGCCGCTCCGCGCGAGATCCAGGCCGCGCTTCACCATCGATAGCGTCGCCGACAGATCCGCGACCAGGCGTTCGCGCAAAGCCTCGTCCTCGACCTGTTCGAGACGGAGCCGCAGGCGGGTCAGCGGGGTCTGGAGATCGTGGCTGATCGCCGCTAGGATGCGGGTCCGCTCGCGCAGGCCAGCCCTCACCCGTTCCTGCATTAGATTGAAGGTGGCGAGCGCAGCGCGAACGTCGCTCGGGCCCCGTTCCGTCACCGGCTCCGCGTCGATCGACCGGGCGAACGCCTCGGCCGCGGCGGACAAACGCCGTAGCGGCGCCGTAGCGACGCGTGCGACGATCAGCGAGAGGATGAACGCCGCGGTGAAGACCAGCAACAGGAACCGCCAGTCCGTCGTCCAGCTGGGTGGCGCGGGCAGGTGAGGCAAAGCCAACGCGATCGCGACCGGACGTCCCTGCACGCGCACTGCCAGGAGCCAGCAATCCGGCGCCAGGGGTGCATCGAACCCCGCCGCCCGAGGCCGCGTCCAGAACGGGTCGCCGCCCAGGCAGGCCATGCCGGGTACGCGGGCGATCGTGGGTCGTGACGTCGGCGTTGCCCGCATGGCCAGCTTCCGGGTCATCTCGTCATCGGGCGTGGCGGTCGGGATCGACGCGCCTTGCAGCAGTTGCGCACCGATCAGACGACCGTCGCGCAGGTTCGCGATCATGCCGTCCGGGGCATGGTTCAGTCGCTTGATCACATCGAGCGCACTGGCCACCACGCGTTCTTCGCGACCGCGGTCGTATTCCGCCTGCCGGCCCCGCTCCGCGATCAGGATCGACGCGACCAAGGCGATCACCACGCCGGTCGCGAGCGTCAACGCCATACGCCCGGTCAGCGTGCCGAAGAACCGCACGCCCCGCGCGAGCCACGGCGTCATGCGAAGGTCACGGTTGCGGCCAGCATATAGCCTTGGCCGCGAACGGTGAGGATCAAGTCTTCGCCGTCGGGGCTGAGTTTCTGGCGCAACCGGCTGATCTGGTTGTCGATCGTCCGATCGTGCGCGGCGGTCGCGGCCCGTGCCGGTATCAGCGCCTCGCGAGACAGCGGACGACCGACCGACTGGACGAGGCGGGACAGCATGTCGAACTCGGCGGTGGACAGCATCACCACGCTGTCGCCCGGCGCCAGCAGCCGGCGCTTGATCAGGTCGAGCCGCCATCGCCCGAACGCAGCGAAGCGGACCGGTGCGCCCGCACCTGTCTCGCGCGCGCCACGTCTGAGCAGGTTGCGGATTCGGGCGGTGAGCTCGCGCGGTTCGAACGGCTTGGTGAGATAGTCGTCGGCGCCCAGTTCCAGCCCCAGCACCCGGTCGATCGCGCTGTCGCGGGCGGTGACCATGATGATCGCGCCGGCATAGCCCTCGCTTCGCAGTTCGCGACACAGGGTCAGTCCGTCGCCGTCGGGCAAACCGAGATCCAGCACGATCAGATCGACGATGCCTGCCGCGAGCGTCGCGCGGATACCGGACACGTCGCCCGCCGCGCTGAGCGCATAGCCCTCGCGCATCAACTGCGCGGTCACGAGATCGCGGATGTCTGCGTCGTCGTCCGCGATCAGGAGATGAGGGCGGTCGACGGCAGTCCCAGTCGCAATCTCAGTCATCATGGTCCCAGATGTTCGGGCCGCAGGTCGCGGACGCGGCAGGAGCATAGGTCAGCGCCCGGCGGATGCACAGCACGGCAAGCCGCCAATGCGCGTCCCGCGCTACGTCGGAATGCGCGGCGAGAGACTGCGCCGTCTCGTCCCACGACCGGTTCGACCAATAGCGAAACTCTTCATCGGCCGTTTTGGCTGGACGGTTTCGGTTCGTCACAGCGAATCGTCCGAACCGATCGCCTCGTACAGCGTCACGCGGTTGGTCAGGTCGGTCAGGTCGGCGGCGATCGCAGTCTGGCGGGCCGAATACAGCGTCCGCTGCGCGACGAGCGCGGTGAGAAAGCTGTCGGTGCCTTCACGGTACCGCGCCTCACTGATCGAATAGCTCTTCTGCGCGGCGGCCACGAGATCCGCCTGGGCCTGTCGCTGACGCAGGATCGTACCACGTCGGGCAAGACCGTCGGCAACATCGCGATAGGCCGTTTGCGCAGCCTTGCGATAGGTCGCGAGGTAATAGTCGACTTGCGCCCTCGCATAATCGAGGTTGCCGCGATTGGTGCCGCCAAGGATCGGTATGCTGGCCGATGGCGTCGCCGACCACGTCGATCCCGAGAACAGGCTGGTCAACGCGGTGCTGGCCAGCCCCAGCATGCTGGTCAGCGAGATGGTCGGGAAGAACGCCGCGCGTGCCGCACCGACATTGGCGTTCGCCGACTTCAGCTGGTGCTCGGCCTCGACCACGTCGGGCCGATCGAGCAACACCGTCGACGAAAGGCCGGCGGGGACGTTGGCGATCCCCGCATCGAGCGTGCCGAGACTGGTCGGCAACAGCGCGGCCTTGATCGGCCCGCCGACGAGCAGCTCGAGCGCGTTGCGGTCCTGCGCGACCTGCGTCGTGTTCTGCGCCACGTCGGCCTGCGCCTGCCCCAGCAACGTACGTGCATCAGCGACGTCGGCGCCGCTCACCAGCCCGGTGTCGTGCAGATCCTCGTTCAGCCGCACCGTCCGCTCGCTGCTAAGCACCTGATCCTGCGACACCTGGAGCAGGTCGCGATCGGCAGCGAGCGTCAGATACGCGGTCGCGGTTTCCGATACGACCGTGAACCGCGTCGAGCGCGCGCCGCTGGCAGTGCTCAGATAGGTTTCGAATGCGGCTTTCGAGAGGTTCTTCTGCCGCCCGAACAGGTCAATCACGAACCCGCTGACGCCGACATCACCGGTGAAGAGGGTCGTGGACCCCGATGACGCGGTGCCGCCGCCGGTGACGGCGCGCGTGATCGTCGCGCCCGCATCGGCCGACAGTGTCGGAAGCTGCTCGGAGCGCTGCACGTGATATTGCGCGCGTGCCAACGCGACATTGGCGACCGCCGCGGCGAGATCCTGGTTATGCGCGAGCGCTTGCTCGATCACAGTGCGCAGCTTGGCATCGACGACCAGCGACCGCCAAGGCATGCCGGCCGTGGTGGACGCACCCGTCGAGGCGTAGGAAGCTCCCGATGGCCATTGCGGCGGCACCGACTCCGCGACCGAGCGGACGTAATGGGGGGCGAGGTTGCAGCCGGTGAGCGTACTCGCCCCCAGCAGAAGCATCGCGCTACGCAACGAGATCATGCCGCTTCCTTTCGCCCGTGGAACAGCCGCGCGATGACGACGAAGAACATCGGCACGTAGAAGATCGCGAGCGCGGTGGCGGTCAGCATGCCGCCGATCACCGCCGTGCCGATCGCGATCCGGCTATTGGCCCCCGCCCCGGTGGCGACCGCGAGCGGGAACACGCCGAACACGAAGGCGAGGCTGGTCATCAGGATCGGCCGCAACCGGGTCCGCGCCGCCTCCAGCGCGGCATCGACGACGTCCTTGCCGGCACGCCGCGCCTCCTCGGCAAATTCGACGATCAGGATCGCGTTCTTGGCGGCAAGACCGATCGTGGTGATCAACCCGACCTGGAAATAGATGTCGTTGTCGAGCCCGCGTATCGTCACCGCCAACACCGCGCCGACGATCCCGAGCGGCAGCACGAGCAACACCGCGATCGGCACCGACCAGCTTTCGTACAGCGCGGCGAGGCAGAGGAAGACGATTAGGATCGACACGCCGTAGAGCGTCGTCCCCTGCCCGCTCGCCTGGTTCTCCTGGAACGAGAGTCCCGCCCAGGCATAGCCGGTACCCGGCGCCACCTGCTGCTGCAGCTTGACCATCTCCGCCATCGCATCGCCCGAACTCGCGCCGTCCGCGGGCTCGCCCTGGATTTCGTAGGAAGATCGCCCGTTGAAGCGCGAGACGCTGTTCGGCCCCTTCTCCCAGGACAAAGTCGCGATCGCCGAGAACGGCACCATCGTTCCGCTCGCGTTGCGCACGAACCAGCCATCGAGATCGCCTGGCAGCATCCGGAACGGTGCATCCGCCTGCATATAGACTCGCTTCACCCGACCGCGATCGACGAAGTCGTTGACGTAGACGCCGCCCCACGCGCTCGACAGCGCATTGGTCACATCCGCTTCGGTCAGCCCCAGCACCGCGAGTTTGGCATCGTCGAGCGACACGCGCAGCTGCGGCGTATCGGGCAAGGTCGAGGCACGGACGCGGGCCAGCTTGGCATCCTTGTTCGCCGCCGCGATCAGCTTGTCGCGCAGTCCCACGAACGCATCGCGGCTCAACCCGCTGGTGTTGGTCAGTTCGAACGTGAAGCCGTTCGACTGACCAAGGCCGGATATCGCCGGCGGCGTGAGCGGTATGATGGTCGCATCGCGGATCGATCCGAACGCCTGCATCGCGCGCCCGTTGATCGCAGTCGCGCTCTGGCTCGCCTGTTTGCGTTCGTCGAACGGCGCCAGGCTGGCGAACGCCATGCCGGCATTCTGCCCCGAACCGCTGAAGCCGAAACCGTTGATCGTGAAGGCGTCGGCGATCGTCGCCTTTTCGGAGGTCGAGAACCAGTTCTGGATCCGATTGCCGACCGCCTCGGTCCGCTCGTTGGTCGCGCCCGCCGGCAGCGTATACATCACCATGATCTGCCCCTGATCCTCGCTCGGCAGAAAGCTCGTGGGCAAGCGGACGAACAGCAAACCGAGGACGACGGTGATGCCGCCGACGATCGCCAGGTGCAGCCACCGCCGGCCGATGACCGACCGCGTCCCATTCACGTACCGCCGCGTGGAGCGATCGAACCAGCGGTTGAACTTTCCGAATGCGCCGCGGCGCTCCAACGGATCGACGTGCGTGGGCTTCAGCAGCGTCGCGGTCAGCGCAGGGCTGAGGACCAGCGCGACCAGCACCGACAGCAGCATCGCCGAGACGATCGTGATCGAGAATTGCCGATAGATGACCCCGGTCGAGCCGCCGAAGAACGCCATCGGCAGGAACACCGCGGACAAGACCAGCGCGATGCCGACCAGCGCGGACCCGATCTCGCCCATCGAACGGTTCGTGGCATCCTTGGGCGATAGGCCCTCGTCCGCCATCACCCGCTCGACATTCTCGACCACGACGATCGCGTCGTCGACCAGCAGGCCGATCGCCAGCACCATCGCGAACAGCGTCAGCGTGTTGATCGAATAGCCGAACACCGCGAGCACGCCGAACGTGCCGAGCAGCACCACCGGCACCGCGATCGCCGGGATCAGCGTCGCGCGCCAGCTCTGGAGAAAGGCGAACATGACGACCACGACAAGGACGATCGCGATCGCCAGCGTCTCGATGACCTCCTCGATCGACAGCTTGACGAACGCGGTGGTGTCGCGCGGATAGGCGATCGTGTAGCCGGCTGGCAGACGGGTCGAGAGTTCGGCCACGCGCGCCTTGACCGCCGCTGCGGTTTGCAGGGCATCGGCGCCCGTCGCCAGTTGGATCGCCATGCCCGACGCGGGATGCCCGTTGAGCTTGGCGGAGGCCGTATAGCTCTCCTGCCCCAGCTCGACGCGCGCGACATCGGCCAGCCGCACCACCGAGCCGTCGGTGTTCGTCTTGACCACGATCTGACGAAACTGATCGGGGGTCGACAGCCGCGACTTGGCGCGGACGGTGGCGTTCAGCATCTGCCCTTTCACCGCGGGCAGCGCACCGACCTGTCCCGCCGAGACATCGACATTCTGCGCCGTGATCGCCGACTGGACGTCCGACGGCATCAACTGAACGGCGGCGAGCTTGGTCGGGTCCAGCCAGATCCGCATCGCATATTCCGCGCCGAACACCTGGCTCTGGCCGACGCCACTGACGCGCGCGATATCATCCTGGAAATTGCTGACCAGATAGTCGGCGACGTCGCTGCCGGTCGCCTTGTCGGTCTTGTCGTACAGCGCGACGATCAGCAGGAAGTCGCTGTTCGACTTGGTCACGGTGACGCCCTGCGCCGTGACTGCGGACGGCAGCCGCGCGTTAGCCTGCTGAACCTTGTTCTGGACCTGGACCTGCGCGATGTCGGGATCGGTCCCCTTGACGAAGGTGACGGTGATCGACGCCGATCCCGACGAGTCCGAGCTCGACTGGAAATATTGCAGGCCGTCGATGCCGGTCAGCTGCTGCTCGATCACCTGCGTCACGCTGGTCTCGATCGTCTCGGCCGACGCACCGGGATACGTCGCATTGATCGATATGGTCGGTGGCGCGACATCGGGATATTGCGCGATCGGCAGCGAGCGCAAGCCGACGACCCCGCCGAGCATGATGACGATCGCGATCACCCACGCGAAGATCGGGCGTTCGACGAAGAAGCGGCTGATACCCATCTCAGTTGGTGATCCCGGGGTTGGTGGTGCCGGCGGCGGTGGTGCCAGCGGCGACGGTCACGGCCTTCACGGTCGCCCCGGGCTGCGCCTTGTCGGTGCCCTGGACGATCAGCCGGTCGCCGGTCCTTAGCCCCGCGGTGATCAGCCACTGTGCTCCGACTGCCTGCCCGGTGGTGACCTGGCGCAGCGCGACCTTGTTGTCCGCGCCGACGACCAGTGCGGTGGCATTACCCTTCGCATCGCGGGTGATCCCCTGCTGCGGCGCGAGGATACCGTTGCGGACGATCGTCTGCGGCACGGTCAGCCGGACGAACATGCCCGGCAGCAGGATACCCTGCGGGTTCGGAAAGCGAGCCCGCAGCGTCACCGTGCCAGTGGTCGTGTCGACGCTGACCTCGCCGAACTGGATCGTCCCGGCCTGCGGATAGACGCGCCCATTCTCGAGTACGAGGCGGACGGTCGTGCTGGCCGGCAGTACATCGCCGCTGGCAAGGCTTTCGCGCAGGTCGAGCAGCGCGGTGCTCGATTGCTGGATATCGACGTAGATCGGGTCGAGTTGCGAGATCGTCGCCAGCGCGGAGGTCTGCGCGGCTGACACCAGCGCCCCCACGGTAAAGGCCGACCGACCGATCCGGCCCGAGATCGGCGCGTAGACCCGCGTAAAGCCGAGATTGACGTTCGCGGTCCGCAGGCTCGCGCGATATTGCGCGATGCTCGCCTTGGCCTCGCGGTCGGCGGCGACCGCGTCGTCGACATCCTGCCGCGCGACCGCATCGGCGGTCTGGAGCCGATTGTAGCGCGCCACCTTCGCCTGCGCGGTGGCCGCCGATGCCTGCGCGCTGGCCAGCTGCGCGGCGGTCTGGTCGCGGGTCGCGCGATAGAGACGCGGATCGATCTGGTAGAGCGGCTGCCCGGCGCGGACCGTAGCACCCTCGGTAAACAACCGGGCCTTGATGATCCCGTCGACCTGGGGCCGGACATCGGCCACCGCGGTCGCGGTTATGCGGCCGGTCAGCTCGGTCGTGGTGGTGACGGGTTGCGCGGTCAACGTCACGACGCCGACCTCGACCGGCCCCTGGCGAGGGGGACCGCCTTTTTCCGCAGCGCCACAGGCAGCGAGGGAGAAAGTCAGCAGCAGCGGTAGCGCGCGGCGCGTCGTCATAAATAGCATGATGATGCCGTTTCAGTGGTTGCGATGGAGGCGCTTGCAACGCGCGATCGGATCGGCGCTGCCGGCCATGCTCGCCATGCGAAGGGCGGTAAGGCGGCATCGGCTCGATCGCGTGGCCGCACCGCGCGCCTCGGCGGCGTGCCGCTGGGCAGATGCCGCCATGACGGCGGCGATTTCAAAAGCTAGCATATCGACCGAACCCTCATAGTGGTCCGGTCCGGTAGCCGACGCGGCTCTCGCCAAATACGTACGCGGGGTAAGATGATGTAAGCGTTTGTATCAGGCCGCCGGTCGGACCGGCGCGATGGTCGACGCTCCGACGTTATGCGCTTACTGGCGGCGCTGAATTATCGTACCATATTGGCGGTCGTATGCGCGGCGCTATGGACTGTAAGAATGACCTGCTTGGCAGTCCGCAGCCTCCGCGCGACGCGCCAGTTCGACTTCGTTGGAGCGGGCTCCGATTTCGACACGGTCGGCTAGACCCCATGGCTGGGGCCGAGCGACTGGATCGTCTCAAAACGCCCCCAAGCCGTCGTCTGGAGCCAGACGCGTGATACGAAGCCGTTGACGTCCACCGGAATTGTGTAACTGGCGCAGACGCTCGACCTGTGCGAGCGATGCCGACAGCACCGCAGCCGATGCGAGAGCGCCCGATCGATGCAGGCGCAAAACGGCGGCGGCGGGCAACTGCAGCAGCGCCTCGGTACCGATCGTGTAGAGCCCGTCGATCACATGTTCCTTGCTGTCGTCACTCTCGAGCACGAGGTGCAGCGGACGGATCAGCCGCAGCGCGGCATAGCCATCGACTAGGTCGCGCGCTGCTTCGATGTCGGAGACCAGATGCTGCAACGCGGCGGCGATGCCCGGCAAGAACGGCGCCGGTTCGCCATTCTGGAACAGGGGATCCCCCGCGCTGCCGATCGCCGAATCGCCATCCACCACCGCCAGTCCGGCGACGCCATCCCGATCCAACCGAAACCCGGTCAGTTGCAGCGCGCGCGGGCAATAGGTCGCGTGGAAACGACGATCATGGACGAATACATTGACCGGCTCGATGAGGCCGACGAGCGCAACGAGATTGAACCGCCCCGTGTTCGCGTCCTTGGCGAGGCATAGCGGCATGTCCGCGACCGCAAGCGCGAGTTCCGACAAGCCGACCTGCACGAGGCGCTGGGCCGGCCCAACCACGGTACGATCGAAATGGAGCGTGCCATGCTCGGCACGGCTCAAAGGGCGAACACGGCTCATACCCGCTGGAGCCCATGTTCGCGGACCGCGCGCAAGAGATCGCGGTGGCGTGGCAATTTGCGGATCAACTCGGCACGAACCCGGTCGTTACGCGCGACGAGCGCGGCGACCGTCGCCCCCTCGGCGGTCTCAGGCTCGCCCCGATACCGACTGCCGAAGCGCATGCCGTGGAGCACATATTGGTAACTCGGCCACGAGAAGACCTCGCGTGCGTGCGCGAAATCCTGCGCAGCGGGAGAATGGTGTGTCCACAGATCGAGGCGCTCCTGCAACCCTTCGGGGATCGACGCAGCCGCCGCATTGTCGCGCCAGAAGTCGGTATCGCGCCTTTGCGTGATGACATAATGGAGCTTCAGGAACTCGATGATCCGTTGCCAATGGTGGCGGAAGGTCTCGTTGAACTGTCGCGCGATCGCATCCATCGCGGAGCGCGTCTGCGGCAATCGATCGACCAGCGCATCGAGCGACGTCTCGATCAGCATCAACGCCGAGGCCTCCAGCGGTTCGAGGAACCCTGCGGACAGGCCGATCGCGACGCAGTTGTTCTGCCAGAACCGTTCGCGGTGTCCCGGTTCGAAGGCGATCCTGCGGACCGGCAGCGCGTCTGCCGCTGGGCCGACATAGCGACGCAACGCAGCTTCGGCCTCGTCGTCGCTCGTGTAGGCGCTGCTGTAGACGTGACCCACGCCGCGACGCGTCCAGAGACCGATATCCCAAATCCATCCCGCGTCCTGCGCGGTCGAAATCGTGTGGCAGGCAATCGGATCGTCCTCGCCCTGATACGGAACCTGCATCGCAAGCGCACGGTCGGCGAACAGGATGTCACGGCAACTGCGAAACGGGACGTCATAGACGCCGCCGATCAGCAGCGCCGAAAAGCCGGAGCAGTCGACGAACAGATCCCCAGCCAAAATTCGTCCGTCGACCAGTTCGACATCCCGTATGTCGCCGTTGTCGGCGAGGTTGGCGCGAACGACATCGCCCACGACGTGCTCGACGCCAAGCGAGCCGACCGCATGCTCACGCAACAACGTCGCGAACTTGCCTGCATCGAGATGATACGCATAATTGGCGTGGCCGCCATATTCGGGCGCCGTGATCGTCTTGGGCGCCAGTCCTGCATCGCACAACGTCGACTGGTAATCGACCCAGTCCGCAAAGCTGATTCCCTCGGCGCCGCCTTGCGCATCTGACCCCGGCAAACCGAGCCAATAGGGAGCGAGGTCGATCTCCCCTACCCCCGCCGGCGGATTGAGCGGATGGTAATAGGCGTCGCCGGCACTGCCGTCGGTCCAGCCTACGAAGCGCGCGCCTTGCTTCAGCGAGGCGTCGCACGAGCGGATAAACGTGGTTTCGTCGATGCCGATCTTGCGCAGGGTGTTGCGCATCGTCGGCCACGTCCCTTCTCCAACGCCGACGCTCGGCACCGTCGCAGATTCGACCAGCACGACATCAAGGTTACTGCCGCTGCGAACGGATTGTGCCGCGAGCCGACACGCCGTCAACCATCCGGCCGAGCCCCCACCGACTACGACCACGGTCCGAACCGCTCCCTGCGCACCATCAGCTTTCGACATCACGCCCCCTCTTGTTCAACGGCGCCCGAGCCCGCTTTTTCCTAATTGTATTTATAGGACAATACTGTAGCAATCGATTTAAATCCGCTCATTCGAAGTGGGTCGAGAACTGTATAGTGAGGGAGAGGGACGATGACCAAGCAAGGGCGCCTGAAATCTAAAAAGCTTTACACCGCGTACGGGCTCGCCAGTGCACTTGGAGCGCTGATCGCGGCAGTTCCTGCGATTGCTCAAGTCGCGCCCTCGACCAGCGAACAGACTGGCGAGGCACAAGCCGCAGCTCTACCGGATCAAAGCAACGCCGAGGCCAGCCAAGCCGATATCGTCGTGACCGGAATCCGACGCAGCATCGAATCATCCGCCGCGCAGAAGCGCGACGCAGCTGGCATTCTGGATGCGATCTCATCCGAAGATCTGGGTAAATTTCCCGACGCCAACGTCGCCGAATCGCTCCAGCGTATTCCCGGCGTCGCGATCGATCGCAGCAACGGCGAAGGTCAGTCGGTGACGGTCCGCGGCCTCGGCCCGAACTTCAACACGGTGCTGTTCAACGGCAGAAGCTTCGCGTCGGACAATTACAACCGCGCATTCTCCTTCGACCTTCTACCCGCGGAACTCATCAGCGGTGCGCAGGTCTATAAGAGCTCGCAGGCGCCGCTGCAGAGCGGCGGCATCGGCGCAACGATCAACCTGCAGACCCCCAAGCCACTCGCGTTGAAGGGATTCAAGGGCGTCTTCACGGGCAAGGCGAACTACGAGAAGAACAGCGAGAAGTTCACGCCGCAACTGTTCGGCCTGCTGAGCGATACGTTCGCGGACGGCAAACTCGGACTGCTCGGCTCGATCTCGTATCAGCGTCGCAAGGCATCGGTGACGTCGATCACCACCGACGGCTATATCCCGAACACCACGGTCGGGCCAAGCAATGCGCCGCTGTTCACCAATGTCTATGCACCGCGCAATCAGGACGTGGGGACGACCCAGGACGATCGGACGCGGCTCGGCGCAACGCTGGTTGCGCAATATGCGCCCAGCGACGAGCTGACGTTCACCGTCGACGGTCTGTTCAACCGCTTCAAGAGCGACACCACGCGGCGCGCGCTCGGCAGCTGGTTCGAGCCGTCGAACTACACGGCGGCCACGATCGACGACAACCGTTCGATCACATCGCTCACCACCAACGGCAATGCCGACTTCATTGCCAACGGATCGGTTCGCGAGACAAAAACGTACGAGGCCGGTTTCAATACCGAGTGGCGGCCCAGCGACACCGTCCACATGGTCTTCGACGCTACGTGGTCGCGCGCGAAGAACGCTGGCGGCGGCAAGACCTATTTCGCGGTGATCGGAACGCCGACAAGCTATTCGTTCACGGCCGCGAACCCTGACGAAATTCCCTCCACCTTCGGCTACAACGCCGGTGCGCTCACCAACGCGGCGGGCGGGCTGACGCACATCGCGGGGATCAGCGGCAACGATGTCACCGAGAAGGTCACTGAATATCGCTGGAACACCGACTGGAAGCCCGGTTGGGGCATCATCGATACGCTTCGTTTCGGCCTGACACGCACATCGCGCGGCAAGACCAACGTACCGATCACCTCCGATCCCAATATCGGCTGCGTGTATTGCGGCTATTCGACCTCCGCGGATGCCGCGTTGCTGAGGCCGTACACGCTCAATTCGCTCGGTGCCGGCAGTGGTTCTGTTCCGACCCAGTTCCTGACGTTCGATGCCAACCGCTATTTCGAGTTCTTGACGAGCGCCTCGGCGACGGCGGCGCTGGACCGGGCCCGCAACCAGCCGGTCGGGACGACAGCAGCGCTCTACGCCGCCAGCAACGGCTATGCGGTTTCGCGCCAGCCGTCCAACCGGGTCAAGGAGGTGGTGTATTCGAGCTATGCTGACATGGACCTGGACGGCGAGGTCGCCGGCCTGCCCTGGTTCATCAATGTCGGCGCGCGCTACGAATATACCGAACTGCAATCGAGCGGCCAGCAGCTCCAGCTGACCGATCTCCTGCCGGTGCAGGGTGATCCGACGACCTATAATGGCGTGTTCGCCAACAATCGCGCCTCGGTGCCGATCAACCAGCGAACCACCTACAACAACTTCCTGCCCAACCTGAATGCGAAGCTGAGCTTCACCCCGAAATTCCAGCTTCGCCTGGCGGCGTACAAGACGCTCACCCGTCCGCCGATTGGCGATCTGGCGCCGAGCCTCAACTACGACACGCTGCGCCCTGCCACGCTCACCGCCAGCGGCGGCAATCCGGGCCTGAAACCCTATCGTGCGACGAATTACGACGCGTCGCTGGAATGGTATCCGACCCGGACGACGACACTGTCGGCCGCGGTGTTCCACAAGACGATCGACGACTTCATCGTCCAGAGCTTTGGCGAGGAACTGTTCCCGATCGCCAATGCCGGCAACATTCCGGTCGGCGGGCTCATCGTCGGCCCCAACACGGCGAAGTTCAGCGTACGCCGTCCGCGCAACGCGGAGTCGCTCAAGGTCAAGGGACTGGAACTCAACCTCGTCCATACGTTCGACTGGCTGCCGAGTGTGCTGAGCGGTTTCGGCGTGCAGGCGAATGCGACGTTCGTGAAGACCAACCGGGAGTTCGACGTGACGCAGGTCGGTCAGTCGTTCGCCGCGGAAGGGATCGGCAATTCGCAGAATGCCACCGTATTCTACGAGAAATACGGCATCTCGGCACGCATGGCTTATAATCGGCGCGAACGGTTTCTGCAGACACTGGCGGGTGGACCCGGCAACGAGCCCGTCTTCGTCCGCACCTACGGGCAGTTCGATGGCAGCGTCGCCGTCAACGTCACCCCGTTCGCACAGGTCTTCCTTGAGGGCACGAACCTGTTCAACGCGAAATACATCACCACCGGCCGGTTCGACAATCAGGTGCTGACGTACCAGAACTTCGGACCGCGCTACGACGCAGGCGTACGCTTCTCCTTCTGATACCAGAACGCGGGCGGGATCCGGTGACGATCCCGCCCGAGCCGTATACGCTCGGCGTGAGAGCGGCAGACAAGGACCAAATTTCAGCATGAAAAAATTCGGTTTTCTCGGTGCGGTCGCGATTGTCGCAGTCAGTGACTTCGCCGCTGTCGGTGCCGTACGCGCCCAGTCTCCCGCCGGGCTTCCCGCCGAGCTTCCAGGCGCACAGCGGCCACGGGTTCAGCCGGTGCAGGTCGATCCAACCCGGCCCGACTGGGAAAACCCTGCGGTATTCGCACGGGGCAAGATGCCTGCCCGCGCCACCGGCTTTCCGTTCGAGACCCGCGCGAGCGCGATTGCCGGCGATCGAACGAAATCTACGCGGTTTCAGTCGCTCAACGGCGCATGGCAGTTCCAGTTCTCGCCGAGTTCCGACGCGGTGCCGACCGGGTTCGAACGACCCGATTACGACGTTTCCGCATGGAAGAGCATCAAGGTTCCCGCCGACTGGCAGACCGAAGGCTATGACCAGCCGCGCTACAACAACATCACCTACCCCTTCCCCGCCAATCGCCCGTTGATCCCGCACGCGACCAACCCGGTCGGTTCGTACCGTCGCGATGTCGTAATCGCGCCGGGCTGGCAGGGGCAGGACGTCATCCTCCACATCGGGGCGGCGGGCTCTGCGTATCAGGTCTGGGTGAATGGCCAGAATGTCGGCTATTCCGAGGATTCGAAGCTGCCGAGCGAGTTCGACGTCACCCGCTATCTGACGCCGGGCAAGAATACGATCGCCATCCAGATTCATCGCTGGTCCGATGGCAGCTATCTCGAGGATCAGGATTTCTGGCGCGTCTCGGGGATCGAGCGCGAGGTCTTCCTGATGGCGGCTCCGCGCACTCGCGTGCGCGATACGTTCGTCCATGCCGGGCTGTCCGAAGACTACCGCGACGGCGTGCTCGGCCTCGATCTCGCGGCGACGCCGGGCGCCGCAACCAGCGCGCGCTATATGTTGATGGACGGTGACCGCCAGGTGTTGGAGGGCCGCATCGCAGTGCCCGCCGGCAAGGACGAACGGACGGTCAAGCTGGCCGGCCGCGTGCCGGGCGTGAAGCCGTGGACCGCCGAAACGCCCAATCTCTACCGGTTGGTGGTCGAACTGACCGACGCCAAGGGCCGGCTGATCCAGTCGACCGCGCAGTCGATCGGTTTCCGCACCGTGGCGATCAAGAACGGGCTGGTCAGCGTCAACGGCAAACCGATCACGATCCGCGGCGTCAATCGCCACGAACATGATCCCGAGACCTTCCACGTCGTCAGCCACGAATCGATGGAGCGCGACATCCGGTTGATGAAGGGCGCCAACATCAACGCGCTCCGTACCTCGCACTATCCGAACGATCCGTACATCTACGAGCTCGCCGACCGCTACGGCCTCTACGTGATGGACGAGGCGGATATCGAGAGCCATGCGTATATGGAGCAGGGCAACAATCACCCAGAATCCCGCGCCAAGTTCCAGGTCGGCTTCGATCCGGCGTGGAAGGACGCGCATGTCAGCCGCGTCGTCAACATGGTCGAGCGTGACAAGAACCACCCGTCGATCATCTTCTGGTCGCTCGGCAATGAGGCCGGCATCGGCCCCAATTTCGAGGCTGCCGCCGCCGCTGCGAAGGCACGCGATCCAAACCGGCTCATCAGCTATCTCGGCTGGGGCACCTATGAAGGCGTCAGCGATCATCGCCCCAATTATTACGCCGACATCTATGCGCCGATGTACGACCCGGTGGTCAAGATGGTGGATTATGCGACCAACTGGAACTTCAAGCAGCCGATGATCCAGTGCGAATATGGGCACATGATGGGCAATTCGGGGGGCGATCTGAAGGAATATTGGGACACGATCTACGCGCATCCGAACAAGCTGCAGGGCGGGTTCGTGTGGGACTGGGTAGACCAGTCGATGTATCGCTACACCAAGGACGGCAAGCGCTATTGGGGCGACGGCAGCGAATATGGCCCCAATCCGGGCGGCGACATCGAGTTCGGCGATGGCCTGCTCCAGGCCGACCGCACGCCGAACCCCGCCTTCTACGAACTGCGCAAGGTGTATGCGCCGGTGCAGTTCGATGGCTTCGACCCCGCCACCGGCAAGGTGACGGTGCGCAACCGGCATGATTTCCGCGACCTGTCCGGCTTCGACATGGACTGGACCGTGGAGGAGAACGGCATCGCGGTCGCGTCGGGCAAGCTGCCCGGCCTGACTACTGCTGCACGTTCCGCGGAGACGATCACGCTGCCACTCGCGGCAGTGACACGGCGACCGGGAGCCGAGTATTTCGTCACCATCACGGTACACGCCAAGGAGGGCACAGTGCCACTGGTGACTGGTGGCACCGTGATCGGGTTCGAGCAGTTCGCTATGTCGCCTGCTCCGGCACCCGTGGCGACTGCCCCTGCGAACGCGATAGCGGTGCGTCAGACAGGTAGCAGCATGACACTCGCGGCGAGCGGCGCGTCGCTCGAGATCGATCGTAAGACCGGTCTCGTGGTTGGCTACACGAAGGACGGCCGTACCCTTGCCAGCGGCGGGCAACCGCATTTCTGGCGCGCGTTGACCGACAACGACATCGGTATCGGCACCGACAAGCAACTCGCAATGTGGAAGACGATGAGTGACGCGCGGACGGTGCGCTCGGTCACCGCCGATCGCGGCGCCAACGCGATCGTGACGACCTTCGATCTGGGCGATGGCACAGCCGCGTTCGAAACGCGCTACACGATGGCGGCGGACGGGTCCGTCGGGGTTGCCGGCCGCTTCACGCCGATCAAGCAGGACCTGCCTGGCCCCTTCCGCATCGGCATGGCGTTTGCGATGCCGACCGAGATGACGACGGTCGAATGGTATGGCCGCGGGCCGCACGAGAGCTATGTCGACCGCAAAACGTCGGCACCGATCGGGCTGTGGCGTGGCGCGATCGCCGCGCAGAACCATGATTATATCCGCCCACAGGAGACCGGCAACAAGATCGACGTGCGCTGGATGGAAGTGTCGGGTGCGACAGGCGGCGTCCGCGTCGAGGGCGACCGGCCGCTGATGATGAATGCGCTGGCGTTTCCCTATGCCGATCTCGACCGCAAGACGCCGGGCACCTGGAAATCGACCGACGTTGTACCGCACGGACAGGTCACGCTGCTGGTCGATGCCGCACAATGGGGCGTTGGAGGCGACACGCAGTGGAGCGAATTCGGCAAACCACTCGCCGCCTACCGCGTTCCGCTCGCTCCCACTGCGGTGACGTTCCGCCTGACACCGTTCGCTGGACAGGGAACCAGTCCTGACCGGGCAAAGCCAGCTACGGCGTTGACGGGGGAATGATGCGAGCGCTGACCTTGTAAAGTTCTGGGTGACAAAAAGTTCTAACGATCAAGCGCTTGCCAGCGGCGAGCGCTTGATCGTCATTGCCGCCTATCCAGTCGCTAAACACGCATTCGATTGCCTTGCTGGCTCGAATTTAACCTATTCAATCGCTCGTTCGACAAAACCCTCAACGTTCCCGCAGGATCGGGTACGTCAGATGCGCGGTTTTATGATCGGGAAGGCGCTCCATAAGCCAATCGAGCCGTGCTTCCGGGTCTCTGGCGAACGCAGAGTCATCCAGTTTCGCCGTGAACGCGGTTCTGACGGTCTCGTCCGACGCCAGCAGCGCCTCGGCGAGTGGCGCGCGGACGAAGTCTTCCGCGCCTGGTGGAGACGAGAGCATCTCCGGGAAAAAGCCCCAGGCTAGCAGGGAGTCCGGAGCTTCAGGTTCCAGCAACGCGGCGGCGAGCAGGCCGAGCGGCTGGTCGGACGGGACGCGGACCGTACCTGCCGGGAGCGTCTCGGTCACGGGGACGTGCTCGAACGATGCCTTCAGCGGCAGCCGCCCGTCCTGCGCGCGTTGCACCACCGCATCGCGCAGGTGGACGCGGTCGAGCGCCAGCGTCCGCGGGTCCGTGATCCGATCGAACCGTATGCCGTGCAGGCGGAGGCGATCGAGTATCTCGGTCTGTTCCGCCGGCACCCACCAGGCGGTCGGCAGAGTTACCGTCTCGACCGGGTCCTGCCCGATGATCGGCATGCGGAATGTGATCGGCTTGCCCGTCCAGCGCTGTTCCATCCGTCCGCTCGCCGCTGAACGATAGGTCTCGAAGCCGATGCCCTTAAACCGCTCGATCCAGCCGATCGGCGTCGCGGCGGGCTTCCAGCGCGCGAGCATGGTGGCCGGCCGGGTGGCGCGGTCGGTCGCCTTCGCCGCGGCGATCCGGTCCCGGTCGGTCGCCGCCAGTTTCAGCGCCGCTTCGAGCAGGACATAGGTGCCGAGCACGCGCTGCCGATAGGGTTTGAGCATATGGTTCTCGACCAGCACGGTCGGCACGCCGATGAAGTCGCCATAGCCGGTCGAATAGCGCGGCCCCTCGGGCGCCTGGCGGATGCCCTTGACGGGATCGCGCGTGTCGATCGGGCTCGGGTAGAGCGTCGGTATATGCCCGGCGCGCTCGAGTGCCGTCGTCACCGTCGGTCCAAACCGCGCCGTCAGCCAGTCGGCGGTGGCGCGGTGATAGGCGTAGCGCCCCCAGCCGGCGTAGGTGAAGGTGATGTCGTACTGCATATCGAGGCCGTCACTGACATGGCAATCGACATAGAGGATCGGATCGAGCTGCCGCAGCAACGCGATCATCGCGCGCGTCTCCGGTGCGTCGGCCTTGGCGTAATCGCGGTTCAGGTTGATGCCGCGCGCGGTGGCGACATAGCCCTTCTCCGACGGTCCGCGCAGCGCCGGGAAGTTCCAGCGGCTCGACGCCTCGTGTCCGTCGATATTGTAGATCGGCACGAACACCAGATCGACCGAATCGAGCAGGCTGTCCTTGCCCCTGAGCGCGATGTCGCGGAGCAGCATCAGCCCTGCGTCCTTGCCGTCGATCTCGCCGGAATGGATGCCCGCCTGGATCAGGACGACGGGTTTGCCCGTTCCGCCTTTACTCGCCCGGACCATCAGCATGTCGCGCCCCTGCGCGGTGCGGCCGAACGTCTCGATCCGGATCAGCGGCGACGCGGCGGCGAGCCGTTCAAGCCACGCACGGGTCTCGGCATAAGGCGGGGTCGTCGCGAAGCCCGCGCGCTCGGCGGGAGTGATCCACGGATCGTTCGCCGCCACGATAAGGCGCTCGCTCGCGCCGGACCAGGGCTGCACCGGTGGCAGAATCGCGGCTGGCAGCCCCGGTAGCGGTGTGGGCGTTTGCGCCGAGGACGCGGCGGACAGGGCGATGATGGCGAGGGAGACAAGACGCATGGGGATCATTACTCAGAAGCTGGCGCGCAGGCCGATCGTAGCGGTGCGCGGGGTACCCGGCTGCACCCAAACGGGCGAATAGCTGTTGGCGTACCAATGGTCGTCGAACAGGTTGGCGATCGAGCCGAACAGCTGCACTCCGTCGATCAGGTCGGCCTGGCCGAACACGCGGAACAGCGTGTGCGACGGCAGCGTGAAGTCGGTCCCGGTTTCGCCGTTGCGCGCGCCGACATGCTGGACGCCGGCCCCGACCAGCAGGTCGCGCGCGCGCGCCTTGAAGCGCTTGGCCACCTGCATATTGAGATTGTGCTTCGGGATGTTGATCAGCGGATCTCCCGGCTCGATCTGGAACGAAAAATTCGGGTCCAGCACGCGCGACCGCGCCTCGGCATCGGTATAGGCATAGCTCAACAGCAGCTCGATCCCGCCGGGTAGACGGCCGTTGAGATCGGCCTCGATCCCGCGACTACGCGCCTTGCCGATCGCGATCGAGAAGCCGGGATTTGCGGTGTCGGTGGCCAGCACATTGGATTTCTCGAGCTGATAGGCCGCCAGCGTACCGGTAAGCCGGCCGCCCAGCGCGGTCAGCTTCACCCCGGCCTCGATCGACTTGCTGGTTTCGGGTTCGAAGACGTTGCCGTTCACGTCCGCGCCGATATTGGCGCGGTAGCCCTCGCCATACGCGGCATAGAGCGACAGCGGGGTACTGAGTTCATAGACGATCCCGGCCTGCGGGCTGAAGCGGCTGCGCTTGCGCCGACCCAGCACGTTTGTCAGCCGATTGTCGACGCGGAGCAGGAAGTCGTCGTAGCGGCCGCCGACACGGACCTGCAACCGATCGGTCAGGCTGACCTGGTCCTGCACATAGGCGCCCATCGTTCGCTGTACGTCGAGCCGGTTGGTGATCGGCGCGGTCGCGGGCACCGGGTAGCGGCCATAAACCGGGTTCTGCAGGTCGAGCACATAGCCCGCCTGATCGGTCGTGGTCGCGCTCACCACCGGCCCGCGATAGCGCGTGAACAGCTGGTCGGTATCGAAATAGTCGAAATCCCCGCCCAGCAGGACGCGGTGACGCAGCGACCCCGTGGCGAACTCGCCCGCGAGTTCGGCGCGCAGCACGCTGTGCTCGGAGGTGTACTGGCGGGTGCGCCGCTGCCGCGACAGCGATCGACCGTCGATATAGAGCTTCTGGCGCGATCGCAGCGTTTCCGCGTCCGACGATGCGCCGGTCAGCCGCGTGTCGCGGTGGCTGGCGCCTACCGACAGCGACCACCTGTCGCTGAAGTCGTGCTGGAGACGCAACTGGTGGCCGGTGGCGCGCGCGACGGTGTCGCCGTCGCTCGGTTCGCCCAGGAATCGCGAGCGCGGCATCGTGCTGAAATCGTTGTTCAGCACGACGATGCCGCGATCGAACGGCACCTCGACGCGCGTCCATTCGAAATCATACGTGACGCGCGTGGCATCGCCCAGCTTCAGGCCGATCGACGGGAGGAAGCCCCAGCGTTTCTGTTCCACCGTGTCGCGGAACGTGTCGCCGCTCTCTGCATAGCCGATCAGCCGCGCCGACAGCGTGTCGGTCAGCGCCAGGTTCGCATCGCCCTCGGCACGGACGGTGTCGAAGCTGCGATATTGCAACGATGCGGTACCGAACGTCCGGCCGAGTTCCGCCTGTTTGGTCACCAGGTTGATCGAGCCGCCGGGTTCCCCGCGGCCCAGCACCGCGGCAGCCGGGCCCTTCAGCACTTCGACGCGCTCGATCCCCGCAACGTCGCGCTGCCCGCTGAACCCGCGTCCGGCGTTGAACCCGTTGACTAGATAGCCGCTCGGCAGATTCTCGTCGCCGGCAAAGCCGCGCACCGCAAAACTGTCCCACAGCCCGCCGAGCGTGTTCTGCCGCACCACCGATGCATTCAGGTCGAGCGCGTCGGTC
Source organism: Sphingomonas taxi (assembly GCA_003240625.1). Taxonomy (GTDB): domain Bacteria; phylum Pseudomonadota; class Alphaproteobacteria; order Sphingomonadales; family Sphingomonadaceae; genus Sphingomonas; species Sphingomonas taxi_A. Next base: position 269,743 of record QFMX01000003.1, read on the forward strand.
AACCGCGTGATGGCATTTTCGGCGATCACCGTGTCGTCGATCGTCGCAATCGCCTGCGGAATCTCGCGCAGCGTGAAGTTGCCGCGATACGGTTGCCGCACCCCGGTCACCGTGATTTCCTCACGTTCGCTTTCGGTTCGGCCCCGTTCGGACCGGCCTTCCTCGTCCGACTGCGCAACGGCAGGCGCGTAAGACAAGGCAATGGCAAGCGGAATGGCACCGGCCATCGAGGCCCCACGCATGGACAGACGCAAGACAATATCCCCTTCGGCAATTCGGATCGGGAGCGCCGCGACGCTCCGAACTGGCTCGCCTATGAAGGTTATGATGTAACATCGTCAATGATATCTTGTTACACATGCCCCGACCGGGCATTGAGCAGCGATGTTCATTGCCGAGGATCTGATACGCCCGATGACCGACCCGATCCTGATCGACGATCTGACGTTCGCGTACGACAAGCACGACGTTCTCAACGGCCTGTCGCTGCGCGTACCGGCGGGCAGCATTACCGCGTTGCTGGGGGGCAATGGCGCCGGCAAGTCGACGACCTTGTCGACATTGCTCGGATTCGCGCGGGCACGATCGGGGACGATCAAGGTGTGCGGGATCGATCCGGCGACCGATCCCGACGCCATGCGACGGCGGATTGCGTACCTGCCGGAGAACGTCGCGCTCTACGAGCATCTCACGGCGGTCGAGAACGCCGATTATCTGCTCGCGCTTTCCGGCGAGCGCCAGGGGCATGATGCCATCACCGCGGCGCTTGCTGCGGCCGGTTTGCAGGATCAGGCGTGGCATCAGCGGCTCGGCGGCTTCTCCAAGGGGATGCGGCAGAAGGTCGCGATCGCGGTGGCGCTGCTGCGGCAGGTGCCGGTGCTGCTGCTGGACGAGCCGACATCGGGGCTCGATCCGCGCGCGACCGCCGACTTCTCCCAGCTTCTCTTGCAGGTCCGGGAACGGGGCACCGCCATATTGATGGTAACGCACGACCTTCTCTCCGCCGCCGACATTGCCGACCGCATCGCCTTTCTGGAAGCGGGACGCGTTGCGCACGAAGTACGGGCGGACGGCCCCGAGCGGTTCGACGTTCGCGCGCTGCACGCCCGTTTCCAGCTCGGCGGCGATCGGTTGGCGGCATGAGCGCGGTCGGACTGATCGCGCGCGACGAAATCCGGCTGATGACGCGCAACCGCGTAGCCATCATCGCCTTCGTTCTGGTCGTACTGCTGACACTGGTCGCGGTCGCCAGTTCCTGGGCGCACCAGCGCGGGATCGCCGAGCTGCGCGCGCGTCAGGCCGAGGCGGCAGAGACGGCGTTCAAGGCGCAGCCCGACCGGCACCCTCACCGTGTCGTCCATTACGGCACGTTCATCTTCCGCCCGCTGGGGCCGCTCGCCGCGTTCGATCCTGGCGTGGATGCGTTCACGGGCAACAGCATGTTCCTGGAGGGACATCGCCAGAACAGCGCCAATTTCGGCGATGTACGGCAAAGCTCGCTGCTGGTGCGCTTTGGCCAGCTGACCCCCGCCTTCGTGTTGCAGGTGGTTGCGCCGCTGCTGCTGATCTTCCTGGGCTATGGCGCGCTAGCGCGGGAGACCGAGCGCGGCACGGTGCGCGTGCTGATGCTGCAAGGCGCCGCCCGCGGGCAGATCGTTCGCGGCAAGCTGCTCGCGTTGGGGGCGGCAGCGCTGCTCGCCGGGCTGCCGGCGATGATCGGCCTGGTCGCGATCGCCGGCCAGCCCGGCGCGTTGGTCTGGCCGATGCTGGTGCTCGCCCTAGGCTATATCGGCTATCTGGCGCTGTGGACCGTGTTGATCCTGCTCGTATCGGCGTCGGTCCGCCGCAGCCGCGATGCGCTTCTCGCGCTGGTCGCGGTGTGGGCGGTCGCGGTGGTGCTGTTGCCCCGCGTCGCACCCGATCTCGCCAGCGCCGCGGTTCCCCTGACCAACCGGCTGCAGACCGAAGTCGCGGTCGCGCGCGACCTGCGGACGATGGGTGACAGCCACAATCCCGACGATCCCCATTTCGCGCAGTTCAAGCGGGCGTTGCTCGCGCGCTACGGCGTCGCGAAGGTCGAGGATCTGCCGATCAACTACAAGGGTGCGGTCGGCATCGAGGGCGAGCGGCTGACCTCGGCGGTCTATGGCCGCTATGCGACCGCGAACCACGCCGCGCAGACGCGACAAAATGCTCTGGTCGACGCTATGGGATTGCTGAGCCCGGCCATCGCAGTGCGGTCCTTGTCGATGGCCGCCGCGGGCACCGACCTTGCCGGGCACCAGCGGTTCCTGGAACAGGCGGAGGCCTATCGCTACGCGCTCGTCCAACGGCTGAACCGGATGCAGATGGAGGACGTCAGCTATGCCGACGACGGCGCGACCGATGCCGGCGCGGACCGTCGCAAGCGCGTTTCCGCACGCAATTGGCAGGCCATGCCGGACTTCAGGTTCATCGCGCCCGACGGTCGCACACTCGCCACCGCCGCACTGCCCGGGCTCGCCATGGTGTTCGCCTGGCTGGCGGGGGCGCTGATCCTGCTGATGGTCGCGTCGCGTCGATTGGGAGCACGATGATGGGCCTGTTCCGTTATGAATTCCGGTTGTTGCTGCGCCAGCGCCTCACGGTCGGCGCGCTGGCCCTGCTCGCGCTGCTGACGGTGGCCGCGCTTGCCATGGGGATGGCCGAAGTCGCTCGCCAGCGCGCCGCCATCGCCGCCATCCCAGCGGCCCAGGCCGAGGATATCGGGGCGATCGCCGACTATGTCGATCGTACCAAGGACGCGGGGAGTGCCGCCTATTACAGCTTCCATCCGACCTGGGATGCGCCCGCGCCGCTCGCCTTCGCCGCGCTCGGCATGCGCGACGTGGCGCCGTACATCCTGCGGGTCCGCGCGCTGGGGCTGGAGGCGCAGATCTACGACGGCGACACCTTCAATCCCGAACTCGCACTGCCCGGCCGGTTCGATTTCGCCTTCGTGCTGGTATTCCTCGCGCCGCTGTTCGTGATCGCGCTGTTTCACGATCTGCGGTCGGCCGAACGCGAGGCAGGGCGGCAGCGAATGCTCGATGCGTTGCCGAACGGGGGGCATGCGCTGTGGCGCCGCCGGACGCTGCTTCGCTTCCTGCTGACGTGGAGCGCGCTCGGCATACCCTTCGGCATCGCCGCGGCATTCGCGGGGGTCGGCGTCGCATCGATCCTGATCGTTCTAGCCGTGGTCGCCGCCTATCTCCTGTTCTGGATTGCACTCGCCGCGCTGATCGGCCGGCTGCGCTGGAGTTCGGTCGCCAACGCGGCGGCGTTGGCGGCGGCATGGCTCGTGCTGGTGCTGATCGTCCCGACCTTGTGCAACGTGGCGATCAACGCCGTGATCCCCGTCAACCAAGGCGCGGAGATTGCGATGGCGCAGCGCGAAGCGGTGAACGGCGCGTGGGACGTGCCCCGCGAAGCCACGATGCGGCGCTTCTACGCCCGCCATCCCGAATGGGCGGATTCGGCGCCGCTAGGCCCCGAATTCCATTACAAATGGTATCTGGCCTTCCACGAGAATGGTGACGAAAGCGTCGCCCCCGCGGTTCGCGCCTATCGCCAGGGCCTGGAAGCGCGCGATGCCGCGGGCCGTGCGCTCGGCTGGGTGCTGCCTTCGGTTGGCGTGCAGGCGCTGCTGACCCGGATCGCGCATACCGACCTGACGGCGCAACTCGCCTATCAGGACCGTATCCGCGCGTTCCACCAGCGTCTCCGCACCTTCTACTACGGCTATCTCTTCCGCGACCGACCGTTCGGCAGAACCGATTTCGACCGCGCGCCCCGCTTCACCGATCGAGATCGCGGCTGACGGCAAACGCGCGGTCCGCGGCATGGCCTTGGATCGAGAATTGCCGTCGTCGGCGGCGGCTCTCGACTTTAACGGTGTGGTCCGCGCCGGTCGCTGACCGCGTGCCCCGCGATCTACGCGCAGTGCGATGCGGCAATGAGGCATGACGACAAGGGCTGACCGGAGCGCCGATTCTGGCTACCACAGGTCGGGCTACCAGACGTGCATACCATTGTGGTGTCGGGGTGATTGTCGGGCGAACGACGCCAAGGAGCTCGCATTGGAGAACCGGTTGGAACACGATGCCTGGTGGCAGACCTATCTGGATCAATGGACGGCGCTGCCGTTTCATGACCTGATCGCGGCTGTCGCGATCCTGAGTACGGCGCTGCTGCTGGGGATCGTCGCGGCGCGCCTTGCCTGTCGGTACCTCCTGCCCGCTCTGGCGCCGCGACATGCCGACGTGATCGCACCACGACTGATGGCGATCACCCGAGCCGGCGTGACGGCGCTGGTCCTGACGGCGTTCCTCGGCGTCCGTGGACTGAACCCCGGCGCGGATCTTCTCCTTGCTGCGGGTCTCGGCATCGCCGTTGCCGTCCTGGCCTATGAATTCGGCCGCGCGCTTGGCCTGCAAAGCCGGCCCGCATCACTGATCGCCGCGACCTTGTTCCTGATCGTGCTGGCAAGTCGGCTGGGCGGCCTGACCCCGTTGATCGCGGGACTGGACCGCGCCAGCATGGGGGTCGGCAGCCGCCGCATCTCGCTGCTCGACATCGTCAACGTGGTCGGCTTGTCGCTCCTGCTGTTCCTCGCCGCGCGTGCGCTGCTCGGGCTGATCCTGCGCTGGATCGGACAGGCCCGGCTGCTTGATGCGGCGCAACGCGTGCTGTTCCAGAAACTCGCCCAGATCGCGGTCGTCACCGTCGCGATCTTCGTCGGCATCGACCTGCTCGGCATCGATCTCACCGCGCTGGCCGTGTTCTCGGGGGCGTTCGGTCTGGCGATCGGTTTCGGATTACAGAAGACGCTCGGCAATCTGATCGCCGGGCTCATCCTGCTGCTCGACCGATCGATCAAGCCCGGCGACGTCATCGCGGTCGGCGATACCTTCGGCTGGGTCAACAAGATCGGCGTTCGCGCGGTCTCGGTGCTGACCCGTGACGGCAAGGAGCATCTGATACCGAACGAACGGCTGATGACCGACGAAGTCGAGAACTGGTCCTTCTCGAGCCGGGACGTGCGGGTCCATGTCGGATTTCGGGTGTCCTTCGATTGCGACCTGCGATTGGCGCAAAGGCTTGCCGTCGAGGCCGCGTCGGTCTCGCCGCGCGTGCTAACCGAACCCGCTCCGGTCTGCTGGATCAAGGAATTTGGCGACAATGGCGTCGAGTTCGATCTGCGGATCTGGATCGACAGTCCCGAGGCGGGGGTCGGCAATGTCACCAGCGACGTGTTCTTTCGCATCTGGGACCTGTTCAAGGAGCACGGCGTCACTATACCGGTGCCCCAGCGCGACCTGCGCTTTCATTCGCCGCCGGGCGGGGAAATGGCCCCCAAAGCGGAACCGCACCGATAATCGTCGAATCTCCGCCGCTCTTGCGGCGGCTCAGCCTGCTCGACCGCCACAGCTCGGCAAGGCCTCCGCGCTACCCGTCCGAGACCGAGCGCGCGTGGGCCAGCTCACCTTGTAGGTGACCCGAAACCCGTCATGATCCGACAATCGAGGACTGCCCGCCGAGCCGTCGAAGACCGCCTCGACGCGGATCGGAGTCACGGTGACCGTGGAACCGCTTTCGAACAGCTGGAGATCCTGCGTGTCCATCCATGGCTCGTCGCCATCCCAGGATATGCGCGTATCGCAGGGCAGCGGGTTGGCGGTGCACCATTCCTGCACGATCTCGAACGGCTCCGTCACGTTCCGAAACCGTTCGAAACGGATCGCCGAGTCCTTCATGTTGAAGTCGCCACCTAGGATCGTCGGCACGTTCTGGTCGCCAACCACGGAAATGAAGGCGCCGAGTTCGTCGACCTGGAGACGATGTGCGCGCGCATGGCGCCGGGGCGATACTCGCGACGACCGCTGCGAGTTCAGATGGGTATTGAAGAGGTTGATAGCGCCGGGCACGCCCGGGATTGCCACCCGCGCATAGAGAACGCCCTTGTTGCCGAGGCAATCCAGGCCCGCGCACCGGCGACGTCCGAACGGTTCGGAGCGGGTCTCGACGATCGGGTAGCGGCTCAGGATGGCAAGGCCCGAACCGACCATGTGCAGGCCGAGCTCACCCTTCTTCCACCGATACGGTCCCCCCATGCGATCCGCGCCTGGCAGGCTCTTCCGCTGGGTGCGTGACGGTCCGAAAACCATGTTGGGATAGCCGATGCCCGTGACGGCGCGGACTGCAGCCTTGCTGAACATCTCCTGCACCATGACAATGTCCGGCGCATCGCCCTGCGCCTCCATCTGCCGGAGCGCGGCGGTGATCCGCGCCAGCGCCGGACCACGCTTTGCTCGCGCCGGCCATCCCAGACCTTCGATATTGAATGTCAGGACGTCGAAGGTCGTGCTGGCACGGGTGCCATCCGCCGAGAGCGACATTTGTGCAGCCGACGCGGTCGACGAGGGCAGGCATGTCTGCATGAGCGGTGGTGGCAAGGTCGTACACGCCGACGAGCACGCCAGCAGGCCGATCGCTGCGAGGTATCGCATCCGGATATGAGAGACGGAACGACCCAGCACGTATGCTTAACGGTCGGCACCGGATTTCGGTTGCCACGGACCGTTCGCGCGCGACGCTAGCTTGCCGCCTGGTTCTGGATCGATTTCGTCGGCGTCGCGCCCGCGATCGGCAAGGCGGTCTATCATATGCACGGCAAGCGCATTCGCGACCTCCCGATCACCTCCGAACGGATGTTGAATACCATCGGGCCCGCCTGAACCGTGCCCGCGACCGATTGATCGCGGCATGATGAGCCCAGTTCATCGCTGCATCAACCACGCGACAAATTGTTCGCGCGAATCCGGCGGTTTATAGTGCGAATTCGCCGTGCAACCCCGTTGCGGCCGCCGGTGCTCGACGAAGCCATGTGCCAGTGCATGGATCGTCCGGGCACTCCCGAACCGACAGAAGGACGCGCCGACATGGCCACCCTCGTTGCCACGCCAATGACCCGACCCGACACGGCGAAAGGCGATGCCACGCCGCCTCGCTGGAGCGCCGTGTATGCGATGGCGCTGTGTAGCTTCGTGCTCGTCGCCTCCGAATTCCTGCCGGTCAGCCTCCTCAGCCCGATCGCGGAGACATTGCGTCTGACCGAGGGGCAGGCCGGGCAGGCAATCGCGATCTCCGGTGTGTTCGCGGTCGTCACGAGCCTTTCGTTCTCGGTACTGCTCGGGAGGATTGACCGCCGCCGCGTCGTGCTCGCGCTGATCGCCATGCTGATCGTCTCGGGCATCATGGTCGCGTTTGCACCGAGCTACCTCATGTTCATGTCGGGGCGTGCGCTGCTCGGTGTCGCGATCGGCGGGTTCTGGTCAATGTCGGCGGCGATCGCGATCCGGCTGGTGCCCGAGGATTCGGTCGGCAAGGCGCTGGCGATCATGAGCGGCGGAACCGCGCTGGCGACCGCGCTCGCCGCGCCGCTCGGGAGTTTTCTTGGCAGCCTGACCGACTGGCGCGGCGCGTTCTTCTGCGTAGTGCCGGTCGCGGTCGGGGCACTCGTCTGGCAGGCGATCGTGCTACCCAAGCTCCCCGTCGCCGAACGTCAGTCGGCGCGTGCGATACTCGGGTTGCTCCACAGCCGCGCCGTGCTGCTCGGGCTGTTTGCGGTCGCAATGGTGTTCGTCGGGCAGTTCGCGTTGTTCACCTATCTGCGGCCGTTCCTCGAACAGGTCACGCACGTCAGCGTCGTCATGCTCTCGGTCATGCTGCTGATCGTCGGCGCCTCCGGCTTCATCGGGACCGTCGTGATCGGTCGGCTAGTCATCAAGCGCCTCTTCCTCACGCTCTGGATGCTCCCGGCGGCGATGGCAGCAGTCGCGATCGGCCTCGCCCTGTTCGGCGGGTCGGCGATCGCAACGGCCGCGTTGCTCGCGATATGGGGCTTTACCGGAACCGCGGCGCCGGTCGGCTGGTGGACCTGGCTCGCCCGCACCCTGCCCGAAGACGCCGAAGCGGGCGGCGGTCTGATGGTCGCGGTGGTCCAGCTCGCGATCACGCTCGGCGCGACCGTCGGCGGGGTGGTGTACGACACCGCCGGCGCCGTGCCCGAGTTTCTCACCAGCGCCGCGCTGCTAGGCGTGGCGGCGATCGCAGCGCTCACCGTCGCACGACATGACAGCACCACTGCCGCCCGCCGATGAGCGATCCTCACTGCTCCATTGAGCCAAGACACCGACACGAAAGTCGCGGCGCCGCAAGCGGCTTGGTTGAGCTTCTTCAAGCTTCCGTTGTTTTAGCTTCAGCTTGAGATGGCTGGCAATTCGCTAAATCTTTGCAGCGGCACCCTTTGCGGATTGGATCATCTACTCTGAGGAAGCGCCGCCGGCACAACTATTAAGTATTCAAGCTTTCGACCAGCTCTACAACTTCGAAGTCATACTTTGCCCAGCCGCGTTGCCTCGCCGCCTCGCCTGCTGCGGTCCGCTTACCGGCCGCCTCTTTGTGCGAAGCGCAATGCCCCCAGAAAACATCCGTCTTCCCGTTCTGAAGAACGGCGACGATGCGCCAGAAATGCGTGAATGGCGCGGCAGTGGGACCGATCGTCTTTACATAGCCATCGGCCATGACCGCAGTCAGGTAGCGCTTCTTTCTCGCCATCGCGTTCCAATAGCCTGCTCATCGCCCACTGGCATCCGTTCTATGGCAGACCTTTGCCCCCACCTCACTCGGCTACACGGTCCTTAGCGAGCGATAGGTGTCGATGTGCCCGATATACAGCGTTGTACGTTCTCGTCTCGACGATCACAGGTAAGGAATACATATGACGACCTACCCTTTAAGCGAACCGGCTACGATCTACGCGGTCGAGGCGTGCGGCGACGCGACGTCGGATGTTGTGGGTCGAGGAACGCTCGAAGCGTGCATGGATATCGTTGCGAGCCTGCCAGCGGACCGGCAGAGTTCGGTGTCCATCCGAATGGACGCTCTCGACTTGAAGTTCGGACCGCAGGAAATCGGCGAACTCCAAGAGTTTCTCCGCGAGGAAACTGCGGGCCTTTCAAATGGCGACATTACGGCCATCAAGACTTCCATCCTGTGATCAATGAAGTATTTGGCGAAATCTGGCACGTTGATCGTGGTGGCCGACGACCGCCTTGCCGCCCTCCGTGTCGGCGGTCGCTTCCGAACATCGGATTGGGCTAAGTTCATCGGCGCAATGGACGTAAACCATATGCTCGCAACCGCGCCGCGCCCTGCGAGCCAGTATGGATCAGGCTGGCTGCATCACGGACAATAGGTCATCGACGTCTCCGACGGCAAACGCCGAATACTCGTCGCCGATCGCGTATGGCAGCAGGATGCGGCGATCCCGTATCAGCGCACCACAGCTATAGGTCACGTTCGGCACATAGCCCCCGCGCTGCTCCGCGCTTGGAAACAGCAGGGGCGACGGCGTGCGGGCGAGCACCTTCGACGGGTCGTCCTTGTCGAGCAGGCAGGCGCCGATGCAATATCCCCGGACCATGCCGACGCCGTGCGTGAAGACGAGCCAACCCTCGTCTATCTCGATCGGCGACCCGCAATTGCCCAACTGCACGAACTCCCACGGGTATTTCGGCGCCATGATCGGCGTTCCGGTTTCCCACGTGTAAAGATCGTCCGATCGCAGCAGCCAGATATTCTCGCTGTCCTGGCGACCCAGCATCACGAACTGGTTGTTGATCCGGCGCGGGAACAGCGCCATCCCCTTGTACCCGGTCATGGCGCCGGCAAGCGGCCGCATCTCGACCCGCCGCAGATCGATGCCGCGCAGGATTTCCTGGCGCGCATCCTTGCCGTCGAACGCGGTGTACGTGCCGATGACGCTGCGTACCCCGTCGTGATCGGTGAAGTTGACGAGCCGCAGATCCTCGATGCCCTGACGCTGACTGGGCAGGACCGGGAAGATGACGGTTTCCGACGCATCCTGGCTGTCTTCGCATACCAGGCGGACCCACGCGTCGTCGTGCCGCTCGATCCGGGGCGGGACGCCGTGCGGGCTCGACGGGTCGATCACCAGTCGGTCGCCCGGTCCCCACTCGCCGGTCCGAAACGTGATCGACGAGATATGCCCCTCGCCGATCCCGCGGAGCGACATGACGAAACGCACCGCACCCGGTTCCGACGGCTCTTCATCCGTCAACGCAACGATACTGGGGTTGAAGAGCGCGGCGGACTCGAACGCGTATTCCTGACTGAAATAGGCGCCGATCAAGAGCCGTTCGTCTTCGTCGAACTCGCCCTCGCCTATGTCGTGTCGAACGTCCTCGAACCGGCGGAGCAGCACCTGCTCGACGTTGCGATGGCGCTCGCGCATCGGCGTCAGCAACAGGTCGCGCATCCGCTCGCGCATCGTATCGTCGAGCGCCCGGATACGGTCGACGACGACTTGGCTGCGCGGCGGATGATCGGCCTCGAACGCTGCCGGATACCCGAAGCTGAACGGCCGGATCACGGTGCGTGACGGATCGGGCTTCAACTCGACGTCGAGCGTCGTGAACACATCGGCAGCTTTCATCGGCATCGGCCCTTCGAACAGGATCGCGGACGGAACGCTCGCGACCTATTAGGTAACGATGCCGAGCCCGTCGCGATCCCAGGTCCGAGGCAAGCGTCCCACGGCCATGGTCTGCGATGCTCGATCAGCGCTCCTTCACGAACTTGATCGTGAAACGATCGCTCTCGCCGATCGCTGCATATTTCGCGCGATCGACGTCCTTCAGTCGATAGCTCGGCGGCAGCGTCCAGACGCCTTCCGGATGATCGTGGGTATCCTTGGGGTTGGCGTTGATCCGGGATTCCCCGGCCAGCTTGAAGCCCGCCGCCTGCGCCAGTCGAACCACCGTCGATCGCTTGATGTAGCCGCTCGTCTTTTCACGCGCCGTATCCATGTCCTCCGGCAGGCGGTGATCGACCACGCCCAGCACGCCACCGGGCTTGAGGGCTGCATAGAACGCCTTGAACACGCGACCCGCCACGGCCGGATCATCCTGCATCAGCAGATTGTGGACGTTGCGAAACGTCAGCAGCACGTCGGCGCTCCCGGCCGGAACCGACGATGCTCCGGTCTTGAAGTCGATCGTCGCGACCTGCACCGCGCCGTACGTCGCGGCCTTCTCGGCAAATACGGTGCGCGTGCGGTCCGCCTGCGCGGTCGGCACCAACGCGACATATCGCCCACGGCCCTTCACCAACGGCGCTAGGATCTCGGTGTACCAGCCGCCGGCCGGCAGGAACTCGACCACCGTCTGCGTCGGCTTCACGCCAAAAAAGGCGAGCGTCTCCGCAGGGTGCCGATACCGATCGCGCGCGCGGTTCGCCGGCGCCCGCGTTGGCGACGCGACGGCCGCGGCGATGTCCTTCGAGGGAGCGACAGACTGCGCGACCACCCCCGTGGCGCCCAATGTGGCGAGGCAGGTCACGGCTGTGAGTAGTCGGTTCATATCGTCACTCTCCCTGGATGTATTTTGGCTACCATGCCCCGCGCGAGCCGCCCGTACAATCTCAAGCGGCAGTGTCTAAAGGTATGCAGCGTGTGTCATCAAGCATCGACGCACGCGCAAGGCTCGGCATTCGTGATCGAAAACAACGCCACTTTCGGCGGAACCAGCCTCCGAAGGTGAGCGCTGTACCAGACGAAAACCGGCATCGCCGGCAATGATGGGGTACGAGCATGACGGAAGCGACCTGGGGCGACGATGTGAAGACGCCGGAGATCGACTGGCGGATGAGTGCCGCGTTGGAGAATGTACCCCGCGGGGGCGAAGATGTCGCCGAGGTGACCAGCCTGGAAGGCGCTGTCCGTGCGTGGACCGCACTCGACAGCGCACATCGCGACGCGGCCATACTCACCCCGGAGCGCGCCGTGCTGATTGACGGCGCATCGCATGTATCTCTCACCGGCGACGGGATCGCCGCGCTGGCCGAGCGGCTGCCCAGCGCGAACGACGAGGGCTGAGACATGGCGCCCGCGAGTGTTCGGTTTGAACGCGGCGAGTATGCGTGGTCGGCAGAGCGGAACGGCGTCCTGTTCCTGGGCCACACCGCGCTCGGAATGGTCGAGTTCTTGATCACCAGCGAGGCGTTGGCCGAGTTGATCAACCCAGACCTCGAAGGGATCGACAGCGAGACCGCGATCGAGGCGTATGTTGAGTTCGAGGCCGACATCCATCGCATCGCGCGCCGGGAGTTCGTCAGCCGGTTGGGCGGCGAGCCCCCTGTCCTGATCACGGCAGCCGACGTTTCGACATGAGCCTTGAACGCCCGTCAGAACACCGTCGATGCGGGATGGTACGGTGACGACGACCCCCATCCTGACGATCGTCGGGAGTGCTATTCACGACATCCCGTCGTTTTACGCAGAGATCAACCGCCTCTTCATGGCAAATGAGGACTGGAAATTAGGCGAAAGCCTCGATGCGCTCGATGACATGCTGCGTGGCGGGTACGGTGCGGTTCGCGGAGGCGGGCCCGTTATACTCGTCTGGCAAGATATCGATCGTGCCCGCTCCCATCTCGGTTTTGCCGCAACGTGCGCATTCCTAGAGGCCAAGCTGCAACGACCGGACCGGTATGACGTAGCACGGATCGACCGCCAACTCGCCGATCTGAAATCTGGTACCGGCCAGACCTATTTCGATATCATACTCGACATCATCGCTGGCCACTCAAACATAGATCTTGTCGCTGCCTGATTACCTCGATCGCGTAAGCGTTTCCGATGTTTCGATTGTTCGACGAAGGCCACGATAGCATTTCGTCGCACACTTCCGCGCTTGACGCCGATAGGGTCCGCTCGGAGAGTTGGCGTGATGGTTGCCATTCCGCCCCCCCGCTGGCCGAACGATCCGGTGCAGTCCTCGCTGAATTTGCACGACAACCGGCTTCACGTCGCGGAGCCGCTGCTAGAAACGTGTCTGAAACGGGACCTGCGGGACCATGAGTCTCATTCGACAACTGATGGATCCTCCTTCGCCAGCAGCAGGATCGTGAGTATCCCTTCCAAAGAAAGAATGATGATGACGTTTAAGTTCAAGCTTCTCCTGGCCTGCACCGCCGCGATGACCGCTCTCCCCGCCTCGGCGCAAGCCCAGACCGCTGCGACCAACGGCCTTGAGATCGCCAAGAAGATGATCGCCTTCCGCAGCGTGCGCGGTCCCGGCAATCAGACGCCGCAGCTCGCCGCGTATCTGAAGTTTGTACTGGTCGCGGGCGGCTTCGCGGCGAACGACGTGACGATCACCCCGGTCGACGACACCGCCTATCTGATCGCGACCTGGAAAGGCAGCGACGCCGCGTTGAAGCCGATCGTCCTCTCCGGGCATATCGACGTGGTCGAAGCCAAGCCCGCCGACTGGCAGCGCGACCCGTTCGTCCCGGTGGTCGAGAACGGCTATCTCTACGGGCGCGGCGCAACCGACATGAAGCTCGACGCCGCGCTCGCGATCGCGACGCTGCTCGACATGAAGAAGGCGGGCTACGCCCCCAAGCGCGGCATCGTCCTGGCGCTGTCGGGCGACGAGGAAACGGTGATGAAGACCTCCGCGCTGATCGCCGACCAGCTTAAGAACGCCGAGATGGCGCTCAACATCGACGGCGGCGGCGGGCTGTACGCCGAAAACGGCAAGGCCGAGTATTTCACGATCGGCGCCGCCGAAAAGACCTATGCCGATTTCCAGCTCGAAGTGACCAACCCCGGCGGCCACTCGTCCGCGCCGCGCAAGGTGAACGCGATCAACGAACTGTCCGCCGCGCTAGTGAAGATCGGCAATTACCGCTTCACGCCGCAATTGTCGCCGATCACCAAGGGCTATTTCGAAGGCGTCGCGCCGCGCCAGACGCCCGAGATCGGCGCCGCGATGCGCGCCTTCGCGGCCAACCCGAAGGACCAGAAGGCGATCGAGACGCTCGCCGCCAATCCCGGCTATGTCGGCCAGATCGGCACGACCTGCGTCACCACGATGGTCAGCGGCGGCCATGCGTTCAACGCCCTGCCCCAACGCGCGACCGCGAACATCAACTGCCGCATATTTCCCGGCGTGAAACCGGCCGCGGTGATGGCCGAACTCGAGAAGGTCGCCGCGGACCCCGGCGTGAAGTTCAGTGACGTCACCGAAGGCTCGAACCCGACCGACGCCTCGCCACTCCGTGCGGACCTCACCGGCGCGGTTAAGACGGCGATGGGCAAGATCCGCCCCGGCGTTCCGGTGTTCCCGAGCATGTCGGCGGGCGCGAGCGATTCGATGTGGTACCGTTCGGTCGGCGTGCCGAGCTACGGCGTCAGCCCGACGTTTACCAAGCAATCTGACGACTTCAGCCACGGCCTGAACGAACGCACCCCGATCGACAACATTCCGCTGGCGATCACCTATTACCGCTCGCTGCTCACCGATCTTACGAGGTAGCGAATTTAACTCTACCCATTCTACGCATCCACCTCTGGCCGTTCCACGACCAAGCGCAATCGGCTTGGCCGTGGTTCGGAACGGAATCGTGCGATCAGAACTTCACGCGCACACCGAAATTATAGCGCGCGCCCGTCTCCTGGAGCGCCAGGAAACGGTCTTCGACGGCCGACCATTCGTTCACCCGCTCGTTGGTGACGTTGACGCCCTGGACATAGACCTGGAAGTTGGAGGTCAGGTCATAAGCGACGTTGAAGTCGAGCTGGCCATAGGACGACCGGTTGCGCGGGCGACCCTGGCTCGACCGGCATTGCCGCAGGTAATCCGAGCGCCAGTTGTACGACGTGCGTGCCGAGATGCCGTATTTTTCGTAGAAGACGCTGCCGTTGGCGGAGTGCGGCGACAGCCCGTTATAGCCGCAGTCGAAATCGGCGAGCGTGTCCTCGCGTTGCACCTTGCTATCCACATAGGTGTAGTTGCCGGTGACGCCGAAGCCCGACGCGAAGCCCGGAAGCCAGTCAAACGCATATTGCGCGCCCACCTCGATGCCGCGGATATAGCCGGTCTGCCCGTTGCGGGTGCGGGTATCCTGGAACACGCGGCCGAACCGGTTCACCGGCAGCGTCTGGAGTTCGAGGAAGTCGCTCAAATCCTTGTGGAACCCGCCGACGCTGACATAGCTGACCGGCGTCATGTACCATTCCAACGAGAGGTCGTAGTTAGTCGACCTGAACGGCAACAGGCTCGGGTTGCCGCCGCTCGACTGCGGCACCGAAATACGGCCACCGAAGTCGTTGTTGACGCCGAGATCGGTCAGCGTCGGGCGCGTGACCGTCTGCGAGAACGCGGCGCGTGCGAGCAGTTTCTCGGTCACGTTGAACCGGATGTTCGCCGATGGCAGCGCATTGACGTAGCTGTTGCTTACCGACACCGGCGTTGCCGGCCCGTAGGTGAACTGCAGCGTGTCGTCGCCGGGGGTGTTGGCGATGTTGACGACGGGCGTGTTGAAGCCCGACGACACGACGTCGGTCTTGATGACACGAACGCCGACGTTACCCGCCCAGCGATCGCCGCCGAACTGCATGCTGATATAGCCCGCGGTCAGCTTCTCCTGGACGTTGACCGTACCGCGAAGCTGCTCGCGCACGCCGAATGGGCCGCCCGGCAGCGCGAGCACCTGCTGCGCGAAGGCTGCCTGCTGCGCGGGCGTGCGGCCGTTGGTCGGAATAGACAGAGTCGCGGGATCATTGAGATAGGCGAGGAACGCCTGTGGATCGAACTGGAACAGCGAAGGCGGAATATTCTTCCCCCCGCCCAGCAGGTTGGTCCAGTCGTAGCCCTCCAGCAGGCCGGACGCGATCGGCACCTGATATCCGCAATAGGTGCAATTCGAATCGCTGTTGTTGAACTGCCGATTGATCTTGCGTCGTTGGGTATAGGACCCGCCGATCTGCACCGATTTCAGAACCGAATCCTGGATGTCGTACTTCGTGTCGAGATGGAATTCGGAGCCGCGGTCGCGCGAACGATTGGTGTCGATGCCCATGTAATGCAGCCGCATCCGATCGGGATCGTTGATGATCGCGTTATCGAACGACGCGGTCGGCAGTCCTTGGCCGGGGTTGAGGTCGAACTGATAGCTGTACGGCAGCAACGCACCGATCACGAGATACTGGTTCGGCGAGACGCGCTTCGCGCCGGTGACGGACGCGTCGAGCCGCACTTCGACGTCTTCGGCAGGGTTCCACTTGATGTTGCCGCCGAACTGATAGCTCTCGGACTCGCGCTTCGTCAGATTATAGACATGGTCGATCTTCGAGTTGAGGCCGTTGTTGGTCAGCCTGTCGCGATTGGCCTCGAGGAACCCCGGATTCTGGGCAATGAAGTCGCCGCCGATCATGCCGAGCCCGGTCGCCGTCCCGTTGCTGTCGAACGTCGGCTCGAAATAGGGCGCGGCCAGGAAGTTATCCATCTTGCGGACCACCCCCGACACGGTGAACTTCGAATAAATGCCGTCGACCGTAATCTCGAGATTGTCGCGCGGCTTGAACTGGACGGCACCGGCGAGGTTGATCCGCTCGCGCTCTTCCTGCGAGCGCTGGTAGTACAGGCTCTGGGGAACGTTGACGTTGCCCGCTGCCGGATATCGCGGGTCGGCGCCGGTGATCAGCGTCGGCGTGCCGCCGATTACCGAGATGATGTCGGGCCGGCCATTGATCCAGCCGTCGATCGCGATCGTGTCTTCCTGGTTCTTGCGTTTGGTGTACGAGCCCGACAACACCACGCCGAACGTCTTTTCGGTGTTGGTCCAGGACGCGGTAGCCGACGCATCCGGCCCCGCCTTGTCGCGCAAGGTATCGTAGATCGCGCCGACCGAGCCTGAGAAATGGAACCCATCCCGACCCGACAGCGGGCGTGCGGTGATGATGTTGACCGTGGCCCCGATGCCGCCTTCCTGAAGCTCGGGCACGTTCGATTTGAACACGTCGGTACGCTGGATCATGTTCGACGACAGCACATCGAACGAGAATTCACGGCCCGGATTGTCGGTCGCCATGATGCGGCCATTGACCAGCACCGTATTGAATTCCGGCCCCAGGCCACGAACCGTGATGAATTGCCCCTCGCCGCCGGACCTGTCGATCGCGACACCGGTAATCCGCTGGAGAGACTCGGCGATGTTCGAGTCGGGGAATTTCCCGACGTCTTCCGCACTGATGCTGTCGACGATCTGCTGCGAGTCCCGCTTTACGCGCGCCGAGTTGGCCAAGCTGCTGCGGATGCCGGTAACGACGATCTCCTCGCCTCCGCCCGGACTATCCTGACCCGCCTCGGCGGTGGCCGGTACCGGTTCCTGAGGGAGCGCGGTGGCGCCGCCCTCAACCGATCCGGGCGTGGGCACGGTCATCTCCTGTGCAAACAACGGAGCGGTAACGAATACGCTGCTAAGCAACAGACACGTATGTGCGGTAATTCTCTTCATACTTCCTCTCCCTGTACCGATCTAAATTAATCAGATTCGTTTTTTATTTACCTCGAAGCTATTATTGCTCGATGGTCCATTTTAACTTATTATCGAATTGACCGATAATAGTTTGGATTTGATCTTGAGGTTGTACCGGCTGCCCACCTGCCAACACAGTTCGGCAAAAATCTTCTCAAGATCCGCTTATACTATTCAGCATCTACGAGTCCCCTGTTGGCTTACTACGGCTTTTGCTGACGGGGCGGCAACCGTGAGCGAAGGTTGGAAGCACGAGGTTGAGGCGATTTCCAGGGCTGTCGGCCATGAAGAAATTGCGCGCCTCATCCGCTCATTCTCCCGCCTGTGACCAGCAACGTGCGCGAGACGCGGCACATCTTGAAATTGATCTATTAATATAGATTGCGTTGCCGGTCGAAGATCCCTGTCTTCGCGCACAACCTTCACAACGCCGGCGGATCTGCGCCCGTCGCAATTTTCAAGATAATCGCTGGCAAACATGCTTCGAAGCATATTACCGTCGTTTCGACGTAATACTTGATGGCCACCAAAGTACGCGCGGACCTGATGATCTGCTGGAGGTGCTGGCCAATCACGCATATCAGTAATTCTCTGACCATCATGCTTCCGCACGCCATGGCCGAAACACGCGAAACGCCAGTCCGATCTCATCGGAACGCTGTACATGCTTTCCTGATCGCCGCATGTGCCGTGATCATGATCACCTCTCCTTTCCCAACGTCTTAGCGCCGGCTTCGGAGAGTATTATTGTTATAAATCGTCTATGTAAAGGATTACATTTCTCCGTTCGTCGATATGCCGCGTAGCGCCAGCCATGCTGGGCCGTCGTCATCAGCCAGCCAGATCACGTCCATCTCCTCGAACGCAAACGACATCGATTGCTCAGGCCGGTGGTGTGGCAGTGGTTGATTATTTTGGCGTGCATAGCGTTCCCGGCCCGAGACCACGCCTGCTTCATCGCCTAAAATTGGCGCAGCGCGCGCGCAGGTTCGGCGCGTGCGACGCGCCATGCATGGCTGGCTACCGTTCCCGTTGCGATGATCAGCGCAAGCACGCTCGCGGCGACAAAATAGAGTGGCGACAAGGCAATTCGGTCGTCGAAGCCGTTCAGCCAGTCCGTCATCGCGACCCACGCGACCGGCCACGCGATCATGTTTGCAAGGAGCACCGGTCTCAGGAACTGACCGAGAAGCAATCGCATGACGTCGGCAGTCGAGGCACCGAGAATCTTGCGGATACCGATCTCCTTGACCCGACGCGTGGTGTCGAACGCGGCAAGACCGTAGAGACCGATACACCCGATCAGCGCCGCGAGCACCGCCCCGGCCGTGAACAACCGCGAACGCTGGACGTCTTGGCGATAATAGGATTCGTACAGCGTCTGGTCGACCGTCGTCGCGACTGGCGGCACCGCTGGTGCGACCCGGTGCCACGTGGCTTCCAGGCGCGCCAGAACGGGTCTGGTATCCTCCGACGTGCGAACCACCAGGATCGAGCGGTTCCCGCCCCCCGGTTGATAGCGGTATGCGAACGCCTCAACCGGCTGACGCGGCGTACCGAACCGCATGTCGGCGATGACTCCAACGATCCTGACCGTGCCATCGTCCAGGGAAACCACCTGATCGATCGCATCGGCGGCATGGTCGAACCCCAAGCGCTGGACGGCCGTGCGGTTTAGGATGATGTTTGTTGTGTTCAGCGTATCCTTGTGGTCGGTTGCGCCGGAGCGTTCACGGTCGACATCAAGCGTAAAACGCGCCGGATCGAAGACCCGGCCCGCTAGCAGCCGGGCGCGGTAGATCGCGAAGAAGCGATCGCCGACCGTGGACTGGACGATCATCGGCGGTTCGCCGGTTGCGCCTGCGCGTTTCATCTTGGCGATCGCGAACGTACCGCCCCCAGGCACGGCACCGCTGGTCGTGATACCGGCAACGCCGGGGACGCGTCGGATCGAGTCCCTCAACCGGGCACGCTGTTCCGTATCGAGCGCGCGATCCCCGTAACCGGTCATCATGATCAGACCGTCGCGACCAAAGCCGATGTCCGCCTGCCGGACGTGCCGGGTCTGGGCGTACAGTACCGCCGTACCGATCATCAGCGCGACGGCGATGCCGAACTGGAGCACGACCAGCGCTTTGCGTAGCCGCGCGCCTGATCGATCGCCGCCAGGGGTCCGTGCCGCGGCAAGAACGCCGGCGGGCTGGAACCGGGAGATCACGAAGGCCGGATAAAACCCCGCGAGCAACGCCACCATCGCAATCATGACCAATAGCGGCGGCAGGATCGACCGCGTTCCCCAATAGGCGATCGACAGGTCGGTACCCCCGATCGTGTTGACGAAGGGGAGCGCGATCTCGGCAAGCGCGAGCCCGATCAATGCCGCGAGCGTCACAGCGATCAGCGCCTCACCGAGCAACTGGCCGACCAGCGTGCGCCGGGTTGCACCGACGACCTTGCGTATTGCGATCTCCCGCGCTCGGAGACCGGCGCGCGCCGTGGCAAGGTTGATGTAGTTGACCGTCGCCAGCAGCAGCGCGACGATTCCCACCGTACCCAGCACGGCGACGACCGTGCTCACTCCCTTGTCGGCGAGGTGGTGGCTCGAAAGCGGCTTCAATCCTTCTTTCAGGAATCGACGTGCCTCCGCGTTGAACTGGGGATCGGGGTGGCGCCGCATGAATGTGCCGACCCGGTCCGCGGTTACGGCATCGGGAATCATCAGAAAGGTCGTGACGCCGTAGCTAGCGGATAGCGTGTCATCCGCGGGTTTGGCCGGGATCGCGGCGAACATGTCGCTAGTATAAGTCTGGTTCTTCGGCAGGTCGGCAGTCACCGCTCCCACCCGATAGACTTTGGGCTTGCCGTCGATCGCGACGGTCAGCGTCCGACCCAGCGGACTGGTCTTGCCGAAATAGCTTTCCGCGACACTCTGCAAGACAATGAGCCCGTCAGGCCGCGCGATCGTCGTCGCGACATCGCCTTCGACGACGGGAAACGGGAAAATCCGGAAATAGGCGGGGTCGACCAACGCCAGCTTTCGCGTGAAGCTGGTGTTTCCTGTCAGCACCGTCGCGGTGTCGTAGGGCGTCATCCGCGCTGCGACGAGGTCGGGAAACGCGTCTGCCAATTGCGCGGCAAGCGTGGGCGAAGACGGGATCGGCAATTCCGGGTTTCCCGGAAACTGGACCGTTCGCTCCACCGTCCAAACCCGCTCCCATCCCGGCAGCACGCGGTCGTAACTGGTCTCGAACCGAACGAACAGGAACAGGACGAGAAACACCGCGATACCGAGCGCGAGCCCGCCGATGTTGAGGAACGCGTACAGGCGATGCCGGGCGAGCGAGCGGTACAGGGTGAGCCACATCGATCGGCCCCTATTCGTGGCGCAGCGCGCGCGCGGGTTCGGCGCGGGCGACACGCCACGCCTGGCCGAAGACAGTGGCGCTTGCGATCAGCACCGCGGCGAGCGAGGCGCCGACGAAGAACATCGGCGACAGCGCGATCCGATCGTCGAACCCGCCTAGCCAGCGCTGCATCGCGACATAGGCGAGCGGCCACGCGACGAGGTTGGCGAGGATCACCGGTCGCAGGAACTGCCCGATCAACAGCCGCAGCACCTCGGCAGTCGAGGCGCCGAGCGTCTTGCGGATACCGATCTCCTTCACGCGCCGTGCGGTGTCGAACGCCGCCAGGCCGTAGAGCCCGATGCAACCGATCAGGACCGCCAGCACCGCGCCGATCGTGAACAGTCGCGAGCGTTGCGCATCCGCCTTGTAATAGCGCTGGTACAGATTGTCTTCGACCGAGCGCGCCTCGAACGGAACGCCGGGCACGACGCGCTTCCAGGCCGCTTCGAGTGCCGCCATCATCGTCTTCGCATCGCGACCGGCATAGCGCACCGCCGCGAACGGCGAGAGGATATCGACGGTGTTGTAGGTGTAGGCGACCGGCGTAACGGCATCGCGCGGGCTCCTGAAGCGCAGGTCGTCGACCACGCCGATGATCGTCGCGCTGCGCTCGCCATCGTTGATCGCCTGCCCCAGCGCCGCCGTGGGCGAAGCGAAGCCCAGCGCGGTCACCGCCGTGCGGTTGATTACCACGTTCGGCCCTGCCCGCTTGCGTTCGGCGAGCGTTAGCAGGCCGCGATCGTCGGCATGCGCGGCATCGAACAGGCGCCCCGCGACGAGGCGCGCGCCGTACACGTGGAAATAGTCGCGGCCCGTGCCGACATCCATCAGCGACGCCTTGCTGCCGGGTGCGCCTGTGCGCGCATAGCTCGAGAAATTGGTCGTGCTCTGGTCGCCCGGCGCGTTGTTCGCGACCGTGACGCCGGTGACGCCAGGGGCTGCCGCGAGGCTGCGCAGGATCGCTGCGCGCTGCGGGGAGTCGATCCCGCCGGTCATCAGCGAGCGGACGATCATCAAACCGTCGCGACGAAACCCGAGATCGGCGTCACGAATATGCTCGGTCTGTTTGAGCATGACCCCGGTAGCGATGGCGAATGCGATCGCGATCGCGAACTGCACGACCACCAAGGCACTTCGCAGCCTGGTGCCGCTACGCCCACCACCGGGCGCGCGCGTCGAGGCGAGCACCGCCGCCGGGCGAAACCCCGACAGCACGAACGCGGGATACAGCCCCGCGACTAGTGCTATGCCCAGGACCAGCAGGACCAGCGGCACGACGACGCCGTCCCACCCGCCATAGCGGATCGCCAGCGACGTTCCGCCAAGCGCGTTGACGAACGGCAGCGCGATCTCGGCCAGCGCGAGCCCGATCAGCGCCGCCACCGCGACGGTTGCCAGCGCCTCGCCCAGGAATTGCCGGATAAGCGACCGCCGCGTGCCGCCCAGCACCTTGCGCATCGCCACCTCGCGCGCGCGCAGCCCGGCGCGAGCGGTGGCCAGATTGACGTAGTTCACGATCGCGATCAGCAGCGTCAGCAGCCCGACCGCGCCCAAGGTCGTGACGATCGCGCGATCGCCCGGACTATACAGATGCATCGCGGTCAGCGGCCGCAGCGACTGGAAATACTCGCCTTTCTTGAGGTTGCCCCCGGCATAAGCGTGGCGATCGAGAAACGCGGGCAATTGCGCCTCGAACGCGCGCGCGGCGGCATCGTCGGGGAAACGCAGGAGCGTGGTCAGCGACGCACTGCCCCAGTGCTCCCACCATTCGTTGCCGAAGCGCGTCCGCGACAGTTGCGCGAACATCTCGCTCTTGAAGGTGACGTCGTCGGGCATGTCGCGCAGCACCGCCCCGACCTTGTAGGGATAGGTCGTCCCGTCGATCGACAGTTGCAGCGTCCGGCCGATCGCCGACTGGCTCCCGAAATATTTCCGCGCAGTCTTCTGCGTGACTACCAGGCCGTTTGGATCGGCAAGCGTTGCTGTCGGATCGCCCTCGACTGCGGGAAAGCGCATGAGATCGAAGAAGTTAGGGTCGACTGTGCCCAGGTCCTCTGCGGTCGCCTGCCCGCCCTGCTGCACGGTCGCGGCCATGTTCATGTAGCGCGTACCGACCAACTGCGGGTAATCCGCCTGCAGGATCTTGAGCTCGCTACCCATCGTGTTCGGATTGGTGTCTGCCGGATAGCCCGGCATCACATAGCGCTCCTCCATCACCCACAACCGGTCTTGTTGCGGCAATACGCGGTCGTACCCGGTCTCGAACCGCACGAAGAGGAACAGGACGAGGAACGTCGCGATCCCGAGCGCGAGCCCCCCAATGTTGAGGACCGCGAACAGCCGATGATGCGCGAGCGAGCGATAGAGACTGGTGAGCGCGGACATGGCGGTTCCTTCAGGCGTCGCTTGCGGAATCGGGGCCGGGCGTGGGGCCGGGCTTGGTCGCGGCAAGATGGCGGACGAGCACCACCACAAGCAGCAGCAACACGATCATCTGGAGCGAGCGGCGCATCAGGCGGCGCGCCGAGCCGACGAGAGGATACGGCCGTCGAGCATGTGCACCGTCCGCTTGGCGATATCGGCGTGCGACGGGCTGTGTGTGACCATCACGATCGTCGCGCCCTCCGCATTGAGCTGGCTGAGGATGTCCATGACCTGCGCGCCATTCTCGGTATCCAGGTTGCCGGTCGGCTCGTCCGCCAGGATCAGCCGCGGCTCGCCTACGATCGCGCGCGCGATCGCGGCACGCTGTTGCTGGCCGCCCGACAATTGATGCGGGTGATGCCGTTGGCGATGCGCGATCCCGACCCGGTCCATCGCCGCTGCCACACGGTCCTTCTTCTCGCGCGCTGGCATCGTCCGATAGGCGAGCCCGAGCGCGACGTTTTCGGCGATGGTCAGCTCGTCGATCAGGTTGAAGCTCTGGAACACGAAGCCCAGCCGGTCGCGGCGAAGCCGGGCGAGCTGCGCTTCCGGCGCATGGGCGATGTCGGCACCTTCGAACAGATATCGCCCGTCCGTCGGTCGGTCGATCGTGCCGATGATGTTGAGTAGCGTCGATTTGCCGCAGCCGGACGGCCCCATGATCGCGACGAATTCGCCCGCCTCGACCGCGAGATCGATGCCGCCGAGCGCGGTCGTCTCGATCTCGTCCGAGGCATAGGTGCGGCTGAGGTCCTGTAGCTGGATCATGATCGAATCCTATCGGATGAGAAGGGTCTGGAAGGGGGTGTAGGTGCCGAGCGCGGTCGTCACGATCCGTTCGCCGGGGGCGAGGCCGGAGACGATCTCGACCTGATCGGGATTGCGTCGGCCGGTGACGATCGCGCGCCTGACGGCCTTCTTGTCGCCGTCGAGCACGAACGCGGCGGTGCCGCCCGCATCGAGCCAGCCGCCCGATGGCGCGACCACCGCCGGCCGGTCCGCGCCCAGGACAAGCCGGACGTCGAGCGTCTGACCACGGTTCAGCCCCGCAGGCGCCGCGCCGCGAAAGCCCAGTTCGATACGGAACCGGCCCTCGGTGACCTGCGGCAGGATCTTGATGACCGTCATCGGATAGCTGCGCCCGTCGATGTCGGCCGCTGCGCCTAGCCCGGCCCGGACGCGCCCGAGATAGAATTGGTCGACATCGGCGGTCAGCTTCCACTGGCCTTCGGAGTCGATCTGCCCGACGGGATCGCCCGCCTTCAGCGTCTGGCCGGGCTGCAGCGTGAAGGCGGTAAGCCGTCCCGCGACTGGCGCGCGCAGCACCAGTGCGGACAGGCTCGCACGGACCATCGCCAGGCTCTCGCGCAACTGTCGCGCGGTCGCGGCGATGCCGGAGGACTGGTCCGCCAGCGTCGCCCCCGCTTCCGCCGTGCCACGATCCAGCGCAGCAACCCGCGCCTGCTGGTAAGCGACATCCTCGCGCACCGGATCGATCGCGGCGCGGGTGATGATCCCCCGCTCGAACAGGACCTGCTTCTGCGCGAGCAGCGTGCGTGCCTTGGACAGCGCGTTGCGCGCGTCGGCCAGATTGCGCGCGCCGTCCTGGCGCGTGCTTTGCACCGACAGCCGCTGGCCACTGATTGCGCTCAACTGCCCGACGATCTCGGCCGAGCGGCTGGCGACATCGAGCTCGAGCGAAGGGTTGGACAGTCGTGCGAGCGGCGTGCCGGCGACGACCATCGCGCCGTCGCTCGCCACCATTTCGGCGACCTGTCCGCCCGAGATCGCGGTCACGAACACGGTGCGGAGTGGCGCCACCTCGGCGCGCAGCGGCACGAAATCGCGGAACGGCGCGCGGGTGACTTCGCCGGTTCGGATGGCCGCGGCATCGACGGTCAGCGCGTTCGCACCGGGCATGAGCAGCCACAGCGCAACCGCTGCCGCCACGACGGCAAGCCCGATAACGCCGCGCACGATCAGCGTGCGCCGTTTGGCATGCGGGCGCTCGATACGCCGGTCCATCGCGGCGCCAGTTCCGGGCAGGGTCGTCTGCGTCATGCGGACAGTGTACGGGACCGCACGCAAACAGACTAAAGCGTTGTAATCTAATCAAAAGTTGGCGTTCGAGGGGCCCGACCAGCGCGCAGACTGTACCGACTGTCCGTTTCCGGACACTATGGCCGCCATGTCAACCGAATCGCATATCCTGGTCGTCGACGACGATCCCGACATCGCCAAGGCCGCTAGACTGTTGCTGGAGCGGCACGGCATGCGCGTGTCGACCGCAGCGAGTCCGGAGGCGGCCTGGGTCCTGCTCGCGGGCGAGCCGGTCGACGTCATCCTGCTCGATCTTAATTTCGCGCGCGGGCGAACCACCGGCGAGGAAGGCTTCGCGATGCTCGACCGGCTGATCGCGGGGGATGCGCGCGCGGTGGTCATCGTCGTCACCGGGCATAGCGGGATCGCGGTCGCGGTCCGCGCGATGCGCAGTGGCGCGACCGATTTCGTGATCAAGCCCTGGAACAACGAACGCCTGCTGACGACGGTCGAACGCGGTCTGGCGTTGCGTCGCGCGAAGCTGGAAACGGCAGCGACGCCGCGCGTCCCCGACGGCATCCTGCTCGGCGAAAGTCCCGGCATCGGCCGCGCACGAGACCTGATCGCTCGCGTCGCGCCGACCGCTGCCCCGATCCTCGTTCACGGCGCAGCGGGCACGGGCAAGACGCTGATCGCGCGGCTGATCCATCAGGCCTCGGCCCATGCGCACCTACCACTCGTCACGCTGGACGCCGAAGCCGCCGACGCCGCCGTTATCGCCGCGCAGATGGCCGTCATCGCCGCGCAGACGACCGCCGCCGCCGGTGGCATGCTCGTGATCGATCATATCGACCGCCTGCCCCGCGCACTCCACGGCGCCCTCCTTGCCGCTCTCGATGGCATACGGGTCGTCGCGACGACGCGGCTGGACCGCGCCGGCCTTCGGGCAGCGATCGGTGAAGACCTGCTCGACCGGGTCGGCACGATCGAGATTGCCCTTCCTCCGCTCGTCGATCGGACGGGCGACGCGCTGCTGCTAGCCCGCCATTTCCTGGCGCTGTTCGCATACCGCCATGGCAAACCGAACCGGCCGCTGGGCGACGATGCCGCGCATGCAATCGCGACGGAACGCTGGCCCGACAATGTTCGCGGCCTGCGCCAGACGATGGAGCGCGCGGTGTTGCTCGGTAACGGCGAGGCCTATGCGATCGCCGACTTCAGGCTGTCCCCCGATATGGCCGAGCCCCAATCGCTGGCACCCGACCTGTCGCTGGCCCGTAACGAGGAGACGCTGATCACCGCAGCCCTCGAACGCCACGCGTTCAACGTCAGCCGGGCCGCCGCCCAGCTCGGGCTGACCCGCGCCGCGCTCTATCGACGGATGGCGCGCTATGGCCTCTGACCGGGTGCGCGCGATGCTACGCGCGCTGGTCATCACCGCAGCCGGGGCCGCCGGTGCGGTCGCCGCCACGCGTGGCCTGTACGCCACGGCGTTGCTCGCCGCGCTGCTCGCCGTCTGGATCGCGGCACTTAACCTCGTCGATACCGGTCAGCGCCCGCCATTGCCGCCACCACCGGCGCCGGTCCCTGCCGGAGAGGAGGAACGCCGCCGCCTGAACGCCTATCTCGACCTGTCACCCGCGCCGCTGGTCGCCCTCGACGACGGCCGCCTGCGGGTCGTCAACCGCGCAGCGCGGCGTTTGCTCGGAGCGAGCGATCTCGTCGCCGATCCGCCCGACGGGCTCGTGGCCGCGCTCTCCGATACCCGCCCTGGTCGCACCGCCACGATCGAGATCGGCGTCGATACCGACATCCGGAGCTTCGCGCTGGCCACCGGCGACCTCGCATTGGCAGGCCGGATGACGCGGATCGGCGCGCTGATCGATATCGACGCCGAACTGAAGGCCGCCGAGGCCGGCGCGCTCCGCGATCTCGTCCAGGTCCTGAGCCACGAAATCGTCAACGCGCTCACCCCGATCGCCTCGCTCGCCGAGACCGCGGTCGCGATGCTCGACGATCCCGAGCCCGCGCTACCCAAGGTACGCGACGCGATCGAGACGGTCGCGCGCCGTGCCGCCAGCCTGCACCGTTTCGGCGAAAGCTACCGTGCGCTCGCGAAGTTGCCGGCGCCCAGCCCGGAACGGATCCCGCTGGCCGGATTCGTGAACGACCTGACGGCGCTGTTCACGACCCGATGGCCGACGATCAGCTTTACGACGGACCTTCAACGCGCGCCGGCCTATCTGCTCGCCGACCCGGACCAATTGACCGCCGCACTCTGGGCAGTCCTGCAGAACGCGGCCGAAGCTTTACACGAGACGCCAGATGCTCGCGTCACGTTCGCTGTCTCGACGATGGTCGGCCAAACACAGTTCACCATGACGGACACCGGTCCCGGCATTCCCGTCGGACATCAGGCCGACATCTTTCGCCCCTTCTTCACTACCAAGACCGAAGGCACGGGTGTGGGTCTGGCCCTGGCTCGGCAGATCCTTCGCGGCCACAACGGCGATCTCGGCCTCGTATCTTCCGTCCCCGGCGAAACGCGGTTCGAGGGCGCAGTTGGGTCCGTTTTGACCAGCTGAATAATTATTCGTCATACGCCCGCGACCATCCATTCGGGTGTCTGCGTGCTTCCGCGACCGCCTTACGCAAGGTCGCAAGGTCGAGCGCGCCGGGCGCGAGATAGGCACCGATGATGAAAGCGGGCGTACCTTGAAGGCCGATTGCCGGGGCCTGCTCGCTGGTTCGTGCGAGTAGCGCGTCGATCTCAGCCTTGTGTTTCACAAGATCGGCTTGGAGCCGGGGCCAGTTCACGCCTGCCCGATTTGCGGCGGTCCTTATCGCGGAAGAATCCAGTTTCCCCGCCCCTGCATACAGTGCTGCGTTGAGGGCTTCGTGCTTGCCCTGCCACTGGCTGGCGATGGCGGCGCGCGCGGCTTCTACCGACACGGGCCCAAAAATCGGCCAGTCCCGATAGACCAACCGGATCTTCGGATCGGAGGCGATCAGCGCCGCCACCACGGAATGCATGCGCCGGCAATAGCCGCAATTATAGTCCGCGAACTGGACGATCGTGATGTCATAGCCTTTGGGCGCGACTTTCGGGGCAACCGGATCTTCCAGGATCGCCGACTTGGTGATCGTGGCAGCGACCGCCGACGTGGTCAGCGCGTCCGTGGCCCCTATGCCGAGGCCGGTGATCGCGAGCACTGCGAGCGTCGCCACCGAGGAGCGAATGCGGTTCATTGATTAGTCTCCAGAATATCGTCGATACCGTCGTCGAGTGCGGCACGCGAAATCTCTCCAGCATGGCTCTCGCGTATCATGCCGTCCGCAGCGACGAACACGGTGGTCGGCAGGGCGCCCGAACCCACTGCGCGGCTGAAATCCTGGCTACGATCGACCAGCAGATGCGGCGATGCCAGCCGCTTCGTGGCCAGGAAAGCCTTTACGACGTCCGGCGTCTCGCCTTGATCGATGAACAAGACCGGCACTGCGGGACGTGCCGCCGCAGCCCGCACCAGCATCGGCATCTCGCGCTGGCACGGCCCGCACCAGGTCGCCCACAGGTTGATGACAAACGGCGTTCCCCGAAAAATATCGATAGCAACCGGCCGTCCGTCGATCGTGTACGCGACAAGTCCCTTGGGCAAAGGGATGGCGGTATCCTCGACGAGGAGATGCGCCGCCGCTGCCCAGACCATGACGGCGATGCCCAGGCTCGCCAGCGATCGATAGAGCGCGGCGGACCGGCGGAGCGTGGCGACGAGCACCAACGCCGCCCCGACGATGCCCGCAATCGCGGAAAATCCGCCCTGCCAGATCGCGAGCGCCGACAGGGGATCATCGCTGTAGCTAGGGATGTGCATGGCGACATAGCCAATGCGTCCCGTGACCAAGCCCGCCACGACCGCCGCCGTAGCCGCGTTCGACGTCGGCCGGGGCGACTTGCGCGTCAGAAACGACACCAGGCCGATAAAGGCCGCGATCGCGAGCAGCGCGAGCAATCGGTCGGTCGACAGCACCAGCGGACCGAGGGCGACGGTATTGCCGATCGTCACAACGCGGCCGCGCTCTTCCACAGCATATAGGCTGCGACGACGAAGATCAGGATTGCGAAGACGGTCGTGAGCGTCCCGCGGCCGGAAAGGCGCTTGGCAACGACCGTCCCGACCATGCCGCCGACGACACCACCAGCGATGAAGACGCCCGCGAGCGGCCAGTCGACGAGCCCGGACAGCGCGTAGTTGGTGGCGGTCGCCAAGCCGAACGCGGTGACCGCGACCAGCGATGTTCCGACCGCGTTGATCATCGGCATCCTGGTCGATGCGATCAGTCCGGGCACGATCAGAAATCCGCCGCCGATGCCGAAAAAGCCCGAGAAAATTCCTGTACCAAGCCCGAAACCTAGCACTTTCGAGGCGTTTGCGCGATTGCAGGCAGCGCCCTCGGCACTGAGGTTGCGACGGCCGCGCAGCATCAGGATGCCGACCGCGACCATGACGATGGCGAACAGGAACAGCAGATGCTGGCCATCGACGGCCTTGCCCGCCGACGATCCTGCGAATGCACCGAGCACGCCTGCCCCCGCATACATCAGCCCGCAGCGCCATTTGACGGTGCCGGCCCGCGCATGGCTGAGCAGACCGGTCGCGGCGTTTGCCGCGACCGCAAGCGCGCTCGTCCCGATCGCCACGTGCGGATTGGTGACGCCGACAAGATAGACCATCAGCGGCACGGCGAGGATCGAGCCGCCCCCGCCGACGAGGCCAAGCGTGAAGCCGACTAGGCCTCCGGACACTGCGCCCAGCAGGTATTGAATGGTATCGAGCATGACAACGGACCTTGGACGGCGGAGCTGGCTCAGGCGGCTTGGCGATGCTCGGGATGCGCCATCCACTCGCGGCCCTTGAGCATGCCGTTCCAGTAGATCCATGGCAGGCCTTCGGACTTCAGCAGCCAGGACAGCCGCTGCGGCTTGGTGCCCTCGATGATCCACTTCGGGAAGCTCGGCAGCAGCTTTCCGCCATAGCCGAACTCGGCGAGCAGGATCTTGCCGCGCTCGACCGTCAGCGGACACGAGCCATAGCCGTCGTAGAGCGCCGTCGCGCTTCGCCGGCGAGCATCGACAGCAGATTTTCGGCAACGATCGGGGCCTGCTTGCGCGCGGCAGCCATGGTCTTGGCGTTCGGCGTCGATCCGCCATCACCCAGACCGAACACGTTGGCGTAGCGAATGTGTTGCAGGGTCGTCTGATCGACATCCACATACCCCGCGTCGTTGGCTAGTGGACTGTGCGCGACGAACGCCGGTGCCTTCTGGGGCGGCGTGACGTGGATCATGTCGAACGATCTGGTGGTCTCTCCGCCCTTCTCCCGGAAGGTGGCGGTTCGATCAGATCCGTCGACCGCGACCAGGGTGGACTCGAACTGGAGGTCGATGCCGTAGCGGTCGACATAGGCCATCAGCGGCGGGACGAACTCCTTGACGCCGAACAAGACGCCCCCGGCGTTGTGAAACTGCACGTCGATGTCCTTGAGCACGCCCTGCCGCTGCCAATGATCGCACGACAGGTACATCGCCTTCTGTGGCGCGCCTGCGCACTTGATCGGCATCGGCGGCTGAGAGAACAGCGCGGTACCGCCCCTCAGGGACTGAACCAGTTCCCACGTATAGGGTGCGGTTTCGTACCTATAGTTGGAGGTGACGCCGTTGCGCCCGAGCGTATCGACAAGCCCATCCACCCCGGCCCAGTCGAGTGCGATCCCCGGCGCGACGACGAGCGCGCGGTATCCGACGGTCGATCCGTCTTCCAGTGTCACGGTATTGCGCTCGGGCTCGAAGCTGGCGGCCGCGCCTTTGATCCAGCGCACGCCGGCGGGCATCACGCTCGCCTCGGGCCGCCGCATATCCTTGGCATCGAACACGCCGCCGCCGACCATCGTCCAGCCCGGCTGATAATCATGCTCGGTACGCGGCTCTATGACGACGATGTCGAGTGAGCGGTTGCGCTCGCGCAGCGACGCAGCCGTCGCCAGCCGCGCCGAGCCACCGCCGACGATGACGACATCGGCCTGCGACGGCCCGGCTCCTTCCGGAATTGCCGCGCGTGTTTCCAGTCGAGGGCGAAGCGCCGTCAGGTCATAGCCGGCGTCGCTCGCCGTCCTGAGGATCGTATCCGCCGGCAGCGCCCCGGCTTGCGAGAGCGCCCAGAGCGACGTCGAGCGCGTGCCGGTGCGGCAATAGGCGAGGACCGGAGCGTCGAGACGCGACAGCGCATCGGCCATGCGCGCGACATCCTCATCGCCGATCTTGCCCGGGACGACCGGCACATGCGCAAACGCCATGCCGTGCGCCGCTGCAAGCCGCTCCATGTCGGCGGCGGATACTTGCCCCGGCTCCTCGCCATCCGGCCGGTTGTCGATGATGGCGCGAAACCCGTCTCGCGCTGCCTGGGCGATATCGGCCTCGGTCAGCTGGGGCGATACCGACAATGCGGGCGTAAGCAGCTTGATGGTCATGCGGATCGTCCTCGAGGGGGCGCTCCGGAACGCAACGCGCGCGCCGGAGACGAAGTCAGGCGGCGAGCGGGCGATCACCGTGCGTCGTCTTGGCGGAGAAGCCCGGTGCGGGCGCATTGATGCGCGGCAGGCCGACCGTAAATGTATCAGACATGAGACGTCTCCAGGTGAGGCTGCTTTGCCGGGGGGGCAGGCAGCAGGCGGTGCAGGATCATGCCGCCGAGCATGGCGGCGACGAAGATGGCTGCCGGAACGGGGGCGATGGCGAGGTCGGCGATGGCGGGCCCGGGGCAAAGCCCGGCGATGCCCCAGCCAATGCCGAACAGCACCGACCCGCCGATAAGGGACCGCGTGATCCCGGTCGTCGCGGGCAGCACGAAGGATGCATCGGCGACCGGCGCGTCGAGCCGCCGACGGATCCTCCACGCGACGGCCATCGGCAGGATGGCGCCGCCCATAACAAAGGCGAGGGTCGGGTCCCACGCGCCGCCGAACAGGTCGAGAAACGCGCGGACTCGAGCGGGGTCGGACATGCCCGAATGCGCAAGGCCTGCACCGAACAGCGTGCCGGCCAGCAAAGCGATCAGGACGCGGCGCATCACAACGTCATCCCCAGCGCGCGCATCGCCGCCACCGTGGCAAACCCTGCGGCCATGAAGCTGGCGGTCGCCGCGATCGACCGCGGGGACAGGCGCGACAGGCCGCAGACGCCGTGCCCGCTGGTGCAGCCGCTGCCCACGCGCGTGCCGAAGCCCACTATCAGACCGCCAAGCACGAGGGTCGCGATGGAAGTCGGGAACCGGGTCGCTACCGGTTCGACGGCAAATGCCACCAGCAAGGCGCCGATTGGCAAACCGAGGATGAACGCGCTGGCGATCGGCCATGGCGTCCCGCTCGGTTCGATACCCGTCGCGCGCGCGACCATGCCGCTGACGCCAGCGATCCGTCCCAGTCCCAGCAGCATGATCGCACCGGCAAGGCCGATCAGCAGTCCACCGGTCAAACCGGCAAGCGGCATGGCGCCCGTCCAGTTCATCACAGGACGTTCAGCGGAATCTGGAGGTAGCGCGTGCCGTTCGCTTCGGGCTCGGGCAAGTGGCCACCGCGCATGTTGACCTGAATCGACGGGAGAATCAGCTTCGGCATCCCCAGGGTCGCGTCGCGGGCCGTGCGCATCGCGACGAACGCGTCCTCTTCGACACCGTCATGGACATGGACGTTGCCGGTTCGCTGCGCGCCGACAGTGGTCTCCCAGACATAGCGGTCACGTCCGGGCGCCTTGTAATCGTGACACAGGAACAGTCGTGTCTCGGCAGGAAGGGTCAGCAGCCGCCGGATCGAGCGGTAGAGCTGCCGCGCATCGCCGCCTGGGAAATCGGCGCGGGCCGAGCCATAGTCGGGCATGAACAGCGTATCCCCGGTGAATACCGCTTCGCCGATGACATAGGCCATGTCGGCCGGGGTGTGACCGGGCACATGGAGCGCGATCGCCGGTATCGAACCGATCGCGAATGCATCACCGTCGTCGAACAGCCGGTCGAACTCGGAGCCGTCGCGGGCAAATTCGGTACCGGCGTTGAAGATCTTTCCGAAGACGTCCTGCACGCGCAGGATATCGCGGCCGATAGCGAGCGCGCCGCCCAGCGCCTTCTGCAGATAGGGTGCCGCCGACAGATGGTCGGCATGGGCATGCGTCTCGAGCAGCCAGTCGATCGTCAGCCCCTCCCCTTGCACATACGCAATGATGGCGTCGGCGGAGGCGGTATCCGTCCGGCCTGCGGCCGCATCGAAATCGAGCACGCTGTCGATGATTGCCGCGCGCAGCGTCGTCGGATCGTGCGCCACGTAGCTCGCGGTGTTGGTCGGCTCGTCGAAGAAGCTGCGAACGACGAGTTTGGGCCCCGCCTGAGCGATGGACACTTGCGATGCGGCTGCGGCGAGATTCAGGTCGGTCATGACGCCCATATACGGCCACACTTTCAGACTTACAATACATCGGTAATTATGTATGTGTGTTGCGTGTGAAAGCAGGTCGAGGCAATCAGATGGCGATGATACAAAACGCAGAAGCAGCCCACGCTGGCGCTACGGGACCGCGACCGCTGCGGATCGGCGATACCGCGCCGAACTTTCACGCCCGCACGACGCGCGGCGAGGTCAGTCTCGACCAGTATCGCGGTCGCTGGGTGGTGTTCTTCTCGCATCCGGCGGACTTCACGCCGGTCTGCACGAGCGAGTTCATTGCACTGGCCAAGGCGATGCCGCAGTTCGAGGCACTGGACGGCGTTCTGCTCGGGCTTTCGGTGGACAGCCTGTATTCGCATATCGCATGGCTGCGTGCGATCCGAGAGCTGTTCGGCGTCGAAATCCGCTTCCCGGTCATCGAGGACCCATCGATGGCGGTCGGTCGGGCGTATGGCATGATCGACGACGATGCCGCCGATGCGTCCGCAGTCAGAGCAACGTATTTCATCGACCCCGAAGGCGTCATTCGCGGCGTCACCTGGTATCCGATGACGATCGGCCGCTCGATCGACGAAATGATCCGCATGCTCGCCGCGCTGAAGCGCGCCGCCGACGGCAGCGTCCTCACCCCTGCCGGCTGGCAACCTGGCGACGATGTGCTGGTTCCCCCGGCACAGACCGCAGAGACGGCGATCGGCGAGGATGCTCCCGCGGACTGGTTTCATCAGACCCAGCCCGATCGATGCCAGGCCGATCGATGACGGCGATCTACCAGTCCCGCGAGCGCGCCAATGTCGCGGCCGATCGTCTCAAAAACTATGCTCAGCCGCAGCGGCTCATGATCCTGTCGCGCCTACTAGACGGCGAGCAGATCGTCGCCGAGCTCGAGCGCGCGACGGGGATCGTCCAGCCGGCCCTCAGCCAGCAGCTTGCCGAATTGCGAAAGGCCGATCTCGTCGTGATGCGCCGCGCGGCGAAACAGGTTTTCTACCGACTGGCGGATGACGACGTGACGCTATGCGTCCGCGCGATGGAGGCGATGTTCGGCAGCGGCGAGGCCGTCTCGACGGCGTTGGAACGCGTCACCCGGTCTTCCAAAGCATCACCGGCAGTTGCCCCCGAGCCCAGTGTCGCAGCGATGTTCGCTCGGGTCGGTTGAGCCCGCCCGAACCGCGGATCCGAACCGGGCCGGTGCAGTATTCCGCGATGCAGGGGTCCGCAACGCCAGTGGCTGATCGCGGTTGACGGCATAAGATCGCGGTCGTCGACTTTCCGCGCGCGTGACCATCCCGCCGGGATCAGACCCGGCGTCGGGTTCGTGAGTCGAAGCAGCCGATATATTTGCCGGACGCGGCTTAACCGGTGCCGCGGTCATCGGTCGGCGACGGACATCACCGGCAAACAGGTTACCCCGATAAGCAGCCCATGGCTGGCGGCCGCAAAAATTCGCTTTGCGCATCCGCTTGATGGCGAGGATCCGGTGGCGGCTAGCGGCTTTAGGCAATACACCTTGCTGCCATTGTCTTCTAGATTAGTGTGCAGGCATGATCACAAGACGCTCTGTCATCGCTTCTTCTCTCGCCATGTGCGCGACCTCGGGGATGGCTGCCGCGCCCTCGCGTCGTGGCCGACTGAAGCAGTCGGTTAGCCGTTGGTGCTACCAGAATATTCCACTCGATCAGTTGTGCGCCGCCGCAGCGCGCATCGGGCTGGAAGGCATCGATCTTCTGGAACCTGCCGATTACGAGGTGCCGCGCCGGCATGGATTGCGCTGCACGATGGGCTATGCCGCCGACATCATGACGATCCCCAATGGTTTGAACCGGCGTGAAAACCACGCTGCGATCGAACGAGCCTTCCGGATTGGTATCCCGCAAGCTGCGAAGGCCGGCGTGCCCAACGTGATCGCCTTTTCCGGCAATCGCCGCGGCATGTCCGATGCGGAAGGCGCCGACAATGCCGTCGCAGGCCTGAACCGTGTCACGAAAATCGCCGAGGATTATGGTGTGACGATCTGCGTCGAGCTGCTCAATAGCAAGGTCGACCACCCTGACTACATGGCCGACCATACCGCCTGGGGTGCGCGCGTCGCCAAGGAGGTCGCCTCGCCACACGTCAAGCTGCTGTACGATATATATCATATGCAGATCATGGAAGGCGACCTGATCGATACGATCCGGAAGAATATCCAGTGGATCGGCCATTTCCATACCGGCGGGGTTCCTGGGCGCCATAACCTCGACGACAAACAGGAGGTGAATTGGCATGCGGTTGCGCGCAGCGTTGCTGATCTCGGCTTCCAAGGCTTTTTCGCGCACGAATTCGTGCCTGTCGGCGATCCACTGGCCGCACTTGCGGAGGCGGTCCGGACCTGTACCGTGTGACCCACATCCGGACATTCAGGTGCCCTTTCCCGCCTCCCAATTTCAGCCATTCGTTCATCGGGCTGAGCGGTAACGCTTGGCGGACGATCCATTGCCTCGACGGTTTGAAAGGGAGGAAGCACGAACCCGCTGCGCGGGAGGGTCGTGCGGGGCACGGTTGAGGTGACATCGCGATCGTAGCGGCGGTTGAGCGATGCGAGCGGCAGGCAGAGCATCGGAGCTCCACGAAAGGAGCCCTGCCATGACCATCCTCATACCCGTTGTTGCCGTCAGCCCGCTACGCCAGCGTCTCATCGACGAGATGGATATACGCCGCTTCGGTCCTGAGACGCATCGGAACTACATTCGGGACGTCGGGCGGTTCGCGACGTTCCTCGGGCGCTCGCCTGACACAGCAACGGCGGCGGAGGTTCGGCGCTTCCAAATCGAGCAGTGTGACCTGGCGTGCCGGCACCGACCATGAATGCCATCGTGTCGACACTGCGGTTCTTCTTCATCCAGACGCTCGACCGGCCGGATCTGGCGCGCAAGCTGGTCCGAATGCGGCACGTGCGCAAGCTGCCAGTGGTGCTGAGCCAGGACGAGGTGGCGCGGCTGCTGGCTGCGACCACGTGCCTGAAGCATCAGGCGGCGTTGTCAGTCGCCTATGGTGCGGGTCTGCGCGCCGCGGAGATAGCCGCACTCAGGGTCCGCGACATCGACAGCGAGCGCATGCTGCTCAGGGTCGAGCGCGGCAAGGGCGGGCGGTATCGCAACGCCATGCTCCCGGTCGGACTGTTGGCGCTGCTGCGCGAGTGGTGGCGGGTCGGTCGGCGGGAGGGCGTGTTGCACGTCGACGGCTGGTTCCCCGGTCAGCACTACCTCAAGCCGCTCAGCACGCGGCAGATCTACCGGGTGGTCGTCGAAGCGGGGCAAGCCGCGGGCATTGGCAAGCGCGTCGGGCCACACACGCTGCGGCACTGCTTCGCCACACATCTGCTCGAGGACGGGATTGACGTCCGCATCATTCAGGCGCTGCTCGGTCATGCGAAGCTGGAGACCTCAGCCTATTACACGCAGGTCGCCACCCGGGTGCTGCGCAACGTCACCAGCCCGTTCGACCGGCTCGCTACGGCCGCCAGAGAAGCGAGGACGTCGAGCGGCTGAGCGGGCATGCGCGCCTCCATCGAGGTCGCCGACATCTTCCGCATCGCCGGTCCTGCGTACCGGACCACCCGCGTCGGGCATTTGAGCCTCGACCAACTCAAGGTGATGTCGGCCATAGAAACCTGCCGGACCGCCGTCATGGGCGGACACGTCGAGGCCTGCACCGACTGTGGGCGTTGGCGGGTGCCTATAACTCCTGTCGCAACCGGCACTGCCCGCGGTGCCAGGACGCGGCCGCGCGCACGTGGCTTGCCGAGCGCGAAGCCGACCTGCTTCCGGTCGGATATTTCCACGTCGTCTTCACGTTGCCCGCCGAGGTCGCCGACATCGCGTTCCAGAACAAGGCGGCGGTCTATGGGCTGCTGTTCCAAGCGGCGTCGGAGACGATGACGACCATCGCTGCGGACCCGAAGCATCTGGGCGCGCGCATCGGCATCACCGCCGTTCTGCACACCTGGGGCTCGGCGATGACCCACCATCCGCACACTCATATGATTGTTCCCGGCGGCGGGCTTTCGCCGGACGGCAGCCGCTGGGTGTCGTCACGCCCGGCGTTCCTGCTGCCGGTACGCGTCCCCGGCAAGCTGTTCCGTCGCCTGTTCCTGACCCGACTGATGGCGTTGCACGAGACCGGGCGGCTCGCCTTCTACGGCAGCCTCGCGCATCTCGCCGACCGGCGCGCATTCCTGCGGCACTTGGCCTCGGTCCGGAAGAAGCGCTGGGTGGTCTATGCCAAGCCGTCCTTCGCCGGGCCTGAGACGGTGCTCGCCTATCTGTCACGCTACACGCACCGGGTAGCGATCTCGAACAGCCGCCTCCTGCGTTTCGACGAGACGGAGGTCACCTTCCGCTACAAGGACTACCGCCGCAGCGGTGCTGACCGGCAGCAGGTCATCACGCTGACCGCCGACCAGTTCATCCGTCGCTTCCTGCTCCACGTCCTGCCCAAGGGCTTCCACCGCATCCGCCACTATGGCCTGCTCGCTGGCGCCACCCGGAAGGCGCATCTCGAACGCGCCCGTGAACTGCTCGGGGTCGCGCCGCCGACGGTCCCTGATACGGCTGTCGAACCGGACGATATCAGGCCGCCATGCCCATGCTGCGGTGGGCGCATGGTCGTCGTCGAAACCTTCGAGCGCCAGTGCCGTCCCCGCGCACCACTGGCTCGTGCGCTCCTAATCCGGGATGCAGGCGTCGTGACCCGGCACGGCCCGAGGGCAATATATCCCGCATATCCCGCAGCGCCGATGCTTGCGGAAACGATGCCGTTCGCGCCGACCGTCGCCAGAGGGCCGGCCACGTCGACCGTTTGCCGGGCTGTCCCCGCCGGTGAACACATCCTGCCCACCCGATTCCAGTCGGTCCGCGTTCAGGACCGCGTCCATATCCGCGGTGTCGCTGGGCACCCCGGCAGACCGGAAACCAAAAACCCATAGCGCACCGACTGTGGCCCGCGGGTTCGGGCTTCCAAGACTTTCCGACGCGTGCCGGCATCCGAAACTCTTCGGGATTGCAGACGGTCCGATTTGGGCGATGCAGACGTCGATAGCCGACACTGCGCGGCGTTGCGTCGTTGTCGAAAAGGATCGAATTTCGAGAAAGCTTGCGCTCAACGGCAGGTGGTTTCACTTCGCAGCCGGTTGAGTATATTTGCGCTTATGCAAAGCCAAATGACATACTGCAAATCCTGGTTTCGGGCCCGAAAGCAGCCGACGGAAATTCGGCCAGAGGAATATGCGCGGTCAGCACACCAAAATAAAAAACCCTATGGTGTTATGGCGGGTCCTGTAGATCGCCCATTTTGCTTTCTAGAAATAAATAAAGGTTTTTGTGGGTGTCGGATTTCTTGACAGCCTGTCTCGAGAATATCTTTATTACGCTTTTAAGGAGGTCAGATTTGGGACGTTATTTCTTAGTATGACTACTTACCGGGAGCACGACGGAGCCACTGATAATGTTGAGAATGGTACAACATATATTTTTTAGGAAGACGGCACAGTCGAAATAGTGAAACAGTTTTTCAATCCGTTAGTGACTCAAAATTCGAGATCGTCTCACGACGTAGCGAAGAACTACGATGTTTGGCCTGAATTTGGTCAATACGATCATCTTATCAAATTAGAGTGCGGTTAGTCGAAGTTCATAAATCGATTAATTTCGTCAACGAACACCGAACTAGCTTGTAGCACCAAAAGCCCCACGGCGTAGCCGGCGCGGATCCCTCGTACCCGTCGAGATCGATTTTTGGAAATGACCGGGTCGGGAAGGAAAGCGGAACGACAGCTTTCGGGAAACGTGCTGGCGATCGCCGACATTCTGTGGCGCCGCCTCCTTTTGCAGGAGGATCTATCGTTACATTCACACGCTCGGCGGCCTGCGACGATCGAACTCCATTTTGAAGGTTCCGTCAGACCTCAAAACATAGGTGCAATGATGCCAGTCTTCCTGACGCTCTTTAAGCATGTCACGCCTTAAGGCGGATAGAGCATCATTGACGGATCGGTCCATGGTTCTCTCACCTTCCACCCCCTCAACAAGCTTACCGTTGCGCACGACATCGTAACGCCTCTGTATCCAATCGTCATGAACTTCTGCTACGACCCAAACTTCGGACACAAAAGTCGCTAGCATTGGGGCAATTGCGAGGGCGATACTCTCCAGCTGACGGCTACTTTCCATTTCTGCATTTACCTCGGATGCTAGACTATATCAGCACAATCGCTTTCGCGATCAATTTTTGCGTACTCGCCCAGTGGCCGTAACTGGACAGCTTTACCAATCCCGGGCGCCCCGATTGCAACTTATGTCTGGAAAGCGCCCCAAAATCGCAATGGACGAATGGCTACTCGCGGGCCCCCGAATTACTAAACCAAGCGTCCGGGTGTGGGCGATCACCCTGCCCTACGGCTTCCGGCCAGACCCACAAGTGGACGCTCCCGCCTCTTCCTTCGCTCCCCAACTTCGGACACTGGTTCATATTTGCGAATAACCGGTTTTCAAACCCGGCTATCCGTTCGCGAATGTCGTGATGGGAGGGAAAGGATGCTGTACGCTATTAGGAACCAAATCGCGTTAACGGACGTCCCAGACGAAGCCGCTCTCTCGAAGAGGATCGACTTTCGGGAATCGCTGGCGAGGGACCTCGTATGCTATCAAGGTAGTAAGATGCGCCGGTCCCGTGGACGCCAGGTCAAGCTACATGAGCCTGCTTCTCGAAAGCTATGGGGTGCGCGAAGCATCCCTTAGTTACAATGGCGGCAATAATTGAACATCGAATCCGAAATTAATTTTGATTAGATTGTCTAGGTAAGCCTTGCGGACCGCACCCAGGCTGCCAGGACTCTTCCCTCCAAGATATTCAAAGTCTTCTTTACCGCGATGCACTGCTATCTCGCGGAGGTAGTAAAGTTCTTCATCATAATCTACGCCGTTGGCTGGCGTAAATCCAATCTCGTGATGAAGACCACGTCCTTGGTAGCGCTCCATGTCCAGCATGATATAAATATAGGTTGGTAGATCGTCCACCTCGTCAATTACGCGCGCGGTCCAATCGGCAATTTCCCTCCTATCGACTGTGCCATTTATCAAAGTGGCGACTGCGAAACCGAGGTCGATTGAGTCGTTAAATATTACGCGCACGCTACTGATCCTTTGAGATGTGCAAAAATCTCGATTACTGCATCCTGAGCACACCAAATGTCTCAAAAATGATGCTGAAGTGGGAATCACAGAAGCGAGTGCAGAATGTACCTAGCCACTGTCGACCAGTGATGCCCCCCGCATCACGCGGTGATGGCCTAATTAAAGGTATGCCAAACGATCGATATCACCGTCTGAATAAGGGTCCACATAGTAGATTTGCCTGATGGCAATGATAGGCTTAAACGTGAGATCTGCTAGGAAGTCGTCCGCCCACTCACCCACCATGGACTGTATCGCGAACTCGACCGTAGCGCCGTCGTTCGTCGGCATGACGCACCGGATGGTGAGCCGATCAAGGTCAAAGCGTGCGTCAGATCCGAAACTGGGCAGCTGCGTTCGGGTTTCGGGCGTGATAAAGGGGCGAAGAAGATTTGCGTATGATGCGGAAAAATAGTCATCGGCAGGCTGCTCGACGTTTTCCCTCGAATAAGCTGCGTACGCATCGTTGTTTTAAGCCTTATACTCTCGGCGGAAACTGACGACGAATTCTTCGATCGAGGAGCGGTCCGCCCCCCCCTCGGATTCGAAACTGACATTCCCAGAAACCCCCAAACCAGCGTCTACCATGCGTGTACTCACGACAAACGCGATACACCTATCCAGCCGGCGCCCTACTTGGGCAAGACCGTTCCCGGAATGGATCGCGAAATGGGATTCCTGTTGGCCGGCTGCGAATTACGAAGTTTGAAACGGGACTGGACCTGCCGCCTGAGACCGACGAACTGATACTGATAAACGGATTGGGACACCGATGGCAGACAAGCAGCGTTTCGAGGCAATTGTTGGCGACATTGGCCGAAAGCTCTGGTCGATCTTCCCCGAGGACGCTGTGGAGATGCGATTCGAGGCACAGTTTCATGAGTGGATGCAGACTGCCGGCGTCAGTCAATGGACCCGTCGCAACGGTGCGCGAGGGCAGTATGCCTGCTTCGGTAGCAGACCCGAGGAGGTTGAGGAGGCAATAAAGTTCGATCTCGCGAGAATGAGAACGCTCGATATCTTCCTGCCGAGACCTTGGAATCACGTTACGGTGACCTTGACCGAAAATGCTAAGATCAAATTTGATTATGCTTATGTCGACGAAATCGATCAGTGGCCTCGCCTTCATCTGATTGGGATCAGCGCTCTCGATCAAGTAGAGGCAACCCGCGATTACGGCATACCTGCTGCTGATTGGCGGCATGTCGCCAGCCAAGTGCTCAAAATTAGGAGGGCGGAATATGAGGCCGCGCGGGCTTCGGGAGATACAGTTATACAGCATGCCGTGGAGCAGACGATCAAAGACCTGCAGAACCGGATCGAAGCTGCTGCGATTTAGCTCGCGCAGCGCGCCAATAGGGCAGTGCGATCACAGCGGCCAATGCATTCCCGCTAGGATAGAAAAATGGGAAACGGAATGTCGGCAACGAATATCGAGGCACGATGAATGGAGATTATTCGACTGCGTTGTTCATGGTCGAATATTATTCGAAGGTTAGGAGAGGTTCGATGCCCAGCAGGATTGACGCGCTGATACCGACGCCCCCGCCGGAGCGGATCGACGCATTGCAGAATCTCATTCTCCGGATAGTGGATTGTTTGGATGCTGACGAAGAGTGCGACGCGCTCATCGCCGAAGCCGATGCGCTGGCGGGATCGCAGGGGTATGATAGCGTCACGTTTAGCGACCTGAACAGTTGGACCAGCGAACGTGATTTTGCGGTGTTGGCAGCGATGGGACCTCCTCCGGGCATCCCCGACCTTACCGTTCAGGAAGTTGCGGAATGCATCGGCGTCATCGAAGCTGCGGACGAACCAAGGAGCAGCTTTTGCCTCGGTATTCTTGAGCGCACTTTCCCTAACGTACCTATCTGCGACATGATTTATTGGCCTAAGGCGGCAGCAGCATCCGACGATCTAGCCGCGGAGATTGTCAGGCTAGCCAAGGAGCCTCTCCCTACTCTGCCCGCTCCATAAGTGCCCGGGAATGATTTCTGCAGGTCTGGTTTCTCGATTGGGAGCGGCGATCGAGACGGTCGGCGCTGTCCCGCAAGGGATCGAATTTCGGGAATGGCCGGGTTGGGTGGTTAGTTACCGTCCTCGCGCGCTCTGTCTCGCGCCAGTGCATTCACCTGTTTCCAAGCATCTGTTCGAAGCGCGTTAAACCTCTCATTGTCTTCTGCCGGGGCAATTCCACCGGATTGCAGAACCACGTCGTTCAGTGATCCCATTCCACCGTAGAGACGCAAAAGTCGATCGACGCCGTGATAATCGGATTGTGCGATACTCGATCTACACCGCTCGACCTTCTCGGCCCATCCGTTGTCACCGTGCAGCTTTAGCAATGTCACCATTGCTTCGAGTGTTCCAGCGAGCCGAGCAACATCAGGATGCAGTGCCATTTTACTAGCGTAGCGGGGCTCTCGGAATGACTGCAAGTGGGCGTTTTTGCTCGGGCCGGCTTCCTCGCGAGGGATCGAGTTTTGGGAATGCGCGAGCCTTTAGAGAAATCATCGCACCGAGAATGCCAGATGAGCAGCGGGCGGGCTTGAAACGACTTAAATCGCACCGATGCCGGGAAAATGCCGGTGCACCCAATCTTCGAAGGCAGAAAGGCGGCTAGCCTCAAGCTGATACATCGTGCCAGGTTCAAAGAGCGAGATCGTCTCGCCTCGGCGAATTCTGGCTTTGAGCGTCTTCAATGCGGTTATGACGCCGGGAACGGTGCTGGCGGCACCGTAACCATAGGCGCCGCTCAGCCACTCGAACTCCGCCTCGCCGACAACGACATGTCCCTGAAATCGGTGGTCGAGCGGGCCGATGAGGACCTGTTGCCCGCTTCGGTTCAACAGCTCATCGTTCGTTGGAACCGCATCATGCCATGAGGTCTTTCGCAACAAGAGATTGTCTTCCAGGCAAACCGGATGATCGGTCGTCGTGGCCGGCTGACCATCTGCATCGAAATGCTGCATTGTCACGGTTCGGACGCCGTCACTATCGGCAAGAGCGACGACGACGTGACCCGCCGGGTCGGGATCGTGGTCGATCAACCAGTCACGGGCTTTCCTGACCATTTGCGCCGAGCGTCCAATGCTGTCCGCTTCCAGGCGGACCAGTATGATTTCTCGTGCGAGCGCCTGTGCGGCCGCTGTTCCGCGCAATGCCAACGCGACTTGTTCAGCCGACACATAGGTCCAAATACGACCGCTGCGCCCTGCAACTGGATTGGGTTGCTCAACGATCCTGTCATCGCCGGCTGCGAAAAGCGTAAGCTCCTCCCCACTCAGGATG
This sequence comes from Sphingomonas taxi, assembly GCA_003240625.1. Taxonomy (GTDB): domain Bacteria; phylum Pseudomonadota; class Alphaproteobacteria; order Sphingomonadales; family Sphingomonadaceae; genus Sphingomonas; species Sphingomonas taxi_A. Next base: position 314,032 of record QFMX01000003.1, read on the forward strand.
CTACGGCGATGCCCGGTCACCACGTAACCCGCAGCGCGGTTTTCTTGCAAACGCCCGGTCGCACGCACTGCCCAGTCTGCGTCTCCATACCAACGGAGATCGGACGGGCGCGCTGGCTCGTTGCGGTATACGAGTTCGTAAAGTCGGTCGTGACTTTCACGCATCCCGCACCCGGGCAGTCGTCCAGTTCTGAGGATCGCCTCCGCCTCACCCAAGTCATTGGCCGCACGTGCTATCGCCTCCCGAACTGCGGCCGCAGTCCCATCGGCCGTCTCTGCTGCGAACTTGCGACCATCAGCAGTTGTGGAAAAAGGCATAGCATTTCCTTCGTGGGAGGGAGCGTCGTGCGGCTATGTCACTTTCAACCCCAGCCATTCCTACAAGCGAATCCGTTTAGCGAACACGTCCGCGCCAATCACTCCGATGAAGGCCTTGAGGCCTGTCTTCTCAAAATCCGCTCCCAATTGCTCTTTCCCGAAAATCACAGAATGAAGACGGAGTTATGGGAATGTCCAATGTTCCCAAACAGCGGGGTTTCGGGAGGGCCGCACGGACCCACTTGTGGACGATCGGGGCCATTTTGCCTTTCTCCGAAATCTGCCGTTCGTTCATCACGTTTGAACGCCTTGATCGAACTCGAGTCTGGGTTGAACGGTAGAGCCCGGGAAGGCGACCATCCTACAATCCAGCTTGGTCAATCATGGATGCAACCTCGACCGGCAATGCGGACTCTGACTTTGGCAGGAACCGGTTAAACGCAGTCTGCACTCGCTTGCGTGCGACCTGATATGCCTTGTGTCGGATCGCACGCGTCGCATTCGTCCGCCATGATGGGCTCTCACCAAGCAGCGCCTCCCACTTAGCCTCCTCTGCCTCCAGGATCGACAGCGCCAAGCGCAGTCCATCTCGCCGCCCGCGTGCGTAATCTTCGGACATCGTCAGCTTCTCCGTCATGCGCGCACCGTTGGTCTCGCCCCCGATCCTTGGCAAGGCAGACCCCACTCGGGTGGCACGTCCGAGATTGAACCAAGACCCAGAAGCAGACGTCCTCGCGCCCTTCCCAGCTTCCCAACTTCGGCCGCTCGCTCATCTCCGCGTTACGACCGCTTTTGGTGCCTGACCCTGCGACCTCGAATGTCACGACTGGGCGATAGTCTAGGAAGCAGGCTGTCCGAGTCCGCGTTTTGTGCCGGATGAGCTGCGGACGGCTTTTGCGGGAGGCTCAGGCACGGGATAAGCGGCGCCGCTACGTCGAACCGTCGATGCCAATCCGGATTCCTCATTCCACAGAACCATGATTGTAGCGATCGGTGCGGCGGTGAGGATCAGCAAGAAAAGGCCCATCAGCCATTCGTTGGTCTCTAGCGGCTGCGAGAAGCTACCTCTGGGCTGCATCGACGGGCTAGGTCGCATTGAGCGCCTGCCGGCTTTCCTAGGGTGAAACGGGCGGTCCGCGGTCGCTCGGTGCGCAGACGGCCTGATCTGCGACCGATCATAGGCGGCGCGTGCTTTCTTCTTTCCCAAAACGGAATACGCCTCGTTGGTCTCTTTCGCACGAGCAGAGACATCCACACCATGGTTGGCATCGGGGTGATATTGACGGAGCAGCGCTTTCCACGCGGCGTGGATAGTGTCGCGACTTGCCGCCGAGGGGACACCTAAAACAGAATAATAGTCGGGTGAGAGAGCCATTTAGCCGTTACTTGCGGCTAAAACGCGAAAAAGGAAAGTCAGCCTGGCGCGTGATCTTAACCTGGCCTTCTCGGTGATCCAACGGGCGGCTTTGGGCGCCAACGGTCAGATGGCTACCATTCCCATCCGCAACTTAGTGCTTTCGACGACACCACGCCGCCCCCGGCACTGGCCCACATCCGGTCGTTTAGCTCACCTTGATCGCCTTCCCCTTTCGGACACTCGTTCAGTTGAAGGCATTCATCTCTCATAGGGCGTCACCGCCCTCGCATCCCGTCCTGCTACACCCCACCTTAGGCCTGCCCAGTCGACGCAGGAGCTTGCCCCATGTTCATCGCCATGAACCGATTTCAGGTGATCCCCGGTGAGGAGGAAGCGTTCGAGCAGGTCTGGCTGTCGCGCGACTCGTACCTTGCCGGCGTCCCGGGGTTCGTCGAGTTCCACATGCTGCGCGGGCCGGCGGCCGACGATCACGTCCTCTATTCGTCGCATACCGTGTGGCTGTCGCGCGGGGACTTCGAGAATTGGACCCGGTCCGAGGCGTTTCGCGCGGCCCATCAAGGCGCGGGCAACCACAAGCCGTTGTACCTGGCGCCGCCTCGCTTCGAAGGCTTCGACGTCATCCAGACCGTGACGCCATCGTGAGGGTCACTCGGCGTCCGACGTTCGCCAGCCGGGTCGAGCAGTCGATCGACAACATCGTCGGCGCAATCGCCTCGCCGATCGTCACTGGCATCGCCGCGTTCAACAAGCGCCGCCTGCCGCCCCGCGATGCGCCGCATCCGCTGCTTACCGGCATCCACGAGCCGATGACTGAGGAGCTGACCCTCACCGACCTCGCCGTCGAGGGTATCATCCCGCCCGAGCTCGACGGCCGCTACGTTCGCATCGGACCGAACCCCGCCGACGCCGACCCGCGCTCCTACCACTTCTTTACCGGCGACGGGATGCTGCACGGGATCCGCCTCCAGGACGGGCGAGCACGGTGGTATCGGAATCGCTGGATCCGCTCGACCGATGTCGCGGCAGCCAGGCACGTGCCGGCGGCTCCAGGGCCACGGCACATCTTCGACACCGTCAACACGAGCGTGCTGGACCATGCCGGCAGTGGCTGGGCGCTGGTCGAGGCCGGCAGCACGCCGGTCCGCTTCGACGAGCATCTGGAGACGCAGCGCTACGACGATTTCGGCGGCACCCTGCCCGGCTCGTTCACCGCCCATCCGCGCCGCGACCCGGCGACCGGCGAGTTGCACGCGCTATGTTACGAGGCGACCGATCCCAAGCGCATTCGCTACAACATCGTCGATGTCGCCGGCCGGGTGCGACGATCGGTGACGATCCCGGTGTCGCACGGGCCGCTGATCCACGACTGCGCGATCACGCAGCGCTACGTTGTCGTCATGGACCTGCCGCTTACTCTATCGATGCGCACGGTGCTGGCAGGGCACGGCTTTCCCTATCGGTGGAACGAGAAGCACCCGGCCCGGATAGGACTATTGCCGCGCCACAGCGAGGCGGAGGACATCCGGTGGTTCCCGCTCGATCCCTGCTTTGTGTTCCACACCGCCAACGCGCATGATCTGCCGAACGGGAGCGTGGCGCTCGACGTGGTCGCGTACGACCGCATGTTCGCCGGCGACAACTTGGCACCGGACGAGCAGCCGCGCGGTCTCGAGCGGTGGACGATTGACCCACTGACCGGATCGGTGGACCAGCGCGCGATCGACCCCGCGCCGCAGGAACTGCCGACGATAGACGAGCGTCGCACCGGCCGCCCCTACCGCTATATCTATGCGCTCGGCCTGCCCGAGCAGATGACGGAAACGCTGGTTGGCGAGGCGCCGCTCATCAAGCACGATTTGGAAGATGACACGCGACGGCTGCACGAATTCGGACCGGGACGCATCGCGGGAGAGTTCGTGTTCGTGCCGCGCTCGCCGGACGCTGGCGAGGATGATGGCTGGCTCATTGGGCTCGTGATCGACGCCGGGGGGCACACCACCGCGCTGGAGATACTGGATGCCCGGAACTTCGAGGCACCGCCCGTGGCATCCGTCCGCATCCCACATCGTGTGCCGCCAGGCATCCATGGCGCATGGCTGAAGTAAACTCGTTCACGCAGCAGCCGTGCATTCTTCCAGCCTGACACTCGACCCACAACCCGACATTCGAGCGCGGTCTATTGCTTCCAAACTTCAGCCATTCGTTCGTTTGGTTGAACGGCAGCTCTCGGTGACCCGGTTCAGCCGGCTGTACGGCCAACGTGCGCCCGCCCTCTAAGAAGATGAGCTTGGCCATCTTGCACGGGTTCTGAGCGGTCGCTGCGAGAAGGAACTCGTCTTTTGTGCGGTTGGGGGCTTTGGAGCACGGTGGATTTAGCTTCAGTATGTGGTCGAGCTGCGTCAGAGCATATCGACGATCCTCCGCGGGAGGCGAGATGCCCCTTAGACCTCGGTGGTGGCAATATAGCGGCCAAGTCACAAGCGCCTCCCTGAATGGATCACGGCTAAGTGCTGGCGCAATCGACGATCAGCGTAAGGGCAACGTCCGCTGTAACATTCCCGATAGTGCGGAAGATGTCGGGGATGGTCTCGACCGCGAGCAATAGCGGCAGTATCTCGACCGGTACACCCATCGCCAGACAAACCGGCCCGATCGAGGTGAAGAACGACACCTGGCTCGGCAGGCCGACCGCCGCGAGGCTGACCACGGTGGCGACGATCACGCCGATGACGAACAGGCCGGGACCGATCGCGATGCCGTGTAGCGCCGCGACGTACAGGGCGACGGCGAAGTTGGCGGCGGCGCTGGTGATGCGGAAGATCGACACCGCCATCGGCAGCACCACGTTGCGCACCGGCTCGCGAATCTCTAGCGGACCGCTGGTCGCGTCGATCATCGCCGGGAGCGAGGCGATCGACGATTGCGTGCTGCACGCGATCGCTTGCGCTGGCGCGACTGCCCTAGCAAACCGGCCGATGCCAACCCCGCTGGCGACACGAACGACCGGATAGACCAGCACTGTGACCGCCGTGCAGGCACAGACGACGATGGCGATATACTGCGCGAGCGTGCCGGCCGCGGCGATACCGGCGCGCGACCCCGCCACGGTGGCGAGCGCGAAGACGCCGATCGGAGCGAGCCGAAGGACCCAGTGAACGATCACCATCAGCGTGTCGGTGAGGCCGTGGAACAGGCCGATGAGACCGACCCGCCTGGACCCGTCGATACGCGTGGCGGCGAACCCGAACAGCAAGGCGAAGGCGACCAGGGGGACCATCTCGCCTTCCGCCGCAGACTTGAAGGGATTGACCGGGATGAAGCTGAGCAGCCAGTCGCCAGTGATTGCAGTGGCCTGCGCGGGCACCGCGCCGGCCATGCCGAGGCTGCCGAGCGCGCCGGGCGCGACCGTCCAGATCGCCAGCAAGCCCTCGACCACCAACCCCGCGACGAGCGCGGAGCCGGTCAGGCCGATCGCGATGAACAGCAGGGCGCGACCGGCGACGCCGCCGGCGCGCGCGGCATCGGCGGCGGACGCGATACCGGTGACGATCAGCGCGAACACCAGCGGCACGATGGTGATCCGCAGGCCGCCGACCCACGCCTTGCCGATCAGTTCGGCGACCGGCGTGACCCGTGCGCCGATATCGGGGAAGCGGGTGAGCGCCAGCCCGCATGCCAGCCCGGCGACCAAAGCGGCCAGGATTCGTTGGCTCAACGTCATGCGGTGGCCTCGCGGGCGGGCGTTTGCGTCATTCGCGGTTCTGCGGGCGGCGGTCGCCCTGATCGCGCATCGCGCGGGCCAGGTCGCGGTTCGGGTGGCCGGCGACGATTTCCGCGAAGGTGCCATCGGCCTCGTCCTGCCCGAGCTTGAACACCGCCTCGCACGACGTCACGGTCGCGCGGAACGCGACGATATGGTCGATCATGCGGTCGTAGCGATCGCCCATCGCGTCGACGTGCCAGCCGCCCCGGGGCTCGAGATGCGCGGCGAGCCGGCGCAGCGCCGTATCGGTCTCGCTCGTCACGAACGCGATCTCGGCGACGATGCGCAGCGTGGCATAATTCCACGTCGCGCCCCAGACCGGGTTCGACACCAGGCGCGGGGAGACATAGCCCTGCGGCCCGTTGAACAGGATCAGCGCGTTGGGATTGGCCTCAAACGCGGCGACCTGCGGATTGCGACGGGCATAATGACCGAGCAGCGACACCAGCCTCCCCTGCCCGTCGCATTCGGCGAGCAGCGGCAGCGGCGTGGCATCGAAACCGCGCGACACCACCCACGCGAGCGGGTGCGCCGCGATCAGTGCGGCGATGTCCGTCGGCGCATGCGGCGCGAAGCTCATGAACGGCGCGCGCCGAGCCGGGCGGCAAGCCAGTGCGCGGCATCGTCGAGCGCGCGATCGGCCAGGGTGGAGATCGACATCGCCTCGAGAAAGCTGTGCGTCGCGCCGCGATAGACCTGCGCCTCGACCGTGACGCCAGCCGCCTTCAGACGCGCGGCCATCTCCAGGTTGGCGTCGGCTAGGATGTCGCACTCGGCGATCGCCAGGAATGTCGCCGGAAGGCCGGCCAGGTCGGCCTTGAGCGGTGCTACGAGGGGATCGGCGAGCGCAGCGCGATCAGCGGTATAGTTGTCCCAGAAGCGATCCATCTCGGCGATCGTCAGCATATAGGCGGGGCCGTCGAACCGCGCATAGCTCGGCGTTGGCGCAGGATCGAAGGCGCCGTAATTGAGCATCATCGCCACAGGCAGCGGTTCGTTCGCGGCGCGCAAGGCTAGGCAGGCGGCGACCGAAAGGTTTGCCCCGGCGGAGTCCCCGCCAATCGCGATCGCGGCGGAATCGATGCCGAACGTAACCGCGTCACGGCGCAGCGCGCGGAACGCATTGACCACTTCGTTGAGCGCGACCGGATATTTCGCCTCGGGCGATAGGCTGTAATCGATGCCGATGACGACGATACCGGCGCGCGCGGCATATTCGCGCATCAGGCGATCGTGCGTGTCGATACTGAACATCGTCCAGCCGCCGCCGTGGATATAGAGCAGGGCGGGTGGCGGCGCGGTTCGTGACTCTATGTGCGGGCGATGCAGCCGCGCGCGGCAGCCAGCGATCACCGTCTCTGTCGTCTCGGCCATCACAGGGCCACCGGCGCGCCACCGCTCCCGTACCGTCTCCGCCGCCGCGCGCCGTTCAGGCAGCGGCAGCGCGTCGAAATCAGAGAACTGACCGTAGCCGTGGTTCAGCGCGGCGATGAACCCGCGGATCTCGGGATCGACGTCATCCTGCTCGGCCATTGCCTCGATCGTGGAAGTCATGCCTCGTCCTGCTCCGTTTCGGGCGCTGCCGGCCCGGTGTCGATCTGATAGGGGCTGTCCGGTCGCGCGAAGACGGCGGTCAGGCCAAACATCGCCGCAATCGGGCCAGCTGGCGATTTACGGTAGTGCGTACATGCTGGGCGGTACGCCATAGGCGCGGCGGAACATCGCGGTGAACGCGCTTGGACTGTCATAGCCGACGTCGAATGCGATTGTCGTCACCGGCCGCCCCGCCGCCATCAGCGACAGCGCCTGCATCAACCGCACCTGTTGCCTCCATACGGCCAAGCCCATCCCGGTCTCGCGCTTGAACGCGCGGGTGAAGGTGCGACGCGCCATCCCGGCGATGCAGGCGAGTTGATCGACATCGCGATTGTCCGCCGGGTCGGCCAGGATCGCCTTGCACACGCGCAGCAGTCGCTCGTCGCTCGGCATCGTCGCGCCGTAGGGTGCGATCGGCATCGCCGCGACCTCGTAGAGCAACACCTCGACGATGCGGCCGGCATGGCCATCGCAATCATATTCGTGGCCGAACGAAACGACCTTTAGGATCAGCGCGCGGAGGAAATCGCTGACCTCGATCACCCGGCATTCCGGCGCCTGCGCATATAAAGCGGGATCGATGTAGAGCGTGCGGAGCGACACCGGGCCGCGACACGACACTTCGTGCGGCATGTTGGCGGGCAGCCATACCGCACGCTGCGGCGGGACCACGAAACTGATCGCTGGCGTCACCACCGACATCACGCCGGAACAGGCATAGAGCACCTGAATACGGTCATGGGTATGGACCGGATCGACGAAACCCGCCGGGTATTCATCGGTGAGGCCGCATACCGGCCGGGTGCAGGTTTCGAAATTGTGCGAATGCTCGATCGGCCGGATCCCTGCAATATGCCCTCGATTAGCGCGAAACTGCCTGTTTCGCGCTAATCACGCAATCTTCAACGAATTCCGAAGCGCAAGCTGGCGCCGATCGTGCGGGGCCGCGTAACGCTGCCGGCGAACGAGAAGGGCGCGTTGAGGATACCATATTCGTCGAACAGGTTCTTGGCGAACACGCCCGCCTCAATGCCGTCCGAAACGCGGATCGCGGCGTTGAGATCGATCAGGCTGTAGTCCCCCTTCTCCAGCACCGCGCCGAATGCGACCGGCGCCTTCGACAGATAGCGATGCGCGATCCCGATGCGCGGACGCAGCGGGGAACTTCGCAGTTCGAAGTCGAGCTGGTTGGCGAGTATCCATGCCGATGCGCCCGGCAGTCTCGTGCCTGCCGCATAGCCGCCGCCGGGGGCAGAGCTGTCCGGCAACAAGCCCGACAGGCGCGCATCGTTATAGGTCAGGTTGGCGGTGTAGGTCAGGTTGCGCGATGGGCGGAAGACGAGCGACATCTCTATACCGTCGATCTTCGCACCGCCGCCATTCACCGTATAGGCGTTGAAATCGACCGGCGTAAACAGACGCGACTGGATGTCGTTCCAATTGATATGGAATGCGGCGATGTCGAACGACATTGTACCTGGCACCAGATCGAACTTCGCTCCGACCTCGTAATTCTGGGTCGAATCGCTGGCGAATTCGAGCGGCACCCCGGTTGCTACGGCATAGGTGTTGATCCCGCCGATCCGGAACCCTTCCGAATACAGGCCGTACACCGTCAGCCGGTTGCTGGGCTTGTAGGACAGCGAGACTTTGGGCACGAACCCCGATTCCTTGCGCGTGCCGGGCGCATAATCGAACGGCGCGATCAGCGCGGCGTTGGGCAGGAATTGCAGTCGCGGGCGGGACTTGTATTCGAACAACCGTCCGCCGACGGTCAGCGTGAGCACGTTGGCAAGCGTGTAGGACAGTTCGCCGAATGCGGCGATCTCGCGCACACGACTGGTCCCGATGGTCCGGCGGAGCAGATCGCCAGGTGCGAGCACGCTACCCGGCTGCCCCCCGAACGATGCCGGGTTGGCATCGATATAAGCGCCGATACCCTCGACGAACGCGCCATCGGTCGAATCCGATCGCAACTTCGTATAATTGCCGCCGATCAGCCAGATGAACGGTCCAGTCCCGCTGGAGGCCAGGCGAAGCTCGCCATAATCGGTCTTCGACCTGCCGACCGAGCTGGACAGCTGCGGCGTGTCGGTACGCGGGTCGTTGCCGCCGAAGATCGAATCGTCGAACGCCAGATTGGCTTTCTTGATGGTATGGCTGCCGATCGCGGTGAGGTTTGCGAAGCCGAGCTCCTGATCGAGCCGCAGGCTGTAGAGCTGGATCTCGGTATCCTGGAACTCGTCGACATTGGTGTTGCGATCATACGTCTTGGCGTACGGATCGGCACCGAACTGGACATAGGTCTGATCGTCGAGATCATATTCCTGATACAGTCCCAGCGCGGCGATCTTGGTCGTTTCGGTCGGCGTGAAGACGATCGAGCCGCGAAGGCCGCGTACGCGCAGATCGTTGCTGCCCTTCTCCCCCGTGCCGGTATTGTTGAGATAGCCGGCATCGTAACGCTGCAACCCGACCAGGCGCACCGCCAGCTTGTCGGCGATGATCGGCAGGTTGATCATCGCCTTGGCCGCATAGCTCGCTTCGCCTGAGCGCCGGGTGGAGGAGAGGATGCCCTCGGCCCCGGCATCGATCGCCGATGGATCGGCTTCGTTGACGACATAGTTGATCGCGCCGCCTAGCGACGACGATCCGAACAGCGTGCCCTGCGGGCCGCGCAGGACTTCAACCTGCTTTACGTCGAACGAGTCGATATCAGGGATGACCAAGGGAAAGCCCGGCTCCACCAGCGGAATCTGGTTGATGTAATAGCCGGTCGTGGCCTGGTTCGCCTCGTGATAGGTCGTCGATGCCACACCGCGGATCACCACTTCCGACACGCCGGGCTGGTAATCGTTGAACACGACGCCGGGGACACGGGTGATATAGTCCGACAGGCTCTGCGCATTGAGCCGCTGGAAATCCTGTTCGGTGACCGCCGAGACCGAACCAGCGATATCCCGCGTGGATTCGTTGCGCTTCGTCGCGGTGACAACGATATCCGTCGCCTCGGTATCGACGGCGGTCGCGGACTGGGCGAACGACGCGGTGGGCGCGAAGGCTATCGCTGCTAACGCAGTGGCGCTAACCCGGCATAAGAATGAAATATTGTTGCGCATTTTCGCCCCCTTCGAAGTGTCCCGAGGCAAGGTTACGAGTATTTGTGACGCTTTCGAGCGCCGTGATGGCGCTAGCTGGGTCGATGGCTGTTGCGATTGGGCCAAACGGGCGGTGAGCCGGACGTATCGATTGCTGAGGTTGGGCGCCCGCCCCTACCCTCGCTTCAGACCGCCCCATGAGGAACGCCGACCGCCATGTCGCTCGCCACATACCCCTTCGCCCTGTCACGCCGCCGCTTCCTGGCGGAGGTTGGCGCCGTCGCGATCCTGAGCGGCATGACGGTGCCCGCGCGCGCCGCCAGCGGCGCGCTGCCGACCCCGCCAATCACGCCGCGTATCCCGTTTGTGCGCACCCAGGTCGGGAGGACACGGACCGACCCCTATGCCTGGATCAAATACGTTCCAGCCGGCGGGCAACGCAGCATTGAGACGCTGCCCGCGCCGGTGCGCGAGCATCTGCTGGCCGAAAATGCTTATGCTAGGGCAGTACTGGAACGCGTGGCGGCGGACGAGGCCGCGTTTTTCAAGACGATGCAGGCGCGCGTACCCAACGGCGATGCCGAGCCCAATCTTACGCGCGACGGGTGGGCCTATGACACGGCGTATCCCGACGGATCGCACGCGCTCTATTCGCGCCGTCGCATCGGATCGTCGGTCGTCGAGACGCTGCTCGACGAGGCGGTGCGCGCGAGCGGCGAGGCCTATTATCGCACGACCGGACAACAGGTCAGCCCGGATGGAACGTGCTATGCGTGGGCAGAGGATGTCGGCGGCAACGACCGGCATCGTATCTGCGTACGCGATATCGTCAGCGGCGCAGTACGGACGCTCGTAGATAGCGACGCGTACGGCTATGGCGGGCTGATCTTCTCCCCCTCGTCGGACTGGTTGTTCTGGATCTGGCGCGATGCGCGCAACCGGCCGACCCGCGTCTATCGCACGCCGGTAAAAGGCGGCGCGCGGGTCTTGGTGTATGAGGAGGCCGACCCGGCGATCTTCATGCAGGTCAGTCGCACCGCGGCGAACGGGTTCGTGACGATCACCTTATCGGGGCCGGATACGAGCGAGGTGCGGTTGATCCCCGTCGAGGGCGAGACGGACGCACCCGCGGTGGTATGGCCGCGCGCTGAAGGGCGGCGCTATTCGATTGAGGAATGGAATGGCGACCTAGTCGCTTTGATCGAAGATGCGGCTGCGCTCGACGGCCGGATCGCACGGGTCGATCGCGGCACTTTTGTTGAACGGGGCGATCTGGTGCCGCACCGTGGGGGCACGCAAATCCTGCAAATGGCCTCGTTCCAGGGCGCGCTGGTGCGGCTAGAGCGGCGCGACGTGCTGCCGCGCATGGTGCTGACCCTGCCGGGCGGTGAAGAAAGGGAAGTCACAATCTCGGGCGATGCCTATGCGTTGACCATACCGATCGGGCAGGACCATCGCGGCACAACGTGCCGGGCGATGATCGAAACGCCAGCCAGCCCGCCGCTCTGGGTCGACGTCGATCTGGCCAGCGGGCGCAGCAAGGTGATCGCAACGCAGCGCATCGCCGGGTTCGATCCGGCCCGCTTCGAGGTGCGGCGGCTGTTCGCGACAGCGGCGGACGGCGCGCGCGTGCCGATCACGCTGCTGACTCGTAAGGGCGCGATTGCCGACGGCACCGGACCGTTGTTGCTATATGGCTATGGCGCGTACGGCGTGTCGAGCGAAGCACTGTTCGATGTCGCGCCAACGGTCCTGGTCGAACGCGGATGGAGCTACGCCATCGCGCATGTCCGCGGTGGGTCGGAAAAGGGCAGGCGCTGGTTCCTCGACGGGCGACTGCATGCCAAGCATAACAGCTTCGGCGATTTCGTCGCCTGCGCGCGGCACCTGATCGCCGAGCGCCACGCAGCGCGCGACAAGGTAGTTTCGTACGGTTTGTCCGCAGGCGGGTTGCTCGTCGGCGCATCGCTGAACGCCGCGCCCGAACTATGGGCCGGGGTCATCGGTTCGGTGCCATTCGTCGACATGCTCAACACGATGAGCGATGCCGATCATCCGCTGGTGCCGCTGTTCCGGCCCGATTGGGGCGACCCATTATCCAGTGCGACGGACTATGATTACATGGCCTCGATCTCCCCGTACGAGAATGTCCGGCGCGCGGCTTATCCGCCGCTACTGACGACCGCCGGGCTTAAAGACGACCGGGTGGGATATTGGGAACCGGCAAAGCTAGTCGCCGAGGTGCGCGCGCGATCGACCTCCGCCAGCCCGGCGATGCTGCTGACCGACATGGCCGCCGGACACCAGGCCAGCGGCGGGCGCGAGGCCGAGAACCGCAAGATGGCGCGTTTCTATGCCTTCGCCCAAGGTTGTGTCGAGGGGATGTTCGCATGATTACGGTGTTCGATCCGCGCCAGTTGTCGCACGCACCGCGGCGGGAACTGCATAATGGCGGGTGGACGGCTTATAACGAGACCCCTGAGCGGGCCGCGACGATCATGGCGGCGGTCGGCCCGGCGACACCAGCACGCGATCATGGCATGGCGCCGCTCGAGGCAGTGCACGACGCGGCGTATCTCGACTTTCTGCAGGTTGCGCATCGCGACTGGATAGCGGCGGGACGCGAGGGCGATGCGATCGGCTATACTTGGCCAGTGGTGGGCCGGCGTGACCTAGACCTTTCGCGGATCGATGCGCGACTCGGGCGGTACAGCTACGACGCCGGAACGCCGATCACGGCCAATAGCTGGACCGCGGCCTATTGGTCAGCGCAGACAGCGTTGACGGCGCTGGACGTGGTCGCGCAGAATCATCAGCGCGCCGCGTTCGCGCTTTGCCGCCCACCCGGACACCATGCAGGCGGTGACTATCTGGGCGGCTATTGCTTCCTCAATAATGCCGCCATCGTCGCGGTTGAAGCGCGCCGGATCGGACTGGGGCCGGTCGCGATCCTCGATGTGGATTATCATCATGGCAACGGCACACAGGATATTTTTGCGGCTGATCCGGACATGCTATTCGTATCGATCCACGCCGATCCGGCGACCGATTATCCGTTCTACTGGGGGCATGCCGACGAAGGAGGCACTGGCGCGGGGATCGGCACGACGCTGAACCTGCCTCTGGCGCGCGGTACCGACTGGGCGGGGTATCAACCGGCGCTGGATCGCGCGCTGGCGGCGATCGCGGCATTCGGCACGCGGTTCTTGGTCGTCTCGTTCGGCGCGGATACCTATGCCGGCGATCCAATCTCCCACTTCGCGTTTCAGCGGGACGATTTCGCCCTATTGGCGGCGCGGTTGGCGGCGCTGGACGTCCCGAGCGTGATCGTGATGGAAGGCGGTTACGCAACCGCCGCGCTAGGGAACAACGTGGCGGCGTTCCTGCGGGACGACGCGTGGAGGTGCCGTGATACGGACTGACGGGTAACATATTGCCTATCGTACTCATGCCTACGGCTCGTGGGCTGACGCTCCGTTGCGAACTCCGCGTGAGTTCGATCGTTTGCGAACCGGTTATCCCCAGGCAAACCGATAAGCTGTTCAGACCGTCCCCGTTCCGATCGAGGAAGATTAGTTAGACCGCGGACGCACACTTGGCGGCACGACGACCCACTTCCGACCACACAGAGACCGCCAGGCGCCGCCCGAAACCGACAGCTCGTTCAGCATCATCGACGGCTGATCAACCACATTTCCAAACCGCCGGTTTACTGCGCCTGCGTACACTCGAATGACCGATCTGGGCTAATGAAGATGATCGATGGGTCACTCGCCAATGGACCCCGCCTTTCACGAACTTCGGCCTTGGAACGAAGGCCGGCTGATTGGTGCGAAGCGGGCGCTGAAACAGCAACAGGTCTGGGCCATTCGCTTCTGGCTGGACCAGCAGAGGCGATTGCGCGACCGAGCGCCGTTCGACTTCGCCATCGACAGCAAGCTCCGCGGCTGTGACGTGGTCAGGGTGCGGATCGGCGATGTAGTTTCCGGCGGGCGCGTCCGTGACCACGCCGTCGTGGTTCAGCAGAAAACCAAACGACCGGTTCAGTTCGAGATAATGGACACGGCGCGAAAGACGATGCGGGCGTGGTTGGAGCGACGTGGAGAGACGCTGAACGACTTCGTTTTCCTGAGCCGCAACGACTACATGGACCACATGAGCACGCGGCAATATGCCCGCCTCGTGCGCGAGTGGGTGGTCGGCATCGGCCTTCCGGCGCAGGATTATGGGACGCACTCGCTACGGCGCACGAAAGCATCGATCATCTACAGGGCGACTGGCAACCTCCGCGCCGTTCAGATCCTTCTCGGCCATGCCAAGATCGACAGCACGGTGCGCTACTTGGGCGTTGACGTGGAGGACGCTTTGGAATTGGCCGAACGCACCGAGGTCTGAGCGGACCCACAAGTGGACGTTCAGGCCGCCCTGCTCGCTTCCCAGCTTCGGTCGTTCATTCATGTAAACTGATCCGCTCGCTGGAAGCGACGTGTCGAGGACGCGGATCGGAGAAAAGTGGGACTTTACTGCCATCCCTGCCGCAGGCGTGAAACGGCACCGGGCACGATCCCAGAAAGGATGCCGCCCTGCTGGCGCGGATGATGATCGAAAACCCCAAGCTGGTCAGCGTGTCTGGATCCTTGAGGCGAAGGATCTAAAGCTTTGCCGAACGCTCAGCGAGGCGGCTCGACGTCTGTCTGAACCGCCCCGGGTTTGCCGGAGGCCGTTGGATGTGAGTCACGCCGCCATATCGATGATGTCCGCGGCAGCATAGTATTGCTCTTCGGCTTCGGCGGG
>QFMX01000052.1 GCA_003240625.1 Sphingomonas taxi
TGGAACAGGCTGAAACGAGCCTTGAGACGGCCCAGGCCTCGCTGGAGGCGGCGCAGGCGCGACGCGGCGACCGGGTCATCCGCGCGCCTTTCGCCGGAACCCTGGGCCTGACGACGATCACGCCCGGCACCCTGATCAATCCTGGGGCCGTCATCACGACACTGGACGACACCTCGACCATCCGCGTCGATTTCCCGCTGCCGGAGCGGTATCTGAACGTGCTGCGTCCCGGCACGCCGATCACCGCGACGGCGGACGCCTATGGCGATGAACCCTTCCAAGGCCGGATCGCCCTGATCGACACCCGCGTCAACGAGACGACCCGTTCGGCCACGGCGCGGGCCGAGTTTCCGAATCCCGGCGGGCGCATCCGCCCCGGCATGATGCTGCGGGTCGCGGTGCAACAGGGACTGCGCCAATCGCCCGCAATCCCTGAAGCGTCCGTCCAGTACGAAGGCGCCGGCGCCTTCGTCTATCGCATCGCCCGCGGCGCGGAGGGCTCGACCGCCCAGCGCGTCGAGGTCGAGACCGGGGCCGTCGAGGGCGGGATGGTCGAGATCGTGTCCGGCCTCGAGCTCGGGGACCGCATTGTCGGCTCCGGCCTGAACCGCATCCAGCCAGGCTCGCCCATCACCACGGCGGCGGCCGGCGCCGGCCAGCGGGGCGCCCGCCAATGATGCTGTCCGACGTTTCGGTCCGGCGGCCCGTCTTCGCGGCCGTCGCCGCCATCGTGCTTTGCGTCATCGGCATGGCGGCCTTCTTCTTCCTGCCGGTGCGGGAACTGCCGGACGTCGATCCGCCGATCGTCTCGGTCAACACCAACTACGCCGGCGCGTCTGCCGAGGTCATCGAGAGCCGGATCACCGAGCCGATCGAGCAGCAGATCGCCGGCATCCAGGGGGTCGAGCGTATCAACTCGACCAGCCGCGACGGGCGATCGAACGTCAACATCGAGTTCTCGCTGGATCGCAACATCGACGATGCGGCCAACGACGTGCGCGACCGTATCAGCCGCGTGGTCGGCAACCTGCCGGACCAGGCCGATCCGCCTGAGGTGGCGAAGGCCGACTCTGACAGTCAGCCGATCATGATCCTGTTCCTGCGTTCGAACACGCTGAACCGACTGCAGCTGACCGACTACGCCGACCGCTATCTGGTCGATCGACTGGCGACCGTGCCGGGCGTCGCCCAGGTGAACATCTACGGCGACCAGCGCTATTCGATGCGTATCTGGCTCGATCCGGCGGCGCTGGCGGCGCGTGGCCTGACGGTCACCGACGTCGAGACGGCGCTGACCACGCAGAACGTGGAACTGCCTGCGGGCGCGCTGGAATCCACGGCGAAGAACTACACCGTTCGGGTGGCGCGCAACTATGCGACCGCTGAAGACTTCCGCGAGTTGCCCATCGGCACACGCGGCTCGGCTTCGCAGTCCGCGACCGTGGCGACCGGAACCGGAAGCGGCTCCTCGGCCATCATTCAGGGCCAGCCCACCTATGTGACGCGGCTGGGCGACATCGCGCGGGTGGAAGAAGCGCCGGAAGAGGATCGCCGCCTGTTCCGGGGCAACAGCCAGGACCAGATTGGCCTGGCCATCACGCGTCAGGCGCAATCGAACGATCTCGCGATCTCCGAAGGCGTGCGTCAGATGATCGAGGAGGTCAAGCCGACCCTGCCGCCCAGCGTGACGCTGGAGGTCGGATCGGACAATTCG
>QFMX01000053.1 GCA_003240625.1 Sphingomonas taxi
GCGGCCGTGGCGATCTTCCACATGTCGGGAAAGGTCGTCAGCCGTTCCAGCGGGTCCAGCGCGACCGCGTCGGCGGCCTACCGGTCAGCTTCCGAGCTCCATGACGAGCGCCTGGGCCGCGACTTCGACTTCTCGAACAAGCAGGACGTGGTTCACTCGGAGGTGATGCTGCCGGCCGGCGCGCCCGCGCGCCTGGCCGACCGGGCGACGCTGTGGAACGAGGTGGAGGCGGGAGAAAAGCGGAAGGACGCGCAGCTCGCGCGCGAGGTGGAATTCGCGATCCCGCGGGAGATGAAGCAGGCGGACGGCGTGCGTCTCGCGCGCGAGTTCGTGAAGGAGCAGATGGTCGCGCGCGGCATGGTCGCCGACCTCAACGTGCACTGGGACAAGGGTAAGGACGGGCAGGCGAAGCCGCACGCGCACGTGATGCTGACCATGCGCTCGGTCGGGCCCGACGGGTTCGGCCCCAAGGTGCGCGAGTGGAACAAGGTGGAGGTGCTCAAGGGCTGGCGCGAGGCATGGACCGCGCACGTCAACGCCAAACTCGCCGAGCTCGGGATCGACCAGCGGATCGACCATCGCTCGTACAAGGAGCAGGGCATCGAGCTCGAACCGCAGCACAAGATCGGACCCGCGGGTGCGCGTCGCGAGGAGCGGGGCGAGGGAGCAGAGCGCGCGGCCGACCACCTGCGCATCGCGCGTGAGAACGGCGACAGGATCGTCGCCGATCCGGCGGTGGCCTTGGCCGCGATCACGCGTAACCAGGCGACGTTCACGCTGCGCGACCTCGCGCTGTTCGCGCACCGGCATTCGGACGGCAAGGAGCAGTTCGACCGGGTGCTGGCGGCGGTGAAGGCGTCGCCGGAGCTGATCAAGCTAGGTGTAGCGGCTTGCAATAATCTGCAGCTCGGTGCGCAATAATCAGCTCCGGGCGACGCACATTATTTGAGACGGCCACACCTGTCGGGCGCAGATTGGCTGATCTGGAGCGTACGCTCGCCGATCCGAACGCGCACTCCTAAGTAGGAGGCGCACTCTCGCGGCAGGCATTTCGTCCCTGAGTTCGCGCGAGCGGACGGGGTCGAGACTGCTACGGAGTAGGTGCTTGATCTCGACCGGCCGCGTGTCTGAGCATAAAAAGATTATGACGAAAATATTAAGCATTGTAGAGGCTTGAACCTTGCGCAATGTTCGTCCTGCCGGTCCAAGGGGGGATCGATTAAGGGCGAGAAAGCTCGATGTCAGGGGGCGCACAGGAGCGGTTCGCTGGTCATTCGGAGAGCGGGCTTGCGGCATTCGCCGTTGTGCTCGCCATGCACCGCATCGCGGTCGACCCCGACCAGCTCAGGCATGATCTCGGGCATGAGCGGCCAGTTACCTCGGCTGATCTGCTCCGGTTGGCTAAACGCCTTGACGGCGTTCGCGCGCGGGCGGTCTCCACCAATTTCACCAAGCTGAAACGGTTGCCGATGCCTGTCGTCGCGTCGGGGCCGAGCGGCTGGTTCGTGATCGGGCGCGTCGGCGATGACGAGTTGCTCATCCAGCAGCCAGGTCACGGTGTCGAGCGCCTCGACCGCGCCGCGCTCGCCGAGCGTTGGTCGGGCGAGGTGGTACTAGGCATCGTGGACAAAGGTTGACGAGCGACTCTGCGGTTGATTCAACGCTGTCTTTTGGAGGCGGCGTTGGGCGAGCGGATCGGGGTGTCGGATGA
>QFMX01000054.1 GCA_003240625.1 Sphingomonas taxi
GCCACGGTGTCGTTCGGGATCTCGCCGCGCAGCATGCGGGCGAAGATGTTGCTGTCGTCATAGGTCATCGGGCGGTCCTTCCTGGGCGTCGTGTCGGGGGCCTCTCCGGGCATCGTCTCAGTCGTCGAACAGATGATCCGTGCGGGCCAGCGTCAAGGCAAGCTCTGGCTCGACGCCGAGGAACCGCGCGAGGGCCGCGGCATTGCGGTCCGGGTCATGGCGGGCCGCGATCACCTCGAACCCCTCGAGGTCGAGGTCGCGCAGCCGCTCGGTCTCGTGCTCGAGATCGCTGCGCACCGCCCCGATCAGGCGCCCGACGAACCCCGGCGGGCTGTTCGGTCCGGCGAGCCCCACACGCGCGATATGGCCGCGCACATAGTCGTCGTCAAAGTCCGAATCGATCAGCAGCACGCGGGTGTCGGCCTTGTCCTCGACGAAATCCTGGATCAGCCCCAGCGCCGACGGGTCGAGGCAGATCGCCAGCTTCTTCGCCTCGAACTGGTCGAAGAGCATCCGCACCAGCGCCCGGCGGTGGCGCTGGCGCTTGTCCACGGTCGTCTCGATCCCGCCCATGTCGGGCAGGGCGGCGTCGGTTTCGTTGAAGAGATAGTTGACGGCGGGGATCTCGGTGTGGGTGCGGATGGCGTCGGTCAGCCGCTTGGCGACGTGCCATTTCTTGCAGACGATCAGCAGCAGCGTGCGGCCGCGGCCAAGGCTGCCCTCGGCCTCCCAGAAGCGCTGGCCCATGCGGCGTCCGACCCGGCCACGCTGGGTGAGAAAGCGGTAGAGGCCGGCCGCCTCGTTCGAGATCGGGAAGTCGAGGTCCGGCGCCTGCCACAGCGCGCCCAGCCGCTCGCGCAGGTCGATCGCCTCGGGGCTGATCTTGCGGGCGAAGAGGAAATCCTGCCCGAGCAGCAGGTCATAGTGGTCGTTGTAGAAGGTCACCGGCATCCCGTAGTCGGTGAACATCAGGAAGGTGAGCGTGCGTGACCGGATCTCGCGCCGGGCGACCACGTGGGGCACCACGGTCTGGAAGAAGGTCTCGTCCGGAATCCAGGTCGTGGCGAAGAACCGCATCACGTCGCGGCGCTCGTCGCAGAAGGCCAGCACCTTCTCGATCGTCTGCCGCCTCAGGCACCACCATTGCGAGCCGATCATCACCTGCAGGTCGGCGGGCACCGGCCGGGTCAGGCCTAGCCGGCGCTGCAGCTCGTAGCTGCCGTAGAACAGCCGCGCCTGCGTCCGCTCGTTGAAGAAATGCCGATAGATCAGCCGCTCTTCCTTGAAGCCGGTCTTGATCCAGTCGCTGGCGAAGAAGTCGAAGCTCTCGATGTAGTCGAGGTCGTGGGCGTCGAGGTAATCGTGGGCATAGGCCGCCGACTTGACCGGCATGCAGTCGCCCGAGAGCATGTAGAAATGCGTGGCAGCCGGAAACGCCGCGACCGCGGCGCGCACCGCCTCGAGCGTGGCTGCGACCAGCGACCACTCGCCCCAGCCGCATTTCAGCCGCCGCGCCGCGAAGGTCACGCCGGGGTTGTCGGCCAGCGCCGTGCGGATCAGGTCGAAATCCGCGGCGCTGGCGCGGGCGTCGAAATGGATCGACACATAGTCGCCCGAGCCGGTCAGCCGCCGGGCCTGCGCAATGACCCCCTTGGGGTCCTTGTGGCAGAGCAGGATAAAGGCGATGCGGGCCATGGAACTC
>QFMX01000019.1 GCA_003240625.1 Sphingomonas taxi
CGGCGGCGATATCGGCACTGCGCTGGTCGGAGCATTTCAGGGCGCCGAGAACGCCATCGGCGAGTTCGTGAAGACCGGCAAGCTGAGCTTCCGCGACCTCGTGACTTCGTTGATCGCCGATCTGGCGAAGCTCGCGGCGCGACGCTTCATCCTCGGCCCCATCGCCAATGTGCTGTCCGGAGCTCTCGGCGGCGCGGGCGGAATTTTCGCCAACGTCCTGCATGCCGGTGGGATGGTCGGGGCGCCGGGTCCGGGCCGCATGGTGCCGGCGCTCGCCTTCGCCAACGCCCCGCGCATGCATTCCGGCGGCTGGGCGGGACTCAGGCCGGACGAGGTGCCCGCGATCCTGCAACGCGGCGAGCGGGTGCTCTCGCGCAGGGAAGCCGCAGGTTACGGCTCCGCCGCCGCCCCGGCCGTCAATGTCACGATCAACGCCCGCGACGCCGAGAGCTTCCGCCAGTCCCGCACACAGATCGCGGCCGATATCGCCCGCGCGGTCTCGCTCGGGCGGCGCGGCATGTGAGCCCGGGCCGGCACAACCCTGAACCCTGCAGAGAACAGCCATGGCGTTTCACGAAGTCCGGTTCCCGGACGACATCAGCCGTGGTGCGCGCGGCGGACCCGAGCGGCGCACCCAGATCGTCGAACTGGCCTCCGGCGACGAGGAGCGCAACGCCACCTGGGCCAACTCGCGCCGCCGCTATGATGTGGCCTATGGCATCCGCCGCGCCGACGATCTGGCAGCGGTGGTCGCCTTCTTCGAGGCCCGCAACGGCCGCCTGCACGGGTTCCGGTTCAAGGACTGGGGCGACCACAAGTCTTGCCTGCCCTCGGGCACGCCATCGCCGATTGACCAGCAGATCGGCACCGGCGACGGCACGACGACCGCCTTCCAGCTGGTGAAGCGCTACAGCTCCGGCGCGCAGTCCTGGACGCGCAGCATCGCCAAGCCGGTGGCCGGGACGGTGACCATCGCCCTGAACGGCACCCCGCAGGCATCCGGCTGGTCGGTTGCTACCACCACCGGCCTCGTCACCTTCGCCACGCCCCCCGCCGCGGGCATCGCCGTCACCGCAGGCTTCACCTTCGACGTGCCGGTCCGCTTCGACAGCGATGCGCTCGACGTCACCCTCGATCTCGAACGTCTCGGTTCGATTACCTCCATCCCGCTGCTGGAGATCCGACGATGAATGACGAGCCCGGCTTCTTCGCCAGCGTGTTGCGCGACCTGGCCGCCTCCACGGCGGTGATCCTCGCCGCCTGGGGCGCGCTTGGGGGCGCGACCAATGCGCTGACCACGCGGATGCGGCTGCGCGATGCGCTGCGCCATATCCTGCTGGGCGGGCTGATCGCGGCCGGGATGGGCAGCCTCTCGATGGCGATCATCGCCCGCTGGCTGGGCCTGCCGCCCGAGGCCATTCCGGCCGGGGGCTCGGCGGGCTCGGCCGCCTATCTCGTCGGGGTCTTCGGCCCGGCCTTCATCGAGCTGATCCTCGCCCGGCTGCGCAGGGCGAAGGGAGGTTACGATGAATGAGCTTCTCCGCCTTGCCCGATCCATTCGCTGCGACACGCCCGACCCGCAGCAGACGTTCAGTCACCGTCTGCGCATCGGCCTCGTCATCGCCACACTGATCCTCCTGATCTCCATCCTCGGATAATCCCATGCAGATGACAGACCGGGGCCTGCTGGCCCTTGTCCGGCACGAAGGCATCGTGCCCGGACCCTATCTCGATGTCGCCGGCGTCTGGACCTTCGGCATCGGCCACACCGCCGCATCCAGGCCGCCCGATCCGGCCCGGATGGCCCGTGGCATGCCCGCCGACATCGATGCCGGCATCCGCGAGGCGTTCCGGGTCTTCCGGACCCATCTTGCGACCTATGAGGCGGCGGTGCGGCGCGAGGTGAAGGTGTCGCTCGCGCCCCACGAGTTCGATGCGCTGGTCTCGTTCCACTATAACACCGGCGGCATCGCCCGGGCCGCGCTGACGAAGGCTCTGAACGCGGGCAACCGCGCGGCGGCAGCGGACGGTTTCATGGGCTGGCTCAAGCCCGCCGCGATCCGCTCTCGCCGCGAGGCGGAGCGCGATCTGTTCCGCCATGCGCGCTATCCGACCGGGACCATTCCCGTCTGGGCGGTCGACCGCAACGGGAGGGTCGATTTCTCGCGGCCCGTGCGGAGGCTGACCGAACCCGAGGCGCTGGCGCTGCTCCGTCCAGCCGTACCTCCGTTGCCTCCGGCACCCTTGCCGAATGGCGCTGCGCCGCCCGCTGCCGCAGCGCCTCCACCAGCAACACTGGTCCAGCGCCTTCTCGCCTTCCTCAAATCCCTGATCGGAGTACCGACATGAACTGGAACCTTGCCCGCGGCCTCGTCTATCTGGCCTGCCTCGCCGCCTCCGGCCTCGCCATGGCCGGGCTGGCGGATTTTGATCTCGCGACCGGCACGCTCGATATCCGCCCCTTCAACCTCTACGTCCTGACCGGCGCGGGCGGCGGCGTGGTGTCCTCGCTTCTCGCCTCGGTAGCGCTGCTGCGCGGCTGGGGGCGGAAGTGAAGTCGCTCTCGCCCGCGCTGCAGGCCCATCTCGACGAGGGCACCACCACGCTGGCCTGGTGCTGGCGGATCGTGCGTTCGGACGGCGTCAGTTTCGGTTTCACCGATCACGACCGGACGCTTTCCTTCGGCGGCACGGATTTCGAGCCGGAGAGCGGGTTGACGGCATCGGAGGTCCGCTCCGGTTCGGACCTGTCGGTCGACGCGCAGGACGCCGAGGGTGTGCTCACCTCCGACCGCATCACCGAGACCGACATCCTCGACGGGTGCTGGGACAATGCGGCGGTCGAGGTCTGGCGAGTGAACTGGGCTGCGCCCGCGCAGCGCGTGCTGATGCGGCGCGGCGCCATCGGCCAGATCCGGCGCGGACGGCTGGCCTTCGTGGCCGAGGTGCGGTCGCTGGCGCATGTCCTCGGCCAGACCGTCGGGCGGACGTTTCAGGCGACCTGTGATGCGGCGCTCGGCGATACACGCTGCGGCGTCGATCTGGACTCATCGGCCTTCAGAGGCACGGGTGCGGTGATCGACCCACTGCGCGATCGGGCGTTCACCGCCTCGGGTCTCGCCAGCTTCACCTCCGGCTGGTTCACCTTCGGCACGGTCGAATGGACCAGCGGCGCCAATGCCGGGCGGCGGGCAGAGATCATCGCGCATGACCTGACCGACGGCATCGCGGTGCTGACGCTGCTGGAAGCCCCGGTGCGGCCCATTGCAGGGGGTGACGGGCTCATCGTCCGCGCCGGCTGCGACAAGCGCATCGAGACCTGCGGCGCGAAGTTCGCCAATACCGCCAGTTTCCGGGGCTTTCCGCATATCCCCGGTCAGGACGCCATCCTGCGTTACGCGACGAAGGACGGCGGCCACCAAGGGTCCGTGCTGTGATTGCCGCCGATCCGAAACTGGTGATCGCCGCCGCGCGATCCTGGCTCGGCACGCCCTACCACGATCAGGCCAGTCTGCGCGGCGTCGGCTGCGACTGCCTTGGTCTCGCCCGAGGCGTCTGGCGCGAGGTTGTCGGCCCCGAGCCGTTCCCGACCCCGGCCTACAGCCGTGACTGGGGCGAGATCGGGCCGCGTGAAGTTCTGGCCGAAGGGGCGCGGCGGATGATGCCGGAGATCGCCCTGTCCGACATCGGCCCGGGCGCGCTGGTCCTGTTCCGGATGAAGCCCCGCGCCATCGCCAAGCATGTCGGGATCGTCACCGGCCCCCAGACCTTCCTCCATGCCTATGAGCGGCTCGGCGTCATCGAGGAACCGCTCACCCCCACCTGGCGACGGCGCATCGCCTTCGCCTTCCTGTTCCCCCGTCCGGCCGCACCCGAATGCAGGAAGGCCCGGCACAAGAGAAAGTCCTGACCCGTGGCCACCCTCGTTCTCGGCGTTGCCGGCGCCGCCATTGGCGGCAGCATCGGCGGCGCGATCCTCGGCGTCAGCGCAGCCACCATCGGCGGCTTCATCGGCTCGACCGTGGGCTCGGTGGTCGACAGCTGGATCGTCTCATCGCTGGCGCCGACCCAGCGCATCGAGGGCGCGCGGCTCGACACGCTGCGCATCACCTCCTCGACGGAGGGCGCCGTCATCCCGCGGCTCTATGGGCGCATGCGCATGGGCGGCAACATCGTCTGGGCGACCGATTTCCGCGAGGAGACGAAGACCACCACCCAGGGCGGCGGCAAGGGTGGCGGCGGGGGCAAGGTCAAGACCACCGAGTATCTCTACTATGCGTCTTTCGCCGTGGCGCTGTGCGAAGGTCCGATCACCGGCATCGGCCGCATCTGGGCCGACGGCAAGCCGATGGACCTCTCCGGCGTGACCTGGCGCTGGTATCCCGGCGACGAGAACCAGAGCGTCGATCCCTTCATCGCGGCGAGGATGGGCGCGGCCAGCACCCCCGCCTATCGCGGCACCGCCTATGTCGTGTTCGAGGAACTGCCGCTCTCGACCTATGGCAACCGGCTGCCGCAGCTCTCCTTCGAGGTGTTCCGCCCGCTCGCCGACCCCGACACCGCTGAAGGGCTGACCCGCGCCGTCACGATGATCCCGGCCTCGGGCGAGTTCACCTATGCCACGCAAGCGATCCGCAAGACCGATGGCGGCGCGACGCAGGCCGAGAACCTGAACGCGCTGCCCGACGAGGCCGATATCATCGCGGCGCTGGATCGGCTGCAGGCGATGGCGCCTGCGGTCGAGAGCGTCAGCCTCGTCGTCGCCTGGTTCGGCGACGACCTGCGCGCGGGATCCTGCAAGGTGCGGCCGGGCGTCGAGGTTGCGGCGAAATCGACCACGCCGCGCAGCTGGTCGGTCAACGGAGTGAGCCGTGGCAATGCTTTCCTCGTCAGCCGCGACGATCAGGACCGCCCGGTCTATGGCGGTACACCCTCCGACTTCGCCGTGGTGCAGGCGATCCGGGAGATGAAGGCGCGCAGGCTGCGGGTAACCTTCTATCCCTTCATCCTGATGGACGTTCCGCCCGGCAACACGCTGCCGAACCCGTATTCCGACAACGCCGCCGATTTGGGCCAGCCCGCCTTCCCGTGGCGGGGGCGGATCACCTGTTCGCCCGCGGCGGGCTATGCGGGATCGGTCGACAAGACCGGCACTGCCGCCACGCAGGTCGCGGCGCTGTTCGGCGCGGCGACGCCCGCGAATTTCAGCGTCTCGGGCCAGTCGGTTTCGTGGACGGGCACGCCCGGCGACTGGGGCCTGCGGCGCATGGTGCTGCACTACGCCCATCTCTGCGCGGCGGCGGGCGGGGTCGATGCCTTCCTGATCGGGACCGAGATGCCGGGGCTAACCACCATCCGCTCGGGCGCCAGCAGCTATCCGGCGGTGCAGGCCTATCGGGATCTGGCCACCGATGTCCGGTCCATCCTCGGGGGAGGCACCAGGATCGGATACGCCGCCGACTGGTCGGAATATTTCGGGCACCATCCGAATGATGCCAGCGGCGACGTGCTCTTCCACCTCGACCCGCTCTGGGCCGATCCCGAGATCGACTTCGTCGGCATCGACAACTACATGCCGCTGTCCGACTGGCGTGACGGCTGGGATCATCTCGACGCGCAGGAGGGCTGGCCCGCGATCTACGAGCGCGCCTATCTGCAGGCGAACATCGCGGGTGGCGAAGGGTTTGAGTGGTTCTACGCCAGTGCAGCGGACCGCTCCGCGCAGGTGCGGGCCCCCATCACGGACGGCGCCGCCAGCAAGCCGTGGGTCTTCCGCTACAAGGATCTGCGCGCCTGGTGGTCGAACCCGCACTACGACCGCCCGGGCGGGGTGGAGAGCGGCACGGCGACGGCTTGGGTGCCGCAGTCCAAGCCCATCCGCTTCACCGAGCTTGGCTGCCCCGCCATCGACCGCGGCACCAACCAGCCCAATGTCTTCTTCGACCCGAAATCGTCGGAGAGCTTTACGCCGTATTTCTCGCGGGGCTGGCGGGACGACGCGATCCAGCGCGCCTATCTGGAAGCCACCTATCTCTGGTGGGGCGAAGCCGCGAACAATCCGCTGTCCTCGGTCTATGGCGGGCGCATGGTCCATGTCCCCGAATGCGCCGCTTGGACCTGGGACGCGCGGCCCTATCCGTTCTTTCCGGCGCTGACCGACGTCTGGACCGACGGCGCGAACTGGAGGCTCGGCCATTGGCTGACCGGCCGTCTCGGGGCGGTCTCGCTCGCCGCACTTGTCCGTCACCTCTGCCTGCGGGCGGGGATGCCGGAATCCCGCATCGACGTCACCGCCCTCTGGGGCGCAGTCGAGGGCTATGCCATCACCGCGCTGGAAAGCCCGCGCGCCTCGATCACCACGCTGTCACGGCATTTCGGTCTCGATGCCGTGGAGACCGAGGGCGTGATCCGCTTTGTCATGCGCGGCCGGGCGTCGGTCACCACCATAAACCCCGACGACCTGGTGGCCTCCCGCGAGGGTGACGTGCTGGCGCTGACCCGTGGACAGGAGACCGAACTGCCGCAGGCGCTGAAGTGGCAGGTCGCGCGGGCGGACGAGGATTATGACGTCGCGCTCGTCGAGGCGCGGCGCATCACCGTGGACACGACCCGGATCGCCTCGGAATCCTTCCCGATGGCGGTGCCGCCCGAAGAGGCCGAGCGCCGCTGCCGCCGCGCGTTGATGGAGGCTTGGGTGGGGCGGGAGACGGCGGCCTTCCGTCTGCCGCCCTCGCGCCTCGCGCTCGATCCGGCCGATGCGATCCGGCTGGAGCATGACGGGCGGCTGATCGATCTGCGGCTCGTCTCCATCGCCGATGCCGAGGCGCGCGGCATCGAGGCGGTCCGCCAGGATCGCGCGAGCTACGATCTGCCGCCCGGCGATCCGCGCGCGGCGTCGCTGACGCGCGCCGTGGTGTTCGGCGCGCCGGATGCGGTGCTGATGGACCTGCCGCAGCTGACCGAGGACCAACCCGCGCACCGGCCGATGGTCGCCGCGCGCGCGGTTCACTGGCCGGGCGAGATGGCGGTGTTCCGCAGCCCGTCGACGGACGGGTTCGAGCTGCTGACCACGTTCGGCAGCCGCGCCCGGATCGGGGCGCTGGTCTCGGACTTCTTTGCGGGACCGACGTCGCGCTTCGACCTCGGCAATGCGCTGGTGGTCGATCTGCTCACCGGCACGCTGGAAAGCGTCACCGACCTGACCCTCTTCGGCGGCGCGAACGCGCTCGCCATCGAGAGCGCGCCCGGCGTCTGGGAGATCGTGCAGGCGGCCGCGGCCGAGCTGCTGGCGCCCGGCCGGTATCGGCTGACCCGGCTCCTTCGTGGCCAGCGCGGTACGGAAGGCGCCATGGGCAACCCGGCGCCTGCAGGCGCGCGTGTCGTCGTGCTGGACACCGCGCTGGCATCGCTGCCGATCGCCGAGGCCGACCTGGGCATCCCGTGGAACTGGCGCATCGGCCCCGCGAGCCGTCCTGTCAGCGACGAGACCTATGTGGCGCAAGCCTTCACGCCCGCAGGCGTCGGGCTTCGGCCATTCTCGGTCGCCCATGTCGAACAGCCATGGCGCGTGCCGCGCTCGCCCGGCAATCTCACCATCCGCTGGACCCGCCGGTCCCGCGCGCTGTCCGCCGACAGTTGGGGCGGGCTGGAGGTGCCGCTGGCCGAAGAGCTCGAAGCCTACGAGGTCGAGGTCCTCGACGGCGCCACCGTGAAGCGGGTGCTGAGCACCGCCACCACCAGCGCGACCTACACCGCCGCCCAGCAGAGCGCCGATTGGGGCGCGCCGCTCGGCCCCGGCGACAACCTCACCGTCCGCATCTTCCAGCTCTCCGCCCTCGTGGGGCGGGGCGCGCCCAAGACCGTCACGCTGATACTCTGAAGGCCATCCCATGTCCGACGCCACGACCCATCTCCTGCTGCCCTACATCCTGGCGGCGCAGGCCCAGAAGCATGTCACCCACAACGAGGCGCTGCGGCTGCTCGACGGGCTCGTCCAGCTTTCTGTGATCGACCGCGATCTGACAGCGCCGCCCGGAAGCCCCGCCGATGGCGACCGCTACATCATCGGCTCGGGCGCGACGGGCGACTGGGCGGGGTGGGACCTGAACGTCGCGCTCTGGACCGACGGCGCATGGCTGCAGCTTCCGCCGCGCCCGGGCTGGCGGGCGTGGGTCGAGGACGAGGGCTTGCTGCTGGTCTACGACGGGTCCGGCTGGGTCGGGACCACTCCGGCCACGCTGCAGAACCTCGCGCTCCTGGGGCTCGGCACGACGGCGGATGCGTCGAACCCATTCTCGGCCAAGCTGAACGCCGCGCTCTGGACGGCGAAGACCGTGGCCGAGGGCGGCACCGGCGATCTGTTCTACACCATGAACAAGGAGGCCGCGGGCGACGATCTCGGCCTCACGCTGCAGACCGGCTTCGTGACCAAGGCGCTGGTCGGCCTCTTCGGTTCGGACC
>QFMX01000055.1 GCA_003240625.1 Sphingomonas taxi
GGGCTTGTGCACGACGTCGACGGCAAGCCGTTGCGGGCCGATGCGGGCGATCTCGTCGCGATTGCGAGCCGCAGCCCGCGTGGGGCCGATATTGCGGTCGCCGCGGACGACGCCTGGCTTCGGGCGCCGTTCGGCGACCAGATCTTTTTCGAGGGCCGGGACGTCGCCGCGCAGGCGGCGTCTGTCGTGGCGCAGGCGCTCGAGATCGTGCGGCGCTGGCGGCCTTCGCTCTACGAGGAGATGAGGAACACCTGCCGCGCGATCCAGTTCGTCCGCGATCCCTCGGCCGATCCCGCCAAGATCGTCTCGTTCAGCGACGACTCGGTGCCGGGCGCGCTGTTCGTGTCGGTCTGGCAGGGCCGGGGCCTGATCGATCCCTACGATCTCGCGGACTCGCTCATCCACGAGTACCGCCATCAGAAGCTCTATCTGCTGGAGCGGTTCGGCCCGACGGTGAGCCCGACGGCTCCGCGTGTAGTCTCGCCGTGGCGCGCCGATCTCAGGCCGCCTTCGGGCCTGCTTCACGCGGTGTTCGTGTTCGTCGAGCTCAAGCGCTACTGGGCGCATGTCCTCGAGGCGGGTCCCTGCCACATGCGCGATCGCGCGATCAACCAACTCCAGGACACCGAGCGCAATCTGGAGCTTGGCTTCGCGACGCTGCGCACGTGCTCTATGACGCCGCTCGGCAAGGCCCTGATCGACACTCTGGATCGGGCGAGGCGCCAGCAGCCCGTCGCGGCCTGACGTCATGCTGGTCGCGTCCGAGCGCCTTCCTGAGGACGCGGCGCAACGGCACGGACGTCTGCGCGACTATTTTTGCGACAAGGACGCCACCGCGACCCGCACGCCCGACGGTTGGGCGCTGGAGCTCGCCTGGCCCGGCGATCCGGATCGTCATGTCGACCCCGCGCTCGACGTCGGGCTCGCTTGGTGGGGCGCAGATTTGCGCCGCCAGGACATGGCCGCGGCCCGCCAGCGGTCCTCCAGGCTGCTGCGTTGTCTCTACGACAGCTGGACGCTTGCGAGCTGGGCCGAGTGGTTGGAGCGCAGCGGGTCCGGGGCGCTTGAACAGCTCACGATCCTTCATGTCGACGATCACCGCGATCTCGACGCCCCGCGACTGGTCGCAGGCGGCGACAGCTGGCGCGATCTAATATCGGGCGCGACCTGCGACTTAAGCGACCCTCGCTCAGTTACCGCCGCGATCGAGAGCGGCGCGATCGGGATGGGCAGTTTCATGACGCCGTTCCTGGCCGCTGCGCCGCACGCCGAGGTCCGACATTTGATCCAGCCGCCAAAGGGACAGCGCACGCTGGATTTCGAGATCCGACACGGCGTCGTCGAGGACGACCTTATCGAGCCAGGAGCACCCCGGCCGGCCATTGAGCTCGTTCCGACCGAGGCCGGGACTGGACCAGGCCGATATCGGATGACCCCTTCACTCGACGACTGGCTGGCGGATCTCGACGGCCGCCGTCTGCTGCTCCATGTCGACATGGACTATTTCTGCAATCGCTATGACGGCGACAGCGACTGGCGGAGCCGGGACTTGCCCCTTGATCCGCCCGTAGAGGCAATCGAGCGTCGCATCGACGAGGTCGTGGCTGCGCTTGACGCGCGCGGCCTCATCGATCGGCTCGAGGACGCGGTGGTCGCCTATTCTCCGGGCTTCTTTCC
>QFMX01000056.1 GCA_003240625.1 Sphingomonas taxi
CTTCTTGGACTTGTTCGACTTGTCCTTGGACATGGGCGGGGCTCCTGGTAGGGAATTGCGCCGACAATACTGGCGCATCCGTTGTGGATATGTGACTTGGGACGGGTTGGACGCGTGACGCAGCATTCCAGCGACAAGGCGGTGAACGGCGCGTTGAAACAGGCGCAGGCGGCGATCGAATCCGCGTCGACGCGCGACCGCGGTCGTCTCCTCGGACTGCTCGGCCGCTGGCGCCGCGCGCCCACTGATGCGGCGGCGCGTACGGCCTTCGAGACCCGGCTGCAGGCCTCCGTGCGGCAGCGCGAGACGCGTGCCGCGCAGTTGCCGCGCGCCGAGGTCGACCCCGCGCTGCCGATCGCCGGCAAGGCGGAGGCGATCATCGCGCTGATCCGCGCGCATCAGGTCGTCGTCGTCGCCGGCGAAACCGGCTCGGGCAAGACGACGCAATTGCCGAAGCTCTGCCTGGCCGCAGGACGCGGTGCCGCGGGCATGATCGGGTGCACGCAGCCGCGGCGCATCGCCGCGCGCACGGTGGCCAAGCGCGTGGCCGAAGAACTGCAGGTGCCCAGCGGCGGTTTGGTCGGTTATCAGGTCCGCTTCAACGACAACGTCAGCGACGCCACCGCGATCAAGTTCATGACCGACGGCATTCTGCTCGCGGAGATCGCCTCCGACCGCTGGCTGTCGGCCTACGACACGATCATCATCGACGAGGCACACGAGCGCAGCCTCAACATCGACTTCCTGCTCGGGTATCTGAAAAAGCTGCTGGGTCGACGCCCGGATCTGAAGCTGATCGTGACCTCGGCGACCATCGACACCGCGCGTTTCGCCGAGCACTTCGGCGGAGCGCCGGTGGTCGATGTCGAAGGTCGCGGCTATCCGGTCGAGGTCCGGTACCGGCCGCTCGAAGGCGATGGCGACGACGCGGGCGAGCGCAGCGTGCTCGACGGCATCGTGTCGGTCTGCGACGAGATCATACAGCTGCGCGGCACCGGCGACACGTTGATCTTTCTGCCCGGCGAGCGCGAGATCCGCGATGCGCACCAGGCGCTCGAACGTCGCAAGTACCGCCACACCGAAGTGCTGCCGCTCTACGCCCGGCTGTCGGCCAAGGACCAGGACCGTGTGTTCAATCCGGGTCCGCAACGGCGCATCGTGCTCGCGACCAACGTGGCCGAGACCTCGCTGACGGTGCCGCGCATCCATTACGTCGTCGATCCGGGCCTGGCGCGCGTCAAGCGCTACAGCCCGCGGCAGAAGCTCGACCGCCTGCACATCGAGCCGGTCAGCCAGGCGAGCTCGGACCAGCGCAAGGGCCGCTGCGGCCGCATCGCACCGGGCACGTGCTTCCGCGTGTTCTCCGAAGCGGATTTCGAATCCAGGCCGGCGTACACCGATCCCGAGATCCGGCGTGCGTCGCTGGCGGGTGTGATCCTGCGCATGCTCTCGCTCGGGCTGGGCGAGATCGAGTCGTTTCCCTTCGTCGAGCCGCCCGATCCGCGCGCGATCGCGGACGGTTGGCAGCAACTCGCCGAACTCGGGGCCGTCGACGCGCAGCGCAGGCTCACCGCGACCGGGCGCACGATGGCGAAGTTGCCCGTCGACCCGAAGCTCGCGCGCATGCTGGTGGCCGCGCGTGACCACGGCGTGCTGCCCGAGATGCT
>QFMX01000057.1 GCA_003240625.1 Sphingomonas taxi
AAGGAGATCAGTTCGTCGAACACCCGCGGATCGTTCAACGGGTAGTGCAGGCGGAACCCGGCGAAGCCGAGGTCGACCGGAAGAGGGCGTTCGAACTTGTTGGCCCCGTAATCGAACAGCGCGCCGGAGTAGGGGGCGGGGGTCGCGATGCCGTCGCGCACCACGTTCACCACCACCGGACGGCGGTAGAGAAAGCCGGGGTGGAACATCTGCATGCGGAACGGGCTGCCGCCGGCGGCGAGCAGGGATCGATCCGGCCGGAAGCGTATGTCACGGTACCGGTCGAAGCTGAGGTTGCGCAGCTCTTCCGGGAGCTCCCGCGCGGCGGGGTCATAGGGCTGTCTCGCCAGATCGCGCGCGCGGCGGACCACGTCTTCGTAGCCGAAGGCCGGCTGCGGCGTCGGCTGCTGGGCGAAAGCGGGAACGGAGGCGGCCGCGACTGCGCCGGCCGCGCCGAGCTTGAGCGCGTCGCGGCGCGTGAGTGGGCTGATCGGAAAATCGCTCATCGAAACTCGAATGGGAGCGCGCCGTCCCCCGCCGGAGGCGCATCGGAAAGCTCGGGCGCGGGCCGCCCGCACGAGGCTTAAGTCGTAACCGGCGGGCCTTCCGCGGGCAAGCCGCGGGCGGGCGTGAACCATCTGGACTCGCTCGACAAAAAACACCGTCACAATTCAAAGTTTCTGTTGCATGCGACAGCGAACGCTCCTATCTCGTCGCTTGCCCAATGAACGCGTGCCTGTGTCGTGTGTCGGGTTGGCGGGAACTCCCCGCCGGGCAACCCGATGGCCGGAAATCCCAACCGGCTCTAAGTCGTCTCTCCGACGGCGGACGCGACGTGAAGCAACGACGTAGAGGGCTTTTTTGGTCTCTGCCGGCTGTCCAAACGCCGGGGTCACTGAAGAGGCGACTACTTCCTTGCCGGGCGTGCGGGTCGCGGGTGTTCCCCAAGTCCCAAACGTGGCGCCGATCTTGTCCGAGACGGTTCGTTCCGTCGCGAGAGGTCGTCGTGACTACGGCGTGATCGAACGGTCGAGTCCAGACGGATTCGGCCGCGGGATGCTGACGACGACCGAAGCGCGTCTCCAACGCGCGCTCCGGGCGATCGGCGTCCCTCAACCGTCACTCTGATTTCCGTTGGGACATACGCCATGGCCTCGCACCTCTCCGCCCTCGACAACGACCGCATCCGACGCTTCCTCGCCGAGAAGCAGTCCGACGAGCCGATCCTGGTCGTCGACAGCGAGATCGTGCGCGACAACTACGCCAAGATCGCCCATGCGCTGCCCGACACTCGCGTGTTCTACGCGGTGAAGGCGAACCCCGCGCCGGAGATCCTGAACCTGCTCGCCGATATGGGCTCGTGCTTCGACTGCGCCTCGGTGGTCGAGATCGACATGGCGCTCGCGACCGGCGTCGGGCCGGACCGCATCTCCTTCGGCAACACCATCAAGAAGGAGCGCGACGTCGCCGCCGCCTACGCTCGCGGCGTGCGCCTGTTCGCGGTCGACTGCCGCGCCGAGGTGGAGAAGATCGCGCGTTCGGCCCCCGGCGCGCGCGTATTCTGCCGCATCTTGGCGGATGGCGCCGGCGCCGAATGGCCGCTGTCGCGCAAGTTCGGCTGCGCGCCCGAGATTGCCGCGGACGTGCTCGACCACGCCCAC
>QFMX01000008.1 GCA_003240625.1 Sphingomonas taxi
CGCCATCGGCCGCATCGTGGACCTCTACTCACCCCAGGAATGCTCGAACTATTTTGCAGCCGCTGGTTACGATGCAGACTGATCAGAAACCGCTCTAGACCAACACGCAGAGCGACCGGGTAGCCATCGCCGTATGCCTCGAGCCGGCCTTGAAGGGTGGCAAGCCCGACGGCTGGGTCAGCGTTAGCTCGGGTCGCCATTTCCGTGATCGCGAGGCTGTAAGATCGACCGTCGGTATCAGTAATGCTAACGCGAATTTTATCGAATGGAATGCTCGGGTGTATGTTCGCCTTAGGCACCATGATGCATCCCAAGGAGCGGCATCCCGCTCCCTCAGGTACATACTTACCTTCTTGGAGAAGCCCTCCAAAAACCTGAAAAATGTTGCCGTCGGCAGTCTCGTAGCACAGTGTGTGAAGGTCATCTTCTGATAGGGTCTCAAGTAGATTCAACGTCCCTTGCACTGCAAAATCGTCGGTAGCGTGCGGATAGTGACCAACAGGCGCATTGAAGGGCTCCACCCGGATGACGGATCCAGGGCGAAAGAAACCAGAGTCGTACCATTTTTGCTCAGGCCAATTATCACCGTTGGGTGATAGCGGCCTGATAATCCGACCGGCGTGGATATCATACGCCGCGACGCAGACCTTACCATTCATATGGGTGACTTCAGTGATCACGAACGTCACCATGTTGTCGTCATTTGGATACTTGGCGCGCAACTCTTCAAGCATATGATTTCCCCTGTTTTCCGGTCGCCCTCTTCGAGGCAAGTAGGCAACAGTCGGGGGGCTCGATCAAAGAAGCAACATTATTAATAGCTTCAAAATGGACCGATTAATCTGACCAAATTATAAGGGTTTAGCAACGTTCAACAGCAACGACGATTTTTCGCGGCAAGTTTGTTGCTCCTTCAGCCATTATGTCCACGTGAATGACACACCTGACGCCGCCACTTAATCAATCAGCGGCGTCGTAAGGGATGACCAAATGGTTAGTCGTTTCGACCGAACATGCGGACCACGTTAGACCCCTCCAAAAAGCCATCTTTGAATACGGGCTCCACGCGAGAAGGAGACGATTCCGATAGCGTCCCAGGCTCGACATCGGTAAGCTCTTCGAGGTCAGCAGTTGGAAAAGGTAGCGCCTTCCTAATTTCAGCGGGTGATTGTACGCCTTCCTCGATCAGCAACTCAAAACTGCGCCTAATTAGGTGAGGCTCCTCCTTAATCATTTTGCCGTCCAACGGTTCACCATTTCGCCAACCGCGACGGTTATAATTTATCCAAAGTCTTTTAGCCTCGTCATCATCAATGATATCGAGAGATTTGCATCGCATTATCATAGCTGCAACAGAAACACCCCAACGTTCCTTTAACGTGAGAAACGCGTCGAGAGACGGGGCGTACAACTCTCCGAGGAATTCGTGTTCAGGCAGCAACATAGCAGAGGCTATTTGATCAGCCTGCTTCTCGATCGACTTATAATAAGCACGATCGTTCAGACGCCGCTGAGGAACACTAGCATGAACGACAATATGAGCTAGCTCATGCAATACATCAAAACGCTGACGGGCCGCACTGGCCTTGTCCCGAGAGAGCATCACAAATGGCACGCCAAAGCGGTCAGACCATTGCGAAAACGCATCTAACTTGTCAGCCCGAACATGAATACGAGAAACTAAGATACCGTTTGTTTCAAGGTATTCAATTGCATCTGGCATCGGCCCCGGACGAATGTCCCAATGATTCCTGATTGCGGCCGCCGCATCTTCAACGAATTCCGACACGGCAAACCCGTCATCTGGTAACTGTATTTGCGGAATATTCAGTGCGGGTAGGTCAAAATACGTTGCAATATAGTCGACTACCTCTTTCAACCACTCCAGGCGCACCTCGGCTCGGTCGCGCGCAAGCGGAGGTGCGGACAACTTCGCCCGCCAAAAGACCGGCTTATCATCGCGAACTGGAATCGGACGTAGAAAGTAGTCATGCGGAAAGTTTAACTGGTTTGCCAACTTGTGGACAACATCTAGCTTGGGACTCTGATGATCGTTTTCATATTTTGAAATCGACTGAACACTGACACCAACCATGTCCGCCAAGTCCGTCGCACTAATGCCACGGGCTCGCCGAGCTTCGGTCAATCGACCACCTACAAAACCTTGGGTAACAACACTCATTATGACTCGCTCGTTCCAGTTCCCTTGTCGTCCTTGCGCTCTTTCCAAGGAAGCGATCGCAACGGCGTTCCACGCTTGGAAACAGCAGGATATGCCTCCAGTATCTCGGTGATAGTCAATTCAACAGCCCACGCCTTACAATCCGCGGATGGCAAACAAAATTGCATCATCCCGAGCCGCTGCTCCTCTGCCCGGAAACGGCGACCCACGGGATTGTGGGCTATGAGGCCATACACGTTCCGCATTGTGAATGCGCCATCAGGCTCATCTCCGAGATCCAAACGCGGAAGATCCATCGAGCTTGCCAGTTTTTCACGAAACTTTGCCGGCTGTGGGAGGCTACCAATCATCTGGACGTATGACTGCGTCATGCCAACGTCGTTCCGAAACGCGTAGGCATGACGGCGATTGTTCTGCACAATCAGGCTCATCGAGTGAGACAAGCCGTGCTTTATCGCGAGATCGACTAGCAGTTTTTCCATTCGAAAATGTCGGCGCTGCAGAAGGTCGTCGATTTTCTGATCGGGTAACACATTCGGGTCATTATGGACGCCTTGGAACGTGTCGGCATACACAAATTGACCGCCCGAGCGCAGTTCAGACCATAGAGCGGATGGCGTATCCCTCACAATGATCGGCAGCGCTGCCTGCCTGAGCCGTTCGTGGCTGTCCATTTGAGAACCCCTTATCGTTTTTCCTGCGACGCACAATTCTGTGTAAAACTTAAAGAGTTTTCCGTCAACAGGTACTGTTGGCTCAAAGATGACAGCCGCTGTCGCTGGAAACCTGTCGCACTGTCAGGAGGAGCAGAGGTGCCATTTTATACGGATCAGATCTCACGCATCCCCCCCCAGGATGCATCGGGCCGGCGCACGCCGGCACGGCCGCCAGCGGTCGCTTGACGGTGCCCCTGTTAGGTTCGAGGCCTCGGAGCTTGGTGGAGCTTCAAACTGCGTACGCCATAGGCGTTCCTTTTATATTAGATCTTATAGGGCCTCTGTCTGACCGCTCGGCGGATTTGCACTATCTACAAAAGCGCGGACGCGGGCGAGGATGGCGCGCAGCTCGGGGCTTTGCACCTCGGCGATCACATCGTCGACCGTCGCGGTGTCGATCTTTTTCTGACGTGCGAACTTCTCGGCGACGGCCCGCACGAATTCGTTCGGCCGACGAAGCATGCGTCTGACGCACTCGCGTACGGTCGGCGGCTGTACAAGGATGTACGCGTTCGGGATTTGCTCGGTTTGCTGCTCGTCGGGTTGGGCGTCCTCGATAGGCTGGCAGCGCCGGATCCAATCAATGAAGCCGCATTTCTTTAGGCGATCGAGCGCCGCCCCTACGGCGCTACGTGACCGATGAATCTTGTCGGCAATCTGCTGATAGCTCAGATCGAGCCGCCCGGTCTTGCGCCCGCGCATCCGCAGCAGGCACCGCAATACCTCAAGCGCTACCGCGCCCAACGCTCCGTTGCGTTTGCCAGGAAGTTTCGTCTGGTGGTCGAAATCTTCCGCCGCGCGCATGCGTGCGTTGTGTTCAGTCCGGGGAAACATGTTGTGCGCTCGCCATAGCGCAGCCTCGGCACCGCCGGCATTCTGGCTGTTGCGACGTACAGGCTGACCCGAACGAGCGCGGTCGCGAATACCGGTGGTGACCTCGCTAAACGAGCGGGCAATATTGCTCACGACCGGTTAGCCAGTTTGTCGGAAGCCCGCAGGATTACGTGGCCGGCATCTTGTGGGTTAGCCAATCCAACGTACTGAGCCGGTGTAGTTATTGGAGACCAGTCGGGTGCACCAAACTTCTTCGGTTTCTCGAAATGCCCGATGCAGCGTCGGTGACTTTGGCCGTGAGGCGAGTGCTAGTCCGTAGCGGCATCGCTTGCAGGCAGGCGCTCAAGGGCTTTGTAGGGGAATTAGCTGGACATCAGTTCCTCGGTCCGAGCCCCCGCCACCGAGTTCGGCGCGCTGAGGATTGGGCCGCAGCGATTGGTCTCGATCCGACTTCGCGCGGGCGGTGCACCTATCGCGCGCTGGGCCGATCAGAACTCGGCGGCTGCTATCTGACTGGCGAGCGTACGATAACCACGCCAGTTGAGATGCACGCCGTCCACTGTGTATTCGGGCTTCAAATACCCCATCGGCGCCAGATCGCGATTGGGGTTTAGGTAGGTGCAGGTGGGGGCCATACAGAGTTTTCGCTCAAATTCGATGATCGGGGCGAGCTTTGCATTGGTCGAGGGGATGCCGGTCTTCAGCGTCGCGACCAGGATCACGCGCTTGCCGCGGAGCGCCTGCAGGATGCCCCGAAGGTTCGCCTCGGTCGCTGCGCGCGGCAATTCCATCTTGAGATCGTTGACGCCCAGCATGACGATCGCGGTCCGCCCGACGACCTCGTTCCGACCCAGGCGCAGCAGCAGGCCTTGCGTCGTATCCCCCGGAATACCGTGGTTGTCGACGTCGACCCCCTTCAGCAGCACATCCCATTTGCCGAACGCGACGATCGAATCCCCCAGGAACGTGACGTCCTTTCGATACGGCTGCTCGATGAACAGCGTCGACAGGGTGCGGTACACGAAGTCCTTGTTCGGATCGAATGCCGACAGCTTGTTGATGATCTTCACCGCATAGAAATACGGCTTCAGCTTGTACTGAAACGAGATCGCAGCAACCCAGAATCCGGCGGATGCCGCCAACACCACCGCGAGGAGATAGAGCCAGGTCGAACGACCTCGCCCCCGCGAACCAGCAGTTGTCATGATCAAATTCTCTTTATCGAAAAAGCAGCGTCGTCAGACGTGGCGTTCGGACCAGCAACCGGTGCATTCGGTTTCGCTGATCGCCACCTCGTCACCGCACGAATGACAGCGACCGCCGCCAGAAAACTGTGTCCGGGCAAGCGTAACGAGCGGCGGCACCCGCAAAGCCTCCCGAAGCGCCCCCCATATGTGCTGGAAGACAGTCAACACCCCTGCTCTCACTGACGTAATCCCCCCGGATAGCGCTTGAACCAAATACCGCGTCGACACCTGCCAAGCCACGGAGAGTGGTCGACATAGTTCGACACTTACTCTTCCGGGTTTCACCCTAGCACTGCGGTGTAAGACACGCCCACGGCCTCCCCAGACCGAGTAAGTTCTGAACACGTATCGTCGGCCCGAGGTCAAACTGTTTTAGATCGACAACGACTCTATTGGACGAAAATAACACTCCCCTGCGTGGTCACGCTGTCCAACTATGTCCTATCTCGCGGATGACTGGTGGCGATCCCCCGGCAATTCGCCCATCCCTTCGCACACCGCTCCGGGATCAACCGCACCACGTCCGTCTAGAACTGCCCGCCGATATTGAAGGTGATGAGCTTGTCGTCGTCGCCGGGGGCCTTGAGCAGTGCTTTCGCCAGATCGATGCGCAAGGGTCCGAACGGCGAGGTCCAGTTGACGCCGACGCCGACCGACAGGCGTGGGCTGGCGGTGTTGCCCGAATAGGTCTCCTTATAGGTGCCGAGCGAATAGGTGTACGGCGTGCCGGTGTTGGTGGTGGTGCTGGCGCCGGCGGTATCGAGGTACAGGAGATTGCCCGAGCCATCGGTATATTGGCGGGTGCCGGCGACGCACGCGACCGAGGCGACATTGGCGGCGGCGCAGGTGTCGGTGAGCGTGGGTTTCTTGCCGCCGAACACCGCGCCGACGTCCATGTAGATCGACGGACGCAGGCCAAGCTCGCGCGCGCCCGACCCCATCGGCAGTTCGAGTTCGAGGCGCGCCTGGTAATAGGTCGTGCCGCCGAGCGCGGTCTGGGTGTTCGAGCTGTCGCTGGTCGACAGCGTCGCGGGGACGGTCGAGGTGTCGTAATAGGTGCGCGTCACGCGGGGGCCGACGCCGCGAATGTCGAAGCCGCGCATCTGCGGGTCGCCGAGATAGAAGCGGTCGGTGAGCCGGACGTCCTGCCCCAGCCCCTTGATATAGCCGCCCTCGGCATGCGCCGACAGGATGAAGCTCGATCCGAGGTTC
Organism: Sphingomonas taxi; assembly: GCA_003240625.1. Classification (GTDB taxonomy): domain Bacteria; phylum Pseudomonadota; class Alphaproteobacteria; order Sphingomonadales; family Sphingomonadaceae; genus Sphingomonas; species Sphingomonas taxi_A. The sequence continues at coordinate 6,192 of QFMX01000008.1, forward strand.
ATGTATTTGGTGTAGTTGGCGGTACTGCGGATGTATTTGGTGTCGCCGCCGAGGCCCGCGAAATCCTGGCTGATGCTGAGCTTGCTGCCCTTGGTCGGGCGGACGCGGCTGTTGGTGTTGTCGAACACCAGCGAATAGCCGACCGACGAGGTCCAGCGGTTGCCGACCGCGTCGCACAGATACGCGCCGGCGATCGCCGGATCGCACGCGCCGTTGGTATAATAGGTGTCCTCGTCGAGCGTGACCTGATCGTAGGACAGCCCGTAGCGCGCCGTAGCGGACCAATATTCGGTGAGCGGAACGGCCGCGCGGATCTGGAAGCCGGTCGAGACCTGTTCGTAGGTGGTGTCGTTGCTGTCGCCGGTCGTGCTGTACGAGCTGTAGTCGCGGCGGAAGATGTCGCCGCCGAGCGCGATGTTGGTGTCGAACATATAGGGCTCGGTGAAGCCCAGGCTGACCGATTTCGAATAGCTCGACAGGCTGGCATTGGCGCGCAGTTCCTGGCCCATGCCGCGGAAGTTGCGCTGCGTGATGCTGGCCGAGGCGATGAAGCTTTCGAGGCTCGAATAGCCGGCCGACAATTGCAGCTCGCCGCTGGATTTCTCCTCGAGGTTGGTTTCCAGGATCACGCGGTCGGGCGCGGAGCCCGGTAGCTGCTTGATCGTCATCTTGTCCTGGAAATAGCCGAGCGAGTTGATCCGGTCCTCCGATCGCTTGACCTGGAAGCTGTTGAACGCGTCGCCCTCCGCAAGGCGGATTTCGCGGCGGACGACCTTGTCCTTGGTCTGCGTGTTGCCGTTGATCTCGATGCGCTCGACGTACGTGCGCTTGGCCTCGGCGATGTTGAAGTTGATCCCCATCGTCAGCGTGTCGGCGTCCTTCGCGAACTCCGGATTCACTTCGGAGAAGGCGTAGCCGAACAGGCCTGCGGTCTGGCTGAGAGTGTCGACCGAATCCTCGACGAGCTTGGCGTTGTACCAGTCGCCTTTCTTGAGCGGCAGCGTGGCGGCGAGCTTCTTGCCGTCGAAGTCGCGGATCTGGCTGTCGACGGTGACGTCGCCGAATTTGTAGCGTTTCCCCTCCTCCACCACATAGGTGATGATGAAGTCCTTCTTGTCGGGCGTCAGTTCGGCCACCGCGGAGGTCACGCGGAAATCGGCATAGCCTTGCGTCAGATAGAACTGGCGGAGCTTTTGCTGGTCGTAGCTGAGACGATCCTGATCGTAGCTGGTCGCCGACGAGAGGAGCCGTTTGAAGCGCGCCTGCTTGGTCGCCATCTGCGCGCGGATCTGGTCCTGCGAAAAGACGGTGTTGCCGAGGATGTTGATCTGGCGGACCTTCGACTTGGGGCCCTCGCTGATCTCGAACACGACGTCGACGCGGTTCTGGTCGAGGTTGACCATCTTCGGATCGATGACCGCCCCGAACCGGCCCTGGCGGCGATAGAGTTCGATGATCCGGGCGATATCCTGGCGGACCGCGGTGCGGGTGAATATCTGGCGGGGGGCGAGCTTGATCTCCTTCGTGATCTTGTCGCTCTTCAGCGCCTTGTTACCCTCGATCACGATGCGGTTGACGATCGGGTTCTCGCGCACGCGCAGCACGATGTTGCCATCGGCGACGCCGGCGATCGAATAATCGGCGAACAGGTCGCTGGCCTGGAGATCCTTCAGCGCCTGGTCGAGTGTCTCGGTCGTGTAGGGCTTGCCGACGCGCAGCTTGGTGTAGCTGAGGACGGTCTCGGGCTCGATCCGCTGCGAGCCTTCGACGCGCAGGGTCCTGATGGTCGGCGACACCGTAGCGCCAGCGGGTGCCGGAACAGGCTTGGCCGTTGACGGGCTGGCAGGGGGCGACGGGGTCGTCGGAGGAGCCGTCTGCGCACGCGCGGGCGTTCCCAGCGTCCCTGCCATGACCAAGGCCAGGGAACCGGCGCCAAAATCGAACTTCATGCCTGCGTCTCCGGGGGGTGAACCGCGGCGCTATGGGGGGCATGTTTCCCCAAAATGTTCCGCCATGTCGGGCGATGGCAGGCCTGTAACATAGCCCGTCCGACCGCCGCGCGCGCCCGGCGATCGGCCCGGTCGTGTCCCGGTATGTCGCAATCATGTCACACGACGCGGCGCACGACATTCGCGGGACACCCGCCGATCCTAGCGAGACATCGCGGGCAGCAGCCTCGTCCGCTTCGTGAAAGGTCCAGTATGCGCGTTGCCATCAAGGGTGTCTCGGCACCGGAACCCATCCGCCCCGCGGCCTCGCCCCCGATCGTCGATAATCCGTTCGCGCCGGAAATCTTCGCAACCGGGTTCACCGGGCTCGCCAATTTGAACGGCGTGATCGTGCTGACGCTGGAGAGCGCACGCTGCGATCACACGCGGCAACCGCCCGGCGTAGACCGCGTCGTCGTCGGCCGGATCGCGCTGACCAGCGCCGCCGCGCAGGAACTCGTCGCCGGGCTCAACCAGTTCCTCGAACAACAAGGTCTGAGCCCGTCCAAGGCGATGGCGGCCGGGGCGACGTTCCAATGAGCGCGGTCCGGCGGGAGGCCGCGGATTATGCATCGATCACGCAGCGCATCGCGTTCGGGCGGATCGTCGTGCCGGTCCGTATGTCCGGCGGCGGCATGGTTTCGGGACCGCTCGGGATATCTCGGGTGTGCGTGAACCGGGTACGGTTCGGCTGACGAATACGGCTCGGCTGACGAAGCAGGGCCGCACGCACGCGCCGCCGGTCTGGCGAATGGCGGCGGTCAGAAGACCTTGAATTCGACCAATCGGGTGCGCTTGGCCGGCGCCTGCGGGAAGCTGACCCGGATCTTGCTGGTCGAGACCGGCGTCCATCCGACCGCCGTGATGCCGTTCGCGACGGGCGTGGCCGGCGCACCGAGCGGTGTCCAGCGCGTGCCATCCCAGATCTGGATCCGGAGCGAGCGCGGGGCGGCGAAGTCCTTGCCGTCGGCGAAGAACGCCAGTTCCGCGCGCGACACGGTGACCGGTTTGCCGAAGTCGACCGCATACCACTGCGGGGCCGTCGGCTTCGGCGACGACTTGGACAATGGCCTGGACGACGGTGCGGCCGGCACCTTGGCGGATGACCACCCGTTGGCGAGTTCGGGGAAGAACCAGACGCGACCGTCGATCGCATCATGGACGTTCTCCGCGTCGGTGGCGCTCGACGCGCTGCCCTTGGGAAAGGCGCCGCGGACGAGTTGCACGGCCCGGTCGATGGGGCGGTCGTGTCGGGGAACGGCCGCGCGCGCGACCGGCACGACGAGGCGCGACAGCGTGGGGCTGTGCGCGACGCGCCGGCCGTCGATCTCGATCGTCAGGCCCGGCGTGCCGCCATAATGCCGGCCGTCGACATCCCACGTCACCGCGACGCTGTGGCCGTGATAGGGCACGTCCTGCATCCGGAACCACGCCAGTCCTTGCGGATCGGCAGCGCCGGGCAGCAGCGGATTGACTTCGAGCATGTCGTCCGCGCGCGGGCGTATCCCGACCAGCCCGGTCAGGATCAGGTCGGCGAACCCCGAGTGGAAATAATGATGGCTGCGCGCCAGCCCGACGATCGGACGGCCGGTGTCGGGGTGGTAATCCTCCTCCAGGTCGAGCCGGTCGCCCTGGTAATGCAGCGCCGCATATTGCCGCAGCAACCGCATGTAATCGCCGCGCGTCACGGTCGACTGGTGATAATGATCGAGCAGGTTGGCGATGCCGGTCAGCACCTGCGTGGTCTGGAACGGCCAGATCGGGCCGTTCCACTGGCATTCGGGCGCGGTGCCTTCGTAGCGATATTGCCGCATGTAATGTTCGTAGCTCGGCTCGACCGTCCGCATGCCGGCGGGGCCGCCCAGCCCGTCCTTGGCGAGCAGGTGCGTCCAGGCTGCCGCGAACTTCGCATCGTCGTCGGCGAGGTCGAACGTCCAGGGCAGATACCCGACGAGTTCGCGTCCGCGGATCGGCGCCCAGTATTTCACGAACGCGTTGTCGACCTTGTAGCGATCGACGAAGTGGCCGAGCGGTTCGCTCCACAAGCTGGCCTGGACGCGCGCCTTTATCGCGGCGGCACGCGCGTCGTATTCGGCGGCGCCGGCCGTGTCGCCGGTCAGGGTCGACAGCCGGGCGATCGCGCGGGCGTTGGCGTACATGTACGCATTGATCGACGGGCGGAAGGAATCGCCGCCGCGGAAGCCGTCCTTGCCGCCCGACGCGTCGATCGAGGAGATCGTGTATTCGGTCGCGTCGAGCAGCGGCTCGACCCAGTACAGCCCCTTGCTCGTGTCGAAATGGTCGTTCCACGCGGCGTACAGCCGCCGCATCGCCGTCAGGTGGCGGGTCGCGCCTGCCTTGTCGCCGTCGACGAGGAAACGGCCATACACCGAGTCCGCCATGTAATCGGTGAAGTGGCGGTCGTTGCCGCGGCGGTACATGAAATCGATATAATCGTCGGCGAAGCGTCGGTCGCGCAGCCAGCGCCCCTCCCCGAGGTGGAAGCCGGTGGCGTCGTTCAGGCTGGCATAGGGTTCGAGCTGCCAGCCGACGTCGTCGAGGAACTCGGTCGAGATATACCCGTCGGCGCCGAGATCGCGCTGATGCGCGCGGAACAGCGACCAGCGGTAATAATAGACCGCGTCGAGCTTGGGGTCGGCGGATTCGAAGAACGGGATGCGGTTTTCGTACCAGGGCGCGTCGTTGCCGAACCGGTCGCGGGCGATGCGGTGGGTGTCGAGCGGCGGCGCGGGCACCGCCGGCGCGGTCACCGCCGGCGCGGCGACGACCGGGACGGCCGCGCCGAGCAGCAGGGAGAGGCGGAGGATCGGCCTCATAACGCGTCCGAACATTCCGCCTCTCCTTTTTGCTCGTGCTTATGTGGCCGTACTTACTTGAACGTATAGCGCGCACCGATGGCGAACGTGCGGTCGATGAGCAGCGTACTGGAGTTGAACTGCTCGGGGTTACCGACGTCGCCGAACTTGTAATAGTTCTGCTGCTTGGCCTTGGTTAGGTTCACCGCGTCGAAGGTCAGGCCGATATCCTTGTTCACGTTCAAGGTCAGCTGGAAGTCCAGGCTCTTTTCCGGGGCGCGCCAAAAGCCGATCGGATTGGCGAACGACCGGGCTTCGTTGCTCTGCAGGAAGCCCTTGCGCCAGACGTACGACAGACGCGCGCCGATCGGCCCGGTATCGTAGGCCAGCGTCGCATTGTACGACAGTTTCGATACGCCGAAGAACGCCGACTTCGTCGATCCCGTGATCTCGCCGGCCGCGTTGGTGAGCGGGATGGTCTGTTCGGAATCCAGGATCGTCGCGCTGCCGGTGACACCGAGCCCGTTCAGAGGACCGGGCAGGTAGCTCGGAAAATAGGTCAGGCCCAGTTCGACGCCCTTCAGCACGCCGTCCGACGCATTCACCGGACGGGTGATGTTGAACGATTCGGTATAGGTCTCGTTGCGCGGCAGATAGTTGTTCGGGATCGATTCACGCACCGTCAGTGGCACGACCAACCCGTCGATCTCACGACGGAAGGCCGTCACGTAGATCGCACTGTTGCGTTCGAAATACCATTCGACCGCCAGATCGATGTTCTTCGAATGGGTCGGGGTCAGGTTCGCCGTTCCCGACGTCCCCGAACCGAAGCCGATGCGCGACAAGTCGCCCGTGAGCACGGGATTGGGGTTCAGATCACCGAAACTGGGACGCCGGAGCGTCTCGCCATAGTTGAAACGGATGCGCAGATTGTCCGTGAGCGCATAGCGCGCGGTGAACGAAGGCAGCCACTTTTCCGAACCGTTTGACACGCTCGTCTGGGCAAAGTTCGCACCGCGATCGAAATAATCATAATCTGTGTCGATCGCCACATACCGCACGCCTGCCTGAAGCTGCAGGGGACGCCCGAAGACGCTGACCTCGCCATCGGCAAGGGCATAGGCGGCCAGATTCGTTTCCGAGATGCCGAACACCTGGCCGAAGCTTAGCTGATCGGAGAGCAACAGGCCGGGCGCCACGGCGCGATACAGGCTGCGGACGGCATCCCGGTCCATGCTGCGCGTATCGGCCTGCACCCAGCTCGTGGGAATGTCCGCCCGACCGCCGAAGAAGCCGCTGTTGGTGAAGGGCGTACTTTCACCGAAAGCCGCCAGCGTGGTGCCCAGCCCGCCCGCGCCCTGGTCGCGCACGAAAGTGTCGGCCTTGCGGTCGTCGAAGCGGAAGCCCGTCTTAATGCGGCGCAGGAACCCGTCGTCCCATGAATATTCGCCGTCCAGCATCATCGTCAGCGCGCTGCCGGTATTCTTGGTACCGCTGTCGAACAGGTTGCCGACCGTCCATGCCGTCGCGTCGGTCAGCACGGCCTGATTGCCGAAGCTGTAGGACGGCAGCCCACCGCCCGCGTTGAAGTCCACGTCGATATCGAGCGGCCCGCGATCGGTGCGGATGGCGAAGAACGAGGTCTCGTTCTTGCTGTCCTGATATGTGAGGTCGGCCGAGATCTTGCCGCGGTCGGCCACGTCCCACTTGGCGTTCAATGCATAGACATAGCTGTCGGTCTTGCTGGTGGCGGTGTCGCCGCTGTTGAACCCCGCGACCGATCCGGCCTGACGCGACTTGATGATGTTCGTCCCGTCGAATAGCTCGAAGCTCGACCCCGGATTGGCCGGCAGGTCGCCCCACCAGTCGACGAAGCTGAAGTTCAGGCTGTTGAACGTCTTGCCCTTGAAGCCGGTGTAGAAGACTTCCGCCGTGTAGACCGAGCGGTCGTTGGGCGCCCATTGCAGCGCTGCATTGACCGCGCGACGGTCGCGCTTGCCGTAAAGATCGGACGCGATGACCGCGTCCCTCGACAGATAATATGGCGTATCGACGCCGTTGATGTTGAGCGTAGAGCCCGGCGCGGTCGGCAGGCCGGCATCCAGCCCCGGCGTCCAGTTCTGGTTCCTGTCACCCGGGAAGATGCGCTCCAGCGGGGCGAGGCCCGAACCCGCCGTCGGGTTTTCCGTCGCGAACGGCACGATCGCGCCGGCCTGCAAATTCTGGTTGCGGAATTCGGCGCGCGTGTAGCTGCCGTTCACGAGCAAGCCGATATCGCCGATGCCGGTTTCCCAACGGTCGCTGATCAGCAGCGCGGCGTTCGGGTTCACCTTGTCGGCGAGTTCCGAATAGAGCCCGCGGGCGAGGCCCGATATCGCGAAGCCGTCGAAATCGAACGGGCGCCGGGTCTGCACGTCGATCTGCCCGGCCAGACCCGTTTCCAGCTGGTCGGCCGAGCGGGTCTTGTAGACGTCCACCTGCTTGACGAGGTTCGCGGAGATATCCTGCAGGGCGAAGGACGTGCCCGCCGCAGTGAAGATGTTGCGCCCGTTCAGCGTCGTCAACGGATCGGTCAGACCTCGGATGGTGATCGTCGCCGCTTCGCCGCCGGCGCGGTCGGTGACCTGAATACCGGTGACGCGCTGGAGTGCCTCGACGACGTTGTTGTCGGGCAGCTTGCCGACGTCTTCGGAGACGATCGAGTCGACGATCTGGATCGAATTCTTGCGGACGTTCAGCGCGCCGACGATCGAGGCGCGGACGCCGGTGACGACGATATCCTCGTCGGTCTGGTCGGTTGCTACCTGGTCGGTGGCGGGCTGGCTGGACGCGGGCGTGCCGGTCGCTGGCAGGTCGGCCTGATCCTGCGGCGTGGTCGGTACGGCCTGCGCGTTGGCGGGCGCGCCCAGCACCAGGGCTGCGATCGATGCGGAACACAGAATCAACGATTTCATCGCCATTTGGCCTCTCCCTGGCATGTCCATCCGACCTTATCGGCAGTCGGTATTACTCGGACATTCGCTATGAGAACGCGGGCATTGATGCAAGCGTTAATTTGCCAGGCAATGTGCCGGATAAAGCCTGCAGAAAGGTCAGCCGGGGGTAAGCCGATACAGCCCTGCACCGTGCGATGGCAGGCGCTTCGTCAGCGTACCAGACGCCCGCGCCAAATCGCGCCGTGCCCAGAGATCACGGACGCCGACCGGCCCGTTGAGGGCGATCATGTCGAGGCGAAGCTGCACGGAACGCTCGCTTTTGTCTGTGTTAAAGAGTGCGAGATAGCGGTCCTTCGAGCCCGGCACGCGCGCCGACCAGACCCGGATGCCATCGGCGACGAAGTGCGGCTGGTTGTCGTAGCTCGCCTGATTGACCGCGATCACCTCGGGATTGGTCAGCAGGTCGAGCGTCGGGGGGTCGAGATGACGCAGGTCGCCGCCCATGATCAGCGGCGAGCGCGCGATCGACCAGAGGGTCATCAGCGTGCGCTGTTCGTCGGGCGTGAACTTGGTATCGCGCGCACCGAGCGCGAGGCGCCCGAGCGGCAGCATGTCCGCGTCGGGCCAGCCGCCCGGCACGCGGTGCGCGTTCCAGTTCTCCAGCCGGGTGAACTGCGCTTCGAGCAGCGGCCATTCGTCCCAGAAATCGTCGCTGATCCGCCACATCTGCGCGAAACGGCGGACGTGATCGGCGCGGGGGACTGGCGTTTCCCCGGGCGAGAGGCTGAGGATGATCGGGCGCCCGGTCGCGACGATCGCGGCATGCGCGCCCTCGATCTCGGGGGCATGCGCGTCATAGGGACGGCTCATGTCGTCCATCTTGACCAGGTCGACGCCCCAGGATGCGTAGAGCGCGAACACGCTGTCGTAATAGGCCTGCGCGCCGGGCTTTCGCATGTCGACGCCGTACATGTCCGGGTTCCAGGCACAGATGCTGGCGGTGTCGGCGATGTCGCGGGCGCGGTATTTGGTGCCGAACACCGGCAGGTTGCGCTCCACCGCGAGCCGCGGAATGCCGCGCATCAGGTGGATGCCGAACCGCAGGCCGAGCGCGTGGACGCGGTCGGCGAGCGGGCGAAAGCCCTTGCCGCCGGCGCTCGACGGGAACCGGTTCGGCGCGGGCAGCAACCGGCCGTAATCGTCCATCACCGGCTTGGGCTTGGTCGCGTAGGTGTAGCTGCTTGCCCCCGGCTCGTACCATTGGATATCGACGGTGAAGATATCATAGCCCGACGGCAGCAGCTTTTCCGCCATGATCGTCGCGGTCTCGATCGCCTGCGCCTCGGTGATCGTCGTCGCGAAACTGTTCCAGCTGTTCCACCCCATCGGCGGGGTCGGCGCGAGCAGGCGCGGTGCGTCCTTCGCACGCGCCGGACCTGCGGCGCCGATCGCGGTGGCCGCCAAGGTGCCGGTGAGCAGCGTGCGGCGGTCGAGCGACAGCGTCATCCTCAGCTCACCAGGAACGTGGCGGAGGCACGGTCGGCGGGGCGCGTCGCAGTCCCCAACGCCAAGCCGCCCGCGGTATGACGCAGGACCATGCCGGGCTTGCCGAACGCGGCGAAGGTCACGCCTTTAGCGTTGCTCAAACCCGGCTGCGGCAGGAAGCTCGCGCGTTCCGCAAAGGCGCGGCTCGCGTCCTTCGTTGCAAGACCGATCCGTCCGTCGGCCTGTGCGACCAGATAGCGATCGGGCGCATCGATCGGCACGAGCGAGACGCTCCCCCTGCCCGCGAGCCCCGGCATCTGCCGAAACTGGCTGGAGGGAATGTCGCCACGTCCGACCGAGACTTTGTCGCCGTCGTGACGGAGGTAGGCCGTCTTGTCGCTGGCCGGCGAGAACCGGTCCGGCACGGGTCCGTTACCGACCGGGATACCGAAATCGGGCATGCCGTCGGCGGTATAATACAGCCGCTGCATTCGAGTGTGGCGGTTCGGATCCAACAGCGGATCGCCCTTGATCGCGGCATAATCGCGGCCGTGATAGACCAGCACGTCACGACCCTGTTCGTCGACCGTGAAGCTGTTGTGGCCGGGGCCATAGACGCCCGTCACCGACGACGAGACGAACACCGGCTTGGGCGATTTCGTCCAGGAATCCGCCTTCATGATGTCCGCGGTTGCGTCCGCGGTGAGTAGGCCGAGGCAGTAGCGTGCGTCGGTCGCGCTCGCCGAATAGGTGATGAACAGCTTGCCGTTGCGCGCCAGCAGCGACGGCGCCTCGGCGACCTTGTAGCCCTGGATTTCCCAGTCGAGCGTCGGCACCGCGATCCGGATCGGCGGCTTGGCGAGCGTGATCGGCGTGGCGAGCGGCGCGAGATACAGGTTGCTGTTCGTCTCGATCCCCGGCTCGCGCTGCGCCCAGCACAGATAGCGCGTGCCGCGGTGGACGAACGAGGTCGAATCGAGGTTGAAGCTGTCCCAAGGCGTCTTGAGCTGGCCCAGTACCGACCAGCGCGCGGTCATCGGATCGGGGCCGTCGGCGACCAGCGCATAGGTGCGTATCCGGAACACGTCCTCGCCGCCGCCGCTCGGGCCCGCCGCGAAATACATGATCCAGCGGCCGTCGATCAGGTGCAGCTCGGGCGCCCAGATGAAGCCCGACAGCGGGCCGCTGGCGAGATGGCGCCAGAGGATCTGCTCGCGCGCGGTGGTCAGCCCGGCGAGCGTGCGCGAACGCCGCAGCACCAGCCGGTCGTATTCGGGCACCGACCCGGTCAGGTAATAATAGCCGTCGGTATGGCGGAACACCTGCGCATCCGCGCGCTGGCGGACGACGGGGTTGCTCGGCACCGGAGCCGCAGCGGGGGTGCCGCCGGGCAGTCGCGCGATCGCGCCGCTCGCCGATGCCGCGGTGGCGCCAGCGAGGAACAGGCGGCGGTTCAGGTCCGTCATCGTCAATACTCCGCTACGGGCCAGCCATAGGCGCCCCAGTTTATCGGCGCGATCCGCAGCGTCGGCGCGCCATTCTTGGTCCGGTCGTACGCGTGGTAGACGACGTAATCCTTGCCGTCGGTGTCGTGCATCACGCCGGGATGGCCGGGCCCGCGAAAGCGCTGCTGCTCCTGGAGATCGGCACGCAGGAAGATCGTGCCCCCGCCCATCATCATCGCGCTGCCGTCCTTGCCGAGATACGGTCCGGTAATCGCCTTCGATCGGCCGACGACGGTGTAATAGGTGCTGTTCACGCCCTTGCAGCAATAGTCGTAGCTCGCGAGCAGCCAGTAATAGCCGCCATGGCCGATGATGAACGGCGCCTCGACCGGAGCAGGGCCGCCGGCGGGTGCGGGACGGCGGGCGATAGCGTGGGGCTTCTCATTCGGGTCGAGCAGCTTGCCGGTCTTTGGGTTCAGCGCGAACAGCTTGATGCCGGTCCAGAAGCTGCCGAGCGACAGCCATTCGCGGCCCTGCGCATCGACGACGTGGTTGGGATCGATCGCGTTGAAATCGTCCTTGGCCGTGGACATCACCACCAGCCCCTCGTCGCGCCAGCCATAGCCGGGCGCCTTGGGATCGAGCGTCGGGCTGGTCGCAAGGCCGATCGCCGAGCGGTTCGAGCCGAACGTCGAGACCGAGTAATAGAGCCGGTAGCGACCGTCGGTGCCGCGCGAAATGTCCGGCGCCCACATCCCCTTGGTGCCCGGCACCGCCTTCGTCGCCCAGTCGGGCAGGCGCGTCAGCGGCGGCGTGCCCGCGGTCCAGTGGACCAGATCGGGCGAGGTGCGTGCGCTCAGCATCTGGCCGTCGAGCCCGGTGCCGTAGACGTAATAGGTATTGCCCGCGCGGATCATGACCGGGTCATGGACCGGCGCGATGTCTCCCGTCAGGCTGGCGTTGAGTGCCCCGCGTGTCGGCGGTGCCTCCGCGGTTCGCGCCGTCACGCCAGTAGCGAGCGTAAGCGCGATCAGTCCGGTCGCCCATCTCGGTGCGGCCATCGTTTCTCTCCCGGTCTGTGCGCCCGCCGGTTGCTCCGGCGGGCGTCACGGTCATTTCAGTTCGAGCATCACCACCGACATCGGCGGCAGCGTCACCGACAAGGTGCCGCCGCTGAGGCTGGCACCGTTGAAGGCCGTCGGTGCGACCGCATTGGGCGCCTCGAAGGTGTTGAGCGCGGTCATCGTCGGTGCGGTCAGCACCTGCCCGGCGACGGTTTGCGCCGTCACGCCCGGCAGTGCCGCGCTGACGCTGGTCGGCTTGTTCGGATCGAGGTTCGAGAGCGCGATCCGCACCACGCCGTCCTTGCCGCGTACCGCCGACGCACTGACCGATGGCATCGTCCACTGGTCCTTGTTGTACCAGGGCGACTTGATGTCGATCGGCAGGACCGTGCCGTCCATGTACGGCTTGTACATCGCGAACACGTGATAGGTCGGCGTCAGCACCATCTTGCTGCCGTCGGTCAGGATCATCGCCTGCAGCACGTTCACCATCTGCGCGATCGCGGTCATCTTCACGCGGTCGGCATGCTTGGCGAAGATGTTGAGGTTGATCGCCGTGACCAGCGCATCACGGAGCGTGTTCTGCTGGCGCAGGAAGCCGGGGTTGGTGCCCGGATCGCCGGCATACCACGTGCCCCATTCGTCGACCGCGAGCCACATCGTCTTCTTCGGATCGACCTTGTCCATGATCGCCGAATGCTTGGTGATCAGCTCGTCCATCCGAAGCGTCTCGGACAGCGTCTCGGCCCAGCCGCGCTCGTCGAACACGGTCGCCGACGCACGCGGCGGCCAGCCGCCGGGGACGGTGTAGTAATGCAGCGACAGCGCATCGACCTTGCCGACCAGCTCGCGCGCCATCGTCTCGGTCCAGTTATAGTCGTCGACGTTGGCGCCGCTCGCGATCTTCATCACGCGCGTGTCCTTGGGCGCCTTGATGAAGGTGGCGTAGCGCCGCGTCACGTCGGCGGCATATTCCGCGCGCATGTTGCCGCCACAGCCCCACAGCTCGTTGCCGACGCCGAAATACGGGACGGCCCACGGCGCCTTGTGGCCGTTCTTGGCGCGTTCGTCGGCGAGCGTTCCCGAGGGCGACGTCATGTATTCGACCCATTCCGCCATTTCCTGCGGCGTGCCGTTGCCGACATTGCCGGCGATATAGGCTTCGGCCCCGAGCTGTCCGGCGAGGTCCATGAACTCGTGCGTGCCGACCGTGTTGGGCTCGGTCACGCCGCCCCAATGCGTGTTGATCTTGACCGGGCGCTTGGCCTTGGGACCGATCCCCTCGCGCCAGTGATATTCGTCGGCGAAGCAGCCGCCCGGCCAACGCACGACCGGCACGCCGATCCCGCGCAACGCGGTCACGACGTCGGTGCGGAACCCGCGGACGTTGGGGATCTTCGACTTTTCGCCGACCCACAGCCCGCCATAGATGCCGGTGCCGAGGTGTTCCGCGAACTGCGTGAAGATGCGGCGATCATAGGTCGGGCCGGGCGTGTCGGCGTGGACCGTCACGGTTGCCCCAGCCGAAGTGGGCGCGGTGGCGGGCGCCTCGGTCTGTGCAGTACCGATGCCGGCGGTCGACAGCAGGAGTGCGGCGGCGAGGCCCTTCAGCGTGCGGGTCATTTTTGCCTCAATCATCGAAAGCCTCCACGGTTTTGCGGGTGCCGCGCAGGAATGCGTCGGCGACGAGTGTGAACGGGGTCGTGTCGACTTCGCTTTGGCCACCGCGGATCAGCGCGGCGAAGCGGGTGTAGAGGCCGGGATATTCCTCGTCGTCATTGTGCACCGTGCCGCTCGGCAGGGTGAGCACCGCGCCGCCCTTGGCGAGGCTGAGCGTACCGGCATCGGTCTCGACGGTGATGTCCCAGCTTTGCGGGCCGGTCTGGCGCCAGTCGAGGTCCATCGTGATCGGCGTGCCAGCGGCGCTGCGGAAGGTCAGGTCTGCAGCAATGGGCGCGGCGCGGTTGGCGGGCGTCGACAGCGTCGCGGCGGTCAGGAAGAACGGCTGCGGCAGGATCTCGGTCGCGATCGACAGCGCGTTGATCCCCGGATCGAACACGCCGAGCCCGCCCGGCTCCCAGATCCACGCCTGCCCCGGATGCCAGACGCGGACGTCCTCGCGCCAGACGATCGACACGCGCTGGATCTGCCGGTCGGCGAGCCACGCCTTGGCCGGCGCGACCCCCGCCGCGAACCGCGAATGCCAGCCGGCGAACAGCGTCGTTCCCGTTTCGGCAGCCTGGGCTTCGAGCGCATCGACCTCGGCGAGCGTCGCGCCGGGTGGCTTTTCGAGGAAGACGTGCACGCGCTCGGCGAGCGCCATCGACGCCAGCTCGTAGCGAACCTGCGGCGGGGTGCAGAGCGCGATCGCGTCGATCGCCGGACCGTCGGCGAGCAGCGACTCCAGCGACTTGAAGTTGGCGACACCTTCGACGCCCGGATCGCGCGGGCTGACGCTGGCGACGAACGCGAAGTCGGCGTTGCCGGCGATCGAGGGCAGATGCTGGTCGCGCGCGATCTTGCCCATCCCGACGACCGCGATTCTGATAGCGGCCATGCTCAGAGCGCCTTCACGACGACGGGCTGCGGTGCGGCCTTGGTCAGCGTGTTGCGCAAGGGCAGCGTGAACGGTGCGGCCTCGATCTCGAACACGTCGCCTTCGCGCGTCGTCACGCCATCGGCGAACGACAGCGTCGCGGTGCCGAAGAAGTGGACGTGCACGTCGCCCGGACGGCGGAACAGATCATATTTGAAATGATGCGCCTCGAGGTTGGCGATGCTGTGCGACATGTTCGCCTCGCCCGACAGGAACGGCTTTTCCCACAGCAACGCGCCATCGCGGTGGATGCGGCTCGCCCCCTCGATATGTTCGGGCGGCGTGCCGACCAGCAGTTCGGGCCCGAGCGACGCCTGGCGCAGCTTCGAATGCGCGAGCCACAGGTAATTGTGGCGCTCGGTGACGTGGTCGCTGAACTCGTTGGCGAGGCAGAGGCCCAGGCGGAACGGCGTGCCGTCGGGACCGATCAGGTAAATCCCGGCAAGCTCGGGCTCCTCGCCGCCATCCTCGGCGAAGTCGGGCATCGTCAGCGCAGCGCCGGGTGCGACGAGACCCGAGCCATCGCCCTTGTAGAACCATTCGGGCTGCTGGCCGCGCGTTCCCGCGGCGGGCTTGCCACCCTCGACGCCCTCAAGGAACATCCGCATCGAATCGGTCTGCTTCTCGGCATCCGCGGCGGCGCGGTGCATCTTGTCGCGACCCTCGGCCGAGCCGAGATGCGTCAGGCCGGTCCCGGTCATGATCAGGTGCGCGGGATCGACGTGATCGATCGGCGAGGTCAGGCGACCGGCGGCGAGTTCGGCAGCGATATCGACGCTGGCGCCCGTTCCGCAGGCCGAAACCGCCCCGGCGAGATCGGTGCCGGCTGCGATCGCGCGTTCGGCCAGCGCGCGGACGCTGTCTACGCCGGTAACGAACGCCGCCCCCTCCTTAGTAGCCGCGATCACCGATCGCGTGCCGTCGACGCCAACATGCTGCAACAGGCGCAAAGTCATCAGTCTCTCTCCTAGTCGGGACGCCGTTGTTACGGTTCGCCCCCCGATATCTCGATTAGTTGGCAGGAACGCCGTCGATCAGCCGCGGCGCGGTCGTGCCGTCACGCAGCACCTCCGGCAGCAGTTCGGGCAGCAGATTCTGGTACGACACCGGCCGCAGGAACCGGTCGATCGCGAGGCTGCCGACCGAGGTCGTGCGGCCGTCCGAGGTCGCCGGGAACGGACCGCCATGCACCATCGCATGCGCGACCTCCACACCGGTAGGCCAGCCGTTCGCGAGAATGCGTCCAGCCTTGCGCTCGAGCAGCGGGATCAGCCGCGACGCCATGTCGGCATCACCCGCGTCCATCTGGATCGTCGCGGTCAGCTGGCCCTCGGCGGCGCGCAGCACGGCATGAAGCTCGTCCTCGCTCGTGCAGCGTACCAGCAGCGACGACGCACCGAACACTTCATGGCCGAGTGCCTTGTCGCTCAGGAACTGCGCGGCGGTCGTCTCGAAGAACGCCGCCTGCCCCTGCGCGACGCCTTCGCCGACCTTGCCGCGCGAAATCTCCTTCACCGCCGCATGGCTCGCAAGCGCGGCGATGCCCTGCTCGTACGCGGCATGGATACCGCCGGTGAGCATCGTCGCAGCGGGCGCCTCGGGCAGCGCGGTGGCCGCGGCGGACACGAACGCGTCGAGCCCCTCGCCTTCGACTGCGAGCACGAGGCCGGGGTTGGTGCAGAACTGCCCCGCACCCATCGTCAGCGACCCGACGAACGCCGTTCCCAACGCCGCGCCGCGAGCCTTCAGCGCTTCGGGCAGCAGCACGACCGGGTTGATGCTCGACATCTCGGCATAGACCGGAATGGGGACCTCACGGGCCTGCGCCAGCTTGACGAGCGCCAGGCCGCCGGCACGCGAACCGGTGAAGCCGACCGCGGCGATGCGCGGATCCTGTACCAGCGCGCTGCCGAGATCGTTGCCGGGACCGACCAGATGCGAGAACACGCCCTTCGGCAAACCACAGGCGGCAACCGCGGCATCGATCGCGCCGGCGACCATCGCGCCGGTCGCGGGATGCGCCGGGTGCCCCTTGACGACGACCGGGCAACCGGCAGCCAGCGCCGACGCGGTGTCGCCACCGGCGGTCGAGAAGGCGAGCGGGAAATTGCTCGCGCCGAACACCGCGACCGGGCCGAGCGGGATCATCCGCAGCCGCAGATCGGGACGCGGCAGCGGTGCGCGATCGGGGAGCGCGGGGTCGATCCGCAGCCCCATCCAGCCGCCGCGACGGACGACGCCCGCGAACAGCTTCAGCTGGCCGACGGTACGACCGCGCTCGCCTTCCAGTCGTGCCCGCGGCAGGCCGCTTTCGCGCATCGCGGTAACGATCAGGTCGTCACCGAGCGCGACGATCTCGTCGCCGATCCGCTCGAGGAAATCGGCCCGCGCGTCGTTGCCGGTCGCGCGATACGCATCGAAGGCGGCGTCGGCGGCGGCGCAGGCGGCCTCGACGTCGGCTGGACCATGGACCGCGATCGGATTACCCACCGCAAGACCGGTGGCGGCATCGATGGATCGAAACGCCGAACGCTCGGTCTGGCTCGTGCTTGTGTCTGACATAGTATCCACTCCCTATACTCCGACATATAAGCGGCGCCGGGCTTTGGCAATCTTTGTCGTTCCTTGATCGCGCAGGGACTGTTACGCCGTGTCCAGGGAGCAAGCGTTATGACGGACACCGATCATATTCGGGATCATATTGGGGATCATATCGAGGATCCCGTGGAGGTTGGCAGTGGAGACGAAACGCCGGTCGCTCGCGTTCCGCGCGGCACGGGTCGTCGTCTTCATGGTGCGGTCGCGCACAAGCTCGGTACCGCGATATTGTCGGGGGAGTATGCGCCCGGCGACACGCTGTCCGGCGAGGTCGAGTTCTCGAAAACGCTCGACGTGTCGCGCAGCGCCTACCGCGAGGCGGTTCAGGTCCTGACCGCCAAGGGACTGGTCGAGAGTCGACCGAAAATCGGTACGCGCGTCCTGCCGCGCAGCCGGTGGAACCTGCTCGATCCCGACGTGCTCGCTTGGGCGTTTGCGGGCGAGCCCGACATCACCTTCGTTCGCGGGCTGTTCGAATTGCGCGCGATCGTCGAGCCGGCGGCGGCGGCGCTTGCCGCGGAACGCCGCGAACGAACCGACCTGAAGATCATGAAGGATGCGCTGGCGGCAATGCGGCGGCATACGCTGGCCACCGAAGCGGGCCGCGCCGCGGATCGCGAGTTTCACGACGCGGTGCTGACCGCGACGGGCAACGATGCGCTGATCGTGCTGAGTGCGAGCATCGGTGCGGCGGTCAACTGGACGACGCAGTTCAAGCAGCGCGCCCGTGCCCTGCCCCGCAATCCGATTCCCGATCACATGCTGGTCTATGACGCGATCGCCGCGGGCGATGCGAACGGCGCCAGCGCGGCGATGCGGACGCTGGTCGATCTGGCGCTGGAGGATACGAAACTGGCGATGGCGCGCTGATCGCACGCCACCGCCGTTTCGTCGCTGCCCGCTAAATCGGCGCCCGCTAAATCGGCGCCCCGGTCAAGGGGCGCCGCACTTCAGGAAACGGCGACCGGATCGGGCAGCGCGTCGGTCACTCGCGAGCCCCAAACCGCGTAGAACAGGATGTAGAGTTCGCACGCCGCGGTCAGCAGGAACGAGATCTGCAGCCCGTAGGTGTCGGCGAGCCAACCCTGGACGATCACCAGCGCGCCGCCGGCGATCGCCATGATCAGCAGACCCGAGCCCTCCTCGGTCAGCGGCCCGAGGCCGCGGATGCCGAGCGTGAAGATCGTCGGGAACATGATCGAGTGGAACAGCCCGACCGAGATCAGCGCCCACATCGCGACATGGCCGGTGGTGAAGGTCGCGATCAACATGACGACGAATGCGCCGATGCTCGCCACCGCCAGCACGCGCTCGGCGGGGATCGTCCGCATCACGACGCTGCCGACCAGCCGGCCGACCATCATCCCGCCCCACAGGATGAACAGGTAATGCGAGGCCTGTTCGTGCGTCAGATTACCGATCTGCGGCTGGCTGACGAAGTTGATGAACAGATTGGCGACGCCGATCTCAGCTATCAGATAAATGAAGATCGCCGGGATGCCGAGCACCAGGTTGCGGTGCGACCAGAGCGACAGGCCCTTGCGGTCCGCCTTGGCCGAGCGCTGCGTCGCTGCGCCCATCGCCGGCAGCGGGAAGCGCGCGATGACGATCGCGAGCACCACCAGCACGCCCGCGACGATCAGATACGGCAGCACCACCGACTGTGCGTCGGCAAGCCGCTCGGCTGGGGTCAGCACAGCGGTCGACCCGGCGACGGCGGTGCCCGAGGTCGAGCGGCCGAGGATCAGATAGCCGCCGAACAACGGCGCGAGCGTCGCACCGGCCGAGTTGAACGCCTGGACCAGGTTCAATCGCGACGACGCGGTCTCGGGCGGACCGACGACGGCGACGTACGGATTGGCCGCGACCTGGAGCAGCGTGATGCCGCTCGCGATCACGAACAGCGCGAACAACGTGACGCCGTAGCTCGGCAGGCGCGCGGCGGGCACCATCATCAGCGCACCGACCGCCATCAGGCCGAGGCCGAACACCATCGCGCGCTGATAGCCGACCCGCTCGATCAGCTTGGCGGACGGGATCGACGCGAAGAAATAGGCGATGAACCAGACGCTCTCGATCAGCGTGGTCTGCGTGTAACTCAGGTCGAACACGCTGCGCAGGTGCGGCAGCAGCGTGTTGTTGATGACCGTGATGAAGCCCCACATGAAGAACAGGCTGGCGAGCAGGGTCAGCGCGGAGCGGTAACTGGGACTGCCGCCCGGCGGACCCTGTGTCGCTGCGCCCTCGACGGGTCGTTGCATCTGTATCGGCATCGCCATAATCGCTCACCCTCCGTGCCATGTCTGCGACTGAACGACAGTCTTTTACCGCATGGCTTGCTCAGAAATATATTGTCCGACTATATAGCCTCACAAGGCGCGTCAACGGCGTCGAGCGATTAAGGACGGGAACCGAAATGCGCGCAATCGGAAAAACGGGGATCATCATGGCGGCCGTGCTGACGGCGGTATCGACGCAGGCTGCGTCGGCCGCGTCGGCCAAGCGCGAGTCGTTCGGCAAATTGCCCGACGGCACCGCGATCGAAGCCGTCACGCTGACCGGCACCAATGGTGTGAGCGCGCGAATCATGACCCTCGGCGCGACGCTCCAGTCGTTGAACGCGCCCGACCGCAACGGCAAGGTGGCGGACATCACGCTCGGCTATGACGATGCCGCGAGCTATGCCAGCGCGCCCAATTTCTGGGGCCAGACGATCGGCCGCTATGCCAACCGCATCGCCGGCGGTCGCTTCACGCTCGACGGCAAGGCGTATCAATTGCCGCTCAACGACAAGACCAACACGCTGCACGGCGGCACGGTCGGGTTCGACAAGCTGGTGTGGAAGATCGTCTCGGTCACCAATGGCGCGCAGGCGAAGGTCGTGATGACGCTGACCAGCCCGGCGGGCGACCAGGGCTATCCCGGCACGTTGATGGCCAAGGTCACCTACGCGCTCGACGACAAGGGCGCGCTGACGATCGATTTCGACGCGACCACCGATGCGCCGACGATCGTCAACATGACCAACCACGCGCTGTTCGATCTGGCCGGCGAAGGCTCCGCGACCGGGATCTACGGCCAGCGGCTGACGATCCCGGCGCGGCGCTACACCCCGGTGAACGCCACGCTGATCCCGACCGGCGAGATGAAGCCCGTCGCAGGCACGGTGTTCGACTTCACCAAGGGCCGCGCGCTGTCCGACGGCATTCGCGACGGCCGCGATCCGCAGATCGTGATCGGCCATGGCTGGGATCATAACTTCGTGCTCGACAAGGGCGCGACGCCGGAGCCCGGCCTTGCCGCTCGGGTGGAAGATCCGGCGTCTGGCCGCGTGCTCGAAGTGCTGACCACAGAGCCCGGCGTGCAGTTCTATTCGGGCAATTTCCTCGACGGATCGCTGATCGGCAAGTCGGGCCATGTCTACCGGATGGGCGACGGCCTGGCGCTCGAACCGCAGAAGTTTCCGGACACGCCCAACCAGCCCGCGTTCGGCTCGGCGCGCGTCGATCCCGGCAAGCCCTATCACCATCGCATGATCTACCGCGTCTCCGTCGCGCGTTGATCCTACCGATCCCGATATTCCAGAAAGCCTCCCGATGACCGACCCGATGACCGACATGCCCCCCGCTTCCAGCAAGCTCCGCAGCCGTGCGTGGTTCGACAACCCCGAGAATATCGACATGACCGCGCTCTATCTCGAGCGTTATCTGAACTTCGGGCTGAGCCTGGAGGAACTGCGCTCGGGCAAGCCGATCATCGGCATCGCGCAGACCGGTAGCGACCTGTCGCCGTGCAACCGCCACCATCTCGTGCTCGCCGAACGTCTCCGCGAAGGCATCCGTGAAGCCGGCGGTATCGCGCTCGAATTTCCGGTCCACCCGATCCAGGAAACCGGCAAGCGCCCGACCGCCGGGCTCGACCGCAACCTCGCCTATCTGGCACTGGTCGAAGTGCTGTACGGCTATCCGCTCGACGGCGTGGTCCTGACGATCGGCTGCGACAAGACCACGCCGGCGTGCCTGATGGCCGCCGCGACGGTCAACATCCCCGCCATCGCCTTGTCGGTGGGGCCGATGCTCAACGGCTGGCACAAGGGCGAGCGGACCGGTTCGGGGACGATCGTGTGGAAGGCGCGCGAGCTGCTCGCGACCGGCGCGATCGACGACGAGGGCTTCATCAAGCTCGTTGCGTCGTCGGCACCGTCGACCGGTTATTGCAACACGATGGGTACCGCGACGACGATGAACAGCCTTGCCGAGGCGCTCGGCATGCAGTTGCCCGGCTCGGCGGCGATCCCGGCGCCCTACCGTGATCGCCAGGAGGTCGCGTACAAGACCGGCAAGCGGATCGTCGACATGGTTTCGGAAGATCTGAAGCCCTCCGATATCCTGACCAAGGAGGCGTTTCACAACGCGATCGTCGTCAATTCGGCGATCGGCGGCTCGACCAACGCACCGATCCATCTCGCCGCGATTGCGCGCCACATCGGCGTCGACCTGCCGATCGACGACTGGCAGACGCACGGCCACAAGGTGCCGTTGATGGTCAACCTCCAGCCCGCGGGCGAGTATCTCGGCGAGGATTATTACCATGCGGGCGGCGTGCCCGCGGTGGTGGCCGAGCTGATGAAGCAGGGCCTGATCCACGAGGACGCGATGACCGCGAACGGCAAGACGATCGGCGACAATTGCCGGACCGCGACGATCGAGGACGAGCGCGTCATTCGCCCGTTCGCGACGCCGTTGCTCGAGGATGCCGGCTTCATCGTGCTGCGCGGCAATCTGTTCGACTCGGCGATCATGAAGACCAGCGTAATCTCGCCGGAATTCCGCGAGCGCTATCTGTCCAACCCGGACGATCCCGAGGCATTCGAGGGCCCTGCGGTCGTGTTCGACGGGCCGGAGGATTATCACCACCGGATCGACGATCCCTCGCTCGGGATCACGACCGACACGTTGTTGTTCATGCGTGGCGCGGGGCCGATCGGCTATCCGGGTGCCGCCGAGGTCGTCAACATGCGCCCCCCCGCATACCTGATCCGTGAGGGCGTCCACGCCCTCCCCTGCATCGGCGACGGTCGGCAGTCGGGGACGTCGGGGTCGCCTTCGATCCTCAACGCCTCGCCCGAAGCGGCGGCGATGGGTGGACTTGCGCTGATCCGTACCGGCGACCGGGTTCGCATCGACCTCGCCAAGGGATCGGCCAACGTGCTGATTTCCGACGAGGAACTCGCCGAGCGGCGCCGCACCCTTACCGCAGACGGCGGCTATGCCTTCCCGCGCTCGCAGACGCCGTGGCAGGAAATCCAGCGCGCCACCGTTGGCCAGATGGAGACCGGTGCGATCCTGGAGGGTGCCGAGAAGTATCAGCGCATCGCCCAGACCATGGGCCTACCGCGCGACAATCACTGAGTAACGCCAGCGCGCCGCTCGATCAGGGCGGTGCGCAGGCACTGGCATACGATCTCGTCGCGCTGGTTGATCAGCCGGTGCGTGAAGGTGACGATGCCTGCGTTCGGGCGCGACTTGCTGGGCTTGAGTTCGGTGATTTCCGTTTCGCAGCGCATCGTGTCGCCGATGAACACCGGTTTCGGATGCACCAGCTTGTCGTAGCCGAGATTGGCGACGAGCGTGCCGAGCGTCGTCTCGCCGACCGACAGCCCGACCATCAGCGCGAAGGTGAAGGTGCCGTTGACCAGGATCCGGCCGAACTCGCTCGCCTTCGCCGCCTCGATATCGAGATGGAGCGGCTGCGGGTTGTGCGTCATCGTCGAGAACAGGAGATTGTCCGTCTCGGTCACCGTGCGGCGGATCTCGTGCTCGATCCGGTCGCCGATGCTCCAGTCGTCGTAATAGCGGCCTGCCATCAGGCGTCCTTCTCGATGCGGACGAGCATGGTGCCCTCGGTCACCTGCCCGCCCTCGATTGCGTTGAGGTCCGCAACAATGCCGTCGAACGGTGCGGTGAGGGAGTGCTCCATCTTCATCGCCTCCAGCGTGACGAGCTTCTGGCCCTTGGTGACCGTATCGCCCGCCGCGACGTCGACCGCGATGATGCGCCCGGGCATAGGCGACAGGATCGCGCCGTCCGCTGCCCCGCCCGCCGCCACGCCCGATGCACGCCACGGCTTCAGCTGCCAGGTCTGGCCGGCTTCGGAGATCAGCACGTCTTCGAACGCGGGCATCGTCCCGGCGTGTCCGTCGAGTTCGACCTCGACCGGTTCGCCGTCGAGCAGGAACGTCGCGCTGCGGCGGGGGGCGGCGTTGAGGCGGAAGCCCGCGATCGGATCGGCGGGTACGAGCGCTCCGGCCGCCTCGACCAAAG
This sequence comes from Sphingomonas taxi, assembly GCA_003240625.1. Taxonomy (GTDB): domain Bacteria; phylum Pseudomonadota; class Alphaproteobacteria; order Sphingomonadales; family Sphingomonadaceae; genus Sphingomonas; species Sphingomonas taxi_A. The sequence goes on from QFMX01000008.1 coordinate 29,443, forward strand.
CCTCTTCGGTCGGATGCGTCGGCGGCATGAGCGCGTCGCCTTCGCGGGCGATCAGGCCGGTGTCGAGCGTGCCCGCCACGAAGTCGGGATGGTCGAGCGCCTCGACGAGGAACCCCGCATTGGATCGCACCGGCCAGACGACTGCGCCGTCGAGCGCGTCCGCCAAGGCTTCGCGCGCGGTCTCGCGGTCTTCGCCCCAGGCGATCACCTTGGCGATCATCGGGTCGTAGAAGGGCGAGATTTCCGCGCCCTGCTCTACCCCGGTATCGACGCGGGCGGTGGTGCCGAGATCGAAGCGTTCGAGCGTGCCGATGGAGGGCAGGAACCCCTTGGCGGGGTCCTCGGCATAGAGCCGTGCTTCCATCGCCCAGCCGTCGATCGCCAGTTCGTCCTGGCGTTTCGGCAAAGGCTCGCCGCTTGCGACGCGGAGTTGCCACTCGACCAGGTCCTGGCCGGTGATCTCTTCGGTGACCGGGTGCTCGACCTGGAGCCGCGTGTTCATTTCCATGAACCAGATGCGGTCGGCGCGGAGGCCTTCGCTGGCGTCCGCGATGAACTCGATCGTGCCGGCGCCGACGTAATCGGCCGCCTTGGCCGCCTTGACCGCGGCGGCACAGATCGCTTCGCGGGTGGCGACGTCCATGCCGGGTGCGGGGGCTTCCTCGATCACCTTCTGATGGCGACGCTGAAGCGAACAATCGCGCTCAAACAAATGAACCACGTCGCCATGGCTGTCGCCGAAGACCTGCACTTCGATATGGCGCGGCGAGAGGATGTATTTCTCGATCAGCACGTCGGTGTTGCCGAACGAGGATGCCGCCTCGCGCTGGCACGAGACGAGCGCGTCGGCGAACTCGGCGGCGGTGTCGACGCGGCGCATGCCCTTGCCGCCGCCGCCAGCGACCGCCTTGATGAGGACGGGGTAGCCGATCGCGTCCGCCTCGGTCTTGAGACGCTCGGGGGACTGGTCTTCGCCGAGATAACCGGGCGTGACGGGGACGCCGGCGGCGATCATGCGCTGTTTCGCGGCGTCCTTGAGGCCCATCGCGCGGATGCTGTCGGGGTTTGGACCGACCCAAATCAGGCCGGCGTCGAGTACGGCTTGGGCGAAGTCGGCGTTCTCCGAGAGGAAACCGTAACCGGGGTGGATAGCATCGGCGCCGGTCTGCTTCGCGGCTGCGATGATGCGGTCGCCGACGAGATAGCTTTCGCGCGCCGGGGATGCCCCGATATGCACGGCCTCGTCGGCCTGGCGGACGTGGAGCGCGTTCGCGTCGGCGTCCGAATAGACCGCGACGGTGCGGATGCCGAGCGCCCTCGCGGTGCGGATGATGCGGCAGGCGATTTCGCCGCGATTGGCGATCAGGAGGGATGTGATCATTGCGGCTGTTCGTTATGTACGCGCCCGTGGCAACCGTCACAAATCGCAACGAGTTCCCACAGAAATTCCTCTTGGATATGCTTGTAGGTTAGATGATGAACCTGCGTCGCTGGTTGTTCTCGACAGCCTTCACATAGTCCGTTTGCTCGATCAAATACCTTAGCTCGCTTGGCCCTCCACGTTTCAGATGCCAAATAGGTTGCATACTCCGTGTCGCTCGAAGCAAGTTGCACTTTCGCATGCCGCTCTTGAATCGATTGCCACGCGATCAATCTAGTTTTCTCAAACTGCTCTTTTAAATCGCCGAGAACCAGCGGAATAGAGTCAAGGGATCCTAGCGTCGATCTGCTAATCCACTGGGTCTCCGGATCACCACAAATGAGGCACTGGCGTCGATACATCAATGCGCCACCGCGAGCTTTGATAGCAACCAGGCCTTTGTCCTCATGAGCACATTCTGTGGCATGCCACGCAGCAAAATTAGTCATCAATTCATCAGTAGGCGTCAGTTTTAAACGCTTGCCCGTTTCCGGATCTTTGGCCCACAACATGACCGATTGTTGGTATTCATCGAACTGACCTAGGTTCATGGCGTTACATCCTGAACACGCCGAACGCGGGGCGTTCGGGGATTGGAGCGTTGAGCGTCGCGGCGAAGGCTAGGCCGAGCACGTCGCGGGTCTGGGCGGGATCGATGATACCGTCGTCCCAGAGGCGCGCGGTGGCGTACCAGGGGCTGCCCTCGTCCTCGTATTTCTGGCGTACGGGTGCCTTGAAGGCTTCGGCCTGCTCGGGGGTCCAGCTGTCGGCGTCACGGTGGACGGTGGCGAGAACGCTGGCCGCCTGTTCGCCGCCCATCACGCTGATCCGGCTGTTGGGCCAGGTGAACAGGAAGCGTGGCGAATAGGCGCGGCCGCACATGCCGTAATTGCCCGCGCCGAAGCTGCCGCCGATCAACACCGTGATCTTCGGGACGGTCGCGGTGGCCACCGCGGTGACGAGCTTGGCGCCGTGCTTGGCGATGCCCTCCGCCTCGTACTTGCCGCCGACCATGAAGCCCGAGATGTTCTGGAGGAACAGCAGCGGGATCTTTCGCTGGCACGCAAGCTCGATGAAATGCGCGCCCTTCTGCGCGCTCTCGCTGAACAGCACGCCGTTGTTGGCGAGGATCGCGACCGGGATGCCCCAGATATGCGCGAACCCGCAGACGAGCGACGTGCCGTAGAGCGCCTTGAACTCGTGGAACTCGCTGCCGTCGACGAGGCGCGCGATGACTTCGTGGACGTCGTAGGGCGCGCGGACGTCGCTGGGGACGATGCCATAGAGCTCTTCGGGGGCGAAGTTCGGGGGCTTGGGCTGCTGGACGTTCACCGCGGCCTGCGCCTGCGGTTGCAGCGTCGAGACGATGTCGCGGACGATCGTCAGCGCGTGTTCGTCGTTCTCGGCGACATGATCTACCACGCCCGAGCGGCGGCCGTGCGTGTCGGCGCCGCCGAGTTCTTCCGCGGAGATGACTTCGCCGGTCGCGGCCTTCACCAACGGCGGGCCAGCGAGGAAGATCGTCCCCTGCCCGCGGACGATGATCGTCTCGTCCGACATTGCGGGGACGTACGCCCCGCCCGCGGTGCAGCTGCCCATGACGCAGGCGATCTGCGGGATACCGAGCGCCGACATCTGCGCCTGGTTGAAGAAGATGCGGCCGAAGTGATCGCGGTCGGGGAACACCTCCGCCTGGTGCGGCAGGTTCGCGCCGCCGCTGTCGACGAGGTAGATGCAGGGTAGGCGGTTCTCCTGCGCGATTTCCTGGGCTCGGAGGTGTTTCTTGACGGTCAGCGGGAAGTAGGTGCCGCCCTTCACCGTCGCGTCGTTGCACAGGATCATGCACTGGCGGCCGGAGACGCGGCCGATGCCGGCGATCACGCCTGCGCCGGGGACTTCGTTATCATAGAGGCCGTTGGCGACGAGCTGGCCGATTTCGAGGAAGGAGGAGCCCGGGTCGAGCAGGCGTTCGACGCGGTCTCGGGGGAGGAGTTTGCCGCGGGCGGTGTGGCGCTCGCGGGACTTCGCGTTGCCGCCTAGGGCTGTGCGGGCGACGTCTTCGCGGAGGGTTTCGGCGAGGGCGCGGTTGTGGGTCGCGTTCGCGCGGAAGGTTTCGCTGTCAGGGGAGAGGGCGGAGGTAAGGACGGGGGCCGTCACGCAAATCCTCCCCGGCACGGGGAGGGGGACCGTTCGTCCGCTTGGGCGAAAGGTGGAGGGGGGCTTCCGCCAGCGTTACGCTCGGGGTGAGCCCCCTCCACCGCTGCGCGGTCCCCCTCCCCGTGCCGGGGAGGATTTGCATGCCACATCACTGTGCCACCTTCGGAGCAGCCCCAATCAACTCGCGCCCAATCAACATCCGCCGAATCTCGTTCGTCCCCGCACCGATGTCGAGCAGCTTGGCATCCCGCATGAACCGCTCGACCGGCCAGTCCTTGGTATACCCTGCCCCGCCCAGCGCCTGGATCGATTCGAGCGACACCTTCACCGCGCTCTCGCTCGCCAGCAGGATCGCGCCGGCCGCGTCGAACCGCGTTGTCTTCCCCGCATCGCACGACTTCGCCACCGCATAGACGTACGCGCGCGCCGAACTCAGCGCGACGTACATGTCGGCGACCTTGGCCTGGATCAGCTGGAACTGGCCGATCGCCGTCCCGAACTGCTTCCGCTCGCGCACGTACGGGATCACCACGTCGAGGCACGCCTGCATGATGCCGAGCTGGATCCCGGCCAGCACCGCGCGCTCATAGTCGAGCCCCGACATCAGCACGCCGACGCCGCCATTCTCGGGGCCCATCACGTTCTCGAACGGGACTTCGCAATCGGTGAAGACGAGTTCCGCGGTGGGTGACCCACGCATACCCATCTTGTCGATCTTCTGGCCGATCGCGAAGCCGGGCATGTCCTTCTCGATCAGGAACGCGGTGATCCCGCGCGAGCCCTCGCCAGTCTTAGCGTAGACGACCAGCGTGTCCGCATAGGCGGCGTTGGTGATCCAGAATTTCGTGCCGTTGAGGACGTAGCCCGTGTCGGTCTTTACCGCCTTGAGCTTCATCGAGACGACGTCGGAGCCGGCGCCGGCTTCGGACATGGCGAGGCTGCCGACATGCTCGCCGGAGACGAGCTTGGGCAGATATTTCGCCTTCTGCTCAGGATTGCCCCAGCGGCGGATCTGGTTGACGCACAGGTTCGAATGCGCGCCGTAGCTGAGGCCGATCGACGCAGACGCGCGCGAGACTTCCTCGACCGCGACGACGTGTTCGAGATAGCCGAGGCCGAGGCCGCCAAACTCTTCCTCGACGGTGATGCCGTGCAGCCCGAGTTCGCCCATCGCCGGCCAGAGCTCGCGCGGGAACCAGTCGTCGGCGTCGATCTTCGCGGCGAGCGGCGCGATCTTGTCGGTGGCGAAGCGGTGCGTGCTCTCTCGGATCATGTCCGCGGATTCGCCGAGCGCGAAATCGAAATCGGGTATCATGCAGCCTCTCCAGACCTTGTGTTGCGACCTTGATACTCTGTCGTGCGAGCCATGAGAAATTGATACGACCGAACACATGCGATAGATCCGGTCTATGGTGATCCGGCTATGATAGAACGGTACGTGGTGCGCTATTTCCTGGCGGTCGTCGACCAGGGCAATTTCACGCGCGCCGCCGCCCAGTGCCGGATCTCGCAGCCGACGCTGTCGGTCGGCATCGCCAAGCTGGAGGCGGCACTCGGCCAGACGCTGTTCCTGCGGACTAACCGGCGGATCGAACTCACGCCTTCAGGTACGCGGTTCGCGGTGCATGCTCGCCGGATCGAAGCCGAGTTCGCCGCCGCCGAACGGGATTTGCAGGACAGCGTTCCGACCAAACTGGTGCGGCTCGGGATCGCGACGACGCTGCCGCCGTCCTGGATCGCGGCGGCGCTGGGACGAGCCCGACGCGCCTCCACCACCGAGCGCCTCGAAGTAGTCGAAGGACGCAGCAGCGAACTCGTCGCGTTGCTCGACCGCGGCCGGATCGACGTGATGCTCGGCGCGATCGGCGACGATGCGCGGGGACGCGTACTGTTCGAGGAGGGTTTCGCGGTCGCGGTGGCGAAAGACCATCGCCTTGCAGGTCGCGCCACGCTCGCGGTCGCCGACGTCGCGGAGGAAACTATGATCGTCCGTCGCCACTGCGAAGCGCTGGCGGAAACGAGCCGCTTCTTCACCGCGCGCGGCGTCCGCCCTTTCATGGCCGCCCGCACGGTAAGCGACGACCGCGCATTGACCTATGTCCGCGCAGGGCTGGGTATGACGGTCATGCCGCTGAGCTTTGCGAGCGAGGGCATCGCGATGATCCCGCTGACCGGCTTCGACCCGACGCGCAGGGTTGGCGTACTGGTGGCGAACGACTCCGCCTCACGCATCGAAGGAAGCGTCATGGTCGCGGCGATCGGGGAGACGTTCAGGGACCTGCACGCGGCGCATATCGGCGCCGACGGTATCATCTGAAACTATCTGAAAAGCTGTCCCGGCGGACCGGTCATCAACGGAAATGGTGGAGCCGAGGGGGATCGAACCCCTGACCTTTCGCATGCCATGCGAACGCTCTCCCAGCTGAGCTACGGCCCCATTCCCGTTGGGAGGCGGGTCACTAACCGGACCCGCCCGGGTTGGCAAGCGGCGTAAATGCCGCCTGCCAAATTTATTCTAATTAGCGCTCGTGCTCGTCCTGCGGCGTCTCGACGCCGAGGTCGTCGTCGCCGCCGAGATCGACTTCATCGTCCGCCGACGGCTCTTCGTCCTCGCCGGTGATCGAAGCGATGTCCTCTTCCTCGTCATCCTCGAGATCCGCGTCCGGCTTCTTGGTGTCGGGCTTGGCGACCTCGAACGGCAGCGGCTGCTTCGACTTCAGGATGGGCTCGGGCTCCCACGCATACCCGCACTCGATGCAGGTCACGGGGTCGGCTTTTTCGAGGTCGTAGAAACGCGTCGCGCATTTCGGGCACGAACGCTTCGTGCCCCATTCCGGCTTGATCATGCCGATAGAACCTTTCGAATGGATAGATTGTGAGGGATGCCCTCGCAAAGTGGGCGCGCCTTGCCATAGCGCAAGGCCACTGTCAAAAGCCCGGCCCCATGGCACACCCCCTCCCCCAGCCGCTCGACGTCGTCGCACGCGGTCCTTTGACCGGTTCGATCGCGGTCCCCGGCGACAAGTCGATCAGCCACCGCGCGTTGATGTTCGCCAGCCTCGCAGTCGGCACCAGTCGGATCGAGGGTCTGCTGGAGGGCGAGGACGTGCTCGCCACCGCCGCAGCGATGCGCGCGATGGGGGCGACGATCGAGCGCGGCGAGGACGGGATCTGGACCGTGGACGGCGTCGGCGTAGGCGGCCTGCTCCAGCCCGAGACCGCGCTGGAGATGGGCAATTCGGGGACGTCGACGCGGTTGCTGATGGGGCTGGTGTCGAGCCATCCGATCACCTGCACCTTTACCGGCGACGCCTCGTTGTCGGGGCGACCGATGGGGCGGGTGATCGAGCCGCTGTCGCAGATGGGCGCGGACATCACGTCGTCGCCGGGCGGGCGGCTGCCGTTGATGGTGCGCGGGATGTGCCCGGCGGTGCCGATCGAATACACGCTGCCGGTCGCGTCGGCGCAGGTGAAGTCGGCGATTTTGCTCGCGGGGCTCAACACGCCGGGGATCACGCGGGTCATCGAACCGGTCGCGACGCGCGATCATAGCGAGCGGATGCTGACCGGGTTCGGCGCTAAGCTGACCGTCGAGGAAACCGCGGCCGGGCGGATCATCTCGATCACCGGCGAAGCGGAGCTGAAACCGCAGGATATCGTCGTGCCGGGCGATCCGTCGTCGTCGGCGTTCTGGCTGGTCGCGGCGTCGATCGTGCCGGGGTCGGACATCGTCGTGCGCAACGTCGGGCTGAACCCGACGCGGATCGGGATCGTCACGGCTTTGCGCATGATGGGCGCGGACATCACCGAGCTCGACCCGCGCACCGTCGGCGGCGAGCCGGTCGCGGACCTGAGGGTCCGGCATGCGCCGCTTATCGCGATCGAAGTGCCGGCCGATCTCGCGCCGAGCATGATCGACGAATACCCGGTGCTGTTCGTCGCCGCCGCCTTCGCGACCGGGACGACGGTCGCACGCGGCGCGCATGAATTGCGCGTCAAGGAATCGGACCGGATCACGACGATGCGGATCGCGCTCGAAGCGTGCGGCGTCGTTTGCGAAGAGTTCGAAGACGGCATGGCGATCACCGGCTCTGGCGGCGCGGCGATGCGCGGCGGCGCTCGGGTGGCCTCGAAACTCGATCACCGGATCGCGATGAGCATGGTGGTCGCGGGGCTCGGTGCGGCCGAACCGATCACGATCGATGATGTATCGCCGGTGGCGACCAGCTATCCGGTGTTCTTCCGGTCGCTCGACACGCTTACCGGCTTGGGGAATTAAGATGATCATCGCAGTCGACGGTCCGGCGGCATCGGGCAAGGGCACGATCGCGCGGGCCTTGGCCAAGCATTATGGGTTGCCGTATCTCGATACCGGGCTGTTGTACCGCGCGGTCGCGTTGAGCGTGGCGCGGATGGGGCTCGATCCGGAAACCGAAGCCGACGCGGTCGCGGCCTGCGATTTCAGCGATGCGCTGCTAAGCGATCCGGCGTTGCGCGACGACGAGATCGGCGCGCTGGCGTCGGTGGTGTCGGCGCATCCGCTGGTCCGCGCGGCGCTGCTGCACCGGCAGAAGCGGTTTGCGGCGCAGGAGGGTGGCGCGATCCTCGACGGGCGTGACATCGGGACCGTGATCGCGCCGGATGCGGACGCGAAGCTGTTCGTGAAGGCTACGCCGAATATTCGGGCGCAGCGTCGGCATGCGGAGTTGCAGGCTCGGGGGGGGACGGCGAGTAAGGATCGGGTGCTGGCGGATATCCGGGCTCGGGATGCTCGGGATAGCGGGCGGTCTACTGCGCCGCTGGTTATGGCGGCGGATGCGGCGTTGCTGGATACGAGTTTTCTGTCGATCGAGGCTTCGGTGCAGCGGGCGGTGGCGTTGGTGGAGGCGCAGCGGGCGAAGAAGGCCGCTTCGGTTTAAGCCACTCCCCTCTCAGCAGCGGCGACCACCCCGGCGAAGGCCGGGGCCCAACTGGAACGTCCGCAGTAACGAAGCCCGGTGCTCAGTTAGCGACGTCCCCCAATTGGGCCCCGGCCTTCGCCGGGGTGGTTTCTCTGTTGGGGTAGCTACCTTGAACCAACACTGTTTCCCCCGCGAAGGCGGGGACCCAGACTGGGCTCCCGCCTCCGCGGGAGAACAAGGAAGCGGGGGCGAACGCACCTTCTTCCCGCCCCCCTCCCTGGAAGGGAGGGGTTGGGGGTGGGTTGGCTAGCTTGTGCCATTCCCGATCGTCTATGCGGAAGCCGACCCACCCCCTGCCCCTCCCTTCCAGGGAGGGGGGATTAGAGTGCTCCCTTCCAAGGGAGAGGATCGCCGCGTCCTAAAGCGCAGTAACCAGCGCAACCGCCCCGAACACCACCCCAGGAAAATTCGCCACGACGATCGGCCAGTCCCGCTTGTCCTTCAAAAACCCATACCCTACCCACAGCGCGCAATTCACCATCGTCGCGAACGGCTGGACCACCGATCCCTTCTGACCCGCAAGGTTCAGCATGATCTGGTCGATGTACGACAGGTACATCACGATCGCCGTCACGGTGGCGACCCAGCCCAGCACGAGAATACCGCGTTCGTTCAAATCTTCGCTCCTGTTGTGAGCAGCCCCCAACGAAGCCGAGCCGAACTTGCTCCGAGACCCGGTTTCGGCTATACGGAACTGTCCGGCGAGCGATGCTCGTGGAGGAAGGCGCGGAGACCCACGAGTCTCACGCGCCGTTTTCGCATTCAGCGTCTACGTCCTCCGCGCCTTGTGCCGTCCGGATGCTGCGCCGGCGTTCGGTCGTCGCGGCAACGAAGGCCAAGACCAGCGGACCCAACCGCTTGGCCGGAAACAGACTAGGATTACTGAATTCTATGGCAACCCAGGTAATGCCGACCCGCGACGATTTCGCGGCGATGCTGAACGAAACGCTCGGCGACGCCGACAGCTTCGAGGGCCGTGTGGTGCATGGCACCGTGACCGGCATCGAGAACGACATGGCCGTCATCGACGTCGGTCTGAAGTCGGAAGGCCGCGTGCCGCTTCGCGAATTCGCAGCGCCGGGCCAGAAGGCTGACCTCAAGGTCGGCGACGAAGTCGAAGTCTATGTCGACCGCGTCGAGAACGTCCACGGCGAAGCGATGCTCAGCCGCGACCGCGCCCGTCGCGAAGCCGCATGGGACAAGCTGGAAACCGAATTCTCCAAGACGACCCGCGTCGAAGGCGTGATCTTCGGCCGCGTGAAGGGTGGCTTCACCGTCGACCTGAACGGCGCCGTAGCCTTCCTGCCCGGTTCGCAGGTCGATATCCGCCCCGTGCGCGATGTCACCCCGCTGATGGACATCCCCCAGCCGTTCCAGATCCTGAAGATGGACCGCAAGCGCGGCAACATCGTCGTGTCGCGTCGCGCCGTTCTCGAAGAGACGCGCGCAGAGCAGCGTTCGGGCCTGATCCTGAGCCTGGCCGAGGGCCAGATCATCGACGGCGTCGTCAAGAACATCACCGATTACGGTGCGTTCGTTGACCTCGGCGGCATCGATGGCCTGCTGCACGTCACCGATCTCAGCTACAAGCGCGTCGGTCACCCGAGCGAAGTCCTGAACATCGGCGACACCGTCAAGGTGCAGATCATCCGCATCAACAAGGACACCCAGCGCATCAGCCTCGGCATGAAGCAGCTGGAGAGCGATCCCTGGGATGGCGCGATGGTCAAGTACCCGGTCGGCGCAAAGCTCACCGGCCGCGTCACGAACATCACCGAATATGGTGCGTTCGTCGAGCTGGAAGCGGGCATCGAGGGCCTCGTCCACGTGTCGGAAATGTCCTGGACCAAGAAGAACGTCCATCCGGGCAAGATCGTGTCGACCTCGCAGGAAGTCGACGTCATGGTCCTCGAAGTCGATTCCGAGAAGCGTCGCATCTCGCTCGGCCTGAAGCAGGCCCAGGCCAATCCTTGGGAGGCATTCGCTGCCGCTCATCCGATCGGTTCGACCGTCGAAGGCGAAGTCAAGAACGCGACCGAGTTCGGTCTGTTCATCGGCCTCGACAACGACGTCGACGGCATGGTCCACATGTCCGACATCGCCTGGGGTGTTTCGGGCGAGGACGCGCTCAACCTGCATCGCAAGGGTGAGACCGTCGAGGCCGTGGTTCTCGACATCGACGCCGAGAAGGAGCGTATCTCGCTCGGCATGAAGCAGCTCGAGCGTGGCGGGCCATCGGCCGGCGGCATCGCAGCAGCAGGCGACAAGCTGAACAAGAACGCGATCGTCACGGTCACCGTTCTCGAAGTCCGCGATGCGGGCCTCGAAGTGCAGCAGGGCGACGATGGCGCCACCGGCTTCATCAAGCGCACCGATCTGGGTCGCGATCGCGACGAGCAGCGTCCGGAGCGTTTCCAGGTCGGCCAGAAGTTCGACGCGATGGTCACCGGCTTCGACCGTTCGAAGAAGCCCACCTTCTCGATCAAGGCGATGCAGATCTCCGAAGAGAAGCAGGCCGTCGCGCAGTACGGGTCTTCGGACTCGGGCGCGACGCTCGGCAACATCCTGGGCGAGGCCCTCAAGGCTCGCACGGACGCCGAGAAGAAGTAAGCTCAACGGCTTAGCGAAGATTTGGCCCGGCATGTCGCGACATGCCGGGCTTTTTCTTGTCTGGGCCACTTTGGTTTTTGACTGTCCCTCAATTGGTGCTAATGACTCGCAGATTGACATGTATCAACTTTCAAGCTCTTAGAATGGGCGGGGGCTCGAATGATCCGATCTGAACTGGTCCTGAAGATCGCCGAGGCGCATCCGGACCTTCAACCGAACGAAGTCGAGCTGATCGTCAGCACGTTCTTCGACGAGATTTCCAAGCGACTGGCCGCCGACGGCCGGGTCGAACTGCGCGGTTTCGGCGCTTTCTCGACGCGCGCACGCGATGCCCGCACCGGCCGAAATCCCCGTACCGGCGAAGTCGTCGACGTCGAGGCAAAGCGCGTGCCGTATTTCAAGCCCGGCAAGGAAATGCGCGCCCGCCTCAACGTCTGAGCTGGGCGTAGGGGCTTCGGTGTTCGAGGCCCCCGATCACGCCAGACGATCATGGCCAACAGGCGTTAATATGCCCGACATGGGTTGACCCGGCGAGCGACCTCGTCTTGTTGGCGGTGTGTGCGGACGTGGCGAAACCGGTAGACGCAGGAGACTTAAAATCTCCCTCCCTAGGAGTGCGGGTTCGAGTCCCGCCGTCCGCACCATTCGGGCTGTCCTGCTGGCTGGCGGCATCGCGGTATCCGCCGCCGCGCTGAGCGGGTGCGATCGCCGGCCCGATACCGGGGTAGTCGTCGCCAGCGCGATCGGCGCCCCGCCCCGCGTCGCCGACGCCAGCCGCGTCGTGCTCGACACCCCCTCGCGGCTGATGATGGACTCCACCGCGCAGGGGCTCGTGCGGTTCGATGCCGCCGGGCAGATCGAGCCGGGCCTTGCCGAGCGCTGGATCGTGATCGACGGCGGCATGAGCTACATCTTTCGCCTGCGCGAAGGCGACTGGGGCGACGGTACGCCGGTCACCGCGGACCAGGTGGTGGCGATGCTGGAGCGCCAGATCGCGCCGAACTCGCGCAATCCGCTCGCGCCGTTCCTGACCGCGATCGACGAGATCGTCGTGATGACGCCGCAGGTGATCGAGGTTCGGCTGTCCCGCCCCCGCCCCGACCTGCTGAAACTGTTCGCGCAACCCGAGCTGGCATTGCTCCGCCTGCGCCCCTCGGGCGGGAGCGGTCCGTTTCGCGTCCTGCACCGTGGCCGTGCGCCATTGTTGCGTCCCGCCTTCGATCCGAACCAGGCCGACCCCGACGACCAGCGCGAGGCCAAGCCCGAGGAGGACGTCCGGCTGATCGGCGAACGTGCCGCACGCGCGATCGCGCGGTTCGCCAATCGCGATTCCGATCTGGTCAGTGGCGGCAGTTTCGTCGACTGGCCGCTGCTGGCGACGACAGACATCGCCGCGGGCAACGTTCGCGTCGACCCCGCGGTCGGCCTGTTCGGACTCGCGATCGTTCGCCGCGACGGGTTCCTTGCCGACCCTGCCAACCGCGCCGCGGTGGCCGAGGCGATCGATCGCACGGCGCTGACCGCGGCGATCGCACCCGCCTGGGATCCTGCCGACCGGATTCTGCCCGACATCCTCGATTCCGCCGCGCTGCCACAGGTGCCCGCCTGGACGCTGCTGACGCAGGACGAACGCCGCGCCGCAGCCCGGCAGAGGGTCGCGGCCTGGACTGGTGGACCGATCGCGCTGCGGATCGCGCTGCCGGCGGGGCCCGGCGCCACGCTCTTCTATGCGCAGGTCGCCGCATCGCTGATCGCGGTCGGGATCACGCCGATCCGCGTCGGCTTGCGCGATGCCGCGGACCTGAAGCTGGTCGATGCGGTCGCGCCCTATGACAGTGCGCGCTGGTATCTGGCGACTGCGTGCGTGGTGTGCGGCGACGTGGCGCAGGCCGCCCTTGAAGCAGCGCGCGAGGCACCCACGCTGGTCGAGCGCGGGGCGCGGATTGCGGCGGCGGATGCGGCGCTGAACGAGGACGTCGCCTTCATCCCCCTCGCCCGGCCGCTGCGCTGGTCGCTGGTGTCGCCACGACTGCGGCAATGGCAGGCGAACCCGCGCGCGTGGCACCCGTTGAACCGGCTACGCGCCGATACCAACTAATGGTCATGAACCCACGCGTCACCCGCATCGCCTCCGGCTCGATCCTGGAAACCCTGCCGATGGGCAAGGACGCGCTGTCCGTCCGCCGCCGCGTCGAGGCGATGGAGCGCGTGATGGAGGGGCTGTTCGTCATCCCCGGTACCAATCGCAAGGTCGGCATGGACGTCGTGCTCGACCTGATCCCGTTCGCCGGCAGCACGATTGCTGCGGCGGTCGGCGGATGGATGGTCTGGGAAGCGCGCAACATCGGCATGTCGAAGCTCCAGATGGCGCGGATGTTCGGCAATGTCGGCGTCGACTGGGCGCTGGGCATGATCCCGTTCGTCGGCGCGGTGCCCGATTTCTTCTTCCGTTCCAACACGCGGAACCTGCGGATCATCAAGCGCCACCTGGACAAGCATCATCCGTCGACGACCACGCTCGAGGGATAACCGCGCGGCCCTGCTTTCAGGCTGAGACGTCTGCGCTTTTCACGTTCGTCCAGGACGCATAGCATCGATGCCAACGGGCATCGGGCGCAGAAACATACCGAACACATGCCCGGATTAGGATCGCGCCATGTATCCCAATTCCGTTCTTCCCGATGCGGCCAAACCCGTGTTGCTGGTGGTCGACGACGACCAGATGATCCGCACCCTGCTCGCCGAGAGCCTCGGCATGCACGGCTATCAGGTCGAAACCGCCACGAATGCGCGTGACATGGATGCCGTACTGGCGCGGCGCAGCGTATCGCTGATCCTGCTCGACGTCATGATGCCCGGCGAAGACGGCCTGTCCGTCTGTCGTCGGTTGGCGGGCGTCGGCGCGCCGCCGGTCGTGCTGTTGAGCGCGCTGGGCGACGAACCCGATCGGATCCTGGGGCTCGAGATCGGGGCGAGCCATTACCTGTCCAAGCCGTGCAGCCCACGCGAGATCCTCGCGACCGTCCGCGCCGCGTTGCGCGCGCGCGAGATCCAGGATGCGGGCGAGAGCCGATCGTTCGGCTTTCTCGGCTGGCGGGTCGACTTCGCCGCGCACGAACTGTTCGATCCCGAAGGCACGCTGATCGACCTGACCGATGGCGAATTTGCGGTGCTGCGTGCGTTCGTCGAGCGGCCGCGCCGCGTGCTGGCGCGCGATGCGCTGCTGGAGGCGGCGCGCGGCCCCGATACCGAAGCGTTCGATCGCGCGATCGACGTGCAGGTCAGCCGATTGCGGCGCAAGCTCCGGTCGCGCGGCGACGAGATCATCCGGACGATCCGCAACGAAGGCTATTTCTTCGTGCCCCGCGTCGCACGCCAGTGACGACATTGCTGACGCCGCCCGGAACTCCTCCGGTGAAGAACAGCATGCAGCGCCCTTGGCCGCTCTTCCTGCGCATCTTCGCGCTGATGCTCGGCACGGTCATGCTGGTCCAGGTCCTAAACTTCGCGGTCGTGCTGCTGATCCCGCCGCCGATGCCGGTGATCTTCACCGCCAACCGCGTCGCTGCGGTTGCGCGAACCGGGCATGATCCGGGTGGGTTGCTCAAGGCGGAACTGTCGTCCGGACCACCCCGGCCGAGCGACAATCCGCGCGACAGCCGGCTGGCCGCCTCGATCGCGACCGATCTCGGGCTGGCCCGCGACAAGGTGACGGTGGATACCGAACGCTCGGCGATGCCGATGTTCGCCGGTGCGCTTCGTCCACCGCTGCCGATGGGCATGGGTCGCCGACAACCCCCGCCCCCGTCGTTCGACAACGCGCTGTTCGGCCCCTTCGTCGTCTCGATCGAGGCGCCGAACGGCCGATGGCTGGTGATACGCCCGGCGCGCAGCACGATCGGGCCGTGGCGGATGCGGATCATCCTGTGGTTCCTCGTCGCGATGGCGGTCGCCGCGCCGATCGCCTGGGCCTTGGCGCGGCGCGTCGCCAAGCCGATCGGCCTGTTCGCCGCGGCTGCGGAACGGCTCGGTCGCGATCCGCGCACCGATCCGCTGCGCGTGTCGGGCCCACCGGAGATCGCCGAGGCCGCGAGCGCCTTCAACCTCATGCAGGAGCGGCTGAACCGGTATGTCGAGGACCGGACGACGCTGATCGCGGCCGTCGCGCACGATCTGCGGACCCCGTTGATGCGGCTGTCGCTGCGGCTCGAAAAGGCGCCCGACGACATTCGCGCCTCGAGCGAAGGCGACATCCAGGAAATGAGCCAGCGGATCGGATCCGCGATGGCGTTCGTCCGCGACATGACCCGCCATGTCCGTCGGCAGCGGCTCGACCTGCGATCGCTCGCCGAGAGCGTGACGGACGATTTTGCCGATCGTGGCGAATCCGTCGTCCTGCATCCGGGCTCGGCGCTGACGATGGAGGGCGATGCGCCATCGTTGAAGGCGGTGCTCGCCAACCTGGTCGGCAACGCGGTCAAATATGCTGGTCATGCCGACGTGCAGCTTCGTCGCGAACGCGGCCTTGCGATCATCGAAGTGTCGGACACCGGCCCCGGCATGGCGCCGCAGGACCTGGCGCGCGCATTCGAGCCCTTCTTCCGCGCCGAACAATCGCGCAATCGCGATACCGGCGGCAGCGGGCTCGGCCTCGCCAGCGTTCGCGCGGTGGCGCGCGGACATGGCGGCGACGCGACCATCGCCAACCGGCCCGGCGGCGGACTCGTCGCGGTGGTGACGCTCCCAGTCTGAGCGGGCAGTCTGAGCGAGCTGCCTGAGCCGGACACATCGCGGCAATGATCGGCGTGTCTGACGCACGATCCGGCAGCAGGGAGTTTTGCATGCGTATCGTCCTAATGATCGGCGTCGCCGCTATGTTGGCGGGATGCGCCACGCAGGGTTCGCGGCATGGCGGATCGGGCAGCGCGTCCGGTCATGGTCCGCATCATGGTCCAGAGCGTGGTAGGGGCCAGCTTTTCATCAGTCCGATGGGCGAGCCGTTCCGCGCGTCGGCGCGCGCGGGGGCGGCACAGGATCTTTGGTTTACCGGCGCGGATGCCGATGGCGACGGACGGATCACGCTGGCCGAATTCCAGCACGACGCCACACGGTTCTTCGCGGTGCTCGATCGCAGCAAGGACGGCGAGATCGACCCCGACGACATCGCCTATTATGAAAACGTCCTGGTTCCCGAGATCCGCGTCGCGTCGGGCGGACGCGGCCCCGGGCCCGAAGGCGGCCGGCAGCGCGGTGGACGCGGCGGCGGGCGTGGGCGCGGCGGCGGCGGTCCCGGCGGTGGTGGAGCTGGCGGCCAGGGTATGCAGTTCGGCAGCGGCGACGGCGACGGTAAGAAGAGCGCCGTAGTCCACGAGCGCCTAGGCGCGGCCCGCTTCGGATTCTTCGACCTGCCCGAGCCGGTGATCGCGGCGGACGTCAATCTCAACCGGGGGATCGATCCAGGCGAGTTCGCCAAGGCGGCAACGACGCGGTTCGCGGCGCTCGATCGCAACCGAGACGGTGCGCTGACGCGCGGCGAACTGCCACGCGCCGGCGGCGAGACATGGCGGAACGGCTCGGACCTGCCCGTCGCCCCGCCACCGGAACCGCGCGAGCCCTGACGTAGCCCCGGTTGCCGATGACCACGGTCGCCGACACTTGCCCTCGTCGCTCCGGTATTGACCGGAACGACTTGGGCGAGCGCCGCGACGGTGCGGTCACGCTCGCCGGATCAAGGTCGCGGTGGTCGCGGCCCCATCCCGCCCATTCCCATCGGCCCCGGACCCATCGGACCGAACTCCGGCCCCCTGCCGTGCCGCACCCGCATCAGCGCCTCGAACGCGCGACGCTGGGTCGGATCGAGCGAGTCGTAGAAGGTGCGCGCGGCGACGATGCGCTTCGCATCCTCGGCCGAGCGCCGTTCCGCATCCTGCGTCATCCGGTCGAGTTGCTGGGCGAACCCATCGGCTGGCGGCATCGTCTTCGGCCCGTCCTGCCCCGGCTCGCCGCGCATCGGCCCGTCTTGCCCCGGCCCGCGCCATGGCGGCGGGGGCGGGGTCGTCGATGCCAGGAATGCCATCAGGGCCGGGCGTTGATCCGCGCGCAGGTTCAGCAGCAGCGCGGTATCGTCGGCTTCACGCGCCTGCATCTGGGCGATCATCGCCGGCGTCGGACCGGGGCCTCTACCGCCCTCATGGTCCTGCGCACGCGCCGGCATCGATACCGCCAGCACCGCGGCGCCCATCAACGGCCCCGCCCATCTCGTCGTCTTCATGATGATAGTCCCCTCGTGTTGATGCGGTCGCCGGCTCAGCCGAGCAATCCGGAAACGATCCATCGGCGACTGACCGCAGCCTTGACGATCGTCGCGCCGCACCGCCGGCAGGCCGAGCGCTGGATCGGCTCGTCCTTGATGTCGCGGTGCCGCGATCGCGGCGTGTGACGGCCGAGCGCGCAGGCGGCCGATGGTCGCGTTCGCGCACCTGATGTCTGCATCTCCAACGTCTGCCCCCGTCCGCCTCGATCGCCGAAAGATCGGACCCGCGATCTGGCCGTCAAACTTGTCCACCGTATTTCAACCAAATCACCGCTGCCGCCGACACCGCCCGCGTGACGCCGTTTTCATGTAGCCATGCCGCTGGTTTCGGCGTTCATGGCGGACCCGAGCGCGGTGTCGTCGCCCCGTGTCTCGCCGCCACAGTGGAGCCGATCATGGCCGAAGCCGATCTCGTCACCTTCTCCAACATCCAGCTGCGCCCCGATCCGTCGCGGACCGTGATCCGCCCCTTCAACATCGAATATCCCGGGCCGTTCAAGATCGACGGCCATCCCCGTGCCGAGCGCGTGATCGACCGCGTGCTGTCGCTGACGCACGACGAACTTCACGCCGAACGCGAACGCGTCACCGCATCGCTGGACGAGCGCCACCGCGACGTCGACGACCTGCTGCTCCACCGGTTCGGCGAGGTCATGGCGGTGATGAAGGACACCCGCACGATCACCCGCGACCAACAGGTCCTGATCGGCGCGTATCTGAGCGGGGAATATTCGTTCGAGGCCGCCGCGCTGTTCAACCCGAGCATGGTGCTGCATCCCGACCAGACCGGTGCGCCCGACGACGGTCTCCGCTTCATCCTGTCGCTGCGCGGGATCGGTGAGGGCCACGTGTCGTCGGTCACGTTCCGCACCGGCCGCTGGTCGCCACAGGACGGCTTTTCGGTCGATCCCGCCAGTCAGACCGCAGTGGCGCCGCGGATCGAGCCGTCGGACCAGGGCGCGACCGATGGCGGCCCGACCCGCCTGCAATGCGGCAATAGTCGCGAACTGTCCGAAACCGTGATCTTCCCAATCCTGCCGAGCCAGCGCCAGGGGATCGAGGATCTGCGCCTCGTCCGGTTCGAGGATGCCGGCGAGGTTCAGTATCTTGGCACCTATACCGCGTTCAGCGGGTCCGAGACGCGCTGCGAACTGCTGCGGGGCGAGGACTTCAAGACGTTCGAGATGCAGCCGATGCGCGGCGCGGTCGCGGCCACCAAGGGGATGGCGCTGTTCCCGCGCAAGATCGACGGGCGCTTCGCGATGCTCGGGCGGCAGGACAACGAGAACATCTGGTTCCTCAGCTCTGACGATCTGCTGACCTGGGAGGGCGGCACCAAGATCGTCGAGCCGAAATGGCCGTGGGAATTCATCCAGATGGGCAATTGCGGTTCACCGATCGAGATCGACGAAGGCTGGCTGGTGCTGACGCACGGCGTCGGGAGCGTCCGCAATTACTGCGTCGGCGCATGCCTGCTCGACCGGGACGATCCGACCAAGCTGCTCGCGCGGATGACGGAGCCGCTGATCGTGCCGAGCCCGAAGGAGCGCGACGGGTATGTGCCGAACGTCGTCTACAGCTGTGGCGGGATCGTCCATGACCGCACGCTGTTGCTGCCGTTCGGCGTGGCGGACAATTTCGCCTCGTTCGCGACGGTGGACGTCGGGCGGTTGATTGCGGCGATGGCGTGATAGCCAGGCCCCACTGATCCTCCCCCGCCAGGGGGAGGTGGCTGGCACTTGCCAGACGGAGGGGGAGGAGACGCAACGGAGGTTTGCCTTACCTCCCCCTCCGTCAGGCTACGCCTGCCACCTCCCCCTGGCGGGGGAGGATCGTTCGGCCGGCGAAAGGGCGGGTCAAACGACGAGTGCCGCGCCAGCGAAATCCTCCGCTGCGACCGCCTCGATCTGGCGTTCGATACCGCGCGTAAGCCCGGCCGGGACCGTCACCGCAAAGCCGCGCGCGATCAGCCCTTCGACCGCCCAGCGGACGCAATAATCCGCCGCGACGCCGATCACCGTCACGTCCGTGACGCCACTCGCCGTCAACCCCGCAAAGAACGCCTCCCGTGGTGTCGTCGGCCGTCCCGCATCGCGCGCGTCCTCGATCGCCAGCCCCGGCTCGGCCCACATATCGAACACCCCCTTCTCGATCCGCCACGCCGGGATCGCCGCATCGACCAGCGCCACGTCGAGCATATTGCGCCACCCTTGCGTACCGCGGACACAATGGATCGGAAACATCGCCGCCTCGGGCGATGCGGCGTAGGTCTCGACGAAATGCGTATCGAAGGTGAACAGGACCCCCGCAGTATCATCCGGCTTCAGCGCGGCCAGCCACGTCTGCATCGGCGCGACCAAGGCCGCCGCTCAGCGCGCCCTCGGCCGCCATGAAATCCCACTGCGTATCCACCACGACCACGAACCGCGCCATCGCCCGTCTCCTTTGCCCGCTGCTTGACACACTCGCGTCTTCTCGGACACCCGCAGCACTCGCAACGCAGGAGCCCGCGCGCATGGCCGTGACCGATATCGCCACCCGGACGTATAATCACAATTTCCGGCTCGATCCGATCGTGCGCAGCCTGCTCGATACCGATTTCTACAAGCTGTTGATGCTGCAGATGATCCGCCACGCCTATCCGGACGTCAGCGCCACCTTCGCGCTGATCAACCGGACGAAGACGGTGCGGCTGGCCGAGATCGTCGACGAAACCGAGTTGCGCGCCCAGCTCGATCACGCGCGGACGCTGCGGTTCGCAAAGAAGGAGCTGATCTGGCTCGCAGGCAACAGCTTCTACGGGAAGCAGAAGATGTTCGGGCCGGAGTTCCTCGCCTGGCTCGCGGAGTTCCAGCTGCCCGCCTACGACCTGCGCAAGGTCGACGGGCAATATGAACTGCATTTCGAGGGGCCGTGGACCCACACCACGATGTGGGAAATTCCCGCGCTGACGATCATCAACGAACTGAAGTCGCGCGCGGCCCTGCGCGATCGCGGGCGGTTCGCGCTCGACATCGTCTACGCGCGCGCCAAGGCCAAGCTTTGGGAGAAGGTCGAGCGGCTGCGCGAACTGCCCGACCTCGTCCTGTCGGATTTCGGCACGCGGCGGCGGCACGGGTTCCTCTGGCAGCGCTGGTGCGTCGAGGCGTTGAAGGAGGGACTCGGCGACCGGTTCATCGGCACCTCGAACGTGCTGTTGGCGATGGACGCGGACCTCGAGGCGATCGGCACCAACGCGCACGAGCTGCCGATGGTGACCGCCGCGTTGGCCGAGAGCGATGCCGAACTGGCCGAGGCGCCGTACCGCGTGCTCGAGCATTGGCGGCAGCATTATAACGGCAATTTGCTGATCGCACTGCCCGACGCGTTCGGGACGACCGCGTTCCTGCGCAACGCGCCGCACTGGCTGGCGGAGTGGACCGGCTTCCGTCCCGACAGCGCGCCGCCGATCGCGGGCGGCGAGCAGATCATCCGCTGGTGGGAGGAACAGGGCGTCGATCCGAAGACCAAGCTGCTGATCTTCTCCGACGGGATGGATATCGACACGATCGAGCAGACCTATCGGCATTTCCACGGACGCGTACGGATGAGTTTCGGCTGGGGAACCAACCTCACCAACGACTTCCGCGGTTGCGATCCGGACGGCGCGGCGGCGCTGGAGCCGATCTCGCTGGTCTGCAAGGTGATCGCCGCGAACGGGCGGCCTGCGGTGAAGCTGTCGGACAATCCGGCCAAGGCGACCGGTGAACCTTCCGAGATCGAGCGGTATCTGCGGGTGTTCGGCGAAGCGGATCGGGCGAGCGCGCCTGTGCTGGTGTGATGGCTCGTTAAACTCCCCTCCCTGGAAGGGAGGGGTCGGGGGTGGGTCGGTTTCCGCATCAGGCGACTTCGGCGACACAATCGGGCCTACCCACCCCCAGCCCCTCCCTTTAAGGGAGGGCGGCAAACCGCGGCTTAGTCCTCGACCAGTTTCATCAATCGCCGCTCGATCGGCGCCAGTACCGGGCCCAGCTCATGCCCGCGCTTCACCACTGCGCCGGCTTCGCCGATCAGCGCCCACATGCCTTGCTTGTTGCGCAGCGCCGGGCGTTTCTCGATTCGGAACTCCGGGCGTTCGGCGGCACGGCGGAAGGCGGCGAAGACTGCGGCGTCCTTGCCGAGATCGATCGCATAGTCACGCCAATGGCCGGCCGCGACCATCCGGCCGTAGAGATCGAGAATCCGATTGAGTTCGAGGCGTTCGAAGCCGACCTGCGTCGCCTTGGACGGTGTCGGGAACGGCACGACGCCCATCAGTTAGCCACCCTCATGCGCGGTCGCGCCGGTCCTCTGGATGATCTTCGGCGAGCAACGCGTCGAGACGCTTGCGCATCGTCTCCAACTCGCAGCGCATGAGCTCCATCTTCTGCGTCGCGGGATCGAATGCCTCGCTGCACGGCGTACCGTAAGGCACGAACCGCGGCAGTTCGGGTGCGTTGCCGCCCTCGATCGTAGTCGCGCGCGCGGGAATACCGACCACCGTCGTGCCCGCGGGTACGTCGCGCGTGACGACCGCGTTGGCGCCCACCCGCGAGCGCTTGCCGAGCGTGATCGGGCCGAGCACCTGCGCGCCCGAACCGATGATCGCGCCATCGGAGATGGTCGGGTGGCGCTTGCCCTGGACGCCGTTGTCGGGACTGGTGCCGCCCAAGGTGACGCACTGGTAGATCGTGACGTCGTCGCCGATCTCGGCGGTCTCGCCGATCACCACGAAGCCGTGGTCGATGAAGAAGTTACGGCCGATCGTCGCGCCCGGATGAATGTCGATCGCGGTCGTGAAGCGCGACCAGTGGTTCACGCAGCGCGCGAGAAAATACAGCTTCGCCTTGTACAGGCGGTGCGCGATGCGGTGGTAGCCGAGCGCCCAGACGCCAGGGTACAGCATGATCTCGGCGCGCGAATGGGGGGCCGGGTCGCGGGCGCGGATCGAATCCAGATAGGCCAGTAATCCGCTCGACATGCGCAATCCCCTTCGCGATGTCCGTATCTAGGGTATCGAACGGCCGATTTCCAGAACCGGGCGCGCGAGCAGTGTCAGCCCCATCAGCCCATCGGGATCGGGGTAAAGCCTATCTTTGTTGTGGGATAAGCCCGCACGTTGCAGTTTGGGGCGATATTGAGGGGATGCCGATGTTCGACCTGACGACCTTGAGCTTCGAGACGCTCCTGCCCTTCATCCTGGTCGGGTTCGCCGCGCAGATCGTCGACGGTGCGCTGGGGATGGCGTTCGGCGTGATCTCGAACACGCTGCTGCTGTGGGTCGGCGTGCCGCCAGCCGCGGCGTCGGCGGGCGTGCATACCGTCGAGACGTTCACGACCGCGGTGTCCGGGATCAGCCATGTGCTGCACAAGAACGTCAACTGGACGCTGTTCCTGCGGCTGATGATCCCCGGCGTGATCGGCGGCGTGCTGGGCGCGTACGTGCTGTCGAACATCGACGCGAGCACAGCCAAGCCGTTCATCCTCGCGTATCTGACGTCGATCGGCGTGTACCTGCTGTACCGCGGGCTTCGCTATCCGCCCAAGCAGAAGGAGCCGAAGATCGTCGAGCCGCTCGGGCTGGTCGGCGGGTTTCTCGATGCGGCGGGCGGTGGCGGCTGGGGGCCGGTGGTGACGTCGAACCTGCTGGTGCAGGGCGCGGCACCGCGGACCACGATCGGCACGGTGAACACCGCCGAATTCTTCCTGACCGCGACGATCTCGGCGACGTTCATCACGCAGCTCGGCTGGGCGGCGTTTACGCAGGCCACGGTGGGGCTGCTGATCGGCGGGGTGCTCGCGGCGCCGTTCGGGGCGCTGCTGGCGAAGCGCGTGCCGGCGAAGACGTTGATGGTGCTGGTCGGGGTGATCCTGACGATCACGAGTCTGTTCGGCCTGTACCGCGCGATCTGGCACTGAATTCACTTCTTGCCCCTCCCTGGAAGGGAGGGGTCGGGGGTGGGTCGGCTTCCGTATCAGGCGACGTTGCGACACGAGCGGGCCTACCCACCCCCATCCCCTCCCTTTCAGGGAGGGGGGCTTCCCGTCTTCAGGTCACCCCGTCTTCACAGCGTGGCGTGCACCGTCGCGACCGCCGCCATCACCGCGCCGATCCGCACCGACGTCTGGATCGCCTCCGCCGTAACGCCAGCCTTCTTCAAAATCTGCTCGTGGCTGTCGATGCACATGCCGCAGCCGTTCATCGCCGAAACGGCCAAGCTGAACAGCTCGAAATCGACCTTGTCGATGCCAGGCTGGCCGATCACGTTCATGCGCAGCTTGGCCGGCATGTTGCGATATTCCTGGTTCCCGGCGAGGTGCGTGAAGCGGTAATAGACGTTGTTCATCGCCATCACCGCGGCCGCCGCACGCGCCGCATTGGCAGCCTCGGGCGAGAGCTTCGGCGCGCATTCGGCTTCCGCGGCCTCAACCAGCGGCTTGTAGCCCGAGCCGTGCGCGCAGGTCAGCAACAGCCCGTATTTGCGCTGGTCGCTGAGGTGCGTCTCGTTGAGGAGCGAGCCGACGTTGAGGCGGATGTCCTTGGCGTAGTCGGGCAGCGTGCCTGCGAATTCCTTGAGCGACATGATCTTACTTCCTTCTGCTCCCCTTCCGCCTGCGGGAGGGGTCGGGGGAGGGACTGGAGACAAAAAGAGAGGGCGGTCCTTGTGGACACGCCCTCCCCCAACCCCTCCCGTGAACGGGAGGGGAGATTTACTTACGCAGCCAGCTGGAGGACATCGTCGCCCTTGTTCCAGTTGCACGGGCAGAGCTCGTCGGTCTGCAGCGCGTCGAGCACGCGGAGCGTCTCGGCGGGGTTGCGGCCGACGTTCAGGCCGTTGACCTGGACCGCCTGGATGACGTTGTCCGGATCGATGATGAACGTCGCACGGAACGCGACATGCTCGTTCTTGTCGACGATCCCGAGCGCGTCGGCGAGCTTGGCGCCGTTATCCGCCAGCCACGGAAAGTCGGCTGCGGCCAGATCCGCATCCGACTTGCGCCAGGCGAGGTGGACGTGCGCGGTGTCGGTCGACGCGCCGATCAGCACGGCGTCGCGATCCTCGAAGTCGCTGCGGATGTCGCTGTAGCCGACGATCTCGGTCGGGCAGACGAAGGTGAAATCCTTCGGCCAGTAGAACAGCACCTTCCACTTGCCCGGATACGCCGTCGTCAGATCGAGCGTCTCGCCGGCGGGCAGCGCGGCAACGCCCTGCTGGACGGGAATGGTCATCGATGGGAACTGATCGCCGATGGTCAACATGATGGAAGCCTCCTGAAAAATCTTTGGCTCCAGGCATCCTCACAGGCGGCGGGTATCCCGCTCGTTCGTTGTGCAATGCGGTATATGGGCACTGGTGTTATCGATCCAACGTTCTATTTATCATCCGATGATCGATTGAGGCGATTAATGGCAGCCACTTACCTACCCACGTTGAAACAGTTGCAATATCTGGTCGCGCTGAAGGACCATGGTCATTTCGGGCGCGCGGCGGAGGCGTGCTTCGTAACGCAGTCGACGCTGTCCGCGGGCCTGCGCGAACTGGAGACGCTGATCGGCGTGGTGCTGGTCGAGCGTACGCGGCGGGTCGTGCGGTTCACCCCGCTGGGTGATTCGATCGCCGACAAGGCGCGGCGCGTGCTGCGCGAGGCGGAGGAACTAGGCGACATGGCGCGCGCCGCCGGCCAGCCGCTGTCGGGCGACATGCGGATGAGCGTGATCCCGACGATCGCGCCGTTCATGCTGCCGAGGATCCTGCCGCGGCTGCGAAAGGATTATCCCGACCTGAAGCTGTTCCTCCGCGAGGAGCCTAGTGGTCCCGCGTGCGAGGGTTTGCACAATGGCCGGACCGATTGCGTGCTGCTCGCCCTCCCCTATGCGTGCGGCGAGGTGACGTCGGAGACGTTGTTCGAAGATCGGTTGTTCGTCGCCTATCCGTCGGGCGAAGTGCCGTCGGCGCTGCCCGCCATTCCAGCGTCGGCGATCGACGAGACGCGGCTGCTGCTGCTCGAGGACGGACATTGCCTGAAGGACCATGCGCTCGGCGCGTGCAACCGGCCGGAACTGCGCGCGGAGGCGACGATGCTGGGGACGTCGTTGCACACGATCGTGCAGATGGTCGACAACGGGCTCGGCATCACGATGCTGCCCGAGATGGCGCTGAAAGCGGGCATCCTCGACAACACCAACATCACCGCGCGGCCGCTCGACGAGATCAATGCGGTACGGCGGATCGCGCTGGTCTGGCGTCGGGCGAGCCCGCGGGAGAAGGACTTCCGGCTGATGGCGAAGGCGCTGGCCGACGTTCAATAGCCCCGCTTCTGCTCCCCGCCCTGGAAGGAGGGGTCGGGGGTGGGTCGGTTTCCGTATCAGGCGACGTCAGCGACACAAGCCGGCCTACCCACCCCCAGCCCCTCCCTTTCAGGGATGGGAGACCACCGCCCTTACGGCTCACCCGTTCAGTCCCTGGACATCCGTCCGCCCCGAGATTGGCACGGGTGCGCAACCAACTCGGCGTTCGATCGTATCTTTCGAACTACCCGCTGGAGACCCGATGATGTCGAAGACGCTTCCGCTACTGCTGATGACGAGTGCGCTGGCGCTCGCTGCGTGCAGTGGCAAATCGAAGGACGACGTGGCGAGTCCGTCGACCAATCCCGCGCTGTCGGTGCCGAACGGCCCGCCCGCGGTCGCCAACCCTACCGTCGGCGGTGTGCCGATGATGGCCACCCGGACGATCGTCGACAACGCGTCCGCTGCCCCCAATCTCTCGACGCTGGTCGCCGCGGTGAAGGCCGCCGATCTGGTCGGCACGCTTTCGGGTCCGGGGCCGTTCACGGTGTTCGCGCCGACCAATGACGCGTTCGGGCGGCTCGCACCGGGCATGGTCGACACGCTGCTGAAGCCCGAGAACAAGGCCTCGCTCACCAAGGTCCTGACCTATCATGTCGTGCCGGGTGCGATCACTGCCGACGACCTGCGCCAACGCATCGCGGCTGGCGGTGGCACGGCGACGTTGACCACGGTCGAGGGCGATCCGATCACCGCAACGCTGGTCGGCGCGGTGATCACGCTGACCGACGTCAACGGCAACAAGAGTTATGTCGAGACCGCAGACGTGCGCCAGTCGAATGGCGTCGTGCATGTCGTCAACGGCGTAATCGTGCCGAAACTAGGCTGATCGGCACGACTGACGGGCTCGGTTCGTCGCATCGATGGCGCGGCTGGTCCGCCAAAACATTGAAGACGGGCCGATCTCATACCTATTTTTTCGTTCGAGTTTCTAATCGTCCCATCAATTATATTTGGAGTCGCACATGACTGTTAAGACGAACCTTCTGATTGCAGCCGCATCGAGCATGATCTTCGCCGCCGGTGCGACCGCACAGACGACGACGCCTGCGGCGCCCGCAGCACCAGCGC
Source organism: Sphingomonas taxi (assembly GCA_003240625.1). Taxonomy (GTDB): domain Bacteria; phylum Pseudomonadota; class Alphaproteobacteria; order Sphingomonadales; family Sphingomonadaceae; genus Sphingomonas; species Sphingomonas taxi_A. Next base: position 56,343 of record QFMX01000008.1, read on the forward strand.
AGACCGCGCCAGCCACCACCGCCACGCCACAGGCAGCGCCTGCAACTGCGGCTCCCGCTGCATCGACTGCCGCGCCGACGACGACGATCGCCGCCGCGTTGCCGACGCTGCCGAACCGCGCGACGCTGACCAAGCTGGTGACGGCGGCCAAGCTGCAGACGACGCTGGCAGGCCCCGGCCCGTTCACCGTGTTCGCACCGAGCGACGAAGCGTTCACCCGCCTGCCGGCCGGCGCACTCGATACTCTGCTGAAGCCTGAGTCGGCACCGACGCTTGCGACGATCATCAAGTATCACGTCGTTGCCGGCGCGGTGACCTCGGACCAGCTCAAGGCGCAGATCACCGCCGGCGGTGGCAAGGCGACGCTGACCACGCTCGCGGGCCAGCCGCTGATCGCCTCGCTGGGCCCGAACGGCAACATCGAGCTGACCGACACCGCCGGGATCAAGTCGTACGTCGATACGGCCGACATCAAGGAGACGAACGGCGTCGTCCACCTGACCAATGGCATGAGCGTTCCGAAGCTCGGCTAATGGAATTGCGGGCCGCGAACTCCTCAGGGAGCGCGGCCCGCTTCTTGTTTCCCCGCGAAGGCGGCGACCCAGCCTGGGCTCCCGCCTTCGCGGGAGAACAAACTTTGAATTAGCTCGTCGACTTGTCCCACCGCGCAGCAGCGGCATGGTCACCATCGCGCGCTTCGATCCAGCTAGCCTCCACGCCGCGCGTTTCGCGTTTCCAGAACGGCGCATCGGTCTTCAAGCGATCGATCAGATACGCACAGGCCTCCAGCGCCGCGCCGCGGTGCGCCGCCGTCGCCGCGACGAACACGATCCGCTCGCCCGGCTGCATCGGCCCGACCCGGTGGACGATGATCGCCGCGCTCAGCCCCCAGCGTTCGATCGCGCCTTCGGCAACCTTCAGCAACGCCGCCTCGGTAGCGCCGGGATAATGTTCGAGTTCTAGCGTACCCACGCCATCGTCCGCGCGGACCAGCCCTGTAAAGGTCGCCACCGCCCCGGCCCCGGCCGCTTCGGCGCGCGTCATCTCTGCCGCGATGTCGATCGGCGATTGCTGGACCGAGATATGGATCATCCGCCGGTCACCGGTGGGAAGATCGCGATCTCCTGCGCCCGACCGATCGGCGTATCCAGCGGCACGAACTCCTGATCGACCGCCGCGCGCAACCGCGCGCGATTCTCGAACGCTTCGGCATGGCCGGCACTGGTTTCCGCGAGCCAATCGACCAGGTCGGCGACCGTCGCGACACTCGCGGGCGGCTCGACCATCTCCTCGCCCGTGCCGATACGCTCGCGCACCCAGGCGAAATACACCATCCGTATCTTCGCCATCGTCAGTCCATGTGCTTCAGGCCGACGCGGAGATAATCCCACCCCGTCAGCACGGTGAGGACGGCCGCGCCCCACAAGGCGACGATGCCGACATTATGCACCCAGACCATCTCGGGCACCGCGCCGCCGAGGATGATCCCGCCGAGCGACACGAGTTGCAGCGTCGTCTTCCACTTCGCCAACTGCGAAACGGGGACCGAAACCTGCACCTGCGCCAGGAATTCTCGCAACCCCGACACGGCGATCTCGCGCAGCAGGATCACCAGCGCGGCGATTACATGGACACCGGGAATATCGCGCGTGCCGACCAGGATCAGGATCACCGCGGCGACCATGATCTTGTCGGCGATCGGATCGAGGAAGATCCCCAGCCGCGACACCGCGCCGCTCGACCGCGCGAGATAGCCGTCGAAATAATCGGTGATGCCCATCAGGCAGTACAGCACGAAGGCGATGCCGTAGCCCGCCTCCCAGTCGGGCCACCACAGGAACCAGACCAGCAGGGGCACCGCGACGATCCGCGACAATGTCAGGAGGTTAGGCAAGCTCAGCACCCATCACCTCTATACCGGTCGGCCGCGCGGCGAAACCGGTTTAAACGTTGGCGTGAGCATGACGCTGGGCTAAGGGTTTGCGGTATTTTCGCAACGATCAGGGCTATTTCCCGTCATGCTCAATGCCCTCGGGTTGCTGAAGCAACGTCGCTTCCTGCCCCTGTTCACCACGCAGTTTCTCGGCGCGTTCAACGATAATCTGTTCAAGACTTCGATGGTCCTGTTCGCCACCTATGCGGTCTTCAACGACCCGAAGATGGAGGCGAACTTCAACGCGCTGGCGACGGGACTCGGCATCCTGCCGTTCTTCCTGCTGTCCGCGCTCGCCGGGCAATTGGCGGACAGTCACGACAAGGCGCGGATCATCCGGATCGTGAAGACGGTCGAAATCGGCATCATGATCCTCGGCGCGACCGGGCTCATGGTCGCGCGCGCCGGGCATCCGTCGCTGGGGATCGGGCTGATGCTCGGCGCGGTGCTGTGCCTGGGCGTCCATTCGACGTTCTTTGGCCCGATCAAATATGCGATCCTGCCGCAGCATCTGAAGCCCTGCGATGTGCTCGGCGGCACCGGGCTGGTCGAGGCGGGGACGTATCTCGCGATCCTGCTCGGCACCGTGACGGCGGGCTGGATCCCGATCGAGGGCGCCGCCGCCGGCGTCTTGATCGTCGCGCTGGTCGGCTGGTTCGCCGGGCGGCAGGTGCCTCCCGCTCCGCGCGAAGGGCCGCCGCTGAAGCTGGATTACAACCCGTTCACGGCGTCGTGGCGACTGATCAGTGCTACGCTGCACATTCCGCGGCTGTTCCTCGCGATCGTCGCGATCAGCTTTTTCTGGACGATCGGCGCGGTGCTGATCATCGTCTTCCCACCGCTCGTGAAGAACGTGCTGACCGCCGACGAGCGAGTCGCCAGCTTTGTAATTGCAGTGTTCTCGGTCGGCGTCGCGATCGGTTCGGTGGTGATCAACTCGATGCTGCGCGGGCGCATCTCGGCGAAGTTCTCCCCCGCCTCGGTGATCGCGATGGGTGGCTTCGTCGTGCTGTTCTCGTTCCTCGCGCGGACCTGGACGCCGGCGCCGGCCGGGCAATATTACGACTGGGCGGGGTTCATCCGCCAGCCCGGCGCGCTCCCCGTGCTCGGGACATTGCTGGCGATCGCGATCACCGGCGGGATGTTCGTCGTGCCGCTCTATGCGTTCCTGACGACGACCGTCGAGAAGGACCAGACCGCGCGCACCGTGGCCGCGAACAACGTCGTCAATTCCGGCGCGATGACGGTCGGCTCGATCCTAGTCATTGGTATCACCGCGATGGGCGTCTCGCCGGAGGACATGCTGTTCCTGGTCGCGGCGATGTGCCTCGTCTCGGCATGGCTCGCGCAGAAGCTGCACCGGGCGTGCGACGACGATGTCGGCGGGTGCTTGCCGACGCTGAAGCGGTAGCGACTGAACGATCCTCCGCCGCCAGGGGGAGGTGGCGCCGAAGGTGACGGAGGGGGAGGACACGGAACGGTGGTTGCTCCTGTCCTCCCCCTCCGTCTGGCAAGAGCCAGCCACCTCCCCCTGGCGGGGGAGGATTGCTCGCTTCAGAAGATGAAGCTGTAGAAACACGTGAAGAACGCCGCGAAGCTCAGGAAAAACAGCTTCACGTCCTGATCGTCGTTCTTCGCCGCAGCGACCACCGGCGGCGGCAACGACCGGCGCAGCGGATGACGGGCGGCTTCGTTGGTGAGGACTAGGCGTCTGGTCATGATGCAAACGTTAACGCCGCGTTTACTAATTCGACCAGTCGCAAAAATGGTTAAATCTGCCGCGTCCGGGAATGGGACGGAATCGCGCCGGTAACAGCCCGCCCGACACCGCCGGCCGCCACTGTGCATGCCGCGCCCCGCCGTCTAAGCTGCCTCCCACTCCCCGCGACTCCGCGGCCAGAAGGACCCGAATTATCCAGCAGATTGCGGCACTTCCCTATGTGATCGACGCCGACGGCCATGCCCGCGTGATGCTGATCACCTCGCGCGACACCGGTCGCTGGGTGATCCCCAAGGGCAATCCGATCGTCGGACTCGCCAGCCACGAGGCTGCCGCGCAGGAGGCGTATGAGGAGGCCGGCATTCGCGGCATCCCCTGCCCCACCGCGGTCGGCGAATTCGGCTACCGCAAACGCCGCCGCACCGGCCGCTACCGCGACATGGTCGTGACGGTGTTTCCGCTCGCGTTCGTCGAACAACTCGACGACTGGCCCGAGCGTCATCAGCGCGACACCCGCTGGTTTACGCTTGATCGCGCCGCGGAGGCTGTCAATGAGCCCGGCCTGAAAGCGCTGATCGCGGCTTTCCGTGAGCCGCCGATCCCGGCGTCGCTCGCGCAACGTATCTTACCCGTCGTACGCAAGAGTGCGAAAAGGAGAATTCCGATGCTGGGCTGGTTCCAGTCGCTGATGCCGAAGCAGGGGCGGTTCTTCGAACTGTTCGACGCGCATGCCGCGACCCTGGTCGCCGGTGCCGATGCGCTCGCACGGCTGCTCCACGGCGAAGGCTCGATCGAGGGTCAGATCGCCGAGATCGTCAAGCGCGAGCACGAAGCCGACGACATCACGCGCGAGGTCCTCCAAGACGTCCGCCGCGTGTTCGTGACGCCGTTCGACCGCAGCGCGATCACCGACCTGATCGGCGTGATGGACGACGCGATCGACCAGATGAACGGCACCGCGAACGCGATCGCGCTGTACGAGGTGACCGAGTTCTCCGCCGAGATGCGCGACATGGCGGGCATCATCGTCGAGGCCGCGCGGATCACTGCGGAGGCGATCCCGCTGCTCCGATCGCTCGGCACCAATGCGGGCCGGCTGCACGACCTGACCGCGCGGCTGATCCAGATCGAGGGTCATGCCGACGACATCCACGACACCGGCCTGCGCGCGCTGTTCCAAGCGTCGAAGATCAGTGCGGACCCGATGACCTTCATCATCAACCGCGAGATCTACAGCAGCCTGGAAAAGATCGTCGACCGCTTCGAGGACGTCGCGAACGAGATCCAGGGGCTGGTCATCGACCATGCTTGATGTGTTAACCGCGCCTGCTCCCCTCCCTGGAAGGGAGGGGTTGGGGGTGGGTCGGCCCGAGAGGGAGCGCGACACCCGCCCCACACCGACCCACCCCCTGCCCCTCCCTTCCAGGGAGGGGGGCCGGACGGCGCCTGGAGCGGCGGCATGATTCTCTCCCTACCGCTCCTCATCGGCCTGATCGGCATCGCGCTGCTGTTCGACTTCCTGAACGGCCTCCACGACGCGGCGAACTCAATCGCCACGGTCGTCTCCACGCGCGTCCTCAAACCGCAATACGCCGTGCTGTGGGCAGCCTTCTTCAACTTCATCGCCTTCGCGGTATTCGGGCTCCACGTCGCGCAGACCGTCGGCACCGGGATCGTCCAGGCGAACGTCATCGACGCGCAGGTGATCTTCGCCGCGCTGATGGGCGCGATCGCGTGGAACGTCATCACCTGGGTGCTCGGCATCCCGTCGAGCAGCAGCCACGCGCTGATCGGCGGGTTGCTCGGCGCGGGCATCGCCAAGATCGGCTTCGGCGCGATCGTCTGGAGCGGCGTGATCAAGACGGTCGTCGCGATCTTCGCCTCGCCCGCGATCGGCCTTATGCTCGCACTCGTGCTGGTGCTCGCGGTCGCTTGGACCAGCCTCAAGCTGACCCCGCTCGGCGTCGACAAGCGATTCCGCAAGCTCCAGCTAATCTCCGCCGCGCTCTACTCGCTCGGCCACGGCGGCAACGACGCGCAGAAGACGATGGGGATCATCGCCGTGTTGCTCTATTCTCAGGGCTTGCTCGGCGGCGAATTCCACGTGCCGCTCTGGGTCGTGCTGTCGTGCCAGGCGGCAATGGCGCTCGGCACGCTGTCGGGCGGCTGGCGGATCGTCCACACGATGGGCTCGAAGATCACGCGCCTCACGCCGGCGCAGGGCTTTTGCGCGGAGACCGGCGGCGCGATCACGCTGTTCGCTGCGACCTTCTGGGGCATTCCGGTCTCGTCGACTCACACCATCACCGGCTCGATCGTCGGCGTCGGTGCCGCGCGGAGATTGTCCGCGGTCCGCTGGAACGTCGCGAGCAACATCGTCGTCGCTTGGACGCTCACACTGCCCGCCGCCGGGTTGATCGGTGCAGGGACGTACCTGCTCGTCGGATTGTTCGTCTAAGCACCGATATCGTTAAGGTCGATCGCCGCCGTCTCCGTCATATCGACGGAGCGGCGGCGTTCTTGCTCGTCCGTACGCCGCTCCACCCCGGTTGCAAACGTCCCGCTTACTTCGGTCCGTCGCCGCGCAACGGCGCCACCGCATCCTTGCCGAACTTCATGATCAGTTCGCCGATCTCGCGCGCCTGACTCATGCTGCGCTGGCTCTGCTCGCGCAGATAATCGCCCTGGATCTTCATCACTTGCGTGAGGTCCTTGGCGCTGGCGGCCTCGCGCATCGCCGCAAATGCCTCGCGCGCATTCTGCTCGGCCTGGTCGATCATCGTCTTGCCGATCGTCGCACCGCCCTCGGCGATCTTGCCGCCCGTTTCCTTCAACGCCTCGCCAGCGCGCTTCGCCGGATCGACGACCTTTTCGGAGAACGCATCGCGCGCCTTCTCGCTATTCTCGCGCATCGTGTCCGCGGCACCCTTGGCCGCATCCGCCGCGCGGTCGGTCGCCGCCTTGCTCGCCTTCGCGCCATCATCGACTGCCCGCTTGAAGTCGTCCGCCATCGTCTCGCTCCTCTATCGCGCTACCATTTGGTCGAAGTTTCAACCGGTATGGCCGGCTTTGGTTGCACCGACGGGCTCCAGCGCCACGCCGACCCCGTCAGGACGGCAGACGGCCCCGGCAACATATTCCAGTCACTGGACCTTTTGCCGTTTTACCCTATATACCGAACGGTATGAATAGGCTTTGCACGCTCACCGCCCCCAAGGGCCGCCCCCGCGAGTTCGATCTCGACGAAGCGCTGGCGGGTGCGTTGCGCGTGTTCTGGCGCAACGGCTACGAAGGCGCGTCGATGGCGGAGCTGACCGCGGAGATGGGCATCACCAAGCCCAGTCTCTATGCGGCGTTCGGCAACAAGGAGGCGCTGTTCCACAAGGCGCTCGACCTCTACGAGCGCGAGAAGCTCGCCTATATGACCTCCGCGCTCGAGGCGCCGACCGCGCGCGCCGTAGCGGAAAGACTTCTCCGTGGGGCGTTGCAGATGCAGATGAGCACCTGCGATCCCAAGGGGTGCCTGAGCGTTATCAGCAGCGTCGCGTGCAGCGCCGAAGCCGAGCCGATCAAGGCCGAGGTCGCCAAGCGTCGTGCGTCGTCCGAGGCCGCGTTGATGAAGCGCTTCGACGAGGCCAAGGCGGCGGGCGAGTTCCCCGACGGTCTCGAGTCGCATGCCCTGATGCGGTATCTGTTCGCTATCATGCAGGGCCTGTCGATCCAGGCCGGTTCGGGCGCGACCTGCACCGAGCTAAACCAGCTCGTCGAGACCAGCCTGTCGGTGTGGCCGACCAAGTAAACGCGTCGGTACTGCCAACCTAAAAGTCACGCTTCGTTACGGTCGCGATAAAAAATACCGGCCGGTACAAAAGTCTGTTGACTAGATGAACCCCAGGTTTATATACCGACTGGTATCGAAGCTCTCTCCTACTTCGGAGGGGGCAACCGGGGACACAAACCCATGACCACGGTTCAAACCTAACACCGGACGGCTTCGGCCGACCGGACTCTCGAAAATTCAAGCGGGCAAGCGCGGCACGAGGATGTGCCGGCAACGACCGCGCACGCCTTGCGACCAGCTGACGTCGGTGGACCGTCCACCGACGAAGGCCAGCGCTTGCCCAATAATCAAAGGGGGACAATCCCATGGCTTATCTCGACCTCGACAACATGTTCGCTTCGCCCGTCACCAGCCGCACGCAGACGGTGTCCGCCCCTGCCCCGACCGGCTTTTCCCCGCTGGAATGGAGCGTCATCGCCCTCGCCAAGCGCGACACGTTGCGCAGCCTCGCCGGCCCCAGCCGCATGTCGCGGGCGATGGGCAGCCTGTTCGGCCTGAGCACCGCATCTCGGCTCGCGGATCCCCGGCTCGAGGCGTTGCGGCGGATGGCCGTATACGCCTGGCGCCGCGGCTTCGCGCTGCCGATGGCCGAGATCCAGAACTTCCTCGCCGCCGGCTTTGCCGAGGCCCAGATCGAGACGCTCGTCGAGAGCGTCACCGGCATGCGCGTCGGCGCCCAGCAGAAGCGGAGCATCGCAGCGTGAACCAACTTACCACGATCACGGCTGCGAACGATGCCGACCTCGCGTCGTCGCCGCCCACGGACCGTCACCGACGGCCGGCATGGCAGCGCGGCGCGATGGTGCTCGTGCCGATCGCGCTGCTCGGTGCGGTCGGCGTGAAGATGTTCGATCACCCGGATGCGGCAATGGCGGCGCCCCCGCCCGCCTCCGTCACAGTCGCCTCGCCGCTTGTGCGGCAGGTCAGCGAGTGGGACGATTATGTCGGCCGGTTCGCACCGAGCCGCAGCGTCGAGATCCGCCCGCGCGTTGCCGGCGAAGTCACCGGTATCCATTTCCGCGACGGTGAGATCGTCAGCAAGGGCCAGTTGCTCTTCACGATCGACTCCCGCCCCTTCGCCGCGGCTCTGGCTGAGGCACACGCCAGCGTTGCGAGCGCGAAGAGCGCTCTGTCGCTGGCGCGGACCGACCTCGGTCGCGCACAACGCTTGGTCGCCGACGAAGCGGTCTCGGCCGGCGAAGTCGACGCATTGCGTGGTAGGCTCGAAGCAGCCCAAGCCGCACTCGCCGCTGCCCAAGCCCGCGAACGCGCCCGCGCCTTGGACGTCGGCTTCACGCAGGTTCGCGCACCGATCGGCGGCCGTATTTCCGATCGCCGTGTCGATGCCGGCAACCAGGTCGCGGGCGGCGAAGGCACCGGCGGCACGGTGCTGACGACGATCAACGCGCTCGACCCGATCTACTTCACCTTCGATGGCTCCGAGGCGCTGTACCTCAAGACTCAGCGCGCACGTCAGCCGGGCGCGGCCCCCGCCGCAGTCGAGATCCAGTTGCAGGACGAGACCGAGCATCGCTGGAAGGGCAAACTCGACTTCACCGACAACGGGCTCGACCAGCGTTCGGGCACGATCCGTGGTCGTGCGGTGCTCGCCAACCCGGGGTATTTCCTGACGCCGGGAATGTTCGGCAACATGCGCCTCGCGAGTGCTGGGACGCGGCAGGCTCTGCTGGTGCCCGACGATGCGGTGCAGACCGATCAGGCGCGGAAGGTCCTGCTGACGATCGATGCGAAGAACGTCGTGAGCCAGAAGCCGGTCGAGCTTGGGCCGGTAGTCGATGGGTTGCGGATCGTGCGCTCGGGGATCGGGCCGAACGACCGGGTCATCATCCAGGGTACGCAGATGGCGATGCCCGGCGCGACCGTCGCGCCTAAGGTCGGCCGGATCGTGGTCGCCTCGGGTACGACTGCGCCAGCCTCGGTCCAGCCCATCTCGGGTGAAGCCACGCTGTCCAAGTAACCGCCGTTCCCCGGCGAAGGCCGGGGCCCAGGTGGCATAGCGTTTCGATTGAACACTGCCGTTCGCCCAACTGAACCCCGGCCTCCGCCGGGGAACGGCTGGTGTTGCGCGTCTCGTCCGCGGGCCCGCGCGCCCCTCTACCGAGGAAATTCCCATGCGCTTCTCGCGCTTCTTCATCACCCGGCCGATCTTCGCGGGCGTGATCGCGGTGATCATCACGATCGTCGGCGCGATCGCCTATATGACGCTGCCGGTGTCGCAATATCCCGACATCGTCCCCCCCACCGTCACCGTCAGCGCGACCTATCCGGGCGCCTCGGCCGAGACGGTCGCCGAAACCGTCGCCGCGCCGATCGAGCAGGAGATCAACGGCGTCGACAACATGCTGTACCAGTCGTCGCAATCGACCGGCGACGGCAAGGTCACGATCACCGTCACCTTCAAGATCGGCACCGACCTCGACGCCGCGCAGGTGCTCGTCCAGAACCGCGTCGCGGTCGCGGTCCCGCGCCTGCCCGAGGACGTCCAGCGCCTTGGCGTGGTGACCCGGAAGACGTCGCCGGACTTCCTGATGGTGGTGAACCTCGTCTCGCCCGACAACTCGCTCGATCGCGGCTATATCTCCAACTACGCGCTGACTCAGGTCCGTGATCGCCTCAGCCGCATCGACGGCGTCGGCGACGTGCAGCTGTTCGGCGCGCGCGACTATTCGATGCGCGTCTGGATCGACCCCGGCCGCGCTGCCGCACTCGACCTCACCGCCGGCGAGATCGTCGCCGCGCTGCGTGCACAGAACGTCCAGGTCGCCGCCGGCACGCTCGGCCAGCCGCCCTATGACAAGGGTAACAGCGCGTTCCAGCTCAACGTCGAGACGCAGGGCCGCCTGACCGATCCCAAGCAGTTCGCCGACGTCGTCATCCGCACCGACGCGCAAGGCCGCCAGGTCCGCGTCTCGGATGTCGCGCGCGTCGAGCTCGGCGCGCAGGATTACGGCGCGAATACCTATCTCAGCGGCAAGCCCACGGTCATCGCCGCGGTCTTCCAGCGCCCCGGCTCGAACGCGCTCGGCGCGGCGCAGGCCGTCACCGCCGAGATGGAGTCAATGTCGAAGCGCTTCCCCAAGGGCCTCGAATACAAGGTCATCTACAACCCGACCGAGTTCATCGCGCAGTCGATCGACGCGGTGAAGCACACGCTCTTCGAGGCGATGATCCTCGTGGTGCTCGTGATTCTCGTCTTCCTGCAAAAGTGGCGCGCGGCGATCATCCCGATCGTGGCGATCCCGGTCTCGCTGATCGGCACCTTCGCGGTGCTCGCCGCCGCCGGGTACAGCCTCAACAACCTGTCGCTGTTCGGCCTCGTCCTCGCGATCGGCATCGTCGTCGATGACGCGATCGTCGTGGTCGAGAATGTCGAGCGCAACCTCGAGCACGGGCTTTCCCCATTGGAGGCGGCACGCACGTCGATGGACGAAGTGTCGGGCGCACTGGTCGCGATCGTGCTCGTGCTGTGCGCGGTGTTCATTCCGACCGTGTTCCTCACCGGTCTGTCCGGCGCGTTCTACCGCCAGTTCGCGGTGACGATCTCGACCGCGACGATCATCTCGCTGCTGATCTCGCTGACGCTGTCGCCAGCGCTCGCCGCGATGCTGCTCAAGCCGACCGCACCCGCGGACTCCGGCAACCGTCTGACCCGTACGGTCCGCCGCGCTGGCGATGCCTTCAACCGCGGCTTCGAGCGGATGAGCGACAGCTATGCCCGCCTCACCGCGCGCCTCGTCACCGCGCCGCGCCGGATGATGATCGCCTATGCCGCACTGATCGCGGTCACCGTCGGCGTGTTCATGGTCACGCCGAGCGGCTTCGTGCCTGCGCAGGACCAGGGCTACTTCCTGACCGTCATCCAGCTTCCGCCCGGCTCGTCGGTCGAGCGCACCGATGCCGTCATGCAGAAGGTCGCAAAACGCATCCTGCCGCTCGCCGGCGTCAAGGGCGCGGTCATGCTCGCAGGCTTCGACGGCCCGTCGCAGACGCTCGCCCCCAATTCGGCCGCCGCCTACATCCCGCTGAAAAGCTTCGAGGAGCGCAAGAAGCTCGGCGTCACGCTCGCCAGCATTATGGCGGAATCGCAGAAGGCTACCGGCGACATCACCGAAGCGCGCCTGCTGATCGTCCCGCCGCCGCTGATCCAGGGCATCGGTTCGGCCGGCGGCTACCGCCTGATGGTGCAGGACCAGGGCGGCCACGGTTACGCCGACCTCGGCAAGACGAGCTACGCGCTGATCGGCCAGGCGAACCAGACCAAGGGTCTCGCCCAGATCTACACCTTCTTCGACACCGCCACGCCGCGGATCTTCGCCGACGTCGACCGCGCCAAGGCCAACCTGCTCGGCGTCCCACCCGAGCGCGTGTTCGAGGCGTTGCAGGTCTATCTCGGCTCGGCGTTCGTCAACGACTTCAACCTGCTCGGGCGCACCTACCGCGTCACGGCGCAGGCCGACGCGCCGTTCCGCAACACCACCGCGGACATCGCCAACCTCAAGACTCGCTCCAACTCGGGCCAGATGGTCCCGGTCGGCTCGGTCTCGACGTTCAAGGACAAGACCGGCCCGTACCGCGTCGTGCGCTACAACCTCTTCCCCGCGGTCGAGGTCGATGGCGACACCGCCAAGGGGTACTCCTCGGGCCAGTCGCTGGTCGCGATGGAGAAGCTCGCCGATGCGTCGCTCCCGGCAGGCTACGCGCATGAATGGACCGGCATTGCGTATCAGCAGAAGGCAGCCGGCAGCACCGCCGCACTCGTCTTCGGCATGGCGGTGGTGTTCGTATTCCTCGTCCTCGCCGCGCAGTACGAGAGCCTGACGTTGCCGCTCGCGATCATCCTGATCGTGCCGATGTGTCTGCTCGCCGCGATGACCGGCGTGAACCTGCGAGGTATGGACAACAACGTCCTCACGCAGATCGGCCTGGTCGTGCTGATTGCGCTCGCCGCGAAGAACGCGATCCTCGTGGTCGAATTCGCCAAGCAGGCCGAGGAACAGGACGGCCTCACCCCGGTCGAGGCCGCAGTACGCGCGGCGAAGGACCGGTTGCGGCCGATCCTGATGACGAGCTTCGCGTTCATCCTCGGCGCGGTGCCGCTGGTGATCGCGACCGGTGCCGGTGCGGAACTCCGCCAGGCGCTCGGGACCGCGGTGTTCTTCGGGATGATCGGCGTGACCGGGTTCGGCCTGCTCTTCACCCCCACCTTCTATGTCGTCGCGCGAGCGCTGGCGCTGCGGTTTGAACGCCGCAAGCCAGCCCCAGAGACCAACGGTCCCTCCACGACCCTTCAGCCAGCCGAATAGGACCAGCATCATGAAGTCCGCCCTCCTCGCGAGCCTCTCGGCGCTGACGCTCGCCGCCTGCGCCGCCGGCCCCGACTATGTCGCGCCAATCACCCCACCCAAGGCGGCGGCATCGTTCGTCACCGCAAACGCCGCCACCGTGACGACCGCGCCCGACAACGACTGGTGGCGGATGTACCGCGACCCGGTCCTCGACGGCCTCGTCGCGGATGCACTGGCCGCGAACACCGACCTCCGCGTAGCCGTCGCGCGCCTCGACAGTGCCCGCGCATCCCTACGCGGCGCGAAGACCGACCGCGAACCGCAGGTGAACGCCGGTGCGAGCGGTAATTATTCCCTCACGTCGCAGTTGCAGAACCTCCCCGGTTTCGACCGCCAGCGCGCCACCTACGACGTCGGCCTCGACGTCAGCTATGAAGTCGATCTCGCCGGCCGCGTCCGCCGTAACGTCGAGGCCGCGCGCGGCGACGTCGGTGCGGCGCAAGCCGATGCGGACGCCGTCCGCGTCTCGATCGTCGCCGCCACCACGCGCGCCTATGTCGACGCAGCCTCGTCCGCCGAACGCCTCGCAGTCGCCAGGCGGATCGTCGACCTGCTCGACAAGTCGAACACGCTGACCGGCAAGCGCGTCGACGCGGGTCGCGCGGCCCGCCTCGACCAGGTCCGGATCGCAGCCCTGCGCGATCAGCGCGCCGCCAACATCCCGCAGATCGAAGCCGAGCGCCAAGCCGCCCTCTTCCGCCTCGCAACGCTCACCGGCCGCACCCCGCAGGACCTCCCCGCAACCGCCGGTGCCCGCACCACCACGCCGCGGCTAGACCAGCCGATCCCGATCGGCGACGGCGCGACGTTGCTCGCCCGCCGCCCCGACGTCCACGCGGCCGAGCGTCGCCTCGCCGCGGCCACCGCGCGGATCGGCGTCCAGACCTCGCAACTCTATCCGCAGATCTCGCTCGGTGGATCGATCGGCTCGACCGCGCTCAGCGTCGGCGACATCTTCACCGGCGGCCCGATCCGCTGGCTGCTCGGCCCGCTGCTCAACTGGTCGCTCAACCAGTCAGCCGCACGCGCCCGCATAGCCGGCGCCGAAGCCGACACCCGCGGTGCACTCGCCAATTTCGACGGCAGCGTCCTCACCGCGCTCGAAGAAACCGAGACCGCGCTGTCGAACTACGCCCGCGAACTCGATCGCCGCACGCAGTTGCAATCCGCGCACGACAACGCCGCCACCGCCGCGCGCATCACCCGCGCTCGCCAGCGCGAAGGCCAGATCGACTTCCTCGACGTGCTCGACGCCGAACGCACGCTGGCCGACACCGACACAGACCTAGCAGCAGCGGATGCGCGGATCGCGGGCGCGCAGGTCGACTTGTTCCGGGCATTGGGGGGCGGCTGGCAGGCCGCGCCCAAGCCCGCCTGACGAGCGGACCAGCGCGTTAACTAACTTTTGAAACACGCCCGCAACTAAACTGCATCAAGCAGGTTGGAACGATGGAGATCATCATGACCGACCAGGGCCTACCCGAGACCGAGTGTACGCAGGCGTGGCGTGCACAGGTTCGATATCATCAGGACCGGGCGGAGCAGGAGCAGGCGCTTGCCCGCCGGTCTCGATCGGCCGCCGCGCGAACCGCGCATACCGTCCTGCGCGACCATCATCTGCAGCTCGCTGCATCGGCTGAACAGGTCGCCGAGATGCCGAATGCGCAGCCACCGCAGAGTTCGGCGCTCCAGCATACCGGCTGGCTGATGCGCGAAAGCTACCGCGACGCGAACTGAGCCGTCGATCAGTCGAGGTCGACCTTGCCGAGGTTGATCCCGTCGTAAAGCGCGAGCAGAGCGGTCACTTCCTCGACGACGGTTTCCTGTTCGGCGCGCCAGCGGGCGGTCGCGTCGTTCTGCGGCAACCCGTCCATCCCGTCGTGCAGCGTGAAACCCTGGTCTATCAGCCAGATCGCATCCGACGCCCGCGAACGCTGCCGTCGCAGGTGATAGACCCATTGCTCGATGATTCCCGAAGGAACCAGTCTATCCAGATCGCCCATTCCGGATCGGTAAGCCAAGGTCGACGGCAATGCCAGCCCGAGAACCGTGGCCAGCCCGCGAACCGTGGTTTTGGACGGAACTCGGGCGCGATTAACCCTCTCGTGAAATTCGACCGCAACACAACGGGTTCACCACGGTGGCCATGGACATGCTGCCGCCCCCTTCCGTGATCGAACGGCGCATGGACGATCAATCCGTTCTCGCCCACCGTGCGCGCAACGCCGACGTCGCGCGGATGCACGAGGATCTGGCGCGATTCTACCGCGAGCAACTGATCGCCGTGCTCAGGGCCTGACCCCGTGGGCTGATGCCCTCCCCGTATGACGCCGCGGCGAAACGGCGCTAGACACGACCGATGACTTCGCTCGACGAATCCTCCGCTTTGCCCGCCTCATGCTGGATCGGAACCTATGCCGGTGGTGGCGGCGCGGGCCTCTATCCGTTGCCGGGTGACGGGGATCGACTTGGCGTCGACGCAGCCTGTGACGCTGCCAAGAACGCCTCGTTCGGCGTGTATTCGTCGCGGTTCGATCTTCATTATCTGGTCGACGAACGCGATGACGGGATGCTCGGCCTGTATCGGCACGCGGGTTCAGGCTGGACCTGTCTCGGGCAGGTGACGACGGGCGGCTCCGCCCCCTGCCATGTCGCGCTCGACGCCACGCAGTCCTGCGTCGCGGTCGCCAATTATGCCAGCGGCAGCGTCGCGCTGTACCGGCTCGATGCCAGCGGAATGCCGGTGGCACCGCCGATCGTGCACGCGAACAGCGGCAGCGGGCCCAACCCCGACCGCCAGCAATCGCCGCATGCGCACTGGGTCGGCTTCGGTCCCGACAACCGGACGATGTACGCCACCGATCTGGGAACCGACGAGGTTCGTGCCTTCGCCTTCGACGCCGAGCAGGGCACGCTCGACGCCCCGCGCACCGCGTTCGCCGCGCCGCCCGGCTCGGGTCCGCGCCATCTGCTGTTTCATCCCCGCCACCCGCACACGGCGTATCTTGCCTGCGAACTCACGAGCGCGCTGGTCGTCCTGGAGCTCGACGGAACGGAGTTGCGCGAACGTGCCACGCTTTCCACGCTTCTCGCCGGGTGGGAGGGAGCGAACATCCTGGCGCACATCGGCGCAAATGCCGCGGGCGATCGGCTGTACGTGTCCAACCGCGGGCATGAGAGCATCGCGGTCTTCGCGCTCGATCCCCATGGCGACGCGACACTTGTCCAGCATGTCGCCAGCGGTGGCCTGTCGCCGCGGTTCTTCCTGATCCTGGAAGCAGAGCGCCGGATGATCGTCGTCCACGAACGCGATCACCGCGTCACGATGCTCGATATCCTGCCGGACGGGACGCTCGCCCCGACCGACCTCGCGGTCACCGTTCCCGGTGCCGCGTTCGCGCTCCTTGGCTGACGCTCGACCGGGTCAGCTGACGCTGGCGATCAACAACGTCAGTTCGTCGCGGACCGGGTTCACGTCGATCTGGAGCGGTTTCAGCGTCCGGCGCTTCACCGGATAGGATGCGCGCACCGCATCGCACAGGTCCTTGACCGGGACGCGGACACAGGCGCCCTCGTCGCAGACCAGGCGTGGCGTATTGATGGACTGGGTGCAGGTCACGGGCGCGGCGGCCCAGGCTGGCATCGCGCCGGATAAAAGGCACGCGGCTGCGACCCGCAAAGCGGTGGTCTTGATCGTCATGGTTTCTGGCCCCCCACAGGCATTTCGTAACTGGTAAACGCAGCGTTAGGGGCAAGTGGTTGCGATAACGTTTCTATTGCCCGGCGATCGGACTGCCGGGCCTCGGTCATAAGGAAATGACAGTTCGCTTCAGTCCGCCTCAGTCCGCTGCGATCGGCCCCTGCGGCGGACTGGCGCGACGCGTGAACCAGACGATGATCACCATCGCCAGACACAGCCAGGCCGACATACGGAACAGGTCGGTCGATGCGAGCAGATACGCCTGCGCCACCATCTGCCGGGTGATCGCGCCCGCTGCCTGGACGTCGGTCAGCCCCATCCGCGTCAGCGCGCCCTGCGCCATCTGGTAGGGCGAACCCGTCCCGATCGCCTCCGACAGCCGGCTCTGGTGCAGCGTCTCGCGGCGATCCCACGCCGTCGTGATGATCGACGCGGCGAAGCTGCCCGAGGTGATGCGCGCGAAGTTCGAGATGCCGGTCGCCGACGGCAGCCGCTCGGCGGGAATGCGATCGAGCGAGATCGTCAGCATCGCGAGGAAGAACGTGCTCATCGCGATCCCCTGCACCATCAACGGCAGCATCAGATCGTAGAAGCTTGCCCCCGTGGTGTAGCCCGAGCGCAGATAATAGGAGTAGCCGAACGACGCGAACGCCACCGTCGCTAGGATGCGCGCGTCGATCTTGCCGCTCAGCCGCGCCACGAACGGCGTCAGCAGCACCGCGACCGCCCCCGACGGCGCCGCGACCAGCCCCGCCCAGGTCGCGGTGTAGCCGAGCTGCGTCTGCAACCACAGCGGCAGCAGCAGCGTGTTGGCGAAGAACACCGCATAGCCGAGGCAGAACGCGATCGTACCGATGGTGAAGTTGCGGCTCTTGAACAGCGACAGATTTACCGCCGGATTGGCATCGGTCAGCTCCCAGATGATCCACCCGATAAAGCCGATCGTCGCGACGACCGCGGCGATGACGATCCGGTCGGCGGCGAACCAGTCGTCGTTCTTGCCGAGATCGAGCACGATCTGCAGCGCACCGACCCACACCACCAGCAGGATCAGCCCGACCTGGTCGATCGGCAGCTTCCGAGTCGGCGTGTCGCGCTTGCCGAGCTTGTTCCAGCACACGAACGCGCAGAACATCCCGAACGGCACGTTGATCAGGAAAATCCAGCTCCAGTGGTAATTATCGGAGATGTAGCCGCCCAGGATCGGCCCCATGATCGGCGCGACCAAAGTCGTCATCGACCAGATCCCGAGTGCGGTGGAGCGCTTGTGGGCGGGGAAGATCGCGATCAGCAGCGCCTGGCTGCCGGGAATCATCGGTCCCGATACCGCGCCCTGGAGAATACGAAAGCCGATCAGCGACGGCAGATCCCACGCGATCCCGCACAGGAACGACGCGATCGTGAACAGGAAGACGGACACGCAGAACGTCCGCACCACCCCGAACCGGCCCATGAGCCACCCGGTCAGCGGCACCGCGACGCCGTTGGCGACCGCGAACGCCGTGACGATCCAGGTGGAGTTGTCGCTGGAGACACCGAGATTACCGGCGATCGTCGGCAGCGAGACGTTGGCGATCGTGGTGTCGAGCACCTGCATGAACGTACCGAGCGCCAGCGCGAACGCGGTCAGCGCGAGCGAGCCGCCGACGAGCGGAGCTGGGCCGGCGCCGGAGGGAGCGGACATCAGGTGGCACTCGTCTGAGAGAGGATGACCTTCCCAAAACCACCACCCCGGCGAAGGCCGGGGCCCAGTTGGGAAAGCCAAGGTAACGAAGGGACGCGCGCAGTCACGTTCGTCCTCCAATTGGGCCCCGGCCTCCGCCGGGGTGGTGCGCCCAACACAGCGAACCGCCCCCTTCTTGTTCTCCCGCGAAGGCGGGAGCCCAGTCTGGGCTCCCGCCTTCGCGGGAGAACAAGGAAGGGCAGTCCGAATTCAGTCAGGCACGCCACACCCTCTTTGCACACCACCCGCTGATAACACCCAAGCATCACCGGTTCGCCGCAATGATCTGCCGGATCTTCGCCTCGACCGCAGCATCGCCCGCGCCGGTCGCCAGCCCCTTGTACGCAGCCACTGCCGGCCGCCCGACCATCGTCCCCGACTTGTCCGCGGTATCGACGATCGTGTTCACCGACAGCCCGACCCGCAACGGGTTCCGCCGCAACTCGCCCTTGTCGAGCGCGATCCGAACCGGCACGCGCTGCGTGATCTTGATCCAGTTGCCGCTCGCATTCTGCGGCGGCAGCAGCGCGAACGCGTTGCCGCTGCCCGCGCCCAGCCCGACGACACGCCCGTGATAGACCAGGTCGTCGCCGTACATATCCGCGGTCACCGTCGCCGGCTGCCCGATCCGCAGGTCGCGCAACTGCGTCTCGCGGAAGTTCGCGTCGACCCACACGCGGTCGAGCGGCACCACCGACATCAGCGGCATCCCCGCCGACACCTGCTGCCCAAGCTGCACGGTCCGCTGCGCCACCACGCCATCGATCGGTGCGACCACATGCATGTGGCTGCGCGTGATCGCCGCGCGTCGATAGGCCGCGATCGCCGCCATCACCGCCGGGTTGTTCGACACGGTGGTGCCCGCGACGCCGGTGCGCGACTGCGCCTGCTGGCTGCGCGCGAGTTGCAGAGTCGCCGCCGCAACCTTCACCTGATCCGCCGCATGGCTCAGTTCCTCGCCCGAGATCGCGCCTTCCGCAGCCGCCCCGCGACGTCGCGCAAGATCGTTCCGCGCCCGCGCCAGCTCGGCCTCGGCCTGCACGACCGCCGCGCCGGTCTCGTTCACCTTCGAGAAGTCCGACCGGGTCGAGCGTACCGCCCGCGCCAGCTCCGCCTCCGCCGACGCCAGCCCGACATCCGCGGTAGCCGCATCGAGGTCGATCAACGGCTGCCCCGCCTTCACCACCTGCGTGTTGTCGGCATGGATCGCGGTCACCTGCCCCGGATCGCGCGCGGTGATCGCCACCACGTCGCCCGCGACATACGCATCGTCGGTCTCCTGTTCGGGCGCGGCGAGCAGGAAGTGGAACACCGCCCACACGATCGCGCCGATCACGACGACGACGCCGAGGATCGTCAGCGCCCGCTTACGCGCTCTCGGATTGCCGGCCGGTGTGGGTGCGTCAGTGGGTGCGGGTGCTGCTGCGGGCGCCGGATCGGTCTGCGTATCGGTCATCGTGTCACATCCTGAAAATCGAAACCGCCACCCAGCGCCAGCACCAGCTGGACGCGCTGTTGGGCTGCATTGGCGGCAAGATCGGCATCCGCCTGTTCGGCGGCGAGCAACCGCACATCGTTGTCGACGAGGTCGAGTCGGCTATCGAGCCCGCTCGACACGCGGATCGCGTTCAGCCGCCCGGTCTCGGCATAGCCGCGCACCACCTCGCGTTGTCGTTGTCGGTCGGCGTCGAGCGCCGCGATCCGCGCCACCGCATCCGCCGCCTCGCGCACCGCGCCGACGACCCGGTCGTTGTAATCGGCGGTCGCCAGATCGAGCGCCGCGGTCGCGCCCGCCAGATCGGCCTTCAGCCGGCCATTGTCGAAGATCGGCAAATGGATCGCCGGCCCGACGCCTACCGTCCCGGCATCGAGCGATACCAGATTGCCGAGCCCGACCGCCTGGAACCCCGCCAACCCCGCCAGGTTCACGTTCGGATAAAAGGCGCGCCGTGCCACCTGACGCCCCGCCGCCGCCGCTTCGATCCGCGCCTGCGCCGCACCGATATCCGCCCGCCGCGCGAGCAGGTCCGCAGGGACGGACGCAGGCAACGGCAACACCGCATCGAGCTTCAGCGCGGTCGCACCGATCGTCGCCGGATAATCCACCCCGCGCCCCGCCAGCGCCGCCAGCGCGTTCTTCGCCAGTACCTGCGCGGCCTGTGCACGCACCAGCGCCTGCCGCGCCTGCGCCAGCAACGTCGTCGCTGCCTGCGCATCCAGCTTGCTGCCCAGCTTGTTACGAATCCGTACGTTGACCAGCCGCAGCGTATTCTCGCGCGTCGCGATCGTCCGCGTCGCGATCCCCGCCTGCGCTTCGGCGCGTTCGAGGTCGATATAGGTCTGCACCACCGCCCCCGACAGCGCCAACCGCGCCGCCGCCACGTCGAGCGCCGCCGCGCGCACCGACGCGCGTGCGCCGGCGATCGCCGCCTTCTGTCGCCCAAACAGATCGAGGTTCCACGACAGGTTTGCCGCAACCGTCCCGACGAACCGGGTCGACCCGGCAAAGGGGGGCGGTATCGTGTACCGCCCGCTCAACCGCGCATATTGCTCTTGCGCATCGAGCGTGACGTTCGGGCCATTCTCCGCGCGGTTCGTCGACAACACCGCCTGCGCCTGAGAAACCCGCGCGAGCGCCGCGTCGAGCGACGGATTGCCCGCCACCGCGTCGTTCACCAGCCGGTCCAGTTGCGGATCGCCGAACCCGCGCCACCAATCGACCGCGATCACCGGTGCGGCATCCGTCGACAGTCCCAGCGCGGTGGTCGACACCGGCTCGACGATGCCCTTGGAGGCGGGAATCGCGCATCCCGCCAGCAGCCCCGCCACCGTCACCGTCATCGTCACCGGCGCGAGCGCGAGCGCGGAACATATCCTCATGGCCCCCAATTTCATGGCCTGAGTCCTTCGGTCAGAGCATCGTCGAGCGTCGTGCGGAGTTTCTGCATCAGTTCGATCAGCTTTTCGATTTCGTCACGATCCCAGTCCGTCAGCAGGACGTTCCAATACGTGATGATGCGGTCGCGACAGCGGATCGCCGCCGCCTCGCCATCCGGCGTGAGTTCGAGATTGAGCACCCGGCGATCGTCGACCGCGCGCGATCGCGTTACCCAGCCCTGTTGCTCCATCGCGTCGACCAGCCGGGTCGTCGCGCCCTTGTCGTGCGAAAGATCGCGCGCGAGATCGGCGCATGTCGAGGATCGCCCCGCCAGCATCGACATGAGCGCGGACCATTGCGTCCCCGACATGCCCTCCGCAGCGAAGACGGGCTCGATCAGGCTCTGCCCGATCTGGTGAATCCGGCGCGCGAGATAGCCGAGCGAACAGTCCGGCCCGAACGCTGCCTTGGTGTAGAAAGCCATGTAATTGCCATGGCAACCATTGCTCAGGCAGTCAATTGCCCTTTATGCATGCCGACGCATCGTCCGACGATCGAAGCCACCGTTCTGCGATCCGAATACCGACGAGACTTCGAGACGACGAGCCAAAGACTCGAACGCCGAATCGGCCGATCAGGCGTCCCGCGTGCCCTTCCGATCGAGTTCATCGAGACATTGGGCCAGCAACGCCCCGACGAGATGATCCAGTCGCTCGTCGGCGATCAGCAACGCTCGCGCGATCGCCTCGCGCAACGCGCCATTATCGTCCTGCCCATCTGCCATGCCGCGTGTTTGCCCGCCTCGCAGGCGATCGCAATTCACAAAGTTAAGGCCATATATCTTATACTGGATTAGTCCGACGCTGGCAGTCTTTTCCTGTGGCACCGCCGTCTTGCCCGGCCTAGCATCTGATATGACCATCGAAACCGAGTCGGCGAAGAACACATTGGCGCGGACGGCCGAGAACCTCATCCGGGTGCGTGGCCTGCGGACCGAGGTCTTTCCGAGCGACATCTTCGACGAGCATGCCTGGAATATGATGCTGCGTCTGTTCGTCGCGCAGGCGAACGACCATGCGGTGTCCGAAAGCGAACTCTTCACGGCGACCGGTACGCCGCCGGGGGTAGGACAGCGCTGGCTTGCGCATCTCGTCGCCGACGGACAGATCGAGCCCCATGCGGACGGCGGCACGATAGCGCTGACGCCATCGGCGCTGGAACGCATGGAGGGTTTTCTCCGCGACGCCAGCGCGACCCACCAGACCGATGGCCCCACCTGACGCCGGATTATTCTGCCTGACGTCGGATTATGCCCGCTGGATTGTGATTGCGCAGGCCGGTCGAGGTCCGTCGCGAAGATTAGCGCATTGACCGGCCCCCGCACCCTTCCCCGAAGCCCTCCCCCTTGCTAAGGCCCCTCCGGTAACAGCATTTTTCGCTCGGTCCCCGACGCGCCCGCGTGGCCTACATGGCTGCTTTCCCCTCGGCGCCCGGCGGCCCGACGCCCACGGGAAGGACCCCTATGACTGCCATTGGCCAGGATACCCTCAAGACCCGCACCAGCCTCTCCACCGGCGGCAAGTCGTACGACTATTACAGCCTCGCCAAGGCGTCCGAGCAGCTCGGCGACATCAGCCGCCTGCCCTTCTCGATGAAGGTGCTGCTCGAGAATTTGCTCCGCTTCGAGGACGGCGTGACGGTCACGCGCGAGGATATCCAGGCGATCGTCGACTGGCAGAAGGAGCGTCGCAGCGACCGCGAGATCCAGTATCGCCCCGCGCGCGTGCTGATGCAGGATTTCACCGGCGTGCCCTGCGTCGTCGATCTCGCGGCGATGCGCGACGCGATGACCAAGCTCGGCGGCAACCCCGAGAAGATCAACCCGCAGGTCCCCGTCCACCTCGTCATCGATCACTCGGTGATGGTCGACGAGTTCGGCACCCCGCAGGCGTTCCACGACAATGTCGACCTCGAATATGAGCGCAACATCGAGCGTTACGAGTTCCTGAAGTGGGGCAGCAAGGCGCTCGACAATTTCCAGGTCGTCCCCCCCGGCACCGGCATCTGCCACCAAGTGAACCTCGAATATATCGGTCAGGCCGTCTGGTCGTCGGCATCGTCGGGTGACCACGGCGACGGCACGATGATCGCGTATCCGGATACGCTGGTCGGCACCGACAGCCACACGACGATGATCAACGGTCTCGGCGTGCTCGGCTGGGGCGTCGGCGGGATCGAGGCCGAGGCCGCGATGCTCGGGCAGCCCGTCTCGATGCTGATCCCCGAAGTCGTCGGCTTCAAGCTCCTCGGCAAGCTGAACGAGGGCATCACCGCCACCGATCTCGTGCTCACCGTCACGCAGATGCTGCGCGCCAAGGGCGTGGTCGGCCGCTTCGTCGAGTTCTTCGGCCCCGGCCTGTCGTCGATGACGCTCGCCGACCGCGCGACGATCGCCAACATGGCGCCCGAATACGGCGCGACCTGCGGCTTCTTCCCGATCGACGACAAGACGCTCGATTACATGCGCCTCACGGCACGGTCCGATGAGAACGTCGAGCTGGTCGAGGCGTATGCCAAGGCCAACGGCTTCTGGCGCGACGAGAACGCCGAGGATCCGGTGTTCACTGACACGCTCGAGCTCGACATGGGCACCGTCGTCGCATCGCTCGCAGGCCCGAAGCGCCCGCAGGACCGCGTCAGCCTCAACAAGGTCGACGAGGTGTTCAACAGCGACCTCCACAAGCTGTACCACAAGGAGCAGCCCGCGCGCGTCGCGGTCGAGGGTCGCGAGCATGACATCGGCGACGGCGACGTCGTGATCGCCGCGATCACCAGTTGCACCAACACCTCGAACCCGTCGGTGCTGGTCGCCGCCGGTCTGGTGGCACGCAAGGCGAACGCACTCGGCCTCAAGTCGAAGCCTTGGGTGAAGACCTCGCTCGCGCCCGGTTCGCAGGTCGTCACCGACTATCTCGACAAGGCTGGCCTCACCGCGGACCTGAACGCGCTCGGCTTCAACCTCGTCGGCTATGGCTGCACGACCTGCATCGGTAACTCGGGGCCGCTGGCGCCGGCGATCTCGGCTGCGATCAACGAGAACGACCTTGTCGCTGCGTCGGTCCTCTCGGGCAACCGCAACTTCGAAGGCCGAGTGTCGCCCGACGTCCGCGCCAACTTCCTCGCCTCGCCCCCGCTGGTGGTCGCCTATGCGATCAAGGGCACCGTCACGACCGACATGATCGAGACGCCGCTGGGCCAGGGTTCGGACGGGCAGGACGTGTATCTGCGCGATATCTGGCCGACCAACGAGGAAGTCCGCACGACGATGGACGCCAACATCGACGCCGGCATGTTCGGTGCGCGCTACGGCGACGTCTATGCGGGCGACGCCAAGTGGCGCGAGATCGACGTGACGGGCTCGGACACCTACGCATGGCGGGCAGGGTCGACCTATGTCGCAAACCCGCCCTATTTCGAGGGCCTCAGCATGACGCCGTCGCCGGTGCAGGACATCATCGACGCCAAGCCGCTCGCGATCCTCGGCGATTCGATCACCACCGATCACATCTCGCCGGCCGGTTCGATCAAGGCCGACTCGCCTGCTGGCCGCTTCCTGCAGGAGCATCAGGTCAGCAAGGCGGACTTCAACAGCTATGGCGCCCGCCGCGGCAACCATGACGTGATGATGCGCGGCACCTTCGCCAACATCCGCATCAAGAACGAGATGGTCCCCGGCGTCGAAGGCGGCATGTCGAAGTACGACGGCGAAGTCATGGCGATCTACGACGCGGCGATGCGCTTCAAGCAGGACGGCACGCCGCTGGTGATCGTCGCCGGCAAGGAATACGGCACCGGGTCGTCGCGCGACTGGGCGGCGAAGGGCACGAACCTGCTCGGCGTCCGCGCCGTGATCACCGAGAGCTTCGAGCGCATCCACCGCTCGAACCTGGTCGGCATGGGCGTGCTGCCGTTGCAGTTCGCCGAAGGGACCGATCGCAAGACGCTCGGCCTCGATGGCTCGGAGACGTTCACGATCCTCGACGTGGCGAGCATCCGCCCGCGCCAGGACGTCACGGTAAAGATGACCCGCGCCGACGGGTCGAGCGAGACGTTCCAGACCAAGTGCCGGATCGATACCGTCAACGAGCTGGAATATTTCCTCAACGGCGGCATCCTCCACTACGTCCTGCGCAAGCTGGCCGCGTAAGACTGCCCAGCGTCATCCCGGAGCGATCCGGGATGGCGCACAAGCCTCACCTACCTCCCTGTCGATCCTCCCCCGCAAGGGGGAGGTGGCGCCAAAGGCGACGGAGGGGGAGGACACGGAACAGAGGTTTCCCTTACCTCCCCCTCCGACAGGCAAGTGCCTGCCCCCCCCTGGCGGGGGAGGATCGATAGAGTTCCAGAATCTCAGGCTATTACCGCGCGTCTGACACTGTGATTCCCGCGCTCCCAAACCAAAAAAGGCGGGGCGACCGTGAAGGTCGCCCCGTAGTTCAGGGAGAAGACCGGGACAGGGGAGACCCGGTCAAGTCGCCGTCCACAGGGGGAGAGGGAGCGGCGACGCACCCTCCTTCGGCTCGATATGTTGCAGTGATGTGTCGAACGGGGCGAATGACGAACTTTTCACCTAACGGTGCAGGTGCGCTTCCGTCCCAATCCTCCCCCGCCAGGGGGAGGTGGCAGGCGCCAGCCTGACGGAGGGGGAGGATAGGGCAAACCGCTGTTGTGCGTATCCTCCCCCTCCGTCACCTTCGGCGACACCTCCCCCTGGCGGGGGAGGATGAAGGTCAAAGTCCGAGCACCCGCCCCGCCACCGCATCCAGCTTCGCCACCAACGCCGGATCGCGAGCCTCCCGCGCGGTGATGATCGCACTGTCGAGACACGTATCGATCGGCGAAGCCTCCCGCTCAGCCGGCAGCGAACGCAGCAACGCCATCACCATCGCGCGCGCCTTGGCTGCATTGGCGCCGAGCTGCGCGATCACCTGCGCGACATCGACGCCCGCCTCGTCCTCGCGCCAGCAATCGTAATCCGTCACCATGCCGACCAGCGCGTAGGGAAGCTCCGCCTCGCGCGCGAGCTTGACCTCAGGCATCGCGGTCATGCCGATCACGTCGCAGCCCCATTGGCGGTAGAGACGGCTTTCCGCACGGGTCGAGAATTGCGGCCCCTCCATCGCGAGATACGTGCCGCGATCGTCGACCTGTGCACCCGCCCCGCGTACGGCTTCGGCAGCATAGCGAGAGAGCCGCGGGCAGACCGGGTCCGCCATTGAGACATGCGCGATGACGCCGGTGCCGAAGAAGCTCGACGGGCGCCCCTTGGTGCGGTCGATGAACTGGTCGACGACGGTGAAACTGCCGGGCGGGCGTGCATCGACCAGCGAGCCGACCGACGACACCGCCAGCACGTCGGTCACGCCGAGCCGCTTCAACGCATCGATGTTGGCGCGCGCGTTGAGTTCGGAGGGCGAGATGCGATGCCCCCGCCCGTGCCGTGGCAGGAACGCGACACCGACATGGCCGACGCGACCGGTGTAGATCGCATCGGACGGCTCGCCCCATGGCGTCTCGACGGTTTGCCAGCGACCGTCCTCGATCCCGTCGACCGCATACAGCCCCGAGCCGCCGATGATGCCAATCGTCCAACCGGTCATTCGGCGAGTGCCCGTGGCCGCGCGTAGACGAAGTAGATGGCCAGCCCCAGCAGGTTCCATAGCCCGAAATACAGTTGCGTCTTCGATGGCAGGCTGAAGAACAAATACAGGCACCCAAGAATGCCGATCGTTCCGACCAGCGGTGCAGCCGGTGCCCGGAACGTCCGCAAGGCGTCAGGCGCACGGCGGCGCATCACCAGCATGCACGCACAGACCGCGACGAATGCGGCCAACGTTCCCGCATTCGCCAGTGCGGCGATCTCGGCGAGCGGCAACAGGCCGGCGATCACCGCGACGATCGCCGCGGTGATCCAGGTGATGCGGACGGGTGCGCCTCGCTTCGACACCTTGGCGAGGCTCAAGGGGAGCAGCCCGTCGCGCGCCATCGTGAAGAAGATCCGGCTCTGCCCGAACAGGAACGCAAGCAGCACCGTCGGCAGCGCGATCACCGCGGAGGCGCCCAGGAACGTCGCGAAGCCGGGCCGGCCGATCTCGCGCAGGATCAGCGCGAGCGGCTCGGCGCTGCCCGCGAACCGCGTGTAGGACAGCGCGCCGACCGCGGCGACCGCGACCAGGATGTAGATCGCGATGCACGCGACCATTGACCCGACGATGCCGATCGCGAGATCGCGGCCGGGGTTCTTGGTCTCCTCCGCCGCCGTAGAAATCGCGTCGAAGCCGTAGAAGGCGAAGAAAATGATCGCCGCCGCCGCCATGACGCCGCGCTCGGCCCCGTCGGGCTGAACGGCCTTGGGAAAGCCGTAAGGCATGAACGGGTGCAGGTTGGCACTGTTGAAATAGTGCAGCGCGATGAACACGAACACGGTCAGCGCGATCATCTTCACACCCACCAGCACCGCGTTCAGCGTCGCACTCTCGCGCGTGCCAAACGACAGCACGCCAGCTACGAGCGCAATGATGAAGATCGCCGGGACGTTGAGGATACCGCCGAGCTCGGGGCTGAGCGTCAGCGCTTCCGGGAAGCCGAACGCGCCGCGCAGCAGTGGCGCGGCATAGCCCGACCAGCCGACCGCGACCGTCGACACCACCAGCGAGTATTCGAGAATGAGGCTCCAACCGATCACCCACGCGATCAACTCGCCGAGCACGACATAGCTGTAGGTGTACGCGCTGCCCGAGGCGGGGATCATCGTCGCCATCTCGGCATAGGCGAGCGCCGCGCAGGCACAAATCCCGCCGGCGATGACGAACGACAGGATCACCGCGGGACCGGCGAGCCCCGCACCCACGCCGATCAGCGTCAGGATGCCGGTACCGACGATCCCACCGACGCCCATTGCCACGAGATGCGGCCACGACAAGGTGCGCGCGAGCTGATGCTCGGGCGGCTGCTCGGTGACGATTTTTCGGCGAAACAGACTGGCCACGTATATCCCCTCTTGTTGGCGCGGGGAGTGGCACAGGAGGGGCGCGACGGGCAAGGCCAGCGGCTTCCCCGCTCTCGCTCCCCTCCCTGAAAGGGAGGGGCTGGGGGTGGGTAGGCCCGCTTATGCCGCCGACGTTCGATGATACGGAAGCCGACCCACCCCCGCCCCCTCCCTTCCAGGGAGGGGAGAAAATAAGGAGGCGGTCCGTCCTAGTCGGAGCGCGAAGGCGTCTTAAACGGTAAAGCTCTCGCCACACCCGCACGCACCCTTGGCATTGGGGTTCTGGAACACGAAGCCGGCGGTGAAGTCGTCCTCGACCCAGTCCATCGTCGACCCGATCAGATACAGGATCGACCCGCCATCGACGAACAGCGTCCCCCCCGGAGTGTCGATCCGCTCGTCGAACGGTTTCGCCTCGGTGACGTAATCCACCGAATAGGCCAGCCCCGAACACCCCCGCTTGGGCGTCGACAGCTTCACCCCGATCGCATCCGCCGGCGCGCGCGCCATCAGGTCCGCGATCCGCGCGTGCGCCGTCGCCGTGAGGTTCAGCGCCGCCGGCCGTGCTCGCAATGTCGTCGCCATCACCAATTCCTTCTGCTCCCCTCCCGCCTGCGGGAGGGGTCGGGGGAGGGCTTGAACAGCAGCGTTCCGCTCTCCCCTCCCCTAACCCCTCCCGCAAGCGGGAGGGGAATTATTACAGCATGCCCAGCTCTAACTTAGCCTCGTCCGACATCTTCTGCGGATCCCAAGGCGGATCCCAGACCAAGTTCACCTCCGCGAACCCAACCCCAGGCACCGACCCGACGCGCATCTCGACCTCAGCCGGCATCGACTCCGCAACCGGACAGTTCGGCGTGGTCAGCGTCATCGACACCACCGCGTGCCCGTCCTCGGTTACCTCGACGCCGTAGATCAGCCCCAGATCGTAGATGTTCACCGGGATCTCGGGATCGTAGATCTCCTTCAACGCATCGATGATCGCATCGTACACCGCGCCACCGGGTTCGCCGGGCGCATCCACCTGCGGCTTCTGCGCCAGGAAGCCGGCGAGATAATCCCGCTTCCGCTCCGCGTCGGAGTCCGTCTCCATGACGACGCGCGCCTTGGGCGGCGACGCGACGGCATCCACTTCCTCGATCTCGAACCGATCGCTCATCCAAAAATCCTCGTTACTCGCTCGATACCGCGCACCAGCGCCGCGACGTCCGCCGGCCCGTTATACACGCCGAAGCTCGCGCGTGCCGTCGCCTCGACGCCCAGCGCCTCCATCAGCGGCTGTGCGCAGTGATGGCCGGCACGGATCGCGACGCGCTCCTCGTCCAATATGGTGCCGATGTCGTGCGGATGAACCCCCTCGATCGTGAAGCTCACGATCCCCGCCGAGTCCGCCGGGCCGTAAAGCCGCACCGAATTGATCCCCAGCAACGCCTCACGCGTGGCGGTCACCAGCGCCGTCTCATGCGCGTGGATCGCGTCGAGCCCGATGCTCTCGACATAGTCGATCGCCGCATGCAGCCCGAGCGCGCCGACGATATGCGGCGTCCCCGCCTCGAACCGGCCCGGCGGCGGCGCGTAGGTGGTCCTGGCGAACGACACCTTGTCAATCATCGACCCGCCCCCCTGATACGGCGGCATCGCGTCGAGCAGTTCAGGCTTGGCCCACAGCACGCCGATCCCGGTCGGGCCGTACAGCTTGTGCCCGGACAGCACGTAGAAATCGCATCCGATCGCCTTCACGTCGACCGCGATCCGCGGCACCGACTGGCACCCGTCGAGCAGGATCTTCGCGCCGACCGAGTGTGCGATCTCCGTAGCGCGCTTCGCGTCGAGCACCGATCCCAGTACGTTAGAGACATGCCCGAGCGCGACCAGCTTGTGCGCCGGCGTGATCATCCGCTCCATCGCGTCGAGATCGATGCGGTGGTCGGGGGTAAGCGGGATCACGTCGATCGCGACGCCGAGGCGTTCGGCGACCATCTGCCACGGCACGATGTTGGAGTGATGCTCGAGCAAAGACAGCAGGATGCGGTCGCCCGCCTTCAACTGCTCGCCGGCCCAGCACTGCGCGACAAGGTTGATGCCCTCCGTCGCGCCACGGACGAACACGATCTCATCCGCCGAACCCGCGCCGATGAACCGCGCGACCGCTTTCCGCGCGGCCTCATAGGCGACCGTCATGTCGGCCGAGCGCTGGTACACGCCGCGGTGCACGGTGGCGTAGGTCTCGCCGTACGCGCGCGTGATCGCGTCGACCACGACCTGCGGCTTCTGTGCGGTGGCGGCGGTATCGAGATACGCCCAGCCTTCGGGGATGGCCGGAAAATCCGACAGGCGATCGAGCGCATCCTCCCCGGCACGGGGAGGGGGACCGCGGCGCGCAGCGGCGGGGTGGAGGGGGGCTTCCACAGACGCAACGCCCAGTGGAGAGCCCCCTCCACCAGCTGCGCTGGTCCCCCTCCCCGTGCCGGGGAGGATTTGCGTCACATCATTCACAACGCCCGCTCCAGCCACGCATCCGCATCGGCCACGAAAGCCTCCCGCAGAGTCTCATCCGCAATCTGCACGAACGCATCGCCGACGAACGCGCGCGTGAGCAGCGCCTGCGCCTTGGCATGCGGGATGCCGCGGCTCTGCATGTAGAACAGCGCACGCTGGTCGAGTTCGCCGACCGTGGCGCCGTGCGCACACTTCACGTCGTCCGCGAAGATCTCCAGCTCCGGCTTCAAATTCACCGTCGCGGTCCGCTGCAACAGCAACCCGCGCAACGACTGCACCCCGTCGGTCTTCTGCGCATCGCGCGCCACCTCGACCCGCGCCGCCAGACTGGCAGTCGACTTGTCCGCCGCGACGGCACGCCAGATCTGCTTGCTCTGCCCGTTCAGCGCCGCATGCCGCACCGACACCGCGCACTCCTGCCGCTGATCGTTCCGCGTCAGCAACGCGCCGCCATATTCGGCGAACGCGTCGTCGCCCGACACGATGATCGACCCATCGATCCGCGTGCCCGCATCGCCTGCGCCGAGCACCGTCGCGATCAGGCTGGCACCCGCATGGATGTCCACTTCGTCGCGCAGCGACACGAAGCCTTCGCCCTGCAGCAACCGCACCGCCCGCGTCAGCTTGGCACCCTTGCCGAGCGTCATCCGCGTCGACCGGTTCGACCAGCCGGCCCCTACATACGTCTCGACCACCGACGCGCTCGCACCATCGGCGAGCAGGATCTCAGCGGGAAGCTGGTTCTCGCCGCCGGTCGCGATGTGGACGATCTGGAGAAGCTCTGCCGCAGCGTTCGCCTCGACCCGGATCGACCAGCCGGTCCCGGTCGTACGGCGACCAAGCACATGCGCGCCGCCATCCACATACGCGATCGCAACATGCCGCAAATCGCTCTGAGCTTCGTCGAGCACCCCATCGACGAACACCGCCCGCGCACCCGGCAAGTCCAAAAACCACTCGCCAGCATCCAGCGCGGAACCGCGAGGCAGTTCAGCCGCCGCCGCAATCGCCGCCGGATCACCCCAGCGCCAGGATTCCTCGCGCGTCGAGGGAAGTTCCATAACCGCGCTCATCGTGCACCCACTGCGCAGAAGAGGGGTTCACGCGGAGACGCGGAGACGCGGAGAAGAAGATTGGACTTGCCCGCGAGGGCTTCCAAATCATGAGCAATGAAGACACGCGGGAGCGTTGCCGAAGCGACGACCCCTCCGCGTCTCCGCGTCTCCGCGTGAACCCAATTTTGCCTGCCTGCGGCGCTCAGCGAACTCATGCGGCGATCCCCACATAGCCTTCGCTCTCGAGCTGCTGCGCCAGTTCCTTGCCGCCCGAGCGGACGATCTTGCCATCCGCCAGCACGTGCACGAAGTCCGGCTCCACATAGTCCAGCAGCCGCTGGTAATGCGTGATCAGCAGCACCGCCTTGTCGGGCGCGCGCATGATGCGGTTGATGCCGTCGCCGACGACGCGCAGCGCATCGATGTCGAGCCCTGAATCGGTCTCGTCGAGGATCGCGAACTTCGGGTTGACGATGCCCATCTGGACCATCTCGTTGCGCTTCTTCTCGCCACCCGAAAAGCCGACGTTCACCGGCCGCTTGAGCATGTCGTAATCCATGCCGAGCAGATCCGCCTGCCCGCGCGCGAGCTTCAGGAACTCGCCCCCCGACAACGGCTTCTCGTCTCGCGTCGCACGCTGGGCGTTGAGCGCCTCGCGCAGGAACTGGACGTTCGACACGCCGGGGATCTCGACCGGATACTGGAAGCCGAGGAACACGCCCGCCGCGGCGCGCTCATGCGCCTCCAGCTCTAGCAGGTCGACACCGTCGAACGTCACCAACCCCGCCGTGACCTCATAGCCGGGCCGCCCACCGAGCACATAACCCAGCGTCGACTTGCCCGCGCCATTCGGCCCCATGATCGCGTGCACCTCACCCGCATTCACGGTGAGCGACAAGCCCTTGAGGATTTCCTTGCCGTCGATCTCGGCGTGGAGGTTTTCAATTTTCAGCATCGAATGTAGCCCAATTCCAAATCTCTAAAATGCGAGGCGCTGACCACGCCAACCCTACCCCGTCATTCCCGCGAAGGCGGGAATCCACTTCGCCTTTCGCGCATGCGGATGGGTGGATTCCCGCCTTCGCGGGAATGACGGAACGGGGGGTCACCCCACGGAGCCTTCCAGCGAGATCCCTAGCAGCTTCTGCGCTTCCACCGCGAACTCCATCGGCAACTGCTGCAGCACCTCCCGCGCGAAACCATTGACAATCAGCGCCACCGCCGCCTCCTGGTCCAGCCCGCGCGACATCGCGTAGAACAACTGGTCCTCGGAAATCTTCGACGTCGTCGCCTCATGCTCGATCTGCGCGGACGGGTTGCGGACCTCGATATACGGCACGGTATGCGCGCCGCACTGGTCGCCCAGCAGCAGGCTGTCGCACTGCGTGAAGTTCCTCACGCCCTCCGCGGTCGGCGCGACGCGCACCAGCCCGCGATAGGTATTGTCCGAACGCCCGGCCGAAATCCCCTTCGACACGATCGTCGAGCGCGTGTTCTTGCCGAGGTGGATCATCTTCGTGCCGGTATCGGCCTGCTGGCGATTGTTGGTCACCGCGACCGAATAGAACTCGCCGACCGAGCCATCGCCGAGCAGCACGCACGACGGGTATTTCCACGTGATCGCGCTGCCGGTCTCGACCTGCGTCCAGCTGACCTTCGAGTTCTTGCCCTGGCACAGCGCGCGCTTGGTGACGAAATTATAGATCCCACCGACGCCGTTCTCGTCGCCCGGATACCAGTTCTGCACGGTCGAATATTTGATTTCGGCATCGTCGAGCGCCACCAGTTCGACCACGGCCGCATGCAGCTGGTTCTCGTCGCGCATCGGTGCGGTGCAGCCTTCGAGATACGAGACGTACGACCCCTTGTCCGCCACGATCAGCGTGCGCTCGAACTGCCCGGTATTCTCGGCGTTGATCCGGAAATACGTCGACAACTCCATCGGGCAGCGCACGCCCTCCGGGATGTAGACGAAGGTGCCGTCGGAGAAGACCGCCGAGTTCAGCGTCGCGAAGTAATTGTCACGCTGCGGCACGACCTTGCCGAGCCACTTACGGACGAGATCGGGATATTCCTTGATCGCCTCGGAGATCGAGCGGAAGATCACGCCCGCGGCCTCGAGCTCCTTGCGAAACGTGGTCGCGACCGAGACGCTGTCGAACACCGCATCGACCGCGACGCGACGCTTAGGCGTGCCGTCCTCGTTCAGCGGATCCTCGACCACGCCCGCCAGCATCTTCTGCTCGCCGATCGGAATGCCGAGCTTTTCGTAGACGCGCAGGATTTCGGGATCGACCTCGTCGAGCGACCCGAGCTTCGGCTTCGCCTTGGGCTCCGCGTAATAATACGCGTCCTGGTAATCGATCGGCGGCACGTTGAGCTTCGACCAGTCGGGCGCCTCCATCGTCTGCCACAGAGCGAACGCCTTCAGCCGCCAGTCGAGCATCCACTGCGGCTCGCCCTTCTTGGCGGAGATGAAGCGCACCGTGTCTTCCGACAGACCCTTGGGCGCGAATTCCTGTTCGATGTCAGAGGAGAAACCCCACTCGTACGTCTTGTTCGCGGCGGCATACGCCTCTGCGTTCCGGGTAGCCATTATCTGTCCTCGGCCGCAACGCGGCTCTCTAAAATCTTCGCGCCTTTGCGGCTTTGCGTGAACAGAATCTTCTCACGCGAAGGCGCAAAGGCGCGAAGGAAGGGATAGGGCGCTGCGCGCGTCATGCGGGCACCTGCGAAAGGGGGGCTTGCGAAAGGCTGGCGAGCGACACGCCGGCGAGCGCACCGCGGACCGCGCCATTGACCGCGTTCCAGTGCGGCTTCACGCGGCAGCTCTGGTCGATGCAGCAATCCTGCGATGCGCCGTCGACACACGCGGTCAGCGCGATCGGGCCCTCGACTGCCTCGATGATGTCGGCGAGCGAGATCATCGCCGGCGGTCGCGACAGGCGGAAGCCGCCGCCGGTGCCGCGCGTGCTCTCGATAAGCCCCGCGGCGGACAGCCGGCTCACCAGCTTCTGCACGGTCGGCAACGGCACACCGGTCTCCTCGCTGAGCAGCGTCGCGTTCAGCCGCGCGATCCCGCCGCAATGACGCGCCGCGGCGCTCATCATCACGACCGCATAGTCGGCTAGGCTGGAAAGACGCATGGTGGCTTCGGAGTCCAATCGGACCGATATGATCCGATTGGTCAAATGGGCTTTGTGCAGTGCATCGTCAACCCGGCGGGCGGTGCTAACGACTCGCAACTGGAAGCGGGTTTTGTGCATCGCACACGACCCGAAAGCTTGACTTCCCCCCTCCCTGGAAGGGAGGGGTCGGGGGTGGGTCGGCTGCTGATGCTAGGGCACGCCAACCAACGAACCAACCCACCCCCAGCCCCTCCCTTCCAGGGAGGGGAGCGAGAATGAACCTTCCCGACCGATGGAGGGAGCAAGGATGAGCAATGGCCTTCTACCACCCGATCCTGTTCCGCCTCGACGCCGAGCGCGCGCATAGCCTGACCATCGCCGCGCTCGCCGCATGGGGGAAAGCCGGCACGCCACTCGCCCCGAACGTTCCGCGGCTCGCGACGACGGTTGCGGGGATCATCTTCCCCAATCCCGTTGGCCTCGCGGCAGGCGTCGACAAGGACGGTCGCGCGATCGACGGCTTCTTCGGGCTCGGCCTCGGCAGCGTCGAGATCGGCACGCTCACGCCGCTCGCGCAGCCGGGCAACCCGAAGCCCCGCATCTTCCGCCTCCCCGAAGACCGCGCCGTCATCAACCGCCTGGGCTTCAACAACGGCGGCCTCGATGGCGCGCTTCCCCGTGCACAGAGCGCAAAGCGCAACGGCATCCTTGGCATCAACGTCGGCGCGAACAAGGACGCGACCGACCGCACCGCCGACTATGTCCACGGCGTCACCCGCGCCGCGCCGCACGCCGACTACATCACGATCAACATCAGCTCCCCCAACACCCCTGGCCTGCGCGACCTCCAGCATGGCGCTGCACTCCGCAACCTGCTCGCCGCGTGCACCGCGGCAAAGGGCACCACGCCGATCTTCCTGAAAGTCGCCCCCGATCTCGACCCCGCCGACATCGACGACATCGCCCGAGCCGCACTCGACAACCGCATCGACGCGCTGATCGTCAACAACACGACGATCTCCCGCCCCGGCCTGCGCTCGGCCAATGCGAAGGAAACCGGCGGCCTCTCCGGAGCCCCACTCGGTCCCCTAGCCCGCCAACGCCTGTCGGACTTTCGCAAGGCAACGGGCGCAGCAATCCCGCTGATCTCGGTCGGCGGCATCGACAGCGGCGCCGAAGCCTATGCCCGCCTCCGCGCCGGCGCGAGCCTCGTCCAGCTCTACACCGCTTTGGTGTACGAAGGCCCCGGCCTCCCCGCCCGCATCCTCCGCGAACTGGACGCGCTGCTGAAGCGCGACGGGTTTGCGAAGGTCACCGACGCGGTGGGGGTCGACGCTTAACGATCCTCCCCCGCCAGGGGGAGGTGGCAGGCGCTTGCCTGACGGAGGGGGAGGTAAGGCGTAACTTCGGCCCCGTGTCCTCCCCCTCCGACGCCTTCGGCGCCACCTCCCCCTAGCGGGGGAGGATCACAACGGCGCGAGACGGCTTGCCTCATACCCGAACCGCACTAGGCTCGCGCTCGATGAAGACCTCCCTCCTCGCGCTCGCCCTCCTCGTCCCCGCCGCCACCGTAGAGGCGCGCCAACCCGCCCCAGCCAAAGACCAAGGCATGGTCAGCGCCGCCGACCCCCGCGCAGCCGCAGCCGGCGTCGAGATCCTCCGCGCCGGCGGCAGCGCCACCGACGCCGCGATCGCCACGATGCTGGCGCTCAACGTCGTCGAACCACAAAGCTCCGGCATCGGCGGCGGCAGCTTCTGGGTCTCCCACGCCGCCGGCGGCGCACTCAGCACGCTCGACGCGCGCGAAGAGGCCCCCGCCGCCGCCGACGCGCGCTGGTTCTACGCCCCCGACGGCCAACCGCTCAGCCACAGGGATGCGGTTCCCGGCGGCCGCAGCGTCGGCATTCCCGGCGCACTGCGCGGCATGGCACTCGCACACCGCGCCTCGGGCAAGCTCCCCTGGGCGCAACTCTTCGCCCCAGCGATCCGCCTCGCCACCAACGGCTTCCAGGCCACCCCCCGCCTCGTCAACGGCATGAAGTCCTACGGCGACCACGTCACACCCGAGACCCGCGCGCTCTTCTCCGCCCCCGACGGCTCGCCGGTCGCGATCGGCGCGACGATCAGGAACCCGCAGCAAGCGGCTCTTCTCCAGCGCATCGCCACCCAAGGCCCCGACAGCTTCTACGTCGGCCCGCAAGCGCAGAAGGTCGTCACCGCGGTCAACACCGCCGCGCGCAATCCGTCGAAGATGACGCTCGGCGATCTCGCCAGCTACGGCGCCAAGAACCGCCCGCCGGTCTGTGTCAAATATCGCGTGTACCGCGTCTGCGGAATGGGCCCGCCCTCGTCCGGCGGCGTCACCGTGCTGATGATCCTGAAACAGCTCGAACGCTTCGACATGGCAAAGCTCGGCAAGGACAACCCCCAGGCCTGGCACCTGTTCGCCGAATCCTCGCGTCTCGCCTATGCCGACCGCGACCTCTATGTCGGCGATCCCGATTTCGTCCGCGTGCCGGTGCAGGGCATGCTCGACACCAAGTATCTCGCGTCGCGCTCGGCGCTGATCTCGCCCACCACGACGATGGCGACCGTTGCGCCCGGTACGCCCCCCGGCGCCCCCGCCCGCACCCGCGCCCCGGTCAGCGAAGTCGCCGGCACCACCGACATCGCTGCGGCCGACGCGCGCGGTAACGTCGTCCAGGTGACCACCACCGTCGAGGGCTATTTCGGCTCCGGCATCACGGTCGATGGCACCGTCCTCAACAACCAGCTGACCGACTTCGACATCGTCCCGGAAAAGGACGGCGCGCTCGTCGCCAACCGCGTCGAGGGCGGCAAGCGGCCGCGCAGCTCGATGGCGCCGACGATCGTCTACGGCCCCGACGGCAAGGTTCGCCTCGCGGTCGGCGCGGCGGGCGGCTCGACGATCATCGCGCAGGTGGCCAAGGCTATCATCGGCGTGGTCGACTGGAAACTGTCCGCACAGGACTCGATCGCGCTCGGGCTGCTCTACGCCCCCGGCCGCGTCGCCGCAGCGGAAAAGGGTACAGCTCGCGAAGCGATGGTCCCCGCGTTGCAGGCGCTCGGCGAAACGGTCCAGGTTGCCTCACTCGGCCTGAAGGCAAACGCGATCGAGCGCGTCGCCGGCAAATGGGTCGGCGCGGCAGACCCCCGCAGCGAAGGCGTCGCGATGAGCCAGGACGGCACCGTCACCCGGATCCAGCGCGTCGGCGCCCTCCAGCGCGCGCCGGAGTAAGCCCCTCCGTCACCCCGGACTTGTTCCGGGGTCCACGGTCCCGCATCGTCCAAGGCCTAAGAGTGCGCGGAACGGTGGATGCCGGAACAAGCCCGGCATGACGGGGGAGATTCAACGCGGTATAGCTCGCTGCAAAGCCGTCATAAGACCAGCCGCATGAATGCCGGTCACAGAGCAGTTCAGGAGAGACAATGGCCCGTCAGCTCGAACGATTCCCGAACCTCGTCACGATGTTCTTCACGCGCGCCGCGGAGAGAGGCGATGCGCCGTTCCTCTGGACCAAGACGAGCGGCACGTGGGTCGCCACGAGCTGGGCCGAAGCCGCGCGGCAAGTCGCGAGCCTAGCCACCGCGCTCACCGCGATCGGCCTGAAACGCGGCGACCGCGTCATGCTGGTCAGCGAGAACCGCCCCGAATGGTGCCTCAGCGACCTCGCGATCATGGCGGCGGGGTGCATCACGGTGCCGACCTACGTCACCAACACCGAGCGCGATCACCTCCACATCATCGAGAACGCAGGCGCCTGCGTGATCATCGTCTCGACCGCGAAGCTCGCCAAAACGGTGCTCCCCGCGGTGATCAGGTCGAACCAGGCGCAGACCGTCATCGGGCTCGAGGACATGAAGGTTCCCGCGTCAATCGACTTCCACAACTGGCACGCGCTGATCGCCGCGCACCAGACCACGCCCGCAGCCGCCGCCGCCCGCGCCGACTTCGCCCGCGAAGACCTCGCCTGCATCATCTACACCTCGGGCACCGGCGGCGCCCCGCGCGGCGTCATGCAGCACCACGGCGCGATCCTCCACAATTGCGCCGGCTGCGCGAGCGTGATCTCGGAGGATTTCGGGTGGGACGACGAGGTGTTCCTGTCGTTCCTACCGCTCAGCCACGCCTACGAACACACCGGCGGCCAGCATTTCCCGATCTCGCTCGGCGGCCAGATCTATTACGCGGAAGGCCTCGAAAAGCTCGCCGCCAACATCGAGGAGACGCGCCCGACGATCATGTTCGTCGTCCCCCGCCTGTTCGAAGTCCTCCGCACGCGCATTTCGAAGACGATCGAGAAACAGGGCGGCGCCTCCGCCTATCTCCTCGCCCGCGCGCTCGACATCGGCGGCAAGCGCTACGCCGGCCGCCTCCGCCTGATCGACCGCCCGATGCAGGCCGCCGTCGCCACGCTCTTCAAGCCGAAGATCTCGAAGAAGTTCGGTGGCCGGTTGAAAGCGATGATCTCGGGCGGCGCCCCGCTAAACCCCGAAGTCGGCCTGTTCTTCGAGTCGCTCGGGCTCACCTTCCTGCAAGGCTATGGCCAGACCGAAGCGGCCCCCGTCATCTCCTGCAACCGCCCCAAGGCCGGCGTCCGCATGGACTCGGTCGGCCCGGCGCTCAACGACACCGAGGTCCGCATCGCCGAGGACGGCGAGATCCTGGTGCGCGGCGAACTCGTCATGCATGGCTATTGGCGCAACGACGCCGAGACCGCGAAGGTCCTCAAGGACGGCTGGCTGCACACCGGCGACATCGGCGAGATCGACGACCGCGGCCGGATCCGCATCACCGACCGCAAGAAGGACCTGATCATCAACGACAAGGGCGAGAACGTCGCCCCGCAAAAGGTCGAGGGCATGTTGACGCTCCAACCCGAGATCGCGCAGGCGATGATCGCCGGCGACAAGCGCCCGTACATGGTCGCGCTGGTCGTCCCCGATCCGGAGTGGACGCAGGAATGGTGCGCAGGCAACGGCGACGCCTGCAGCTTCGCCCGGCTGGCCGAAAACAGCGAGTTCCGCACCGCAATCGGCCACGCGATCGAGCGAGTGAACAAGGACCTGACGGTGACCGAGCGCATCCGAAGGTTCGTACTCGCGGACGGCTCCTTCACGATCGAGAACGAGCAGCTGACCCCGAGTTTGAAGATCCGCCGCCATGTCCTGAGGCAGGTCTACGGCGAAAGGTTGGACGGCTTGTATAAGAGCTGAGCTAAGCCACCGTATCCAATCTGCACCCCTCCCTGAAAGGGAGGGGCCGGGGGTGGGTAGGCTAGCGAGTGGCGCCGACCTCCGCCACGATCGCTTCGGCGACGCCATCCGGATTCCCCACAACGTCGGAATTCCAGAACCGGATTACGCGCCACCCCAGCCCTTCGAGAAACGCAGTTCGCCGCAAATCATAATCTGACTCGATATGCTGGCTCCCATCGAACTCGATCGCAAGCTTCACGCTACGACAGGCAAGATCGACGATGCAGCGGCCGACTACAAGCTGGCGCGTGAACCGCGGACGGAAGCCTGAAACTCGATGCCAGATCAGCCGCTCAGCTTCAGTCGCCTGTGTCCGCAGACTGCGCGCCCGGTTAGTCATCAAAGGCACGACGCGAGCCATACTCAGGATGCTGGGCCATCATGATACGGACGGCAACCCACCCCCGCCCCTCCCTTTCAGGGAGGGGTGAAGGCTGGGCGGATTACTTGGCTGGCTTCTTCGCCGCCGCCGGCACGACCGCCATCGTCCAGTCCTTCTCCGGCCGCAGATACTTCGCCGCCGTCGCCTGCAACTCCACCGGCGTGGTGGCCACCAAGTCCGAAGCGATCCGCTGCGTCGCCGCGATCCGCCGCTGATCGAACGTCGCCCCCCCAAGCTGCTGCAACCAGAACTGGTTCCCGGTCGAGGCGCGCAGGATATACTGCCCCATCGGCTTCTTGATCCGGTCCAGCTCGTCCGGCGCGATCGGCGTCGACACCAGTTCCGCCGCAATCTGGCGGGCGATCTGGAAGAAGAACGACACCTTATCCGGCGCGACCTGCCCGATCGCGACCATCCGCCCGCCGGTGGTCATGCCCACCGGCCACTGGCTAGACACGTTGGGGCTGTAGCTCGCGCCCGCCGCCTGCCGCAGCCGCTCGAACAGCCGGTCGCTGAACACTTGCGCCAGCACGTCGAGACGCCGCGCCTCGACGATGTTGTCGATCCCGCCGCCGGTCGGCCAGGCGATCACCGCCGCCGCCTGGTTCTCCGGACCGGTATGCGCGCGCATCACCGGCGTCGTATTATGAGCCGGGAAACCGACCGGAGCACCGACCGTAGACACCGCCGTTCGCGGCTTCATCGCCCCGAACGACTTGGCGACCGCGGCGATCGCATCCTCGGTCTTCACGTCGCCGAAGATCGAGACCTCGATCGGCCCGGTCTTCAGGATCGGCTCCCAGAACGCACGGAAGTCCTTCGCGTTGAGCGCCTCGACGGTCTCCTTGGACGGCGTCCCCCAGCGCGGATCACCGGCCCGCAACAGACCTTCGAGATCGCGCGACAAAACGCCGTCCGGCGACGAATCATACCCCGCAAACCCCGCCAGCGCCGCCACCCGAGCGCGCGCCACCGGCGCCGGATCCCAGGCCGGGAACGCCAGCTTGGCCGCCATCAGCCGCAACTGGTCCGAATAATCCGCCGGTGACGTGATCGCGCCGAGCGTGAACGCATCATCGTCGATCCCGAAGTCGAGACCGATCCGCCGGCCTGCGGTAAGCTGGTCGAGATCGCCCTGGTCGAGCTTGCCGATGCCGCCCGCGACCAGCGCGAGATCGCCTGCCCAGGCCGGCGTCGGCCGGTTCGAGGGGATCGCGGTATAGCCGCCACCGAACCGCACGCGCACATATACGCGCCCGGTCTCGCCCGCGTTCGGGAACAGCAGCACGCGCGTCCCGTTGGCGAAATTCACCTGCTCCATGTCGAACGCGGCGA
Organism: Sphingomonas taxi; assembly: GCA_003240625.1. GTDB lineage: Bacteria > Pseudomonadota > Alphaproteobacteria > Sphingomonadales > Sphingomonadaceae > Sphingomonas > Sphingomonas taxi_A. The sequence continues at coordinate 98,231 of QFMX01000008.1, forward strand.
TCTTCTCGCGGCTGGTCACGACACCCGGCTTGCCGAGCGACGGCAGCTTCGAGAAATCGACCGCAGCCTGCGCACGACGCTTGCCGGCCAGCCCAGAAACATCCGCCTTCAACGCGGTCGCCAGCTTGTTCGCAGCTCCCGCATCGGGGGTCTGCGTGTTCACCAGAGCGCGGGTCGCCGTCCCCTCGAAGATCGCCTTGCTCGACGCGAGCAGCGTGGCGGGCGTGAACATGCCCTTCGCCTTGGCGTCCTGCAGGATCTTGTACGACGTTTCCGGCCCGGCCACCGTCTCGCGGATGTCGAGCGCGCCGACCATGTCGTCCGCCTGCTTGGCGCCCGCCTCGACCCGCGCGGTCTCGACGCTGGTCCGCATGATCGTGTCGAAATCGGCATATTCGCGGTCGACTTCGGCCTGACTCGGCGCGTTGGTCTGCGCATCGGCTATCACCGCGCGCACATCCTTCAACGCCGCTTCCCAGTCGGTCCCGATCGGCACGATGTTGACGCTGGTCAGGTTCGCCGAGCGCGACACGTCGTCGATCGACACGCCCGCCTGGAGGAAACTGCCGCCCGCCCGCGCCCGCGTCTCCAGCCGCCGGCTGATCAGCCGAGTGGCCAGCACGTCGACCAGCCGCTTCTGGTTCATGATCGCGGTGTCGTCCTTATACTCCCATGGCCGCACGACGCCGAGCGTCACCACCGCCGGTATCGCCGGCTCGGCGATCGTCGCGGAGACCGGCGCCTTCGGATCGGGCTTGCCGAAATCGGGCGCGGGCGTGACCGGGCCGATGCCCTTCCAGTCCGCGAAATTCTTGACGATCAACCGCCCGAACAGCGCCGGATCCATGTCGCCCGAGATGATGACGACGGTATTCTCCGGCCGATACCAGCGATCGTGGAACGCCTTCACGGTCGCACCGGTCGCGGCCTCCAGCGTCTTGATGTTGCCGATCGGCGAGCGATCCGCGAGCGGCTGTCCGGCGAAGAACGTCGCGCGGATCGCATCGCCGAAGCGCACCTGCGGGCCCGGCTGCTCGCGCTGTTCGGCGAGCACGATCGGGCGCTCGGCGGCGACCGACGCGTCGGTGATCGTCGGTTTTTCCATCATCCCGGCCATGATCTTCAGGCTCTCGTCGAGCCCCGCCTGCGTGGCCGAGGGAAGATCGAGCTTGAAGGTGGTCGAGGTCGGCGTGGTCTGCGCGTTGGTATCCGACCCGAAGGTCGCCCCGAACCGCTGCCACACGCGCTTCGCCTCGCCGTCCGGCACATATTCGGACCCGCGGAACGAGAGATGCTCGATGAAATGCGCAAAGCCGCGCTCGCTGTCGGTCTCGTTCAGCGAGCCCGCATCGATCCGCACGCGCACCGAGACCTGGCCGGGCGGCACGCCGTTCTTGCGCACCGCAAACCGCATGCCGTTGGGCAGCGTCCCGAACTTCCACTCCGGGTCCCGCGTAAGGTCGCTGCCCTTGTAGAGCCACGCAGTCGTATCGATTCCCGTCAGCTCGGGAAGCGTCGGTGCTTCTTTGGCGCCCCCCTCGGTAACGGTGGAGGCGGCCTGCTGAGTCGCCATCTGGCCGCTCGCCGGGATAGCGAGGCCGAGCAGGACGGGGAGCAGGACGGGAGCGCGATACAAGCGCGATAAGGATACCATGACGCATCTGTAGCGTCCCCGCGCGCGCATCGCCAGCGCCGCACAATCGAGGGTGGCCGCGCCTGCCATCATTTCGTCCAACACCGGCGGTATATCGTGTCCGAACAAGGGGATCGGCGCAGGCGACGCGCCAGGATGCAGGATAGAAATGACGGTCGAAGCCGAACTGGGGCACGAACTGGGCCACGAACTGGGGCAGCCTTCATTGTGGCGGGAATCGGGCGGGCCGGCAGTACGCCGCAGCGCCCGCGTGCCCGATCTGAACGTGATCTCGGGCGCCCCGAAACCGGGCGCCCCCATGGTCGCCGAAGCCAACCGCCCGCTGATCATCCGCGTCGGCAAGCATTTGCGCGGCGTGTTCGACCGCATGATCGCCTCGTCCTCGCTGGTCGCCAACGATCCCGTCCTCGACGTCCGCGATTTCGCCTGGACCGCAGGCCTGCGCGAGAACTGGGCCGCAATCCGCGACGAGGCGGTCCACGTCGCGCTGCAAGGCGAGGCGTCCCCCAGCCTCGCGACGATCTCGCCCGATCACCGCTCGATCGCCGAGATCGACAAATGGCGGTCCTTCTTCCTCTACGGCTACGGCTATCCGATCGAGGAGAGCCTCGCCCGCTGCCCTCACACCGCCGGGGCCGTCGCGCGCATCCCCGGCCTCAACAGCGCGTTCTTCTCGATCCTCGCGCCCGGCACGCACATCCCCGAGCATCGCGGCGTGACCAAGGGCCTCATCACCTGCCACCTCGGCCTGATCGTGCCGCGCGACGGCGACGTCCGCATGCGCGTCCACGACCGCGTGGTACGCTGGGCGGAAGGCGAGACGCTCGTGTTCGACGACACCTACAACCACGAGGTCTGGAACGACACGAACGGCACGCGCGTCGTCCTGCTGATCCAGTTCGAACGCCCCCTGCGCAATCCCGGCAAGTGGATCGCCGACCTGTTCCTCGGCATCGTCCGCCGCTCCGCCTTCGTCCAGGACGCGGTCCGCAACATCGGCAGCTGGAACGCCGCGGTGAAGGCGATGGACGTATAACGCTTCTGCTCCCCTCCCTGAAAGGGAGGGGCTGGGGGTGGGTCGGCCGCTTGGCTAGCGTAACGACCGTCACGAACCTACCCACCCCCAACCCCTCCCTTCACGAGGGAGGGGAGCAAGAATGGCTCACCCCCTCACCCCCCGAAAGAAACCGTTTCCCGTTCCCCGCTTGATCCCTCGCCCCCGCCGGGCCACATGCCCCTCATGCTGATCGAAACGGAATCCACCCCGAACCCCTCGACGTTGAAGTTCCTGCCGGGACGCGCCGTCATGGACGCCGGCACGCGCGACTTCGCCACCCCCGAGGAGGCCGAGACCAGTCCGCTGGCCGAGGCGATCTTCAATCTCGGCGACGTGACCGGCGTGTTCTTCGGCCGCGATTTCGTGTCGGTGACCGCCGCGTCGGGCGTCGCTTGGTCGGACCTCAAGCCCGACGTGCTCGCGATCCTGCTCGATCATTTCTCCGCCGCGATGCCGCTGTTCAAGCCTGCACGCGCCGGTTTCTCGGTCCCGTCCGACGAGCCCGCTCTGTCGGACGACCCCGCAGATGCCGACATCGTCGCGCAGATCCGCGAACTGATCGACACCCGCGTCCGCCCGGCGGTGGCGAACGACGGTGGCGATATCGTCTATCGCGGCTTCGACAAGGGCAAGGTGTTCCTTCAGTTGCAGGGCGCCTGCGCCGGCTGCCCGTCATCGAGCGCGACGCTCAAGAACGGCATCGAGCAGCTTCTCAAATACTACGTCCCCGAAGTCACCGAAGTGCGAGCCGTCTGATGCGCCAGAAACTCGACGATAGCGTCCTCGACACCGTCTTCCGCGACGCGCGCACCTATAACGGCTACACCGACGAGCCCGTCGCCGAGAGCGAGCTGCACGCGATCTGGGACCTCATGAAATGGGGCCCGACGTCCGCCAACCAGCTCCCCGCGCGGCTCATCTGGTGCGTCAGCGACGAATCGAAGCAGAAGCTGGCGGATGCCTGCAGCGCGCAGAACAAGCCGAAGATCCTGAAGGCGCCGGTGTCGGTGATCATCGGCATGGATACCAATTTCCACGAACACCTCCCCGAGCTGTTCCCGCATGCCGATGCGAAGTCGTGGTTCGACGGCAACGCCGAACTGCGCGAGGCGTCCGCCTTCCGCAACTCGTCGTTGCAGGGTGCGTATTTCATCATCGCCGCGCGGATGCTCGGGCTCGATACCGGGCCGATGTCGGGCTTCGACGCGGGCAAGGTCGACGCGGCGTTCTTCCACGACACGCCTGCGGTGCGGACGAACTTCATCTCGACTCTCGGCCACGGCGATCCCGCGACGATCTACGCCCGCTCGCCGCGGCCCGACTTCGCGAAGTTCAACACGATAGCCTGAAGCGGGACCTGCTCCCTCTCCCCTGCGGGGAGAGGGTCGGGGTGAGGGGCCGTTGGGAAGGACGGCGCTCGCGGCGCCCCTCACCCTAACCCTCTCCCCAAAGGGGAGAGGGAATAAGAAGTGCTCACTTTAGTCATCGAAACATCCACCACCGCCTGCTCGGTCGCGCTCATCGAGTCCGGCGCAGTCATCGCCCGCGCGCATGACGTCGTCGGCCGCGGCCATGCCGAGCGCCTCATCCCGATGATCGCCGAGCTCCCCAACGGCGGCCGCGCCGACCGCATCATCGTCGATTGCGGCCCCGGCAGCTTCACCGGCGTCCGCGTCGGCATCGCCGCCGCCCGCGGGCTCGCGCTCGGCTGGGGTGCGGAAATCGCGGGTTTCTCCTCCCTTCCCCTCGTCGCCGCCGCCGGTTTCGCCGACCGCTTAACCGACGATATTGCGGTCGTGATGGAAGGGGGCCATGGCGAGGTCTTCATGCAAGCCTTCGCCACCGATCTGTCGCCGCGATCCGACATGGTATCGCTGAAGCCCGCCGCCGCGCTCGCCGCGCTGGCAAGACGGCGCGCAGTCGGCAACGGCGTCCGCTGGCTCGCCGCGCTCGACGACACGATCGACCTGACCGAGGCGCTCCCCGACGCAGCCTCCGCGATTCTGCTCCCCGAGACGCTGACCGCGCTCCCGCCGAGCCCGATCTACGGCCGCGCCCCCGACGCCAAGCCCTCGGTCCCGAAATAATGGCCACCCGCCAGATGGCCACCCGCGCGGTCACCCTCCGCACCGGCGACGCCCGCGATCTCGCGATCGTCGACGCGCTGATGACCGAGGCGTTCGACCCGCGCTACGGCGAGGCCTGGACGCGCAGCCAGTGCCTCGGCGTCCTCGCGCTCACCGGCGTCCACCTCACGCTCGCGTTCGTCGATGATGTCCCCGCCGGTTTCACGATGACCCGCACGGTTGCCGACGAAGCCGAGCTTCTGCTGATCGCGGTAGCCCCCGACTATCGCCGCCGCGGCGTCGGCACCGCGCTTATCCGCGCGGCGATCGCCGAATGCTCGGTCGGCGCCATCGCGAAACTCCACCTCGAAGTCCGCGCCGGCAACGATGCGGTCAAGATGTACGGCGCGCATGGCTTCACCAAGGTCGGCGAACGCCGCGCCTATTACCGCGGCAAGACCGGCGTCGCCTACGACGCACATACATATTCGCGAGTTATCAACGGTTAAGGCTTATTGCGAGTCACTATCCCTTTTCGCAACAGCGCGAACGCCCTACATGGCACTGAACGAGGGAATGACACATGCCGCGCAAGATCGATCTGGAAGCACTCTGCAACGAGAAGGGCCTGCGCATTACCGAGCAGCGCCGCGTCATCGCACGCGTGCTGTCCGAGGCTGACGACCATCCCGACGTCGAGAAGGTCTATGAGCGCGCCTCGCAGATCGACCCCGGCATCTCGATCGCGACGGTGTACCGCACGGTTCGGTTGTTCGAGGAAGCCGGCATCCTCGATCGCCATGATTTCGGCGATGGCCGCGCGCGCTACGAACCCGCCCCCGAAGCGCATCACGATCACCTGATCGACGTCGAGAGCGGCAAGGTGATCGAATTCGTCGATCCCGAACTTGAGCAGTTGCAGAAGGCGATCGCAGAGAAACTCGGCTTCCGCCTAGTCGATCACCGCATGGAACTCTACGGCGTCGCGCTGACCCGCAAGGACTGACGCGATCGGCCGGGTCCGCTTTTGCGCGCGGCTGGCGGCGTTGCTGCTTGCGCTGATCGTCGCGCTGCCGTTGCATGGCACATGGCGACTGTTCGGGCGCAAGTCGCCATGGCCGCCGCGGTTCCTGGGCCTGGTCGCGCGGATCGTCGGCGCTCGGGCGCGCGTCGTGGGCACCCCGCTTCAACACGACGTCGTCTTCGTCTCGAACCATCTGAGCTGGATCGACATCCTGCTCCTGTCCGGCGCGACCGGCAGCGCGTTCGTTGCGAAATCGGAACTCCGCGCGGCCCCGCTGGTCGGCTGGCTCTGCACGCTCAATCACACCATATTCGTGAGCCGCGCCGACCGCATGGCCGTAACCGCCCAGATCGCCCAGATCCGCGACGCGCTGGCGGCAGACTGGCCCGTCACCCTCTTCCCCGAAGGCACGACGGGAGACGGCACCACCCTTCTCCCCTTCAAGGCCGCGCTGCTGGCCGCGCTCGATCCGCCCCCGCCTGGCGTGAAGGTCCAACCCGTCCTGATCGATTACGGCACCGCGACGAGCGAACTCGCCTGGGTCGGCGACGAGCCCGGCCAGCACCACGCCGCCCGCGTATTGCAACGCAAGGGCAGCTTCGTTGCGACGCTACACTTCGCCGAACCCTTCGACCCAGCGGAGTACGGCGACCGAAAAGCCATAGCCGCCGAAGCCCGCCGCCGCATGGAAGCGCTCTAGCCAGCGCATAAAGAATGTTCCCCCGCGAAGGCGGGGGCCCAGTCTGGACTCCCGCCTTCGCGGGAGAACAAGGAAGGGAAGCTCCCCCCACCCCCAACACAAAACCCCACCCCGGCGAAGGCCGGGGCCCAATTGAGGGACGATGCTGGTGAAGGCATGCGCTCCGTTACTACTATCTTTCCAATTGGCCCCCGGCCTTCGCCGGGGTGGTGCATGATGCCGCGATAGTGCCTGATGGCAAGAAGGTGCCTGATACTGGTGAGGACACCCTAACAACGCCCCCTCCCGCTACCCGCACAAATTTGGTACGGCCCCCAGCATGTCCCCTCCCAAAACCTTCCACGTAAAATCCTTCGGCTGCCAGATGAACGTCTACGACGGCGAGCGCATGGCCGAACTGATGGCCGCCCAGGGCCTTACCCAGGCCGACGCAGTCGACGCCGACGTCGTCGTCCTCAACACCTGCCACATCCGCGAACGCGCCACCGAAAAGGTCTATTCGGACATCGGCCGCCTCCGGAAGGACCAGCGCCGCAAGTCCGGCAAGACCCCGATGATCGCCGTCGCCGGCTGCGTCGCGCAGGCCGAGGGCGAAGAGATCTTCACCCGCGCCAAGGTCGACATCGTCGTCGGTCCGCAAGCCTATCACAACCTGCCAGAGCTCGTCGCGAAGGCCGCCGCCGGCACGCCCTCGCTCGACACCGACATGCCGCTGCTGTCGAAGTTCGGCGCGCTCCCCGCCCGCCGGAAGGTCGCCCCCTCGGCGTTCCTGACCGTGCAGGAAGGCTGCGACAAATTCTGCACCTACTGCGTCGTCCCCTACACGAGAGGCGCGGAAATCAGCCGCCCGTTCGCAGCGATCGTCGACGAGGCGAAGGCGCTGGTCGACGCCGGCGCACGCGAGATCACGCTGCTGGGCCAGAACGTCAACGCGTGGTCGGAGAACGAGCGCGGTCTCCACGACCTGATCCGCGACCTCGACCGCATCCCCGGTCTCGCGCGCATCCGCTACACCACCAGCCACCCCAACGACATGACCCAAGGCTTGATCGACGCACACCGCGACATCGAGAGCCTGATGCCGTTCCTCCACCTCCCCGTGCAGGCCGGGAGCGACCGCGTCCTGAAGGCGATGAACCGGAGCCACACCCGCGACTCCTACCTCCGCCTGCTCGACCGAGTCCGCGCCGTCCGTCCCGACATCGCGCTGTCGGGCGACTTCATCGTCGGCTTCCCGGGCGAGACCGATGCCGAGTTCGAGGACACGCTGAGCCTTGTCGACGCGGTCGGCTATGCGCAGGCCTACAGCTTCAAATACAGCCCCCGCCCCGGCACGCCTGCGGCGTCGATCGTCGAACAGGTCCCGGAATCGGTCATGGACGAACGCCTCCAGCGCCTCCAGGCCGCGCTCAACCGCGACCAGCATGCCTTCAACGCCGCCACCGTCGGCCGCACCTGCACGGTCCTGCTCGAGCGCACGGGCAAACTCCCCGGACAGCTGATCGGCAAGTCACCCTGGCTGCAATCGGTCCACCTGATCGGCAACCACGCAATCGGCGACCTCGTCGAGGTGACGCTGGCTGCTGCCGGCCCGAACTCCCTGACCGGCATCGAACGGATCGCCGAAGCCGCCTGACACCCTTCTAATCCTCCCCCGCCAGGGGGAGGTGGCAGGCACTTGCCTGACGGAGGGGGAGGTAAGGTGTCACGGCCGTTTCGTATCCTCCCCCTCCGTCGCCTACGGCGCCACCTCCCCCTTGCGGGGGAGGATCGAAAGGAGCGTCCTGAGGCGCCAAGGCAACACCTATGGGGCCTCGAATCAGTCGCCCGCGATTTCGCTGTCCTACACCCCGATCGCCTGTCACACTCGCCGCCGATGCAGCTTCGCCCACGCGACTCGAATCATCTCTCGGCCAGCGCTCCGGCGCGGCTTGAACGCGTCGCTTGGCGTGCTCATCTCCGGTCCGACGACACCGCGATCGCACTGTGCGTTGGCCTAACCCGGCCTAACCTTCTTTTGCAAAAGCCCTTCTTTTCCAAAAGCCTGTCCCTGAAAGGACCGTATGAGCCGTAAACCCGTTCCCGCCCAGTCCGGTGACCGCGCCCGTGTCGAGCTGCTGTTCGACAAGCCCCAATTGCTCGTCCGGCTGTTCGGCCAGTACGACCAGAACCTGGTAGCGCTCGAGAACCGTCTCGGCGTCTACATCACCGCACGAGGGAACAAGATCGGCCTGGAGGGCACCGCCGAACAGGTCGCCAAGGCGCGCGACGTGCTCCACGATCTCTACGCCCGCATCCAGCGGGGCGAAGACGTCGACACCGGCCTGGTCGATGCGTCGATCGCGATGGCCGACGAACCCGTCCTCGAAGGCATCATCCGCGCCGATGCCGGCGGCGGCGGCGCCCCCCCGATCATGATCCGCACGCGGAAAAAGACGATAGTGCCGCGCACACCGGCGCAGGCGCACTACATGCGCGAGCTCGCCAACAACGACATGATCTTCGCGCTCGGGCCGGCAGGGACGGGCAAAACCTACGTCGCGGTCGCGCAGGCGGTGCAGCAGCTCATCACCGGCAGCGTCCAGCGCCTGATCCTGTCGCGCCCTGCGGTCGAGGCGGGCGAACGTCTCGGCTTCCTCCCCGGCGACATGAAGGAGAAGGTCGATCCCTACCTCCGCCCGCTCTACGACGCGCTCTACGACTGCCTCCCCGCCGAGCAGGTCGAACGCCGCATCGCATCGGGCGAGATCGAGGTCGCCCCGATCGCCTTCATGCGTGGTCGGACGCTCGCCGACGCCTTCGTCATCCTCGACGAGGCGCAGAATACCACGCCCGCGCAGATGAAGATGTTCCTCACGCGCTTCGGCCAGAACAGCCGCATGGTGATCTGCGGCGACCCGAAGCAGGTCGACATCCCCGGCGGCGTGGCGGCCTCGGGTCTGGCGGACGCCGTCACCCGGCTGGAGGGCGTGGAAAGCATCTCGATGTGCCGCTTCACTGTCGGGGACGTCGTCCGCCATCCGATCGTCGGCCGCGTCGTCGCCGCCTACGAAGGCACGGATGCTTGATGCTTGGGATATCCTGGAGTATTATCCGGGATATCCCAGGAGGATGACGATGGCGTCTCTTTACATCAAGGATAGCGAAACCGCCGAACTCGCGACCGAGCTTGCAGCGCGTCTGGGTGTCACCAAGACCGAAGTCGTGCGCGACTTGTTGCGCAAGCGTAAGGCGGAGTTGGCGCCGGAAGACCCTGTATCGAGCCTGCGTGAGCGCTTGCGTGCATGGCGCGCGGCTCACCCATTAGGCGAGCCGACAGGGCTTGAGGCCGACAAGGCGTTTTACGATTCGCTGAACGATGAAGACGACGATTGACCATCCTCGTCGATGCCTCTGCCATAGTCGCGATCGTCTACGGCGAGCCGGAAGCTGACTATTTCGCCGATGTCATCGAATCGCATGACGACCGCTGCTATTGCGCAGTCGGCGCGTGGGAAGCCGCGCAAGCCATCGCAAGATTAAGGAAGGTAAGCCTTCAGCAAGCGGCCGACGCTATTTCGAGCTTTGCCTACGAAGCCGGTCTGCGTCTCGTATCAATCGGCGAGCGTGAAGGCCGGGAAGCGATCGTCGCGGCGGCGCGCTACGGCAAAGGGAACCACCCCGCGAAGCTCAACATGGGCGACTGTTTCGCCTATGCCTGCGCGAAAGCCAATGGTGCGGAACTTCTCTACAAGGGTAATGATTTCGCCCAAACCGATCTCGCCTGAAGGATCTCCATGCTCGAAATCGCGCTCTCTTCCGATGCCCCCTGGCCTGAGCAGGACTGGGACGCGCTTGCCCTGCGCGCAGCGACCGCGGCCATCGAGCGGACTCCGCACGGCGAACTGCTGACCGGTACGGCAAGCGTTGAGATCTCGATCCGGCTCGCGTCGGACGACGAGGTGCATACGCTCAACAAGCAATATCGCCAGAAGGACAAGCCGACCAACGTCCTGTCCTTCCCGATGGTCCAGCCCGATCTGCTCGCCACGATCAGCCAGAACTCCGACGACGGCGAGGTCCTGCTGGGCGACATCATCCTCGCGCACGGCGTCTGCGTGGCCGAAGCCGCCGAGCGCGGCATTTCGGTCGAGGATCATGCCATGCATCTGATGGTGCACGGCACGCTGCATCTGCTAGGCTATGACCATATCGACGACGACGAGGCCGAGGGCATGGAGCAGATCGAACGCGATGCGCTCGCGGCACTCGGACTCCACGACCCCTATGTGATAACAGAGGACTGACGACCACGATGGCCGATGGCCCCAATGCCGGTAACGGCGATAGTAGCGACAGTATCTGGCGCGGGCTCAAGGGCCTGATCTTCGGTAGCCAGGACGAATCCCTCCGCGACCAGCTCGAGGATGCGATCGACCGGCACGAGGGCGATCCCGCGCCCGATGCCAAGGGCGATCTCACGCCGCTCGAACGCCAGATGGTCCGCAACCTGCTCCACTTCAGCGAGCGCGATGCCGGCGACGTCGGCGTGCCGAGGGCGGACATCATCGCGGTCGAGGAGGACACGCCGTTCGCCGATCTGGTCAAGCTGTTCGCCGAGGCTGGGCACAGCCGCCTGCCGGTATACCGCGACAACCTCGATACGATCATCGGCATGGTCCACATCAAGGACGTCTTCAACATCCTCGCGACCGGCGCCGAGCATCCCGCGTCGATCGCCGGGCTAATCCGCGAGCCGCTCTATGCGCCGATGTCGCGCGGGGCGCTCGATCTGCTCGCCGACATGCGGCAGAAGCATGTCCACCTGACGATCGTGCTCGACGAATATTCGGGCACGGAGGGCCTCGTAACGTTCGAAGACCTGATCGAGGAAATCGTCGGCGATATCGAGGACGAGCATGACGAGGCGCCACAGGTGCTGATGACGCCGATCGAAGGCGGTGCCTGGGATGTAGACGCGCGCGCCGAACTCGAAGATGCGGCCGAACTCATCGACGCGCGCCTGGCGGAGGTCGATGGCGATATCGACACGCTTGGCGGCTTGGCGGCGCTGCTCGCGGGCCATGTGCCGCAGGTCGGCGAATGCGTCGATCACCCCAGCGGCTGGAAGCTCGAAGTCATCGACGCCGACGAACGCCGCATCAACCGCCTCCGCCTGCATCCGCCGGTGGTGGCGATCGAGGACGACGGCTGACCCCATTCCCGTTCGCCGTGAGCGAAGTCGAAGGGCAGGCCCGAAACACAGGTGCTTCGACTTCGCTCAGCACGGACGGATACGTTGACATATCACCCACCCGATCACTGCCGACGACGCAATCTATTTTACCGATCACTCGCGCAGTGCCATACCTTCTCCCAACTTCAGAAGACGCTGAAATGGAGATGGTATGACCACCGAAGCAACCACCGCAGCCCCGACGGCCGGCCAGTGCCCCGTGCACGGCGGTTCCTCGCACAAGGCGACCAACGAGCCCGGCAAGATGGATGGCCCCGCCGTCCTCTTCGAAATGACGAACCGCACCTGGTGGCCGAACCAACTCAACGTCTCGGTGCTCCACCAGAACCCACCCGCCGGCGATCCGATGGGCGACGACTTCGACTATGCCGAAGCATTCAAGTCGCTCGATCTCGCCGCGGTGAAGGCCGACATCGTCGCGCTGATGACCGACTCGCAGGAGTGGTGGCCAGCCGATTTCGGGCATTACGGGCCGCTCTTCATCCGCATGGCGTGGCACGCCGCGGGCACCTACCGCATCGGTGACGGTCGCGGCGGCGCGGGCGCGGGCCAGCAGCGGTTTGCCCCGCTGAACTCGTGGCCGGACAACGCCAACCTCGACAAGGCCCGCATGCTGCTGTGGCCGATCAAGGAGAAGTACGGCCGCAGCCTGTCCTGGGCCGATCTGCTCGTGCTCACCGGTAATTGCGCGCTCGAATCGATGGGTTTCCAGACCGCAGGGTTCGCTGGCGGCCGCATCGACGTGTGGGAGCCGGCCACCGACGTGAACTGGGGCGCCGAGCGCGAGTGGCTCGCCGATGAGCGCTATTCGGGCGATCGCGACCTCGCGCACCCGCTTGCCGCAGTCCAGATGGGTCTGATCTACGTCAATCCCGAGGGCCCGAACGGCAACCCCGATCCGATGGGCTCGGCGCGCGATATCCGCGAGACGTTCGGCCGCATGGCGATGAACGACGAGGAGACGGTCGCGCTGATCGCCGGCGGTCACACCTTCGGCAAGACCCACGGCGCCGCCGAGCCCGATCCGTATATCGGGCCGGAGCCGGAAGGCGCGAGCATCGAGATGCAGGGTCTTGGCTGGGCGAACAGCTACGGCAAGGGCAACGCCGGCGACACGATCACCAGCGGCCTCGAAGTCACCTGGACGCAGGAGCCCACCAAGTGGACCAACCTGTATTTCGAGAACCTGTTCGGCCACGAGTGGGAGCTGACCAAGAGCCCGGCCGGTGCGCACCAGTGGATCGCCAAGGACGCCGCCGAGGACGTGCCGGACGCACATGACCCGTCGAAGAAGCATCGCCCGACGATGCTGACCAGCGACATCGCGCTCCGCGTCGACCCGGCCTACGAGAAAATCTCGCGCCGGTTCCACGAGAATCCGGACGAGTTCGCCAAGGCATTCGCCGAGGCCTGGTACAAGCTGACCCACCGCGACATGGGCCCCTACCCGCTACTGCTCGGCCCCGAAGTCCCGGCAGAGCCGCGCATCTGGCAGGACCCCGTGCCCGCCCACGAAGGTGAGCCGCTTTCCGACGCCGATATCGCGACGTTGAAGGCGAAGATCCTCGACTCGGGCCTGTCGATCTCGCGTCTGGTGAAGACGGCGTTCGCGTCGGCCTCGACCTATCGCGGCACCGACAAGCGTGGTGGTGCGAACGGCGCGCGCATCCGTCTCGCGCCGCAGAAGGACTGGGCGGTCAACGAGCCAGCCGACCTGGCCAAGGCGCTCTCGACCTATGAGGGCATCCAGCGCGACTTCGCAGGTAGCGGCAAGACCGTGTCGCTCGCCGACCTGATCGTGCTCGGCGGTAATGCGGCCATCGAGGCGGCGGCGAAGAAGGCGGGTCATGACCTGAGCGTGCCGTTCACGCCGGGGCGCACCGATGCGTCGCAGGAGCAGACCGACGCGGCGTCGTTCGCCCCGCTCGAGCCGCGCACCGATGCGTTCCGCAACTATGTCGGCGAGAAGTCGGTCTATTCGGCCGAAGAGCTGATGGTCGACCGCGCGCATCTGATGGGGCTCACCGCGCCGGAGATGACCGTGCTCGTGGGTGGCCTGCGCGTGCTTGGCGCCAACCATGGCGACTCGAAGCCCGGCGTGTTCACCGATCGTCCCGAGACGCTGACCAACGACTTCTTCCGCAACCTGCTGCGGACGAGCTTCACCGCGAAGTGGAGCGCGGTTGGTGACGGGACGTTCGAGGCGCGCGACCGCAAGACCGGCGAGGTCCTCTGGACGGGCAGTCGCGTCGACCTCGTCTTCGGATCCAACTCGCAGCTGCGGGCGCTGGCGGAGGTTTATGCCGCCGACGATGCGAGCGAGAAGTTCGCGACCGCATTCGTGAAGGTCTGGAACAAGGTCATGAACGCCGACCGGTTCGATCTCGCCAAGGTCCGCGCCGAGCAGGACGCCGCGATCTCGTAAGCGACGTTCGAGTATCGAAGGGGGGCCGTCGGCAGCGATGTCGGCGGCCTTCTTTTATTGTCGGACCGGCCTACTGGGAGTTAGTCCCTACCAGACCGGTCCCGCTCGCCTTCCGATGCCCGCGCATCGGCAAATCCGAACGCCGCCAGCAACAATAGGAACGGCGTCGCGAAATCGCGGTGGCGCTCGTCGAATTCGAACCAGACCCCGAACGCCAGCGTCTGCACGACGCACGCCAGTACGAGGAGCAGCAACAGCGTCATGCCTCTCCACGCCGAACGCACGGCTCCGGCCAGCAATCCCAGATGCGCCATCTGCGACACGGCGAAAACGATCGGTGGAATCAACGGACTGATAGTCGGCCGCAACCCCGCGATCCGCGAAGCGCCGCTTTCCGCTACGCCCCAGCCTCGCACCGTTTTTGCCAAGGTGTTGCGCACGAAGTCCGCCGGGTGCTGGACGATCCAGTCGATAGCGATCGCCGCGGCGGCTTTGCCGAACGCGATCTCGGCCACGCCATATAATTGCGGCGGCGGCGGCATCCAGTGACCGGTAGCGCCTGGGTTGTTGCCGATCCACAAGCCATAGCCGCCCGCGCTCGTCAGCGGAACGAAGGCGCCGAAGATCAGTGCATTGCGGATCCACCAGGGCAGCAGGATCGCAAGGACCGCGAACGGGACCGCACGGAGCCCAGCTACAATCGCGCGTCGCCATCCGCACGCAGCCGCCGAAACCATCCCGAACACCATGACGAGCGGCGCTTCGCCCGGTTGCGTCAGTGTGAGCATCCCGGCCGTCACCCCGAGCCCCACCGCCGCGTACCAGCGGGCCGCGCTAGCGTCCTGTTTCGCGGCGAGCCCGACCCACTGGATCGCGAGCAACACCGCTAGCAGGGCACACACGCCTTCCTTTTGCGCCAGCGGCGTCGACAGCAGGACGGAAGGCCAGATCAGGTACAGCCATGCCGCGGCGAGGCCCGCCGATCGATTGCCCAGCATGCGCGCCAGAAGGACCATCGCGCCCGCGGTCGCGAGGTCGACGATCGTCGCCAACAGCGTCAGCGAGGCGGTGGAAAATCCGACCATCGCACCCCACGCCGCCAGCAGGATCGGGTAGACGGGCGGATACAGCGCACGCACCTCGACGCCCATATAATGGTCGGCGATGACCAGTCCGCGCCCTTCGAGCAGATGCTGGGCGAGAACGACGTAGTTGCGCGCATCGCCCGGCGGGATGCGCCCATCCGCCACCACCGCCACCGCGATCCGCAGCGCTATCGCCAACGCCGCCATCGTCGAGATCGTCAACGCGGGCGGCGCACGGTGGAGCAGTATCAGCGGCAGGATCGCGGCCACGATCCATGCCGCGACGAACAGCGGCGTGATCGCCGGAACCTGCCAACTCGCCCAGAGCCCGGGAAAGGACGACAGGCCATACCCGGCGAACATCGCCAACGACAGGGCGACGGCGATGCGCGCCGTGCGCCAATCGATCGATGAACGAGGGAAGACCATGCAGAGCGCTTACCCGTAAGATATTGACGACCGCTGAAATGCCGCGGCCGCGAACCGCTTTTGCATCTTCCGCCGCACGGGGTGTGCGACTATCCTCGCCCCATGCGCAAACACATCCTCATCGTCCTCGGCCTGATCCTGCTCGTGATCGCCGCGGGCGTCACCTATCTCGCCTGGCCCGACACGGCGAAATTGCCGGTCGATCAGGTGACCGGCAAGCTCCCCAAGATCACCGATCCCCGTATCCAGACGATCCCGACCGTCAAGGTCGCGAAGGTCGTCGGCTGGCAGAACGGCGCGATGCCGACGCCGGCCGCCGGCCTCAAGGTCCAGCCGTTTGCGACCGGGCTCGATCACCCGCGCTGGATGTACCGTCTGCCTAATGGCGACGTGCTGGTCGCTGAGACGAACTCGCCGCCGCGCGAGGCTGGTGGGATCACCGGCTGGGTGATGAAGGTGCTCATGGGCCGCGCCGGCGCCGGCGTCCCTTCGGCGAACCGCATCACGTTGCTGCGCGACGCGAACGGCGACGGCGTGGCGGAGACGAAGTCGGTGTTCATGACGGGCCTCAACTCGCCCTTCGGCATGACCCTGCTCGACGGACAGCTCTACATCGGCAACACCGACGCGCTCGTCCGCGTCCCCTATACCGACGGCGCCACGAAGATCACCGCCAAGCCCGAGCTCGTCATCAAGCTCAACCCGGGCGGCAATCACTGGGCACGCAACGTCATCACCGCGGCCGACGGCAAGACGCTGTACGTCGGCGTCGGATCGTCCTCGAACATCGCCGAGAACGGCATGGACGCCGAGAAATACCGCGCCAATATCCTCCAGGTCTGGCCGAAGGACAAGAACTGGCGGATCTACGCCGCGGGCTTGCGCAACCCCAACGGCATGGCGATCAATCCCAAGTCGGGCGAATTGTGGACCGTCGTCAACGAGCGCGACATGCTCGGCTCCGATCTCGCGCCCGATTACCTGACGCAGGTCGAGTTCGGCGATCACTTCGGCTGGCCCTGGTATTATTGGGGCGGCTATCCCGACAGCCGCGTCGAGCCGAAGAACCCCGCGCTCCAGCAATATTCCAAGCGCCCCGATTATGCGCTCGGACCCCACGTCGCGGCGCTCGGCCTGACTTTCTCCGCGGATGCCAAGCTCGGCGCAAACTTCGCCAACGGCGCGTTCGTCGGCGAGCACGGCTCGTGGAACCGCAAGCCGGTGTCTGGCTACAAGGTCGTCTATGTGCCCTTCGGCGACACCGGCTTCCCGGCAGCGAACGCAAAGCCGGTCGATGTGCTCGGCGGGTTCCTCAACAAGGACGGCGACGCGCAGGGCCGGCCGGTCGGCGTCATCACCGACAAGACCGGTGGCCTGCTGGTCGCGGACGACGTCGGCAACGCGATCTGGCGGGTCAGCGCGGGAGGCTGATCTCGCGGGGCGGGATGTTGGCCCTGCCCCTTCTAAATCTGCGCAACGGGCAACCAGTTCCTCGTCATCCCCGCGCAGGCGGGGATCCATATACTCAAGCGCCAGCAACCAAGTCGGAAGCTTTGCCGATATGGGTTCCCGCCTCCGCGGGAATGACGATTGCGGCGGTAGCGCGGCGCCTTCCTTCGAAACGTCGCATTCTCAAGAACGCCCAACGCACCCGCTCACCCTGCCAAAATCCCCTGGGCCTCGTCCAGATCATCTTCGTCGACCATGACGCGCACCGGGATCAGCAACCAGCTCCCCTCCATGATCGACATCCCGCCGTCGAAGGCGATTGCCGGAATGCCTTCGCTTTCAAGCCGCCCGACGATGATATGCGCCTCGTTCCGGCCGTACCGCCCCAGTTCGACCAGGCTCATGCGCCGGCCCGGTCCGGCAGGACGGTCGCGAGCCGCACTGGCAACCCGTCGATGCTCGCGGTCGGCCCCGCCAGTTCCTCGATCCGTTCGGCCTCGGTCTGTTTCGCGTGATATTTCGACAGCGTCTGCCGCTCGCGATCGAGCGTCATGAACGGCACGCCCCAGCCACAACTCGTCTGCACTTCGTCGACGTCGATCACGAAGATCTGCCGCGTGCCCGGCAACGGCGTGAACCGCGCATACAACTCGGCCCAGCCGTCGTCCTGCGGCAGCACGGCACGACCCTTGCCATAGATCCGGAAAATCAGCGCCGGCTGGTCGAACGCGCAGAACATGATCGTGATGCGCCCGTCCGCACCCAGATGCGCGTTGGTCTCGTTCCCGGAACCGCCGACGTCGAGATACGCGACCGTCTTCGCATCGAGCACGCGGAAACTGTCCATGCCCTTGGGGCTGAGATTGATCCGCGCGCCCTCGGCGGCCGTCGCGACGAAGAACACCGGCTGGCGGGCAACGAACGCGCGGTGATCGTCGGTGAGTGCGGAGAAGAAGTCCATCGTTCGGCTCCGAATTGACGCGCGACATGTACGCGCATACCTTGTGCGCATGAAGCATGATCCAATCGCCACCGGCAAGCGCAAATCGGTCAACATGTCGCTGGATACCGGCATCGTTGCAGCGGCACGCGAGGCAGGGCTCAACCTTTCTCAGATCAGCGAACACGCCATCAGACACGCGACGAAAATCGAACAGGAGCGGCGATGGAAGGAAGACAATCGGGCTGCGATCGAAGGCTGGAACCGCTGGTACGAACAGAATGGCGATCCGCTCGCCCATCTGCGGCCGCTCTGATTGGCACAGTTCGACGTTTATCGCATCCGCGGCAATGTGCTGGTGGTCGATTGCCAAGCGGATCTGCTGTCCGACCTGCAGACTCGATTCGTGGTACCGCTTCGTCCAACCGACGCCGTGATTTTCAAAAGGCTGATGCCCAGCTTTACGATCAACGGCGAAGTTCTGACGATGATCACGACGTTAGCCCGCGCGATCGACGTCCGCGACATCGAAGACACCGTAGCGACGCTCGATGCGGCGCAATTCGAAATAAAGGCCGCGCTCGATATGCTGATCTCGGGGTATTAGGCCGCCGTCCCGCCTACCGTGAGCCCATCGACCAGCAACGTCGGTTGCCCAACGCCGGCCGGGACCGACTGCCCGCCCTTTCCACACATCCCGATTCCCTCGTCGAGCGCGAAGTCGTTGCCGATCCCGCGCACCCTGGTCAGCGAGCTAGGCCCGTCGCCGATCAGCGTCGCGCCCTTGATCGGGGCGCCGAGCTTGCCGTCCTCGATCAGATACGCCTCGGTGCAGCTGAACACGAACTTGCCCGAGACGATATCGACCTGCCCGCCGCCGAACGCCTTGGCGAAGATGCCCTTCTTCACGCGCGACAGAAGCTCGGCGGGATCGTCGTTGCCGGCCTTCATGAAGGTGTTGGTCATCCGCGGCATCGGCGCGTGCGCGTAGCTCTCGCGACGCCCGTTACCGGTCGCCTCGACACCCATCAGCCGCGCGTTCAGCCGGTCCTGCATATAGCCCTTGAGGATGCCATCCTCGATCAGCACGGTCTCACGCGTCGGCGTGCCTTCGTCGTCGATCGTCAGCGACCCGCGGCGATCCTGCAGCGAGCCATCGTCGACCACGGTGACGCCCTCCGCTGCAACGCGCTCGCCGATCCGCCCCGAGAACGCCGACGTCCCCTTGCGGTTGAAATCGCCTTCCAGCCCGTGACCGATCGCCTCGTGCAGCAAGATGCCGGGCCATCCATTGCCGAGCAGCACGGTCATCTCGCCCGCCGGTGCCGCGATCGATTCCAGGTTCACCAACGCCTGCGATAGAGCCTCGTCGATCGCGCGGTTGTACGTCTCAGGCTCGAACAGGTCGTTATAGAGATAGCGCCCGCCGATCCCGTAGCTGCCCGTCTCCCGCCGCCCGTTCTGCTCGGCGACGATCGAGACGTTGAGGCGTACCAGCGGGCGGACATCCGTCGCGACGAACCCATCGGCGCGGACGATCTCGACCACCGACCACGTCCCCGACAGGCTCACCGACACCTGCGCGACGCGCGGATCGCGGGCGCGGGCGGCGGCGTCGATCGTCTGGCACAGGTTCACCTTGTCGGCGAACGGCACCAAGTCGAGCGGGTCGGCGGCGGTGTAGCGGTGGCGATTGGTACCCTGCGGCGGACCGGCCTTCGCGGCGACCCCCGGCTCGATCAGCGCCATCGTCTCGGCGGCGCGACGTATCGCGGCGGGTGTCATCTCGTTCGAATGCGCGAACGCGGTCATCTCGCCCGAGACGGCGCGCAGACCAAAGCCCGAGCTCGTGTCGTAGGACGCGGTCTTCAGTCGGCCATCGTCGAACCCGAACGCCTCGGCCTTGCGATATTGCAGGTACAGCTCGCCGTCATCGGCCTTGCCGAGCGCCTTGGCGGTCAGCGCCTGCGCCTGTTCGGGGTCGAGCGTATCGCGGTAGAGGAACGAACGGGGGTCTGCTGCTATCGTCATCCGATAGATATAAGAGGCTTAGCGCCCGGCGCCATCCCCGTGATCGCGCAACGTCGACTGATCCGCGCCGTCGGCCGCGCCGCCGACGAGGATGAAACGGCGGTCGCAATAGCCGCAATCGACATAGCCGGTCTCGTCGATCTGCAACCAGACACGCGGATGGCCGAGCGCTGCGCCGCCGGGAATGTCTGTGGCGCCGTCGCAGGCGACGCGGGCGTGGGTGACGCGAGTGGTTTCGAGCGGCGGATGCATGCGGGGTCGATAGCAAGCGTGCGCGGGCCGGGCAATTGGTTCTTCCCCGTCTCCGCGCGAACAAATCTTCTTTGCAACGCCCGAGGGGATGACCCGCCCGCACCGCGCCGCTATGCCGCACCTATGACCGAAGCTGCGATCGCCATCTCGAATCTCTGCAAGACCTACGCCGGCGGCAAGCGCGCGCTCGACGGTGTGACGTTCGACGTCCCCCGCGGCCAAATCTTCGGGCTGCTCGGCCCCAACGGCGCGGGCAAGTCGACGCTGATCAACATCCTCGCGGGCCTCGTCAACAAGACCGACGGCAGCGCCGCGATCTGGGGCTTCGACATCGACGAGCACCCGCGCAACGCCAAGGCGTCGATCGGGATCGTCAACCAGGAGATCCTGTTCGATCCCTTCTTCTCGCCGTTCGAGACGCTGGAGATCCAGGCCGGGCTCTACGGCGTCCCCAAGGCGAAGCGCCGCACGATGGAACTGCTGCGTGCAGTGCATCTCGAGGACAAGGCGCACGCGTACGCCCGCACGCTGTCGGGCGGCATGAAACGTCGCCTGATGGTGGCCAAAGCGATGGTCCACTCGCCCCCCGTCCTCGTCCTCGACGAGCCCACCGCGGGCGTCGACATCGAACTCCGCCAACAGCTCTGGACCTATGTCCGCAGCCTCAACCAAGCCGGCGTGACCGTGGTCCTCACCACCCATTACCTAGAAGAAGCCGAAGAACTCTGCGACCGGATCGCGATCATCAACAACGGCCGCCTGATCGCCAACGAACCCACGCGCGAGCTGGTCGGCAAGGCGCAGGAGAAGATCGTCGCCGTCACCGTCGACCGCGACGTGACCGATATCCCCGCCAACGCCTGCTTCCAGAAGATCACGCTGATGGGCAATCGCACGCTCGAGATCACCTACAAGAAGGACCGGGTGAACGCCGGCGAAGTCTTGGCGGCAATCCAGTCCAACGGCTTCGGCATCGTCGACGTCTCGACCAAGGAACCCGATCTGGAGGACGTCTTCCTCAGCCTGACTCGCGCTGCCAACGCATGAAGAGCGACATCCTGATCGTCGGCTCAGGCGCCGCAGGTCTTACCGCCGCGCTCAACCTCGCCGACCGCTTCAAGGTCACCGTGCTCGCCAAGGGCGCGCTGAACGAAGGCTCGACCGCCTGGGCGCAAGGCGGGATCGCCGCCGTGCTGGAGCCCGGCGACACGTTCGAGAACCATGTCGAGGACACGATGGTCGCAGGCGCCGGCCTCAACGATCGCGCGATCGTTGAGATGGTCGTCGAAGGCGCTCCCGCCGCGATCGAACGCCTTACGCATCTCGGCGTGCCGTTCGAAACCGAGGGCAATGCGTTGCATCTGACGCGCGAGGGTGGCCACAGCCATCGCCGCATCGTCCACGTCGCCGACGCGACCGGCTGGGCGGTGCAGGAGGCGTTGCAGAAGGCCGCGGAAGCGCATCCGAACATCACCCTGGTCCCCGACCAGATCGCGATCGACCTCGCCACCGGCCGTCACGAGCAACGCTATTCGGGCGCCGGCAACGTCTGGGGGGTCTACGCGGTCGACCGCAAGACCGAACGCGTGGCCCTCTACACCGCGCGCGCGACGATCCTCGCGACCGGTGGCGCAGGGCGGACATATCTGTTCTCGACCGCACCCCGCGGCGCGACCGGTGACGGCATCGCGATGGCGTGGCGGGCCGGTGCGCGTGTCTCCAACATGGAGATGATGCAGTTCCACCCGACCTGCCTGTATAACCTTGAGGTCAAGAATTTCCTGATCACCGAGGCGGTGCGCGGCGAAGGCGGGCGGCTGATCAACCCGTCGACCGGCAAGCGCTTCATGACCTATTACGACCCGGCGCGGATGGAACTCGCGCCGCGCGATATCGTCGCGCGTGCGATCGATGCCGAGATCAAGCGCTACGGCCTCGACTATGTCCATCTCGACATCAGCCACATGCCCGCCGACTTCATCCGCCACCACTTCCCGAACATCCACGAGAAGCTGCTGACGGTCGGCATCGACATGACGACGCAGCCGATCCCGGTCGTCCCCGCGCAACATTATACCTGCGGCGGGATCGTCATCGACGAACATGGCAAGACCGACCTTCCCGGCCTGTATGCCGCCGGCGAGTGCACCGAATCCGGCCTGCACGGCGCCAACCGCCTCGCGTCCAACTCGCTGCTCGAATGCTTCGTGTTCGGCGAAGCGGCGGCGGACAACATCGCGGCGAACTGGGACAAACTGCCCCCGCCCCCGCCGATCCGCCCCTGGGACGAAAGCCGCGTCACGGATTCGGACGAAGAGGTCGTCATCAAGCAAACCTGGACCGAAATCCGCCGTTTCATGTGGAATTACGTCGGCATCGTCCGCACCACTAAGCGGCTCGAACGCGCCAAGCACCGCATCGAATTGCTCAACGACGAGGTCGCGGAATATTACCAGCATTTCCGCGTCACCCCAGACCTGATCGAGCTCCGCAATCTGCTCCAGACCGCCGAGTTGATCGTGCGGTCGGCGCTGCACCGGCACGAAAGCCGCGGGCTGCATTTCACGCTCGATTATCCCGAAACGCTGCCCGACGCGGTCGATACGGTTCTCGTTCCCTGACATGGGGGCGACTCGGCGCACCCTCGGCGCGCTTCGTCGCAGTGGGGCGCGGGCCCTGTTTCCCGCGCCCGAACAGCGGATAAGGGTCGCTGCTCCAGTGCAGGGCGTTCAATCCATCATGACATCGGCGAGTGCGTTCAATCGGCTTCTGGCAACCACCCTCTTCAGCGTGGCGCTCGCCGGATGCGGATCGGCGTCGCGGCCTAGCCCGCCGGCGGTCACCCCGATGCAGCAGGCCGGGGGGTTCGTCTCGATCCCGGTGCCGCCACCATTACCGCGGACTCCGCGGCCCGCGCCGGCCAACCTGGTCAACGCGATCTCCGAATTGCAGAGCGGATTCCAGGGCAAGGCAGGGATCGCCGTCCGCGCGGTCGACGATGGCTGGACGGTCGAGGCCGGGGGGCGCCAGTTGCTGCCGCAGCAGTCGGTCAGCAAGCTGTGGGTCGCAATGACCGTGATGGATCTGCGCGACCAGGGCAAGATTCGCCTCGACGAGCCGATCGTCGTCCGCCCGCAGGACCTGACGCTGTTCCATCAGCCGATCGCGATGCTGGTGAAGGGCGACGGCTATCGCACGACCGTCGGTGAGTTGCTGACGCGTGCGCTGACGCATAGCGACAATACCGCGAACGACCGGTTGCTGACGCGGGTCGGTGGGCCGTCGGCGGTGCGGTCGATGATCGCGCGGAAACAACTTGGCGCGATCCGGTTCGGACCGGGCGAGCGGCTGTTGCAGAGCGGCACGGCGGGACTGGTCTGGCAGCCCTCCTATGCGGTCAACGGCGGCTTCATGACGGCGCGCAATCGGCTGTCGCCGGCCGTGCGCGAGGCTGCGATGAACGCGTATGTCCGCAATCCGCCCGATGGCGCCGCGCCGATCGCGATCGCCGATGCGATTGCCCGGCTGGCGAAGGGCGATATCTTGTCCGAAACCTCGACCAAGATCCTGCTCGACACGATGGGACGCTCGGTCACCGGCCGCGCCCGCCTGCGCGCCGCGCTGCCCGGCGGCTGGGAGATCGCGCACAAGACCGGCACCGGCCAGGACCTCGGGCGGCGCAATGCGGGGTTCAACGACGTCGGCCTGCTGACCGCGCCGGATGGGCGTCGCTATGCGATCGCGGTGATGATCGGCGACACGATCCGGCCGATGCCCGAGCGGCAGCGGCTGATCCAGGCCGCCGCGGCGGCGGTCGCGAAGTACGCCGGGACGACCGCCCGCTGAACTGAGATCTTCTGCTCCCCTCCCTGAAAGGGAGGGGTTGGGGGTGGGTCGGCCAGTTTGCGCCACCAACGTCTGGAATGTGCGGAACCCGACCCACCCCCTGCCCCTCCCTTTCAGGGAGGGGTAAGAAGACGCCCTCAGTCGAACCCGTTCGCCAGGAACCGCTCCGCAACCGCACAGTGCATCGCGATTCCGTGCGCCATCACGCGCTCGTTGATCGTCATCTTCGTATTGTGGAGAGGGGGATTCGTACGCGGATCGCTGCCCTCTGGCGCCGCGCCGATAAAGGCCATCGCGCCCGGCAGTTTCTGGAGCACGTAGGAGAAGTCCTCCGCGCCCATCATCGGCGGCATAACCTGATACGCACCCTCGCCGCCGATCGCGGTCGCGCATGCCTTCATCAGGTCGGTGGCGCGCTCATCGTTGACGGTGACCGGATAGCCTTCCTCGATCGTCGGCGTGCCGACCGCGCCGTGTGCGGCGGCGATGCCTTCGACCATGCGGATGAACGCCGCGCGAACCTGCTCGCGCGTCCGCTCCGACAGCGTCCGCATCGTGCCGAGCATCTCGACGGTCGACGGGATGACGTTGTGCGCGGACCCGGCATTGAGCTTGGTGATCGACAGCACTGCAGGGTCGGTAACCGCCACCTGCCGCGCGACATAGGTCTGCAAGGCGGTAACG
The DNA here is from genome assembly GCA_003240625.1 of Sphingomonas taxi. Classification (GTDB taxonomy): domain Bacteria; phylum Pseudomonadota; class Alphaproteobacteria; order Sphingomonadales; family Sphingomonadaceae; genus Sphingomonas; species Sphingomonas taxi_A. The sequence goes on from QFMX01000008.1 coordinate 123,109, forward strand.
ATCTCGCAGGCGATCGGCAGCGGATCGAGGCAGTCGTGCGGCATCGCGGCATGCCCGCCGCGGCCGGTGATCGTCGCGCGCAGCGTATCGGTCGACGCCATCAGCGTACCCGCGCGGCTGACGACATGGCCCATCGGCATGTTGGGCGAGATGTGGAGCGCGAACCCGGCTTCGGGCAGCGGGGAGTCGAGCAGGCCGTCGGCGATCATGTGGCGGGCGCCGTGATGCCCCTCCTCGCCGGGCTGGAACATGAAGACGACCGTGCCGGGGAGCTCGTCGCGGCGTGCGCAGAGTGCCTTGGCCGCGCCAACGAGCATTGCGGTGTGCGAGTCGTGCCCGCAGGCGTGCATCGCGCCGTCGATTTTCGACGCGAACGGCAGGCCGGTTTCCTCCTGCATCGGCAGCGCGTCCATGTCGCCGCGCAGCAGAACCGTGCGCCCGTTGCCGCCGGCCGTGCCACCACGCCCGCCGCGCAGGATCGCGACGAAGCCGGTGGTGGAAGTGCCTTCACGAATTTCGAGCGGGAGGCCGGCAAGGGCCGCCTTCACCTTGTCCGAGGTACGCGGGCAGTGAAGGCCGACTTCGGGATCGGCGTGGATCTCACGCCGGAGCGTAATCGCGTCGTCAAGGCTGTCCTCGCCGACGGCGGTCCAGTCGGTCGGGGCCCAGTCGGTGGTGGATTCGAAATCGAGGGACATCGCTTGGCTCCTTGAATGGCCTGACCACCACCCCGGCGGAGGCCGGGGCCCAAATGGGAAGGTCGATGTAACGGAGCGCCGTCCGCCGTTACCTCAGTCACCCAATTGGGCCCCGGCCTTCGCCGGGGTGGTGTTTGGTTGGGGCGGGTGGCTGCCCGCCCCCAATCATGGAGGCAGTCTACCCCCGGAAGAGGCCGCCTAACACCCCGCGCAGGACTGTGCCTACCAAGCCACCGCTCGACGACGACCGGCGGGACTTGGTACCGAACACCTGCTTGCCGATTTCATTCGCCACCTGCCGCCCGATCGACGAACTCGCCGCGCGTGTCGCCGAGGTCGCCATCTTGGTCCAAGGCGAGTTCGCAGCCTCGCGATCGGCCTCACGCTGTTGGCGGTCCGCCTCGCGCTGTTCTGCAACCCGAGCCCGTTCGGCCTCTTTCGCCGCCTTCGCATCGAGCTTCGCCTGCGCGGCCGCAGCCTTCTCCGCCTCGGTCGTCGCCTTCGCCTCGGCAGCGGCGGCGCTAGCTTCCTGCGTCTTAGCCGCGAGCAACTCCTCCGCCGACTCGCGATCGACCAGCATGTCGTATTTCGCGCCGACCGCATCGGTCTCGATCATCACCTTCCGCTCGGCGGCCGTGATCGGACCGACGCGCGAGGCAGGCGGCTTGATCAGCGTCCGCTCGACCGGTGTCGGCGAGCCATCCGCCTGGAGCAGCGACACCAGCGCCTCACCGACCTTAAGCTCGGTGATGATCGTCGCAACATCGACGCCGGGATTGGCCCGGAACGTCTCCGCGGCAGAGCGCACCGCCGCCTGATCGCGCGGCGTGAACGCACGCAAGGCATGCTGGACGCGGTTGCCGAGCTGCCCCGCCACCGTGTCGGGAATGTCGATCGGGTTCTGCGTGATGAAATACACGCCAACCCCTTTCGAGCGAATCAGCCGGACGACCTGCTCGATCTTTTCCAACAGCGCCTTAGGCGCCTCGTCGAACAGCAGATGCGCCTCGTCGAAGAAGAAGCACAGCACCGGCTTGTCGGGATCACCGACCTCGGGAAGATGCTCGAACAGCTCGCTCATCAGCCACAGCAAGAACGTCGCATACAGTTTCGGCGAGGCCATCAGTCTGTCGGCGGCGAGGATGTTGACGATCCCCCTGCCCCGATCGTCGACGCCGATGAAGTCGTTCATCTCCAGCGCCGGCTCGCCGAAGAAATTCTCCGCGCCCTGCGTGCGCAACTGGAGCAGCGAGCGCTGGATCGCACCGATCGACTGCTTCGACACGTTGCCATAGGTCACCGTCAGCTCGTCCGCACGCCCGGCGCATTCGGTCAGCATCGCCTGGAGATCGTCGAGGTCGATCAGCAGCAGCCCTTCCTTGTCGGCGACGTGGAAGGCGATCGTCAGCACGCCCTCCTGAACCTCGTTCAGGTCCATCAGCCGCGACAGCAGCAGCGGGCCCATCTCGCTGATCGTGGTGCGGATGGGATGGCCCTGCTCGCCGAACAGGTCCCAGAACTGCACGGGATTGTCGGCATAGGCCCAGCCATCGTCGCCGATCGCCTTGGCCCGCTCGGCAAACGTCGCGTGCGTCTTCGCGGTCGGCGACCCGGCCATGGCGAGCCCCGACAGGTCGCCCTTCACGTCGGCGACGAAGCACGGCACGCCGTTTGCGGAGAAGCCCTCGATGATTCCCTGCAACGTCACCGTCTTGCCGGTACCGGTCGCGCCCGCGATCAGGCCGTGGCGGTTGGCGCGCTTGAGTTCCAGCGTCTGCGGCTTGCCGTCCACGCTTGCGCCGATGAAGATGCCGTCGCTCATGGGTCTCATCCTTTGTATCCGCGCTGACCCTAACCCTGCGCGATGCAAAGAAAAAGGACCGCCGCTCGGGAGAGCGACGGTCCTTTCGATCGGTCGGGTCAGTCGTGTCTTACTTGATCTTGACCGGCAGGAACTGCGCCGGGCCCCGACCACGCTTGACCTGTAGCAGGACCTGCGGACGCCCGGCGGACTTGGCGGTCGTCACTGCGGTCTGAACGTCGGCCGCGGTACGCACCGGCGTGCCGTTGACCGACATGATGACATCGCCACGCTTGAGCTTACCGTACGCATCGCTGGTCTGCGCGACCACGGCGATGACGACGCCCTGCGTGCCGGGCTCCACGCCAACCGCCTGTGCGATCGCCGGGGTCAGCGGCTGGACGCCGATGCCGAGCGCCGCGCCGGCCGTTGGTGCCGCGGTCGTGCCGGAATCGTCGCCGTCATCGCTGTCGTCACCACCAAAGCCCTGCGCGTCGCCGCCCAGCGTCGCCGCCAGCTTGTCTGCGCTCGGGCGCGGTACGACAACCACGTTGGCGGTGGTCGGCTTGCCGTTGCGCAGAATGTCGAGACGCGCGGTCTGACCAGGCTTCACGTTCGAAACGAGATACGACAGCGACTGGTCGACCGTCACCGGCTGACCGTTCACCTTGGTCACGACATCGCCCGCGCGCACGCCGGCCTTGGCCGCCGGGCCGCCAGCGGTCACATCGTTGATCAGCTCGCCCTGGTTCTTGGGGATGCCGAGTGCCGCGGCGGTATCCTCGTTGATCGTGCCGCCCGGCTGGAGCTGGACGCCAATATAGCCGCGCTCGATCGTGCCGCCCTTCATGAAGGTCGCGATGATCGGCTTGGCGACGGCTGCGGGGATCGCGAAGCCGATGCCGATATTACCGCCCGACTGGCTGAAAATCTGCGAGTTTACGCCGATCACGTTGCCGTTCAGATCGAACATCGGGCCACCCGAGTTGCCCTGGTTGATCGACGCATCGGTCTGGATGAAGCGGTCATACGCGCCGCCCTGACCGGTGACGCGGTTGATCGCCGAGACGATGCCCGCGGTCACGGTGCCACCGAGGCCGAACGGCTCGCCGATCGCGACGACCCAGTCGCCGACGCGCGCGCCGTTCGAATCGCCGAACTTCACGAACGGCAGGTTCGCCGCATCGATCTTCAGCAACGCGAGATCCGATTCCTGATCCTTGCCGATGACCTTGGCGACATATTCCTTCTTGTCGCTGAGCGTTACGGTGATCGAATCGACCGTCGCACCCTGCGCGCCCGGCGAGATCACGTGGTTGTTCGTGACGACATAGCCGTCGGGCGAGATCAGGAAGCCCGAACCGAGCGACGCGCCCTCGCGCTTCACCGGGGGAGCGCCTGGAGCACCGCCGCCGCCCATGCCGCCGAACAGGTCGCCGAACGGCGTGCCCGCGAACGGATTGGCCTGCTGCTTCTGGACGATCGTCTGCTTGGTCGAGATGTTGACGACCGCAGGCTGGAGCCGCGCGACCATGTCGGCGAAGCTCATCGGCGCGCCGGGTTTGGGCGACACGGCCTGGATCGCACCGGGTTCGTTCTGCGCGACCTGCGCGCCGCTAGGCTGGAGCGCGAGCGTCGCGGTCGCGCCGCCGAGGAGAAGAGCACTGGTAATGGCGTAGGCGTAACGCACTAGATGTTGTCCTCTCGTTTCATCAATCGAAACAGGTATCCCGTAGGGACGCCGTTCTGAACAATGCTTGAATATGAACGGGGTTCAAAGGTTCCGCAGGCTCAACGCCCGCGGCCCTCGAATTCCCTCAGATAACTATTGTTCGGCGAAAGAATGATCGAGGTCGATCCTTCGGGTGCCGGACCGCCATCCGCGCCGAACGTGTGCCGATACGACTGCATCGCACGGTAGAAGTCGTAGAAATCGGCGTCCTTGCCAAAGCTCTCGGCATAGATCTTCGCCGAATCCGCATCGGCCTGCGCACGAACGATCTGCGCCTGCTTCTGGCCCTCGGCGCGGATCGTGATCGCCTCCTGCTGGCGCGCGCTCGACATCCGCTTGAGCGCGCTTTCGAGCGGCAGGCCGACCGGCAGGTTCGCCTGCTTGATGCGGACGTCGACGATCTCGACGCCATACTGGCTGGCGACGCGCTGGAGCCCCTTCTGGATGTTGTCCATCAGTTCGGACCGCTCGGGGCTCAGCAGTTCGACGAAGCGCCGCTTGCCGAGTTCGTTGCGCAGCGCCGAACCGAGGATCGGGCGAAGCTGATCGGGGATCCGGTCCTCGCTGCCGACCGCGTTACGCATCTTCCGCGGATCGACGATCCGGTAGCGGGCGTACGCATCGACTTCGAGCCGCAGCTGGTCGGTCGACAGCACCAGCGTGTTGTCGAGTTCGAGATCCTGCACGCGCTTGTCGATCCAGACGATCCGGTCGACGAACGGAATGCGCGCGATCAGGCCGGCGCCGGTCTGTCCGAACGCGGTGTTGGGCTGCCACGCGTTCACCGTACGGATCGGCTGGCCGAAGCGCAGAATCACCGCCTGCTTGGTCTCGGGCACGATCGCGAAGGTCGCGGCGGCGAGGATCACCAGCAGCAGCGCGACGATCCCGGCCACGATCGGATTGCGGAAACTCACGGCGTTCACTGGGCAGCTCCAGACTGAGGGGCAGCCGCCGCCGCGGCAGGCGCTGGCGTCGACTGGACAGCCTCCGGGTTCGGCAAGCGCTTGGCGTTCGACAGCGGCAGGTACGGCACCACCCCGCCCGGCGTCTCGACGATCGTCTTGTCGCTCTTGGCGAGCACCGCCTCCATCGTCTCGTAATACATACGGCGGCGCGTCACTTCGGGCGCGAGCCGGTACTGTTCATACACCTTGTCGAACGACGCGGCCTCACCCTGCGCGCGGGCCACGACCTGCTGCGCATAGGAGCGCGACTGGTTGAGGTTGGCGATCGCCTCCTGCTGCGCGGCGGTCACGGCGTTGAAGTCCTCGACGATCCGCGCGGGTGCTGCGGCCTGCTTGATCGCGACGCCCTGGATGCGGACGCCGGACTTATAGTCGTCGAGGATCTGCTGGGTCATCTCCGCGACGCGCTGTTCGATCACCGTACGCCCCGTGCCGATCGCCTGGTCGAGCGTGGTCGTCGCGACCACTGCGCGCATCGCGCTCTCGGCGGCGGCGCGGACGGTTTCGTTCGGCTCGGCGAGCTGGAACACGTAATCGCGCGGATCGGCGATGTCCCAGCGGACCGAATAGGCGAGGTCGATGATGTTCTGGTCGCCGGTCAGCGTCAGGTTCTCGCCATCGCCGACCGGGAAATTGTCGGTACGGATCTTCTGCACGTCGACCACCGTCACGTCGGCGATCGGCGCGGGCATCGTCAGGCGAACGCCCGGGTCGAGCGTGCCGGCGTATTTGCCAAAATAGGTGACGACGCCGCGTTGCTGCGGGCCGATCTGGTGGATCGAGGTGAACAGGATCCAGACGACCAGGATAATCGCGACGCCGATAGCCCAGAGCGCGCGGGCATTGGCGCCCGACGGCAAGCCACCGAAGCCGCCATTGCCGCCGCCCCCGCCGCCCGAGCCACGCGCTTTCCGCAGAAACTCATCGAGCGCAGTCGGCTTGGCCGCAGGTTTGCGACCACCGGGCGGCAGGGCCCAGGGATTGCGCGGGCCAGGGTTACCGTCGTCGCCCGAGCCGCCCCAAGGGCCTTTCGGTGTTTCGGTGGCGAGGATATCGGGGCGCCGGAACCAGCGCGAGAAGATCGTCATACCAACCTTTATAGGTGTGCGGCGGCGGAAAAACAGTGCCAAGCGCCCCAAGCGGCCCTATCTGGCCACGATGATCGATATCGAAGCGGTAAAGGCGGCGGTTGCCGCGGTGGCGGGCAAGCGGGCGACCGTCCGGCTCGAAGGAACGCGAGCGGGCATCATCATCGATGCGACCGGGCTCGATCCTCAGGCGCGCGATGCGCTGGAGGCAACCGTGAGGATGGCCGCGACGCAGCCCGGCGTGACCGAAGTGCGGATCGCGGTGACCGCCGAACGCTCGACCCGCCGGCTGATCGCGGTCGCCAGCGGCAAGGGCGGCGTCGGCAAATCGACGCTCGCCGCCAATCTCGCCATCGCCATGTCGCGCGCCGGTCGCCGCGTCGGGCTGGTCGACGCCGACATTTATGGGCCGTCACAGCCACGCCTGATGAACGTCGAGGGCACGCGTCCGACCGCCAAGGACAAGGTGCTCGATCCGGTCCCGACCCCGTACGGCGTACCGCTTCTGTCGATGGGCCAACTCGTCGAGCCGGGCAAAGCGATCGCATGGCGCGGACCGATGGCCGCGGGCGCACTCGGGCAGCTGGTCGAGGCGGACTGGGGCCTGACCGATACGCTCGTGCTCGACCTGCCACCCGGTACCGGCGACGTCCAGCTGACGATGGTCCAGAAATACCGCCCGGCGGGCGCGGTGATCGTCTCCACGCCGCAGGATCTCGCGCTGATCGACGCGCGCCGCGCGATCGACCTGTTCGAGAAGGCCAGCATTCCCATCATAGGTCTCGTCGAGAACATGGCCGGCTATATCTGCCCGCATTGCGGCGAGGCATCCGACCCGTTCGGCAATGGCGGTGCTGAGGCGGCGGCGCGCGAACTCGGCATCCCGTTCCTTGGCCGCGTGCCGCTGACGATCTCGATCCGTACCGCATCCGATGCGGGCACGCCGCCGGCTTCGAATCCCGACGATACGGTGTTCATGCCGATTGCGGCTCAGGTCGTCGCATGGCTCGGAAAACTGTGAAACTCGCGGGCCTGATCTACGTTGTCTGATTACCGGTCGTACCCGACGCGTAGAGTTGCGGTACGAGCGGACCAGGTTTCCCCCCGATAGGAGGCATCGATGCCGTTGACCGCCGATGCCGACATCAAGGCCTTGCTCGAAGGCGCACGGACGATCGCCATGATTGGTGCGTCCGATCGCCCGGACCGTCCCTCCTACGGCGTGATGGCCAAGCTCCAGGCGCACGGCTACCGCGTGATCCCGGTCAATCCGCAAATCACCGGCGAGCATATCCACGGCGAGTTCGTCTTCCGCGACTTGTCGCAGCTCGGCGACCCGATCGACATTGTCGATATCTTCCGCAACTCGGCCGCAGCCGGCGAGGCGGTCGATCAGGCGATTGAAGCGGGTGCGAAAGCTGTGTGGATGCAACTTGGCGTCATCAACGAGGACGCGGCAGCGCGCGCCGAGGCCGCCGGGCTGCAAGTCGTGATGGATCGCTGCCCGACGATCGACATTCCCAGGCTCGGAGTCGCCAAGATCGAGCAATGATGCTTGCCCCGGCGCCCGATCGCGGTCAGTCTGAATGTCTGTCCGGGAGGCGCCGATGCTCGCGATGCTGCTGTCGATACTGATCGAGGACCCCCTGATGGCCACCGCGAAGGCGCGGATGGCCGCCGAGCAACCCTGTATCCAGAGCGCGGACGAAACCGACATCACCGTCTGCGGCATGCGTACCGCGGACCGGTTTCGTGTGCCGTTCGTCGTCCACGACGCGGGCGATCCCAAGCATGAGAGCGTCCGCAACGAACGGACCCGCTTGCTCCGCCGCACCTCGCCACTCGCCGATCTCGGTCCGTTCCAGGTCGGTGGCGGGATGGCGGGCGTGAGCATGACGATGGGCGGCGAAGGCGGCACGTCGTTCCGCAAGCCCGCGCCGTAAAGGGGTTATCCGATGTTCGCCGCTATCCTGTCCGTGCTGATGCAGGTCGCCACACCGTCTCCGAACACCGCGCCGGAGCGCTTCTCGATCCTGGTCGATCCGTGCGCGGCCACCTCGAAGGATGGCAACGAGATCATCGTCTGCGGTGGCCCCGCAGCGAACAGCCCGCGCCTGCCGCTGCCCGACGAGCGCGGCCCGCCCGACCACGCGGTTGCCTCCAACCCCAACCTCAGCGCCGTCCGCGCGCTGCAACTGGAGGCTACGCCGTGTGCGGCCAGCCAGCGCGGGTGCCAAGTTGGCTTTGGTCCACCGATAGCCCCGATCGCCAAGGCGGCAGTCGGGCTGATCAAGAGCGCGCTGGCGAAGAAACCCGACAAGCGGGGCCGCGTGCCGATCGACCTCGACGGTCCCGTCGGTACCGTCAACTAAGGCTTTGGAGGCACTGTGATCCTGCTGTCGATCCTGTTGCAAGCCACCGCGCCGGCGACGCCGATCGTCGCTCCGCCGCCGCAGAGCTGGTCGATCCTGAATCCCCCCGCCTGCCCCGGTTCGAGCCCGAGCGAGATCGTCGTCTGCGGCAGCAACGGGTCGTCGGAGCAGCGCCTCCCCCTGCCCGGCGAACGCCCGCCGCAGGACCGCCCGCGCCAGCCGACCGGCGATCCGCGCGCTGCGCTCGACAATGCCGGGCGGCCCTGCCCGCCCGGTGGCTGCACCGGGGTGAATTTGCTGACGGTCCCGGTCGTCCTGATCCGCGGCATCGGCGCGCTGATCGATCCGCATAGCTGTTGCGAGAACGGCGAGGGCAACGATCCGATGGCGCTGGTACGAGACGTGGCCGGCAAGTTCCGGAAGAAGCCGGACACGTCGAACCGCGTGCCGATCGTGCTGGATGATCCGGTGAAATAGGATCTGGCAAGTCTTCCACCGGACCAACAAGATGGTTTCCCCGCGAAGGCGGGGACCCAGACTGGGCTCCCGCCTTCGCGGGAGAACAAGAGAGAGAGATGGTCGAGCAACAATCGGTACGACCGACCGCCTCTACGTAAGTTTTCTCCCCTCCCTGGAAGGGAGGGGTCGGGGGTGGGTCGGCTGCTTGGGAAGGCCAACCTTCAACCACAAGCCAACCCACCCCCAGCCCCTCCCTTCCAGGGAGGGGAGCATAACACCCTCAATCCAGACGATCGCCGCCACCCGGGCGCCGCCACCCGGGCGCCGCAACCCGGGCAAGGATCGCCACGCTCGCAAGGATTCCTCCCCCCGGCGAAGGCCGGGGCCCAATTGGGGGACAGGGCTAACGAAGCGTGCGCAGCGTTACTGCGACCTCTCCAATTGGGCCCCGGCCTTCGCCGGGGTGGTCGCTCGTTTGGGTACTCTTCAGCCCCCCTCAATCCAGAATATGCATCCACATCGGCTGGCCCACGAGACTCTGCGAACCCCGCAATTTCTCCAGAGCCTGCGCAATCGACCGCTCCGGACTCTCATGCGTGACGATCGCCACCAGCACGCTGCCATCCGCAATCGCCCCCCGCTGGATCAGGCTCTCGATCGACACACCGGCATCCCGCATCGCCGCCGCAATCTCGGCCAGCACCCCGACCCGGTCCGCAACGGTGAAGCGCAAATACGCACGCCCCCGCCGCTCGCCGCTATCCGCTTTCGACGCAGCAGTGAGCGACACCACCGGCATCGCGAACGGCGGCCCGAACTCGCCCCGCGCGATGTCGATCAGGTCGGCAACCACCGCGCTAGCCGTCGGCCCATCGCCCGCGCCTGCCCCCTGGAACAGCAAGCGACCGACGAAATTGCCCTCGGCCACGACCGCGTTGAGCGATCCGGTGACGTGCGCCAAAGGATGGTCGATCGGCACGAGATGCGGATGCACGCGCTGGAACAGCCCGTCCGCCCCTGCTTCCGCCAATCCCAGCAGCCGCACGCGATAGCCGAGCGCCGCGGCCTCGGCGATGTCCGCGCCCAGCAGATGGCGGATGCCGCTGATCGCGACGTCGTCGAATGCCGGCTGCGTCCCGAACGCGACAGCGGCCAGGATCGACAGCTTGTGCGCGGCATCGACGCCGTCGATGTCGAAGCTAGGATCGGCTTCGGCGAACCCGAGCGCCTGCGCCTCGGCCAGCACCTCGGCAAAGTCGCGACCTTCCGATTCCATCTTCGACAGGATGAAATTGCAGGTCCCGTTGAGGATGCCGTAGACGCGCGCGATCTCGTTCGCCGCCGCGCCTTCGCGCAGACCCTTGATGACCGGAATGCCGCCCGCGACCGCCGCCTCGAACTTCAGCGCCACGCCCGCCGACTCCGCCGCCTGCGCGAGTTCGAGCCCGTGATGCGCGATCATCGCCTTGTTCGCGGTGACGAAACTCCGCCCCGCGCCCAGCGTGCTGCGCGCCAGCGTCAGCGCCGGACCATCGGAACCACCGATCAGCTCGACCACGACGTCCGCGCCCGGCTGCTTCGCCAGCGCGGTCGTGTCGTCGACCCACGCGAAGCGCGTCAGGTCGACGCCGCGATCCTTGCCACGATCGCGTGCGGACACTGCGACGATCTCGATCTCGCGCCCGGCCCGCCGTGCAATCAACTCGCGGTTCGCATCCAGCAGCCGGATCACCCCGCCGCCTACCGTCCCCAACCCAGCCAGGGCTACGCGCAATGGTTCGCTCATTTTCGTCCTCCACTCGCGCGTCCGGTTACGTTTCACAGAGGTTTTGCGCAATCCTGATGACGCACGCGCCCGGCGCCCCTATCTGAGCGTCATGTCCGGCCGCTTCGATCACCTCCCCAACCGTCGCACGATCATCGATCGCCGCGCCGTCGCCGAAACCATTGCCGCGTTGGAAGGCGTCGACCCGACCGCGCTGCGACGCGACGCGACCATGCTGTTGAAGACGGCACTCGATAAGGGCCGGATCGAAGTCGAACGTCGCCTCATCGAACATCCGTCGCGCGGGTTGGAAGCGTCGAGTGCGCAGGCGTATTTGATCGACGCACTGCTCCGCATCCTGTTCGATTTCACGACGCAGCGGCTCTACCCCCTGCCCAACCCGACGATCGGCGAGCGCCTCACGCTGATCGCGGTCGGCGGTTACGGCCGCGCGGAAATGGCCCCGCATTCGGACGTCGATATCGGCTTTCTCACGCCCGGCAAGCAGACGCCCTGGGCCGAGCGCGTGATCGAGTCGATGCTGTACGCGCTCTGGGATCTCGGGCTGAAGCTCGGCCAGTCCAGTCGCTCGCTCGACGAAATGGTCCGTCAGGCCAAGAGCGACGTCACCGTCCGCACCGCGTTGCTCGAGGCGCGCTACGTCTGCGGCGACACCGAACTGTACGAACAGGCGTCGCACCGCTTCAAGACCGAGGTCCAGGCGGACACCGCGCGCACTTTCATCGCCGACAAGCTCGCCGAACGCGACGCGCGGCACCGGAAGATGGGCGACACGCGCTACGTCGTCGAACCCAACATCAAGGAGGGCAAGGGCGGCCTGCGCGATCTTCACGCATTGTTTTGGATCGGCAAATACATCTACGATGTCCAGCGCGCCGCCGAACTGGTCGGCGTCGGGCTGTTCACGAAGGCGGAATACCGCCTGTTCCACCGCGCCGACAATTTCTTCCAGGCGGTCCGCTGCCATCTGCACAGCATCACTGGCCGCGCCGAGGATCGCCTGACGTTCGACCTGCAACGCGAGATCGCCGACCGGATGCGGTTCTCGGACCGGCCAGGCAAGTCGAAGGTCGAACGGTTCATGCAGTTCTACTTCCTGCAGGCGAAGACCGTCGGCACCCTCAGCGGCGTGTTCCTCGCGCATCTCGACGAGAAGTTCGCGGCGCGTGGCCGGCGCTTCGGATTGCCGACGATCCGCCGCTCACCGCGGAAGCTCAACGGCTTCGTGCTCGATCGCGGTCGGCTGGCACTGCCGAGCGACGACTTCTTCCAGGCCGATCCCGAACGCCTGATCGAGATCTTCCAACTGGCTGACAAGCACGGCGTCGAGATCCACCCCCTGGCCATGCGAGCCGCCGCCCGCGACGCGAAACTTGTCGATGAAGTTCGCAACAGCCCCACCGCCAACGCCCTCTTCCTTGACGTGCTGACCTCGCCGCGAGACCCCGAGCTTGTGCTGCGCTGGATGAACGAGGCGGGCGTGTTCGGCCGGTTCGTGCCCGATTTCGCGCGTGTCGTCGCGCAGATGCAGTTCGACATGTATCACCACTACACCGTCGACGAGCACACCATCCGCGCGATCGGCCTGCTCGCGCGGATCGAGAGCGGCGTGCTGAAGGAGGAGCATCCGCTCGCCAGCGCGATCTTCGAACAGATCGTGTCGCGGCGTGCGCTGTATGTGGCGGTACTGCTCCACGACATCGCCAAGGGCCGCGGCGGCGATCATTCGATTCTCGGTGCGGAGGTGGCGCAGCGACTGTGCCCGCGCTTCGGGCTGACCGCCGCAGAAACGGAGACGGTCGCATGGCTGGTCCGTTGGCATCTTCTGATGTCCGCAACCGCGTTCAAACGCGACCTCAGCGACTTCAAGACGATCCTCGATTTCTGCGACGTAGTGCAGAGCCCGGAGCGTCTGCGGCTTCTGCTGACTCTGACGATCGTCGACATCCGCGCAGTCGGACCTGGGGTGTGGAACGGCTGGAAGCGCCAGCTGCTCGGCGACCTGTACGAGTCCGCCGAGGAGGTCCTGCGGCTTGGCCACAAGCAGAAGGGCCGTGCCGAGCGGATCGCGGCGAAACAAGAGCATCTCCGTGACGCGCTTGGCTGGGACGAGACGACGTTTGCGACGCTCGTCCACCGGCTACCCGAAGCCTATTGGATTGCCGAACCCGAAGACGTGCTCGCGCACAATGCCCGCTTCCTTGCCACCACCGGCGACGCGCAACTCGCGATCGATGCGCACGTCTATCCGGAACGCGGCGCGACGCTCGTTACCATCTATGCGGCAGATCATCCGGGGCTGTTCTACCGCATCGCTGGTGCGATCCACGTCGCGGGAGGCAACATCATCGACGCGCGCATCCACACCACGCGCGACGGGATGGCGATCGACAATTTCCTCGTGCAGGACCCGTTCGGGCGTCCGTTCGACGAGTCCGGTCAGCTCTCGAGGCTGAAAACTGCGATCGAAGATGCGCTCGCCAACCGTGGCAAGCTGGCCGATCGACTGGTGGCAAAGCCCCTGCCCCGGACACGCGCGGAGGCCTTCGAAATCGTTCCTAATGCGCTGGTCGACAACAAGGCGTCGAACCGGTTCACGGTGGTCGAGGTCAACGCGCGCGATCGGCCGGCGCTGCTGAACCAGCTCGCCAACGCGCTGTTCCAGTCGAAAGTGACGATCCATTCCGCGCATGTCGCGACCTATGGTGAGCGAGCGGTGGATACGTTTTATATCACCGACCTCACGGGAGACCGGATCACGCAGCCTGCTCGGTTGAAGACCTTGGAGCGCAGGTTGTTGGCGGCAGCGGCGGGCGAAGAGATAGACCTGGCGGCTTAGGGCGCCGTAAAGTTTGCTCGTCATGCCGGACTCGTTCCGGCATCCACCGGTCCGCACGCTCAATAGCCGCTGATACGCGGAACCGTAGGGCCCGGAGCAGGCCCGGGGTGACGGATGGGTTGGGGCCAAACACTCTTCCCAAAAAAACCGGCCCGCACCGAAGTGCGAACCGGCTTTTTATTACCTAAATCCCGATCAGAAACGGGTGCGTAGCGTCAGGCCGTAGGTGCGTGGTTCGGCCAGATACGAGGTAAAGATCTGGTTGGCCGTCGTGCCGAACGCCTGGGTCTGGGCTTGGCTGCCCGCCCCCTGGAACGGCGCGTTGAACGCGACCTGCTGGTAGTTCGTGTCGAGCAGGTTCTGCGCCCAGACTTCCAGCGCCCACTTCTGCTGCGGCCCGCGGAGACCGACGCGGGCGTTCATCAGGAAGAAGCCGTCCTGCGCCTTTTCGGGGAACAGGTCGGAGCCGGTGTTATAGTCGCTGGTCATGCGACCATCGACGTAGAACAGCGCGGTCATGCCCGACGAGCCGATATCCGGCGTCCATGCGGTCGACGCGGTCACGGTGTGCTTCGGCGCATTCGACAGGTTGCTGCCCGACAGCAGGAACAACGCCGGATCGAGTGGCTGGCCGTCCTCGCTGCCGACCAGATTGTTGCGGAAACGCGTGTTCGTGTAGGTGTAGCCGAGGTTCACCGAATAATTCGGCGCCGGGAACAGCCCCGCCTCGAGTTCGAAGCCCTGCGAGATAACGCCGTATTTGACGCTGCCCGTGCAGGCGCCCGTCGTCGCGCTGGCATCGCGATCCGCGCCGTTCAGGCTCGTATCGCAGGTGCTGATGTTCTGGACGATGAAGTTGGTGCCGTTGAAGGTGTTCAACTGGAAGTTCTTGAACTCCTGGCGGAAGCCCGCGACGTTGAACGTGAAGTCCTTCGACGTGAACTTCAGGCCGAGTTCGTACGCGTTCACCGTCTCGGGATCGAAGCGCAGATTGGCGACGCTGGCGTTGGTCGGCGACGAGAAGACGTTCGCGGTCAGATCCGATCGGTCAAGGTTGTAGCCGCCTGCCTTGTAGCCACGCGAGAAGGACGCATACAGCAGCGTGTCGGTACGCGGCTTGTACGAAATCACGCCAGTGCCGGTGAACTCGCCTTCCTTGAAACTGTCGTTCAGGTCGAGGCCGTTGAGTGCGGAGGTCGAGTTACCCGTGCAGGTGAGCGTGATGATACCACCGACCAGCGTCTTGAGCGCGGCGGGGACCGCGGCACTGGCCAGCAAGGGGCTGAGATTGGCCTGCTGCGCCGGGCAGACGGTGTTGTTGTTGTTGAAATCGGCGTGGAAATCCTTCGCCTCACGCGTGTACCGCAGGCCGCCGGTGATCGAGAGCTTGTCGGTCAGCTTGAAGATGTTGTGCGTAAAGAACGCATAGTTCTCGCTGTCCTGGTAATAGGTCGAGCGCTGATCGCCCAGATTGTTGAGCGTGCTGAGGCGATCCAGACCGGCGAGGATCGTTGGCCCGAGAGCGCCGAACCCTGCACCAAGCGCCTGTCGCCCGTTCGCGCCGCCGAGCGCAGCCTGCGGAGTCGTGCTCAGGCAGCCCGGGTTGTTCGGGTTGCGCAATGCCGCCAGCGGATTGGCCGTCGCGACGATACGGCACGCGGCGAATGCACCATATTGCGTGCCGAACTTGAGATTGTCGGCAACGACCAGATCTTCCTTCGAGTAATAGCCGCCGACCAGCCAGTTCAACCGATCGTTGAACAGCGAGCCGTTCAGGCGGACTTCCTGACTGAAGGTGTGGAACTGGCGATAGCTGTTACCGTCGTCCGCACGATAGCCGATGTCGAGATTGCCGTAATCGATATCGGCCGCACCACCCGATTTGTATTCCCGGTATGCCGTGATCGAGGTGAGCGACGCCCCCCCGAGATTGACGTCGATCTGGCCCGAGCCACCGTAATCGGTGGTGACGTTCGAATAGGCGCGACCGGGCGAGTTGGCGATGCGGCGGTTATACGGATCGCCTGCGCTGGGGAACACCGCGCCCATGCTCTGCATGACTTGGACAATGCGGTTGCCCGAAGGGTTGATCGCGAAATCGCCGGTAACGCCGGGGGTCGTATCGATCTTTTCCTGCGTGTTGATATAGACCGCCCCGCAGCATTTCTCGTCGCGATGCGTGTAGTCGCCGATCAGGCGAACGGTGACGTCCGACGATGGCTCGAACAGCAACTGGCCGCGGACGAAATAGCGGTTGCGGTCGTTGTAGTCCGTGTCGTTGATGACGTCGTAATAATAGCCGTCGCGCTTGCCGAACACGCCGTCGAGACGGAAGGCCAGCTTGTCCTTGATGATCGGACCGGTCAGGGCGCCAGCGATGCGGACGTTGTTGAAGTTGCCGTACGTTGCCTCGGCATAGCCGCCGAAGTCATAGGAAGGCAGCTTTGTCAGGATGTTGATCGAGCCAGCGGTGGCGTTGCGGCCCGACAGCGTGCCCTGCGGTCCGCGCAGGACTTCGATCCGGTCGACTTCACCGAGGTCGTTCAGGCCCGAACCCGTGCGGCTGCGATAGACGCCGTCGATGAACACCGCGACCGAGCTTTCGAGGCCGGGATTGTCGCCGACCGTACCGATACCGCGGACGCGGGCGGAGGCGTTGGCTTCGCTGCCGGTCGACGAAATCAGCAGCGAGGGGACAAGCTGGGTGGCCTGACGGATGTCGTTGGCGCCGGTGTTCTCGAGAGCGGCCGAGCCGACGGCGGAGACCGCGATCGGGACGTTCGACAGGCGCTCGGAACGGCGCGTCGCGGTGATGACGATGTCGCTGGCATTGCCGCCCGTGTCGGCCTGCGGCGCCACCGGGGCCTGACCCGCATCGACCGACCCTGCGGCGGTGCCGGACGTGGTCGTCGCGGTCTGCGCCTCGGGCTGGGTAGTCGGCACATCCTGCGCGAATGCCGGAGTGACGAGCGCCGTGGTCGCGGCGGCAGACAACAGATATGCGATCATACGCATCGGCATTCCCTCCTGAGTGTTCGAATGTTTTCGAACTTATGGTTTGGACGTTAGGTAGAGCCACTCCTACGTGAACGTCTAGCAATTTCCGCATACGGAAAGAGATTTTTGAATGTTATGTCTCAAAAACGCCACACAGTGACAGAGACCAAACCCTAGTTTCAAATCGCAACCGTCTGGGGGTGACGTTGGACGGTAACCGGGGCGGCAGTAGAAGACGGCCTTCAGTTCGCGCGCGATCCGCCGCGGCGCGCATACATCTCTCTCTAGCCCCCATCCCTGAAAGGGAGGGGTTGGGGGTGGGTTTGCTTCCGCATTACCGACGTTGCGACCCGATCAGGCCGACCCACCCCCTCCCTTTCAGGGAGGAGGGGCAAGAAGTGGCCGCGCCTGTTCGTTGGTGTTCCGCAGGCCGCACTCCGCAGGCGGCGAGCCCGAATGTGCCGCCCCCACGCACAACAAAAAGGCCGGCCAGTCCCTCGGGACCGACCAGCCTTTCAATTTCCAATCGCTACGGCCTAAGCCGTTGCGCCATTACTTCGGTGCGAGCACCATCAGCATCTGGCGGCCTTCCATGCGCGGATACGCCTCAATCTTGGCGATCTCCGCGACGTCGTCCTGGACGCGCTTCAACAGGTTCATGCCGAGCTGGCCATGGCTAAGTTCGCGACCGCGGAAGCGCAGCGTGATCTTGACCTTGTCGCCCTCGCCGATGAAGTCGTTCACCTTCTTCATCTTCGTGTCGTAGTCATGGTCGTCGATGTTCGGACGCATCTTGATCTCCTTGATCTCCTGCGTCTTCTGCGACTTGCGTGCGAGGTTCGCCTTCTTCTGCGCCTCGTACTTGAACTTGCCGACATCGAGGAACTTGGCGACGGGCGGATCAGCGTTAGGCGACACTTCGACCAGGTCGAGGCCATGCTCGGCTGCCTGCTCGATCGCTTCGCGCGTGTACATCACGCCCAGATTCTCGCCCTCGTGATCGATCACGCGGACCTTCTGGCTCTGGATGAATTCGTTGAATCGCGGACCGTTCATCGCGGGCGTCTGCATCGGCCGGCGTATCGTGGGAGGACGTATGGGGGTTGCTCCTGAAGTTTCTGACAATATTTGGGCCGGCCTATAGCGCAGAAACACGCGCTAGAACAGCCGGCCCTTGACTTACATATCGGGTGCGCGCGCCTCGATCGCAACCCGTGCGGTCGCATCGCCGAGCGCCATCATCTCCTGACCCTGGCTACCGAGACGACGGATCGCGACGGTGCCCTCGTCCGCCTCGCGCTTGCCGACCACGAACAGCAGCGGCACCTTCGCCAGCGAATGCTCCCGCACCTTGTAGTTGATCTTCTCGTTGCGAAGGTCGGTCTCGACGCGGATCCCGGCCTTGCGCAGATCGGCGGCGACCTGATGCGCATAGTCGTCGGCGTCGGACACGATCGTCGCCACCACCACCTGCACCGGCGCGAGCCAGAGCGGGAAGCGGCCGGCATGATGCTCGATCAGGATACCGATGAAGCGCTCGAACGTCCCCAGGATCGCGCGGTGGAGCATCACCGGGCGATGCCGCTCGCCGTCCGCGCCCACATACGATGCGTCGAGTCGCTCGGGCAGCACGCGATCCGACTGGATCGTACCGACCTGCCACGTCCGGCCGATTGCGTCGGTCAGGTGGAATTCGAGTTTGGGCGCATAGAACGCCCCCTCGCCCGGCAGTTCCTCGAAGTTCGCCTTGATCGTGTCGCTCAGGCCCGACTGCATCACGGCCTCGCGCAGCTCCGCCTCGGCCTTGTCCCACATCGCGTCGTCGCCGAACCGCTTCTCCGGGCGCAGCGCGAGCTTCACGGCATAATCCTCGAAGCCGAGGTCCTTGTAGACGCTGTCGAGCAGCTCGCAAAACTTGCGCACCTCCTCGACCAGCTGGTCCTCGCGGACGAAGATATGCGCGTCGTCCTGCGTGAACTGGCGGACGCGCATGATGCCGTGCAGCGCGCCGTGCGGCTCGTTGCGGTGGCAGCAGCCGAACTCGGCCATCCGGATCGGCAGATCGCGGTACGACTTGATCCCCTGCTTGAAGATCAAGACGTGCGCCGGGCAGTTCATCGGCTTCAGCGCCATCAGGTCGCCTTCCCCCGACAGCACGGCGCCCTCGTCCTCGACGTTCGGAATCTCGTCGGGGACGACGAACATGTTCTCGCGGTACTTGCCCCAGTGGCCGGACTGCTCCCACTGCTTGGCGTCCATCAGCTGCGGGGTCTTCACCTCGGCATAGGCGGCGGCATCGAGACGACGGCGCATATACGCCTCCATCTGGCGCCACAGCACGAAGCCCTTGGGGTGCCAGAACACCGACCCTTGCGCCTCGGACTGGAGGTGGAACAGGTCCATCTCCGCGCCGATCTTCCGGTGATCGCGCTTGGCGGCTTCCTCGAGACGGAAGAGATGCTGGTCGAGCTGCTTCTTGTTGAGCCAGCCGGTGCCGTAGATGCGGCTGAGCATCGCGTTCTTCTGGTCGCCACGCCAATACGCGCCGCTGACCCGCGTCAGCTTGAACGCCGCGGGATCGAGCTTGCCGGTCGAGGCCATGTGCGGCCCGCGGCACATGTCGAGCCACTCGCCCTGCCGGTAGATCGTCAGTTCCTCGCCCTCGGGCAGTTCGGCGGCCCATTCGGCCTTGAAGGTCTCGCCCTGCTGCGTCCAGCGATCGATCAGCTGCTGGCGCGACCAGACCTCGCGCACGAACGGCTCGTTCCGCGCGATGATCGCGCGCATCTTGGCCTCGATCGCGGGCAGGTCCTCGTCGGTGAAAGGGCGATCCTTGGGGGCGAAATCGTAATAGAAGCCGTCGTCGGTGGCGGGCCCGAAGGTGATCTGCGTGCCGGGGAACAGGTGCTGCACCGCCTCCGCCATGACATGCGCCAGATCGTGGCGGACGAGCTCAAGCGCATCGGCCTCGTCGCGCGCGGTGACGAGGGCAAGCTGGGTGTCCCCTTCGAACGGACGGTTGAGATCGCGCACCTGACCGTCGATCCGTGCGGCGAGCGCCGCCTTGGCGAGGCCGGGGCCGATCGCCGCGGCGACATCCGCGGGGGTAGTCCCGGGCGCAACCTCGCGGACGGAACCGTCGGGCAGCGTAATTCGGAACATGGCGGACATGAGGGACTTTCTCGTGTTGGAAGAGCGCGGCTTATGCCGTCGCAGTACGTATATAGGCAACCCGCTTCGCTGGAGCCATGATGCGGGGGTTCGGGCGGTAGTTGGGCATCGGTACTATTGCACCGCCCCCCTGCCACCTGCCACCGCCCTCCTCCTTTGCCGCCATCCCAGCGAAAGCTGGGATCTCCCCATTCGGGTCGCAGCATCCGCCAATGGGGATACCCCAGCTTTCGCTGGGGTGACGGTCGGGGTTGGGGGCGGCTTGGGTCGGGTTGTGTCGGAGCGGATGGGTTGGGTCGGGTCAGTCGGGTTGGTCGGGTCGGCGCTTCAAACCACGCCGAACGGCACCACGTGGTTCGCCTGCGTGTGGCCGACCTCCGCGCGCCCGAGATAGGGCACCCCCATGTCGCGCGACCAGCGAACCATCATGTAGTCGAGCGTCTCGCCCCAGGGTGGGTCGTTCTCCTGCACCGCGGTGACCGCGCCCAGGCGGAGGCCGGCGATCCCCTTCAGTTGCGTGGCGTTGGCGACTTTGA
The DNA here is from genome assembly GCA_003240625.1 of Sphingomonas taxi. GTDB lineage: Bacteria > Pseudomonadota > Alphaproteobacteria > Sphingomonadales > Sphingomonadaceae > Sphingomonas > Sphingomonas taxi_A. Next base: position 143,556 of record QFMX01000008.1, read on the forward strand.
AGAGCATGCGGTCGATCGCGTACATCGGCTCGGACACCTCCTCGACGATCAGGACGTGATCGGTCAGGTCGGGCAGCCACGGCGTGCCGATCAGCGAGGTGAGGATACTGAGGTTGAACGCCGCCGAGGGGCGCCCGTCCAAGCCTGGCTCCAACCCTGCCCGATCGCCGCGCACCATCCAGCCGAGCGCGCGCGCGACCGTCGCCTCGCCGTCATGCCGGTTGATGTCGCTGACCATCGGCCCGTGCACCGGCCGCCCGATCCGCCGCGCATAGAGCGCGCCGAGCAGGAAGCCGACGTCGGAATAGCCGAGATACGTCTTGTGGCGTGCCGCGCGGCCGAGTTCGGGCATGACCATCGCGAGGATCCGGTTCGAGCCATAGCCGCCGCGCAGGAACCAGATCGCGTCGAAGGTCGGATCGTTGGCGTATTCGAGGAACGCCGCCGCGCGACGAAAGTCGGAGCCGGCGAAATGGCCGTCGGTCTCCAGGCATTGCGGGTGGAAGACCAGCTCGACCTCGGGGAACGCCGTCGCCGCATAGGCGGTCATCTTGGCGATTGCCGCAGGATTGGTCCGGCTCGACGCGGCGAGCACACCGATGCGCATTGTTCGTGTTCCCGACCTTGCCCCGTTACCAAACCGCCCATATCGCGGGCCGATGGATATCAGCAAATCTTCATTCGGGCCCTGCTTCTTCGTCGGCATCGGTGGCTCGGGCATGATGCCGCTCGCGATGATCCTCGCGGGCCGCGGCGCGACCGTCGCAGGCTCCGACCGCAACCTCGACCAGGGCCGCGTGCCCGCCAAGTTCGACGACCTCGCGGCGAAGGGCGTCGCGCTGTTCCCGCAGGACGGCAGCGGGATCGTCTCGGCCGACCAGCTCGTCATCGCCTCGGCAGCGATCGAGGCGAGCGTGCCGGACATGATCGCGGCGGACGCGCTTGGCTGCACCCGCTCGACCCGCGCGGCGATGCTAGCGTCGCTGTTCAACGACAGCCGGTTGCCGATCGGTGTCGCGGGGACGAGCGGCAAGTCGACCGTCACCGGAATGATCGGCTGGATCCTCCACGCCGTCGGGCGCGATCCGACGGTGATGAACGGCGCGGTCATGAAGAACTTCGCCACCCCCGACGCGCCGTTCGCGAGCGCGCTGGTCGGGGAAGGCGATGCGTTCGTGAGTGAAGTGGACGAGAGCGACGGCTCGATCGCGGGCTATGCGCCGAAGATCGCGGTGCTCAACAACGTCAGCCTCGACCACAAGTCGCTTGAGGAACTGCGTGTGTTGTTCGGGGACTTCGTCGCGAAGGCCGAGACGGCGGTGGTGAATGCCAATGATCCCGACGCCATCGCACTCATCGCCCGCCTGCCGCGCGGTCAGGTGACGACGTTCGCAATCGATGCTTCGGCCGATCTGCGCGCGGAAAACCTCAAGCCCGAACCGTTTGCGATCCGCTTCGATCTGGTGTCGCGCGGCGTGCGGACGCCGGTGAAGCTGGCCGTGCCGGGGCGGCATAACGTGTCGAACGCGCTTGCCGCGATCGGTGCGGCGATGGCGGCGGATGTGTCGCTGGCCGATGCGGTGAAGGCGATCGCGGGGTTTACGGGCCTGCGCCGGCGCTTCGACCTCGTCGGAGAGGCGGGCGGGGTCTCGGTGATCGACGATTTCGGGCACAACCCGGACAAGATCGCCGCGACGCTCGATACGCTTCACGCGTTCCCCGGGCGGCTGCTCCTGTTCTTCCAGCCGCACGGTTATGGCCCGTTGAAGGTGATGGGGCGCGAGTTGGTCGCGACGTTCGTCGAGCGGATGGCGGAGGACGACGTGCTCGTCCTGCCCGACCCGGCCTATTATGGCGGGACGGTCGTGCGCGAGATCACCAGCGCCGATATCGTCGGCCAGATCGTCGCGGGGGGTCGCGACGCGCGGCATATCGCCGACCGTGCGGAGGCGGCTGCCGCGCTGGTGGCCGAGGCCAAGCCGGGTGACCGAATCGTCGTGATGGGCGCGCGGGACGACACGCTGAGCGTGCTGGCGGCGGGAATGGTCGACGCGCTGGCTGCTCGCTGATAGGATGCGCGGCAGGAGACTGCCGATGTTCCGCCGCCTGTTCCTCGACCATCCTGCCACCGTCGGCGAGAGCTATGCCGAGCATTTCGGGGTCGCCAGCCGGTTCGGCGTGACAATGATCAAGGGCGGGCTCGGCGCGCTGGTCCATGCGTTCGTGCCGGCCTTGTGCAAGACGCGGGGGAGCGAGACGGTCGCAGACCTGCACCGCCAGATGGTCGAGAAGCGCGGCGCGGTCGCGGCCGATCAGACGCAGATGAAGACGGTCGAATTCATCATCTAATCCGCATCTTACGGCGCGCGAGAGCGCCCAGTCCAAAAAGAAGGTTAGGCAGGGTTAGGCCAAGAACGGGTTCGCTCAGGCTGCGCGTCGCCTGTCTTGTCGACATGCACGCTTGGCACTTTGTAAAGCTTGGTTGACATAACAGCTTGGCGCCCTGTAAAGCACGCTTGTCCTTAAACAGGGAGACCCACCGTGCTCACCATGCGACAAGCCAACCGCCGCTATCTCAATCGCTTCATACCCAGCATGACCTGCTACGCGGTGTTCCTGCTGGGATCGAACATGGTCGAGGCGGCCTACGCGCCGACCGGGGCCCCGCTCATCGCGCTCGCGATTCTGCCGGCGCTGCCGATCATTGCGGTCATCTGGGCGATGGGGATGGCGATCGTCGAACAGCCGGACGAGTATGTGCGGGCCAAACTGATCCACGCCATGCTCATCGCGACCGCCTTGATGCTGTCGGTCATGACGGTGTGGAGCTTCCTCGAGGATACCGGCGCGGTGCCGCACAAGCCCGTCCACCTCGCCTTTCCCTTGTGGTGCGCCGGCTTGCTGGTCGGTCAGGTCTGGCTGTGGGCGCGCGACCGGATCGCGGGTCGCGAGGCATGAAGAACCGCCTTAAAGTGCTGCGTGCCGAGCGGGACTGGAGCCAAAGCGATCTGGCCGAGCGGCTCGAAGTGTCGCGGCAGAGCGTCAATGCGATCGAGACGGGGCGCTACGATCCGTCGCTGCCGCTGGCGTTCAAGATCGCCGAACTGTTCGAGCTGGCCATAGAAGACATCTTCACCAGTCCGTCGAAGACGGTCTAAAGCTGGCGACATGACCGATATCGCTCCCGCCGCCGCCGCCACACCTCCCGTCAAGGAGCGTCCTCGCCTCGCCTATCACCACACGCCCGGTACCGGCCCGACGATCGTGTTCCTGTCGGGGTACGCGTCGGACATGACGGGCACCAAGGCGGTGACGCTGGAGGCCTGGGCTAAGTCCGAGGGACGGGCGTTCCTGCGGTTCGATTATGGCGGGTGCGGGCAGAGCGAGGGGGCGTTCGAGGATCAGACCCTGGTCGACTGGCGCGACGACGTACTGGCGATGATCGATGCGCTTGTGGAGGACTCGGCAATTCTCGTCGGATCGTCGCTGGGCGGGTGGCTGATGCTGCTGGCGGCGAAGATGCGGCCGGACCTCGTGAAGGGGCTGGTCGGGGTCGCTCCGGCGCCGGACTTCACCGACTGGGGCTTCACCACCGACGAGAAGATGGCGCTGCTGAGCAACGGACGGATCGAGCGCAAGAATCCTTATGGTCCCGAGCCTACCGTCTACACCCGTGCCTTCTGGTCTTCGGGCGAGGCGAATCGGCTGATGTTCGGCGAGATCGCGTTCGACGGCCCGGTGCGGCTCGTCCAGGGGCAGCGCGATCCGGACGTGCCGTGGCAGCGGACCGCGCGGCTCGCCGAGTTGCTGCGTTCAGCCGATGTGCAGACATGGCTGGTCAAGGACGGCGACCACCGCCTGTCGCGCGACAGCGACATCTCCCTCATCATTCGGGCGGTCGAGGATGTGATCGCCGCCTTATGATCCTTACGCTGCTACTCGCCGCTGCTCCCCCTCCCGTTCAAGCCGGCCCCGTCGATGCGCAGGAGGGGCGGTTTCGGCAATGCGTCGCGCTGACCCGGACCGATCCGGCAGCGGCACGGGCCGAAGCCGGGCGCTGGCGGATATCCGGCGGGCGGTATTTCGCGCGGGAATGCGCGGGGATCGCGTTTGCGGCGGAGAAGAGCTGGCCGGCGGCGGCGGGTGAATTCGAGGAGGCGGCGCGCGAGGCGCAGCTCGCCAAGGACGCGCGGGCCGCGAATTACTGGGCGCAGGCGGGGAATGCGTGGCTTGCTGCGGCACAACCGGCCAAGGCGCGGGCGGCGCTCGATTCGGCGCTGACCGCGGGGACGCTAACCGGCTTGCCGCTGGGCGAGGCGCAACTCGATCATGCGCGGGCGCTGGTGGCGACGGGCGATCTCGAATCGGCGCGGACCGATATCGATCTGGCGCTGACCAATGCGGCGGACGATCCGCTGGCGTGGCTATTGTCGGCGACGCTGGCGCGGCGCGAGGGGAATCCGGCGCGCGCGAAGAAGGATATCGGCGAGGCGTTGCGGCGATCGGCGGACGATGCTTCGGTGCAGCTGGAGGCGGGGAATATTGCGGCGCTAACGGGCGACGAGGATGGCGCGCGGGCGGCTTGGGGGCAGGCGGCGCGGCTGGCACCGGATACGCCGATGGGGCGGAGTGCGGTGATGGCGTTGCGGCAGTTCGATACGGGCAGCACTGCTCCTCGTCCCAGCGCTCCGATCGGACGGTAACGCTGGGTTCCTTGTTCTCCCGCGAAGGCGGGAGCCCAGACTGGATCCCCGCCTTCGCGGGGAAACAAGCTTCCCTATGAGCCCTACCCTTTCCCCCCACGGCCCCCGTTCCTATCTGCTGGTCCGAACAACCCTCGGAGCAAGCATGAAATACCTCCACACGATGATCCGCGTGACCGACCCGGCGAAGACGATCGCGTTCTTCGAGCTGCTCGGGCTGAAGGAGGTCCGGCGGATGGAGAACGAGAAGGGGCGGTTCACGCTGATCTTCCTCTCGGCGCCCGGCGACGAGGGTGCCGAGGTCGAGCTGACGCACAATTGGGATCCCGAAGAGTATGGCGAGGGGCGCAATTTCGGTCACTTGGCTTACCGCGTCGACAATATCTACGACACCTGCCAGCGACTGATGGACTCGGGTGTGACGATCAACCGGCCACCGCGCGACGGCCACATGGCGTTCGTGCGCACCCCCGACAACATCTCGATCGAGCTGTTGCAGGCGGACGGCGCACTCGATCCCGCCGAGCCGTGGACGTCGATGCCGAACACCGGCAAGTGGTGATCCGCTAATGCTCGATATCGTTCGCGTGCCGGTGCTTTCCGACAATTATGCCTGGCTGATCCACGACACCGTCTCGGGCGAGACGGTGGTGGTCGATCCGGGCGAGGCGGGGCCGGTGATCGCCGCCGCGAAGAAGCGCGACTGGCGGATCGACCGGGTGTGGACGACGCACTGGCATCCCGATCATACCGGCGGGAACGCCGAGATGAAGGCGTATGGCGCGACGATCGTCGGGCCGGCGGCGGAGGCGGACAAGATCCCGACGCTCGACGAAGAGGTTGGCGAGGGCGACGTCGTGCGGATCGGCGATCACCAGGCCACCGTGATGACGGTGCCCGGGCATACGCAGGGGCATGTCGCGTTTCACTTTGCCGACGATGCGGCGATCTTCACCGGGGATACGCTGTTCGCGATGGGCTGTGGGCGGCTGTTCGAGGGGACGCCGGCGGATATGTTCGCGAACATGCAGCGCTATGCGGGGCTGCCGGACGAGACCGAGGTGTTCTGCGGGCATGAATATACGCAGAGCAACGGGCGCTATGCGCTTGTCGCGGAGCCGGACAATGCGGCGATCGTGACGCGGATGGCTGAGGTCGACGCGTTGCGCGCGAAGGGCGAGCCTACCGTGCCGACGACGATCGGGCGCGAGCGCGCGACCAACCCGTTCCTGCGGGCGACGTCTGTCGAGCAGCTGGCGGGCTATCGTGCGGCGAAGGATGATTTTCGCGGGTAAAAGGCGTATGAGGATGGCGGGGGTTTTGAGGAGCGTTGCGATGCGGATGCGGACCCTGCCACTCTTGATGCTGCCGGCTGTAGTGCTGGGCGCGTGTACGCAGACCCAGGCAGAGGTCGAACGCGCGCAGGTGCGCGACGCTGGCGTGCAGGAGAAGCTCGCAAAGGAACTGGCCGGGCTGGTGCCCGGCAAGCCCGAGACGTGCATCAGCCAGTTCCCGCAGAAGCAGAGTTCGGGCTACGGCGCGACGATCCTGTACCGCGTCAATAACGGGCTGGTGTATCGCAGCGACACCGTCGGCGGGTGCGAGGGGATCGGGCGGGGTGACATCCTCGTGACGCGGACGCCGAGCGGGCAGCTTTGCCGCGGCGACATCGCGCAGACATTCGACCAGTCGTCGCGGTTTCCGACCGGGAGTTGCAGCTTCGGTGAGTTCGTGCCGTATCGGAAGCCGTGATGCGGGCGCCGGTTCTGGCGGCAGCGGCGCTGCTGACGGTGGGGATGCTCGGGGCGGGGAAGTCCGATCCGCTGGCGGGGCGGGTCGCGGGGGCGCCGGTGCGGTGCATCGATATCCAGCGGAACGGCGGGCCTGAGATCGTCGATTCGCAGACGATCCTGTACCGGGAATCGGGCAAGCGGATCTGGAAGACGGGTCCGGTCGGGGAGTGTCTTTCGCTGCGGCCGCTCGATACGGTGATCGTCGAGGTTTATGGCGGGCAGTTGTGCCGGAACGATCGGTTCCGGACGGTGTCGGTGGGGATGTCGATTCCTTCGGGGTATTGCCGGTTTCGGGATTTCACGCCGTATGACCGGGTGAAGTAGCGGGTCTTCTCGACCGCGCTGCCGCGCCCTGCCCCTGCCTCGCGTCACTCTGCCTTCCGTATCGCACCACCCCGGCGGAGGCCGGGGCCCAATTGGGGGACGGTGCTGACTGAGGACGACGCTCCATTACTGCGGCCTTTCTAATTGGGCCGGCCTTCGCCGGGGTGGTTGCAAGTGGGAATTAGGAAGCGCCTCTCCCGCACCGCCCCCTTCCCGTCATCCTGACAAAAGTCAGGACCCAGGGTTACTAGGGACGGCGCGTGGTACTCTGGGTCCTGACTTTCGTCAGGATGACGGATAGGGTTACTCTCGTGCGGACGACGCGGGGCTCAGTCGGCGAACACTGCCGCGCGCTTCTCCATGTTGGCGCGGACCTGTTCGACCTGGTTGGGTGTGCGGATGACCTTCAGTTGCTCTTCGGTCTCGGCGAGCAGAACCGTCGCCGCGTCCGCATCCGCTGCGAGGTTGTAGAGGCGCTTCGAACCGCGGATCGCATGCGGGTTCCTCGCCGCGATCTCGCGGGCGAGCATCATCGCCTCGCCAAGCGGGTCTTCGGACAGACGCGTGACGAAGCCGTGCCGCAATGCCTCCGCGCCATCGAACTCGCGGGCGGTGTAGGTCAGTTCGCGGAGCACGTCGTCGCGGGCCAGCGTGCGCCAGAGCGCGATGCCGGCCATGTCCGGGACCAAGCCCCAATAGGTCTCGCGGATCGCGAAACGCGCGCTCGGATGCGCGATGCGGATGTCCGCGCCGGACATGATCTGGAACCCGCCGCCGAATGCGACGCCGTGGACCGCGGCGATCACCGGCATCGGCAAGGTGCGCCAGCCCCAGGCGACCTGCTGGACGAGGTTCGCGCCCTCCTCGGTCCGGTCGCCGAGCGCCAGCCCGGAACCGCCGCTCGCCATCGAGGCCATGTCGAGACCGGCGCAGAACGCCTTGCCGTCGCCGGATAGAACGACGCAGCGGACGTCGGTCATCCCCTTGAGGCGATCGATCGCGGCGGCGATGCCTTCGAACATCGCTGGATCGATCGCATTCATCTTGTCGGCTCGTGCGAGGCGGACATCGGCGATGCCGTTGGCAACGGTAATCGTGACCCGGTCGTTCATTCTGGCGATCCTCTCGATCTTTGCCGGAACGCTAACCGGCCCCGCGCGCGCCCGCAATGTTGCGTGCGCTCACACGGCGTGTAGAGGCTCCGCGCATGGCTGGTTTTGATCCACAATGGTTTGCAACGCGCGGGTTCGGCGGGCACGGCGCCGCGCTGGGGATGCGCTATCACGCGCATGGCGACGACTGGGCGGAGCTTGCGCTGCCCTATGACGAGCGGCTGATCGGCGATCCGGCGAGCGGCGTGATCGCGTCGGGGCCGATCATCACGATGATGGACATGGCGACGAGTCTGGCGATCTGGATCAAGCGCAACGCGTTCGTGCCGCATGCGACGCTCGACCTGCGCGTTGATTATCTGCGGCCGGCGACACCGGGGAAGACGGTGATCGGGCGCGGCGAATGCTACCGGATCACGCGCTCGATCGCGTTCGTGCGCGGGCAGGCGCATGACGGCGATCCGGGCGATCCGCTCGCGCATGTCGCGGGGACGTTCATGGTGGTGGGCGATGTTGCCGGCATGGGGCTCAACCGAAGGATTGAGGCATGACGATCGGTTTGCCGCCTTATGCGGAGATCCTCCGCGTGTCGGTCGAAGCCGAGGACGGCGCGCCGCCGGTGCTGTTGATGCCGTTTGCGGATGACGTGCTGGGGCGGCCTGGGTTTCTGCATGGGGGTGCGATCTCGGGGTTGCTGGAGATGGCGGCGATTGCGGCTTTGCAGCATGCGTTGGAGGCGGAAGGTGGCGGGCGGATCAAGCCGGTCAACGTCACGGTCGACTTTATGCGCGGCGGCCGCGACAAACCTACGCGGGCGGCTGGCGTGGTGACGCGGTTGGGGACGCGCGTGGCGAATGTCGAGGCGACCGCGTGGCAGGACGAACGCGACAAGCCGATCGCCGCAGCGCGGATGAACTACCTGATCGTGCGGGACTGATCTTCCTCCCCTCCCGCGAGCGGGAGGGGACCGAGGGGTGGGCGCGCGGGTTCCGCGTGGCCTGACGGTGCGATAGTGGCGCGACATACTGCGACGTCAGTAATCGAGGACAACGCGTGCCCACCCCTAGCCCCTCCCGCTTGCGGGAGGGGGATCTTGGTGTGATCTACTTCGCGGTCAGTTTGATCAGGCGGCCTTGGGAGTCGCCGCCGTCTTCCAGGAGCCAGATCGCGCCGTCGGGGCCTTGGTCGACTTCGCGGATGCGGGCGCCCATGTCCCATTGGTCGCCCTTCGTGGCGTTGGTGCCGTTCAGGTGGACGCGGACGAGGGACTTCGAGGACAACCCACCGATGAAGGCGTCGCCCTTCCACTGCGGGAACATGGCTCCCGAATAGATCATCAGGCCGCCGGGGGAGATCACCGGGTTCCACGATACCTTGGGCGGCTCATAGCCGTCGCCGGGCTTGTGATCGGGGATATCGCGGCCGTCATAGTGGCTGCCGTTCGAGGCGTTGGGCCAGCCGTAGTTGAGGCCGGGCTTGATCAAATTGACCTCGTCGCCGCCCTTCGGCCCCATCTCCTGCTCCCAGAGATTGCCCTGCGCGTCGAACGCGAGCCCAAGCAGGTTGCGGTGGCCGTAGCTCCAGATTTCGGGCGCGAAACCCTTCGAGACCAGCGGGTTGCCGGGGGCGGGCTTGCCGTCGAGCGTGAGGCGCAGCACCTTGCCAAGCGTCATCTTCGGGTCCTGCGCAGGCGTGAACTTCTGACGCTCGCCGTTGGTGAAGAACAAATATTTGCCGTCGGGCGAGAAGGCGATGCGGCCGGAGTAATGGCCGTTGCCCTCGACGAAAGGCCGCGCGCTGAAGATTGTCTCGATCTCGCCGAGACGCTCGCCGCCGCCACCGTTCGCACGCAGGCGACCGCGCGCGAGGACGACGCCCTTGCCGCCCTCGCCGGCGGTCGAATAGCTGAAATAGACGCGCTGGCTGGTCGCGAAATCGGGGGCGAGGACGACGTCCATCAGCCCGCCCTGCCCTGCCGAATCGACTGTGATCGTCGCGACCGTCTGGCGCGACTTGCCGTCGGCCGAGACGAGCAACATCTGGCCCTGCTTTTCGGTCACCAGCATCCGCTTGTCGGGCAGCACCGTCATCGCCCAGGGCGAATCGAAATCGGCGACGACCGTCTCCTTGAACGGCTTGCCCCCCGGCGCCGGCTGTGCGGAACAGGCGGTCGAGGCGAGTAGCGTGGCGGTCAGTAAACCCGTGGCGAACAGCGTTTTGCGAATCATGATCTTCTCCCGGAAATCTCTCCGCCAACGCGGCGTTACCGATGAAGGTTGCGCCCGCTTGCGAACGTCCGCCACCCCGCGTATAGAGGCACCACTTCTCTACATCGCCAGATGAAGAGGCTGCGGGGCTTGCTCCGCGGCGGCAATCACCTGTGCTTTGGCCCTGTTTGGAATTTCGATGGCGAATATCGCCCTGCTGACCGACCTGATCGAACCCGAGGCGAAGGCGCTTGGCCTCAGCCTCGTGCGCGTGCGCATGCAGGGCGGCAAGTCCGATCCGACGTTGCAGGTGATGGCCGAGCGCCCCGACACCCGCCAGCTGGTGATCGAGGATTGCGCAGAACTGTCGCGCCGGATCTCGGACAAGTTCGATGCGCTCGAAGCCGAGGGCAAGGATCCGGTCGGCGAGGACGCGTACCGTCTCGAAGTGTCGAGCCCCGGTATCGATCGCCCGCTGACCCGGCTTCAGGACTTCGCCGACTGGGAGGGACAAGAGGCGCGCATCCGCCTCGTCGAGCCGTTCGAGGACCGCAAGCAGATCTCGGGCAATCTGATGGGCGTCGAGGGGACGAAGATCACCGTCGACGTCAACAAGCACAAGATCATGACGATCGACTTTTCGCAGGTCGCCGACGCCAAGCTCGTCATGACCGACCGACTCATCGCCGCGACCGCGCCGCTTTCCACCGAAGGCGCGGACGAAGTTTTCTATCAAGACGTGGCCGAGCCTGATGCTCAGGGCACCGAGACCGAAGAAGGACAGCATTGATGGCCACGGCAGTCACCGCAAACCGCGCGGAACTGATCGCGATCGCGAATTCGGTCGCGTCGGAGAAGATGATCGACAAGGCGATCGTGATCGAGGCGATGGAGGACGCGATCCAGCGCGCCGCCCGCTCGCGCTACGGCGCCGAGAACGACATCCGCGCGAAGCTCGATCCGAACACCGGCGATCTGCGCCTGTGGCGGGTCGTCGAAGTGGTCGAGGCGGTCGACGATTATTTCAAGCAAGTCGACGTCAAGGGCGCGCAGAAGCTCCAGAAGGACGCGGCACTCGGCGACTTCATCGTCGATCCGCTTCCCCCGATCGAATTCGGCCGCATCGCCGCGCAGGCTGCCAAGCAGGTCATCTTCCAGAAGGTCCGCGACGCCGAGCGCGAGCGCCAGTTCGAAGAGTATAAGGACCGCGCCGGCGAGATCATCACCGGCGTCGTCAAGCGCGTCGAGTTCGGCCATGTCGTCGTCGACCTGGGTCGCGCAGAAGGCGTCATCCGCCGCGACGCGCAGATCCCCCGCGAAGTGGTGCGCGTCAACGACCGCATCCGTTCGCTGATCCTCAACGTCCGCCGTGAGAACCGTGGGCCGCAGATCTTCCTGTCCCGCGCGCACCCCGACTTCATGAAGAAGCTGTTCGCGCAGGAAGTGCCCGAGATCTACGACGGCATCATCGAGATCAAGGCCGCGGCCCGCGATCCGGGTTCGCGCGCGAAGATCGGCGTCATCTCGCATGATTCGAGCATCGATCCGGTCGGCGCGTGCGTCGGCATGAAGGGTAGCCGAGTCCAGGCCGTCGTGCAGGAAATGCAGGGCGAGAAGATCGACATCATCCCCTGGTCACCCGACATCGCGACCTTCGTCGTCAACGCGTTGCAGCCGGCGTCCGTGTCGCGCGTCGTGATCGACGAGGAAGAAGAGCGTATCGAGGTGGTCGTTCCTGACGACCAGCTGTCGCTGGCGATCGGTCGTCGCGGCCAGAACGTGCGGCTTGCATCGCAGCTGACCGGCAAGGCGATCGACATCCTCACCGAGGCCGACGCGTCGGAGAAGCGCCAGAAGGACTTCGTCGAGCGTTCGGCGATGTTCGAGAAGGAGCTCGACGTCGACGAGACGCTCGCACAGCTGCTGGTCGCCGAGGGTTTCACGAACCTCGAGGAGGTCGCGTACGTCGAGGTCGAGGAGATCGCGGGCATCGAGGGCTTCGACGAGGACCTTGCGGGCGAATTGCAGAACCGCGCGACCGAGGCTTTGGAGCGTCGCGATGCTGCGAGCCGCGAAGAGCGTACCGCGCTTGGCGTGGACGATGCGCTGGCCGGCATGCCGTATCTGACCGAGGCGATGCTGGTCACGCTCGGCAAGGCGGGCATCAAGACGCTCGACGACCTCGCCGATCTGGCGACCGACGAGCTGGTCGAGAAGAAGCGCGTCGAGCCGCGCCGTCGTAATGAGGATGCACCGAAGCGGCCTGAGCCTAAGGGCGGAATTCTCGCGGAGTATGGCCTGAGCGACGAGCAGGGCAACGAGATCATCATGGCCGCGCGCGCGCACTGGTTCGAGGACGAGGCTCCCGAGGCTTCGGCTGAGCAGCCGGATGACGCGGACGAGACTCCGGTGGAAGAGGCTTCGGCTGATGACGTCGTGGTCGAGGACGCTGCGGCTGAAGAGACGACGGCCGATGAAGCCGTGGCTGAGGACGCTTCGGCGGACGACGCTTCGGTCGAGGACGCTGCCGACAAGACCGACTCGAAGAGCGAGGGCGACAAGGCCTGATGCCCTTCGTCAGCATCCGCATCTCGGGGTCCGCCACCAAGGACCAGAAGTCCGGCATCGTCGCCGACGTCACCCAGTCGCTCGTGCAGCGGCTGGGAAAGAACCCGGCTGCGGTGCAGATCGTGATCGAAGAAGTCTCGACCGAAAATTACGGCGCGGGGGGCCAGTTACTGGTCGACCGCGACGCTCCAAAGACAACTCCGGCGCAGGAGGACGCAAATGCGGAACTCTCCCGATGACACCGCGCCGCTAAACTCCCCTCCCGCTTGCGGGAGGGGTCGGGGGAGGGCCGTCACGGCTGCCGCCCCTGCGGATAACCCCTCCCCTAACCCCTCCCGCGAGCGGGAGGGGAATGAGCCAGTACGCAAGTGCATCCTCTCGGGTGAGCGCGACGTGCGGCCGCATCTGGTGCGACTCGCGTTGTCGCCCGATGGCCAGATCCTGCCCGATGTTCGCGCCAAGGCCCCCGGCCGCGGCGCTTGGATCGGTGTCACGCGAATCGAGCTCGAAGCCGCGATCAAGAAGGGCAAGCTCAAGGGCGCGCTTTCACGCGCGTTCAAGACCGGCGAGTTCACCATCGATCCCGAGCTTCCGGCCAAGATCGAAGCCGCGCTCGAGCGTAACGCGCTCGACCGGCTCGGTCTCGAATCGCGGTCCGGCACGGTGCTGATCGGTTCCGACCGGATCGAGCAGAACGCACGTCAGGGCAAGCTGAAGACGCTCTACCACGCGTCGGACGCTGCCGAGGACGGCAACCGCAAGCTCGACCAGGCGTGGCGCATCGGCAACGATGTCGAGGGCTCGGGTTTGCGGGGGTTGGCACTCCCGGTGTCGCGCACCATATTGGCGTTGGCGCTGGGACGGGAAAATGTGGTACACATTGGCCTGACAGACCGCGCTGCAGCAAAGCGGGTGAGCGAAGCGCTCGACCGTTGGCTGCATTTTATCGGCTCCGAACCATCGGGCCCCATTCAAAGTAATACTTTGATGGGTTCCCGTGCTTCCGTGTCTTGCGAAACGGCCTCGCAGGGCGCATCGGCGTCACAAAATATAGGGGCGTCCGGATCGACCGGACAACGCCCGGCCGTGGACATGACTGAGGAATTTGAGTGAGCGACACGGACAACGAGAAGCCGAAACTTGGCATGCGCGCACCTTTGGGTGTGAAGCGCACGGTCGAGACCGGCCAGGTGAAGCAGAGCTTCAGCCACGGCCGATCGAATACGGTGATCGTGGAAACCAAGCGCGCGCGCGTCCTGCGCCGTCCGGGCGAGCCCGACGTGCAGGTCGCGGACGCCCCGGTTGCCGCGCCCGCCCCGGCTGCGGCGCCCGCCGCTCCGGCACCGCAGGCGCGCGCACCGCAGCCTGCGCCCGCCCCCGTGCGTCAGCAGCAGAGCAATCTGTCGCCGCAGGAGCGCCAGGCTAAGCTACTCCGCGAGGCTGAAGAGCAGCGCATGAACACGCTCGAAGAAGGGCGTCGTCGCCAGGAGGCCGAGCGCGCCAAGGCGATCGAGGACGAGCGTAACCGCGCCGCCGAGCGCGCCCGTGCCGAGGCGGAAGCCAAGGCGCCGAAGCCGGTCGAGGCACCTGCGCCCGCACCTGCCCCCGTGGTCGAAGCGACTCCCGCTCCGGTCGCGGCACCGACGCCTGCGCCGGCTCCGGTCGAAGCGCCTGCTGCTCCGGCTCCGGTTGCTGCACCAAAGCCTGCGCCCGCGCCGGTTGCGGCGGCGCCTGCACCGGCTCCCAAGCCCGCGCCGGCCCCTGTCGCACCGCCGGCACCGCCGCCCATCATCGAACTGACCCGCGATCCGGCCTTCCCGGCACCGCGCCGGTTCTCGCCGGTCGCACGTCCCGAGCGTCCTCCGCCGCCGCCGAAGCCTGTCGCGGCTCCCGCTGCCGCAGCGCCGGCAACGACGGGCAACGCCGGCACGACCGCAGCTCGCCCTGGTGCGACCGGTGCGAACGCCCCCGCTGGTGGCGTCCGTCGCGACGCCGTCCCGGCGCGTCCGCAGCAGCGTGACCGCAAGGGCGACGATCGTCGCACTTCGGGCAAGCTCACCGTCAACCGCGCGCTCGGCGATGGTGATGGTGCACGCGCTCGCTCGCTCGCCGCCTTGAAGCGTGCGCGTGAGAAGGAGCGTCGTGGTACCGGTGGTCCGCGCGAGCCGCAGGCCAAGCAGGTCCGCGACGTGGTCGTCCCAGAGGCGATCACGGTGCAAGAACTCGCCAACCGCATGGCCGAGAAGGGTGCCGACCTCGTCAAGGCGCTGTTCAAGATGGGCATGCCCGTCACGATGACGCAGACGATCGACCAGGATACCGCCGAGTTGCTCGTCACCGAGTTCGGCCACAACCTGACGCGCGTCAGCGATGTCGACCAGGATCTGGCCAACGACACGATCGACGATGCCGAGGAGACGCTGAAGCCACGTGCCCCGGTCGTCACGATCATGGGTCATGTCGATCACGGCAAGACGTCGCTGCTCGATGCCCTGCGCGGCACCGACGTGGTGCGCGGCGAAGCGGGTGGCATCACCCAGCATATCGGCGCCTACCAAGTCACGCTGAAGGACAAGTCGAAGATCACCTTCCTCGACACCCCGGGCCATGAGGCGTTCACGCAGATGCGTGCGCGTGGTGCGGACGTTACCGACATCGTCATCCTGGTGGTGGCGGCGGACGACGGCCTGATGCCTCAGACGGTGGAGGCGATCGCCCACACCAAGGCGGCGGGCGTGCCGATGATCGTCGCGATCAACAAGATCGACAAGGAAGGCGCCAATGCCCAGAAGGTGCGCGAGCGCCTGCTGAGCGAGGAGATCGTGGTCGAGGACATGGGCGGCGACGTCCAGGACGTCGAAGTCTCCGCGACCAAGAAGATCGGTCTCGATGCGTTGATCGAGAAGATCCAGCTTCAGGCCGAACTGCTCGAACTGCGCGCCAATCCGGATCGCGCGGCCGAGGGTACGGTCATCGAGGCCAAGCTCGACAAGGGTCGTGGCCCGGTCGCGACGATCCTCGTGAACCGCGGTACGCTGCGGGTCGGCGACATCTTCGTGGTCGGTGGCGAGAGCGGCAAGGTCCGTGCGCTGGTCGACGACAAGGGCAAGCAGATCAAGGAAGCGGGTCCGGCGATGCCGGTCGAGGTCCTCGGTCTGTCGGGTGTCCCGGCGGCGGGCGATCCGTTCCAGGTGGTCGAGAACGAGGCACGTGCCCGCGAAGTCGCGGAATATCGTCGCAGCGTGAAGACCGACAAGCGGACCGCGTCGGTTCCCGCCAGCCTCGAGAGCATGTTCTCGGCGCTGAAGGAAAAGCAGGCGATCGAATATCCGCTGGTCGTGAAGGCGGATACGCAGGGTACGGTCGAGGCTATCGTCGGGGCGATCAACAAGATCTCCACAGACCTGATCAAGGCGCGCGTGTTGAGCTCGGGCGTTGGTGGCATCACCGAGTCGGACGTCACCTTGGCGGCGGCTTCGGGCGCACCGATCATCGGCTTCAACGTCCGCCCGAACGCCAAGGCGCGCGAGATCGCCGAGCGTCAGAAGGTCGCGTTCAAGTATTACGACGTGATCTACGACCTGATCGACGAGATCCGGGCGGGGATGGCAGGCGAGCTTGGGCCGGAAGCGTTCGAGACGGTCGTCGGTCGTGCCGATATCCGCGAGGTCTTCTCGGCGGGCAAGCACGGCAAGGCGGCGGGTCTGCTCGTCACCGAGGGCAACATCCGCAAAGCGCTCAAGGCACGCATCACGCGCAACGACGTCATCATCTACCAGGGCGAAATCGCATCGCTGCGTCGCTTCAAGGATGATGTTGCCGAGGTCCGTGCGGGGCTCGAGTGTGGCGTGACGTTCACGTCGAACTTCGTGGACATCAAGGCCGGCGACGTCCTCGAGACGTTCGAAGTCGAGATGCGCGAACGTACGCTTTGATGAACTGAAGCCCTCTCCCCTGCGGGGAGAGGGTTGGGTGAGGGGCTGTCCCAGGCGCTGGCGTATGCGGCGCCCCTCACCCCCGCCCTCTCCCCGAGGGGGAGAGGGAGCTTAGAATGAAGACCGATACCCCAGAAGCAAAAGCCGTCCGCTCGTTGCGAGTCGGCGAGCAAGCGCGCCATGCGCTGTCGGACATCCTCGCGCGCGGCGACGTGCATGATCCGGTGCTCGAAAAGCACCTCGTGACGATCACCGAAGTCCGCATGTCCCCCGACCTCCGCCACGCCACCGTCTTTGTGAAGCCGCTGCTCGGCAAGGACGAGGAGAAGGTCCTGAAGGCGCTCCGCACCAACACCGCCTACCTCCAGCGCGAAGTCGCGAACCGGGTGCAGATGCGGTATGCGGCGAAGTTGAAGTTCCTCGCGGACGAGAGTTTCGACGAAGGCACGCACATCGATACGTTGTTGCGTGATCCGCACGTGGCGCGGGATCTCACGGAAGATTGACGGTAAGCCGGGTAAGGCGCAGGCTGAAGCCATGGGTAACGAAGTCACCATTTCGTCGAAGGGTCAGGTCGTCATCCCCAAGGACGTGCGCGACGCGTTGAACCTGAAAGCGGGCGAAAAACTGACACTCCGTCAGGTCGGGCGCCGCATCATCCTCGAAACACCAGAACCGCCTCGCAAGACCATAAGCTACGAGGAATTTAGGCGCCGCGTTCCGCGTTACGAAGGGCCGACAGTGGCGATCGAGGACATGACGAGCGAAATCGGTACGCTGTTTCGCGATTGGCGAGTCTGAGCGAACGTGATTGCCGTCGACACCAATATCGTCGTTCGCCTGATCGTGGCTGATGACGACGCCCAAGTTGCACTCGCCTTAGACCTGGCTAGTCGCGAACTGCTTCACGTGGGGGTGACGGTATTACTGGAGACCGAATGGGTCCTGCGTTCCAAATACCATTTCGATCGCGCAAGCCTAGGCTCCGCGCTGCTTGATTTTGGTGATTTGCCGTTCGTACGCTTTGAAGCCGATCAGGATATCCGCTGGGCCTTGGCCCGCTATGCGGAGGCGGGCGAACTGGCGGACTATATCCATATCGCAGCGGCGCGGCAGGTCGGGCGCTTCGCGACGTTCGAACGCCGCCTGGACCGCCGAGCCGGCGACGCGCCGCCTGCCCGCATCGAGACGCTGATCTGATGGCCAAGCTGTATTTCTACTATGCGTCGATGAACGCGGGGAAGTCGACGAACCTGTTGCAGGCGGACTTCAATTATCGCGAGCGGGGGATGCGGACGATGCTGTTTACCGCCGCGATCGACGATCGGTTCGCGGCAGGGACGATCACGTCGCGGATCGGGCTGGAGGCGCCGGCGATCGCGTTCGATGCAGGGACGGATATCGGGGCTTGCGTGGTTCGGCAGCACGGCGCGGACGCGATTTCGTGCGTGCTGGTGGACGAGGCGCAGTTTCTGACCTCTGCACAGGTCGATCAGCTTGCGCATATCTGCGACGTGGTGGGGATACCGGTGCTGGCCTACGGGTTGCGGACTGATTTCCAGGGGGCGCTGTTTCCGGGGTCTGCGCGGTTGCTGGCGCTGGCGGACTCGTTGGTCGAGATCAAGTCGGTTTGCGGGTGTGGGCGGAAAGCTACGATGAACCTGCGGGTCGACGGGAGTGGGCGGGCGATCGCTGAGGGGCAGCAGACCGAGATTGGCGGGAACGACCGGTATGTCGCGCTGTGTCGGCGGCATTTTTGTGAGGCTTTGGGGTAACGTCCCCACCTCCACCCCCGTCATCCTGACGAAAGTCAGGACCCAGGGTACCGGACACCGTCGCTTGTGGCTCTGGCTCCTGACTTTCGTCAGGATGACGGGGTGGGTGGGGTCCGCGCCCGCCTGAATCAGAAACAATGGAACTCGCGCATGCATGGCTGGATCATTCTCGACAAGCCGCTGGGGCTTGGGTCGACACAGGGCGTTTCGGCGGTGAAACGTGCCTTGCGCAATGGCGGGTATGGGAAGTTCAAGGTGGGGCATGGGGGGACGCTCGATCCGCTCGCGACGGGCGTGCTGCCGATCGCCGTTGGGGAGGCGACCAAGCTGGCTGGGCGGATGCTCGATAGCGACAAGATCTATGATTTTACGGTGATGTTCGGGGTGCAGACCGATACGCTCGATGCGGAGGGCGTGAGCATTGCGACCTCTGAGGTGCGGCCGACTTTGGCAGCGGTGGAGGCTGTGCTTGCGCGGTTCACCGGGCCGATTTCTCAGGTGCCGCCTGCTTACTCCGCGCTGAAGGTTGATGGGGAGCGGGCTTATGACCTCGCTCGGGCTGGCCATGAGGTGGTGCTGGCTAGTCGAGATGTGACGATCCATTCGCTATCCTCCCCAGTACGGGGAGGGGGACCAGCGCAGCTGGTGGAGGGGGGCTTCCGCGGGCGTTACGCTGGTGGCGAGCCCCCCTCCACCACCGTCCAAGCGGACGGCGGTCCCCCTCCCCGTGCCGGGGAGGAATTGCAGCCCACCCTGCCCTACGCCCCCCTCGACGAGGTCACGCTTACCGCCCACGTTTCCAAGGGCACCTATATCCGCTCGCTCGCGCGCGACATCGCCCTCGCCCTCGGCACCGTTGGCCACGTCACGATGTTGCGGCGGACGAAGGCCGGTCCGTTCGACCTCACCGCCGCGATATCGCTGGACAAACTGGACGAACTCGCTAAGGCCTCCGCGCTTGAAGATGTACTTCTGCCCTTGAGGGTGGCGCTGGACGACATCCCGGCTCTCTCCCTCACCCCCGACCAGGCAGGGGCGCTCCGACAGGGGCGTATCTTGGCCGGGATCGCCGCAGACGATGGCCAATACTTCGCCGAACTGGACGCTGTCCCGGTCGCGCTGGTCGAGGTCGAGGACGGAGACGTCCGGGTCGTTCGCGGTTTCAATCTGTGATGTCGAGGACATGAATTCATGACGATTACCGCTGAACGCAAGACCGAGCTCGTCAAGGAGCATTCGCGCGCCGAGGGTGACACCGGTTCGCCGGAAGTCCAGGTCTCGATCCTGACCGAGCGCATCAAGAACCTGACCGAGCATTTCAAGGCCCACAAGAAGGACAACCACTCGCGTCGTGGCCTTCTCATGATGGTCAACAAGCGCCGGACGCTGCTGGATTATCTCCGTCACAAGGACGGCCAGCGCTACCTGGATCTGATCGCGAAGCTCGGTCTTCGCAAGTAACACGAACGGCTCCCTTCGGGGGGCCGTTTTCGTATATAGGGTTGTTCTCCCGCGAAGGCGGGAGTTCAGATTGGGCCCCCGCCTTCGCGGGGGAACAAGGAACTGGAGGGGCGGCAATTCGGCCACCCCTTCCGGGATGACAATTCATCCCACACCGCCGCGGGCCGGCTAAGCCCGCACATAGGCCCCAAACGCATCTGGCGTTTGGAGTGAAGGAAAAAGAATGTTCGATACCAAGACCGTAAGCGCCCAGTGGGGCGGCAAGACGCTGACGCTCGAGACCGGCCGCGTTGCGCGCCAGGCAAACGGCGCAGTCCTCGCCACCCTCGGCGAGACCGTCGTTCTGTGCGCCGTGACGGCTGCACGGACCGTCAAGGAAGGGCAGGATTTCTTCCCGCTCACCGTCCATTACCAGGAGAAGTTCTCCGCGAGCGGCCGCATCCCCGGCGGCTTCTTCAAGCGTGAGCGCGGCGCGACCGAAAAGGAGACGCTGACCAGCCGTCTTATCGATCGCCCGATCCGCCCCCTCTTCCCAGAGGGTTTCTACAACGAGATCAACGTGATCTGCCAGGTTCTGTCGTATGACGGCGAGAACGAGCCGGACGTCCTCGCGATGGTCGCGGCCTCCGCAGCGCTGACGATCTCGGGCGTGCCGTTCATGGGCCCCATCGGCGCAGCACGCGTCGGCTACGTCGATGGCGCGTACATCCTCAACCCGACGCTCGAGGAAGCCAAGGCTGGCGATCTCGACCTCGTCGTCGCCGCCACCGGCCAGGCCGTGATGATGGTCGAATCGGAAGCCAAGGAGCTTTCGGAAGAGATCATGCTCGGCGCCGTGCAGTTCGCTCACAAGGCCTGCCGCGAAGCCGCCAACCTGATCATCGATCTGGCCGAGATGGCCGCCAAGGATCCGTGGGAAATGGCCGAGCAGGCTGATCTCTCGACCGCCAAGGACAAGCTGAAGAAGCTGATCGGCAAGGACATCGCGGCCGCCTACAAGGTGACCGACAAGTCCAAGCGGTCGGACCTGCTGAATGCCGCTCGTGCGAAGGGCAAGACGGCATTCGCCGATGCGTCCCCGCAGGACCAGATGGCAGCCGGCAAGCTGATGAAGAAGCTGGAGGCCGAGATCGTCCGCGGCGCCATCCTCAAGGACGGCACCCGCATCGACGGCCGCACCACCACGCAGATCCGTCCGATCGAGGCGATGGTCCACTTCCTCCCGCGCACGCATGGCTCGGCCCTGTTCACGCGCGGCGAGACGCAGTCGATCTGCACCACCACGCTCGGCACGCGCGATGCGGAGCAGATGATCGACGGCCTGAACGGCCTGTCGTACGAAAACTTCATGCTGCACTATAACTTCCCGCCCTACTCGGTCGGTGAAGTCGGTCGCTTCGGTGCGCCGGGTCGTCGCGAAGTCGGCCACGGCAAGCTCGCCTGGCGCGCGCTGCACCCGGTGCTGCCGACCAAGGAAGAATTCCCGTACACGATCCGCGTTCTGTCGGACATCACCGAGAGCAACGGCTCGTCGTCGATGGCGACGGTCTGCGGCGGCTCGCTGTCGATGATGGATGCGGGCGTTCCGCTGAAGCGTCCGGTTTCGGGCATCGCGATGGGCCTGATCCTCGAGGGCAAGAACTTCGCGGTTCTGTCGGACATCCTCGGCGACGAGGATCACCTCGGCGACATGGACTTCAAGGTTGCTGGCACGTCCGAGGGCATCACCACGATGCAGATGGACATCAAGATCGCCGGCATCACCGAAGAGATCATGGGCAAGGCGCTGGCACAGGCCAAGGAAGGCCGCGCGCACATCCTGGGCGAAATGGCCAAGGCGCTCGACCACACCCGTGAGGAACTGTCGGCGCATGCACCGCGCATCGAAAGCTTCCAGATCGACAAGTCGAAGATCCGTGAAGTCATCGGCACCGGCGGCAAGGTGATCCGCGAGATCGTCGCGCAGACCGGCGCTAAGGTCGACATCGACGACGAGGGCGTGATCAAGGTGTCGTCGTCCGACCCCGCGCAGATCGAAGCCGCGATCAAGTGGATCAAGGGCCTCGTCGAGGAAGCCGAAGTCGGCAAGGTCTATGACGGCAAGGTCGTCAACCTGGTCCGAAATCAAGAACGAGCGCGTCGAGAAGGTCTCCGATGCCCTGAGCGAAGGCCAGGAGGTCAAGGTCAAGGTTCTCGAGATCGACCCGCGCGGCAAGGTTCGCCTGTCGATGCGCGTTGTCGACCAGACGACCGGCGAAGAGCTGGAGGACACGCGTCCTGCTCGCGAGCCCCGCGAGGGTGGCGATCGTGGTCCGCGCGGCCCGCGTCGTGATGGCGATGGCGGTCGTGATGCTGGCGGCAACGGCGGCGGTCGTGATGGTGGGGGTCGTGGCCCGCGCGGCGAAGGCGGCGGCGGTGATCGCGGCTCGCGTGGCCCGCGTCGCGATGGCGACGGTGGCCGCGATGCCGGCGGCAACGGTGGTGGCCGCGGTCCCCGTCGCGACGGCGGCGGTCAGGGCGGCGAGCGCGCTCCCCGCGCCGAGCGTTCGGACGGCGACAAGGCCCCCGAGTTCGCACCGGCGTTCCTGACGGGCGATCGCGACTAAGCCTTTGCCGCGTAACGGCAAATGATCGAGGGGCTCGGGAAACCGGGCCCCTTTTTCGTGTGCCGCTCGGTCTGCCTGATTTAGCAGGGCAAACGCGACCGAAACGGAACGGACGTCCGTGCCGGATGTTCGAACCGCTATGAACGCCACTTCGAAGTCCGTTATTCTCGTCGTCGATGACGACGCCCTCGTCCGGGTCCACTCCAACTTCGCGCTGGAGGACGCCGGCTATGAAGTCGTCGAAGCCAGCAATGCAGCCGACGCACTGGCCAAGCTCAAGGAGCGGCCCGATATCGCCGCCCTGTTCACCGATGTGCGCATGCCGGGCGATTTGGACGGCATCGACCTCGCCAACGCGGTGCACGCGCAACGTCCCGACATTGCGATCCTCGTCACGTCAGGCACCGACAACGGCACGACCGCCGCCCTCCCCGCGGCGGCGCAGTTCGTGCAGAAGCCCTATACCGGCGCTCAGATCAGCAGGCTTCTTCGGCCCTGACGAAATCCTGACGTCGATCCGCTGAATATTCTGCATTTGATGCTAAAGGGCGGCATGTATCTTGCGACTTGCCGATCGCGACACTTGAGATCATCGTCCTCCGTCTGAGCATCGACTCGCGGGGGCGACATGATGACCACGGCGAACATTACGCGCGCGACGCTGCAAGATGGCTTGGCGAGCGAACGCCTTTTCTTTCTGGTCATGGCGATAGTCGTCGCGGCCACCGTGATCTTCGGCTTTACCGTGAACGCCGCACGGATGCACTGGACGTTCTTTTCGCTGCCTTGGCATGTTCATCTGCATGCCGTGGTATTCTCATCATGGATTCTGCTCTACGTCGTGCAGAACTGGCTGATCGTGCGCGGTTCGGTCGCGGGTCATCGCCAGTTAGGCATGATTGGCGCGGGTATTGCCGCGGTGATGGTCGTGCTGGGGATCGTGACCACGGTCATGGCGATCGAGCAGCACCGCGTGCCGCCGTTCTTTCCACCCGGCGTCTTTCTCGTGCTCGACGTGCTGGGCGTGATCGGCTTCGGCGTGCTCACGGCATGGGCGATCGCGCTGCGGCGGCAGGCGGCGTGGCACAAGCGCTTGATGCTGTGCGGCACGATCCTGGTCATGTCGCCGGCGTTGGGGCGGATCCTGCCGATGCCGTTGCTGGGCGCGTTCGCACCGCTGGCGGTGTTCGCGTCGATGGCGGTGTTCGTCATTGTGGGGATGATCTACGATCTGCGCCTGCGCGGGCGGATACATCCGGCCTATTATTGGGGCGGCGGGGTGCTGGTCGTGACCAATGGTCTGGTGGGTCCGCTCGGCTTCAGCCCGCCGGTGTTGCGGCTGGTCGAGCGCCTGGCCGCATGATCGAGGCCGCGTGAACCAGGCCGCATGATCCGGAAAGTGGGGAGCTTCTGTTGCTCGGTGCTCCCCGTACCGCCGGTTTCCACTTCTGTTGCCCGGTGTGGCCCGAACCGCGCTTTCGTCCGTATAACTTAGGTCGTTAGACCGTCAGTTATGCGGCAATTGCGAGTGCTTCGTTATCGTTGGCACTTGTGTATGGGCCGTTGCGGTGGTCCCATTCCGAGCGAAACATAGCGTCGTTGAACACACGTCGATCCTAGTTCGACCCCGTCATCGTCCCCCTCTCGCGAAGAGGGCGGTGGTGGAGTCGCCGGGTACTGCCCCCGGGTCCGCTGTGTCTATGACACGCCACGGTTTATCGCCATAGCCGCCAAGAGAAGATTCCCCCGACGGCATGCCCGATATAGGCGCGCCGCAACGCGATGAAAAGCCCGGGCTCCGATGGTTTTTTATCCAGAAACGCCAATGTCCTCGCACGCGGCGTGCCAAACCGCCTTCCGCTCGCCACAAAGCGCGTGCATAGCAACCTGCATTATGTTGACGCAGCGCTCCCGCTACGCGCTCCGCGCGATGATCTTCCTTGGCGGCGCCCCCGCCGGTGGCCCGCCCATCCCGATGACGCGGATCGCCGCCGAGGCGAACGTGCCGCGCAAGTTTCTCGAGCTAATTCTCGCCGACCTGCGCGAGTCCGGCCTGTTGCACAGCCATCGCGGCAAGATGGGCGGCTATCGCCTGTCGCGGCCGAGCCATCTGATCTCGCTCGGCGAGGTGATCCGGATCATCGAGGGCCCGCTCGCGCTCGTGCCGTGCGTGAGCCGGACCGCATACCGCCCCTGCCCCGACTGCAAGAGCGAAGCCGACTGCGCGATCCGCTATGCGATGATGCGGGTTCGGGACGAGACTGCGCGGATTCTGGATGGGACGAGTTTGGCCGATGCGAACGCCGAGGATCTGGTAGCGGCTTAGCCTGTCCTTCTCCCCTCGGGGAGAAGGTGGCGCGGCAGCGTCGGATGAGGGGGCGTTGGGATCCCGTCCCGAGCCTCAAGCCCCTCACCCTTCCGTCGCCTGCGGCTCCTCCTTCCCTCTCCCCGCGGGGGAGAGGGACAAGGCGATTACCCTCTCGCCTTCAGTTCGTCGCGGATCTCCCGTAGCAGCGCGATCTCGACCGGTTCGGGCGCGGGAGCCACGACAACCGCATCTTCCTCACGCTTCAACCTTGCCGTCTCGCGCTCGATCAGCGCGGCCGTCCGGTTCACGACACGCAGGATCATGAAGATGATACCCGCGACGATCACGAAATTGACGAGCTGCGTCGCGAACGCACCATAGCCGAGCAGCGGCACGCCGGCTTTCTTCAGCGCGGCGTAATCGGTCAGCGAGCCGACATAGCCCGCGGGCACCGCGCCCATCCGCCAGAAATAGCTGGAGAAATCGAGCCCGCCGAAGACCTTGCCGATGATCGGCATCAGTACGTCGTCGGTCAACGACGTCACGATCTTGCCGAACGCCGCGCCGATGATCACCGCGATGGCGAGATCGAGCACGTTGCCGCGCATGATGAAGGCCTTGAACTCTTTAAACATAGGCGAATTCCTTGAGCATCGCCGCTCCTTTCCCTGTTCGGGCCAAGGCTAGCCACCGATTTCGGTTTCGCCAACCCTGCCGACTGTCCTATGAGGGTGACACAGGTATTCAGGAGAGCTCCGATGTCACGTACCCCAATCGTCCGCGGTACCGCCGCGATCCTGCTCGCAT
The DNA here is from genome assembly GCA_003240625.1 of Sphingomonas taxi. Lineage (GTDB taxonomy): Bacteria > Pseudomonadota > Alphaproteobacteria > Sphingomonadales > Sphingomonadaceae > Sphingomonas > Sphingomonas taxi_A. Next base: position 169,155 of record QFMX01000008.1, read on the forward strand.
CGGCGCTCGCCGGCTGCGGAATCAATAGCATCCCGACCGCGGAGGAGACCGCGAAGGCGCGCTGGGCGGACGTCCAGAACAACTATCAGCGCCGCGCCGACCTGATCCCCAACCTCGTCGCGACGGTGAAGGCGGCCGGTGCGCAGGAGAAGGATATCCTCGTCCAGGTGACGCAGGCGCGCTCGGCCGCGAACTCGGTCCAGGTTTCGGCCGCCGATCTGTCCGATCCGGCGAAGATGGAGCAGTATCAGCGCGTCCAGGGTGCCGTCGGCGTATCGCTGCAGCGCCTGCAGGAGGCGTATCCCGAGCTGAAGAGCCAGGGCAACTACACCACGCTGATGAGCCAGCTCGAGGGCACCGAGAACCGCATCACGATCGCACGGCGCGACTATAACGGCGCGGTGCAGGAGTATAACACCAAGATCCGGACCTTCCCCGACGCGGTCGGCGCGAAGATCTTCTATGGCGCCAAGCCGATGGTACCGTTCGCGGCGACCACGCCGGGTGCCGAAACCGCACCGACGGTGAACTTCGGCAACGCGAGCTGATCGGGGCATCATGCTCCGCCACCTCCTGACGCTGGCGTTCGCGGTGCTGCTGGGAAGCAGCGCCGTGAGCGCGCAGACACTTCCCAAGTTCACCGGCTTCGTCGTCGATGCGGCGAACGTCATTCCGCCCGACCAGGAAGCGGCGCTGACCAAGCGGCTCGACGACCTGCAAAAATCGACCGGCAACCAGCTGGTGGTCGCAACCGTGCCCGATCTCGACGGCTATCCGATCGAGGATTACGGCAATGCGCTGATCCGAAGCTGGGGCGTCGGGCTGAAGGACGCGAACAACGGCGCGATCCTGCTGGTCGCGCCGAACGACCGGAAGGTGCGGATCGAGGTCGGCTACGGGCTCGAACCGGTGCTGACCGACGCTTTCTCCAGCGTCGTCATCAACCAGCAGATCCTGCCGCGCTTCAAGGCGGGGGATATCCCCGGCGGGATCGTCGCGGGAACGAATGCGGTGGCGGACCAACTCGCGCTGCCCGATGCGGAGGCGCGCGCAAAGGTGACCGCGGCGGCGGCAGAGTATGACAAGACGCATCGTCGCTCGAATTCGGGTGGCGGCGGCGTGCCGATCGGGCTGATCTTCTTCGGCATCGTACTGGCGGCGATCGTCATTCCGATGATCTCGCGGCGCGCGGGCGGGAAGAATTATGTCGATGGCGGGAGCCGCGGCGGTGGCAGCGGTGCCTTGCCGATCGTGCTGTGGAGCATCGCCGACGCGATGACCCGTGGTGGCGGCGGCGGTGGCGGCGGAAGCTGGGGCGGCGGTGGCGGCGATAGCGGCGGTGGCTGGGGCGGCGGCGGTTTCGGTGGCGGCGGCGGTGGATCCGGCGGCGGCGGCGGCGCATCGGGGAGTTGGTGACATGCGGCTGAGCGAAACCGATCACGACCGCGTCACCGCGGCGGTCACGCAGGCGGAGACCGCTACGACCGGCGAGATCGTCACGATCGTCGCGCGGCAGTCGGATGCGTATCACGACGTGTCCCTGCACTGGGCGGTACTGGCGATGCTGCTGACGCTGGCGCTGCTCGCGTTCCACCCGGTCGCGGCCGACCATATCTACGCGCTGGTCGATCCTTGGCAGGCGGCACCGCAGGGTGCGCTGTACGTGGTCGCGCTCGTGCTAGTGACTTTGGTGTTTCTGGCGGTGCAGCTGGTGTTGGCGGCGACGTCGGTGCGGGTGGCGCTCACGCCGGGTGCGACCAAGGCGCGACGCGTGCGGCGACGGGCTTTGCTGCTGTTCCGTGCGGGGGCCGAGAAGCGTACCAAGGGCTCGACCGGCGTGCTGCTGTACCTGTCGCTCGCCGAACACCGTGCCGAGATCATCGCCGACGACGCGATCCACTCGCGCGTGCCGAACGAGACCTGGGGCGCGGCGATGGCGGCGGTTCTCGCCGGCGTCCGCGACGATCGCCCCGCCGACGGCATGGCGGACGCGGTGGCGCAGATCGGCGCGGTGCTCGCAGAACATTTCCCGAGAACCGGTGCGCCGTTCAATGAACTTCCCGACAGGCTGATCGAACTATGAGCAAGACCGTATGGGCGGGCAAATTCCTGACCGTGCAGACCGAAGGCACGTGGGAGTTCGCCGCGCGCCAAGGCGAGATCGCCGCGGCGGTGATCGTCGCGATCGACGAGGGCGACGTGATCTTGGTGGAGCAGTTCCGCGTGCCGTTGGGTCGCGCGTGTCTGGAGCTGCCGGCCGGCTTGGTCGGTGACGAAACCGCGGGCGAGAGCGTCGCGGTGGCGGCCGGGCGCGAGCTGGAGGAGGAGACCGGCTACCGCGCGGACGCGATCGAGGATTTAGGGGTGTTCTATTCGTCACCGGGAATGACGTCGGAATGCTTCACGCTGGTTCGCGCGACCGGGCTGACGAAGGTTGGCGAGGGCGGCGGCGATGGCGACGAGAATATCACCGTGCACCGGGTGCCGCTGGCGGACGTACCGGCGTTCGTCGCGGAGAAGCGGGCGGCGGGCGTGGCGATCGACACCAAGATGCTGCTGATCCTGGCAGGGTCGATTCTTTAGCCCTGTCCCGGGCCGTCATCCTGGGCTTGACCCAGGATCCAGAGCCACGGGCGTCCGTGCCTGTAACTCTGGATCCCAGCTTTCGCTGGGATGACAATAGGAAACATACGCGCAGCGTGCGCGGTCAGCCTACTTGAAGTTGTCCGCGTAGCTCTGCAGCTTCAGCGTCTTCTGTGGTGCCGGGACGACGGTATAGCCGAACCCTTCCCGCTCGCAGTGCGCGATCGCCGCTTCGGCGGTTGGGAACAGCAGGCGCAGCTGGTCGCGGGTGTCGCCGCTGCCGGCCCAGCCGGTGAGCGGGTCGGGGCGCTTGGGCTCCGAGGGTTCGAATTCGAGCTGCCAGGCGTCGGTCCGGTGCTTGCCGGACTGCATGGCGTTCTTGGGGCGCTGGAAGATACGGGCGGTAGGCATGGATGCTCCCTTATCGCGAACCGGCGGCCCTTGCATCCGCCTTTTTCGTGCGGAGCGTCGCGGAGGCCGCGGCGGGGTCGTCGGGCCAGGGATGCTTGGGGTAGCGCCCGCGCATTTCCTTCGCCACCGCGGTCCAGCTGCCGGACCAGAAACCGGGGAGGTCTCGCGTCGTCTGGATCGGCCGGCCGGCGGGGGATGTGAGGCTCAGTACCAGCGGCACGCGCGCCTCGCCGATCGTCGGATGGATGGCGAGACCGAACAGGGCTTGCACGCGGAGTTCGACGCGCGGGCCGCCTTCCGCGGCGTAGTCGATCGCGTGCGTGCTGCCGGCGGGGCTGGTGAAATCGGGCGGGGCGAGCCGGTTGATGGTCTGCATCGCGTCCCAGCCGAGCAGGTTGCGCAAGGCTTCGGCAAGCGCGCCGGGGGCGATCGCGTCGAGTCGGCGCTTTCCGGTGAGGAGGGGTGCGAGCCATTCGTCGGTACGGTCGAGCAGGGTTTTGTCGTCGAGCGGTACGCCGGCATAGGCAGCGCGATCGCGCAGCGCTTGGGCGCCGTCGCTCCACGGGAGCAGCGCGAGACCGTGCTCGCGGACGCCCTCGATGAGCGCGGCGAGGATGGCGTCGGGGTCCGCGCCGCTGTCCGGGCCGCTGGAGAGCCGGATCGCGCCTAGGCGGCGTTCGCGGAGGGTTTGGATGCCGCCGGTTGTGGGGTCGAACGCGACGGTCCGATGCGATTTGATACGGTCGGCGAAGAGGGTTTCCACCGTGTCCTGGTCGATCGCGACGGCGGAGAGGATGCGCGCACCGGCGGCCGAGCCCTGCGTGTCGGCAACGGCGAGCCATTCGGAGCGGGCGAGCGCCGAAGTCGGATCGAGCTTGAACCCGCGGCCACCGACCGAGGCCCAGGTTTCGCCCGACGCATCGCGGCGGCGTGCCACGCGATCGGGGAAGCCCAGCGCGACGCACACTTCTGCTCCCCCTCCCGCAAGCGGGAGGGGGTTGGGGGGTGGGCGCCCGGTCTCGACGTCGCGCGACGAGGATGGCGCGAGCCCACCCCCCAGCCCCCTCCCGCTTGCGGGAGGGGGGGCAAGTTTCGCCCAGCGGTCGGCCATCGCTCGTGCTGCATTAGCCTTTGCACCGCGTTCGGTTTTCCATCTGCGGAGACGGGTTTCGAGATCGACATCCTGCCCGCCGATGCCGCGTTCGCCGAGCAGGACTGCGATTTGGGCTGCCACCGGCGCCAAGCCGCGCTCCCCTGCCCTCAGCAGCATGTGCGCGAGTCTCGGGGGCATCGGCAGTTTGGCGATCGCTCGGCCATGCGGCGTCGGGCGACCGTCCTCGATCGCTTCGAGCGTCGTCAGCCGCGCCATTGCCTCGTCGATCGCGGCCGCGGGAGGCGGATCGATCCAGCGCAGGTCTCGCGGATCGCCGACACCCCAGAGCGCGCACGCGAGCACCAGCGCGGACAAGTCCGCCTCAAGGATTTCAGGCGGATCGTAGCGCGGGAGTCCGGCAGTCGCCGCGTCTTCCCACAGTCGATACGCGATGCCCGGCCCTAGCCGCGCGGCGCGGCCGGCGCGTTGAATGACGGCGGCCTGGCTTGCGCGTTCGGTCACCAGCCGCGTCATCCCGGCGGCGCGGTCGTAGCGCGGGCGTCTCGCCAGCCCCGAGTCGACGACGATGCGGATGCCGTCGAGCGTCAGGCTGGTCTCGGCGATGCTGGTGGCGAGCACGACCTTCCGCCGGCCGTCGGGTTCGGGGAGGATCGCGGCACGCTGGGCTGCGGGATCGAGGCTGCCGTGAAGTTCGTGGAGGACGATGTCGTCGGGCAAATTGGCGAGGCGGTCGGCGGCGCGTTCGATCTCCGCGACACCGGGCAGGAAGGCGAGCACGCCGCCTTCCGCTTCGCCGAGCGCGCGACGAATCGCGGCGGCGACCGAGTCCTCGATGCGCAATTCGGCCTGGCGACCGATGTGACGGAGCGTCAGCGGATAGCTCCGGCCTTCGCTCTCGATCACCGGGGCGCCGTCCATGAGGGCTGCAAACCGCGCGCCGTCGAGCGTTGCGGACATCGCGACGATGCGGAGGTCGGGACGGAAGCCGGCTTGCACGTCGAGCGCCAGCGCGAGGCCGAAATCGCCGTCGAGGCTGCGTTCGTGGACTTCGTCGAACAGGACTGCGGAGACGCCGCCCAGTTCGGGATCGGCCTGGATGCGGGCGACGAAGATGCCCTCGGTGATGACGGTGACGCGGGTCGCGGCGGAGCGCTTGCTGTCCATACGGGTGGCGTAGCCGAAGGTCTGGCCGACGGGCTCGCTGGCGGTGGAGGCCATGCGTTCGGCGGCGGCGCGGGCGGCCAGGCGACGGGGGGATAGGAGCAGGATCTCGCCGGTGCACCAGGGTTCGGTGAGGAGGGCGGGGGCGACTGCGGTGGTTTTGCCGGCGCCGGGGGGGGCTACGAGGACGGCCGAGGTTCGATCGCGTAGGGTTGCGAGGAGGTCGGGTAGTACGGTGAGGATCGGGAGCGGCGGCGGGGTCATCGGGGCCTGCTGCCACAGTGGCGGGGTTGGCGACAGGCTTTGTGGTTACGCGGGCATGTCGTTCGGGGGGAGCGCCAGAACTTTGCGATCCTCCCCCGCCAGGGGGAGGTGGCACCGAAGGTGACGGAGGGGGAGGATACGGAGCCGAGGTTTCCCTTACCTCCCCCTCCGTCTGGCAAGCGCCAGCCACCTCCCCCTGGCGGGGGAGGATCGTTGGGTTGGGCGACCTTACGTCGTTTTATTTAACAGTAGAGTCCCCCTCACCCCTCCGTCATGCCGGGCTTGTTCCGGCATCCACCGTTCCGCGGACTCGCCAGCCGTGGAATTTGCGGATCGGTGGGCCCCGGAACAAGCCCGGGGTGACTGGGTAGGGGGGTGGAAGCGTGGTCCAAGGGACGCGGTATTCTGCGGACGGACCATCGAACGGAGCCGACGGGAAGGCCGGAGCGCCTCTCCCCCGCCCCCCATCGCACCGGAGGCTGGCAAGCGCGCGCTAACCTGCTAGATGCGGCGGCATTAATCATGGCGTCCGATCCCTCCCCCAACTCGACGACGGCGACAGGCCGCACCAGCGACCGGCTACGCGGCGGGTTCGCGCGCGCCTGGTCGAGCCGTTGGACCAAGGCCGCGCTGGCGCTTGCCGTGCTCGGCGTCGTCGCGATCTTCGCGTTCTGGTTCGCGGTCATGCGCGACCTGCCGTCGGTCGATACGCTGCGCACCTACGAGCCGCCGCTGCCGACCAACGTGCGCGGCATCGATGGTGCGCCGATCCACAGCTACGCGCGCGAACGTCGCGTCGAACTCAGCTATGCCGAATATCCGCCGCTGCTGGTGAAGGCGTTCCTCGCTGCCGAGGACAAGTCGTTCTTCGAGCATCACGGCGTCGATTATCCCGGCCTCGCCGGCGCTGTGTACGACTATGTGACCAAGCTCGGCACCGGCAAGCGCGCCAAGGGCGGCTCGACGATCACGCAGCAGGTCGCCAAGAACCTGTTGATCGGCAACGCCTATTCGCCGTCGCGCAAACTGCGCGAGGCGGTGCTGGCGTACAAGATCGAGGACACGCTAACCAAGCCGCAGATCCTGGAGCTGTACCTCAACCAGATCGCGCTCGGGCGCAACGCGTTCGGCGTCGAGGCCGCGAGCCACGCGTATTTCGACAAGGAACTCGACCAGCTCGATCTCGCGCAGATGGCGTATCTCGCGATCCTGCCCAAGGGGCCGTCGAACTACGATCCGGTGCGCAATACCGAGCGCGCGATGATCCGGCGCAACTATGTGCTGAACCGGATGCTCGACAACGGCTTCATCACGCGCGCGCAGCGTGACCAGGCGAATGCGGAGCCGCTGGGGGCGGTGTTGCGACGTACGCCGAAGTTCCAGAGCGTCGGCGGCTATTTCGTCGAGGAAGTCCGCCGCCAGCTGATGGCGAAGTTCGGCGAGAGCGCGAAGGATGGGCCGTACAGCGTCTATTCTGGCGGCCTGTGGGTGCGGACGTCGTTCGACGCGCGGCTGCAGGACTTGGCGCAGCAGGCATTGCGCGACGGGCTGGTCCGGTTCGACAGCGGGCGCGGCTGGAACGGCCCGATCCGCCATGTCGAGATCGAGGACGACAACTGGCTCCAGCCCTTGCTCAACAGCAATATCGCGCTCGATTACCGCGATTGGGTCGCGGCGATCGTGACGGGCAAGGACGGCAATGCCTGGAGCCTGGGCTTCCGCACCGGCAAGACCGGCACGCTGCCGCGCTATGCGGCGCAGATGGCGGTGCGCGGCAAGGGCGGCAACGCGTTCGGCGCGATCAAGGTCGGCGACATCATCGCGGTAGCGCCGGAAGGCGGCCAGTTCGCGCTGCGGGCGATCCCCAAGGTCTCGGGTGCGTTCGTCGTCGAAGAGCCGGCTTCGGGCCGCGTGCTGGCGATGCAGGGTGGCTTCGACGACCGGTTGCAGGCGTTCAACCGCGCGACTCAGGCGATGCGCCAGCCGGGCTCGACCATCAAGCCGATCGTCTATTCCGCCGCGCTGGATAACGGCATGACGCCGGCGTCGATCATCGTCGACGGACCGTTCTGCGTCTATCAGGGCGCGCGGCTTGGGCAGAAGTGCTTCCGCAACTTCGGCAATTCGCGCGGCGCCGGGCCGCACACGATGCGCTGGGGCATTGAGCAGTCGCGCAACCTGATGACGGTGCGCACCGCCGCGCAGACGGGGATGCCGAAGGTGGTCGCGACCATCAAGAAAATGGGCGTCGGCGATTATGCACCCTACCTTTCGTTCGCGCTCGGCGCCGGCGAGACGACCGTGGGGCGGATGGTCAACGCGTATTCGATCCTGGCGAACAACGGCAAGGGCGGTCCGCCGTCGCTGATCGACTTCGTTCAGGATCGTCACGGCAAGGTGATCTGGCCGGAGAATTGGCGCGCCTGCGATCGCTGCAACGCGCCCGATTGGGACGGCAAGCCGATGCCGCGCCCGGTTACGCGCCAGCGCCAGGTACTCGATGCGATGACCGCCTACCAGATGGTCCACATCACCGAGGGCGTCGTCCAGCGCGGGACCGCGGTCACCTTGCGTGATCTCGATCGGCCGATGTTCGGCAAGACCGGGACGAACAATGGCCCGACCGACGTGTGGTTCATCGGTGGCACCCCGCAGTTCGTCGGTGGCCTGTATATCGGCTTCGACACGCCGCGGAATTTGGGCGGCGCCGCGCAGGGCGGGACGCTCGCCGCGCCGATCTTCAAGCAGTTCGCGGTGAAGGCGTACGAGGATTTGCCCAAGCTGCCGTTCCGCGCCCCGGCCGGAATTCGCATGGTCCGGATCGATCGCGGGAGCGGCCGCCCGGTCTATGGCACGTGGCCGAACACCGACGATCCCAAGCCCGCGGTGATCTGGGAAGCGTTCAAGCCCGAGAGCGAACCGCGCCGTGCCGCACGACGCTCCGATGCAGCCCCGACCGCAGCGACGACCACCACTGCGGTGAAGAAGGCCGAAGCCCCGCGCGACAGCGATTTCTTGCAAAGACAAGGCGGAATCTACTAGCGCCCTTATATAGACGTCATCGCACATCAATGCGTCATCCCAGCAAACGCTGGGATCTCGTGGTAAGGGAGGACACTCCTCGCCGCAGGAGATGCCAGCTTTCGCTGGCATGACGAAGACCGGAGAATACCCATGCGCGCCGAAGCGCAGGCTCACGTAGACACCATCAACGACGCGCTGGCGCTGCTGCGCCGCTTCCTCGACTGGGACCGCGCGCTGCGTCGTCTCGACGAGTTGAACGCGCGCGTCGAGGATCAGGCGCTCTGGTCCGATCCCAAGGCCGCGCAGGAGGTGATGCGCGAGCGTCGTCGTCTCGACGAGGCGATCAGCGCGACGCGTGCGATCCAGAGCGAACTCAGCGACACCGCCGAGTTGATCGAGATGGCGGAGGCCGAGGGCGATACCGCAATGGAGGCGGACGGCGTCGCCGCGCTCGCCGAACTCGCCGCGCGTGCCGACCGGGACAAGATCAAGGCGCTGCTGGCCGGCGAGGCCGATGCCAACGATACCTATATCGAGGTCAACGCCGGTGCCGGCGGGACCGAGAGCCAGGACTGGGCGGGCATGCTCAGCCGGATGTATTCGCGCTGGGGCGAACGCCACGGGCTGAAGGTCGAGCTGATCGACCAGCATTCGGGCGAGCAGGCGGGGATCAAGTCGGCCACGCTGCTACTGAAGGGCGAGAACGCTTACGGCTATGCCAAGACCGAGAGCGGCGTGCACCGGCTCGTGCGGATCAGCCCGTATGATTCGGCGGCACGGCGGCATACGTCGTTCGCCAGCGTCTGGGTGTATCCGGTCGTCGACGACAATATCGAGGTCGAGTATAACGAGAGCGACCTGCGCATCGACACCTACCGTGCGTCGGGCGCCGGCGGCCAGCACATCAACACGACCGACTCGGCAGTGCGTATCACGCACATCCCGACCGGGATCGTCGTGCAGTGCCAGAACCAGCGATCGCAGCACAAGAACAAGGCCGAGGCGTACAACCAGCTTCGCGCGCGTCTGTACGAGCGCGAACTGGCGATCCGCGAGACCGCGGCGAACGCCGAGAATGCGGGCAAGACCGATATTGGCTGGGGTCACCAGATCCGCTCCTACGTACTTCAGCCGTATCAGATGGTGAAGGATTTGCGCACCGGCGTGGTGTCGACCAGCCCGTCGGACGTACTGGACGGCGACCTCGAAATGTTCATGGCGGCGGCGCTGTCGCAGCGCGTGACCGGCGAGGCCGTCGAGGTGGAGGACGTCGATTGAAGCTCAAGGGTGCCCTTGCCCTGATGCTGTCGCCGGTATTCCTGCTCCCATTATTCGCATTGGGTGCGTGCGACGGCAGCAAGCCGCTGATCAAGCGCGAGCCGAAGGAGCCGGTGTTCCCCGCCGCCGATCGTCCGGTCGCGTCGATCGTATCGTCGCGCTGGTCTAACGAAGAAGCCCGCGACCGTCTCAACGAGGCGGGTGAAGTCATGAACAAGGCCGAGATCAGCAAGGGCATGACGGTCGCGGACATCGGCGCGGGCGAAGGCTATTACACGATCCGCATGGCGGCGCGGGTCGGTAAGGACGGCCGCGTGCTCGCCGAGGACATCGTCGCGAGCGTGCGCGACACGCTGGCGGAACGCGTCGCGCGCGAGGATCTGGCGAACGTCAGCGTGAAGCTGGGCGAGCCGAACGATCCCAAACTGCCCGAGGCGAGCTTCGACCGGGTGCTGATGGTGCACATGTATCACGAGATCGAGCAGCCCTACGAGTTCCTGTGGCGGTTGAGGCCTTCGTTGAAGCCCGACGGGCTGGTGGTGGTGGTCGATGCGAACCGCCGGACGCAGGACCACGGCACGCCGCCGGCACTGTTGAAGTGCGAGTTCGCGGCGGTGGGGTACACGCAGGTGGATATGGACGACATGCCGTCGGCGGGCGGCTATCTGGCGACGTTCAAGGCGACCGGGCCGCGGCCGAAGCCTGAGGCGATCCGGGCGTGTCGGTTGAAGTGAACACCAAATCCTCCCCTGCAAGGGGAGGTGGCAGCCCATCGGGCTGACGGAGGGGTATCGCGCTATCGAGAGGGTCTCACCCCTCCGTCTGCCAAGTGCCAGCCACCTCCCCTTGCAGGGGAGGATTGATGTCGAAACGGTCAAATCACCCCCATCGCCCTAAGACTCGTCACCTCGTCTCCCGCGATCACCAGATGATCGAGCAGCACCACCTCCAACGTCCGCAACCCCGCCGCCAGTGCTCGCGTGAACGCCACGTCCCGCGCACTCGGCGTCGCATCCCCGCTCGGGTGATTATGCGCCATCACGACGCCCACCGCACCGAACGCCAGCGCATCCACCGCGACCGTCCGGATCGAGATCGCCACCTGATCCCGCCCCCCGACGACATGCCGCATCCCGAGAAGCCTCCGATTCGGATCAAGATACGCCACCGCCACCGTCTCGGCCGTGGCATCACGCAAGCCAGCGAACAGCGCTCGCGCCGCATCAAGGTGGGCGATACGTGGGGAAAGCTCGGGCAGCGGCGGCACATACAAGCCTGCCCCGCGGCACGCGCCACCGCACGCGCAACTACATCCGCTTGAGCCCGCCCGCACACCCGACTACGCACGCACGATGCGCCAATATCTAGACCTCATGGACCGCGTGCTCTCGACCGGCGTCGAGACGATGGACCGCACCGGCACCGGCACGCTCAGCGTGTTCGGCGCGCAGATGCGCTTCGATCTCGCGCAAGGCTTCCCCGTGCTCACCACCAAAAAGCTCCACCTCCGCTCGATCATCGTCGAACTACTGTGGTTCCTGCGCGGCGACACCAACGTGCGCTGGTTGCAGGACCGGAAAGTCGCGATCTGGGACGAGTGGGCGGACGAGAACGGCGATCTCGGCCCGGTCTACGGCAAGCAATGGCGCGACTGGGTCGCCGCGGACGGCCGCCACATCGACCAGATCGCCGAGCTGATCGACCAAATCAAAACCAACCCCGCCTCGCGCCGCCAGATCGTAAGCGCGTGGAACCCCGGCGACCTGCATGCGATGGCGCTCGCGCCGTGCCATTGCCTGTTCCAGACGCACGTCGCCAACGGCAAGCTGTCGTTGCAACTCTACCAACGCTCGGGCGACATCTTCCTCGGCGTGCCGTTCAACATCGCCAGCTACGCGCTGCTCACGCACATCCTCGCGCAGCAATGCGGGCTGGAGGTCGGCGAGTTCATCTGGACCGGCGGCGATTGCCACCTCTATTCGAACCATCTGGAGCAAGCGCAGTTGCAACTGACGCGCTCGCCGGGGCCGCTGCCGCGGCTCGAGATCGTGCGGAAGCCGGACTCGATCGATGCGTACGAGTATGAGGATTTCGTGCTCCACGATTATGTGGCGCAGGCGCACATCAAGGCCCCCGTCGCGATCTGACACGAGAGCGAATCGCAATAGGAACCGGGCTTGGCGCGCATGGTTGACCGTCCGAACCTATTCGGAAGGCCCATCATGGACATCACCCAGCTCATTCTCGACGAACATGCGCAGCAGCGCGCGCTGTTCGCGCAGATCGATTCGATCGACGCGAAGGAGACGGAGGCGCTGTCGGCGCTATGGACCCGGCTCAAGAACCTGCTCGACGCGCATGCCGAGGCCGAGGAGCGCTTCTTCTACCCGCGGCTGATGAAGATCGGCACCGGCGGCAACGATGCCGACTCGGCCGCGGAAGAGACCGAGGATGCGATCGAGGATCACAACGACATCCGCGACACGGGCGAGGCGGTCGACAAGCACCCGGTAGGCTCGGACGCGTGGTTCGCTGCGGTCGGCGAGTGCAACAAGGCGAACAGCGATCACCTCGCCGAGGAAGAGCGCCAGGGCCTCACCGATTTTCGCAAGCATGCGACGCTGGAAGAGCGGCATGAGTTGGGGGTGCGGTTTGCGGCGTTCGAGGCGAATCATCTGAATGGCGTGAAGGTCGTCGACAAGGACCCCGAGGCGTATGTGAAGGAACATGCGCCGGGGTAAATACCGATGTTCTCCTGCGCACGCAGGAGCCCAGGATACCAAGCGCTATCATTCGTTACCCTGGACTCCTGCGTGCGCAGGAGAACGAGAAGGGGTAGTCGGGTGACAGGACCTCCGGCATGACCACCGCATGATCACCTCCTACCTCGCCCGCGCCACCAACGGCGTCATCGGCCGCGACGGCCAGCTCCCGTGGCGCATCCCCGCCGACCTCAAGCGCTTCAAGGCGCTGACGATGGGCAAGCCGATGGTGATGGGGCGCAAGACGTTCGAGAGCTTTCCCAGCCCCCTCCCCGGCCGCCGCCACATCGTCCTCACGCGCGGCGACTGGACAGCGGCGGATGCCGAGGTCGCGCATTCGGTCGAGGAGGCGCTGGCGATGGCGGGGGACGAGGTCGCAGTGATCGGTGGCGCGCAGATTTACGCGCAGTTTCTCCCCCACGCGGATCGCATAGAACTGACCGAAGTCCACGCCGAACCCGAAGGCGACGCCACCGTCCCTGCGTTCGAAGGCTGGCGCGAGATCGCCCGCGATGATCATCCTGCCGAAGGTGAGCGTCCGGCATACAGCTTCGTCACGTTGACACGCTGACTTCCCCCCTCCCTGGAAGGGAGGGGCCGGGGGTGGGCCGGCCAGTTTGTGCCATCGGCGTCTTGAGCTTGCGGTAGCCGACCCACCCCCACCCCCCCTCCCTGGATGGGGAACGCGTCGTATCCGGTGACACCTAGCGCCACCCTTCCCGCCCCCCTATAGCCCGCCTCCATGCAGCGGCTCGACGGCGGCGCTTCCATTCCTTCGCATCTCGCGAACGGGATCGTCGCGCTGGGCAATTTCGATGGATTTCACCTCGGTCACCAGGCGGTGGTCGCGCGCGCGATCGCCTGGGCCAAGGCCGAGGGGCGCCCGGCGCTGGTCGCGACGTTCGATCCGCATCCGGTCCGCCATTTCCGCCCCGCCACCGCGCCGTTCCGCCTCACCACGCTCGACCAGCGCGAGCGGCTGTTCGCCGATGCCGGCGCCGACGCGATGGTGGTGTTTCACTTCGACGGCGATCTCGCCGCGCTCACCGCCGAGCAGTTCATCGCCGACCGGCTGGAGCGCAACCTGCGCGTCGGCGGCGTGGTGACCGGCGAGGACTTCACCTTCGGCCACGCCAAGAGCGGCACCGTCCACACGCTCGCCGCGCGCGGGGCCGCGCACGGGTTTCGCGCGGAGACGGTCGGTGCGGTCGCGCTCGACGGCGAGACGGTGTCCTCCACCCGCATCCGCGACGCGCTGCGCACCGGCGACATGGCCACCGCGACGCGCCTGCTGACGCGGCCGTTCGCGATCGAGGGCGTGGTGCAGCACGGCGACAAGCTCGGCCGCACGATCGGCTATCCGACCGCGAATATCGACATGGGCAACTACCTCCGCCCTGCCTACGGGATCTACGCGGTGACCGGGCGGCTGGACGACGGGCGCGTGCTGAAGGGCGCGGCGAACCTCGGTATCCGCCCGAGCTTCGATCCGCCGAAGGAACTTCTGGAGCCGTATTTCTTCGACTTCGCGGAGGATTTGTACGGGCGCCGTGTCGAGGTCTCGCTGATCGAGTATCTCCGCCCCGAAGCGAAGTTCGACAGCCTCGAAGCGCTGACGACCCAGATGGACGCCGACTGCGCGCGGGCCCGGCATATTCTTGGGTCCTCCCCTCCCTGAAAGGGAGGGGTCGGGGGTGGGTAGGCCAGTTGGCTGATGTCTTCCCCGCCTCAAGCCGACCCACCCCCAGCCCCTCCCTTCCAGGGAGGGGAGCAGGGAGGGGAAGTGTTTGTGTGTCCCCCCCCTCTCGGCTACAGCCCGGCCCACTTATGACCGATACTCCTGCGCCCGCCCGCGATTACCGCGATACCGTCTTCCTGCCGAAGACCGACTTCCCGATGAAGGCGGGCCTCGCCGCCAAGGAGCCGGCGATCCTCGAGCGCTGGGCCAAGCTCGGCATCTACGACCGGTTGCGCGAACAGCGGCTCGGGCGCGAGCGCTTCATCCTGCACGACGGCCCGCCCTACGCGAACGGCGACATCCACATGGGCCACGCGATGAACAAGGTCCTGAAGGACATCATCGTCCGCTCGCAGTCGCTGATGGGCAAGGACGCGCCCTACGTCCCCGGCTGGGACTGCCACGGCCTGCCGATCGAGTGGAAGGTCGAGGAAGCGTATCGCGCGAAGAAGCTGAACAAGGACGACGTCCCGGTCGACCAGTTCCGCGCCGAATGCCGCGCCTATGCCGAGAAATGGGTCGAGGTGCAGAAGGCAGAGTTCGAACGGCTCGGCGTGATGGGCGACTGGGCCGATCCGTACCTGACGATGAAATACGACGCCGAGGCGACGATCGTCGGCGAGCTGCTCAAGTTCGCCGAGAGCGGCCAGCTGTACCGCGGCGCCAAGCCGGTGATGTGGTCGCCGGTCGAGAAGACCGCACTCGCCGAGGCCGAGGTCGAGTATGAGGACATCGTTTCCACGCAGATCGACGTCGCGTTCGAGATCGTGGACGCGCCGAACGCGCCCGAACTGGTCGGCGCGTATGCGGTGATCTGGACGACGACGCCGTGGACGATCCCGGTGAACCAGGCGCTGAGCTATGGGCCTGAGATCGAGTATGTCGTGGGCCGTTTTCGGTCAGAGGCAGCGCCCGCCGATATGCGTCAGCCGATGCGGGACGTAAGTCGGTCGGATAGCCTGCGCTATAGCCGCATCTTGATCGCGCGCAGTCTGATAGAAACGTTCACTGCCCGAGCGTTCGATATCAAACATTCCCAGGACACGGTTGTTGCGACCCACTTCGAGGAAGAGTGGTCTGGCAAAGGGTCTGATCTCGAAGGCGCAACCGCGCGGCACCCGATGCACGCGCTCGGCGGGTTCTTCGCGAAGCCGCGGCCGTTCCTCCCCGGCGACTTCGTCACGACCGACGCGGGCACGGGGCTAGTCCACATGGCGCCGGATCACGGCGAGGACGATTTCGAACTCTGCAAGCAATACGGCCTCGACCCGGTCTTCGCGGTCGACGGCGCGGGGATGTACCGCGCCGACTGGGCATGGCGCGGCGGTGAGGGCAGCGTCATCAACAAGAAGTTCGTGAGCGCGGACGGCCCGATCTGTTCGGACCTGCGCGAGGTTGGCGCGCTCCTCGCGGCGAGCGACGACTTCAAGCACAGCTATCCGCATTCCTGGCGCTCGAAGGCGAAAGTGATCTTCCGCGCGACCCCGCAATGGTTCATCCCGATGGATGCGTCCACGCCTCCCTCTCCCCTGCGGGGAGAGGGTCGGGGTGAGGGGCAGCCCAGCAATGCTGCGCCCGGAACAGCCCCTCACCCCAGCCCTCTCCCCGCAGGGGAGAGGGGGCCAGGCAACGGCGCGACTCTCCGCGAGATCGCGCTCGACGCGATCGCCGCCACCACCTGGATCCCCGCGCGCGCGGAAAACCGGATCACGTCGATGGTGCAGGGCCGCCCCGACTGGGTCATCTCACGCCAGCGCGCCTGGGGCGTCCCGATCGCGCTGTTCGTCGACCGCGCCACCGGCCAGTACCTCAACGACCCTGCCGTCAACGCGCGCATCGTCGAAGCTTTCCGCGAGAACGGCGCGGATGCGTGGTACGCGGACGGCCACCAGGCGCTGCTCGGCCCCGACTACGACCTCGCCGACTATGAGGTCGTGAAGGACATCCTCGACGTCTGGTTCGACTCCGGCTGCACGCACGTCTTCACCGTCGAGGCGCGCTACGGCGAAGGCACGCGTGCGAATCTGTACCTCGAAGGCTCGGACCAGCATCGCGGCTGGTTCCAGTCGTCGCTGCTCGAAAGCTGCGGCACCCGCGGTCGCGCGCCCTACGACGCGGTCCTCACGCACGGCTTCGCGCTCGACGGCCAGGGGCGGAAGATGTCGAAGTCGCTCGGCAACGTCGTCGATCCGCTCAAGATCATCGGCGAGTCCGGCGCCGACATCCTGCGCATGTGGGTCGCCTCGACCGACTATTTCGACGACGTGAAGATCGGCAAGGAGGTGCTCGCCACCGCCTCCGACTCGTATCGGAAACTGCGCAACACGTTCCGCTACATGCTCGGCGCGCTCGAAGGCTTCGACGACTCCGAGCGCGTCGCGGTATCCGACATGCCCGAGCTGGAGCGCTACGTGCTCCACCGCTTGCGGATGATCGACACCGAACTGCGCCAGGCGGCCGAAGCGTATGAGTTCAACCGCTACACGCGCCTGCTGACCGACTTCGCGAACGAGGACCTGTCCGCGTTCTTCTTCGATATCCGCAAGGACTCGCTCTATTGCGACGCCCCGAGCGACATCAAGCGTCGGTCGTACCGCACGGTGCTGGACGTGCTGTTCCACGCGCTCGTCCGCTACGCCGCGCCGGTGTTGTGCTTCACTGCCGAGGAAGTGTGGCAGTCGCGCTTCCCGAGCGACGACAGCTCGGTGCATTATCTCGAATGGCCGTCGCTGCCATCGCTCGACGCCGACGACGTGGTGGGCAGCAAATGGCATGAGATCCGCCAGTTGCGCGTGGCCGTCACCGAAGCGATCGAGCCGCTTCGCCGTGAGAAGACCGTGCGCTCCAGCCTCGAAGCCGAGATCACCGTCCCCGCGATGCCGCTCGACGCCGACGCGCTGGCCGAAGCCTTCATCGTCGCCAAGGTCACGCCGGGCGACGCGGTTACCGTGACGCGCACCGACTTCCACAAATGCGGCCGTTGCTGGCGTCATCTCCCCGAGGTGACGGTCGACGGCGATCTCTGCGATCGGTGCGAGAAGGTCGTGGCGCATGCGTAACCTCCCGAAAGCCGGGTTCGGCGCGGCGATCGCGCTGTTCCTCGCCGACCAGATCAGCAAATGGGCGGTGACCAAGCCGCTCGGGATCGACTCACTCGGCGATGCGCAGACCATCACATCGTTCTTCGACCTGCGCTTCGTACCCAACATCGGCATCTCGCTCGGACTGCTCCCTGCCGACGGACACCTCACCCGCTGGGCGTTGGTGCTGCTGACCGGCGCGATCGCGATCGGCGTCGCGGTGTGGATGACGCGCGAGAAGAACCCGGCCGATCAGGTCGCGCTCGGCTTCGTGCTGGGCGGTGCGATAGGCAATATCCTCGACCGCATCCGGCTCGGTTACGTCGTCGACTTCGCCGACCTGCATATCGGCGAGTGGCGTCCGTTTTTGGTCTTCAATGTCGCCGATGCAGCGATTACTGTCGGCGTGCTCGTCCTGCTTGTTCGGGCGCTCCTCGTGCGCGAGAAGCCCCCTGTGGAGAATTCCCATGCGTAAGTTCGTACCCCTGGCTGCCGGTCTGGCGAGCGTCGCCCTCCTTTCGGGGTGCGGGGCAGGCCGAAGCCTCGATCGTGCGCGCCCGGACGAGTTCGCGGTCGCGCGTCAGGCACCGCTGGTGATCCCGCCCGATTTCGCGCTGGTGCCGCCGCAGCCCGGCGCCGCCCGCCCGCAGGATACCGCGGCCAATGCGCAGACGCTCGATGCGCTGTTCGGCGGCACCGCGGCACGCAGTGCGGCCGAGACCGGCGTGATCAACGACGCGGGTGCGGATAGCGACGATCCCGGCATCCGCTCCAGCGTCGGCGATCCCGGCACGACGGTGGTCGACAAGGGCTCGACCACGCGGGACATCGTCGCGGCCCCGGAAGGCGACGGCCAGGACGCGCGCACGACCGCGAATTGATCGGGGTTTTACCCGTGCACGAAAAAGGGCTGCTCCTCGCGGGGCCGCCCTTTTTCGTATCTGGCAGTCTCGTTCCGCTGCCCCACCGCGTCATCCTGACGAAAGTCAGGATCCAGAGCCATGGAGCGGGACGCTTGCGGCTCTGGATCCTGGGTCAAGCCCAGGATGACGGGGTGAATGGGTCGATCGAAAAGTTGGGGACTCTAGAGGCCATTTTCGCCCCTCCTTGTTCTCCCGCGAAGGCTCGAGCCCAGCCTGTGTCCCCGCCTTTGCGGGGACACAAGCTTGTGGGTCTGAGATGGGGCGCGGAACGCTCGCCGCGCCCTTCCCTCAGCCCCTTTAGAACGCCGCGGTCAGCGAGACGAGCACCTTGCCGTTGGCGATCGAGCCGTTGCCGTCCTGGCCGCGGCTGAAGCTTGGCTGGAGATAGGCCGATTCGCCCTTCGTGATGTCGGTGTCGACATACGCCACGCCCAGCGTCAGCGGGGTGCTAGGGATCACGTAGTCGGCGCCGAACAGCCAGTCCCAATATTCGCCGGTCGGCGACACGCTGGTCGCGAACGGCCCGAGGCCCTTGTTGCCGTTCGAATAGCCGACGTGCGCCTTCACGGTCAGCCCGGTATTGGGAACGCCGCTGCTGACATCGCCCCAGAGGTACAGATTCGAATCCTTGGCGTTCACGCGGTCATAAACGCCGGCCGCTGCCGACGCGCCGTTCGAATACCATGGCCCGAGCGCCTGCTGCTTGGGCGCGTAGGCGACGCCGGCGGTCAGGGCGACGGGGCCGGCGGTGCCCGACAGCTTGGCATAGGGCTCGATGAAGTCGGTATTGTCGAAGCCGCTCGGGTACATGTACCAAGTCGCGCCGACGTCGAGCGTACCGCCGCCGACCGGGACCTTGTAGCCCGCGATCAGATCGAGCTCCATGTTGGCGCCGCCGAACGTGCCCCAGCCCGCGAGGTTCGAACCCCAAGTGCCGATGTACAGGCCGCTTTTGTGCGCGATGGTGATGCCGCCCTGGACGGCGAGGTTCTCGTCCGACTGCGACACGCCGCGGAAGCGGTAATCGCTGACGAGCCCGACCGAGCCGGAGACCGTGATCTCCTTGGGTGGTGCGGTAGCCTCGTCCTGAGCGAACGCGGGGGTAGCGGCAGCCAATGCGATGCCGCCGAGAAGAATAGTGGTGAAGCGCATCGTTTCCCTTTCGATACTGGAAAGTCGATGTCCCCGCCTGCCACCGCGGACGCCGCATCTATCGAGGCGTCAGCCTCCGAGTGCGGTCTTTCCTGCGGTGACGAATGTGTGACAGTCCATGGTGCGACGCACAAGCGAATCTTGCGTACAATCGGGGTTTGACGCCACACATGTTGCGCGGCGGCCACACCGAATGTATCCGAGGGGCAACGATCGGGGTGAAACTACATCGTCGAGAGGGCACCGGAGCCGGCGGGACGACGCAATCACGTCAGGATCACGGCGGCGACGCCAGCGACCGACAGGATGACGCTCGCTATCACAAGCCAGCGGACCTCCGGCGCCTCGCGCGACGCACTGGCGCGGTGCACCGCGGTGAGCAGCAGTCCCGTACTTACCAGGACAATGAGGCTGCCCAACAGATCGCCCTGAGTTTCCGTCATCGCTGATCCCGTCGGCTGGCCTGCCAATAGGGTAGGGACGCGGACCTATCGCGGTGATGACGCGGCGATGAAAACTGCGGACGAACCGTTAGCCGCGCACGCTCCGAAAAGCATCCAACCCTGCTTCGAGATCGGCGATCAGGTCGGCGGGGTCTTCCAGGCCGATCTGGAGGCGGACCATCGGTCCGGCAGCGTCTCGCTTGGTGACGCTGCGGTGGCGTTGCGGGTCGGCGGGGATGGCGAGGCTTTCGAAACCGCCCCAGCTATATCCGATGCCGAAAAGCTGGAGGGTGTCGATCAGCGCGGCCCGCGCAGCTTCGTCTCCACCGTTGAGGACGAACGAGAACAGGCCGCTCGATCCCTTGAAGTCGCGGACGAACAGGTCGTGGCCGGGGCAGTCGGGAAGCGCGGGGTGGAGGACCTGCGCGACTTCGGGGCGGCCTTGGAGCCACGTAGCGATGGTCAGCGCGCTCGACTGGTGCTGTGCGAGGCGGACCGCCATCGTGCGCAAGCCCCGGCTGCCGAGCCAGCAATCGTCGGGGCTGGCGACCTGGCCGAGCTGGAAACTCGTCTCGCGCAGTTTCTTGAAATGGCCGGGTCCGGCGGTGACCGATCCCAGCATCACGTCCGAATGCCCCACGACGTACTTGGTGCCGGCGAGGATCGTCAGGTCGACGCCGTGCTCGATCGCGGGGAAGAACAGCGGGGTGGCCCAGGTGTTGTCGAGCAACGTCGTCACCCCCCCCGCCTTCGCTGCGGCGACGATCGCGGGGACGTCCTGCACCTCGAAGCTGAGCGATCCCGGGCTTTCCATGAAGATGGCGCGCGTCTTGTCGCCGATCAGGTCGGCGATGCCGGCGCCGATCAGCGGGTCGTAATAACGCGTCGTGATCCCGAACCGCTTGAGCAGCCCGTTGGCGAGCCCGCGCGTCGGATCATAGGCGCTATCGACCAGCAGCAGTTCGTCGCCCGGCGACAACACCGACAGCAATGCCGCCGCGACCGCCGCGACGCCCGAGCAATACAGGAACGTTCCCTCCGCGCCGGGCTCGAGCGAGGTGAGCGCGTCGGCGAGGCTCCACTGGGTGGGTGTGCCCTTCCGCCCGTAGAATAGGCGGTGATGCGTGTCTTTGGTGGCGCTTTCGCGGAGGTGGCCGACCGAGTCGTAGAGGATCGTCGAGGCGCGCCAGACCGGGGGGCTGACGATACCCTGCGTCCATTCCTTGCGACGGCCGGCGAGGACGACCTTGGTCGCGTCGCCTACCGGCTTGTTCGTGTCGCTCATGCCGTGCCTGTCGCCTTGGGTGTTGAGGGATCGCCGCCCCACTCGGACCAGCTGCCGTCGTACAGCGCCGCGTCGTTACCGAGCAGGTGCGCGCCGAATGCGAGCACCGATGCAGTGATGCCCGAGCCGCAGGTCATCACCAGCGGCTTCGTGAGGTCGACGCCGGCCTTGTCGAACTCCGCCTTCAGCGCGTCGCCGGTCTTCCACGTGCCGTCGGCGTTGAACACCGCGCCCTGAGGCAGGTTCTTCGAGCCCGGAATATGCCCCGGCGCGGTGTCCGGCCGCGGGTCTTCCTCGGCACCGGTGAAGCGCGCCGCCGAGCGCGCGTCGAGCACCTGCTCCGCGCCGCTCTCGACGTTCGCCTTCATCTGGTCGAGGTCACGCACGCCCTTCATGTCCGCCCAGGTCGTGAAGTGACGATGCCGCGGCGTTTCCTTTCCCGACGCGATCTCACGCCCCTCGGCCTGCCACTTGGCGAACCCGCCATCGAGAATCGCGACATTGTGCGCGCCGAACAGCCGCAACATCCACCACGCCCGCGCCGACGTATGCCAGGGCGAGCTGTCGTACAGCACGATCCGGCTGCCGTCACCGAGCCCCAGCGTCTGCATCCGGCTCGCGAATTTCTCGGCCGAGGGCAGCATGTTGGGCAGATCGCTGTCGGTATCGCGCAGTTCGGCGAGGTTCATGAACACCGCGCCGGCGATGTGCGCCGCCTCATACTCCGCCGCCGCGTCTCGGCCCTCGGCATAGGTCGCATCGACGATCCTAAGATCGTTCGCGCCCAGTTCGTTCGCCAGCCATTCGGTGCTTACCAACGCGTCCATATGCGGTTCCTTGTGCTCGTGAGGTCAGTAGCCAGCGGGGCCGCTCGCGTCGAGGGAGGCGAGGAACCCAGCCGCCTGCGCACGCGTCGCCTCGCGGTCCGCCTCGGACTGTTTCGCCCAGTTGCGGTACGGCATCGCCAGCCGGTTGTTGCGCCCGAGCTTGTCCTCGTGCCGGTCGAGGAAATCCCAATACAGCGCGTTGAACGGGCACGCATCGGGCCCGATCCGCTGCTTCACCTTGTACCGGCACGACCCGCAATAATCGGACATCCGATCGATATACGCGCCCGACGAAATATACGGCTTCGATCCGAGCAGCCCGCCATCGCCAAACTGGCTCATCCCCAGCGTGTTGGGCAATTCGACCCATTCATACGCGTCGACGTACACCTCGAGATACCATTGGTGGACCTTGGCCGGATCCGCGCCGATCAGCAGCGCGAAATTACCCGTCACCATCAGCCGCTGGATGTGGTGTGCGTGCGCGGTCTCCAGCGTCTGACCGATCGCCTCGCGCAGGCAGTGCATGTCGGTCTCGCCGGTCCAGTACCAGCGGGGGAGTTCGCGGTGGTGGTCGAGGAAGTTGCGCTCGACATACTGCGGCCCCTCGCGCCAGTAGATCCCGCGCATGTATTCGCGCCAGCCGATGATCTGGCGGATATAGCCCTCGACCGCGTTGATCGGCGCACGGCCAGCACGATATTCCGCCTCCGCGCGCTGGCACAAGTCCAGCGGATCGAGCAGCCCCGAATTGATGTAGGGCGACAGGATCGAGTGCCACAGATGCGGCTCGCCGGTGAGCATCGCATCCTCGTAATCGCCGAACTGCGGCAGCGCGTGCTTGAAGAAGTTCACCGCCTGCCGCTCGGCATCCTCTGCGGTCACGGCATAGTCGAACCCGTCGAGGCTCCCCGGATGCCCGGCGAACCGTTCCGCCACCATCGCCAGCACGTCCTTCGTGATCGCATCCGGCTTAAACACCAGCGGGCGCGGCATGAGCAGGTCGTTCTTGGCGGGTTTCCGGTTCTCCTTGTCGAAGTTCCAGCGATCGCCCTCGGGCTTGCCGTCGGTCATCAACAGCCCGGTGCGAGTCCGCATCTGCCGATAGAACCACTCCATCGTCAGCGTTTTCCGCTCGGCGGCCCATGTCTCGAAATCGGCATGGCTGGCGAGGAAGCGGTCGTCGCTGCGGATCTCGACGGGGATGCCGAACAGCGTCTCCCAGCTTTCGAGCATCGCCATCACGCGCCACTCGCCGCCCTCGGTGACGACGATGCGTTCGGGATCATGCCGCTCGACCGCGCGCGCGATCTCGCCGGTGAAGCTGCCCGCGTTATCGGGGTCGTCGAGCTTGGTGTATTCGACCGTCCACCCGGCCTCGCGCAGCGCCTCGGCGTGATGCCGCATCGCTGACAGGATATAGGCGATCTTGCGTTTGTGATGGCGGACGTAGGTGGTCTCGTCGGCGACCTCCATCATCAGCACGATCGTCGTCTTCGGATCGCGGTCCCGCAGCGAGGCGAGGTCAATCGTGAGCTGGTCGCCGAGGATCGGTACGAGTGTCGTGATCGTCATTGCCCAAACCTCTCCGTCACCCCGGACCTGTTCCGGGGTCCACCGTTCCGCACACTCGCCGCCCGTGGAGTCCGCGGACGGGTGGATGCCGGAACGAGCCCGGCATGACGGGAAGAAGGGTCACCCACTTTGCGTCATCCGAATCGCGTCCTACATGGCGCACTATGACCGCACCCGCCAACCCATTGCATCTGGGCCAGAACAGCGCCCTTCCCGCCTCTCCTGAAGAGGCCGTGCTCGATTACGTTCCCAACCCGCGGCCGGGTCGGACGTATCTCGTGCGGTTCGCGGCGCCCGAGTTCACGTCGCTGTGTCCGGTGACCGGCCAGCCCGACTTCGCGCATCTCGTCATCGACTATGTGCCGGGCGAGACGATCGTCGAATCCAAGTCGCTGAAGCTCTTCCTGAGCAGCTTCCGCAACCATGCCGGGTTCCACGAGGATTGCACCGTCGGCATCGGCGAGCGCCTGTTCGACGAGATGAAACCGGTGTGGCTGCGGATCGGCGGATACTGGTATCCGCGCGGCGGAATACCGATCGACGTGTTCTGGCAATCGAGCGCACCGCCGCAGGATCTGTGGCTGCCCGACCAGGGAGTCGCCTCCTATCGCGGGCGTGGATGAAGGCTCGGGATGAGGGACCCGAAATATCAGATTGATTTAAATTGATATTTTTCCCGTGCTGCACTGCAGTATGTAATGAAACTTTATGCTACCTGAACCGTTCAAATGGATGCGCGACCGGGTTCTCCCAGAAGTGCGCGCTCAAACGAGGGACAGGGTATGGTGAAACCGGCGGACGGTGGGAATATCGCGCGACTGGCGCTGATCGGTAACTTCTTGCCGAGGCAGTGCGGGCTCGCCACTTTCACGACCGACGTTTTCACGGCCATGCGCGCGCGCTTTCCCGAGATCGCCGTCGATGTCTACGCGATGGACGATCATCCGGGTAAATATGATTACCCGCCCGAAGTTACCGGCACGATCCCGGAGCACGAGCTGTCCGCGTACATCAACACGGCGCGGAAGATCGAGGCCAGTGGTGCGCAGGCGATCTGGCTCCAGCATGAATATGGCATCTTCGGCGGCCCCGCTGGCGAGCATATCCTCGCGCTGCTCGATCGCACCACGCTGCCGGTGATCGTCACGCTGCACACGATCCTCGAGAAGCCCAATGCCGATGAGCGCCGCGTGCTCGAAGGCCTGCTCCGCCGCGCCGCCCGCGTGGTGGTGATGGCCGAGCGTGGCCGCGACATTCTCCAGCGCGTCTACGGCGCCAATTCGCGCCAGATCGTCATGATCCCGCACGGCGTGCCCGATCGCGATTTGCTCGATCCCGCCCTGCTCAAGGACAAGTTCGGCTGGCAGGGCCGCAAGGTCATGCTGACGTTCGGCCTGCTCGCCCCCAACAAGGGGATCGAGACGGTCATCAACGCGCTGCCCGCGGTGATCGCGAAGCATCCTGATCTGCTGTACGTGGTGCTCGGCGCGACGCATCCGAACCTGGTCGCGTATGAGGGCGAGAAGTATCGCGACAAGCTGAAGGCGCTTGCCACCGAGAAGGGCGTCGCCGGCAACATCGCGTTCGTCGACGCATTCCTCGAACATGGCGAACTGCTCGACTATCTCCAGGCGGCGGACGTCTATGTCACGCCCTACACCAACCCTGCGCAGATCACGTCGGGCACGCTCAGCTACGCGATCGGTGTCGGCAAGCCGGTCATCTCGACGCCCTATGTCCATGCGACCGAGATCCTCGCGGATGGTCATGGCGTGCTCGTGCCGTTCGGCGATGTCGACGCGTTCGCACGCGAGATCGATGCGCTGATGTCGAACGACCGCGATCGCAATCGTCTCGCCGAGCGCGCCTATGCGCGTGGCCGCACGATGATCTGGCCGAAGCTCGCCGAGGCGATGATGGCGGAGATCCGTGCGATCGTGGCGGCGCGCCCTTTTCGCCTTGCCAAGGTGCCGGTGCCGCTCAAGCCGTTGATCCCTGATTTCGCCGCCGTCGAGCGGATGAGCGATTCGACCGGCATGCTCCAGCATTCGATCTATTCGATCCCCGACCGTCGCCATGGTTACTGCATCGACGACAATTGCCGCGCGCTGATGCTGATGAGCGCGATGCCCGATCTCGACGACGTCACCCGCGACAAGTGGATGACGATTTACGCGTCGTTCGTGCAGTACGCCTGGAACCCGGACACGCGCCGCTTCCGCAACTTCATGAACTTCGATCGCACCTGGTGCGAGGATTCGGGGTCGGAAGATTCGAACGGCCGCACGCTCTGGTCGCTGGGCGTCACCGCGCGCGATGCGCAGGCCGCCAAGCACCGTGACTGGGCGACTGCGATGTTCGATTCGACCGCGTCGATGGCGCTCGAACTCGGCAGCTTGCGCGCGCAGGCGTTCGCGATGCTCGGCGCGGCGGCGATGCTGGAGGCCAAGCCGGGCCACCAGCTGTCGCTGTCGATCCTGGAGGCCTTCCCGAAGGTTCATCTCGACCTGCTCGCCAAGGCACGCCGTCCGGAATGGCAGTGGTTCGAGATCGTGCTTGCCTACGACAATACGCGCCTTCCCCAGGCTCTGATCCGCGCGGGCCAAGCGCTCGGGCGGCAGGACCTGATCGATTGCGGCCTCGCCACGCTCGACTGGATCGTCGCGAAGCAGACCTCGCCCGAGGGCCGCTTCCGTGCGGTCGGGTCGGAGAGCTTCAACCGGCCCTATGCCGATCCGTTGCAGTTCGACCAGCAGCCGCTGGAGGCTCAGGCCACCGTCGATGCGTGCGCGGCGGCGTTCGAAGCGACCGGCGACATGCGCTGGCACGACGAAGCACAGCGCGCGTATGGCTGGTTCCTAGGGGCGAACGATCTCGACCTGCCGCTCGCCAGCGTCGCCGATGGCGGCTGTTACGACGGCCTGATGCCGACCGGGTTGAACCGAAATCAGGGCGCGGAGTCGATTTTGGCCCTGCAACTCGCAAGTTGTGCCATTTCGGGGGTATCAAAAGCAGCGCAAAGCGTGGCAGGAGCGACCCGCGTCGTCGCCTAGTTCGCTAGCGACAGCCTTGCAGGCGACGGTGCGCTGAGTGGAACGACGCGGGGCACTGCTACGATGGATCTGTTCAACCACCAGCTGCGGCTGCACGCGGATCCTTCGCGTGTCGTCGTGCGGCCGTTCCATATCGCCTGGGGCGGTCATGGCGGCGCACCGAGCCGTACCGAGCGGCTCGTCGGCGAAGTGCTGGAAATGTCGCCCGCACAGGCGCGCGCGCAGCTCGAGGTCGTGCTGAAAGATTTCGAGGCGCGCCATTGGCAGACGCGGCGCGTGTTCATGACGCGCTACGACCAGATCGAGGATATGCTCGGGCTGAACGGTGCGGAGATCGGCGACGAGAAGCGCCAGCTGATCGGCGCGTATTTCTGCCACGAGTACAGCTATGCCGCCGCCGCGCTGATGAACCCGAGCGCGGTGCCGCATTTCGACCAGTCGGGCATGCCGCCGGGCTCGATGCGGATCCTGATGAGCTTGCGCGCAGTCGGCGAGGGTCACATCTCGTCGGTCGCCTTCCGCGAGGGCATCATCACCTGCGAAAACCAGATGAAGCTCGCCCCCGAGCCGCCGTTCGCGACCGCGACCGACGCGGTCGGCAGCGGCGAGGACGAGATGCCCGAGGGCCCCGTCACCGTTTATCGCCACCGCGACAGTACGTTGAGCGGCACGGTGATCTTCCCGATCACGCAGGCCCAGTCGAAGGGTCTCGAGGATCTGCGGATCGTCCGGTTCCAGCACGAGAACGGCGAGTATGAGTGGATCGGCACCTACACCGCGTATAACGGCTCGGTGATCCAGTCCGAACTGATGCGCACCCGCGATTTCCGCGCGTTCGACCTCGTGCCGATGACCGGCCCGGCCGCGCGCAACAAGGGCATGGCGCTGTTCCCGCGGAAGGTGAACGGCCAGTACATGATGATCGGTCGGCAGGACGGCGAGAATCTGTTCCTGCTGAAGTCCGACACGCTGACCGACTGGGACGACGGCGAGAAGATCCTGACGCCCGAATATCCGTGGGAGCTGGTGCAGATCGGCAATTGCGGGCCGCCGATCGAGCTCGACGAGGGCTGGCTGCTGCTGACGCACGGTGTGGGCGCGATGCGGAAGTATTCGATCGGCGCGGTACTGCTCGACAAGGACGATCCGTCGAAGGTGATAGGCCGGACCAAGCAGCCGATTTTGGCCGCGAAGGACCAGGATCGCGAGGGGTATGTGCCGAACGTGGTCTATAGCTGCGGTGCGCTGAAGCATGGGGATACGATCTTCATGCCGTACGGGATTGCGGACAGCTCGGTGGGCTTCGCGTTCGTGCCGATCAAGGACATGCTTGCTGCGATGAAGTGAGGGGGGTGGGGTTTAACTCCCTCCCACGCAAACCAAAGCACCACCCCGGCGGAGGCCGGGGCCCAGTTGGCAAGGCTACAGTAATGAAGCGCGTTGCTTAGTTAGCAACGTTCCCCAACTGGGCCCCGGCCTCCGCCGGGGTGGTGGAATCGGACTAGGTCTGACCCAATCTTGTTCTCCCGCGAAGGCGGGAGCCTAGTCTGGATCCCCGCCTTCGCGGGGATACAAGCTTACTCCGACGGGTGCCTTACCGCGAAGCCGCCATCGTCCGCCGATACATCACCCACGTCAGCACCGCGAACAGCAACGTCCCGCCAACCAGCGCCACGCTCGCAAACCCATCCCCGACCAGCGCCAACGGCGTTTCCTGGTTGGTCACATACACGATCCCCGCAAAGCCGACGCCCCACAGCGACTCGCCGACGATCATCCCGGTCGCGGTCAGCACCCCCATCCGCTTCGCCAACTCCGGATCCCGCGCGCGATCCGCCCAACGGTCATACGCAAACCCGACGACAGCCCCGATCGTAACCGGCAACGTCACCGACATCGGCAGATACACGCCGAGCCCGACCCCCAGCGGCGGCAAGCGCAGCTTCCCCGCCTTGCCCAGCAACTCGTCGGCCAGGATCACGAAAACGCCCGTCAGCGCCCCATAGCCGATCATCGCCCAGTTCAGATTGCCCCCCAACACGCCCTTAGCCAGCGCCGAGATCAACGCAGCCTGAGGCGCCGCCAGCGCATTCGGCCCCGCCCCCGGCGCACCCGCGAACCCGAGCGTGCTGCCGAGCAGGTTCAACACCGGCGGCACCACGATCGAGCCGAACACCACGCCGATCAGCAACGCCACCTGCTGTTTCCACGGTGTCGCACCGACCAGTTGGCCCGTCTTCAGATCCTGCAGATTGTCGTTCGAGATCGTCGCGATGCCGAACACGATGCCCGTCACGATCAGCCCGTACGCAACCAGAGCCTGCGTCGTGCCCGGCTCGACCGCACGCCCGAACCACGACACCAGCAGGATTGAGGCCGCCAGGATAGCAAGGATGCCGATCCCCGACACCGGCGAGTTCGACGCCCCGATCAGCCCGGCCATGTACCCGCAGACCGCAGCGATCACGAGGCCGATGACGAGGATGAACAGGAGGCTCCCCGCGATCAGCCCGATCGCCGACGCCTCCAGCGGGCCGCCCTGCAAGCCGGTCCAGAGCAGGATGCCGATCGGCACCAACATCGCGAGCGACGCGATGCCGACGATCCCGATCGGAATGTCGCGCTCCTCCAGTGCCAGCACGACACCGCCCCGCTTGGCCGCCGAAGCCGCCAATGCCGAACGCACGCCGCCGACGACGGGCCCGGCGATCTTCAGTAACGTCCAGATCGCCGCGACGCCGATCACGCCCGCGCCGAAGAAGCGGACGTCCGAGCGGAACACGGTCGTGGCGATAACCTCGGCGGTCCCGGTGACGCTCCCGCCCGAGGTCAGGATCGGCAACAGGATCCACCACCCGATCACCACGCCCGCGAACATCGCCATGCCGACCGAGATGCCGACCAGATGTCCCGCGCCGAGCAACGCGAACGAGAGTCCGCCCGAGATGCCGGTCGCGCCCGCACCGACGCGGAACCACGTCGCGGCTTCAGCGGCG
Source organism: Sphingomonas taxi (assembly GCA_003240625.1). GTDB lineage: Bacteria > Pseudomonadota > Alphaproteobacteria > Sphingomonadales > Sphingomonadaceae > Sphingomonas > Sphingomonas taxi_A. The sequence goes on from QFMX01000008.1 coordinate 198,824, forward strand.
ACCAGCTTGGTCTGCGTCAGGATCGCGAACCCGGCCGAGACGATGGCGTTGACGACAATGATACCCAGCCCGCGTGCGCTCTCCTCGCCGCCTTCACGACTGCCCGCACCGACCTTCAGAACTTCGGCGGCCGCGCGGCCCTCAGGGTACGGCAACACCGTGTCGACGACGAGCGCACGGCGCAGCGGCACCGAGAAGAGCACGCCGAGCACGCCGCCGAACATCGTGATCGCCGCGGTGGTGAAGAACGGGAAGCCCTGCCACCAGCCGATCATCACTAAGCCCGGCAACACGAAGATGATCGCGGCGAGCGTGCCGGCGGCGGACGCGATCGTCTGGACGATGTTGTTCTCGAGGATCGTCGAGTCCTTGAACGCCCGCAGCACCGCCATCGAGATCACGGCTGCCGGGATCGAGGTCGCGAACGTCAGCCCGATCTTGAGCCCGAGATACACGTTGGCCGCGGTGAACAGCAGCGTGATGATCCCGCCGAGCACGATCCCGCGGAACGTGAGCTCGCGCATGCTGGTTTCGGGTGCGCCCCGTGTCGTGTCGGTCATTCAGCAAGCCCCAAAGAATTTACGGGGCTTGTGGCATGATGTGGAGCGGGAGGAAACCGTATCGACCGTTACTAGCTTGTTCTCCCGCGAAGGCGGGAGTCCAGTCTGGGCTCCCGCCTTCGCGGGAGAACAGGGAGGAGGGAACACCCCCTCCCCAATCGCTACCGCGCCGCCATCCGCCGCGCGAAATTCACTTCGACCGCACGCGTCACGCTCTCCGCGATCCGGCGACGCCCTTCCTCGCTGTCGAGGAACGCCGCGTCCTGCGGGTTCGAGATATAGCCCGTCTCGAACAGGATCGACGGCATGTCGGGCGCCTTCAGCACCATCAGCGACGCCATCCGGTGGAAGTTCGCCTTCAGCGGCATCAACGGCCTCGCCTCGCGCCCAAGCAACCGCGCGAACGTCGCCGACGCGTTCATCGTCTCGCGCTGCGTCAGGTCGATCAGGATCGACGACACGTCCGCCGGCGCTTCGCCCAGGTTCACGCCGGAGATCACGTCCGCCTTGTTCTCGCGTGCCGCCAGCCGCGCGGCCTCCTTGTCGGACGCCACCTCCGACAAGGTGTACGCGGTCGCGCCGGTCGCATCCGCCGAGCCGGTGCTGTCGCAATGGATCGAGATGAACAGGTCGCCCTTCAGCCGCCGCGCCACGCCGTAACGCTCGCGCAACACCAGATACCGATCGTCACTCCGCGTCAGTGCCACGCGCACGCGGCCCGACGCCAGCAACTCGTCGCGGATCGCCTTGGCGACCTTCAACGTCACGTCCTTCTCGCGCAGCCCGTTCGGCCCGATCGCGCCCGGATCGACACCGCCATGCCCCGCATCGATCACCACCAGCGGCCGCGTGTCGTCACCCTGCACGCTCGGCAGCCGCATCCCCCGAGCCTTGGGCGGCACGGCAACCGACACCTTGTACTTCGGCCGCGAGGCCGCACCGAAATTGAACGGGAAGAAGTTCAGCGGTCCGGCGATCCCGGCCTGCGCGAACTGGGCGTTATCGACCGTGCGGAGCGCCAGCGTCAGCTCCCGCCCGTCGGAATCGAACCCGCCATCGGTGACGATCGCCGGCTCGGCCAGATCGAACACCATCCGCATCCCAGATCGCCCGCTGCGCATCTGCGTAACACCGGTCACCAGACCGAGGGCGGCAACCTCACGGCCCGGAGTCGCGCCGGTCACGTCGACGGCGATCTGCCGAGACCCGGTCAGTACGCGGCTGACGGCATCGCCGACCGCCTCGTCGAAGCGAATGACGATCCGCCCGTCCCTGATCGCGACGCTCTGCACGGTCGCCGCCCAGGCAGGGACGCTCGACAGCCAGCCGGCCATGAGGGCGATTACCGTGAACACCCCGCGTCCTTGCCGTGCGGATCGGCCGCCGGTCCAGCGAAAAGCCATGATACACCCCTTTGATCGATACATCCGATCGCTGCACGGACAGGTAAGCCCCGGCGTCCCAAGAGCGGGTTGCGGTGTGCGGTTAATTTGCCGTTTGCCATAAATTTGCCGGCAAGGCTCTGCCGCCCCGGCAAGTCTGCGCCCCCCCGCCCCTATTTCGAGGCGAAACGCGGCGGAAAGCAGCCAATATCGGGCTAGTTGCGAGATCGGGTATGCAGTGCTAATCCTGTCGTACAGCCGTGTGTCGCCTAGTTTTTACCAGCGACGCGCCGGTCTCGACGCCCGCCTGCGGATCCTTCGCCGGCGCGGCACTTCAGGTTGACGCTCGAATGACGCATTCCCCCCGCCCCGCACTCCGACCGGCCTTCGCCGACGGACTCGCGGTCGTGCGGGCGCCGCAGGGAGAGTTCCCGCGGCATGCACTTCGCGCAGAGGCAGTTTCGCACACCATCCGCGAGTCCGGGCGTCCGTGCCCGACCGTACCACCATCAAGCGCGCGACGGCTGCCGACAGGCCCGGCGCGCGCGCGGAGAATTTACAATGACAACGCGCATGCTGATCGACGCACGCCACCGGGAAGAGACCCGGATCGCAGTCGTCAAGGGTAACCGGATCGAGGAATTCGATTTCGAGAGTGCCGAACGCAAGCAGCTCAAGGGCAATATCTACCTCGCCAAGGTCACGCGGGTCGAGCCGTCGCTCCAGGCGGCGTTCATCGATTACGGCGGCAATCGCCACGGCTTCCTCGCGTTCAGCGAGATCCACCCCGATTACTACCAGATCCCCAAAGAAGATCGCGACGCGCTGCTCCGCGAAGAAGCCGAGCACGCGGCCGAGGAAGCAGCCCTGCGCGCCGATTACGACTCGGACGACGAAGAGGGTGACGACGAGGACGACATCGAGCGCTTCGAGGACGATGGCGGGGTAGATCCCGACGTCGCCGACGAGCTCGAAGGCGGCGAAGCGGGCGAGGCCCCCCGTCGCAAGCGCAAGCCGAACGCCGACGATGCCGCGGTCGAGGACCTGCGCGAGCGTCGCATGAACCTGCGCCGCCGCTACAAGATCCAGGACGTGATCCATCGCCGCCAGGTGCTGCTCGTCCAGGTCGTCAAGGAGGAGCGCGGCAACAAGGGCGCGGCGCTGACCACCTATCTGTCGCTCGCCGGTCGCTACTGCGTGCTGATGCCGAACACGTCGCATGGCGGCGGCATCTCGCGGAAGATCAGCAACGCGGGCGATCGCAAGCGTCTCAAGACGATCATGGCCGACATGCAGCTGCCGCCGTCGATGGGCTGCATCGTCCGCACCGCCGGCCTCCAGCGCTCGAAGGTCGAGATCAAGCGCGACTTCGATTACCTCGCCCGCCTGTGGGACGGCATTCGCGAAGCCACGCTCAAGGCGTCGGCCCCCGCGCTCGTCTACGGCGACAGCGATCTGATCAAGCGCGCGATCCGCGACATCTACAACAAGGAAATCGAAGAAGTCATCGTCGAGGGCGAGGACGGCTATCGCCAGGCGCGCGAGTTCATGCGCCTGCTGATGCCGACGCACGCCCGCCGCATCAAGCATTACGCCGATCCCGTGCCGCTGTTCCAGCGCGCCGGCGTCGAGGATCAGCTGTCGGCGATGTACCACCCCGTCGTCCAGCTGAAGTCGGGCGGCTACCTCGTCATCAACCCGACCGAGGCGCTCGTCTCGATCGACATCAACTCCGGCCGGTCGACGCGCGAGCATTCGATCGAGCAAACCGCGACCGCGACCAACCTCGAGGCCGCGCAGGAAATCGGCCGCCAGCTCCGCCTGCGCGACATGGCCGGGCTCGTCGTCATCGACTTCATCGACATGGATAACAATTCCAACGTCCGGAAGGTCGAGAAGGCGATGAAGGAGGCGCTCAAGAACGATCGCGCGCGCATCCAGATCGGTCGCATCTCGTCGTTCGGCCTGATGGAAATGAGCCGCCAGCGCCTGCGTACCGGCGTGCTCGAGGCGTCCACCCGCCCCTGCCCGCATTGCGAAGGCACGGGTCTGGTCCGCACCGCCTCGTCGTCGGGTATCTCGGCGCTCCGCCTGATCGAGGACGAGGCCGCCCGCGGTCGCGGCTCGCTGCTGACCCTGCGCGCGAGCCAGGAAGCCGCGGTCTACATCCTCAACCGCAAGCGCGCCGACATCTCGGAGATCGAGGATCGCTATGGCGTGATCGTCGAGATCATCCCCGGCCAGGACGAGGAAGGCGCGCACATGACGGTCGAGGCCAGCGGCCCGCCGCCAGCCCACGCACCGAAGTTCGTCCAGATCATCGAGGAAGACGATGACGACCTCCCCGAGGAGATCGAGGACGAGATCGAGGAAGAAGAGGTCGAGGAGGCCGAGGCCGAGCAGCCGCGCCGTCGTGAAGGCGGTCGTGAGGGTAACGGCGAGCAGCGCGCGCCCCGCGAGGGTCGCGATGCGGACGGTGAAGGTGGCAAGAAGCGCCGTCGTCGTCGCGGTCGTCGCGGTCGCGCACGTCCCGGTGAAGAGGGCGCCGCAGAGGGCGTCAACGAGGAGGGTTCGTTCGAGGACGCCGAGACCAACGTCGAGGAAATCGACGAGGTCGAGGGCGACATCGTCGAAGTCGGCGGTGTGGTCGAAGGTGCTCCGGCCGAGCAGGGTGCCGAGCATTCTGGGGGCGTCGAGGGCGAAGGCCGTCGTCGCCGCGGTCGTCGGGGACGTCGCGGCGGTCGCCGTAACGAGCAGGGGTCGGAGAACGGCCAGTCGGTCGCCGTCAGCAGCATCGACGACGCCCAGCTGATCGCCGAGGCCCCCGAGCCGGAAGCGTACGAGCCGGTCGAGTCGACCTACGCCGAGCCGCCTTACGAGCCGGCGTTCGAACCGGTCGTCGAGGAAGCCCCGGTCGCGGAAGTCGCCGAGGGTCCGAAGATGCGCCGTCGTCCGCGTGCGCGTGCGGCAGCCGCTGCGGCGAACATTGCCGAGGCGGTGGCCGAGGCAGCCCCCAAAGCTCGTCGTGGTCGCAAGCCGCGTGCGGTCGAGGCGGAAGTCGAGACGGCTGCGCCGGAACCCGTGGTTCCGGCGCCCGTCGCGGCCGAGCCGGCGGCTCCGAAGCCCGGGCGCCGCCGTCGCGAAGCGGTTGCAGAAGCGACGATGGACGAGGTGAGCGCAACGCCCGCCGAGACCATCGAAGCAACGGCGCCGAAACCCAAGCGCACGCGTCGCAAGGCGTCGGACGCCGCGGTGGAAGCGCCAGCGGTTGAAGAGGCGGTCGTCGAGAAAGCACCCGCCAAGGCAGCCAAGCCCCGCGGTCGCCCGCGGAAGGTGGCCGTGGTCGAAGCCGGCGATGCCGCCCCGACTAGCGAGCCGCTCGCCACGCCGATCGCGACCGTCCCACCCAAGGCCGAAGTCCAGCCGCAGGACGTCGCGACTCCCCGTACCGACGACGGCGCCAACGACGACCCCGACGGCGCCCCCCGCCGCGGCTGGTGGCAGCGCACCTTCGGCTAACGCCGGACGCCATGAGTTGAGAACGGGTGCGACCGAAAGGCCGCGCCCGTTTTCGTTTGTGGGGCGGGGATCGATCGTCAGACCGTACGGTATCCGTCAGCGCCCAACGCCTCCGGTCGCGACTGCGAACCGCGAGAAGCTTGTATCCCCGCGAAGGCGGGGACCCAGACTGGGCACCCGCCTTCGCGGGTGAACAAGCCACGGGGACGATGCTAGGTTATGTTCGAGCACGTCCTTCAGGCGGGTGCGGCGCGCCTCCCACCCACCACCCCGGCGAAGGCCGGGGCCAAGTTGGAAAGGTGGCAATAACGAAGCGCCACCTTCGGTTAGCGGCGTCCCCAACTGGACCCCGGCCTCCGCCGGGGAGGTGGCTGGCGGCTGGCGGTGCCGTCTCGAACGCGTCTCACCGCCCCCCAAACCGAACCCCGTCACCCCGGCGAAAGCTGGGGGTATCCCACGGGGCTCGCGACGCCGCCAAACGGGGAGATCCCAGCTTTCGCTCGGGTGACGGAATTTGGGGGGGCACTGTCGCGCACGCAGGCAAAGCCACCGCACCCCTTACCGCGCCCCCATTGCCCCCCCGCCCCCAATCAACGATAACCCGCAAAATGAAGCGCCTAGTAGCCGCCGCAGCCACCGCCCTCCTCCTCTGGACGACGCCCCTCCAGGCCCAGTCGATCCTCCGCGACGCCGAGACCGAGACCATGTTCGCGGAGATGTCGAACCCGCTGATCAAGGCGGCCGGACTCTCGACGCGCGACGTGAAGGTCGTCCTGATCAACGACGATTCGATCAACGCGTTCGTCGCCGGCGGCCAGACCGTCTACGTCCACTCAGGCCTGATCCAGGCCGCCGACAACGCCAACGAAGTCCAGGGCGTCATCGCGCACGAACTCGGCCATATCGCCGACGGCCACGTCGTCCTTGCCGACCGCGGTACCAAGCCGGCGATGGGCATGTACCTGCTGTCGATGGTGCTCGGCCTCGCCGCGATGGCCGCCGGCAGCGGCGAGGCAGGCGCCGGCATCATGGCGGCGGGCCAGCAGGCGGCGATGGGCAGCTACCTCTCGTTCAGCCGCGTCCAGGAATCCACCGCCGACGCGACCGCGGCGAAATTCCTCCGCCAATCGAACATTTCCGGCCGCGGCATGCTCAGCTTCTTCAAGAAATTGCAGCAGCAGGAATACCGCTTCGGCACCGCCAACATCGACCCCTTCATGCAGTCGCACCCGCTCTCGGGCGAGCGCGTCGCGACGCTGACCGCCGACCTGCAAGCCTCCCCCGCCTGGGCCAACAAGCCCGATGCCGCGCTGGAGGAACGCTTCCGCCGCGTGAAGGCCAAGCTCGCCGGCTACGTCATGCCCGCCGACCAGACGCTCCAGGCCTATCCGCCGAGCGACCAGTCGATCTACGCGCACTACGCCCGCGCCTATGCATATCATAAGGCCGGCTACCCCGACAAAGCCGATGCCGAGGCCAACGCGCTGGTGAAGGCCGAGCCGACCGACCCGTATTTTCTCGAGATCAAGGGGCAGATCCTGCTCGAGGCGGGCAAGCCGAACGAGTCGCTGGTCCCCTTGCGCGAGGCCACCGAAGGCTCGCGCAACAACCCGCTGATCGCCACCACCTTCGGCCACGCGCTGATCGCGACCGAGAACAAGGCGAACTACCCGGAGGCGACCAAGGTGTTGCGCACCGCGGTAGGCCGCGACGACCAGAACCCGTTCGCCTGGATGCAACTCGGCACGGTCTACGAACTGACCGGCGATACCGCGCGTGCCGCGCTCGCCACCGCCGAGCGCGCGAGCATGGGCGGCGACATGCGGACCGCCTCGGCGAGCGCGCAATATGCGCTGGCCAACATCCCGGCGAACACCACCGACTGGATCCGCGCACAGGATATCGCGATGGCCGCGCAGAACGAGATGGACGACAATCCCAAGCAGTATAAGCGCCGCAAATGAGCAAATTCACATTTCCGGCGATCGCCGTCGCAGGTGCCGTTATCGGAGGCCTCGCGGTCTGGGGCTATGATCGCCAGGGCGGCGGCGTCGAGCGCGCGCAGGTCGAGTCGATCGTCCACGACTACGTCCTCGCGCACCCCGAAATCCTCCCCGAGGCGATGGAGAAACTGCGCGACCGCGAGTCGGGCAAGACCGTCACCGCGAACCGCGACGCGATCGTCACCCCGTTCGGCAGCGCCTGGGCCGGCAACCCCAAGGGCGACGTCACACTGGTCGAGTATTTCGATTACAACTGCGGCTATTGCCGTGCGAGCCTACCGATGATCGCCAAGCTGATCGCCGCCGACCCGAAGGTCCGCGTCGTCTTCCGCGAACTCCCGATCCTCAGCGCCGAAAGCCGCATCGCCGCCCGCGCGAGCCTGGCCGCCGCGCAACAGGGCAAGTTCGCCGCGTTCCACGACGCGCTCTACGCCGGCGGCCCGGTCAGCGACGCGACGATCGCGGCGGCGGCGAGCAAGGCCGGGGTCGACACAACGCAGGCGAGCTTCACCAAGACCGCCGACGCGGAAATCGCCAAGAACATGGAAACCGCCGCCAAGCTCGGCATGACCGGGACGCCGAGTTGGGTGGTAGGCGACCGCGTCCTGTCCGGCGCGCTGCCGCTAGAGGATCTGCAAAAGGCGGTAGCGGCAGCAAGGGCGAGCTGACCCCACCCACTTCCGTCATCCTGACGAAAGTCAGGACCCAGAGCCACAATCGTAGCGCGCATGGCTCTGGATCCTGGGTCGAGCCCAGGATGACGGGATTTGGGTACCCCGCCCCCTATCAATAGGAGCGCACCACCCCCATCTTCCCCACACGAAAAAGGGGTGCCAATGACCGAACCGATCCTGTCCATCGCGGGCGTCACCAAGACCTACAAGAGCGGCACCACCGCGCTCCACCCAGTCGACCTAGACATCCAGAAGGGCGAGATCTTCGCGCTCCTCGGCCCCAACGGCGCGGGCAAGACGACGCTGATCAGCATCATATGCGGCATCGTCACGCCGTCCGCCGGCACGATCAAGGTCGCCGGCTACGACGCGATCCGCGACTATAAGCAGGCGCGCAGCCGCATCGGCCTGGTGCCGCAGGAACTCAACGTCGACATGTTCGAGACGGTGCTCGCCACCGTCACCTTCAGTCGTCGCCTGTTCGGCCGCTCGGGGCATAGCGATTACATCGAACAAGTCCTCCGCGACCTCTCGCTCTGGGACAAGCGCGACGCGAAAATCCGCGAACTCTCGGGCGGCATGAAACGCCGCGTCCTGATCGCGAAAGCACTCAGCCACGAGCCCGAAATCCTGTTCCTCGACGAGCCCACCGCAGGCGTCGACGTGGCGCTGCGCCGCGACATGTGGAAGCTCGTCCACCGCCTGCGCGAAGGCGGCACGACGATCATCCTGACGACGCATTACATCGAGGAAGCCGAGGAAATGGCCGACCGCGTCGGCGTCATCAACAAGGGCAAGCTGCTGCTCGTCGACGACAAGGCGTCGCTGATGAAGAAGCTCGGCAAGCGCGAGTTGGACATCGCGCTCCAGGATCCAATGACGACGATCCCCGCAGAACTCGCCGACTGGGACGTGTCGCTACAGGACGACGGCAAGCGCCTCCGCTACGTGTTCGACGCACAGGCCGATCATACCGGCATCCCCTCCTTGCTGCGCAAGCTCGCCGAACTCGGCATCGGCTTCAAAGACCTCGAAACCAGCAAATCGAGCCTCGAAGACATCTTTGTCGACCTGGTGGGGGAACGCGCATGACCATCCCAAACTCTCTCCGTCACCCCGGACTCGTTCCGGGGTCCACCGTTCCGCGTACCAACGGCCCGAGGATCAAGCGGAACGGTGGATGCCGGAACGAGCCCGGCATGACGGGGAGGACGCGCGCATGAACACCCATGGCATCTGGGCGATCTACCGCTTCGAAATGGCGCGCGCGCTGCGCACCTTGTGGCAGAGCCTCGTCACGCCGGTCCTCACGACCTCACTGTATTTTATCGTCTTCGGCGGTGCGATCGGCAGTCGCATGCAGAATGTCGGTGGCGTAGATTACGGCAGCTTCATCGTCCCCGGCCTGATAATGCTGTCGTTGCTCACGCAGAGCATCTCGAACGCGTCGATCGGCATCTACTTCCCGAAGTTCACCGGCACGATCTACGAGCTGCTGTCGGCACCCGTCTCGGCGATGGAGATGGTGATCGGCTATGTCGGCGCGGCGACTACCAAGTCGGTGATCCTCGGGCTGATCATCCTCGTGACGGCGTCGTTCTTCGTGCCGCTGCGCATCGAGCATCCGTTCGCGATGCTCGCGTTCCTGATCCTGACGGCGGTGGCGTTCAGCCTGTTCGGGTTCATCATCGGAGTCTGGGCCAACGGGTTCGAGCAGCTGAACTTCGTGCCCGCGCTTCTGATTACCCCGCTGACCTTCCTCGGCGGCGCGTTCTACTCGATCGACATGCTGCCCCAGCCGTGGCGGACGTTCAGCCTGTTCAACCCGGTCGTGTACCTGGTGAGCGGCTTCCGCTGGAGCTTCTTCGGGCAGGGTGACGTCGCGGTCGGGGTGAGCCTCGCGGTAACGGCCGGCTTCCTGGCGGTGTGCCTGTTGGTGATCGCGTGGATCTTCATGACCGGCTGGCGGATGAAAAACTGACGGTGGACTTATGTTTCCCCGCGAAGGCGGGAACCCAGTCTGGGCTCCCGCCTTCGCGGGAGAACAAGCTTCTCAGCGCATAACCGGCAACGTCACCCGCGAGCCCGCACAAACCTTCTGCGTCGCCTTCACATAATCCCTCGGTTTCGCCCGCCCGATGTTCGGCACGAACGATTGCGGGTTGCGGTCGATCATCGGGAACCACGTCGACTGGATTTGCACCATGATCCGGTGCCCCGCCTTGAACACATGGTCGTGGTCGCGCAGCGGCACGTCCCAGGCCACGACCTTGCCCGGCACCAACGGCTGCGGCGCCGTATCGCTCGCCAGGAACCGCCCGCGCCGCACCTCCATCGCGATCGGCAACTGATAGCCGTTGAGCGTCTTCGCATAATCGCCCGGTTGCGCCGTGCGGCCGTCGAACGCTTCGGTATCGTCGGGCAGCACGTCGATCAGCTTCACCACGAAATCGCTGTCCGTGCCGCTCGTCGACGCCTGCAACGTCGCCGACAGCGCCCCCGTCACGGTCAGGTCCGCGGTCAGCGGTTCCGACACATACCCCAACACATCGGGCCGGTGATCGACGAAGCGCTGGTCGTCCGCCTCCCACCACGACCAATCCGGGCTGGCATAGGTCGCCGACATCGGCCGCTTACGAAACGGCACCGGGTTCGCCGGATCGGACACGTAATCGCGGCATCCCTCGCCTGCGGCCGGCGCGGTGAACGACAGGCTGCCGTCCGTGTGCAGGTACAGGTTCGTCGCCTTCGCGCCCGTCGGGGGCCAGGCCGCATAGGTCTTCCAGACGTTCGAACCCGACTGGAACATCTTCGCCGCAAAGTCCGGCCGCGCGCCCTTGCCGTGCAGCCAATAGGCGAAGAACGGCGCCTGGATCTGTTCCTGGAACTGCGTACCGCTGGCGGTGCCGAGCGGGATCGGGCCGAGGTGATCCGCCGTACCCTGCCACCCGCCATGCCGCCACGGCCCCGCCACCATCTGCGCCAGATGATCGGGATCGTTGCGCTTCTGCTTGGCGTAAATCTGCCACGAACCCCACGGATCCTCCTGATCCCAGAACCCGGCGACGTTCAGCGTCGGGACGGTCGTCTTGCCGAGCGAGTCGGTCCATCGCTGCGCTGTGTAGAAGCCGTCGTGGTTCGGGTGATCGAGCAGCGACGTGAACATCGGCACGCGCCCCTTGAAGACGTTCCGGTCGATCGCCTCCGCCGAGCCCGCCTTGAGGAAATAGTCGTACGTATCGCTCGGATAGGCAAAGTCGGAATTCTTCGTCTTGTCGAGCTGCAGCGACGACACCCAGTCGGTCGCATAGCTCAGCCGCAGCGCGCCGTTGCGGTGGAGGTCGTCCGACTGCCAGTAATCGATCCATGCCGCCTGCGGGGAGACCGCCTTCAGCGCCGAATGCGGGTTCGCCAGCGCGACGGCCGCGGCGAAACCGGGGTAGGACACGCCCCACATGCCGACCTTGCCGGTGTTCGCGGGGACGTTCTTCACCAGCCACCCGACGGTGTCGTACGCATCCGTCGCCTCGTCGACCGCTTTCGAATCGCCGGCCCCGTTGCCCTTGGCATGCACAGCGGTCGAGAGCGTGAAGACGCCGTCCGACTTGAACCGCCCGCGCATCGACTGGAAGACGAAGATGTAGCCGTCCTTCATCAGCGGACCGAACCGGCTGGCGCTGGAGAACGGCGCGTCCGGCACGCCGTAGGGGGTCCGCTGGAGCAGGATCGGCAGCGGCCCGGTCATCCCGCGCGGTCGCATGATGACCGTCTGCAGCTTCGCCCCGTCGCGCATCGGCACCATCACCTCCTCGAAGGTGAAGGGGGATTGCGCCGCCGCCTGCAGGCCCGTCTGCGCGATGGTTGCGCTGGGCACCGTGGCGGTGACTGCGAGCGCGAGCAGGAGAGCGTGGCGCGACATGGAATTTCCCTTCGTGAACCGTGCCGCGATTGGACGAACCCGCGAAGGCGAAGTCAAGCCGCGCGCCACGCTCCGGTCAGCGCCGGTCGCAATGCCAGCGAATTGAGATCGATCAGCGCGTGCAGGAGCATCGCCAGCCACAACTCACCGGTCATCAGATAGATCGCCGCCATCAGCGCGCCTACGAGCGTGGTCGCGATCACGCCGGCTCGCCCCTGATATAGGTGCATCGCACCGAACGCCGCGATCGCGACGCCGAACGCGACGAACGCGTTGCCGGACACGAGCGCGACCAGCAACGGCAGGAACAGGCGGAAGGCGAGTTCTTCGGATATGCCTGCCGCGATCGACATGGCGGCGGCGTGCATGATCTCGGGCCGGTTGCGCGGGAGGAGCGACCCGACATTGCCGATCGTCCTGAGGATGCGCCAGTTGCGCCGCGTGGCCAGGACCGCACCGATGACCAGGCCGCCGAGCGCGCTTCCACCGATCATGCCGAGCAGTTCCGCGCGACTATCGCCGGCGACGCTTGGCAGGAGGCTGCGCAGGGCGTCGAACTCGCGGGGGACGGTGACGATGGCGTCGAGGCGACCCAGTAGCGCGAGGCCGACGATGGCCGGCAGGACGAAGGCGATCGCGGCCTTGGCGATCCACAGGCGGTAGGTTTTCTGGCGCGAGGCGGTGTCGGGGAGGCGCTTGATGCGGCGATAACCGAGGAGGTCGCCCTTGAGGAACCAGACGAGGCTCATGAGGGTCGCGAGGAGGAGGGCGTTGGGAAGGATCATGCCGACACTCCCACCGCTCACGCCCTCACCGCTCGTCCTTGTTCTCCCGCGAAGGCGGGAGCCCAGTCTGGGTCCCCGCCTTCGCGGGGAAACAATACTGGTCAGTCCCCTGCCCTAGCCAAGTGCTCCACCCCGGCGCAGGCCGGGGCCCAGTTGGGGAACGTTGCTGACGACGGACAACGCTCCGTCACTCCGACCTTTCCAACTGGGCCCCGGCCTTCGCCGGGGTGGGGGCTAGCTGTCGGTCAGAGCATCACTCAATCAAGCCGTCCGATGCTCGCCCTTGACCCAGCGCACCGTGCCCGATGACGCACGCATAACGACGCTCTCGGTCGTCATCTTACCCTTCTTCCGCTTCACGCCCGCCAGCAGTGACCCATCCGTCACGCCGGTCGCCGCAAAGATGCAGTCGCCCTTGGCCAGCTCGGAAAGGTCATACTGCTTGTCGAGATCGGTGATCCCCCACTTCGCCGCACGGCCGCGCTCGTCGTCGTTGCGGAACAGCAGCCGACCCTTGAACTGCCCGCCGACGCAGCGCAGCGCCGCGCACGCCAGCACGCCCTCGGGTGCACCGCCGGAGCCCATGTAGACGTCGATCGTCGTCTCGGGATCGGACGTCGCGATCACGCCGGCGACGTCGCCGTCACCGATCAGCATGATCCCGCAGCCGACCTGACGCAGTTCGGCGATCAGCTTTTCGTGACGCGGGCGATCGAGCACACAGACGATCAGGTCGCGCGCCGGCACGCCCTTGGCGGCCGCGACCGCCATGATGTTCTCGGTCGGCGTCTTGTCGAGGTCGATGATGCCCTCGGGATAGCCCGGCCCGACCGCGATCTTGTCCATGTAGACGTCGGGTGCGTTGAGCAGCCCGCCCTCCTCGGCGATCGCGAGAACGGCAAGGCTGTTCGGCCCCGCGGTGGCGCAGATCGTCGTGCCTTCGAGCGGATCGAGCGCGATGTCGATCTTCGGGCCCTTGCCGATCGCGGAGCCGACCTTCTCGCCGATGAACAGCATCGGCGCCTCGTCGCGCTCGCCCTCGCCGATCACGACGGTGCCGTCCATGTACAGCGAGTTGAGCGCCTCGCGCATCGCCTCGACCGCGGCCGCATCCGCGGCCTTCTCGTCACCACGCCCGACGAGCGTGGACGCGGCGATCGCGGCGGCTTCGGTCACGCGGACCATTTCGAGGACGAGAACGCGGTCGAGAACCTGGCTTGCGGCTGCGGTCAAAATATTTCTCCTCGGACTGTTTCGGCGGGGATAGGCAGCAGGCGCAGCATTGTCGACCCGATCAGTCCCTCAGCAGGTCGTTGATGCTGGTCTTGGAGCGGGTTTGTGCGTCGACCCGTTTGACGATTACGGCGCAATACAAAGCGGGCTTGCCCCCCCCGTCATTGGCGCCACCGCCGATCGAGCCCGGTACGACCACCGCATAGGGCGGCACTTCGCCCTTGAAGACTTCGCCGGTCGCGCGGTCGATGATCTTGGTCGAGGCGCCGAGGTACACGCCCATCGACAGCACCGCGCCCTCGCCGACGCGGACGCCCTCGGCCACTTCCGCGCGCGCGCCGATGAACGCGCCGTCGCCGATGATGACGGGATCGGCCTGCAACGGCTCGAGCACGCCGCCGATGCCCGCGCCGCCCGACAGATGGACGTTCTTGCCGATCTGCGCGCAACTGCCGACCGTCGCCCAGGCGTCGACCATCGTGCCCTCACCGACATACGCGCCGATGTTGACGAAGCTCGGCATCAGGATCGCGCCCTTGGCGATGAAGCTCCCGCGCCGCGCGACCGCACCCGGCACGACGCGGATACCCGCCGCGCGGAACTCCGCATCGCCCCAGCCTGCGAACTTCGACGGCACCTTGTCGAACGCCGGCGCGCCGGCCGAACCGCCGTCGATCACGACGTTGTCGTTGAGCCGGAACGAGAGCAGCACCGCCTTCTTCAGCCACTGATTGACCTGCCAGCCGCCATCCGTCGGCTCGGCAACGCGCGCCGTTCCCGCATCGAGCATCGCCAGCGCGGACTCGACGGCGTCGCGGACTTCGCCCTTGGTATCGAGGCCGAGGTTCGCGCGGTCGTCCCAGGCGGCGTCGATTATGGTCTGCAAGGTCATGATGTCTCCAGGATGGTTTCGAGCCACGGCGCAAGCACCGGCACGGTAAAATCGATGTGGTCGCGCGCGCCGCCGGGGGATTGCTCGGAGCCGTTGTCGACCCACACGGTCGTCATCCCGATCGCCTTGGCCGGCGCGAGATTGCGCGTCATGTCGTCGACGAACAGCGACTCCCGCGGATCGATATCGAACGCCGCACAGAAGCCCGCATAGGCCGACGCATGCGGCTTCGGCATCAGGTCCATCGCGTGGATGTCGTGGATCGCCTCGAAACTCTCGCCCAGCCCGAGCCGGTCGAGGATCTTCAGCGCATAGGGCTTGTCGCCATTGGTGAAGACCAGCTTGCGCCCCGGCAGCTTGGCGATCGCCGCCACCAGCGGCGCGTCATGCTCCAGCACGTCCATCTCGATATCGTGGACATGCTCCAGGAACGCGTGAGGATCGACGTGATGCTCGGTCATCAACCCCGACAGCGTCGTGCCGTGGTTATGGAAATACCCCTTCTGCACGCGCCGCGCCTCGTCATGGTCGAGGCCGAGCAGATCCTGGATGAACCCGGTCATCCGCTGATCGACCTGCGCGAACAGGTCCGCGCTCGCCGGGTACAGCGTGTTGTCGAGATCGAAGATCCAGTTGCGGACGTGATTTAGGCGGGCAAGCATCGGCCGGAACCTCTAGGGAGCGTGAGGCGTGGCGACAAGCCGGCTGACGCTTGCTCAAGCGGACGAAAGTACCGCAATCCACATCAAGGGTGGATAAGCTACCGTTCGGTACCTATCTCTGGGTCATGACACGCTATTCCCTGCTCGATCTCGTCCCCGTCGTCGAAGGCGGCACCATCTCCCAATCGCTCGCCAATGCGGCCGATCTCGCGCGCCATGCCGAGAGCGTCGGATTCCAGCGCTATTGGGTCGCCGAACATCACGGCATGACCGGGATCGCTTCCGCCGCGACCGCGGTGGTGATCGCGCACATCGCCGCAGCCACGAAGACGATCCGCGTCGGCTCGGGCGGCATCATGCTCCCCAACCACGCGCCGCTGGTGATCGCCGAGCAGTTCGGCACGCTCGACGCGCTATTCCCCGGCCGCATCGACCTGGGTCTCGGCCGCGCGCCCGGTTCGGACCAGCGTGTCGCCCGCGCGATGCGCCGCACGCTGGAGACCGACGCCAACGCCTTCCCGCAGGACGTGATGGAGCTGCAGAGCTATTTCGCCGACGACGGCCAGACCGGCATCGTCGCCACGCCGGGTGCCGGTGCGGACGTCGACATGTGGATTCTCGGCTCCAGCACGTTCGGCGCGCAATTGGCGGCGGCACTCGGCCTGCCCTACGCCTTCGCCTCGCATTTCGCCCCCGACGCGCTCGATGCCGCGCTGGCGATCTACCGCCGCGATTTCCGCCCGTCCGCGCGGCTTGCCAAGCCGCATGCGATGGCCGGGTTCAACGTTTTCGCGGCGGACACGGACGCCGAGGCCGAACTGCTCGCCAGTTCGCAGCAACAGTCGTTCGTCGCGCTCCGCACCGGCAACCCCGGCAAGATGAAGCCGCCCCTTGCAGGCTACCGCGAGTCGCTCGGCGCGCAGGGCAACCAGATCCTCGACCACGTGCTGCAATGCTCGGCGGTCGGCAGCCCGGCCAAGGTCGCCCGCGGGATCGCGGCGTTTATCGAACGCACCGGGGTGGACGAGGTGATGGTGACCAGCGCGATCTACGACCATGAGGCGCGCAAGCGGAGTTTGTCGATCACCGCGGACGTGATGCAGGATCTGAAGATCGCGGCGTAGGGGCGCCTTCTTCCCCCCTCCCTGAAAGGGAGGGGACGGGGGTGGGTCGACTTCCGCAAGCTCGAACCGTGGCGGCCAAAGCTGACCAACCCACCCCCAACCCCTCCCTTTCAGGGAGGGGAGCGCGTTATTCTCTGGGCGGCCCTAATCCCCCGCCCATTCCTTCAGCAGCGTATATGCGATCGCATAGGGCGGCGGCGGCAGGAACGGGCCTTCTTCCCCCCGCAATACCGCGCGCACCATCTCGCGCGGCACCCACATCGCATCCTCGAGCTCGTTCACATCGAGCGTGATCGCATCGTCCTCGGCCTCGGCGACACACGCGACCATCAGCGACGACGGAAACGGCCAAGGCTGGCTCGCGACATACCGCACCTTGCCGACTCGCACGCCCGACTCCTCGAGGATCTCGCGCGCGACCGCCTCCTCGATCGACTCGGCCGGCTCCACGAACCCAGCCAGGGCGGAATAGCGCCCCGGCGGCCACCCCTTGCCGCGCCCGAGCAACGCGCGCCCGTCATGCTCGGCGATCATGATCACCACCGGATCGACTCGCGGGAAATGCTCGGTCGCGCAGTTCGGACATTTCCGCGCCCACCCCGCCCGGAAAACCTCGGTCGGCGAACCGCACTTGGCGCAGAACCCATGCCGCACATGCCAGTCGATGACGCTCCGCGCGCCAGCATAGGTCGCCGCCTCGCCCGGCGCGAGCGCCGCCAGCACCGCCATCAGCGCAGGCGAGCGCATCGCCGGCGCATTGTCGACCCGCATCCCGTTCAGCAACGCCGCGAAATGCGGCCGCCCGCTCTCGTCGAGCCCGAGCAGGATCGGCTCGGCATCGTCCGGCATGTCCGCCATCGTCGTCCAGGCGAGACGCCCGTCGTCGGTCGTGCCCGGCAGCAACCCGTCGAGCACCAGCAACCGCGCCCGCCAGTCGCGCTGCGCCGCCGCCAGCCCTTCCGGATCGTGGCGCAGCGCGTCGGAGCGATCGAGCGTCCCACCCGTGAATCCAGGTGCTTCCATCACGCTCATCGGCGCAACCTCGCGGCGTCCTGCATCAGCGCCGCGACCACTTGCTCGCGCAGCGGAATGCGGTCCGCCGGGAAGTAATTTACCATCACGCTGCCGCGCGAATGCTTCAGCGGATCGACCCACGCGATCGTCCCCGCCGCACCGCCCCAGGCATAGGTGCCCTTGCCCGGCCCGTTCGGCGTCGTCGCGAGCACCACGGAACCGCCCGCACCGAAGCCCATGTTGCTGCCCTTCGTGCCGCCGGTACCGCCGCTCACGCCGCCATAGGTCACGCCCGGCGGGAGGAGGTTCGAGGTCGCCAACGCGATCGTCTCGGGCTTCATCACGCGGACGCCGTCGAGCGTCCCGCCGTCCTGGATCATGTGCAGGAACCGATCGTAATCGCGCGCCGACATCACCAGGCCAGCGCCGCCGTATGGAAAGCTAGGCTTCTGCGCGAACACCGAGTTCGCCGCCGGATCGAGCGGCGTCCGCGTATCGCCGACGAACGCATAGTTGGTTGCAAGCCGCCCGATCTCGCTCTGCGGCACCTGCCAGAAGCTCGACTTCATCTTGAGCGGATCGAACAACCGCGTCTGCACGAACCGTTCGAAGCTCATGCCGCTCGCGACCTCGATCACGCGACCCATCACGTCGAGCCCGATCGAATAGCTCCACTTTGTCCCCGGATCGGCGATCAGCGGCAGCGTCGCGACGCGGTTCGCGAACTCTTCGAGCGACTTCGGCCGAACGGGCCGCATCTTCTCTTCCATCGCCGCGCTGACCGACAGCGGCAGGATGCCGAGCCGCTCATATTCCTTGAGCAGCGGCCCCTTGGTGACGATCGTGTAGCCGAGCCCGGCGGTATGCGTCAGCAGGTTGCGGATCGTGATCGGCCGCGTCGCCGGGCGCGTGGCGAGCGAGGTGTCAGGGCTGGTCGCGACCTTCATGTCCTTGAACGCCGGGATATATTTGCTGACCGGATCGTCGAGGTTGAGCTTGCCGTCCTCGACCAGCATCATCGCCGACATGCCGGTGATCGGCTTGCTCATGGAGTAGACGCGCCACAGCGAGTCGGGGCCGGCGGCGGGCGCGTTCGGATCGTCGCTGATCTTGCCGGCCGCGGGGAACAGCGTCGGGCCATCGCCCACGCCGAACGCACCGACGATCCCCGGCATCTTGTCCTGCGCGACATAGCCATCGAACAGCGCGGTCGTCGCAGGCAGCAGCGCCTTGACCGGATTGGTCATCCGCGGCGCCGGACGAGCCTGCGGGCTTATCTGAGGTCGGGGCTGCGCCTGCTGGGCATAGGCCGTAGCGGCGGCCAGCGCGACGAGGCCCCCCGTCGAAATCCAGTGCACCAGTTTCATGCAGATCTCCGTATGGCCCAGTTCCGAATGGCTTTCCCGGCCTTGGCGAAAACGGTCGGCAGCCCGGCGGTATCCAGGTCGTCGATCGGCCACCATTCGCTTGCCGTCGGAACGCGGGTTTGATGCGCCTCGACCGTCGCCACCGCAAGCGTCAGTTGCAGATCGAAATGCGTAAATCCGTGCGCGACGGTCTCGTCCAGCATACGCCACTCCGCCTGCGCCGGCGCATCCTCAAAACCGGGCGTTGCCTCGCCCCAGCCCCCGGTCGGAAACGCCCGCATCCCGCCCAGCAGACCCGTATCCGGCCGCCGCACCAGCAACACCTGCCCCGCGCGCTCCAGCCAGAAGATCGTCCCGTAGCGCTGAGGCTTGGCCGCCTTCTTCGCCTTCACCGGCAACCGCTCGGGCGCGCCCTGTCTGAAGCCCTCGCAAAATTCGCGGATCGGACACAGCAGGCACTTCGGCGCGCGAGTCGTGCAGATCCCAGACCCCAGATCCATCATCGCCTGCGCGAAATCCCCTGCCCGAGCATCCGGCGTGATCGAATCCGCCGCCACCCGAATCGCCGATCGCGCACCCGGCAAAGGCGTCTGAATCGCAAACACCCGCGCGACCACCCGCTCGACATTCGCATCGACCACCACCGCGCGTTCTCCGAACGCGATCGCCGCCACCGCCGCCGCGGTGTACGCCCCCAGCCCCGGCAGTTCGCGCAGTTCGGCCTCGGTCCGCGGAAACACGCCGCCGTGCTCCGCGACGACCGCCTTCGCCGCCTTCACCAGGTTGCGCGCCCGAGCATAATAGCCAAGCCCCGCCCAGGCCGCCATCACATCGGCATCGTCCGCCGCCGCCAGACTCGCGAAGTCCGGCCACCGCGCCGTCCACGCCAGAAACCGCGGCGTCACCGCGGCCACCGTGGTCTGCTGCAACATCACCTCGGACAGCCACACCCGGTACGGATCGACCGGCTCGCCCGGCTTCGCGCGCCACGGCAGGTCGCGGCGATGCGCGTCATACCAGTCGAGCAGGGCCGCGGAGACCGAAGAGCGCTTGGCGTTCACGCGTCGCCTATGGCATGGGTTCGCAGATGAGCAAGCCGTCTGGCCCTTCCCCGAAACCGCCCGCGCCACGCCGGGTAAAAGGCAAGACCGATCCCGACGCGCCGCGCGAGAATCGTTCGCGTGCGGTCGCCGAGCTGCTGCCTGCGATCGGCGGCGCGGCGTTCCGGCGATTCGGCTTCGTCCAGTCGTCGATCGTCAGCCGCTGGCCGGAGATCGTCGGCGCGAAACTGGCGGGCGCGAGCATCCCCGAATCGATCCGCTTCCCGGTCGGCAAGAAGCAGGACGGCGTCCTCACGCTCACGGTCCGCGGCGCACACGCCCCGATGATGCAGCACATCGCCCCCGAGATCATCGAGCGCGTAAACCGCTTCTTCGGCTACGCAGCCATC
The DNA here is from genome assembly GCA_003240625.1 of Sphingomonas taxi. Classification (GTDB taxonomy): domain Bacteria; phylum Pseudomonadota; class Alphaproteobacteria; order Sphingomonadales; family Sphingomonadaceae; genus Sphingomonas; species Sphingomonas taxi_A. The sequence continues at coordinate 219,408 of QFMX01000008.1, forward strand.
GTGAAGGTCGCGATCCGCCAGGGCGAGGTCGCCGCCCCCGTGCCGCGCAAAGCCCCGCCGTCGATCCGCCCGGTCCCCGTCGATCTCGGTGCGAGCCTGAAGGGCATCGCCGATCCGGAACTGCGCGCCGTCCTCGAATCCCTCGCCGCCGGCGTCGCCTCGACGCACGGCCTTCCCAGGATTACCTGATGCGCGTCCTCCTTGCCGTCTTCGCCCTCTTCCTGCTGACCGGCGCCGCGCCCAAGCGAGACTGGTCGCAGACCGCCCAGATACTCCCTTCAGGCGCCTACCTGATCGGCAACCCCGCTGCGCGCGTGAAACTGGTCGAATATGCGAGTTACACCTGCTCGCACTGCGCCGATTTCTCGGTGAAGTCCGAACCCGTGCTGAAGCGCCAGATGATCGCATCGGGCTCGACCAGCCTCGAATTCCGCCACTTCATACGCGACCGTCTCGACCTGTCGGCGGCAATCCTCGCACGCTGCATCGGCCCGAAAGGCTTCTCCGCGACATCGTCCGCGATCTTCGCCGCGCAGCCGCAATGGCTGCAACGCGGGATCGAGTATCAGCAAGGTAACGCCGCGCGCCTCGCCATGTACCCGACCGCCGCGCAGATCCGCGCCAACGCCGACGGCTCCGGCCTGACCGCGCTGGTCAAGGCGCGCGGGCTGTCGGATGCGGCGATCGACGCGTGCTTCGCCAACCAGCCCGAGATCGACCGCATCGTCAAACTGACCGCCGACGCGCCCAAGGAAATCGATTCCACCCCGACCTTCTACCTCAACGGCAAGATCGTGCCCCATGTCGGTTGGGAACAGCTCGAACCCGCGCTCCGCAAGGCCGGCGCCAAGTGATCCATTGGAGTAACAGCATGAAGTTCGTAATCGCCCTCGCCGCCCTGCCGCTCGCGCTCGCCGCCTGCTCGAAGAACGATTCGACCGGCAACGTCGACGCGCCCGCCGCGGCCCCCGTCGCCGCCGCCGCCGCGCCTGCCGGCCAGAACTGGACCGAGACGGTCGTGAAGACCCCCGAGGGCTATCTGATGGGCAACCCCAATGCCGCCATCAAGCTGGTCGAATATGGCGCTCGCTCGTGCCCGACCTGCGGCGCGTTTGCCCGCGAGGCGTATAAGCCGCTGACCGAGAAATACGTCTCGACCGGGAAAGTCAGCTTCGAATTTCGCGATTTCCTCGTCCACGGCGCGCCCGACGTGGCGCTGACGCTGCTCGGCCAGTGCGGCGGCGTCGCGCCGTTCTTCCCGATCCTCGAGCAGATGTACGGCAACCAGATCGCCTTCCTCGACAAGCTCCAGGCGATGACACCCGATCAGCAGAAGGCGCTCGCCAACCAGCCGCCGACGGTGGTCGCGACCAAGCTCGCCGAACAGATGGGCGCGATCGATTTCGTCAAGCAGCGCGGAATCCCGGAAGCCAAGGCGCGTGCGTGCCTGGCGGATCAGAAGCAGCTCGAAGTGATGGCCAAGCCTACCGAGGATGCGATGCAGGCGGGGACGGTGACTGGTACGCCGACGTTCCTGATCAACGACAAGAAGCTCGACCAGGTGGTGAGCTGGGATCAGATGGAGAAGGCGCTGAAGGCGGCTGGGGCGTAAGCTTCGCCGTTAAACGCTGCACTAGCTCTGCTCAGGACGAAGGCTCACGCCACTGCCGTTCGTCCTGAGTAGCCGTCGAGTAGCTGCAACGCAGCGTATCGAGACGGCGTATCGAAGGACAGGTTGGCGGGCGGAACCCTGCTTCGATACGAGCCCTCGATACGCTCCTGACGGAGCTACTCGGTCTCTACTCAGCACGAACGGATTGGGTAGGGCGAGGCGCGAAACACTTAGTCGTCGGGGGGCGCAAGAATGCAGATCAAGCGCCTCCGCATCACCGGCTTCAAGAGCTTCGTCGACCCCGCCGACCTCCGCATCGAACCCGGCCTCACCGGCGTCGTCGGCCCCAATGGCTGCGGCAAGTCCAACCTCCTCGAAGCGCTCCGCTGGACGATGGGCGAGGCCAGCGCCAAGTCGCTGCGCGGCGCCGGCATGGAAGACGTGATCTTCGCCGGCACCGCAACCCGCCCGCCGCGCGATTTCGCCGAAGTCTCGATCCTCGCCGAAATAAGCGGAGACGAACGCGAGATCGTCCGCCGGATCGAGCGCGGCGCCGGCTCCGCCTACCGGATCGACGGCCGCGACGTCCGCGCGAAAGACGTCGGCCTGCTGTTCGCCGACGCCGCCACCGGCGCGCACAGCCCCGCGCTCGTCAGCCAGGGCCGGATCGGCGCGGTCATCGCCGCCAAGCCCGCCGACCGCCGCGCAATGCTCGAGGACGCCGCCGGGATCGCCGGGCTCCACGTCCGCCGCAAGGACGCAGAGGGCAAACTCCGCGCCACCGAAGCCAATCTCGCCAAGCTCGACGAGATCATCTCCGACCAGGACGCGCGCGCCGCCACGCTCAAACGCCAGGCGCGCGCCGCCGAACGCTACCGCCTCATCTCCGCGCAGATCCGCGTCGCCGAAGCCCGCACGCTGTTCGCGCGCTGGCGCGACGCCGCCACCGCATCCGACGCCGCCAAGGCCGAAGCCGCCGCCGCAGAAGCCCGAGTCCGCGCCGGCACCGACGCCGAACGCGTGGCCGCTGCAGACCAGCTCCGCGCCGTCGAAGCCGTCGCCGCCGCCCGCACCGCCGCCCTCGCCGCCCGCGACCACGTCGGCGACCTCGCCCACCGCCTCGCCGCGCTGAAAACCGAAAAGGCCGGCGTCGAACGCAGGATCGCCGACCTCGCGGACGCGCGCACCCGCATCGCCGACGACCGCGCCCGCGAAGGCTCGCTCGCCAGCGACGCCGCCGCCGCGCTCGCCCGCCTCGCCGACGAGGCCAAGGCGCTCGACACCGCGATCGACGACGCCACCGCCGCGATCCCCGATCTCGACGCCGCGCTCGCCCAAACCGAACGCAAAGCCCGCGACGCCGAAGTCGCGCTGGCCCAGGCGCTCGCCACCCAGGCCCGCGACGCCGCCGAAGTCCGCGTCGCCAGCGCCGCCCTCGCCGCCGCCCGCACCCGCGCCGACCGCGCCGACCGCGACGCGGCCCAGATCGCCGCCGCGCTCCGCGCTCTTAGCGACCCCGCCCCGCTAGCCGCAGAACGCGAAACCGCTGCCGAAGCCCGGCGCACAGCAACCGCCGCCGCAGAGTCCGCCCGCCAGGCCATCGCCCAAGCAGACACCGACGAAGCCGCCGCGACCAGCGCGCGCGACGCCGCCGAAACCGCCCGCGCCACCGCTCGCGCAGACCTCGCCGCGATCGACGGCGAAGTGGCCGCGCTCACCAAAGCCACGCAAAGTTCAGGCCGCAACCGACTGCTCGACCACGTCTCGGCCAGCGCAGGCTATGAACGCGCGCTCGCGGCGGCGCTCAGCGACGATCTCGACACCGGCCTCGACGCATGGACCGGCGCCGAGCCCCGCGACGAAGACCCCCAAGCGCCCGCCGACGCCGAACCGCTGGCAAAGCATGTCGATGCACCCCCCGCGCTCGCCCGCAGGCTCGCACAGGTCTTCGTCGTCGACACCGACACCAACCAACATCTCGCCGTCGGCCAGTGCATCGTCACCCGGGACGGCCGACTCCGCCGCTGGGACGGGTTCACCGCAACCGGCACCGGCGCCGCGGCCGCCGAACGCCTCGTCCGCCGCAACCGCCTCGCTGCGCTCCAGGCCGCACGACCCGCCGCAGCCACGGCGCTCAACAAAGCCGAACACTCGCGCGCCGCGATCGACGAGCGGATCGCCGAAGCCCACCGCCAGTCGCAAACCGCCCGTGCCGCCCTGCAACGCGCCGAAACCACCGCGCGCGACGCAACCCGCAACGAAGACCGCGCCACATCAGCGCTGGAACGCCTCGCCACCCAACGCGCCGACCTCGACGCCCGCGCGCACCGCATCGCCGACGACGTCGCCGATGCGCACGCCGAACGCACCCGCGCCGAGGCCGCGATGGCCGCCGTCCCCGACGGCACCGCTAACGCCCGCCAGGTCGCCACGCTGCAATACGACGCCGAACGCAGCCGCGCCGCCGTCGCGCAGGCCCGCGCCGATCGCACCACGCTAGACCGCAGCATCGCCACCCACCGCGAACGCCTCGCCGCCGCCCAGGCCGACACCCGAAGCTGGCGCGCGCGAGCCGGGGAAGCCGCCAAGCGCATCGCCGCCATGGACACGCGGGAAACGACCCTAGGCGTCGACCTCGCAGCCATCGCCGATCGCCCCGCTACGCTCGAAGTGGAAATCGCCACGCTCGACGGCGAACACCAAGAAGCCCGCACCACCGCCGACGCCCTGCTCGCGACCGAACGCACCGCGGAAACCGCCGCCCGCACCGCCGACGACGCCCACCGCGCCGCCACCGAAGCCCTGTCTCAAGCCCGAGAAGCCCGCGCCGGTGCGATCGCCCGCGTCGAAAACCACGAAGCCCGCCGCCTCGACCTAGGCAAACTTTCCGGCGAACGCTTCCAATGCCCAGCCCCCGTTCTCCCCGAACGCCTCGGCTTCGCAGTCGCCGACGTCCGCGCCCCAGCCGAAGAATCCGCCACCCACGACCGCCTGACCACCGACCGCGAACGTATCGGCCCGGTCAACCTCGTCGCCGAAACCGAACTCGCCGAACTCGAAGATTCCGCGCGGGGCAACGCCGTCGAACGCGAGGAACTAGGCCAGGCGGTCAACCGCCTGCGCGGCTCGATCGGCACGCTCAACCGCGAAGGTCGCCAACGCCTGCTCGCCGCGTTCGAAGCGGTGAACTGCCATTTCCAACGCCTCTTCACCACCCTCTTCGACGGTGGCGCCGCGCATCTCGAACTGATCGACTCCGACGACCCGCTCGAAGCCGGGCTCGAGATCATGGCGCAACCGCCCGGCAAGCGCCTCCAGTCGCTAACGCTCCTCTCAGGCGGCGAGCAAGCGTTGACCGCAGTCGCATTGATCTTCGGCCTGTTCCTCACCAACCCCGCGCCGATCTGCGTGCTCGACGAGGTCGACGCACCGCTCGACGACGCCAATATCGAGCGCTTCTGCGACCTGCTCGACCGCATGTCGCGCGACACCGACACGCGCTATCTCGTCGTCACGCACAACGCCGTCACGATGAGCCGCATGCACCGCCTGTTCGGCGTGACGATGATCGAACGCGGGGTCAGCCGCCTCGTCTCGGTCGATCTCCAGGCCGCAACCGGACTGATCGCCACGGGCTGACGTTTGGGATAGGATGGCCGCACCATCTAATTTTCGAGGATTCGATGCCATGGCCGTCAAGGTAGTTGCGTTGGTTACCGTCAAGCCCGGCCAGGACGAGGCGTTCGTCGCCGCGGCGAAGATCTGCGTCGCGGCATCGCGGGCCGAGCCGGGCGTGCTGCACTACGAGCTATGGCAGGAAACCGAAGGCGAGCGCCGCTTCGTGTTCAACGAACTCTATGTCGATGACGCCGCCGTACAGCAGCACATGGCGTCGGATCACTTCAAGGCGTTCGGCCTCGCCGCGCGCGATCTCGCCGCCGCCCGCCCGACGATCATCGTGACGCATCCCGTCGACGTCGGCTGATCGAACGCTGACCCCCGGGTCAGGCGGCAAACCGCTGGGGCTGCTCCGGTAATTCGGGCGGCTCCTGACGTTCGCGGTGCGCTGTCGCCTTCTGAAGGACGCGCTCGAACCGCTCGATCTGCTCGTTGCCGGGCGTCAACGGTCGACCGACGAGATAGCCCTGTACGGCATCGCAACCGATCATCCGCAGCAGGTCGAGCTGGTCCCTGGTTTCGACGCCCTCGGCGTGCGTGAGGACGCCGAGTTCCTTGCCGACCCCGACGATCCCACGCAGCACCGCCATCGAGCGCGGATCGAAGCCCGCACGAACCACGAAGCTCCGGTCGATCTTGATCCGGTCGAACTTGAAGTCGCGCAGATGCGAGAGCGACGACTGGCCGGTGCCGAAATCGTCGAGCGCCACCTTCACGCCGATCCTGCGGATACGGTCGATCGTCGCCGCCGTCCGGTCCGCATCGTCGATCAGCGCGGTCTCGGTGATTTCGATCTCGACCCGCTCGGCGGCGATGCCGTGCACCAGGATCGCCTGGGTCAGGTGATGCACCAGCGCCTCGGACTTGAGCTGCGCGGCGGATACGTTGATCGCGACGTGCAGGTGGGAAGACCAGCCGGATAGCTGGCGACAGGCGTCCATGATCACCCAGCGACCGATATCCTCGATCAGGCCGCATTCCTCGGCGATCGGAATGAACCGCGCTGGCGGCACCCAGCCTCGCGTCGGGTGGTTCCAGCGGATCAGTGCCTCGTAGCCGGTGGTGATCCCGGTCGACAGCTGCACGACGGGCTGGAATGCGAGGGTGAAGCCGGCGGTCTGGAGGGCTTCGTGCAGGTCGTCGACGATGTGCTGGCGTTCGGCGAGGCGTTCGGCGAGGCCCGGGACATAGGCCTGGGCGCGCCGGCGACCGAGCCGCTTGGCCTCGTACAGCGCCATGTCCGCGCGCTTCATCAGGTCCTCGGGCGAGAGATCGCCGGCGAAACCGGAGATGCCGATGCTGCAGCTCGGCAGCAGCCGGCGTCCCTCGACCGTCACCGGGGCGCTCAACCGCACGACGATCGCCTCCGCCAGCGCGGTCGCCGCCTCGCCCATCTCGCGCACGATGATCGCGATCTCGTCCCCGCCCATCCGCGCGATGAAGCTGTCGCGCGGGACCAGCCCGGAGAGCTGCGTCGCGACATGCACCAGCAGCTTGTCGCCGACGCCGTGCCCGAACGCGTCGTTGATCCGCTTGAACTCGTCGAGATCGATCAACAGCAGCGAGAACGGCGCGCCCTGCGCGATCAGCGCCTCCTTCGTCTCGCGCAACGACCGACGATTGCCCAGCCCCGTCAGCGGATCGTGATAGGCGAGATGCTTGAGGTCGCCGAGCGCGGTCCGCTCCGCGCTGACGTCGGTGAAGGTCAGGACGATCCCCTGGCGCGGCACCGGACGGCACTGCATCTGATAGGTCCGGCCGTCCTCCATCTCGCATTCGCGGTCGAAGCCGGTGTCCGCCTCGACCCATTGCTTCATCGCGCCGCCGACCAGCGCGCGCTTTTCGGCAGGCCAGTCGCGATACCGCGCGATCGCATCGAGAAAGCCGTCGATCGTCAGACCCGGCGCGATCGCCTCCGCCGGCGTATCGAACAGATCGAGGAAGCGGCGGTTGAAGTGACGCAGCCGCCCGTCCCTGTCGATGAACACCAGCCCGTCGCTCATGCTCTCCAGCACCGCCTTGAGCGTCCGCGACTCCTGCTCGCGCGCGGCTTTTATCCGGGTGAACGTCAACAGGCTGCCGAGACACGTCACCGAGACGGCGAACGCCATGCAGGCGGCGACCAGCCCGGGCGACAACAGGCCACCCTGCCGTTCGTCGATGCTGCCGATGACGATGTCGCCGGACAGCGAGACGAAATGCGTCACGCACACCGCGAGCGCGAACAACAGGCACCCGGTCGGGCGCGAGCGCGACCAGCGTGCGTCGAACTGCCACGCCGCCACGATCGCCGCCCCGAGCAGCAGGCCGATCATGTTGGTCGGCCAGGAGAAGAAATGCGCGCAGTCCATCATGCCGGTGATGCCGACCGCATGCATGCACCAGATCCCGCCACCCGCGACGGCGCCCGCCAGGCTGCGCTGGCCCCGCGTCCGTGCTTGCGTGATCGCGACCATCGGCAGCCCGACCGCGGCGATCCCCACGAACGCCGACAGCACCGTCATCAACGCGTCGTAGCGAAGCAACAGGTCGGGACGATAGGCGAGGATCGCGATGAAATGCGTGGTCCAGACGCCGAGCCCGGCGGCCAGCGCGAGCGCGACGTGCCGCCAGCCCATGGCCTCGCGCGCGGTCGGATCGGCGAGATCGGTGGTGAGCAGCGCCACCGACCACCCCGCGGTCAGGCAGATGCCGACCGCAACCGCCACCAGGGACCCGGAATGCTGAAAATGCAGATTGAAGAGAATAGGCACGACGTTCGCTTCGACAGTTTTTTATCTTGTCGCATGAAGGTGTTAAGGAAACTTGTTCAGTAACGGACCTGCCGGCAATCGTTTGCGAAGCCGACACCTGACTGTTCGCGTACACGCATTGATGTCGAGCCCCTCGCGACACACATGAGGGACGTCGATCGAGCCGGTTGCGGACGCGTTCGAACCAGGGATGACCGCGGGGGATTCGAGAATGCAGGACGATCGAACCCTTCTGGCGGTGCGCGCGCTGGGCAAGTCGGTGCCGGGGCCCCGGCTGCTGTTCCAACACCTCGAACTCGACGTCCAGGCGGGCGAACTCGTCGCGATCATCGGCGAATCGGGCGTGGGGAAATCGACGCTGCTCAACATCCTCGCCGGGTTGGACGAGGCGGACGAGGGCAGCGTCGCGATCGACGGGACGGTGCTGGGGACGCTCGACGAAACCGCGCGCACGCGGCTGCGGCGCGAGCGGATCGGTTTCGTGTTCCAGGCCTTCCACATCCTGCCCTATCTGACGCTGCAACAGAATGTCGCGCTGCCGTTGACGCTGGTCTCGCCCGACGCCGCCGCGGCTAGCAAGCGGGCGGAGGCCATGCTCGAGGCGGTCGGGCTGGGTGGGCGCGGCGACGGCTATGCGCGCGACCTGTCGGGCGGCGAGTTGCAGCGCGTCGCGATCGCCCGTGCGCTGGTCCACCGGCCTGCGCTGATCCTGGCGGACGAGCCGACCGGCAATCTCGATCCCGAAACCGCCGCGCGCGTGCTGTCGCTGTTCGCCGGAGCGGTGCGCGACAACAGGGCGGCGGGCGTGATGGTGACGCATTCGGATGCGAGCGCGGCGATCGCCGATCGCGTTCTGACGCTCGGCCGCGACGGACTGGTGGAGCGCCGTGATCGCTGACGCGCGCCCCGCTGCTCCTCGCCCTCCGGAGCCCCGGCTCTGGTCGGCGCGGGTCGCGCTGGGCTGGCTGGTCACCGGCGAGTGGCGGTTCCACCCTGCCCGCTTCGTCATGACCGCCGTGGCGATCGCAGTCGGAGTCGCGCTGGGGTTTGCGGTCCATCTGGTCAACGGATCCGCGCTCGCGTCGTTCGACGGTGCGATGCGCGGCGTCAGCGGTGCGGCCGAACTGTCGGTACGCGCGACCAGTCCGGTCGGCTTCGACGAACGCCTTTATCCCAGCGTCGCACGGACCGACGGTGTCGCCGATACGAGCCCGGTCGTCCGCCTCGACGCGCGGATCGGTACGAAGCGCCTGACCTTGCTCGGCGTCGATGTCGTTCGCGCAGCCGTCGTGACGCCCTCGCTGATCGGCGCGCGACCGCAGGGGGCGGACACCGGCAACGACGCCGTGTTCGACGAAGACACGCTGTTCCTGTCGCGCGCCGCACTCACGCAGGTCGGTGCGAAGATCGGCAGCCGGGTCACGGTCGTCGCCAACGGGCGGGCGGTACCGCTTCGCGTCGCGGGCACCCTGCCGGCGACCGATGCCGCAGTCGCGGTCGGCGTCATGGATATCGCCGCGGCACAGTGGCGCTTCGGTCGGCTCGGCCGAATCGATCGGCTCGACCTGGCACTGTCAGACCGTGGTGCGGCGGAGGCGGCGTTGCGGGCCACGCTGCCGGCGGACGCGATCCTGTCGACCGCCGAGACGCAGAACGCACAGGGCGATTCGCTGTCGCGCGCGTACCGGGTCAATCTCGACATGCTGGCGCTGGTCGCGCTGCTGACCGGCGGGTTCCTGGTCTACTCCGCGCAGTCGCTATCGGTGGTGCGACGCCAGCGCGCCTTCGCCTTGCTGCGGACGCTCGGCATGCCGCGCGGCGGCGTCATCGCGGCGGTGGTCGTCGAGGGGCTCGCGATCGGGCTGGTCGGCGCGTCGGCGGGCTTGGTCATCGGCTATGCGCTGGCATGGGGCGCGCTGCACTGGTTCGGCGGCGATCTCGGCGCGGGGTATTTCGGTGGCGCCACCGCGCACGTCGTGATCCAGCCGGTCGCGGCGCTCGGCTTCTTCTCGCTCGGCCTGCTGGCGTCGATATTGGGGAGTGCGCTGCCGGCAAGGGTGGCGGCACGCGCGGCCCCTGCCGCTGCGCTGAAGAATGCGGGCGACGTGCTCGATCCGCGGCGGCGCGTGGCGTGGTGGCCCGCGGTCGCGTTGCTCGTGGCGGGCGGCGCGGCGGCGTTGCTGCCTGCGGTCGGTGGCCTGCCGCTGTTCGGCTTTGCGGGCATGGCGCTGATGCTCGCGGGCGGCGTCGCGGGTGTACCGTGGTTCGCGCGCACGCTGCTGACCCCGCTGGCAAAGCGGACGCGCGGGAGCGTGCCGGGGCTGCTGGCGATCCGCCATCTGCACGGCGCGCCCGGCGAGGCCGCGACCGCGCTGTGCGGGATCGTCGCCTCGACTGCGCTGATGATCGCGATGGCGACGATGGTGACCAGCTTTCGCGGCGCGGTCGACGAGTGGCTGAACCAGGTGCTCGGCGCGGACCTGTATCTGCGCACGACGGCAGGCGCCACGTTCGATCCGGCGACGCGCACCCGACTAGCGACGACGGCGGGAATCGAGCGGCTCGCTTTCAGTCGGCAGATTCCCCTGACGATCGCCGCCGACCGACCGCCGGTAAGCCTGATCGCGCGACCCGAACGGGGTGGCCAGGATCCGTTGCTCGTGCTGATCGAGACCGCGGCCCCGCTCCCCAAGACTGCGCTGCCGGTGTGGGTCTCCGAACCGGCGCAACGGCTGTACGGTTGGGATCCCGGCGAGCGCATTACGCTGCCGATCGCCGGACGGACGCAGTTCGTGGTCGCCGGGGTATGGCGCGACTACGGGCGCCAGGCGGGGGCGGTGCTGATCGACGAGGGCGACTATCAACGTCTCACCGGCGATGACGCGCGCGACGAGATTTCCGCGACGATCGCGCCCGGCCGGGATGCGGCGCAGGTTGCGCGCGCGATGACCGTCAAGCTGCCGCCAGCGTTGCGCGATCAGGTCGAGGTGAGCCAGCCGGCGACGCTGCGACGGCTCGCGCTGACGATCTTCGATCGCAGTTTCGCGGTGACCTATCTGCTGGAGGCGGTCGCGATCCTGGTCGGGCTTGCCGGCGTCGCGGCGACGATGTCGGCGCAGACGATCGCGCGCGAACGCGAGTTCGGGATGTTGCGGCATCTGGGGCTCACCCGGCGGCAATTGACGACGATGCTGGCGACCGAGGGCGCGATCGTCGGACTGACCGGGGCGCTGGCCGGGATCGGACTCGGATTGCTGCTGTCGCAGGTGCTGATCCATGTGATCAACCCGCAGTCGTTCAACTGGACGATGACCACGCGGGTGCCGATCGGCACGCTGATCGGCGTAGCGGCCGCACTGAGCGGTGCGGCGGCGGCGACCGCGGTCCTTGCCGGGCGGCGTGCGACCGCCAAGAGCGCGGTGCAATCGGTGCGGGAGGATTGGTGATGGCACGTTCCTGGATCCCGCTCGGCTGGATCGCGGCGGTCGCGGCGATCGCGCCTGCCGCCACCCCGGCCGTTTCCTATCCCGTGGTGGCGCCGGGCATCACGCTGCGCTTTCCCGCCGATCACGGGGCGCATCCGGCGTTTCGTACCGAATGGTGGTATTTCACCGGGTGGTTGCGCACTACGGACGGCAAGGATCTGGGCTTCCAGGTGACGTTCTTCCGGACCCGCCCGCCGATCGATACGCGCAATCCCAGCAGGTTCGCGGCCCGGCAGGTGCTGTTCGCGCATGCGGCGTTGTCCGACCCTGAGACGGGCAAATTGTCGCATAGCGAGCGGGCGGCACGCGCCGGCTTCGGACTGGCCGAAGCGCGGACGGGGGATGCCGATGTGTCGATCCGCGACTGGCGGTTGCGGCGCGCGGGCGACGGGCGCTGGGCGACCCGCGTGACCGCGCAGGATTTCGGGCTCGACCTGTCGTTCCAGCCGACCCAGCCGCCGCTGCCACAGGGCCGCGGCGGCTATAGTCGCAAGGGCGCGCTTCCCGACGAGGCGAGTTATTATTACTCGGTGCCGCATCTCCGAGTGCGGGGCCAGGTGACGCGGGCCGGCAAGACAGTCCCGGTAACCGGCGAGGCATGGCTCGATCGCGAATGGTCGTCGGATTATCTCGCACCGGCTGCGCAAGGGTGGGACTGGACCGGGCTCAACTTCGACGACGGCTCCGCGCTGATGGCGTTCCGGATCCGGCGCAAGGGCGGCGGGACGGTGTGGGCGGGCGGATCGCTGCGCCGTCCCGACGGCAGGATGACGGTGTTCGCGCCCGGCGACGTCGCGTTCCGCACGCTGGCGACGTGGCGGAGCAAGGCGACCGGCGCGGTGTACCCGGTATCGCAGGAGTTGAGCGTCCGCGCCGAGGGCCGCGTCCAGCGCTGGCGACTGGTACCGATGTTCGCTGCGCAGGAACTCGATACGCGACGCAGCGGGATGCCGGTCTATTGGGAGGGGGCGGTACGAACGCGCGGCGGGCGCGGCTATCTGGAGCTTACCGGCTACGACCGCGCGCTCAGGATGTAGCGCTGCGCCGCCAGACCCAGCCGAACAGGCGACCGACGAACGCTGGCAGGCCAGGGCGGAACAATAGCCAGTCGCGGATCGGCGCGTCGATCGTCGCCCCGATGACCTGCTTGTAGCCGCTGTCGCCCGCGCCCCAGTCGACCCGGCGGATACCGCGATCGCGCGCCGCGACCAGGTTGCGCCAGTAGAGCAGTTTGCCCGGCGAATGCTTGGCGAAGCGTGGGTCGTAGCTGTTGGCGACCGCGTACAGCAGTTCGCCGGTGTCGATGTCGAACGAGAAGGAGGCGGGCCTACCGTCGACCGTCAGCAGCGCGGCGCGGAACATCGCGGCAAGCACCGGATCGGCGACCGCAGCCTGCCAGAAGGCGAGATGACCGTCGGCGGTGAACTTCATCCCGGTGCGATCGGTGTCGTGCGCGATCCAGCTCGTCTGCTCGACCGCGCCGAGATCGGCGAACGCGGCGGGCCAGTCCGCATTCGACAGGAAGCGCCAGTCGGGTACGCCGTGTTCGGCGAGATGCTTTTCGTGGAAGCGGTTCTTGCGCAGCGTCGAGGTGCGCGGCCAGGGCTGGCCTTCTCTCGCCAGTGGCAGGTCGAGCGACCAGTTGTCGCCGATGGTGCGGTCGATCGCGGTCCAGCCTTGCGCGCGAGCGGCCGCGATCAGCGCGGTCGCGGCGGGATCGGTGTCATAGACCGGGCCGATCCTCAGGCCGCTGACGTGGTTCGCCAGCGTCGACAGCGCGGTCTTCAGCGCAGGCTCGCCGGCTTCGAGCGCGAGGCCGAAGCTGCGGAACGGCCAGTAGCAGCCGGGGATCGCCGCCATCCCGAGCATACGCGGACCCAGCGGCACGAACGGCAGCGTCAGGACCGGCGCGTCGTCCTGCTCGACCACCAGCGTCCGCGCCTGTCCACCATAGGCGGCGAGCGCCGCGGCGTACCAGCCGAAGCGCAGGAAGCGGTGGCTGAGCGCGCCCCGCTCCGCGACGATGTCGATCGCGGCGGCAAGCCCCTCGACCACGTCGCCGCGGACGTTGGGCGGCAGCCGGACGAAGTCGGCCAGGAGCATCGGCTTGGACATTGCCCGCTAGATACCGCGCAGAAGGTTACGATTGCATGCTGTTTTGCAATCGCCCCCTTTTGCAATCCGGCATTCCCCATCATGGTGGCGGCATGCCGACCATTCCCGCCATCTCGACCATCGCCCAGACGATCCAGCTCTCGCTTGCGCCGGTGTTCATGCTTGCCGGCATCGGCCAGCTGCTGAACGTGCTCGCGGGACGCCTGTCGCGCGTGATCGACCGGGCGCGCAAACTGGAGCAGCTGCACCCCAACTTCTCCGCCGCCGAGCGGACTCGCTACGGCTGGGAGCTGCGGTTGCTCGACCGGCGGATGACGATCATCAACGCCGCGCTGTTCCTGGCGGTGTCGAGCGCGATCATGACCTGCGTGCTGATCGCGCTCCTCTTCATCGCCGAGCTCGCCAAGCTGCATTTCGGTACGGCCGTCGCCTTGTGCTTCATCCTCGCGATGATCCTGCTGATCGCGGCGCTGGTGTCGTTCATCTTCGAGGTCCGGATGTCGTTGCGGGCCTTCCGGATCAGGCCGGAACTGCTGCGGGACCTGCCATGATCGAGAAGCGCCTGCTGCAAGCCGTGATCGCGCTCGCGTGTCTGTTGCCGCTGATCGTCGGTGGCCAGGGCGTGCTGCATGGGCCGGCGCCGTTCGGGCATCTCGCCGAGGTGCCGCGCGATCTGGATAGCCATTTCCGGTATATCTCGGGGATCTTCTTTGCGACCGGATTGGGGTTTTTGAGCTGCATTCCGCATGTCGAGCGGAAGGGGCCGCGGTTTCGGCTGCTGGGCGGGCTGATCTTCGTCGGCGGCGTATCGCGCGGGATTTCTCTGCTGGCGGTGGGCGTGCCGTCGCAGGGGCATGTGCTCGGGCTGGTGATGGAGACGGTGGTCGTGCCGTTGCTGATGCTGTGGCAGTGGAATTTCGCCAACCGAATGGGCTGACCCCACGATCCTCCCCCGCCAGGGGGAGGTGGCTGGCTCTTGCCAGACGGAGGGGGAGGAAAGGGAAAACGGGCGTTCCGTGTCCTCCCCCTCCGTCACCTGCGGTGCCACCTCCCCCTGGCGGGGGAGGATCGTAAGTTTAGCGGGCGGCGTCGAGGCCGGGGCCGACATCGGCAGTCGGCAGATACCGCGGCGCGACCCGAGCCTTGGCTCTCTGCTCATACGCATACCCCGCACCCAGCACCGCCGCGTCGCCATACTTCGTCGCGATGAACGACAGGCCGACCGGCAGCCCGCGCACCAGCCCCATCGGCACCGTCAGGTTGGGATAGCCCGCGACCGCCGGCAGCCCGCTCGAACTCGGCCCGCCATATTGATCGCCGTACACCGGTTCGCTGAGCCACGCCGGGCCATAGGTTGGCTCGACCAATACCGTCGCCCCTGCCGCCTTGAGCATCGCGTCGATCCCCTCCGCGCCCGCCAGCCGCAACGATTTCGCACGCGACGCCTTGTACGCCGGGTCGTTCAACCCCTTGGTCTTGGCCGCGGCCTCGAACGTCTCCTGCGCGAAGAACGGCATTTCCGTTGCCGCATTGGCAGCGTTGAACGCGATGACCTGATCGAGCGTGCGCGTCCGAACCGCCGCGGGGGTGGTCGCGAGATAGGTGTCGAGGTCGGCCTTCAGCTCGGTCTGGAGCACCAGCAGTTCCGCCTCGCCGAGTCCGTCGAGCTTGGGCTGCTTCACCTCGACCAGCACCGCGCCCGCGGCCTTCAGTACATCGAGCGCCGCCTGGTACCGCGCCGCAAGGTCCGCGGTCATCTCCGGTCGGATCACGCCAATGCGCAGCCCGGAGAGTGCGCTCGTCGACAGCCCGGCCGCATAGTCGCGCTTGTACGCGCCCGCCCCCGCGGTCGCCGCGTCCGCCGGATCGGCAGCGATCATCGCAGAGAACAGCGTCGCCACGTCGCGGACGCTGCGCGCCATCGGGCCGGGCGTATCCTGGCTGTGGCTGATCGGCACGACGTGCGTGCGGCTGACGAGGCCGAGCGTGGGCTTCAACCCGACCAGCCCGTTGATCGACGACGGACACACCACCGAGCCATCGGTCTCCGTGCCGATCGCCGCGGCCGCGAAGCTCGCCGCGATCGCCGCGCCCGAGCCGCTCGACGAGCCGCACGCGGTGCGGTCGAGCGCATAGGGATTGCGGACCAGTCCGCCGACCGCGCTCCAGCCGCTCATCGACCGGGTCGAGCGGATGTTCGCCCATTCGCTGAGGTTGGTCTTCCCCAGGATCACCGCCCCCGCCGCACGGAGTTGTGCGACCACGGGTGCGTCGCGGCGCGTGAGATTGTCTCTCAGCGCGAGGCTGCCAGCCGTCGTCGGCATCGCATCGGCGGTCTCGACATTGTCCTTGATCAGCACCGGCACGCCGTGGAGCGGCCCCCGAATGCGCCCGGCCTTGCGTTCGGCATCGAGCGCCTTCGCCTGCGCGATGGCATCGGGGTTTAGCGCGATCACGCTGCGCAAGGTCGGCCCGGTCTGGTCCATCGCCGCGATCCGCGCGAGATAGGCGCGGACGAGATCGACGCTGCTCGCCTTGCCTGACGCCATCATCGCCTGGAGTTGGTCGATCGACTGCTCCTCGACCGCGACGGTCTTCGCCTCCGCCGACGCCGGAAGCGCGGTCGCGAGCAACAGCCCGATGATAAACTTACGCATTTTCCGATTCCCCTTTGACGGAAGGCTATCGGGGTTGCGCATCCGCGCCAAGCGGTCTGAACGATGCTCGGCACGATGCGTTACGGACCAGCAACGGATAGGGGAACGGCGTGCGTCAGGTGTTGAAGGTCGTCGGAGGCATCGTGCTGCTGGCGATCGTGGTTCTGGCGCTGGCGGTGACGATCGTCCCGCGCTTCCTCGACCGCATCTATTACCGCGGGCCGGCCAGTGCCCATTTCGACGGCGAGCGCTTCGCCAATCCCGACAACGACGCCGACACGCAGCAGATCCAGCCCGCCGGTGGTGGGCGCGCGGGCTTTTTCTGGCGCTATTTCACCGCCAGCGATGGCCGACCCACGTGGCCGAAGACGGTCGCGGTCAACCGCGTTTCGCCGCCCGCACGCGTCGAGGGCGAGCGGATGGTCGTGACCTGGATCGGCCATGCGAGCGTGCTGGTCCAGACGCAGGGGCTCAACATCCTCACCGATCCGGTCTGGGCGGAGACGGCCGGACCGCTTGGCACGGGTCCGCGCCGTGTCGCCGAGCCGGGGATCGCGTTCGAGGCGCTGCCGAAGATCGACCTCGTGCTGGTCAGCCACAATCATTACGACCATCTCGACAAGGCAACGCTGCAACGCCTCTGGCAGCGCGATCGGCCGCGGATCGTCACGAGTTTGGGCAATGACAGCGTGATCGGCCAGACCGGGGCGGCGGCGACCGCGCTCGATTGGGGGCAGCGGGTGGCGATCAAGCCCGGTGTCGCCGTAACCGTGACGCGCAACCATCATTGGGGCAGCCGCTGGTTCACCGATCGCAACCGCGCCTTGTGGTCGAGCTTCGTCGTGACGCTGCCGGGCGGGAACGTGTTCTTTGCGGGGGATACCGGGATGGGCGACGGCCAGTGGCCGGTCGAGGCGGCGGCGCTGGGGCCGATCCGGCTGGCGCTGATCCCGATCGGTGCGTTCCGGTTCGTCGACGGGCAGATGGAGTCGGGCAGCCATATCGGGCCGGTCGATGCGGTCGAAGTGTATCGGCGGCTGGGCGCGGCGCACGCGATTCCGATCCACTGGGGGACGTTCCGGCTGTCGTTCGAGGGGTATGACACGCCGCCAAAACTGCTGGCGGCGGCGATGCGGTGTACGGGGCAGACGGGGTTTGCACCGGTAGCGATCGGCCGGCCGGCGGAGGTCGGGGCGTATGTAAAGCCCGCGACGGTAACGCCGATGGCGCGGGCGGCCTTGCTGAAGTGTCTCGATACGCCGCAGGTTCGTGCGTTGCGGTAGTCGGGATAGCTCGCCCATTACCTCCCCGGCGGAGGCCGGGGCCCAGTTGGGGGACGTTGCTAACGGGGCACGGCCCGTTGTTACTGCCACCTTTCCAACTGGGCCCCGGCCTCCGCCGGGGTGGTTTTAATAGGCAAGGGAGTAGGACAAGACCGGGACGTCGCGCCCGCCCTCACCCCATCTTGAATACGCAGAGCTTGTTGCCGTCTGGATCGCGGAAATAGGCGCCGTAAAAGCCCATCTGCTCTGGACCGCGCGAGCCCGGTGCGCCCTCGTCGCTGCCGCCGAGTTCGATCGCCTTGGCGTAGACCTGATCGACCTGCTCGCGCGAATCGGCCGACAACGCGACCATCGCGCCGTTGCCGGCGGTCGCGGCCTGCCCGTCATACGGCTTGCCGATCGCCAGCATCGGTTTCCCCACGCCGGCGCCGTAGAAGGTCAGCTTCCGATCGTCGGGCATCTGCATGAGTCGCTTGCCGCCAGCGGTCGCCAGCAGCGCGTTGTAGAACGCCAGCGCAGAATCGATGTCGTTGGTGCCGAGCGTCGCGTAGCCGATCATGGGTCTATCCTCTTTGTTTGAGGCGAGTATCTGTGGCTTGAGCGGGAGACGCAACTAGCCGTTCCCCCGCGTAGGCGGGGGTCCAGGCCCGAACCCTCCCGGCATTTGACGGTGATGTAATCCCTGGGCCCCCGCGTTCGCGGGGGAACCCAAAGCCTAAAGCCGTCAGCCGACGAACGCGCGCTCAATCACGAACGTACCCGGCTTCGAATTCGCCCCCTCCTCGAAGCCGTTCGCCTCGAGCATCACCGCAAATTCCTTGATCATCTCGGTCGAGCCGCACAGCATCGCACGATCGGTCTCGGGGTTGAGCTTCTGCTCGCCGCGCACCGGATGGCCGAACAGCGACGCATCCTCGATCAGCGCACCGATCCGGCGCGTGGTGCGGAACGGCTCGCGCGTCACCGTCGGGATATAGTGAAACTGCGTCTGCGCTTCTTCCGCGATCAGCGGGTCGTCCGCCAGCAACGCGACCATCTCGTCGTGATAGGCGAGGTCGCTCACGCGCCGCACGCTGTGCACGACGATCACCTGCTCATACGCCGCGTAGACGTCGGGATCGCGCATCAGGCTGAGGAACGGCGCGAGGCCGGTGCCGGTCGAGAACATGAACAGCCGCTTCCCCGGCAGCAGCGCGTCGAGCACCAGCGTACCGGTCGGCTTCTTGCCGAGATACACCTCGTCGCCGGGCTGGATCAGCTGGAGCTTCGAGGTCAGCGGGCCGTCCTCGACCTTGATCGACAGGAACTCGAGCTCCTCCGAATAATGCGGGGACGCGATCGAATAGGCGCGCATGATCGGCTTGCCGCCCTCCTGGGGGAGGCCGATCATCACGAATTCGCCCGAGCGGAAGCGGAAGGTCGATGGCCGCTCGATCGCGAAGCTGAACAGATGTTCGTTCCAGTGACGCACCCACAGTACCTTAGCGTTGAGGAACGCGGGCGTCTCGGGGATCAGCACGGGGGCGCGGCTTGCTTCGACGGTCGGGGCGGTCATGCGTCTATTCCTTCGGCCGCGCAGAATCGCGCTGGCGGGTCAATGCTTGCGAAACGGTCGCAGTATTGGCGTGCGTGCGGTGGGTCAACAACAGCTAAACTTGGCCACGCCCAAACCGGGCCCTTCTTACTGCGGTTCTCCTGCGAACGCAGGAGCCCAGGGTCACGAACGGCGTCCACTGCAACCCTGGACCCCTGCGTTCGCAGGAGAACGGGGCGGCCATCGCCGTGATTAGCGGGCCGTTGCCGACTCACCGTATGTTCCCCATATTCCCCCTCGATGGCCATTCAGATCCGCACCAGCCTCGCCGAGCCCGAAACCGGCGACACCTTCGTGCCCCACCGCCCGACCGCACGTCCCGACAAGGTCGAGGGCGGCAAGCCGTTCAAGCTCGTCAGCGAGTACGAACCCGCGGGCGACCAGCCGACCGCGATCGCCGAACTGGTCTCGGCGATCGCCGATGGGGAGAAGGACCAGGTGCTGCTCGGCGTCACCGGCTCGGGCAAGACCTTCACGATGGCCAGCGTGATCAACCGAGTTCAGCGCCCCGCGCTGATCCTCGCGCCGAACAAGATCCTGGCCGCACAGCTATACGGCGAGATGAAGTCGTTCTTCCCCGACAACGCGGTCGAATATTTCGTCAGCTATTACGATTATTACCAGCCCGAGGCCTATGTCGCGCGCTCCGACACGTACATCGAGAAAGAATCGTCGACCAACGAGTCGATCGACCGGATGCGGCATTCCGCTACCCGCGCGCTGCTCGAACGCGACGACGTCATCATCGTCGCGTCGGTGTCGTGCCTGTACGGCATCGGCTCGGTCGAGACCTATTCGGCGATGATCTTCGACCTGAAGAAAGGCACGACGGTCGACCAGCGCGAGATCGTGCGCAAGCTCGTCGCGCTGCAGTACAAGCGCAACGACGCGGCATTCCAGCGCGGCAATTTCCGCGTGAAGGGCGACACGCTGGAGATTTTCCCGTCGCATTACGAGGACAGCGCGTGGCGCATCTCGTTCTTCGGCGACGATATCGAGGAGATCACCGAGTTCGACCCGCTGACCGGCAAGAAGGTCGCGTCGCTGAACTCGGTGCGGGTGTATGCAAATTCGCATTACGTGACGCCCGGCCCGACGCTCAAGCAGGCGGGCGAGGCGATCAAGCACGAGCTGGCCGAGCGGCTGAAGGAGCTGGTGCTGGAGGGCAAGCTGCTGGAGGCGCAGCGGCTG
Organism: Sphingomonas taxi; assembly: GCA_003240625.1. GTDB lineage: Bacteria > Pseudomonadota > Alphaproteobacteria > Sphingomonadales > Sphingomonadaceae > Sphingomonas > Sphingomonas taxi_A. The sequence goes on from QFMX01000008.1 coordinate 239,776, forward strand.
GAGCAGCGGACGAACTTCGATCTGGAAATGATCGCCGCGACGGGCTCCTGCGCAGGGATCGAGAATTACTCGCGCTTCCTCACAGGCCGTATGCCGGGCGAGCCGCCACCCACATTGTTCGAATATCTCCCCGACAACGCATTGCTGTTCGTCGACGAGAGTCACGTCACGATCGGCCAGATTAATGGCATGTCGCGCGGCGATCACCGTCGCAAACTGACGCTTGCGGAATACGGCTTCCGCCTGCCGAGTGCGATCGACAACCGCCCGCTGCGCTTTAACGAATGGGACGCGATGCGCCCGCCGACGACCTATGTCTCGGCGACGCCGGGCAGTTGGGAAATGGAGCAGACCGGCGGCGTGTTCGCCGAGCAGGTCATCCGCCCGACCGGGCTCATCGATCCGCCCGTCGAGATCAAGCCGGTCGAGGAACAGGTCCAGGACCTGATCGTCGAAGTCGGCAAGACCACGGCACTCGGCTATCGCACGCTCGTCACCACGCTGACCAAGCGGATGGCGGAGGACCTGACCGAGTATATGCACGAGGCGGGGATCAAGGTCCGCTACATGCACAGCGACGTCGAGACGCTCGAACGTATCGAGTTGATCCGCGACTTGCGGCTGGGCGTGTACGACGTGCTGATCGGCATCAACCTGTTGCGCGAGGGGTTGGACATCCCCGAATGCGGGCTGGTAGCGATCCTCGATGCGGACAAGGAGGGCTTTCTGCGCTCCGAGACGTCACTGATCCAGACGATCGGGCGCGCGGCGCGCAACGTCGATGGCCGGGTGATCCTGTACGCCGACCGCGTCACCGGATCGATGGAGCGCGCGATGAACGAAACCGCGCGCCGCCGCGAGAAACAGGTCGCGTACAACACCGAGCACGGCATCACCCCGACGACGATCCGCCGCAACATCGGCGACATCATCGCGCATGTGGCGTCGCAGGATCAGGTGACAATCCCGATCGACGAAGACCGGCCTCATATGGTCGGGCATAACCTTCGCGCCTACATCGAGGACCTCGAAAAGCAGATGCGCAAGGCTGCGAGCGATCTGGAATTCGAGACCGCAGGGCGTTTGCGTGACGAAATTCGCCAGCTCGAGAACGAGGAACTGGGCCTGCCGGTCGACCAGCAGAAGGCGCCGGTCATGGGGCGGAGTAACGAAGGCAAGCCCGGCACGCGGAAGACGCGTTATGGTAAGACCCAACGAAAATTCGGTAGGTCATAAAAGTGGGGATCGAACTGAAGCTCTAAATCTCTGGTATTTAACAGTTAAATCTTGCGATAGATTTTTACGATGCCCCCAACCAAACGAAATTTTTTATTTCGTGATATTAAACTTGTAGACCACGTGACTTTACGGTGATTGATGTGGCTCCACTTCTTCGAGGTGGATGATGATACGCACGATATCCGATATTGAAACCGAACGAATCCACCTCGGGCGGCAGAGCCGTAAACTGCCAGCGGACATTCAACAGATGGCACGTCGCAAGCTACGCCAACTTGAAAATGCCGGCCAGCTGAACGACCTTCGCGTGCCTTCGGGCAACCGGCTTGAGCAGTTGAAAGGCTTCACGCCTTTGCGATATAGCATCCGGGTCAACGACCAGTGGCGCATCACGTTTGGTTGGTCGAATGGAGGCGCGGACGATGTCCGGATCGAGGATTACCATCGCGGATAACGACAGGTTGAACAACGTCCATCCAGGCGACATCCTGCGCGATGATTTTCTGATCGGGAGCGAAATTTCGTTTGAAGACGTAGCCCGGGACGCTCTGATCGAGCCAGCGCTTCTCCGTGAACTCGTAGCAAGCAAACGGGATATCGACCCATCAATCGACGCACGCCTGACCCGGTATTTCGGGATGTCAGACGGGTTTTTCCTGCGCCTTCAAGTCAGCTATGACGTCGAAGAGGTCAAGCGCAACGAGGCCGACGCGCTTGACCGGATCGTTCCCCGCGCGGCTTAGCCGACGACGAGGTCTTCGCTGCTCGACCCGTAATAGCTCGCCACGCGGTCGGCATAAGCCTGGTCGAAGACGGGGGCGTTGTTCGACCAGCTCGGACCGCCTTCGAGGACGCGCTTGTCGATCGTTACGACGTAGAGGTCGCGGACCGCGTCGAATTGGAGCAGCGCGAACGGCAGCGGGTAGAAGCTCTTGCCCATGCCGAGGAAGCCGCCGAGGCTCAGCACGGCGTGCGTGACGCGGCCGGTGCCCTTGTGGACCATGAACGCATGGACCGAGCCGACAGCGTCGCCATCGCGGCTCTCGACTTTCATCGTGCCCGAAATGTTCGACTGGACGAGCAATTGGGTCGGGGTCTGGGCAGCGGTGTCGGACATGAGCGTTCTCCTGATTTCTTCCGTCGCTGAACCGGTACCACCGTGCGGCGGTTCCCGCCTAGAGCGCTTCGTCGTACTTGAGCGACCGCCGGGCGTGCCGCATAGCGATACAATGCGCAATCCGTCCCCTCACCTCGTCGGCTTGCGATCGCTTGCCAGCCCCCTCGTCCTGGCGCGCCTTGCCGGCCTGGCGACGCTCGCGTCGATTGCCGGCTGCGTCCCGCCACCGCGCGCCGAGGCACCGCCGCCGCCGCGCACCGTCGCGCCGCCCCCCGCGCCGGCGCCGCGCCCGGTACCGATCGCCGCGGACTGGCGCGATTGGCCGTATTCGCCGGGCACCTGGGTCTATCGCCGCGACGCCCGCGGCTCGATCGCGCTGTTCGGACCCGCCAATGCCGATGCGTCATTGACGCTGCGCTGCGACATCGCGGCGCGCCAGGTCTATCTGTCGCGGGCGGGCACCACGCCGACGCCGCTGACGATCCGCACATCGAGCGTGACGCGCGCCGTGTCCGTCCAGCCGGCCGGTGGCACGCCGCCTTATGTCGCGGCCGCGCTGATGCCGAACGATTCCTTGCTGGAGGCGATGGGGTTCAGTCGCGGGCGGATGGTCGTCCAGCAGGCCGGAATGCCACCGCTCGTGGTGCCATCCTGGGCCGAGATCGAGCGCGTGACCGAGGATTGTCGTAGCTGATATCGGCCAAGCGACAGTCGGATAAGATCGGCCGAAAACTTCCATAAAACAAGACTTGTATCGCATGCGCGGTCGGCACACATTGCGGGTGCGGTCGGGCTTGGCCGCGTTGTTTCAACAAGCGAAAGGAGGTGATCCGATGTCTCATGGTTCAGCAGTGAGTTCGGTTCGGTTCGTTCGGGGGACGCACCGCTAACGCCGCCGGTCCGCGTGGGGAGTATCCTCTCCCAGTCAACACGTGGTCCACAGGCTAAGCGGTACGCATGGTCCTCCGGGCTGGAGCTCTCCGGCCGCTGACCATGTCAGGAGGTTGTCGGGTCGTCGGGAGACGATCCGGCAGCCTCTTTTCATTTGTGGGGTGTGGTTGGTTGGCGGTGATCGATCCAACCGCCATTTACGACAATGTTGCGGGAACCAACGACGTTCGCCGTCGTCGAAGCCACCCCGCCTTTTCCTAGCTGACGGTATTGGTAGGCGCAGGCTGAGCGGGTGACCAACGCCTGCGGCACACCCGTCACCACTTGTGTTCTGCCTTAACGGTGAGAACCCGAAATTAGAGCGCGCATCGGGCTAACCCTGAAGCAGCGGAAGACGCGAAAACGTCCCCATGCCCACATCGTCAGGATGACGTGAGATATGGTACGACGGGACGGGCACGACGGAGGGACTGGCTTATGCCTCCAGCTTTAACTGCCGCGCACGTTGCGCCCCGGCCGTCCTTAGCCCGCGATAGCCCCTTTTACAGGAACGCCTTCGCCCGGTTGAGCACGACACTGCACATCCGCGTCTTCACCTGCCCGCCAAGGTCGTCGAGCGAGAACGCCTGCCCGTTCGGCGCCTGCACCTCGCCTTCTTGTCCCGCCGCGTAGCCCGGCGACGTTCTTACGCCCTGCCGACCGGTCAGGCGCTGGAGGATCGACTGCGCGCCGGTGGCCGGCGCATTCGTCGAGCCGCCCGCTCGTGCCGCGGCATTCCGTCCGCCGGTGAGCGCGCCGAGAGCTCCACCCTGCCCGAGCAGATTGTTCTTCAGGCAATAGCCTAGCAGTCCGGCAGCATTGCCGGCGCCGATCGATCCGACGCTCGGCAGCGCACCACCGAGCAAGCCACCAAGTCCGCCGAGATCGCCTAGCCCACCAAGTCCGCCGAGACCATTTTGCGTCGACGCCGATTGCGGTGCGCTGGACTGCGCCGATGCCGAGGTCGCGAAGGCCAAGGCGGCCACGAGGGCGATTGCGGTCTTGGGCATGATTGGGTGCTCCGATAGGGTTATGTCACTAACGGGACTGGCCAAGGTGCGTTCCGAAAAGGTTCGTTCAGCGACCGGCGAACAACGCGTCGACCGATCCGCCATTAGCCTGCAACGCCGCCTCGACCCGTCGACGGGCGTCGTAATATACCAGGGACGATGCGCCCGGGTCGGTCGTGCGAAGACTTTCAGCATCCGCGTTCTAGCGGACCGATGTAGATTGGACTGGCGCGCAACAAGCCCTCGGCACGCGCCAGTTCGCTGCCGATCCGCGAATCGATCGGGCGCTCGGCATAGACGGTGACGGTGCCGATCCGCTGCTTGTACGGAAACGCGAGTAGCTGTGGCGCGTAGATAATTGCAACGGCAAGCAGAAGGAGGACGGAGGCGATCCTCCGGACGGGCCCCTGCCCCCTTCTGCGAACCCGCGTCGTCAGGCCGGCGTCAGCAACCTTTCGCGCGCGATCTTCTCGCGCCACACCAGAGGCGCGAGCTGGTGGACGTTCTCGCCCGCGGAATCGACCGCAACGGTGACCGGGAAATCGGCGACCTCGAACTCGTAGATCGCTTCCATGCCCAGATCCTCGAACCCGACGACCTTGCTGCCCTTGATCGCGCGCGCGACGAGATAGGCGGCGCCGCCGACCGCCATCAGATAGGCCGACTTGCGCTCGGCGATCGCCTTGGTCGCGTCGGCGCCGCGCTCGGCCTTGCCGACCATCGCGAGCAGGCCCTGGTCGAGCATCATGCGGGTGAACTTGTCCATGCGGGTGGCCGTGGTCGGGCCGGCGGGGCCGACCACCTCGTCGCCGACCGGATCGACCGGGCCGACATAATAGATCACGCGGCCCGCGAAATCGACCGGGAGCGGTTCGCCCTTCGCCAGCATGTCGGCGATCCGCTTGTGCGCCGCATCGCGCCCGGTGAGCATCTTGCCGTTGAGCAGCAAGCGGTCGCCATGCTTCCACGTCTGCACGACTTCGGGCGTCAGCGTGTCGAGATCGACGCGGATCGCGGCCTTGTCGGGCGTCCAGTTGACGTCGGGCCACTCCTCCAGCTTCGGCGCTTCCAGATATACCGGGCCCGAACCGTCGAGCACGAAATGCGCGTGGCGGGTGGCGGCGCAGTTCGGGATCATCGCCACCGGCTTCGACGCGGCGTGCGTCGGCCAGTCGAAAATCTTCACGTCGAGGATGGTCGAAAGTCCGCCCAGCCCCTGCGCGCCGATGCCGAGCGCGTTGACCTTGTCGTAAATCTCGATCCGCAGCGCCTCGATGTCGTTCTTCGGCCCGCGCGCCTTAAGCTGCGCCATGTCGATCGATCCCATCAACGACTGCTTCGCGAGGATCATCGACTTCTCGGCAGTACCACCGATGCCGATCCCGAGCATCCCCGGCGGGCACCAACCTGCGCCCATCTGCGGGATCATCTCGAGCACCCAGTCGACGATCGAGTCGCTCGGGTTCATCATCTTGAACTTCGACTTGTTCTCGCTGCCGCCACCCTTGGCCGCGACGTCAATCGAGACAGTGTTGCCGGGCACCATCTCGACATGCATCACGCTGGGCGTGTTGTCCTTGGTGTTGCGGCGGGTGAAGGCGGGGTCGGCGAGGATCGACGCCCGCAGCTTGTTCTCGGGGTTGAGATAGGCTTTCCGTACGCCTTCATCGACGACCTCCTGCAAGCTGCGGGTCGAGTCGAGGCGGCAATCCTGGCCCCATTTGACGAAGATCGTGACGATCCCGGTATCCTGGCAGATCGGGCGATGGCCCTCGGCGCACATCCGGCTGTTGGTGAGGATCTGCGCGATAGCGTCCTTGGCGGCGGGGCTCTGTTCGGCCTCGTACGCGACGCCGAGCGCACGGATGTAATCCATTGGGTGGTAGTAGCTGATGAACTGGAGCGCGTCGGCGACGCTTTCGATCAGGTCGGCTTCGGTGATGACGGTCATGCAGCGCCTTTGCGGATGCGGGGATGCGCGCGTCTTAGCCGCGTTCGGGCGATTTATGAAGACCGAGGGGGCGTCGGCACGCCATCAGTACGGGCCCGGCTGCAAAAGAAGGTTAGGGTGGGTTAGGCCAACGCGCGGTCTTTCGGGCAGCAGGCAAAGAGCCACGCGGTGTGCAAAGCATGATCGACTTTGCACCAGGGCTGTGATCGACGATTTGAAAGAGCCGAGGACCGAGCGTGACACCAAGGTTGCGTGTAGGACAGCGAAAACTGGCGGGCCTGGACGACGATGATTTCGGCGGGTTTACGGCCGTCAGCGGACGTTTCGAAGCGCAATGCCTGTCGCTTAAAGCAGCCATTCGTTCACGTATGTCGGGCTGCCCGCCGGCGGAGCCAGTGGAGAATGCCGGTTACGAAAAGCACCGACGGAACGAGCCCGAGCAGGACCGCGAGGACCCGCGTGGTTATACCGCCGATCGTACCGTCGTGTAGCGTGCGTACCCAGCTCGCTACGGCGGTTCCGGTCCCGGCACGCCGAACATCATGCGTCGCCAGTACCCGGCCCGAAAACTGGTCGATGAAGACATAGCTGCCGGGGAAGCGCCGATGGGGATCGCCGGGCACCTGAAGCCGTACCCGGATTGCCGCGTCATGCGCGCTGGGCACATCGACGAACACGACGTGACCGTCCGGCAGCGCCCGGTGCGCTGCGTGGAGTGCCTGGACGATCGAGATCTGCGCGGCTCCCCCGTCACGCGATTTCGGGGCACGCGACTTTGGGGCAGGTATCGCCGCGGGCGCCAGCAGGGCCTGTGTGACCGCGGGCAACGCCAGCAGCACGCCGGTCGCGACCAGCACGAAGAGCAGCATCATGCTCCACACACCGGACAGTTTGTGAAGGTCGCGCAAGCGCCGGATCGACGCCGCGTCGCGCTTGAAGGCGAGAGCCTTGCGCCAACTCCCGCGCGGCCACCAGGCCAGCATGCCACTGGCTAGCAGCACCAGCATCGCTACACCCGACCAGCCGACGACCTGACTGCCGAACTCGCCGGCGAGCAGTTGCATGTGGAGCTGATAGAGCCAGCTCATGAGGTAGCCGCCCCACGGTTCGGCACGAATGACGCGCGTGCCATCGGCCGAGAACCAGACCATCATCCGGTCGCCATGGCGGCCGGGCGCCGGATAATAGCGCGCCGGGATCGCACCGCCCTCACCCGTTACTTCAAGCGTCCACTTGCCGCCCGTGTCGTGCCAGCGCCCCCGCCCGGTCGCCAGCGCGCGATCCCAAACGCGCGCGTTCAGATCGGGTGCGGGATCGTTGCGCCCGGCCTGGATCGCAGGATGAAGCGCCGTGTCGATGCCGGTGTAGAAGACCAGCGCCGACCCGGTGAGGCCCAGCACCACGAACAGCAGCCCGACGCTCAACCCCAGCCAGAGATGGACGCGGCGCACGAAGATACGCGCGCGCGACGCTGCCGATCGGCGATGCCCGGCCATGCTCAGAACCGCGTCGCCAGCGCGACCTCGAACGACCGCGGTGCGCCGATATAGACGTTGGTGGTGGGGTAGCCGGAATACTCGCCATAAAAGGCGTCCGTCAGGTTTCGCCCGCGCAGCGTCACGGTCGCCTGTGATGCGACCGGGAACGACAGGCTTGCATCCAGCACGGTATGGCCAGCGACGCGGATAGTGTTGGCGGTATCCGTATAGAAGGCGCTCGCGTGGCGGAGGAAGCCGCCCAGCGTCACCTTGTCCGCAATGGTGTAGAGCGCCGAGGCGTTGACCGTCGTAGAGGGTATGTTGATCGGGCGGTTGCCGCTCCGATCGATCCGCACCCCGCTCACCAGCTCCGACAGTTCGTCATATTGCGCGTCGGTATAGGAGACGCCGCCCGAGAGGCGCAGTGGCTTTACCGGGGAGAGGACGCCGGACAACTCGACACCCTGCGAAGATTGCCGTCCGCCCTGTACGGCCAAGGCCGGGTTGGTTGGATCGCGGGTCAGGATATCGCGCTGTTCGATCCGGTAGGCGGCACCCGTGACGCTTGCCCGCCCGCCCCATGCGCTCGCCTTGAAACCAGCTTCGTAGGCGCGGCCCGTGGTCAGTCGGAACCGGCTGTTCGCGATCGAGGCCAGCAGGATCGACGACACCGGCGATACCGCGGTCGTATATTGCGCATAGAGGGTCAGACCGGACGCCACGTCCCAGGTCGTCCCCGCCCGCCAGGATATGGGGTTGAAGGTCGGGCTGTTGCGATCGACCGCGCCGCCCACATTCTGGATCGTCGTCCGGTCCAGCTCCATGTGATCCCAGCGTACCCCGCCGACCAGCAGCCATTTTGGGGTCAGGTTCAGCGCATCTTCCGCAAACACCGAGGTCTGTTTGAGCTTGGAATCGAAGGTGACGTTGCCGGCGGTGAAGATCGCCGTCCCCACGGGCAGGGGTATGATCGCAGGGTTCCGCACGTCCACCGCCGGCAGGGCCGAGACGGGCGCCGTCTGACGCAAGCTAACGAAATCGGTGTCGTTATGCTCGACGCCCAAGGTGAAACGGTTGCGCAGGCCCGCGATGACGCTGTCGTTGCCAACGACCCCGCGCGCATTCCAGAACTGGTGATCGTGCCGGAAATCCTGATAGGTCTGGCGGAAGCTGCCGTTCGGAAACGCCGTGGTAGGCGCAACGAAGGTCTGGCTGTCCGCCAGCAGGAAATCGCGCTTCGCGGTATAGCCGGTCAGGTCGAGCGCGAAGGTCCACCCGCTGCCGATCGACCAGTCGAGCCGTGAGCGCACCGTCGTCTCGTCGGCACCGGAATAGGCGCCTTGAGGATTGTAGTTGCGGCGTCGCAGCGCGCGATCGGCGACCAGACCGTTGGCGCTCGTCACTGCATCGGTCGGACGCAGGGCGTATTGGCCGGGGATCAGGGGCAGGCCCTGATAGGTCGCGTCGTAGCGATCCTCGAAATGATCGACCGCGACCAGCAGCGACAGGCGGTCGCTCGGCTTCCATAGCGCGCTCGCGGTCAGACCGGCCGAGAAGGTGTCGTTGTTGTCGACGTCGTAGAGGCTGTCCGACCGCTGGTAGCTGGCGTCGGCGCGCACCGCGATCGTCGACGACACCGGCAGGTTGACCCCGCCGGCCGCGAACACCGTGTCGAAGCTCCCGACCGACAGGAGCGTATCGAGATGGCGTTCGCCCAGGACCGGTTTGCGCGTCACCTTGTTGATGACACCGGCCAATGCGCCTTCGCCATAGAGGACGGACGCCGGTCCCTTCAGCACTTCGATCCGGTCGTAGTGCCAGTTGTTGCTGTCACGCTGCACGACGGTCGAAGCGGACACCCGCACCCCGTCCTGAAGGATCGACACGGTATTGCCTGCGAAGCCGCGCATCGAGACGACCGCCGGGTTGCCGGGAACGTTGCCGGCGACGGCGCCCACCACGTCGTTGAACGTCTCGCGCGCGGTACGCAGTCCGCGCACTTGTAGATCGTCCTGCGTCAGCACCTCGATGCTCGCGGGCGTCTCGCGGATCGTCAGGCCGAGACGGCTACCGGCTTGTGTCTGATCGTTCAGCTTGAGCGGATCGCGCTGGCCGGTGACGATGATCGTCGCATCGGTTCGCTCGTCAGCAGTGTCGCGGGTCTGTGCGCTGACCGGGACGGCCAGTAGCAGGCACGGCGTAGCAACGCCGGCCAGCAAATAGGTTCGGATCATGGGAATACCTTCGACCGGCCCGGTGCATGACACGCACCAAGCCGCAATTCATGAAAGCGCCGCGTGCAGCGGCACAGAATGACAGGTCAGAGGTAGGCCGGAGGACCGCGCAAGGGTGGCCGCAGGAACGCCGGCCGGGAGGGGGCTGGCGGAAGGGTCGCCGTCAGACCGATGGCCAGGACGAAGGCGATCAGCGCAGCAAGCTGGATCGGATCGACCGGACTCAGAACGGCTGCGGACAGCCCCGAGAACGCACAGGGCATCTCAGCCTTGCCGTGTTCCTTCGACTTGCCGTGATCGGGCATGTCGCCGTGCATTCCTGGCATGTCCATCGTCATCGCCGCGGGTGCGATGCCTGAGCAGATGGTGATGGTGAAGCGACCGTGATCGTTCGCGATCATGTAGCCGGTCGGAACCAGCAGTTTCAGCAGCAGCGTCGCCGCACAGATCAACACGGTCAGGTGGCGTTGCGCCAGAAGATACCGACCTAGTTGCACGGGAGCCGCCTACCCCGGGCGGCGGGAGGTGTCACTTGGACATTCCGTCATGCTCAGTAATTTCACGAATGAGCTGCCCCTCGAAGACGGACGAGCGGCGCAACGTCCGCTATCGTTACCTGCCGCGCCAGAGCAACCTGACCGCTTTCCCCTCCAAGCCGGTCATTCCGCTCACCGCTATTCCTCGTGCGAAGTTCCCAGCGTGGCGGCACCCACAAGCAGCAGCGCGGCCAGCGCGACCGCGATCCATAGCGCTTTCAGATCCAGGATGGGGAACACTGCGGCGCCCGCGGTCGCTCCCGCGATCAACCCCAGCCACAGGAGGAGATAGGGGACCCAGGCAAAGCGGGGACCGCCGGCGAACGCGGTCGTGAGGTGCTGGCCGATCTTGACGAGCGTGCCGGTCATGTAGGTGACGCCGACGCTGACCTCGCCGTCGCGCTGGAACACCGCGTTCGCCGATCCCATCGCCACCGCCATCAGCAGCGGCGCCGGGACGAGGTCGCCACCGTGCGTCGCCGTCGCGGAGGCGATCGCCAGCGCGACCAGCACGAACGCCAGTACCGCCTGCTTCCGCCGTCGTCCCGCGAGCCGCCCGACGGTTTCGCCGGCCATGACCCCGCCGACGAACGCCGCGATCAGCGCACCGGCGAACAGGCTGCCCGGCACGACACCGGTGATACCTGCCGCAAAGCGCGTCGAGTTACCGCTCATGAACGAGACGAACAGGCCGCCGAGCTTCAGAAACCCCAGCGCATCGACGAATCCCGCCAGCGCAGCGAGCCCGATTGCCAGCAGACGCTGACGCTTTTCATAACGGCGCATGAGACATCATAGGCTTGGCGGCGAGAAATGGGAGATGGCGTCGCGACTGCGCGCGCCCTTCCGGACTTCAAGAACGCGGTTTATCCTGTGGCGATGCAGGACATCAGAAACATCGTCGTTCTAACCGGGGCCGGGATTTCGGCGGAAAGCGGGATAGCGACGTTTCGCGGGCCCGGCGGGCTTTGGGAAGGGCACCGGGTCGAGGATGTCTGCACGCCCGAGGCTCTCGCGGCGGATCCTGCGTTGGTGCACCGGTTTTACGATCTGCGGCGGGCGGCTTTGGCGAGGGTGGAGCCCAATCCGGCGCACCGGGCGCTGGCGCGGCTGGATGCGGGTTGGGACGGCGAGTTGCTGATCGTCACGCAGAATGTCGACGACCTGCATGAGCGGGCTGGCGCGACGCGGATGCTGCATATGCATGGCGAACTGTTGTCGGCGCTGTGTGCTGTTTGTGGGGCGCGGGAGGCTTGGACGGGGGCTTTGCCGGAGGGGTCGGGGTGTGGCGCTTGCGGTGCGGCGGCGCTTCGGCCCGACATCGTGTTCTTTGGGGAGATGCCGTACCAGATGGAGCGGATCGAGGCGGCGTTGGCGAAGGCCGACCTGTTCGTTTCGGTGGGGACTTCGGGGGCGGTGTATCCGGCGGCGGGGTTCGTGCAGACTGCGGCGTATCATGGGGCGCGGACGCTGGAGCTGAACCTGGATCCTTCGATGGGGAGCGTGTTCTTTGGAGAGACGCGGATCGGGGCGGCTGGGGTGCTGGTGCCGGTTTGGGTGGAGGGGATTTTGTCTTCCACCGCGGCGGAGGCCGGGGGCCAAGTGGGACGGCCTGAGTAACGGAGCGCAGTCCGCTATTAAAACCGTTCCCCAATTGGGCCCCGGCCTTCGCCGGGGTGGTGGTGCGTGGGGTGAGCGTGGGTTGCGGTTTACCGCGGACAGCAAGCTTGTTCTCCCGCGAAGGCGGGAGTCCAGGCTGGGCCCCCGCCTTCGCGGGGGAACAGTCTTTTGGACGGGCCTCAGTCGACCCAGTCGAGGCCCAGGTCGCGGTAGGTTTCGCGGTCTTCGTCCCAGCCGGGTTTGACCTTTACGTGCAGGTAGAGGTGGACGGGCTTGCCGGTGATCGAGGCGAGTTCGATGCGGGCCCGCGCGCCGATTTCCTTGATGCGCTGGCCGCCCTTGCCGAGGACGATGGCGCGTTGCGTTGGGCGCTCTACGAGAATCTGCTGGTGGATTTCCAACGACCCGTCCTGGCGCTCGATATACTGCTCGGTCTCGATCGTGCTGGCGTAGGGGAGTTCCGCGTGGAGCTGGAGATAGAGCTGCTCGCGCGTGACCTCGGACGCCAGCGCGCGCTCGGTCGAGTCGGAGACCTGGTCCTCGGGGTAGTGCCACGGGCCTTCGGGCATCGCCTTGGCGAGCTGCGTCTTGAAGTGGGCGAGGCCGTCGCCGGTGCCGGCGCTGATGAAGAACGTTTCGGCGAAGGGGAGCAGCGCGTTGAGTTTCTCGGCGTGGATCAGCAGCTTGGTCTTGTCGGCGAGGTCGACCTTGTTGAGGATCAGCCAGATCGGCTCGGTACGGCCGACCAGCGATTCGACGATCGTGGTGACCTTGCCGCCGATCCCGCCCTTGGCGTCGACCACCAGCGCGATGATGTCGGAGCCTTCCGCGCCGCCCCAGGCGGCGGCGACCATCGCGCGATCGAAGCGGCGCTTGGGTTCGAAGATGCCGGGGGTGTCGACGAGCAGGATCTGCGTGTCGCCCTCGATCGCGACGCCCATCAGCTTGGCGCGCGTCGTCTGCGCCTTGGGGCTGACGATCGCGACCTTCTGGCCGACGAGCGCGTTGACGAGCGTCGACTTGCCCGCGTTGGGGGCGCCGACGATCGCGACTAGGCCGCAATGCTTGGTATCGGGCTTGGTATTCGTTTCAGTCACATATGCTCTTTTCGAACTGGTGTTGCGCGCGGTTCTACAGGGAAAACGCGTGTTCGTCATCGCGTCGTGAAAAGGCAGTTTTGTTCACGCGGAGGCGCGGAGACGCGGAGGTGGTGTGGATGGGGCTGGCGCCGGCTGCGATCATGCACCGCCGATTATCTCGGCGTCGTTCGGGGCAACACCGGAGTTCCAACCGCACCCCCTCCGCGTCTCCGCGTCTCCGCGTGAACCAGTCTTCTCAGCCTAACTTTTCCAAGAGTGCCTTGGCCGCGGCGGTTTCGGCTTCCTGTTTGCTGGAGCCGGTTGCGGTCGCCTCGGCGAGCTTGCCGATCGAGACCAGCATCGTGAATTTAGGCGCATGGCCGGGGCCGGTGCGTTCGACGATGGTGTATTCGGGGGGCTTGCGGTTGTGGGCGGCGGCCCATTCCTGGAGGGCGGACTTGGGATGCTGCGGGGCTTTCGCGCCGGCTTGAACCCTGTGCCCCCAGGCGCCGCGGACGAAGGCGCGGGCGGCGTCGAGGCCGGCTTCCTGGTACCATGCGCCGATCAGTGCCTCCATCACGTCGCCGAGCACGTTGTCGCTGTCGCTCGCGCCGTCGTCGCGGGCCTGCTTGCCTAGCTTGAGGTGTGCGCGGACGCCGAGTTCTCGGGCTACGTCCGCACAGACGGGGCCAGTGACGAGCGCGTTGAGGCGCTTCGAGAGCGAGCCTTCGGGGTCGGTGGCGAACAGTTCGTAAAGCCATTCGGCGATGATCAGGCCCAGGACGCGGTCGCCGAGGAATTCCAGTCGCTCGTAGTTCGCGGCGGCTTGGCTGCCGTGCGTGAGTGCGCGCTCATAGGGGGCGAGATTGGTCGGTGTGCGGCCGAAGAGCGTCTTCAGCCAGCCGGCGAGGTCGCTCAAAAGCCTTCCCCGATACGGCTCCAGCGGGCGGCGCTGACCCAGGTCCAGGGTTTGAGCCATTCGGCGTCGCCGTCGGTCGAGAAGAAATTGACGACCGCCTTGCCCTCGACGTTCTCGAGCGGGACATAGCCCATGCCGTTCGGTGCGGGGAAACGGCTGTCGCCGCTGTCGTCGCGGTTGTCGCCCATCACGAAGATGTGGCCGGCGGGGATGGTGTAGAGCCCGGTGTCGTCGCGATCGGGGAGTTCGGCCTGGTCGAGGACTTCGTAGCTGCGGCCGCCGGGCAACGTCTCGCGGAAGCGGGGGTAGCGGCAGATTTGTACGCCGTTCGACACATCCACGAACGGCGCGCCGCATTTTTCAGCGTCGAAATTGGCGGTTAGCGGGATCGTGAAGTCGGCGATGCGGACCTTCGGGATCGGCTTGCCGTTGAGATAGACGGTGCCCTGGCGCATCTGGATCGTCTCGCCGGGCAGGCCGATGACGCGCTTGATGACGTCGTGGTCGAGCACCTCGGGCGCGCGGAAGACGACGACGTCGCCGCGGGTCGGCGTGCTGCCGAAGATGCGGCCGGGAATCAGGGGAACGCCACCGGGGAGCGACCAGCGCGAATAGCCGTAATTCCACTTAGAGACGAACAGATAGTCGCCGATCAGCAGGCGGGGGAGCATCGATTCGGACGGGATGCTGAACGGCGCGAAGATGAAGCTGCGCAGGATCAGCACGACCAGCGCGAGCTTCAGCAGGAAGCGGAAGGTCTCGCTCGTTTCAGACCGCTTGGGTTTCGTCTTCACGTCATTTGCCATGCTCGCGGGTTTGCGCAGACGGCGCGCGTCGTCAAGCGTATGCGGGATACCTGTCACCGAAAGAGCGTTGTCGCGGTCTCGCGCTTGCAGCATGACCGGCGCGCACGTCTATTCGGAGAAGTAGCATGACCGCCGACTGGTCCAAGATCGAAGCCCTGCCCGCCACCAAGCTGACCGACCTGTTCGCGCAGGATTCGGAGCGACTCTCGAAGCTGAGCCTCGACGTCGCGGGCATCCATTTCGACTGGTCGAAGACGCATCTGACGACGGACATGGTCACCGCGTTCGAGGAGATGGCGAAGTCGCAGGATCTCGCGGGCAAGCGCCAGGCGATGTTCTCGGGCGAGATCGTCAACGTCACCGAAGGCCGCGCGGTCGAGCACACCGCCGAGCGCGGCGAGGGCAAGCCCGAGAGCGTCGCGATCGCGCAGGCGAGCCACGCGCGGATGCGGACGCTGATCGACGCGATCGAAGCGGATGCACTGGGCCCGGTGCGGCATATCCTGCACGTCGGGATCGGCGGGTCGGCGCTGGGGCCGCAGCTGCTGGTCGATGCGCTGGGGCGTGACGACAAGCGCTACGACGTCGGGATCGTCGCCAATGTCGATGGCGTCGCGCTGGAGGACGTGTTCGCGAAGTTCGATCCGGCGGCGACGTTGCTGGTGGTCGCGTCGAAGACCTTCACCACGACCGAGACGCTGATGAACGCTGAATCGGTGCTGCAGTGGATGACCGAGCATAATGTCGAGGACCCGTATGGCCGGGTGATCGCGCTGACCGCGGCGCCGGAGAAGGCGATGGAATGGGGCGTGGACGAGACGCGAATCCTGCCGTTCGCGGAGAGCGTCGGCGGGCGGTATTCGCTGTGGTCGACGATCGGATTCCCGGCGGCGATCGGGCTGGGCTGGGACAAGTTCGAGGAGCTGCTGGAGGGTGCGGCCGAGATGGACCGGCATTTCCGCCTCGCCGCGCTGCATGAGAACGCGCCCGCGCTCGCGGCCTTCGCCGACCTGTATTACACGCAGGTTCGCGGCGCCGAGACGCGCGCGACGTTCGCGTATGACGAGCGGTTGCGGTTGCTGCCGAGCTATCTCCAGCAGCTGGAGATGGAGTCGAACGGCAAGTCGGTGACCGCGGACGGCGAGCCGCTTGGACGGCCGTCGGCGGCGATCACCTGGGGCGGGGTCGGCACCGAGGCGCAGCACGCGGTGTTCCAGCTGCTGCATCAGGGCACGCATCTGGTGCCGGTCGAGTTCGTCGCGTCGATCGAGCCGGGCGATACGCTGCCCGACGAGCATCACCGGGCGCTGTTGCTGAATGCATTCGCGCAGGGGGCGGCGTTGATGGCGGGCAAGCAGGTCGAGGACCCGGCGCGGAGCTATTCGGGTGATCGGCCGTCGTCGACGGTGCTGCTGGACGATTTGGATGCGCGGACGCTGGGGGCGCTGATCGCATTTTATGAGCACCGGGTGTTCGTGAACGGCGTGCTGCTGGGGATTAATTCGTTCGACCAGTTCGGGGTGGAACTGGGGAAGGAAATGGCGAAGGCGGCGGAGAAGGGCGGACAGACGTTCGACCCTTCCACGGATGATCTGATCAAGCGCGCGTTTGGGTGAGAGTTGGGGAGGCCGGTTCTCCCTCACCACCCAAATCTTGTTCCCCCGCGGAGGCGGGGGCCCAGGATACCACCCACAGCGATAGTGATCCTGGGCTCCCGCCTTCGCGGGAGAACAAGAGAAGTTGGTGCGTTGAATCCTGATGCCCCTTCTTCTTGCCGTAGCGCTCGCCGCCTCCCCCACCCTCGCGCAGATGAAGTGGGAGCGGCGCGTACTAATTGTTGCCGCCGCCTCCGGCGAAAACGCGGCGCTTGCCGAGCAACGACGCATCCTCGCCGACTGGAAGGCTAACAGCGACGACCGTGACCTCACTGTCGTCGAAGTGATCGGCGACCGGGTCAGTGGTGCGGGCGACACGGCCGCTTCGATCCGCCGCAAATACCGCCTCCGCGCGCCCTTCACCGCGATCCTGATCGGCAAAGATGGCGGCGAGAAACTACGCAGCGCGAGGCCCTTCGCCGCTGCCGCTCTCGAGCAGACGATCGACGCGATGCCGATGCGCAGGGCCGGTCAGCGATAGAGCCGACCGATCAGCGTGATCGCCGCGCCGGGGTTGTGGCGTCGCGCGCCCTGCCCCAGATGGCATGCAAAGCCGCTCGGCGGCGCGTGACCTGCAAGGACTGCCTGTGACCGATACCCAATTCGACTATGACCTCTTCGTCATCGGCGCAGGCTCGGGCGGTACGCGCGCCTCACGGGTTGCCGCTGCGCACGGCGCACGCGTCGCGGTCGCGGAGGAGTACCGCGTCGGCGGGACCTGCGTCATCCGGGGCTGCGTGCCCAAGAAACTCCTCATCTACGGCGCGCATTTCGCCGAGGATCTGAAGGATGCGAAGCGGTTCGGCTGGCAGGTGCCCGACGATTGCGCATTCAGCTGGCCGACGTTGCGCGACAACGTGATGGAGGAGGTGGACCGGATCAACGGCGCCTACACCACCACGCTCCAGAACAATCACGTCGACATCATCCACCAGCGCGCGGTCGTCTCCGGTCCCAACGAAGTTACGCTCGCCGACGGGACCGTGAAGACCGCGGCGAAGATCCTGATCGCGGTCGGCGCGCATCCGCTGACCCCCGAGTTCCCCGGCTCGGAGCACGGCATCACTTCGAACGAGGTCTTCCATCTCGACGACGTGCCGAAGCGCGTGCTGATTGCGGGCGCGGGCTATATCGCCAACGAGTTCGCCGGGATCTTCCACCAGTTCGGGGCGCACGTCACGCTGGTCAACCGTACCGACGTGATCCTGCGCGGCTATGACGAATCGATCCGCGACCGCCTGCTCCAGATCTCGATGAGCAAGGGCATCGATTTCCGCTTCAACGCGGCGTTCGAGAGCATTGAAAAGGATTCGAACGGCTGCCTGACGGTCAGGATGAGCGGGCATGAGCCGATCACGGTCGACCTCGTAATGTTCGCCACGGGCCGCCTGCCGAATACCAAGGGCCTCGGGCTCGAAACCGCAGGCGTCGAGCTCGATGCTGTAGGCGCGGTAATCGTCGACGAGGACAATAAGTCGAGCTGCGACTCGATCTTCGCGGTTGGCGACGTCACCAACCGGATCCAGCTGACCCCGGTCGCGATCCGCGAGGGACAGGCGTTCGCCGACACCTTTTTCGGCAACAAGCCGACGCGCGTCGATTACGCCAACGTCCCCGCCGCCGTGTTCAGCCACCCGCCGATGGCCGGCGTCGGCATGACCGAGTCGCAGGCCAAGCAGGCGCTGGGATCGGTGAAGGTCTATACGTCCGATTTCCGGCCGATGAAGAACGTGCTGGCAGGCCGCAACGAGCGCTCGCTCTACAAGATGATCTGCGATGGCGAGACCGACCGGGTGGTGGGCATCCACATGATCGGGCCGGACTGCCCCGAGATCCTGCAATCGGCGGCGGTGGCGGTGAAGGCCGGGCTGACCAAGGCGGACTTCGACGCGACCGTCGCGCTGCATCCGACGATGGCCGAAGAACTGGTGCTGATGAAGTAAGACGCGGATTTCGCGCCGAAAAAACAACGATCTTTCTGGGCACAACATCGCCCAGATGGGGCTTGGCGCCGCTACGAACACGCCACGTTCGCAGCGGCTGCAACGAAATATTCCAGCCGCAATTCGCAGCGCGTCGACTGCCGGAACAGCGCCATTACTGTCGAATGCGACGCGGCAAACATGGATTGTGGCGATAATGACACGGACTGTCGCCGAATCGGTCCTTTGCGCGGACAGGCCATTGGCAGGCATCGGAAACCGGGCGTAGAGGCTCCCTCCGGCGGCCATGCAAACATGCGTGCTGCCCAGCCGACTCCATCGGGAGCGGTTAATGGAGAGGTCCAGGGCATGGGGTCGCGACCGTCGCGAGCATCACGATCGGGCGCTGCCATGGCTTCGGGCAGAACCGCCACGATCGTGCCCAGGCCATTTGCCGATCCGCGATCCAACGCAGGGGACTATTCGACATGAAGACCATGATGGTCGCGGCGCTGCGCGCTGCGCTGGTGACGACGACGATCCTCGGATCGGCTGCTGCCCTCACGACAGCCGCGACCGCCCAGACGACGACCGCCGCGATCCGCGGGCAGGTCCGCGATGCAGCGGGCGCGGCAGTGGCAGGCGCGACCGTGGTGGCGGTCAATGACGGGACGAACCAGACCTTCCGCGCGACCACCAGCGCGACGGGCAGCTATGTGCTGAACGGTCTGCGCCCCGCTACCTACACCATCACGTTCACGGGTCCCGACGGCAAAATTTCGGCGCAGCGTATCTCGGTCGGCGTCGGCCAGTCCGCGACGCTCGACGCCGTGCTCGCGGCACCGACCGCGGCGGCCCCTGCGGCCGGCGCGACTGCCGAGGGCGGCACGACTACCGGTGGCGCTGGTGAGGGCGGAGAGATCGTCGTCACCGCGGGCAAGCTGGTCGAGACCAAGACCTCCGAAGTCGCCACCAACGTCAGCCAGGCCCAGATCCGCATCCTGCCGCAGGGCGATCGCAACTTCCTGACGTTCGCCGCGCTCGCGCCGGGTGTCCGCTACAACGACAGCGAGACCAACAAGGGCATCACCGCAGGCGCCTCGCCCGCGAGCCAGGTCAACGTCTTCATCGACGGCACCAGCCTGAAGAGCCAGACGCTGGGCGGCATCGCTGGCCAGACCGACAGCCGCGGCAACCCGTTCGGGCAGCTCGCGGTCGGCGAATTCCGCGTGCTGACGCAGAACTACAAGGCCGAATACGAGCAAGCCGGGTCGGCGATCATCACCGCGATCACCAAATCGGGCACCAACGATTTCCACGGCGAGATGTTCGGCCAGTATACCGACCGCAGCCTGACCGCCGCCAGCATCATCGACGAGCGCGCCGGTCGCGGCAAACCGAAGTTCGAGCGCAAGCAATACGGCATCTCGCTCGGTGGCCCGATCATCAAGGACAAGCTGTTCTTCTTCGGCGCGTACGAAGGCAACGACCAGGATCGCGCGTCGAGCGTGACAGTCGGCAATCGCAACCCCGAGAACCTCGCGCGCTTCGGCCAGTATGAGGGCACGTATATCAGCCCGTATCGCGGCGATTTCTACTTCGGCAAGCTGACCTTCACGCCCGACGAGCGCCAGGTGTTCGACCTGTCGTTCAGCCGCCGCGAGGAAACCGACGTGTCCGGGTTCGGCGCCAATTTCGGCTCGCCCAACATCGCGTATTCGGCGGCGGTCAACAAGATCAACAAGACCGACACCTACACGTACAAATGGACCTATACCGGCGACAGTTTCGTCAACGAATTCAACGCGACCTATCTCGACACGGTCTACAACCCGTCGTCGCTCAACCCCGACGACCCGAGCTTCGAATATCAGGGCGTCATCACCTTCGGCGGCAAGGACTCAACGCAGCGGATCAGCCAGCAAAGCTACACGCTGCGCGACGATTTTACGTATAACGGCCTCGACAACCACGTCATCAAGGGCGGTATCCGGTTCGCGTTCCAGGATTACGACTTCACCAAGAACTTCTTCGTGCAGCCGCGGTACTTCTACCAGAACGATGCCACCAAGGGGCTCGATTTCAGCTTCCCGGCGACCGCGCAGATCGGTGTCGGCAACCCGCAGATCATCGCCTCCAATTCGCAGCTCGGCATGTATCTGCAGGACGACTGGGATATCACGAGCAAGTTGCAGCTGAATCTCGGCCTGCGCTGGGATTACGAAAGCAACCTGTTCAACAACAAGTATCGCACGCCAGCCGCCGCGGTCGCAACATTGAGCGCGCTGCCAAAAACCGATTATTTCGATCCGGCGGACTATATCACCGACGGCACCGATCGCCCGGCGCGCAAGGACATGTTCCAGCCGCGGATCGGCTTCAGCTACGACTTCAACGACGACCAGCGGACTGTCCTGTTCGGCGGCTACGGCAAGTATTTCGACCGCAACGTGTTCAACAACACGCTCGACGAGCAATTCCGCCTGCAATACCAGACCGGCGTCTTCTACTTCTCGCGCGACGGCCAGCCGCGCGACGGCAATCCGACGGTGGTGTGGAACGACAGCTATCTGACGCGCGACGGCCTGCTCGCGCTGCGCCAGACCGCGCAGACCGGCCAGCCCGAGCTGTTTGCCGTGAAAAACAATGCGAAGGCACCGTCGACCGACCAGTTCAGTCTTGGCCTGCGCCAGAAGTTCGGCGTTTTCCGCGCATCGGTCACGGGGTCGTACGTCCGCGGGCAGAACGGCTACACGCACCTGTTCGCGACGCGCAATGCGGACGGATCGTGCTGCGACACGACGATCCCGCGCGCAAACGGCTTCAGCAACGTGCTGATCGGCTATGACGGCCTGCGGACGCGCTACAAGGCGCTGCTGGTGACGATCGACAAGGATTACACCGTGTCGTCGGGCTGGGGCTTCAATCTGGCCTATACGCTGTCGAAGGCGGAGCAGGACGGCGGCGATCTGTTCAGCCTCGATGAGGTGACGCCGCGCGCCTATGGCTGGCGCCCGATCGCGGGCCAGGACGAGCGCCACCGGTTCGTGATCTCCGGCATCGCCGATCTGCCGCTGGGCTTCCAGTTCTCGACGCTGACGACGCTGGGCAGCGGCACCGCGTTCCAGGTGTTCGACCAGTCGGCCGGCACCAGCGTCAACCAGCAGGTGACGCGGTCGTTGTATCGTCCGAAGAATTGCCTCGGCAGCGTGTTCGCGTTCTGCGAGGTCAATCTGACGCTGCAGAACAACATCAAGGTGTTCAACACGCACAACATCAACGTCGCCGTCGACCTGCTCAACGCCTTCAACAACAAGAACTATGACGGCTATGCGAGCTATCTGGGCGTCGGTCAAAGCTATACGTTCGACCCTGCGTCCAACATACCGGCGAACCTCCTGACCCTGCCCCGCCGCTTCCAGTTCAGGGTCGGATATCGTTTCTGATGCGTTAATCGGCGGGCGGCCATGTTGGTCGCCTGCCGCCATCGGCGGTCCCCGATCAGGAGTATCCATGCTCGATAGACGGCAGTTTCTGGGCA
Organism: Sphingomonas taxi; assembly: GCA_003240625.1. Taxonomy (GTDB): domain Bacteria; phylum Pseudomonadota; class Alphaproteobacteria; order Sphingomonadales; family Sphingomonadaceae; genus Sphingomonas; species Sphingomonas taxi_A. The sequence goes on from QFMX01000008.1 coordinate 261,813, forward strand.
CCGGCGCACTATCACTCGGTGGACTGACCGCAGGATGCACATCGGTCGGACGGCCGCTGGTCAAGGCGATCGAAACCGTCACGGGGACCGCGCCGCCCGAACCGCCGCCCTCCGCCAACCCACTCATCGACAATCTGCAGGAGCGCGCGTTCCTGTATTTCTGGGACACGACCGATCCGGTGACCGGGCTCGCGCTCGATCGTTGGCCGACGCCCTCCTTCTCGTCGATCGCCGCGGTCGGGTTCGCGCTGACGGCGTATCCGATCGGCGTCGTCAACGGCTGGATCACCCGCGAGCAGGCGCGCAAACGTACCCTGGCGACGATGGAGTTCTTTGCGATCGCACCGATGGGCCCCGAGCCGACCGGCAACAGCGGCTATAAGGGATTCTTCTACCACTTTCTCGGCATCACCAAGGGCCAGCGGTTCGCGCGCGCCGAGCTGTCGACGATCGATACCGCGTTACTGCTCGGCGGCATTTTGTTCGCGCAGAGCTGGTTCGATGGCGATCATCCCGAAGAACAGCGGATTCGCGCGCTGGCGGACCAGATCTATGGTGCGGTCGACTGGACGTGGATCACGCCACGTGCGCCGTTCCTGTCGATGGGCTGGCATCCAGAAAGCGGTTTCATCGCCAGCGACTGGAATATCTATAACGAGGGGATGCTGATGTATCTGCTCGCGCTGGGATCGCCGACGCATCCGCTGCCGCCGTCGACCTGGGGCGCGCTGACCGCGAAGTTCGAGCCGTCGTGGAGCGGCGACCATCTCCATTACCCGCCGATGTTCGTGCATCAGTACAGCCATGTCTGGGTCGATTTCCGCGGCATCCGCGACGCGTATATCGCGACCAAGGACATCGATTATTTCGAGAACAGCCGGCGCGCGACGATCGCGCAGCGCGACTATGCGATCGCCAACGGCGGCGCGAACGGACGCCAGTTCGCCGGCTATGGCCCCGACATCTGGGGACTGACCGCGTGCGACGGGCCCGGCGATTTCAAGGCGACGATCGCCGGTCGCCCGCGCGAGTTCTTCAGTTACTCCGAACGCGGCCCCGGCGCGCGCGACGACGGGACGCTGGCGCCGACCGCCGCAGTCGGATCGATCGTGTTCGCGCCCGATCTCGTCATCCCGGCGATCACCGCGATGCACGACCGCTACGGCAAGGGGATCTACGGCAAATACGGCTTCTTCGACGCCTTCAACCCGACGCTGACCGAGATGGGCGAGCCGCTGAAGCATGGCCGGATCGTGCCCGGCGTGGGCTGGGTCGACGTCGATTATCTCGGTATCGATCAGGGACCGATCGTCGCGATGATCGAGAATTGGCGAACCGGCATGGTGTGGAACACGATGCGGCGTAACCCGCATATCCGCCGCGGGCTGGACCGTGCCGGATTCACCGGCGGCTGGCTCGCCCGAGTTCCCTGAGGGCTTTCCCCGCAACGCCGGAACGCCTAGAGCATCGACATACCCGATCCTCGAAAGGTTCCAGCATGCGTGAAGCCGCTATCGTCTCGACCGCCCGTACCGCTATCGGCAAAGCGTATCGCGGCGCTTTCAACGCGACCGAGGCGCCAGTGCTGGCGGGGCACGTGATGAACGCGGTGGTCGAGCGCGCGGGGATCGATCCGGCGCGGATCGACGAGGTGTTCTGGGGCGTCGGCAATCAATGGGGTACGCAGGGCGGCAACGCCGGGCGGATGGCGATCTTTGCGGGTGGGCTGCCGGAGTCGGTGCCGGCGTTCACGCTCGACCGGAAGTGCGGATCGGGGCTGACCGCAGTGGCGCTCGCGGCGCGGACGATCATCTGCGACGAAGCCGACGTCGCGCTCGCGGGCGGGATGGAGTCGATCAGCTACACCGTGACCAAGGACGCGCCGCGGTTCGTCAATGCGAGCGTCGTTGCGAAGGAGCCCGCGGCGTATATCTCGATGATCGAGACCGCGGAGATCGTCGCGGAGAAATACGGGATCAGTCGCGAGGCGCAGGACGAATATGCCGCTATGAGCCAGCAGCGCGCGGCGGCGGGGCTGGCCAGCGGGGCGTTTGTCGAGGAGATCGTGCCGATCACGGTCGAGAAGGCGCTGTTCGACAAGCAGGGCGCGCATGCCGGGATCGAGAGCGTCACCTTGTCTCAGGATGAGGGCATTCGCGCGGGCACCACGCTGGAGGGTCTGGGCGGGTTGAAGACGGTATGGCCGGGCGGTGAGTTCTCCGGACCGGGATCGAGCGTGACCGCCGGCAATGCGAGCCAGCTATCGGACGGGGCTTCGGCGCAGTTGCTGATGGATCGCAAGACCGCCGAGGCCGAGGGTAACGACATCCTCGGCATCTATCGCGGGTTCCAGGCGGCGGGGTGCAGCCCGGCGGAGATGGGGATCGGGCCGGTGTTCGCGATCCCGAAGCTGTTGGAGCGCGCTGGGTTGTCGGTGGGCGATATCGGGCTTTGGGAGCTGAACGAGGCGTTCGCGTCGCAGTGCCTGTATTGCCGCGATTTTCTGGGGATCGATCCGGAGAAGTATAACGTCAATGGCGGCGCGATCGCGGTCGGTCACCCGTTCGGGATGACGGGGTCGCGGCTGGTCGGGCATGCGTTGATAGAGGGGCGCAAGCGCGGCGTGCGGTATGTGGTGGTGTCGATGTGCACCGCTGGCGGGATGGGCGCGGCGGGGTTGTTCGAGATCGTTTGATCTTCCTTGCCCCTCCCTGGAAGGGAGGGGGTGGGGTGGGTCGGCTTCCGTACCACCGAACCGTCGCGACCAAGGCCGGCCGACCCACCCCCGGCCCCTCCCTTTCAGGGAGGGGGGGAAGGGAGCGTTTTCGGGCTTAGTCGGCGAACAAGAGGACGGGGGTTTCGAGATATTTCTTGAGGCCCTGGACGAAGCTGGCCGCGTCCCAGCCGTCGACGACGCGATGGTCGCAGCTGATCGACAGGTTCATGAGCTTGGCGCGAACGATTTCGTCGCCCCCCCTCCCATCAGAACGGAAGACCGGGCGTTCGACGATCTTGTTGGGGCCGATGATCGCGACTTCGGGGCGGTTGATGACCGGCGTGGTCGCGATGCCGCCGAGGGGGCCAAGCGAGGTTACGGTGATCGTGCCGCCGCCCATTTCGCTGGGGGCTAGCTTGCCGGCGCGGGCGGCTTCGGCGAGGCGGGTGATCTCGGTGGCGAGCTGCCAGACGTTGCGGTCCTGGGCGTCGCGGATCACGGGGACGGTGAGCCCCGCGTCGGTCTGCGCGGCCATGCCGAGGTGGATGGCGCCGTGCCGCGTGACCACGCCCGCCTCGTCGTCGTAGCGCGCGTTGAGCATCGGGAAGTCTGGGATCGTCTTGCAGATCGCGACGATCATCAGCGGGAGCATGGTGAGCTTGGGACGGCCGCCGCGGTTGGCGTTGAGGTCGGCGCGCATCGCCTCCAGGGCGGTGACGTCGATCTCGTCGACATAGGTGAAGTGCGGGATCGCGCGCTTCGACGCGGCCATGTTCTCGGCGATGCGACGGCGCATGCCGATGACTTTTATGGGCTGGTCTTCGCGGGCGCGCGACGCGTGCGGGGAGTGGTAGCCCTCGCCCGAGCCGTAGCGGAGATAGGCGTCGAGGTCGGCGTGGCGGACTCGGTCGGAGTCGGTCTTTACCGAAGCGAGGTCGATGCCGAGGTCGCGGGCGCGGGCGCGAACTGCGGGGGATGCTAGCGCGTGGGGCTTGTGCTCGGTTTCAGCCTCGGAAACGGCGTGCGCCTTCTGCTCCCTCTCCACTGCGGGGAGAGGGCTGGGGTGAGGAGTTGGGGCAGTTGCCGGCGTTTCCGCCTGGGGCTGCCCCTCACCCCGACCCTCTCCCCGGAGGGGAGAGGGAGGTGTTTCCACCACCTCTTCGACACCCGGGTTCTCGGCTTCGTATTGTTCGGCGGTTTCGGCCTGGGCCGAGGTCAGCGGCGCGGCAACGACTTCGTCTGCCACCTCCACCGCATCCGTTTCGATCACCACCAGCGCGGCGCCGATCGACACCTGGTCGCCGACCTCGCCTGCAAGTTCGACGACGACGCCGGTCACCGGCGACTCCATCTCGACGGTGGCCTTGTCGGTCATCATGTCGGCGATCGGCGTATCTTCCTCGACGCGGTCGCCGATGGCGACGTGCCATGCGACGATCTCGGCTTCGGAGATGCCTTCGCCGATGTCCGGCAGCTTGAAGGTGAAGCGGGCCATTATGCGTCCTTCATGATCTTTTTCAGGGCTTCGCCGATGCGGACCGGCCCCGGGAAATACGCCCATTCGAGGCTGTGCGGGTACGGCGTGTCGAACCCGGTCACGCGCTCGATCGGCGCCTCGAGATGGTAGAAACAGCGTTCCTGGACGATCGCCGACAGCTCCGCGCCGAACCCGCTGGTGCGGGTAGCCTCGTGGACGATCATGCAGCGGCCGGTCTTCTTCACGGACGCCTCGATCGTCTCGATATCGAGCGGCACGAGCGTGCGCAGGTCGACGATCTCGGCGTCGATCCCGGCTTCGGCGACGACCGCGGTGCAGACATGGACCATCGTGCCGTAGGCGAGGATGGTGAGCGCCTGCCCCTCGCGAACGATCTTCGCCTTGCCGAGCTCGATCTTGTAATAACCTGTTGGGACTTCGCCAGCCGGGTGCTTCGACCAGTTCTGCGACGGGCGATCCCAATAGCCGTCGAACGGGCCGTTATAGATGCGCTTGGGCTCGAAGAAGAGCGTCGGATCATTGTCCTCGATCGCGGCGATCAGCAGGCCCTTGGCGTCGTAGGGCGTCGACGGGATCACCGTCTTGATGCCCGACATATGGGTGAAAAGCCCCTCCGGCGACTGGCTGTGCGTCTGACCGCCGAAGATGCCGCCACCGAAGGGCGAGCGCACCGTGATCGGCGAGGTGAACTCGCCGGCCGAGCGATAGCGGAGACGCGCGGCTTCGGAGACGAGCTGGTCGAGCGCGGGGTAGATATAGTCCGCGAACTGGATCTCGGGGACGGGGCGCAGGCCGTACGCGCCCATCCCGACCGCGACGCCGATGATGCCGCATTCGGTAATCGGGGTGTCGAACACGCGCGTCTTGCCGTGCTTGGCCTGGAGGCCGGCGGTCGCGCGGAAGACGCCGCCGAAATAGCCGACATCCTCGCCCATGACGATGACGTCGGGGTCGCGCTCCATCATGATGTCCATGGCGGAGTTGATCGCCTGGATCATGTTCATGCGGGTGGTGGGTTCTGCGCCCGCTGCTTCGGACTCGGGTGCCTCGATCATGTCGCTCATGCCTTGTGATCCCATGGGCGGCCGCTCGCGGATTCCTCGTCGAGCATCTGCTGACGCTGCTCCTTCAAATGCCACGGCATTTCCTCGAACACGCCGTCGAACAGCGATTCGAGCGGCTGGTGGAGGCCGTGGCCTAGGATGCCGTTCTTCTCGGCCTCCTTCTGCGCGGCCTTTACCTGCTCGGCCAATTCCTTGTCCTGCGCTGCGTGACGCTCGTCGTCCCATTCGCCGATCGCGATGAGGTGATCCTTGAGACGCTTGATCGGATCGCCGAGCGGCCAGGCGTTGGGCTCGCCTTCGCTGCGATACTGGCCGGGATCGTCCGAGGTCGAATGGCCTTCCGCGCGGTAGGTGAAGTGCTCGATCAGCGTCGGGCCCTGATTGGTGCGGGCGCGTTCGGCCGCCCACTCCGTTGCGGCGTACACCGCCAGCGCGTCGTTGCCGTCGACCCGCAAGCCAGCGATGCCGTAGCCGACCGCGCGCGCCGCGAACGTCGTCGCCTCGGCACCTGCGAACCCGGAGAAGCTGGAGATCGCCCACTGATTGTTGACGATGTTGAAGATTACAGGCGCGCGGTAAACCGTCGCGAATGTCAGGGCCGAGTGGAAGTCGCCCTCAGCGGTCGAGCCTTCGCCGCACCACGTCGCGGCGATCCGCGTGTCACCCTTGGCCGCCGACGCCATCGCCCAGCCTACCGCCTGCGGATATTGCGTCGTCAGGTTGCCCGAGATCGAGAAGAAGCCGGCTTCCTTGACCGAGTACATGATCGGCAGCTGCTTGCCGCCGAGCCGGTCTGCGGTGTTCGAATAGATCTGGTTCATCATGTCGACGAGGCTCCAGCCCCGTGCGATCAGCAGGCCCTGCTGACGGTACGAGGGGAAGCACATGTCCTCGTAATCGAGCGCATAGGCCGCCGCGACCGCGACCGCCTCCTCGCCGAGCGCCTTCATGTAGAAGCTGGTCTTGCCCTGCCGCTGCGCGCGGAACATGCGCTCGTCGAACGCGCGGAGCAGCGCCATGCTGCGCAACATGCGACGCATCACGTCGGGCGAGAGCTTGGGATCCCAGGGCCCGACCGCGTTGCCGTCGTCGTCGAGCACGCGGACCAGCGTATAAGCGAGATCGATGAAGTCGGACGCCTTGTCCGCAGTGTCAGGGCGGCGCGCTTCGCCGGCGGGCGGCACGTCGACTTCGGCGAAGTCCACCGCGTCGCCGGGGCGGAACTTCGGCTCGGGGATATGCAGCGTGAGCGGCTGCAAATTGGCGCGCGGATGCTCGCTTGCCATCGTGATTCCATCTCCATGAGGCCGCTGTGACCGCGGAACACTCTTACCGAAGCTTGTTATTAAATTTCAACGGCGATTGCGAGGGGATTTTCGAGCGGGCGGTGATCGGGTCTATTTTGCGGGTAAAGCGAGGCACTTACATCGATCCGTCCTCTTCCTTGTTTCCCCGCGAAGGCGGGGACCCAGTCTGGGCTCCCGCCTTCGCGGGAGAACAAGTAGATCGAGGAAAGATCGAGTTATTCTACAGTCTGTTCGATCACGCCGAAGATCGGATGGCGCTTGTCGTCCTCGGCCCAAATGCGGACGGTATCGCCCTTTTTGAGGAACGGCGTGACGGGCTTGCCGCCGGTGATCGTTTCGATCGTCCGGACTTCGGCGAGGCAGGAATAGCCGACGCCGCCCTCTGCGATCGACTTGCCGGGGCCGCCGTCGGGACCGCGGTTCGAGACGGTGCCCGAGCCGACAATCGTGCCCGCGCCTAGCTTGCGGGTCTTGGCGGCGTGCGCGACCAGCGTGCCGAAATCGAACGTCATGTCCTCGCCAGCTTCGGCGCGACCGAGCGGCTGGCCGTTGAGATCGACCATCAGTTTCCGGTGAAGCTTGCCGTCTTTCCACCAGTCGCCGAGCGTATCGGGGGTCACGAACACGGGGGAAAACGCGCTGGCCGGCTTCGACTGGAAGAAGCCGAAGCCCTTGCCGAGTTCGCCGGGGATCAGGTTGCGCAGGGAAACGTCGTTGGTCAGCCCGACCAGCAGGATCGCGGCCAGCGCCTCGTCGCGGGTCGCGCCCATCGGCACGTCGCCGGTGACGACGACCACCTCGCCCTCCATGTCGCAGCCCCAGGCTTCGTCACCGAGCGGGATCGGATCGCGCGGCCCGAGGAAGCCATCCGATCCGCCCTGGTACATCAGTGGATCGTGCCAGAAGCTGTCGGGCATTTCCGCCGCGCGTGCCTGACGCACGAGCGCAACATGGTTCACGTACGCTGATCCGTCGGCCCATTGATACGCACGCGGCAACGGCGACTCGGCATCGTGCTCGTGAAAGCGCCGCATCGGGATCATCTCGTGCTCGAGATCGGTCGACAGATTTTTCAGGTCGAGCGACACCCGGTCCCAGTCGTCGAGCGCGGCCTGCAACGTCGGTGCGATGTGGCTTGCATCGGCGTACCAAGCGAGATCGTTAGATACGACGACGAGCTTGCCGTCTCGTCCGCGCTCTCGCCCTTTGATGGCATCGGGATGCTTCAGGCTGGCCAGTTTCATGGGGCGGATCCTCTATTGTTTGCCCGCATCCTACGCTCGCGACGCAGTTCAAGTCGAGCATGCAGCGTGCAGAGAAACTGATTTTGGTAAGAGCGGAGCGATTGCAGCCCTGTTATCGTCGGGCTTGCGTAACGGTTGAGGAAGTCGAGCATGCCCAGATACTTCTTCGACATCGACAACCATAAACACGTTAATGACGACGACGGCACCGATCTGGCGGATGACGAGGAAGCGCGGGTCCAGGCGGTCATCTTCGCGGGCGATTATCTCAGCGACCATCCGGCCATCGCACGCCACGGCGCGCGCTTCCGCGTCGCGGTGCGAAACGACCAGGGGAGCGTGCTGCTGGCGGTTGCCGTCATGATCGAAGAGCCGGGCGACGAGCCAGGCGACACGCCCGGATCGTCGCATTTCTGAACCGGCATGGCCAAGCATCGTCAGGCGGCGAGGACGCCGGAACGGTCCCGTTGTAATATAACATGGGTTTTGTCAGTCTGCTCAATCCTGGGATAAGGTGCGTTCCGCGCCGACGCGCTATCCAAGAGAGGGTGACAGCGAGAACCGAGTGCTCCTGCACTGGATGCGGAGAGTGCACGTGGATATGTCCACCGTGACTGAACAGGTTATACGTAAGTTCGAGTCGCGGATGGCGATGAGTGCGGACGACCGCGCCCAGATCGCAGCGTTGCCATTCAAAGTGCGGACGATCGATGCGTCGACCTATATGCTCCGCGAAGGCCAGCGCCCGACGCGGTGTGCGTTCATCCTCGAGGGGCTCGCCTATCGGCAGAAGCTGACGCCCAATGGCGAGCGCGAGATCGTATCGATCCTAATGCCCGGCGAATTCGTCGACCTGCAGAACCTGTTCCTCGACGAATCCGATCACGACATTCAGGCGCTGACCCGGCTGACGCTGGCCGAGGTGCCGATCGTGGCGCTGCGCCAGTTCATCGAGGCGTGCCCGACCGCGGGCCAGGCCCTGTGGATCGACGCGCTGGTCGAGGCCTCGATCCACCGCGAATGGCTGCTCAATGTCGGCCGGCGCAACGCGCGTAGCCGGATGGCGCATCTGCTCTGCGAATTCTCGGTGCGATTCAAGAAATCGACGCTCGGCGATGCGATGGCGTACGAGTTGCCGATGACGCAGGAGCAGCTTGGCGACGCGCTCGGGCTGACGCCGGTGCACGTCAACCGGGTGCTGAAATCGCTCGAAACCGACGGACTGATCGCGCGCAAGAAGCGGCAGGTGAGCGTGACCGACTGGTCTCGACTGCGTGACGCCGCGGAGTTCAACGAGCGGTATCTGCACCTCGGCCAGATCCGGACCTGAGTTCGCTACGGGTGCCGAAACGGGTCGAAGGTTGACTTTTCGACCATGATGCGCCAGATGGCCGTCATCGAGGCGTAATGCAGCGTGATTGGACCTTTACGGTCTTAGCTCCGCCTCGGTCGTTTCCAACGGGCTTCCCTTTTCACGCGGGGTGTCAAAACACCACCGCCCCTCGCGCGTCCTTGTGTGGATTCGCGAGCCCGGCATCTATTTGAGAGACTATTCATGTCATTTGCAAACCTCGGCCTTGCCGAGCCGCTCGTCCGTGCGCTCGAAGCCAAGGGCTATACCGAGCCGACGCCGATCCAGGCACAGTCGATCCCGATCCTGCTCGAAGGCGGCGATCTGCTCGGCATCGCGCAGACCGGCACCGGCAAAACCGCCGCGTTCGTGCTGCCGTCGATCCAGCGGCTGACCGAAAACCAGAAGCGCGTCCTGCCGACGCATTGCCGCATGCTGGTGCTCGCGCCGACGCGCGAGCTCGCCAGCCAGATCGCCGACAGCGCGCGCGCCTACGGCCAGTTCAGCAAGATGTCGGTGACGACCGTGTTCGGCGGCACCAGCATCAACAAGAACCGCCAGGACATGAGCCGCGGCGTCGACATCCTCGTCGCCACGCCGGGCCGCCTGATCGACCTGATCGAGCAGGGCTTCGTGAACCTGTCGATGATCGAGATCCTCGTGCTCGACGAAGCCGACCAGATGATGGATCTCGGCTTCATCCATGCGCTGAAGAAGATCGTCCGCATGCTGCCGAAGAAGCGCCAGACGCTGTTCTTCTCGGCGACGATGCCGGTCGCGATCCGTGAGCTCGCCTCGCAGTTTCTGCTCGACCCGAAGACCGTGTCGGTGAAGCCCGCTGCGACGACCGCCGAGCGCGTCGACCAGTATGTCACCTTCTGCAACCAGTCGGAGAAGCAGGCGCTGCTGACGATCACGCTGGCCGATCCGGCGATCGACCGTGCGCTCGTGTTCACGCGCACCAAGCATGGCGCCGACCGCGTCGTGAAGCTGCTCGCGGGCAACGGCATCGCGTCGAACGCGATCCACGGCAACAAGAGCCAGGGCCAGCGTGAGCGGGCGCTGGGCGAGTTCAAGCAGGGCAAGGTCAAGGTCCTGATCGCGACCGACATCGCCGCACGCGGCATCGACGTCTCGGGCGTCAGCCACGTCATCAACTTCGAGCTGCCGAACGTCGCCGAGCAGTATGTCCACCGCATCGGCCGTACTGCACGAGCTGGCGCGAGCGGCATCGCCGTCGCGTTCTGCGCCGATGACGAGAAGGCGTACCTGCGCGACATCGAGCGGATCACCCGCCAGAAGGTCCAGGTCCGGTCGCTGCCGGACGATTTCGTCAACCTGTCGAACCAGATCAAGCAGACGCGCGTCAAGACGATGGGTGCCGATCCTGAAGTCCGGATCGATCGTCCGCGCGATCCGGCACGTCCGCGCGCTACGCATTCGCCGAGAGCGACCGGGTCGACCGGTCGCAACTATGCGGGTGCCAGCCGTGGTGGCCAGGGTGGCGGTCAAGGTGGCGGCGGCGGTCGTCCGCAGGGCGGTGGTCGTCCCGGCGGTCAGGGCGGCGGGCGTCCTGCTGGCAGCGGTGGCGGTCGTGGTCCTGCGCGTGGCGCGGGTTCGGGCCCGGCACGCTAAAAAGGAGCATTCGTTCGCCTCGCGGGTTTGGTATAGACCAGTCCCGCGAGGAGAATGCTCATGGACGTTTCCACGACCCCGGTTGCCGAGCGCGTCGCGCGCGTGCTGGCGGGACAGCGGATCAGTTGCAACGCTGGTGGCGATGCCGAGTCGGCGTCGCGTCTGATCGACGATGCATGGCCGGACTATCTACCTGACGCGCTGGCGGTGCTGAAGACGTTGCGCGAGCCTGACAAGGCGATGGCCGCGGCCGGTGACCTTGCGGTGTGGGAGGCGATGATCCTGGCTGGGATCAAGGGCGCCAAGCCGGTGACGGTGGTTCTCTAAAAAGCTTGTTTCCCCGCGAAGGCTGGGACCCAGTCTGGGCACCCGCCTTCGCGGGTGAACAAGCCTGGCGTACGCACACTTAGCGCCCTCCGCTCCCTACCACCCCGGCGAAGGCCGGGGCCCAATTGGTGGGGTCGGCGTAATCGGGCGTGAGTTCATCAGCAGCGTTTCCCAATTGGGCCCCGGCCTTCGCCGGGGTGGAGTTTTGGGTTTGTGGTGAGGGCTAAAATTAGCTGATCGCTGTCAGCCATTCCGCCTCACCTGCACGCTCCGTACGCAATGCATTAGCGGGCGCGGCTTTGTCCTCATAACCTATCGCCATGCCGCAGAAGAGCATGCGGTCTTGTGGGATGTTGAGGAACCTCCCGATCGTTTCGGGATACAGCGCCCAGCATTCCTGCGGGCAGGTGGCGAGCCCGGCGTCCACCGCGAGCAGCATCAAATTCTGCAGGTACATGCCGAGGTCCGACCATTGCGGCGGGCCCATGCGCTTATCGACTGTGCAGAAATAGGCGGCGGGGGCGCCGAAGAATGCGAAGTTTCGAGCGAACCATTTCTGTCGCGCGCGCTTGTCGTCGCGGGGGATGCCGAGGTGAGCGTACATCGCTTCGCCGACTGCATAGCGGCGGCCTGTGTAGGGGGCGGTCAGGTCTTTCGGGTAGATGTCGTAGGCTGGGGTTTCGGTGGCGCCGGTTGCGATCTTTTCGGCCATTATTGCCTTGAGGCGGGCCAGCGGTTCGCCTTGGACTATGGCAATGTGCCAAGGCTGGAGGTTGCCGCCGGTTGCGGCTCGGGATGCCTTCTTAGCTAGGTCGTGAAGCAGGATCGGGTCGACGGGGGTGTCGAGGAAGCCTCGGACGGAGCGGCGAGCGGCTATGGCTTCGGTCACGTCCATGTGTTTCTCCGCATTTTTCGGTTTTCCTGCGAACGCAGGAACCCAGGGTACAGCACGCAGCGCCTGTGATCCTGGATTCCTGCGTTCGCAGGAAAACGGTTGGGCTTGAGCCTCTACAGCACGAACCGGCTTAGGTCGGTGTTGCGCGCGATTTCCTTCAGCTGGCTGTCGACGTACGCGCCGTCGATGACGAGGTTCGAGCCGCCGCGGTCCTCCGCGTTGTAGCTCACCTCCTCGAGCAGCTTTTCCATCACCGTCTGCAAACGCCGCGCGCCGATGTTCTCGATCTCAGAATTCACCTCCGCGGCGATGCGCGCGATTGCGGCGATGCCGTCTTCGGTGAATTCGATGCCGACGCCTTCGGTGGCGATCAGGGCTTTATATTGCAGCGGCAGCGACGCCTTGGTGTCCGACAGAATGGCGACGAAATCCGCCTCGGTGAGGCCCTTCAACTCGACACGGATCGGCAGGCGGCCCTGGAGTTCGGGGAGCAGGTCGCTCGGCTTGGCGACGTGGAACGCGCCCGACGCGATGAAGAGGATGTGGTCGGTCTTCATCGGGCCGTACTTGGTCGCAACGGTCGTGCCCTCGATCAACGGGAGCAGGTCGCGCTGGACGCCTTCGCGGCTGATCGAGCCGCCGCGGCCGTCGGACACCGCGATCTTGTCGATCTCGTCGAGGAAGACGATGCCGTTGGCTTCCGCGTCGGCCAAGGCCGCGCGGCTGACCTCGTCCTGGTCGAGGCGCTTGTCGGCCTCTTCCTCGACGAGCTTGTCCCAGGCCGCGTGGACCGTCAATTTCCGCCGCTTGAGCTGCTGGCCGCCGCCGAACGACTTCATCATCTCGCCGAGATTGATCATCTGCGGCGCGCCGCCGGGGATGTCGAACGGCATGGCCGGGGCCGGCTCGATCTCGATCTCGACTTCGGCATTGTTGAGATGGCCGTCGAGGAAGCGCTGCTTGAAGCTCTCGCGCGTCGCCTCGCTGGCGTTCTTGCCGGTGAGCGCGTCGAGCAGGCGCGACATCGCGGCCTCTTCCGCCTTGTCCTTGACGGCGACGCGACGCCGTTCCTTTTCGAGGCGGATGGCCTCCTCGACGAGGTCGCGGGCGATCTGTTCGACGTCGCGGCCGACATAGCCGACCTCGGTGAACTTGGTCGCCTCGACCTTCACGAACGGCGCATCGGCGAGTTTCGCGAGGCGGCGACTGATCTCGGTCTTGCCGCAACCGGTCGGCCCGATCATCAGGATGTTCTTGGGCGTGACCTCGTCGCGGAGGTCTTCGCTCAGTTGCTGACGGCGCCAGCGGTTGCGCATCGCGACCGCGACCGCGCGCTTGGCGGCGGCCTGGCCGATGATGTGGGCGTCGAGCGCGGCAACGATGGCCTTGGGGGTGAGCTGGTCGTTCATTTGTTTACCTTCTCCCCTCCCGCTCGGGAGGGGTCGGGGGAGGGCGTGGCCGCGACGGAAGGCGCGGGTGGGGTGTATTTTAGCCCCTCCCCTGACCCCTCCCGCAAGCGGGAGGGGAATTAGCTAGTCGAGTCCATCGTTTCGACGGTGAGGCGGTCGTTGGTGTAGACGCAGAGTTCGGACGCTATGTGCATCGCCTTGCGGCACAACACTTCGGCGTCGGTCTCGTATTCGACCAGTGCTCGGGCCGCTGCGAGCGCGTAGTTGCCGCCGGAGCCGATCGCGGCGACGCCGTTCTCGGGTTCGAGGACGTCGCCGTTGCCGGTCAGGATCAGCGTCACGTCCTTGTCGGCGACGATCATCATCGCCTCGAGGTTGCGGAGGAACTTGTCGGTGCGCCAGTCCTTGGCGAGCTCGACCGCGGCGCGGAGGAGCTGGCCCTGGTGCGCCTCCAGCTTGCGTTCGAGGCGTTCGAACAGGGTGAAGGCGTCGGCGGTCGCGCCGGCGAATCCGCCGATGACACTGCCGTCGCCGAGCCGGCGCACCTTGCGCGCGTTGGGTTTCATGACGGTCTGGCCCATCGAGACCTGGCCGTCGCCGATGACGACGACCTTGCCGCCGCGGCGGACCGAGAGGATGGTGGTGCCGTGCCAGGTCGGCATGGCGTGGGGGTCGTTGCTCATAGGCGCGATGTAGGGTTTGGTTTTGGGGGTGCAACGGTCGGGAAGCGTCGCCTCTCTCGTCATCTCTCCCGTCATCCTGACGAAAGTCAGGACCCAGAGCCACGGACGGGCCGTTTGGAACCCTGGGTCCTGACTTTCGTCAGGATGACGGAGGGGGGAGGTTAGCGTCCCTTTCCCCATTCCCGCGCCACGGTGTAGCCCAGATAGCCGGTGCCGAAGAGGGCGTAGAGCGGTTCGGGGATTGCGTTCAGGTATGCGGACATGCCTGTGGCGATCGCCTGTGCCGTGTCCGGGCGGACGGCGGCGATCAGGCCGGCTGGAATTGCGCCGAGAAGCAGCGTGTACATGACGTAGAGGAAGGTCGGGCGGGCTCTGGTGACCCACAGGTCGGCCGGGGCGGGATCTGGTGCTGGATCAAGGGGTTGCGGGGTCACTGGCTGCCTCCGGCAAAAGTGAAGTATAGGGAGTGTAGGCGCTGGGAGCGTTTTCGCCGGGGCGTCAGATGCGGTTCGCTAGCCAGCCGTAGAGGAAGGCTTCGTTGGCGGGGCGGGTCTCGGCGAGGGCGACGTAGCGTTCGCCCTGGAGGGCCTCGATCGCCTTCAGCAGCACGGTTTCTCCGCCGGGTTTGCGGCGGGCTAGGAAGGCGTCGAGGGCGGTGAGCGTCGCGGGGCCGATGCGGCCGTCCAGGGTCATGTCCGGGTAGTCGGTGGCGCCGCGGTTGAGGGCGTTGAGCGCGCGTTGGAGGAAGGTGGCGGCTACTGCGGGGCCCATGTTTACGCCGGTGTCGAAGAGTTCTTCGGCGATTTTCGGGGCTCGGGTGGCGATCTGGTCGAAGGCTGGGCGGGTCCAGTAGAGGCGGCGGTAAATGTCTTCGGCCTGTGCGCGGGGGAAATTGCGCATGTCGCCGGTGTAGCCGTTGGTGCGGGCTACGCTTTCCGTGATGCCGTAGCGGGTGGGGCCGCCTCGGTCTGCGGGGTGGTTGGTGTAGCCGCCTTCGCGGTCGATGACGGCGTCGATCAGGGTGTGGATGGTCATGGTTGGCTCCCCGGGTTTTGTTGGCGGGGAGCGAACCATATTGGTTCGTTGTAGGACAGGGGATTCGTGGACGGCTGTGCTGGCCTCCCGCCTTCCTTACTCCCCTCCCTGGAAGGGAGGGGTTGGGGGTGGGTTGGCCTGCTTGGGTCCTCTTGCGTTCGTATGCGGAAGCCGACCCACCCCCTGCCCCTCACTTTCAGGGAGGGGGGAAGGTTAGGAGCTTTCCCAACCCTTTCCGCGTCTGCACCGCCCCGGCGGAGGCCGGGGTCCAATTTGGGGGACGAGGCTGGCTGAGGGCGGCGCTTCGCTATGTCCGACGTTCCAATTGGGCCCCGGCCTTCGACGGGGTGGTGTTATGGTGTGGGGTGACGGTGCACCCCACCCTACTCAAACCGACGCTACGTCCGCGCGGGGTTGGCGGATCGCCTCCCCTGCGGCTATGCGCTCCCTTGAACAGTCGCCGCGAGCTTTGCTTGCGCGCTCAACCCGGTCGCCGCCGCGGCCGACAGGTTAGGAAGACCATGGAAGACGATTTCCGCAAGGCCGCGCTCGATTATCACCGCTATCCGAAGCCGGGGAAGCTCTCGGTCGAGGCGACCAAGCGGATGGCGACGCAGCGCGATCTGGCGCTCGCCTATTCGCCGGGCGTGGCCGCCGCGTGCGAGGAAATCGCCGCGGATCCGGACAAGGCGCGTGATTATACCGCGCGGGGCAACCTCGTCGCCGTCATCACCAACGGGACCGCGGTGCTGGGGCTCGGCGCGATCGGTGCGCTGGCGTCGAAGCCGGTGATGGAGGGCAAGGCGGTGCTCTTCAAGAAATTCGCCGGGATCGACTGCTTCGACATCGAGATCGATCAGCTCGATCCGCAGGCGTTCATCGAAGCCGTGCGCGTGCTCGAGCCGACGTTCGGCGGGATCAACCTCGAGGACATCAAGGCGCCGGAATGCTTCGAGATCGAGACGAAGCTGCGCGAGGTCATGAACATCCCGGTGTTCCACGACGACCAGCACGGCACCGCGATCGTGTGTGCCGCCGCGGTCCGCAACGTGCTCGAACTGCGCGGCAAGCGGCTCGACCAGATGAAGCTGGTGACGTCGGGCGCAGGCGCGGCGGCGCTGGCGACGGTCGATCTGCTGGTGTCGATGGGGCTCAACCCCGAGAACGTGACGCTGACCGATATCGCCGGCGTGGTGCATGCCGATCGCGGCGACGTGATGCCGCCGAACATGGCGCGCTATGCACGCAAGACGAATGCGCGGACCCTGCCGGACGTGCTGGAGGGGGCGGACATCTTCCTCGGCCTGTCGGCACCGCGCGTGCTGAAGCAGGAGTGGCTGCATCTGCTCGCGCCCGATCCGCTGATCCTGGCGCTGGCGAATCCGGAGCCCGAGATCCAGCCGGCGCTGGTGCATGCGACGCGGCCCGATGCGATCATCGCGACCGGGCGGTCGGATTTCCCGAACCAGGTCAACAACGTGCTGTGCTTCCCGTTCATCTTCCGTGGTGCGCTGGACGTCGGCGCGACGGAGATCAACGAGGCGATGAAGGTCGCGGCGGTCGATGCGATCGCGGCGCTTGCGCGTGCCACCGCGTCGGACGTGGTCGTTACCGCCTATGGTGGCGCGACGCCGGTGTTCGGGCCGACCTACATCATTCCCAAGCCGTTCGATCCGCGACTGATCCTGCACGTGGCGCCTGCCGTAGCGAAGGCGGCGATGGACTCGGGCGTGGCGACGCGGCCGATCGAGGATTTCGACGCGTATCTGCGTGACCTCGAAGTGTTCGTGTACCGTTCGGGCCAGCTGATGCGGCCGATCTTCGCGCGCGCCAAGCAGGCGGGGCGCTCGATCGCGTACGGCGAGGGCGAGGACCCGCGGACGCTGCGCGCGGTGCAGACGGTGATCGACGAGGGGATCGGTCGGCCGGTGCTGATCGGGCGGCGCGAGGTGATCGCCGAGAAGATCGAATCGAGCGGCTTGCGCATGACGATCGGCACCGACGTCGACGTGCTCGATCCGGCGACCGATCGCGAAGTCTTCGAGCCACTGCTGGCGGGCTATAGCGCGTTGGTCGGCCGTCGCGGCACGCCGCCCGACAGTGCCGAGCGTGCGCTGCGGACCCGGCCCAGCGTGGCGGCGGCGATGCTGTTGCGCGAGGGGCGCGTCGATGCGGCCTTGTGTGGCGGGATCGGCGACTGGTGGACGCAGATGACCTACGTCATGCCGCTGTTGCCGCGGATGCCGGGCGTTTCGCGGCTATATGCGATGTCGGCGGTGATCCTGCGGACGGGCAGCCTGTTCTTCTGCGATACGCACGTGACGGTCGATCCGACCGCCGAGCAGATCGCGGAGATGACGCTGCTGGCGGCCGAAGCGGTGCGCGCGTTCGCGATCGAGCCGAAGGCGGCACTGTTGTCGCATTCGAGCTTCGGTGCGTCGCGCTCGCCGTCCGCGCAGAAGATGCGCGCGGGGCATGCGTTGCTGAAGGAGTTCGCGCCGGAGTTCGAGTTCGACGGCGAGATGCACGGCGATGCGGCGCTGTCCGAGGCGCTGCGGCGGCGGCTGGTCGGGGATAGCCCGCTGACCGGGTCGGCGAATTTGCTGGTGATGCCGAATATCGACGCGGCGAACATAGCGGTGTCGCTGCTGTCGGCCTCGACCGAATCGGCGCCGATGGGGCCGATGTTGCTGGGGCTCGCGAAGCCGCTGCAGATGCTGGTGCCGAGCGTGACTGCGCGCGGGATCGTGAATTTGAGCGCGATCGCGGTGGGTCAGGCGGCGACGGTGAGCGAGACGGCGTAAGTCCTCGTTCCTTCTGCCCCCCCTGGAAGGGAGGGGTTGGGGGTGGGTCGGGTTCCGCGGGTTCGAACTGTTGGGGCTTGAGCTGGCCTACCCACCCCCAGCCCCTCCCTTTCAGGGAGGGGAGCGCGTTGTGGAAGTGCGAGCGTGGCGCGCGCATCAACGAGGTGGCTGCCTTGGACGGCGCCGCGTCTTTCTACCGATGTAAGAAAATGGTCGGAGCGACAGGATTCGAACCTGCGACCCCCACACCCCCAGTGTGGTGCGCTACCAGGCTGCGCTACGCTCCGACCGAACGGGCCGCATGGCGACCCGAGGGGGGCGCACTACGCAACACGCGCGTCGGATGCAATAGCGAACACGGTCGCGATGTCAGCGAGGACGTCGGATGCGCCCGGTCGCATGACGCCCACGTCTCATCCTGTGGCGATCTGTTGCGCGCGGTTCCAAGCGATGATAGCGGGCGGACCAATGCGGGCGCGATGCGCGACGTCCTGCCCGACCCATCCTTGCGCCTTATACGGCCCAGCCAGATACGGACCTTCATGTTCATCTCACCAGCTTATGCCCAGGCCGCAGACGGCGCCACGACGGCGGGGGGCGGGATCGCCTCGTTCCTGAGCCTCGCGCCGCTCTTCCTCGTGTTCGTCGTGTTCTATTTCCTGATGATCCGCCCGCAGCAAAAGCGCATGAAGGCGCTGCAGGCGTCAGTCGCCGCGGTGAAGAAGAACGACAGCGTCGTGACGTCGGGCGGAATCCTGGGCAAGGTCACCAAGGTCGAGGATAATGTCGTCGAGGTCGAGATCGCGCCGAATGTCCGCGTGCGCGTCGTCAAGGCGACGCTGACCGACATCACGAGCCCGAACACGAAGCCGGCAAACGACTGATGCTGGATTTTCCGCGCTGGAAGGTCGGGTCGATCATCGGGTTGCTGGTGGCATTGTGCCTGCTGGCGGTCCCGAGTTTCCTCCCCGAGAGCACCACGAGCAAATGGGGGTGGATCCCGCATTCCCGCGTCAATCTCGGGCTGGATCTCGCCGGCGGCAGTTATCTGCTGCTCGAGGCGGATACCGCCGACCTCGCCGCAACGCGGATTGAGGCGATGCGCGACAGCGTCGCGGGGACGATGCGCAACGGGACGCCGCGGATCGAGATCGGCGATATTTCGACGCGGGGCGGCCAGCTGACCTTCCTGCTGCGTGACCCGAGCCAGGTCGACGCGGCACGCGAGCGCCTGCTGGCGATCACCGGCGGTGGCGCGGGCATGAGCGGCCAGCGCGAATGGGACATCAACGTCGTCGACACGAGCCGCTTCGTGCTCAAGCCGACCGAAGCCGGCCTGACCCAGGCGATCGACACGGCGATGAACGATGCGACCGAAGTCGTCCGCCGTCGTATCGACGAACTCGGCACCAAGGAGCCGACGATCGTACGCCAGGGCGCGACTCGGATCGTAGTCCAGGTGCCGGGGTTGAAGAACCCGCAGGCGCTGAAGGATCTGCTCGGCAAGACCGCCAAGCTCGAGTTCAAGCTGGTCGACGAGACCGCGAACCCGGCCGATCTGGTCAAGGGCATCGCACCGATCGGCAGCCAGGTCCTCCCCTACCCCGGCAATCCGCAGGGCGTGCCGTTCATCGCGGTCAAGCGATCGGTGATCATCTCGGGCGACCAGCTCGCCGATGCGCGCCAGGAGTTCGAGCCGCAGACCAACGCGCCGCAGGTGGCGATCACGTTCAACGCGGTCGGCGGGCGTCGCTTCGCCAAGGTCACGACCGAGAACACCGGAAAGCCGTTCGCGATCATCCTGGACAATTCGGTGATCTCTGCGCCGAACATCAACGAGCCAATCCTTGGTGGTCGCGCGTCGATCTCCGGCAACTTCACGGTCGAGTCGGCGAACGCGCTGGCGATCACGCTGCGATCGGGCAAGCTGCCGGTCGCACTGAAGACGATCGCCGAAAGCACCGTCAGCCCCGATCTCGGCAAGGATTCGATCCGCGCCGGCGTGCTGGCGTCGATCGTCGCCGCGCTGCTCGTGATCGTTTTCATGTTCGTGACCTATGGCCGGTTCGGCCTGTATGCGAACCTCGCGGTGGTCATCAACATCCTGGTCATCGTCGCCGTCATGGCGATGCTGAACGCAACGCTGACGCTGCCCGGTATCGCCGGGTTCGTGCTAACGATCGGGACCGCGGTGGATGCCAACGTGCTGATCAACGAGCGTATTCGCGAGGAGCGGCGACGCGGGCGTAGCGTCGTCCAGTCGGTCGAACTCGGCTACAAGGAAGCATCGCGCACGATCTTCGAGGCCAACGTGACGCACGCCATCACCGGCGTGATCATGCTGCTGCTCGGCTCGGGTCCGGTGAAGGGCTTTGCGGTCGTGCTGCTGATCGGGATCTGCACGTCGGTGTTCACCGCCGTCACGTTCACCCGGATGATGGTCGCGCTGTGGCTGCGGAAGAACCGCCCCACCACGATCAATATTTGAGGCGGGAGATTACCATGCGCCTGCTGAAACTCGTACCCGACAACACGAACCTGAAGTTCGTTTCGCTCCGCAAATGGGCGTTCGGGCTGACCCTGCTGCTGTCGTTGCTGGCGGCCGGACTCGTCGTCACCAAGGGCCTCAACATGGGCGTCGACTTCGTCGGCGGCGTCCTGATCGAAGAGAAGTTCGCGACCGCGCCGTCGATCGACGCGGTCCGTACCGAAGTCGACCGGCTCGGCGTCGGCGAGGCTTCGATCCAGTCGTTCAGCGATCCCAAGACGCTGTCGATCCGCCTGCCCGTCCCCGCCGGTGACGAAGGCGCGACCAACCGCCTCGTCAAGAAGGTGTCGGACGACCTCGCCGTGAAGTTCCCCGGCGCGACCTTCTCCAAGTACGATACGATCTCGGGCAAGGTTTCGGACGAGCTGATCAGCAAGGGTTTGCTGGCTGTCGGCCTCGCGATCCTCGGCATCGCGCTGTTCGCGGTGGTGCGGTTCGAGTGGCAGTTCGGCGTCTCGACCGTCGTCGCGATCGTCCACGATCTGTTGATGACGCTGGGCTTCTTCGCGCTGACCCAGTTCGAGTTCGACCTGAACATCGTTGCGGCGGTGCTGACGATCATCTCGTATTCGATCAACGACAAGATCGTGATCGACGACCGTATCCGCGAGAACATGCGCCGGTACCGGAAGATGGACATGCGCGAGATCATCGACTTGTCGGTGAACGAGACGCTGCCGCGGACCGTGATGACGTCGGTGACGATCCTGCTCGCGCTGTTCGCGATGCTGATCCTCGGGGGCCACGTGCTGCGCGGGTTCACCGCGGCAATGATCCTCGGCATCGTCGTCGGAACGTACTCGTCGATCTACGTGTCGTCGTCGCTGCTGATCACGCTGGGGCTGCGGGCCGATCCTGCACCGCGCAAGGGCGGCGTCCAGGACGGTGCCGAGCGGGTGGGTCCGAAGGTCGAACGTTAAATGAGGATGGACCGCGAGAAGACCGATGGGCCGATGATCTCGGCGATCGGTCGGGCCGGGTTCAAGGTCGACGATGGGTATTATACCGCGTTGGCGATCAGTCCCGAGCGGGCGGATGGCTGGGAGCCGCCGGCGTTCGAGGCGCTGGGCGAGGCGGACGTGGCGGCGTTGCTGGCGCTCGATCCGGCGCCGGAGTTTCTGTTGCTGGGGACCGGAACCGCGCTGCGCCAGCCGCCGCTTGCTTTCAAGCGGGCGGTCGAGGCTCGTGGGTTCGGGATCGAGGCTATGGATAGTCGCGCCGCTGCTCGGGCCTGGGCGGTTTTGCGCGGCGAAGGTCGCTGGATCGTTGCGGCGCTCTACCCGCTCGAGGGGTGATCCCCGCTGTCCTCCCCCGCAAGGGGGAGGTGTCGCCGCAGGTGACGGAGGGGGAGGATACGGAGCAGGGGTTACCCTTTCCTCCCCCTCCGTCTGGCAAGAGCCAGCCACCTCCCCCTGGCAGGGGAGGATCGATCATTTATCAGTTTCGGCGACCAGCCTCACGAGGTGCTCGTAGAGCGCGGCGGTGTTGGCTTCCCAGGTGAAGGGGGCGGCGACGGCGCGCGTTGCTGCTTGGGTCGGCGGGTCTGCGAGCAAAGTACCGATCGCGGCGGCGAACGCGAGCGGATCACCGATCGTCACACGGCCGGCATCGGGGGATGTCACCACTTCATACGCGCCGCCGGCATCGGTGATGACGATCGGCGTCCCGCAGGCCAGCGATTCGACCCAGACGTTTGCGAGACCTTCCGAACTGGAGGCGAGCGCGCTGACGTCGGCAGCGGCGATCAGTTCGGGTAGGTCTGCGTGGGGGACGGCGCCCAGCAGGCGGATGCGGTCGCCGACGCCGAGCCGCGCGATCAACGCCTCCAGGTCAGCGCGCGCGGGTCCGTGGCCGGCGATCAGGAGGGTAACTCCGGGCAATGCGGCGACCGCCTCGATGACGATGTCGTGGCCCTTGCGCGGCAAGAGTCCGCCGATCGCGATGACCAGCGGCCCCGGCACGCCAAGCCTGGCCTTGGCCGCTGTGCGGTCGGCTGCGGGGCGGAAGCGGTCCTGGTCGACGCCGGTGTGATGCACCGTGATCCGCTCCGCCGGCATGCCTAGCGCGACCATGTCGGCCTTCATTGCCTTGCTGACCGCGAGCACGCCGGCGGCGCCCTGCCCTGCCTTGCGGACCTGCGCGGCGGTGGCGGGTGCCTCGCCCCAATGGTGGATGTCGGAGCCGCGCGCCTTGATCGACACGGGAACGCCATAGCGCTGGCCGAGTGCGACGGCGGCGGGGCCGTCGGGGAAGAAGAACGACGCATCGATCACATCGAACGCGAAGTCCGCGCGGATCGCGTCGAGCACGGGCACGAGCGCGCGTTCGAGGGCGGCGGCGTGGTAGCGGCCCTTGGTGAACGGGAGCGCGGTAAAGCGCGGGCGGTGGACGTCGACGCCCTTCCAGGTTTCGCGCATCGGGAGGGTGGCGAGGGTGGCGTAGTGGCCGATGCGGCGGAGGGGGCCTGGCGGGAGGCCGACCGGTGCGACTGCTACCAGCGACACGTCGGGATGGGCGGCGAGGCCAAGGGTCTGACGCTCGACGAAGACGCCGAAATTGGGGCGGGTCGCGTCTGGGAACAGCGTGGAGAGGGTTAGAATGCGGAGCATGTTGGCGGGGGTATAGCGGGGCGCGGGTTAATTGGGGGTGAGTGTGGGGGGCTCCCCTAGCTTTCCACCCCGGCGGAGGCCGGGGCCCAATTGGAAAGGTGGCAATAACGGCTTGCTGCCATCCTCTAGCAACATTCCCCAATTGGGCCCCGGCCTTCGCCGGGGTGGAGGTGACGTTGGGGGCGGCACTTTATGGGGCCGGTGTTTGGCCGCGCTTACCTTGTTTCCCCGCGAAGGCGGGGATCCAGTCTGGGCTCCCGCCTTCGCGGGAGAACAAGGACGGGCGGGCGTCTTGCTGGTTTCGGGTGGCTCGACCGGGTCACCTCCCCCGCGAAGGCCGGGGTCCGATGGGGGGACCTGCATAACGGAACGCAGCCCGCCGTTATTGCCACCTTTCCACCTGGCCCCGGCCTCCGCCGGGGTGGTGTTCTTTTCGGGAGCGGCGGGATTCGGAGGCCCCGCTGCCGCTCGATCAGATCCGCTTCGTGCCCGGGTACGCGAACAGCACGTCTGCGTCCGCGCTCGTCGAGACCGTCTCGCTACCGGTCATCGTCGCGCATTCGCCGGCCTTGAACGCAACGCCGGCGACATCGCCCGAGCCGGTGATCGGGATCACCCAGCCGGTCGTACCCTCGGGCAAATTGACGACGTGGTCGCCGCCCTTCCACCGTTCGAGCACGAATTTCGGTCCCTCGACCATGATCGTACGGCCGGTCTCGATCTCGATCGGCGGCGCGACGGGGACGTAAGGCGTGGGATCGGCGACGTCGACGCCGTCGTCGAGGTGCAGCTCGCGGTCGCTGCCGTAGTCGTAGAGGCGGTAGGTCGTCTCGGAATTCTGCTGGACCTCGATCACGGTCAGGCCGCCGCCGATCGCGTGGATCGTGTCGGACGCGCAGTACATGAAGTCGCCCGGCTTGACCGGCTTCCAGTCGAGCTTGTCCTCGATCGTTCCGTCGATCGCCGAGGCGCGCAGTTCGTCCTTCGACATCGGCTGCTTCGTGCCGACCGCGATCGTCGATGTGGGCTCGGCGGCGAGGATCGTCCAGCACTCGTCCTTGCCGCGCGGCAGGCCGCGCTCGTGCGCCTGGTCGTCGTCGGGATGGACCTGAACCGACAGCTTCTGCGACGTGAACAGGTATTTGATCAGCAGGTCGGGCGTCGTGTTGCCGGGCTCCTGGAACCAGACTTCACCGATTGGCGGCGAGCCCGCGGCCGGATCCTCGAAACCAGGCCAGAGCGTGTCGCGACCCCAGGGCTTTTCGACGCGGTGGGTGTGCAACAATGTGGCCGGCATGACATGATCCTCGACGTGAATGACGCAATGGGAATGGAGCGCCAACGCACGACTATTGCCGTGTGATCCAGCCGACGGAAAGGCCCAATGCGGGGGTGGCGAAAGGGATTGTTCGCCAAGCCCCGCATACGCTAAGGACAACGCCAATGCGTATCCCCCAGTCTCGTGCCCTCGCGGTCACGCTCATCGCCGCGCTTGCGCTCCCCATGGCCGGTTGTGCGAGCGGTCGCGCGTCCAAGGGCGACCTGCCCTATGTCGCGCGCGACGTGGGCACGCTGTATTCGACCGCCAAGGCGCGGCTCGACCAGGGACGCTACAAGGAAGCAGCCCAGCTGTTCGACGAGGTCGAGCGCCAGCATCCCTATTCGATCTGGGCACGCCGCGCGCAGATCATGTCGGCGTTCAGCTATTACCTCGCCAAGGACTACACCGCGTCGATCAGCTCGGCGCAGCGCTTTCTGGCGGTGCATCCGGGTAACCGCGATGCGCCGTACGCCTATTATCTGATCGCGCTCGGCTATTACGAGCAGATCACCGACGTCACGCGCGACCAGAAGATCACCCGACAGGCACTCGATTCGCTCGGCGAACTGATGCGCCGCTATCCGAACACGCGCTATGCGTCGGATGCACGGCTGAAGATCGATCTGGTCAACGACCATCTCGCCGGCAAGGAGATGGAGATCGGGCGGTTCTACGAGACGCGCGGCCAATGGCTCGCGGCGAACGGCCGGTTCCGCACGGTGATCGACAAGTTCCAGCAGACCACGCACACCCCGGAAGCGCTGATGCGCCTGACCGAGACGTATCTGGCGCTCGGCGTGCCGGTCGAGGCCGAGAAGGCTGGTGCGGTGCTCGGGCGCAACTATCCCGGGACCGACTGGTATCAGCATGCGTACGACCTGCTGAAGAAGAATCAGGTTCCCGCCGTGCCGCCCCTGAAGCCCGGCGAACAGGTCGTGCCTGTCGGGACCAAGGGTACGCCGTCGGTGATGGTCGAGCTGGACGAGCCGGGTTCGACCCCGACCGGCCCAGCAGAGCGCGCGCCGGCGCCGCGGTCGGCCGGACAGCCGTCCAACACCGGGAGCTAAGCGTTCGGTTAGAACATAGGGGGATCGCATTGCGCGCCCGTTCGTCTATGGCGGACATCCTATGCTGACCGAACTTTCCATTCGCGACGTGGTGCTGATCGAGGCGCTGGATCTGGGATTCGGCGAAGGGCTCGGCGTGCTCACCGGCGAGACCGGGGCGGGCAAGTCGATCCTGCTCGATGCGCTGGGGCTGGCGCTGGGTGGACGCGGCGACAGTGGGCTGGTGCGGCATGGCGCGGCGCAGGCGGTGGTGACCGCGACCTTCGACGCCCCTGCCCCTGAATCGCCACTTGCGCTGTTGTTCGGCGAGAACGGGCTGGAGATCGAGCGCGGCGAGCCGCTGATCGTGAAACGGATCGTCAAGGCGGATGGCGGCAGTCGCGGGTTCGTCAACGACCAGCCGGCGTCGGCGGGGCTGCTGCGCGAGATGGCGCCGCATCTGGTCGAGATCCACGGGCAGCATGACGAGCGCGGGCTGCTGAATGCGCGCGGGCATCGGGCGTTGCTGGATATTTTCGGGCGGACCGAGCCGGGCGCGACGGCCAAGGCCTATGCGGGGTTTCGCGCGGCCGAGGCTGAGCTGGCGGCGGCGCGGGCGGATATCGAGACGGCCGCGCGGGATCGCGAGTGGCTGGAGCATACGGTTGCCGAGCTGACCGCGTTGGCGCCGGTCGCGGGCGAGGAAGAGACGCTGGCGGATACGCGGCGATCGATGCAGCGCGCGGAGAAGATCGCGGACGATCTGGCGGCGATCGACGATTTCCTCGAGGGCAAGGACGGCGGGATGGCGAAGCTGCGCCAGGCCGCGCGGGTGCTCGAGCGGATCGCGGAGGATCATGTCGCGCTCGGCAATGCGTTGGCGGCGGTCGATCGCGCGGTGATCGAGGCGTCGGTTGCGGAGGAGAGCCTGCGCGATGCGCGGGCGGAGATGGCGTATGACCCGCGGGCGCTGGAGGATGACGAGGCACGGTTGTTCGAGCTGAGGGCGATGGCGCGCAAGCACCGCGTTCAGCCGGACGATCTGGCGGCGCTGGCGGACGAGATGCGCGCGCGGCTGGAGCGACTCGATGCGGGCGAAGGCGGGATCGCGGTGATCGAGGCGCGGGTCGCGGCGGCGCGAAAGGCGTTCGATACGGCGTCGGATGCGCTGACGAAGCGGCGGCTGGCGGCGGCAAAACGGCTCGACGTGGCGGTGGCGGGGGAACTGGCGCCGCTGAAGCTGGATGCGGCGCGGTTCCAGACGGTGGTGGCGCCGCTTGGTGAAGAGGGCTGGTCTGCGGCGGGCAAGGACCGCGTCGAGTTCGAGATCTCGACCAACCCAGGCGCGCCGTTCGCAGCGCTGACCAAGATCGCTTCGGGCGGTGAGTTGTCGCGCTTTATCCTCGCATTGAAGGTGGCGCTCGCGGAAGAGGGCGGC
The DNA here is from genome assembly GCA_003240625.1 of Sphingomonas taxi. Taxonomy (GTDB): domain Bacteria; phylum Pseudomonadota; class Alphaproteobacteria; order Sphingomonadales; family Sphingomonadaceae; genus Sphingomonas; species Sphingomonas taxi_A. The sequence goes on from QFMX01000008.1 coordinate 288,743, forward strand.
GCGTCGACGATGGTGTTCGACGAGATCGACCGGGGCGTCGGCGGGGCGGTGGCGAGCGCGATCGGCGAACGACTCGCGCGGCTGGCGCAGAGCACGCAGCTGCTGGTGGTGACGCACAGCCCGCAGGTCGCGGCGCGCGGCGCGAAGCATCTGCTGATCGCGAAGAGCAGCGACGGCACGGTCACGCGGACCGGCGTGCGGGCGCTGAGCGAGGAAGAACGCCGCGAGGAGATCGCGCGGATGCTGTCGGGGGCGCAGATTACAGACGAGGCGCGGGCTCAGGCGGAGCGGTTGCTGGAGCGGGCTTGAGGCTTTGACGTACAGCCAACTTCTCTCCCCTCCCTGAAAGGGAGGGGCCGGGGGTGGGTCGGCTTCCGCATATTCGGACGTATGTAGCACAAGCCGACCTACCCACCCCAACCCCTCCCTTCCAGGGAGGGGAGCCGAGATTTCCCGGGGCGGGGTCAGCTGAAGTCGGCCAGCTTTTCCAAGGGCCTCCGGTTGGTCAGGGCATTGCCTGTCGCGGGTGGCCCAGTTGGATCTTCAGCACCGGCACGACGATGTAGTCACCGCCGATTTTCCGCAGGCCGTGGAGGGCTCGGCCGCCGAACGCGCCGTCTTCGTGGGTCGCGGCGTGGATCGGCGCCTGTTCGGTATGGATCATGTCGTCGAGTCCAGCGGCACTGGCGTCGGAGCGCGGCCATAACGATTGCTGGAGCCGGTTGTCGGCGGACGAGCCGTCGTTCCAGTCGTAGCCGATCGCTGGGGCCGGTGTGAGGGAGATGCGCTGCGCCGTGGCGGGAGCCGAGCAGAGCATCACGAACAGTGTAACTGCTGTTTTCATCGTACCCTCCCCACATCCACACCGGCGAAGGCCGGGGCCCAGTTGGGGGAGGTTAGTTGGTGACCTCGGCACTTGGTTACAACGGCCTTGCCAACTGGGCCCCGGCCTTCGCCGGGGTGGTGTGATAGGGCGATTGGGGTGGACGACAGGCGCGTTACAGCACCCCGCTGCCGCCGGTGGCGGCGAACGCGCTGCCGCTGGTGAAGCTCGTGCCCGTCTCCGCGAGCGTCACGAACAGCGACGCCAGCTCCGCAGGCTGGCCCGCCCGGCCGAGCGGTGTGTCCTGGCCGAACTCGCCCATCTTGCCCGGCAACTGTCCGCCCGCGACCTGGAGCGGCGTCCAGACCGGTCCCGGCGCGACCATGTTGACGCGGATGCCCTTCTTGCCGAGTTGCTTCGCGAGTCCCTTGGTGAAGATCAGGATCGCACCCTTGGTGGTAGCATAATCGAGCAGTTCCTCCCCCGGATCGACCGAATTCACCGAGCCGGTGTTGATGATCGACGCGCCCGGCTTCATCAGCGGGATCGCCGCCTTGCAGAGGTGGAACATCGCGTAGACGTTGGTCTTCATCGTCCGATCGAACTGCTCGAAGCTGATTTCGGCGATCGACGCCTTCGACTGCTGGTAGGCTGCGTTGTTGACGAGGATGTCGAGGCCGCCGAGTTCGCGCGCCGCGCGCGTGATCAGATCGGTGCAGAACTTCGCATCGGTCAGGTCCCCGGGGATCAGCACGACCTTTCGCCCCTCGGCGCGGAGCAGCTTGGCGACGTCCTGCGCGTCGGGTTCCTCGGTCGGGTAATAATTGATCGCCACGTCGGCGCCTTCCCGCGAGAACGCGATGACCGCCGCGCGACCGATGCCCGAGTCGCCGCCGGTGACCAGCGCCTTGCGCCCCGCCAAGCGCCCCGAACCGCGATAGCTCGCCTCGCCGCAATCGGGGACGGGGCGCATGTCGCGCTGGAGGGCGGGCCATTTCTGGCGCTGTTCGGGGAAAGGCGTCGAAACGAAGCGCGTCTGCGGATCGGCGAGTTGCGCCTGTCCTGCCCCCTGCCCTTGCGCGAAGGCAGGGGCTGCGGCGGCGGCGAGGCCGGTCACGGCGCCGCCCTTGAAGAGGTCTCGGCGGCTGGTGTCTGTCATGATTGCGTGTCCCGAAAAAATGTCTTGGTATGTCAGCGCGCAAGTCAGGCGAATGTTCACGCCATGTTGATCCAGGTCTTGTCGAAAGGTGGCGCCCTCCCCTAACCCGGCGCGATGCCCGACCTTCCCGCGACCGAGACCGAAGCCGCCACCGAGCTGGAGACGCTCGCCGCGCAGATCGCGTATCATAACGCCCGCTATCATACCGACGACGCGCCAGAGATCAGCGATGCCGAGTATGACGCGCTGGTGCGGCGCAATGCGGCGATCGAGGCGGCGTTCCCGGGCGCGGTGCGGAGCGATTCGCCGAGTCGGACCGTGGGTGCGGCACCTGCCGGGCATCTGGCGAAGGTCGCGCATGCCAAGGCGATGATGAGCCTCGACAACGCGTTCGCGGACGAGGAGGTCGAGGAATTCGTCGCGCGCGTGCGCCGGTTCCTGAAGCTGGCGGAGGACACGCCGGTGGCGCTGACCGCGGAGCCGAAGATCGACGGGTTGTCGTGTTCGCTGCGATATGAGGACGGGCGGCTTGTGCAGGCGCTGACCCGCGGTGACGGACAGGTCGGCGAGGACGTCACCGCCAATGTCCGCACCATCAACGACATCCCGCAGACCTTGCAGGGTGAGGCCCCCGCGATCTTCGAGGTTCGCGGCGAAGTCTATATGGCGAAGGACGACTTCGCTGCGCTCAACGCGCGCCTGCTCGCCGAGGCGGAGGAGACCGGCAAGGATGCACGGCAGTTCGCCAATCCGCGCAACGCCGCCGCGGGGTCGTTGCGCCAGAAGGATGCGAGCGTGACCGCGAGCCGGACGCTCCGGTTCCTGGCGCACGGTTGGGGCGAGGCGAGCGTCGTACCGGGCGAGACGCAGGCCGAGGTGGTCGACACCTTGCGCGGCTGGGGCTTCCCGATCGCCGATGGGTTCGCGCGGGTCGAGGGGACGGCGGCGGCGCTCGACGTGTATCGTCGGATCGAAGCCGAGCGTGCCGACCTCCCGTTCGATATCGATGGCGTCGTCTACAAGGTCGATCGGCTCGACTGGCAAGCGCGACTCGGTCAGGTCGCAAAGGCGCCACGCTGGGCGATCGCGCACAAGTTTCCCGCCGAGCGTGCGCAGACGGTGCTGGAGAAGATCGACATCCAGGTCGGGCGGACCGGCGCGATGACCCCCGTTGCGCGGCTATCCCCCGTCACCGTCGGCGGTGTCGTCGTGACCAACGCGACGCTGCATAATGCCGACGAGATCGAGCGGCTCGGCGTCCGGCCGGGCGACCGCGTGCTCGTCCAGCGCGCCGGCGACGTGATCCCGCAGATCGTCGAGAACCTGACACCAGACGCCGAGCGCGAGGCGTACGTCTTCCCCCACACCTGCCCCGAATGCGGGTCCGCCGCCGAGCGCGAGGAAAGCGAGGTCGTCTATCGCTGCACCGGCGGGCTGATCTGCCCGGCGCAGCGGGTCGAGCGGCTGATCCACTTCGCCTCGCGCCACGCCTTCGACATCGGCGGGCTCGGCCAGACGCTGATCGAGGCCTTCTTCCGCGACGGGTTGATCGAGTCGCCCGCCGACATCTTCCGCTTGACCGAGGAGCAGCTCGCGGCACGCAAGAAGGACGGGCGCGTGTGGGCGGCGAAGGTGATCGCGGCGATCGAGACCAAGCGGACAATCCCGCTCGACCGGTTCCTGTTCTCGCTCGGCATCCGCCACGTCGGCGAGATTACTGCGCGCGACCTTGCGCGTCGCTATGTGTCGGCGAAGGCGCTGGGCACGGTGCTGCGTCACGCGGTGTTCCTGCGCGGGCAGATCGAGCAGGTGATCGGCGAACCCGAGCGGAAGTTCGTGCTCCGCCGCGACAAGTTGCTGGTCGGTGCGATCGAGACCGCGGGGATCGGCCCCGAGGTCGCCAGCGCGCTGGTCGGCTTCTGCGCCGAGCCGCACAACCGCCGAGTCGTGTTTGACCTGTTGCGCGAAGTGAAGCCTGCGGACGTGGTCCACGAAACCCGCGAGTCGCCGGTGACCGGGCAGATCCTGGTCTTCACCGGCAGCCTGGAAACGCTCAGCCGCGACGAGGCCAAGGCGCAGGCGGAAGCGCTCGGCGCACGTGTCGCCGCGTCGGTATCCAGCAAGACCGGGCTGGTGATCGCAGGGCCCGGCGCGGGCTCGAAACTGAAGAAGGCCACCGAACTTGGGATCCGCGTGATCACCGAAGCCGAGTGGGCGGAGCTCGTCGCCGCGAGCTGAAGCAGAGTCCGATCGCCTTTGGTTCCATCCCGGCCGAAACGGTTCCACTGCGTGGCTTTTTTGCAACGCAGCGAAACGGAGTTCGTTCGTGACACTTCCCGACTCGCCAATGTCACAGAACCGAAATATCCCGCGTGCAGGGGCACGGATGTCCGGTGGGAAAGCCGACATTCAGAGCTACGGGCTCTAAGGGGACATTATTCAGATGCGTACCATGCTTGCTTGCGGCGTTGCATTCGCCGCGCTCATGATTCCGGCTGCGGCCTTCGCTCAGTCGACCGGTTCACAGTCGTTCGATGAAACGAGCGAAATCGTCGTCAGCGGCAAGAAGGACAAAGCTGTCGGCGGCGTCGAGATCCCCGACTCGCCGAAGCCCAAGGTCGTCATCACCAGCGAGCTGATCCAGCGCCAGCGCCCTGGCCAGTCCGTCAACGAGATCATCAACCTAGTCCCCGGCGTCAGCTTCACGAACAATGACCCCTGGGGTTCGTCGGGCGGTTCGTTCACGATCCGTGGTTTCGATTCGTCGCGCATCTCGCAGACGTTCGATGGCATCCCGCTGAACGACTCGGGCAACTACGCGATTTATACCAATCAGCAGGTCGACCCCGAGCTGATTTCCAACGTCAACGTCAACCTGGGCGCCACCGACGTCGACAGCCCGACCGCCTCGGCAGTCGGCGGCACCGTCAACATCAATACGCTAAACCCGAGCGAAGTACTGAGCGGCATGGCTGTCGCCAGCTACGGCAACATCGTTGCGGACGGCGCCGGCGACCGCCCCTACACGCGCGTTTTCGGCCTGATCCAGACCGGCGACATCACCGGCCACGGCACTAAGGCTTGGTTCGCTGCATCGAACGCGCACAACGAAGCAGCGTTCGCGAACTACGGCGTCGTGCAGAAGTCGCAGTACAACGCCAAGATCCGCCAGGACATCGGCAGCCGCGGCGACTTCATCTCGCTGGCAGGCAACTACAACGTTAACCGCAACAACTTTGGCGGCTCGCCGCTGAACGCCGCGTCGTTCGGTACCGACAAGTCGGTGCGGTTCTACGACATTCCCGGCGGCATTCCCTGCAACGTCAGCTTGAACGGTACGCCGAATACGTGCGGCACGTCGTTCGAGCGCCGATATAATCCGTCGAACAACGGCAATGCGCGCATCAACTCTCGCTACACGCTGGCCGAAGGTCTGATCCTGTCGCTCGACGGCGCGTATCAGTATGTGAAGGCAAACGGTGGCGGCACCGTGTCGGCCCGCGAGAGTGCGTTCACGCAGAACGGCCAGAGCTTCACCGGCTATTTCCCTTCGGCGATCGGCAACACCGGCGCACCCATCCCGTACTATAACGCGGATCTCAACGGTGACGGCATCATCAGCCCCACCGGTCGGGTGACCGTCCTCCAGCCCAGCCAAACGCAGACCAATCGCTATACCGGCGTTGCCAACCTCGCGTACGACTTGGATCCCAACAACCGTGTCCGCCTGTCGTACACGTATGACCGTGCGCGCCATCGCCAGACCGGCGAAACCGGTGCGCTGGACATTGGCGGCGAGCCGTCCGACGTATTCCCCGTCAACAATCCATTGACCGACGGTGCCGGCAACGTACTCCAAAAGCGCGATCGCAAGTCGTTCGCGACGCTTCACAAGGTCGCCGCCGAGTATCGCGGGCAGTTCATCGACGAGAAACTGACGCTGCTGCTCGGCGTGAGCGCACCGTTCTACAAGCGCGATCTAAACCAGTATTGCTACACGACGTCGCTAAGCGGCAACGTCAATTGCGTCGCCGGCGGCAACGCCGCTGCCTTCCAGGCGGCCAATCCGTACACGACGACGGCAACCGGTGCACCGCGGGGTGCAGCACCGCCGCAGTCGCGGACGTACAAGTACGACAAGATCCTACCGAACGTCGGCGCGACATTCCGCCTCACGCCAGCCGTCAGTGTAGCGGCAAGCTTTGCCCAGAACCTTTCGGTTCCGGGTACGGATACGCTGTACAACTCGTTGTATGTGCCCGCGACCAACTCTGCAGCCAAGCCGCAACCTGAAACGTCAAACAGCTACGATCTGAGCCTGCGCTATCAGCGCAGCATCGTCCAGGCAGCGCTGACCGGTTGGTATTCGACCTACAAGAACCGCATCGTATCGGCTTATGACCTCGACTGCGATTGCTCGGTCGACACCAATCTGGGCGAAGTGAAGAAGTATGGCTTCGATGCCAGCGTGTCGGTTCGGCCGGTTCCGCAGGTTCTGGCGTATGTCTTCGGTTCGTACATCAAGTCGGAAATCCAGGACAACGTCGCCACCGGGGCAGCGACGTTCGCCGCCACCGCGGGTAACTACGAGCGAGCCGCACCGAACTGGCTCGCCGGCGGACGTCTCCAGGGCACCATCGGCGATCTCGATCTTGGCGCACAGGTCAAATACACGGGTCGTCGCTTCCTGAACGACACCAACACGGTGAAGTTTGGCGGCTACACGGTCGTGGACCTCGACATCCGTTACTCGCTGGCAAGTGCAGGGCTCGCCAAGACGTACTTGCAGCTCAACGTCAGCAACCTGTTCGACGAGTTCTATGTCGGGTCCTTCAGCGGCAGCCTGTCGCAGCTCGGCACCGGCGCGTTCGTGAACTTCGGTTCGCCGCGGGCGATCAGCGGGTCGCTCATCGTCGGCTTCTGAGCCTTCGATACCGCAGCTTGAAAGGCCGCCGTTCCCCTCGGGGAGCGGCGGCTTTTTTCGTTTCTAGCGGGGGCGGAGGCGGTCGATGGTGATGACCGCGAATTCGGGGACGGGCGGGTCTTCTCCCCTCGCTGGAAGGAAGGGCTTGGGGGTGGGTCGGCCCGCTTGAGCCACGCTAGATGGGGTTTGCGGAAGCCGACCCACCCCCTGCCCCTCCCTTTCAGGGAGGGGGGAAGGATAGGCGTTCAGGGCGTTCTCTCTTGTCTTCACACACACCAGTAGGGAGCCGTATCGCGAACCTCCGTCGGCTGCGCAGTCGCAGCTTTTGCGTGTCTCCGTCGCGGCGTGTAAGACCGCTCGCCAATGGCTACCCCTTCCGTCTCGTCTCCCGGCTCGTCCGCGCTCAACTCGTCCGCCCTGAACTCGGCCCGACGCCTGCCCTTCACCGCGCGGCCGTTCTTCGAGAACAAGGCGCGGGCGTTCTGGATTTTGCAGGCGGTCGGGTGGAGCGGGTATCTGCTGCTGCGCGGGGTCGTCTCGATCTCGAACGGGCTGTCGCTCGATGGGGTGATCCCGGTGATCGTCGAGGCGATCGTCGGATACTGCATCACGCTGCTGCTCTCGACGATGTACGGCCAGTATCGGCAGATGAACCGGCTGGTCGGGATCTTCCTGACGATCGCGACGCTCGCCGCGGCGACGTTCCTGTACGCGGTACTAGATGCGTTCACTTTCTCGTTCATCGCGACGTCGACGCCGGGGGTGACTCTGACGCGGTTGCTGGGGTCGGTGTATGTTACCTTCACTGTGCTGTTCGGCTGGTCGGCGCTGTATTTCGGGATCAATTTCTACCTGATCGTCGAGGCGCAGATCGACCAGATGGAGCATCTGGAGAACCAGGCGTCGACCGCGCAGCTGGCGATGCTGCGCTATCAGTTAAACCCGCATTTCCTGTTCAACACGCTCAACTCGATCTCGACGCTGGTGCTGCTCAAGCAGACCGAGCGGGCGAACGCGATGCTGAGCCGGTTGTCGTCATTCCTGCGCTATACGCTGGCGAACGAACCGACCGCGCACGTCACCGTCGCGCAGGAGGTGGACCAGCTGAAGCTGTATCTGGAGATCGAGAAGATGCGCTTCGAGGATCGGATGCGGCCGAAGTTCGATATCGATCCCCGCGCCGAACGCGCGCGGTTGCCGTCGCTGCTGCTGCAACCGCTGGTCGAAAACGCGATCAAATACGCCGTCACCCCGCAGGAAGAAGGCGCCGAAATCCGCGTCGAAGTGCGCCTTGCCGGGGAACGGGTGCAGATCGCCGTATCCGACACCGGACCGGGCTTGATCGAGGGCCGGATCGGGTCAAGCCATTCGACCGGCGTGGGGCTCGCTAATATTAGAGACAGGTTGGTGCAGGCATATGGCCCCGACCACCGTTTCGAAACCCGCTCCACGCCGGCTGGCGGCTTCTCGGTGGAAATCGAGATCCCGTATCAGCTGGAAGACGTGAACAGAGAGGCCGCATGACCATCCGTACCATTCTCGTCGACGACGAGCCGCTGGCGATCCAGGGGCTGGAACTCCGACTCCAGGCCCATGAAGACGTCGAGATCATCGAAAAATGCTCGAACGGCCGCGAGGCGATTCGCGCGATCAAGACGCACAAGCCCGACCTCGTCTTCCTCGACATCCAGATGCCGGGCTTCGACGGGTTCTCCGTCGTGCAGGGCCTGATGGAGGTCGAGCCGCCGCTGTTCGTGTTCGTCACCGCCTATTCGGACCACGCCTTGCGCGCGTTCGAGGCGCAGGCGGTCGATTACCTGATGAAGCCGGTCGAGGAGTCGCGACTGGCGGATACGATCGAGCGGGTTCGCCAGCGACTGAGCGAAAAGCGCGGCGTCGAGGAGGTCGATCGGTTGCGCGAAGTGCTGGCCGATGTCGCGCCCGATGCGGCGGCGGACATGCCGGACGGCGACGCGGTGTCAGCGAACCGGTTCGAGAAGCTTATCAACATCAAGGATCGCGGGCAGATCTTCCGTGTCGATGTCGACACGATCGAGCGGATCGATGCGGCCGGCGATTATATGTGCATCTATACCGGCGATAATACGCTGATTTTGCGGGAGACGATGAAGGATCTGGAAAAGCGGCTCGATCCGCGGCGGTTCCAGCGGGTGCATCGGTCGACGATCGTGAATTTGGATCTGGTGAAGCAGGTTAAGCCGCATACGAACGGGGAATGCTTCCTGGTGCTGAATTCCGGGGCGAGCGTGAAGGTTTCGCGGTCGTATCGTGATGTGGTGGCGAGGTTCGTTCACTGAGATAGAGGGCCCTTCACGTTTCCCTCCTCCCAGTCCACTTCCCGTCATCCTGACGAAAGTCAGGATCCAGAGCCACTGAGGACGACGCTCGTTACCCTGGATCCTGACTTCCGTCAGGATGACGGACGCGCGGGGTGTGGTCGGGAGAGCCTCGGGAACACTCACTTCCACGTCCGTCCCTGCCGATCGAGGTCCCGACTTTCGTCGGGATGACAGGCGTCCGCCTCCTTATGGAGCGCTCACCCGCTCCCGCACCCCATTAACCTGTCCCTAAACCCCGCGCCCTAGAGCGGGGGGATGAAGACGTCGGGTTACGGCCTTTATCCGCATGCGCTGATCAGCCTGCCCGCGTTGGTGATGGCGACGTCGTGCGTGCCAGCGGATCCGCCCGCGGCGATCGCTCGGGCGCAGCCGGAACGGAATTCTCGCGCGCTGCTCCAGCGGATGGCGTTGCATGTGCCGGATGATATTTCGGCGAAGGCAGCATTGCCGATCGCGGATGCGGTATTTGCCGGGACTGTTCCGGCCGTCGCGCCGCCCTTTTTGACCACAGCCCAATCGAGCGACGATGCCTCGCGGGCGGCGGAGTGCCTGACGGCGGCGGTGTATTACGAAGCGCGGTCGCAGTCGGTGGAGGGGCAGCGGGCGGTGGCGCAGGTCGTGTTGAACCGGGTGCGTGACCGGGCCTTTCCGAACAGCGTCTGCGGGGTCGTGTACCAGGGGGCGGAGCGGCGGACCGGGTGTCAGTTCAGCTTTACGTGCGATGGCTCGATGAACCGGCCGCGGGAATTGGGGGCTTGGGATCGCGCGCGTACGGTTGCGGCGGCGGCGCTTGGCGGGAGCGTGTACGCGCCGGTCGGAGCGGCGACGTCGTTTCATACGACGAGCATTTTGCCGTGGTGGGCGTCGAGTCTTGCGCGGATCACGACGGTTGGGGCGCATGTGTTTTACCGCTGGCAGGGGGCGCTGGAGCGGGCGCTGACGTTTCGGCAGGCTTATGCTGGAGTCGAGCCTGGGGTCCGTGGTTTTAGTTTGGCGGGCGGTAATGGCGCGGCGGCAGTTGCGGCGCAGGTTGCCGGGGTTTCGGTGCATTATGGGAATCGGGAAGCCGTTGCGGACTTGAGTGAGGCACCGATAGGCACGCCGCATGGGGTGACGGTGCACCGGGGGGTGCCGCGCTCCGGCTCGACGATTGCGGGTGCCGCGGTCGTGCAGACGCGGTTGGTTTCGGGGGTTCGGGTTCATGTCGGTGGGCGAGTTGCTGCGCTGCTTGATGGCGGTGAAAGCGTCGACGCGGTTGTCTCGGACGAAACCTGACCCACCCACAGCCCCACCCGAGCGAAGGCCGGGGCCCAGTTGGGGGACGTCGCTAACGACGGACCGCGGTCCGTAACGACCACCTTTCCAACTGGGCCCCGGCCTTCGCCGGGGTGGAGGTAGGAGGGAAATGCCCTTGCCGTTGCTCCCGCACAATCCTCCGGAAGCCCCGTTCAAGCGACGTCCAGCAGGGTGACACCCCGGTTGGCGGGAACGTCCTCTCCCCTCCCTGGAAGGGAGGGGTCGGGGGTGGGTCGGGTTCCGCGTGGTCCGTCCATCGTGGCTCACACCGGCCTACCCACCCCCTGCCCCTCCCTTCCAGGGAAGGGGGCGCGGCTCGACCTTGGTGGGCTTGCGCGCGCCCTTCCCCCTCCCCTCGCAAAACCATGCTGCATCTGCTAACGGCACGCGCATGCTGAATCTGAACAATATCACGGTGCGCCTGGGCGGACGCGTTATCCTCGATGGCGCCACGGCCGCGTTGCCGCCGGGCTCGCGCGTTGGGCTGATCGGGCGCAACGGTGCGGGCAAGTCGACGATGGTGCGCGTGATCGCAGGGCAGCTCGAGCCCGACGACGGTTCGGCCGACATGCCGCGGGGCGCGCGGATCGGCTACCTCGCACAGGAAGCGCCGCACGGCGTGAAGACCCCGTTTGAGACCGTGCTCGAAGCCGATCTGGAGCGCGCCGCGCTGATGATCGAGAGCGAGACGAGCGAGGATCCCGACCGCTTGGGCGACGTGTACGAGCGGCTGATCGCGATCGACGCGTACACCGCGCCCGCACGCGCCGCGCAGATCCTGCTCGGGCTCGGGTTCGACGAGGACATGCAGGCGCGCACGCTCGACAGCTTCTCGGGTGGCTGGAAGATGCGCGTGGCGCTCGCTGCGCTACTGTTCTCGCAGCCGGACCTGCTGCTGCTCGACGAGCCTTCGAACCATCTCGATCTCGAGGCGGTGATGTGGCTCGAGGATTTCCTGAAGAGCTACAAGGCGACGATCGTCGTTGTCAGCCACGAGCGCGATTTCCTCAACAACGTGGTCGATCACATCCTGCATCTGCAGGGCGGCAAGATCACGCTGTATCCGGGCGGCTACGACGCGTTCGAGCGGCAGCGGGCCGAGCGCCTCGCGCAGATCGAGGCGGCACGCGCCAACCAGGCGGTGCAGCGCGAGAAGTTGCAGGAATATATCGCGAAGAATTCCGCTCGGGCTTCCACGGCGAAGCAGGCGCAGTCGCGACAGAAGATGCTGTCGAAGATGCAGCCGATCGCCGAGAGCTACAACGATCCGACGCTGTCGTTCGGCTTCCCCAATCCGACCGAGCTGCGGCCGCCGTTGATAACGCTGGACATGGCGACGGTGGGCTATGCCGATGTGCCGATCCTGAAGCGGCTCAACATGCGGCTCGATCCCGACGACCGGGTCGCGCTGCTCGGGCGCAACGGCAACGGCAAGACCACGCTCGCGCGGCTGCTGGCGGCGCAGCTGACGCCGATGGACGGCGAGATGTCGTCGTCGGGCAAGATGAAGGTCGGGTATTTCACCCAGTACCAGGTCGAGGAACTCGATCCGACCGATTCGCCGATCGAGCATATGTCGCACCTGATGAAGGGCGCGACGCCGGCCGCGGTGCGCGCGCAGTTGGGGCGCTTCGGCTTCTCGGGCGACAAGGCGACGACCAGGGTTGGCAAGCTGTCGGGTGGCGAGCGGGCGCGTCTGGCACTGGCGCTGATCACGCGCGATGCGCCGCACCTGCTGATTCTCGATGAGCCTACCAACCATCTGGACGTCGATGCGCGCGAAGCCCTGGTGCAGGCGCTCAACGCGTACACCGGGGCTGTCGTGCTGGTCAGCCATGATCGGCACATGTTGGAGCTGACCGCGGACCGGCTGGTGCTGGTCGACGATGGGACCGCGAAGGAATTCGACGGCAGCCTCGACGATTACATCGCGTTCGTCCTGAAGGGCGACAGCGGCAAGGGCGATGCGGCGTCGAAAGCCGACAAGAAGGCGGGGAAGAAGGCCGCTGCCGATGCGAAGAGCAACGATGCGGCTTTGCGCAAGGCGCTGCGCGAGATCGAGGAGCAGACCGCGAAGTTCACCAAGGAGCGTAACGCGCTCGATCGCGCGATGGTCGATCCGGCGAATGCGGAGCCGCGGTTTTCGCGGATGTCGATGGGGGATCTGAGCAAGCGTCGTGCCGAGGTGCATGCGAAGCTCGAGGCTAGCGAGGCGAAGTGGCTGGAGGCTAGCGAGGCGCTGGAAGGCGTGGCGGCCTAACCTTCTTCTTGCGCCCCTCCCTGGAAGGGAGGGGTTGGGGGTGGGTCGGGCTCCGCGCATCCAGGCGGTTGCGGCTTGAGCTGGCCTACCCACCCCCGGCCCCTCCCTTTCAGGGAGGGGGGAAGGTCAAGCTTCGCCTGAGTCCGCAGGCCGCTCGAACCAAGCTTCCACCGGGCCGACCAGCTTCAGCGTCAGGGGATTGCCGTTGCGATCCACCTTCTTGCCGAGCGCGACGCGGATCCAGCCTTCCGAGATGCAATATTCCTCGACGTCGTGGCGGACCTTGTCCTTGAAGCGGATGCCGATGCCGCGTTCGAGCAGCTCCTGCTGGAAGAACGGGCTGCGCTGATTGATCGAGAGGCGATCGGGGGGCGTGTCGCCGGTTGCGGCCGGGGTGGCGGCGGCTTCGGTCTCGGGCGTGTTGGGCGTGTCGGTCATGGTCGCGCGTCTAGCGGCAAGCGCCCGCCCCGCGCCAGAAAAAAGCACGTGATGCAAAAGAGGCGCCGGGATTGCTCCCGACGCCTCCTTGCACTTGGTGTGTTCGGGTCAGCTGCAGACCTGCACCGATACCCGGTCGCCGTAATAGGGATCGACGCGCCACTCGTTCCAACACCGCGGACGATAATCCTCGCGGTAATAGGTTCGAACCGGCGGGCTGTAATATGCCACCGGCGGCGGCGGCGCGTAATAGCCGCGGTCGTAATAACGCGGGCGATTGCTGCTCGCGATCGCCGCACCGACGCCCAAGCCAAGGATACCGCCGAGCACTGCCGCACCGGCCGCATTGCCGCCACCGCGATGGTGATACCCGCCCCAGCCATAGCCGCGTCCGTAGCCGCCGCGGCCCCAGCGCTGCGCATCGGCCGGTACCGCGGCTGTCAGCGCGGTGGCTGCAAGGGCTACCCCCAAACCTGCCTTCTTCAAAAATCCGTTCATCATCCGAACTCCGTTACTAGTTACGCCCGGTCCGCCTGGGACAAACGCATAAGTGTCCGACCGTGTTTCAGGCTCTAGGCGATTCGGTCTGAACTGCGCCGGAACGGGCTGTTAACCCACGGTATAACTGTGTGGTCCCGCGCAGGGACACCCGGTAGCGGGGCACGTCTGGGCTTCGTTCACGAATATGGGATAGGGTGATGCCATGCGCAAAACCATGACGACGCGATCGATCGCCTTTGCCGTTCTGGGGGGCAGCGCCGTACTGATCGGCGGGCTGGCCTTGTCGGGATCGCCGGTGAAGGTGCGCGCGACGGAAGCGCCCGTGCGGGTGGCCGGGGCGCAGGTCGCGCCGGCTGCACCGAAAGCCGTGCCGAAGCCCGCGACTGCCCCCTCGCCTGTCATCGCTGCCGCGGCGGAGCCGGACGAGGGGTATGTTGTGAAGAGGGTGCTGGATGTGCCCGAGCCGCTGCGGCATGGCGCCTATTACTGGGATACGGAGGGCGTGCCCGAGGGGCCGATCGTGATCACCGTCGACCTCGTCGCCCAGACCTTGTCGATCTTTCGCGCGGGGTACGAGATCGGGACGGCTGCGGTGATCTATGGCGCGGACGAGAAGCCGACACCGCTCGGCGTGTTCAAGATCACACAGAAGGACGCGCATCATGTGTCGAACCTGTATGGTGCGCCGATGCCGTACATGCTGCGGCTGACCAATGACGGGATTTCGATCCATGGCAGCGCGCTGATGGAGGGGAAGTACGCGACGCATGGCTGCGTCGGGGTGCCGACCGCGTTTGCGAAGCTGATCTTTGGGCAGGTCAAGCTTGGGGATCGGGTGATCGTCACGAGTGGCGAGATGTTGGCGCGCGGCGGGCGGATCACTGCTGCTTGAGGCGGGCGAACCGTAATCGGTCTACCTTGTAAGCAACTAACACCCAAACTCGTTCTATCGCCATTCGCTCTTAACGGTTGAGCGAATATCCTCCTGCCATGGCAAAACGGGGCGGGCGAAACAGGCTCAAGGCATGACGACGACGATCGATATCTGGTCGCCGACGACGTCTGGAGAAACATTCGACAAGGCGGCGCTGATAGAACGCGCACTCGCGCTGGCGGGAATGGGTGCCTGGAGCTGTGACCTGGCGGATTCCTCACTGCTGTGGACCGCAGGGATCTACGACCTGTTCGGGCTGCCCGCGGACACACGGGTCGATCGGCGCGAGACGGTGGCGATGTACGCCGAGGAGTCACGCGAGACCATGGAACGGGCACGCGCGCAGGCGATTGCGGACGCCGGGACGAGCGGTGACGCCAAGCGGGGCCGGTTTTCGGTCGATGCGGAAATCGTTCGGACCGATGGCGCGCGGCGTTGGATGCGACTGACCGGCAATGTCGTGGTCGAAGGCGGGCGCGCGCGGCGGCTTTACGGGCTCAAGCAGGACATTACCGACGAAAAGCTGCGCTGGGAGGCGATGCGGCGGCTTGCCGAACATGACGCGTTGACTGGGCTCGCGAGCCGCGCGGTGTTCCAGAACAGGTTCCTCGATGCGCCCGCAGGCGGGTCTGGACTTGCACCGCTGGGGGCGCTGATCCTGTTCGACGTCGATGGCTTCAAGCAGGTCAACGACCGGCTCGGGCATGCCGCCGGCGATGCGTGCCTGCGCGTGGTGGCGGAACGGCTGGCGGCGGGGTTTCCGGACGCGCCGATGATCGCGCGGATCGGTGGGGACGAGTTCGCGGTGTTGGTCGGCGCGGAGACGCTGGGCGCGGCGCTCGAACTGCGGCTCGCTACGGCGCTGGCCGATCTGCGGATGCCGATCGTCTGGGCGGGAGAGATCCTGCGGGTCGGGGCGTCCGCGGGGATCGCGATGGCGGGCGACGGCTATGCCTATGATGCCGAGGCGATGTTCGCGGTGGCGGATGCGGCTCTGTACGCGGCCAAGACGGCGGGGCGGAACACGTTCCGGGTCGGGATGCCCGGCGGTGGGGTCGAGCAGGTAATGCGTTTGGTCGGGTGATTTTGCGATCCTCCCCCGCCAGGGGGAGGTGGCACCGAAGGTGACGGAGGGGGAGGACACGGGACCGAGGTTGCCCTTACCGCCCCCTCCGACTGGCAAGCGCCAGCCACCTCCCCCTTGCGGGGGAGGATCGAAAAAAGCTCCGTCGCCCGAGGTTCCCTCCCAAACAAAAAGGCCGGAGGTTTCCCCCCGGCCCTTCTGCATTTCTTACCCAGCGCGCCGCGGCAAAGCCGCGTCGTCGGACCTCGCTTTAGCGAGGCCGGCCGAGCGCCTGAGGCTCGGCCGGCTTCGCCGTGCCGGCCTCAGGCGCTCTGCTTAGCCCGGCTAGCGCGCTTGCGCTCGTTCGCGTCGAGGAAGCGCTTGCGCAGGCGGATCGACTTCGGCGTGACTTCGACCATCTCGTCGTCGTCGATGTACGCGATCGCCTGCTCCAGCGTCGCGCGCTTCGGCGGGGACAGGCGAACCTGGTCGTCCTTGCCGCCCGAGGCGCGGAAGTTGGTCAGCGCCTTGGTCTTCATCGGGTTGACCTCAAGGTCATCCGGCTTGGCGTTCTCGCCGACGATCATGCCCTCATAGAGTGCCTCGCCGTGGCCCACGAACAGGATGCCGCGCTCTTCGAGCGGACCGAGGGCATAGTTGTTCGCCTCGCCAGAACCGTTCGAGATCAGCACGCCGTTCTTGCGACCCTCGATCGGACCCTTGTGCGGGCCGTACTTCTCGAACAGCCGGTTCATGATGCCCGTGCCGCGCGTGTCGGACAGGAACTCGCCATGATAGCCGATCATCCCGCGGCTCGGCGCCGAGAAGGTGATGCGGGTCTTGCCGCCGGTCGACGGACGCATGTCGGTCATCTCGGCCTTACGGGTGTTCATCTTCTCGACGACGGTGCCCGAATGCTCCTCGTCGACGTCGATGATGACGGTCTCGTACGGCTCGGTCTTCTTGCCGTTCTCGTCCTCGCCGAACAGCACGCGCGGACGCGAGATGCCCAGTTCAAAGCCCTCGCGGCGCATCGTCTCGATCAGCACGCCCAGCTGAAGCTCGCCGCGGCCGGCGACTTCGAAGCTGTCCTTGTCGGCCGCCTCAGTCACCTTGACGGCGACGTTCGACTCGGCTTCGCGGAACAGGCGCTCGCGGATCATGCGGCTCGTCACCTTGGTGCCCTCGCGGCCCGCCATCGGCGAGTCGTTCACGGCAAAACGCATCGACAGCGTGGGGGGATCGATCGGCTGCGCGTGCAGCGGCTCGGTCACCGTGATGTCGGCGATCGTGTCGGCCACGGTCGCAACCGAAAGCCCTGCGAGCGAGATGATGTCGCCGGCCTTGGCTTCGTCGACGGGAACGCGGTCGAGACCACGGAACGACATGATCTTCGAGGCGCGACCCGTCTCGATGATCTTGCCGTCGTTGTTCAGCGCGTGGATCGGCTGGTTGGTCTTCACGGTACCCGAATTGACGCGACCGGTGAGGACGCGGCCGAGGAACGGATCGCGGTCGAGCAGCGTGACGAGGAAGGTGAACGGCACGCCGGCGACTTCCACGGCGGGCGGCGGCACGTGCTTCACGATCGTCTCGAACATCGGGATCAGCGTGCCTTCGCGCGCGTCCATGTCGGTCGATGCATAGCCGTTGCGACCCGATGCGTAGAGCACGGGGAAGTCGAGCTGGTCGTCGTTCGCATCGAGCGACACGAACAGGTCGAACACTTCGTCGAGCACTTCCTGGATGCGCGCGTCGTTACGGTCGACCTTGTTGACGACGACGATCGGCTTCAGGCCCAGCGCGAGCGCCTTGCCGGTGACGAACTTGGTCTGCGGCATCGCGCCTTCCGACGAATCGACCAGCAGGACGACGCCGTCGACCATCGACAGGATGCGCTCGACTTTGGCGAGAATGGTGATGCCACGCTCTTTTTCGAGGTCGTTCGAATCCATTGCGCGCTCTTCGACGCGCTGGTTGTCGCGGAAGGTGCCGGACTGGCGGAAGAGCTGGTCGACCAGCGTCGTCTTGCCGTGATCGACGTGCGCAATGATCGCCACGTTGCGGAGGCTCATGAATGTATTCTCTTGAAACGAGGAACGGGGTTGGCGCGCGCCATAGCGTAATTGTTGCGCCGCGGGAAGACCGGGCGGTGTTTGCGTCCTCCGCACCCCTCCCGTCATCCTGACGAAAGTCAGGACCCAGGGTAACAGAACGCAGCTTTTCTTGGCTCTGGGTCCTGACTTTCGTCAGGATGACGGAGCGTTGGCGGTCATCGGCGCTTGTATGTTCCGGCGGCGAGAATAGCACGAGGATCGCGGACCGCCAGCATCGCGCGAAGGGCGGCGTGTTTGTCGGGTGCGGCGGCGTAGTAACGCTGCCAAATCCGCAGCCCCATCCAATAGCCGAGTTCGGGCGGCCAGCCGGCGGGCGGCGTGGAGTAGTTGCCGATCCAGCGGGCATAGGCTTTGGCTTCGGGCGAGCCTTCCTCGGGGTCGTCCTTGTCGGTGAGCTTGCGGGTGAGCGCGATGTCGGCCTGCAGCTGGCGCCAGAGTTCGGCTTCGCGCGGTGCGGCCCAGGCGGCGCGCGCGGCGTCGGGCTCCTCGCCGGTGACGAGTTGCGCGATGAAGTCGGCGGCGCCCTCGACCAGGATCGCGGTGAGCAGGGGGTCGCGGGCGAGCGTCATGCCAGCGTCCTGCTGGAAGGAATGCACCGTCTCGTGCGCGAAGAAATGGCGGAGCGTCTGGCGGAGTTTCTCGGGCGTCGGCGACATGTGGCAGAGCACTTCGAGGCCGAGTACCTGCGCGCCGGGCTTGGCGGTGCCGCCGGAGGTATTCGCGCCGAAGACTATATAGACTTGCGGGAGCTTCACGTCGGGGAGCGCACCGTGGAGGCCGAGATAGATCGAGCGGAGATCGGCGGTCGCGGCCTTCGCGACGGGGAGGCAGGTCTTGATCGCCTGTGCGTAGCGGGTGGGGTTGGCGGCGATCGCGCGCGCGAGATTGTCGGCGTCGACGATCCGGCCGGGAGTGAAGACGCCGATCCCGAAGCTGCCCTTGTCGAGATAGTCGCGTTTCAGTTGCGCCGCGGTGGGCTTGCCTTTGGTCTTGGCGAAGAGAGTGGCGAAGCGGTCGGCGTCTTCGGTGTGGATCGTGGCAGTTAGTGGATCGGTTGGCGGGGGACGATTCGTGGCGGCCGCGGGGAGGAGCGCGAGCGCGAGGATCAGCGGGCGGAGCATGGTGCAGAGTATCGTGTGTTTGCCGGGACGCCAGAGGTGATATCGCAATCCTCCCCCGCAAGGGGGAGGTGTCGCCGAAGGTGACGGAGGGGGAGGACACGGAGCACGCGTGGTCACTTGCCTCCCCCTCCGTCAGGCGAGAGCCTGCCACCTCCCCCTTGCGGGGGAGAATCGTGAGGTGGCGGTGATAGGAGAGCTTCCAATCTCCCCACCCCGGCGAAGGCCGGGGCCCAGGTGGGAAGGTGGCAATAACGACGCGCCGCCATCCTTTAGCAACGTCCCCCAACTGGGCCCCGGCCTTCGCCGGGGTGGGGCTTGAACTTAGGTGGCGATCATCCCCGAGTGGAATGGCTCAGAACCCCTCCAGCACGATCTTCCCCTTCGCCGTATGGCTCTCGATCCGCTCATGCGCCCGCCGCAAATTCGCCGCATCGATCCGCCCGAAATTCTCCGCAAGCGTCGTCCGGATCGTCCCCGCATCGACCAACGCCGCGACCTCGTCGAGCAACCGCCCCTGCTCGCCCATGTCCGGGGTCTGGAACAGCGAGCGCGTGTACATCAGTTCCCAGTGGACCGAGATCGACTTCTGCTTCAGCGGCGCGATGTCGAGTGTCTTGGGGTCGTCGATCAGCGCGAGGCGGCCCTGCGGCGCGATCAACGTGGCGATCTCGGAGATGTGCTCGTCGGTATGAGTCGTCGAGAACACGTAGGCAGGAGCCCCCAGCCCGAGCGCCTCGACCTGCTCGGCGAGCGGCTTGCGGTGATCGATCACGTGATGCGCGCCGAGATCTTCGACCCAGCCCCGCGTCTCGTCGCGCGAGGCGGTGGCGATGATCGTCAGGTCGGTGAGCTTGCGCGCGAGCTGGATCGTGATCGACCCTACCCCGCCGGCACCGCCGATGATCAGGATGGCGTTCGCCGCACCGGGCACGGGTTTGCGCACGTCGAGGCGGTCGAACAGCGTCTCCCACGCGGTGATCGAGGTCAGCGGCAGCGCCGCCGCCTGCGCCCAATCGAGCGACTGCGGCTTGTGGCCGACGATCCGTTCGTCGACGAGGTGGTATTCGGCATTGGTGCCGGGCCGGTCGATCGCGCCGGCGTAGAACACCGCATCGCCGACCGCGAACTTGGTCACGTCAGGGCCGACCGCGACGACGACCCCCGCCGCGTCCCAGCCCAGTATCTGCGGCTTGCCGTCGGGATCGGCGCGGTTCTGGCGGATCTTGGTGTCGACCGGATTGACCGACACCGCCTTCACCTCGACGAGCAGGTCGCGGCCGGTGGCTTCGGGCTTGGGGAGGTCGAGGTCGGCGAGCGACTGCGGATCGTCGATCGGGAGCGACTTGGTATAGCCGATGGCGCGCATGCTGGAACTCCTGTGATGTCGGCCCCAAGCTGTCGACGCCGTCCCTTGGTTTCAAGGCGCGGTTGGCAAGAGCGGTGTGTTATCTATATATGCCACTTGAACGCGGGACGGGTTGCAGCCACCATGTCCCATCGAACGGAGATAACGCATGGCGACGACACCCGAGACGCTGAATGAAGAGCCGGGCCTGGTTTTGACGCCGCCCGATCCGGTGCCGACCGTGGCCGCCTCGAAGGCCGCCGGACTGGTGCCGGTCGATGCCGGCGTGAAGTCGCAGCTGGAGGAGCGCGTGTCGGGGTTCGTCACCGATCTCGTCGCGCAGGACGTCAACTCGCCGGAGTTCGGCAAGCGCGTCGATGCGATCACCGCGATGGGCGCGAAGGAGATCCGCGAGGCCGCCGGCCAGTCGAACCGCTTCCTCGATCGCCCGGTCAAGGCGATGGATCAGGAGACAGGCGTCGGCAAGGACCTCGCCGAGCTGCGCCGCGTCGTCGAGGATCTCGATCCCGGCAAGAAGGGCAATCTCACCGCGCCGCAGAAGCTGTTCGGGATCATCCCGTTCGGTGGCAAGATGCGCAATTATTTCGACGGCTACAAATCGTCGCAGACGCACATCGCGCAGATCCTGAAGAGCCTCGGCTCGGGCAAGGACGAGCTGCTGATGGACAATGCCGCGATCGATACCGAGCGCGCGAACCTGTGGGCGGCGATGGGCCGGCTCGAGCAGATGATCCACCTGTCGAAGACGATGGACGCCAAGCTGGAGGACGTTGCCAACGAGCTCGACCACACCGATCCCGCCAAGGCGAAGGCGATCCGTGAAACGGCGCTGTTCTACACGCGCCAGCGGACGCAGGACCTGCTGACGCAGATGGCGGTGACCGTGCAGGGCTATCTCGCGCTCGACCTGGTCAAGAAGAACAATGTCGAGCTGGTGAAGGGTGTCGATCGCGCGTCGACCACGACCGTCTCGGCGCTGCGCACCGCGGTAACGGTGGCGCAGGCGCTGACCAACCAGAAGCTGGTGCTGGAGCAGATCACCGCGCTCAACACGACGACCGCGAACATCATCGATTCGACCGGCAAGCTGCTCAAATCGCAGACCGCGCAGATCCACGAACAGGCCGCATCGGCGACGATCCCGCTGGAAACGCTGCAACGCGCGTTCCAGAATATCTACGACACGATGGACGCGATCGACACGTTCAAGCTGAAGGCGCTCGATTCGATGAAGGTGACGGTCGGCGCGCTGTCGAACGAGGTCGACAAGTCCCGCGGGTATATCGCGCGTGCCGAGGGGGCCACGCAGGGGCAGTTGGGCGGACCTTCCGGTAGCCCGTTCAAGCTGGAGGCGATGTAACCCTCGTGAGCGAAGTCGACGACGCCATCGCCAGCGCCCGTGCCTCCTGGTCGCGCATCTCCGACGACCGCACCGGCACGGTGATCGGGCGCGTGCCGTCGCGGGGCCGGGCAAGGCAGACGCAGGCGATCGGCAAGCGGCTGACCCGGATCGCGGTCGCCGACGTGGCGATCCTGATCGCGGCGATGGTGATCGGCTGGATCGTGCCGCTCGGCATTGGCGGCGCGATGCTGGTGATGGCGCTGCTGGTCGCGGCCACGGTGCTGTTCGCGGTCTGGCCGGCGGAACGAGCGCCCACGCCCGAACGCCTCGCCGCGGTGGATATCCGCGCGCTCCCTGCGCAGACCGAGCGCTGGCTGGAGGCGCAACGCCCTGCCCTGCCCGCGCCGGCGATGACCTTGGTCGACAAGATCGGCCTGCGCCTCGAAACGCTGACGCCGCAACTCGCGACGCTCGACGCGAACACGCAGGAAGCGGTCGATGTGCGCAAACTGATCGGCGAGCAATTGCCCGCCTTCGTCAAGGATTACGAAAAGGTCCCGGCATCGCTCCGCACCACCCCGCGCAACGGCCGCACGCCCGATGCGGAACTGGTCGACGGGCTGAAGCTGATCGAACAGGAAATCGGCGAGATGACCGCGCGCCTTGCGCAGAGCGACCTCGACAATCTGTCGACGCGAGGGCGCTTCCTGGAGATGAAGTACAAGGACTGAGCGGGTGAAGCGCACCCGGCTCAGCGTCTGCCGCCGAAAGGCGCGTTTCGTATCCGAAGCCGATGCGCTGATCGTAGCGCAGGCCGGACGCGTACCGCTCCGACCGTACCGCTGCGACCGCTGTCTACAGCTCCACCTGACCAGCCGGACGAAGGGCAAGCGCGTAGACATGAGGGGTTGATAGATGTACCTATAAACATCCACGAAGACTGCGCCAAGCCCTTCCCGTAATTTGCTTTCAATAGACGCTTCGCTCTGCGCAGCGCTGACTGGCGCTATTCTAGTTAGCGCACTATAAACTGGGAGTTTATGAGGGCGTTAACACATGACGGTTTCTGTTGATCTCATGCGTGCACGGCTTCGTATTTATGAGGAGCGGCGCACCGAGTTCGAGCTGCGTGCTAAAACGAATGGCGGCAGCCTTCCGCGCAGCGACTGGTGGCGGCATGAATATTTCTCCAATCCCTATCTGCTAGGCTGCCCAGAGGATCGTCTTGCGATCCGCTTTCATGACGTTTTTATCAATCAAACCGAATTGAGCCGTGGAGCCCTGATCGGTATCTTACCTATTGATGACGGCAACCAGTTCATTCGAAAGTTCACGCATCTTTTGGAAGAGTATGCTCTCCGCGGGGGCTTACCGCGCCTTGATAGTATTCCGAAAGAAACTCCCGACTATTTTGCCAATGGCGGCCCCATCGCGACACGTATTTTTTCAAACTATGTCGAACCGCCTCGTCCTTTTCTGGTTAAATATGGTAGCCGGCAGTTTCTTGAGCCCATGCTACGTGACGGGATTTTTCGGATTTGCCCCGCGAGCTATTACAGCGATCCGGGGCACAATACTGCAATCCAGGACGACGAGGTCAGTCGAGTGTTTTGTATCCCGACATGGCGCGAACGCCTGAACGGGAAAACCTACACCGACATTCGCGGGCACCGTATTGAATACAAAAACGATGACATCGTCCTCCCTGTCGTTTTCAACGACTACTATCTCTACAGCCTATGCGACCATATTTACTACCGAATGCCGACGGACTTCGGTGCAGATGCCGCTTTGGTAATCAACGATCCAGTTCGCTTCACCCAACAAGTCATCTCGAACTTCCTAGCCGCCTACCCTGATTGGGAACCGCTCGAAGGGCCAGTCACATATTACGATCCATACTTAGACTACACCAAGTTCCGCGTACCCGAGATGGCAAAGCCGTTCGGCTATTCTTATCAGCGCGAAGTGCGAATTGCGTTCAAACCACGGCGACGGCCTGCGAAAAAACTGGATCCTATTTTCCTGAAAATTGGGCCGATGGACGAATATGCGGAACTTCTCAGTGCGTAGCCAAATCGGATTGGATTCAGGATTTTTCCCTAAACCCCGCCGTCACTTCCGCAAAGCACCGGCCCGATCAACCAGCCGATTTACCGCAGCGACGTGAATACCCGGAATACAGGCCAGCACCCCGAACGCCTGCGGCCGCGGCTTGTTGAACACCAGCGGTGCGCCGAGCGCGTCGCTCACCACCGCGCCCGCTTCGCTCGCGACCAGCACCGCCGCCGCGATGTCCCATTCGTTGCCCCAGCGGAGGGTGGCGACGAGGTCGGCTTCGTCGGCGGCGACCATCGCGATGCGCAGCGCGATCGAATTGGGTTTGTGGACCATGACGAGGTCGCGGTCGGCTTTGGGAAGGGCGTCGACGGGGGTGCGGCTGCCGGCGAACTCCGTGCGGGTGCCGGTCTGGAGCGCCACGCCGTTGCGGGTGGCTCCCTGCCCGACCACGGCGCGCCAGTGCTCGTCGCGCGTGGGGGCATCGAGGATGCCGATCACCGGGCGTCCGCGGTCGACCAGCGCGATCGAGACGCACCAGCCGGGACGCGCGCGGATATAGTCGCGCGTGCCGTCGATCGGGTCGACGACCCAGAGCAGGTCGTGGGCGAGGCGGTCGGCGTTGTCGGCGGTTTCCTCGGACAGCCAGCCGGCTTCGGGGAGCAGCGTCGACAGGCGGGACTTGAGCATCCGGTCGATCGCGATGTCGAGTTCGCAGACCGGGCTGCCGGGAGTCTTTTCCCAACGCTGGAAATCGGTGTCGAAGCGGTCGTGCGCCATCGCGCCCGCCTCCATGGCGATCTTGGCGACGGCGTCGGCCATCGCGCGCAACCATTCCGGCGACCGTTCCGGCCCGCGGCGGCGCCGATCAGCCACTCGCCACCGTCATGCCCTCCACGCGGAGGGTCGGCACGTTGACGCCGTAGCGGAATTCGAGATCGTTGGCGGGCGTCATCGCGAGGAACATGTCCTTGACGTTGCCGGCGATCGTGAACTCGGCGACCGGCGTGGTGACCTGGCCGTTCTCGATGCGGAAGCCGGCCGCGCCGCGGCTGTAGTCGCCGGTCACGCCGTTCGCCCCGCCGCCCATCAGTTCGGTGACGTAGACGCCGGATGCGATGTCGGCGATGAGCGTTTCGAGCGGGACATGGCCCGGCTCCATGAACACGTTGCTGGTCGCCACGCCGGGGCCGCCGCCGACACCGCGGGCGGCGTGGCCGGTGGGTTCGAGGCCGAGCTGGCGTGCCGAAGCGGAATCGAGCAGCCAGCGTTCGAGCATCCCGTCCTCGATGATATCGCTCGGCGATACGGGCAGGCCCTCGCCATCGAACGGGCGCGAGCGCAGGCCGTGCGGGCGGTGCGGATCGTCGCGGATGGTGATGCCGTGCGCGAACACCTGGCTGCCGAGCGAGTCGAGCAGGAAACTGGTTTTCCGCGTGATCGCCTGGCCGGAGATCGCGCCGAGCATGTGGCCGACCAACGATCCGCCGACGCGGCGGTCGTAGACGATCGTGGTCGGTCCGCTGACGAGACGGCCGGGGTTGAGGCGGGCGACCGCCTGCTCGCCGGCGCGGCGGCCGATCGCTTCGGGCGATTCGAGATGCGCGCGGAGGCGGGCGCTGCTGTGCGCGTAGTCGCGTTGCATGTTGCCGCCCTCGCCCGCGAGCACGCTGGCCGACACGCCGTAGCCGGTCGCGGCATATGCGCCGGCGAACCCGTGGCTGGTGGCGAGCGCCCAGACGCTGCGCGAGGCGCTGGCACCGCCGCCTTCGCTGTTCGAGACGCCGGGGACTGCGCGGGCGGCGTCTTCGGCTTCGAGTGCTGCGTCGCGGAGTTGCTCGGGGCTGGCTTCGCCGCCGTCGTCGAGGCCTAGCATCGGGATGATGCCGTGGAGAAGGCGGTCGGCGGGGGCGAGACCGGCCCAGGGATCTTCCGGTGCCTCGCGTGCCATCGCCACCGCCCGCTCGACCAGCGCATCCATAGCCGCGGTCGACAGGTCGGAGGTGGAGACGCTGGCGGAGCGCTGGCCGACGAACACACGCAGGCCGAGATCCTCGCTTTCGGAACGGCCTATATCCTCGAGCTTGCCGAGACGGATCGACACGTCGAGCGCGGCGTCGGCGGCGAAGACCGCATCGGCGGCGTCGGCGCCCGCCGCCTTCGCGCGCTGGACGATGTCGTGGGCGCGGTCGCGGGCTTGGTCTGGGGTCAGCATAGCAGCGACTTAAGGATGCAGGCTCGTGCCGACAACCACACAGGCGAGGAACATGAGCAGTCCGGCGAACCGGTTCGCGCGGAAGCGGGCGAGTGCGGCGGTGCCTGCGCCTTGGTGCGTGTCGGGTTTGAGCGTTGCGACCTGCCAGGCGAGGTGGAGCGCGACGGGGATGAGTGCGGCGATCGCGAGTGGGTCGGGGCGGACTTGCCAGAAGGCTGCAGCCCACAAGGCGATGGCGGCGACGTAGAAGGCGCCGACACCTGCCTTCACGTGCGCCCCCATGCGGAGCGCGGACGAGCGGATGCCGATCATCGCGTCGTCCTCGCGGTCCTGCAGCGCGTAGATCGTGTCGTAGCCGATCACCCACGCGATCGAGCCTGCGTAGAGCAGCCACATCGGCGTATCGAGCGCGCCCGCGATGTCGCTCCAGCCGACCAGCAATGCCCAGGAAAAGACGATGCCGAGCCATGCCTGCGGCCACCAGGTGATGCGCTTCATAAAGGGGTAGGCGGCAACGGGGGCGAGGCTTGCGAGCGCGACGATCGCGGCGAAGGGGGTGAGTTGGAGCAGGACGACGAGCCCGATCAGGCAGAGCGCGACGAGCCAGACCCAGGCGAGCTTGATCGACACGAGGCCGCTCGGGATCGGGCGGGCGCGGGTGCGCGTGACTTGCGCATCGAGGTCGCGGTCGACGATGTCGTTGAACACGCAGCCCGCGCCACGCATCGCGATGCTGCCGAGGAGGAGCCAGAGGATCAGGTCCCAGCGCTCGACCGCGCCACCGGCGAGCGCGACGCCCCACGCGCCGGGCCAGAACAGCAGCCACCAGCCGATCGGGCGATCGAAACGGGCGAGCAGCGCAAGGCCGCGGAGGGTTGGCGGGAGGCGGCCGACCAGGCCTCGGTGTTCGCTGTCGGGGACGATTTCCGCGTGGCTCGGCTGGGTCTGCATCCTGCGGGCGTAGGAAGACGGGGTTTGGCGCGCAAGCCTTTGCCGGCTACCGGTGGGGCGTGTCGCGTATGGAGCCTCTTTTGTGATCGGCCTTTCGGTCGCGGTCGGGCGATTCGTCGAGGCGTTATTCTGGGGGATCTTCCGGGTCGCCGGGGCGGTGGCTGGGGTTTTGATTCTCGGCGTCGTCGTTTTGGTTGTTGCGTGGGTGGTGGCGCGGAAGATGTGGGCGCGGCGGAAGCGCTGATATTCTCCCCTCCCTGGAAGGGAGGGGTCGGGGGTGGATCGGCTGCTTGGCGAGCGTCTCGGCAGTTACAGGCCGACCCACCCCCAGCCCCTCCCTTCCAGGGAGGGGAGCAAAGAAGGGCGCAAGTCCTCCCCGGCACGAGGAGGATTCAGCCGCTTCCTTGATCCTCCCCCGCCAGGGGGAGGTGGCGCCGAAGGTGACGGAGGGGGAGGATACGGAACAGTCGTTTCGCTTGCCTCCCCCTCCGTCTGGCGAGTGCCAGCCCCCCCCTGGCGGGGGAGGATCGATCGGGTCCCGACCCCTGGAACCGCAAGCATTATCATCGCGGCCCTCCCCGTACTCCGGAGGATTTGCTAAGGCCCTCACCATGCCTGCAACTCCCGCCTGGCCGCCGCAATCCACGCCGCGCCTCTTCGTCGATAGCCTCCTCGCGCCGGGCTCGCTCCACATCGACGGCCCCGCTGCGCATTATCTCGTCGGGGTGATGCGGATGAAGGTCGGCGATCCGGTGAAGCTGTTCGATGATCGGACCGGCGAATGGCTCGGTGTCGCCGCCAGCGTCGGCAAGCGAGACCTCGTGCTCGACGTCACCGACATGCTGCGCCCGCGCGAGGACGGGCCCGATCTTTGGCTCTGCGCCGCGCCGCTCAAGAAGGGCCGCGTCGACTGGATGGCGGAGAAGGCGTGCGAGTTGGGCGTCGCGCGGCTGCAACCCGTCGTCACGCGGCGGACGATCGTCGACAAGCCCAATACCGATCGCCTGCGCACGCAGATGATCGAGGCGGCCGAGCAATGCGGCCGCACGGCGCTGCCCGAGGTTACCGAACCGGTGAAGCTCGCCGCCCTGCTGCGCGACTGGCCCGAGGACCGCGCGCTGTTCTTCGCGGACGAGACCGGCGGCGTGCCGGCGCTGGAGGCGATGCGGTCGCGACCCGGTCCGGCCGCGATCCTCATCGGACCCGAAGGTGGCTTCGACGCCGACGAGCGCGAGGCGATCCGCGCGCATCCGAACGCGGTCGGCATCGGTCTCGGGCCACGCATCCTGCGGGCGGAAACCGCGGCAGGTGCCGCCGTCGCGTTATGGATGGCAGCCGCTGGTGACTGGAGCGCCGACTGGAGCGCTGATCGGGCGGGTGCATGACATTGATACCGATTGGTCCGGATACCCCCTAGCCCCTCCGTTCATCGGCGCGTAAGGCGCGATGATGACGACTAATTCCTCTCCGCCGAAGACCAGCCCGACGATCGAGTCGCGCGACCAGTTGATCGCCAGCTTCGCAGTAGGCGAAAAGCCGAAGGACGCGTGGCGGATCGGTACTGAGCACGAGAAGTTCGTCTATGCGAACGGCGATCATCACGCGCCGTCCTATGACGAGCCCGGCGGCATCCGCGCACTGCTCGGCGAGCTTGAGCAATATGGCTGGAAGCCGGTCATGGAAGGCGGCAACGCGATCGCCATGTCGGGCCCCGACGGCAGCATCAGCCTGGAGCCCGCCGGCCAGTTCGAGCTGTCGGGCGCGCCGCTCGACTCGTTGCACGAAACCTGTGCGGAGACCGGGCGTCACCTCGAGCAGGTGAAAGCCGCCGGCGAGAAGCTCGGGATCGGTTTCCTGGGGCTCGGCATGTGGCCGGACAAGATGCGCGCGGAACTGCCGATCATGCCCAAGGGGCGCTATGCGATCATGCTGCGGCACATGCCGCGCGTCGGCAGCATGGGGCTCGACATGATGCTGCGGACCTGCACGATCCAGGTAAACCTGGATTACGCGTCCGAGGCGGACATGGTGAAGAAATTCCGCGTCGGGCTCGCGCTCCAGCCGCTCGCGACCGCGCTGTTCGCGAACTCGCCGTTCACCGAGGGCAAGCCCAACGGCATGCTGTCGTATCGCAGCCATATCTGGTCGGACACCGATCCGCATCGTACCGGCATGCTGCCGTTCGTGTTCGAGGATGGCTTCGGGTACGAGCGCTATGCCGAGTACGCGCTCGATGTGCCGATGTACTTCGTCTACCGCGAGGGAAAGTATATCGACGCCGCCGGGCTGTCGTTCCGCGATTTCCTGAAGGGCGAATTGTCGATCCTGCCGGGCGAGAAGCCGACGCTCGACGACTGGACCGATCACCTCTCGACTGCCTTCCCCGAGGTGCGGCTGAAGACCTTTCTCGAGATGCGTGGCGCGGACGGCGGGCCGTGGAACCGGATCTGCGCGCTGCCGGCCCTGTGGGTCGGATTGCTGTACGACCAGGGTGCGCTCGATGCGGCGTGGGATCTGGTCAAGGACTGGACGATCGACGAGCGCCAGGCTCTGCGGGATTCGGTGCCGAAGCTGGGGCTGGACGCGCCGATCGCGGGCGGCGGCAAGCTGCGCGATATTGCGGGTCAGGCATTGGATATTGCCGGGGCCGGGCTGACGGCGCGGGCGCGGTTCAACCGGGCGGGCGACAACGAGAGCGGCTTCCTCGATCCGCTCCGCGAGATCGTCCGCAGCGGCAAGGTGCCGGCCGAGGTGCTGCTGGAAAAGTATCACGGCGTCTGGGGCGGTGACGTCTCCAAGGTGTACGACGAGTCCAGCTTCTAACTGCTCCCCTTCCGCCTGCGGGAGGGGAATTAGCCCCGCAGCTTCGCGAAGAGCCGCGGCACCAGGCCGTTGCGGGTCATCCAGTCGAAATAGGCGCGGTAATCCGGGTCGAGCTTCAGATGCCGCTCCTCGGTCTTCGCGCGCCAGTAATAGACGCCGCTGACCGCCGCCATCAGCAGAGTCGCACGCGCGGCGTCGACGACGCTGCCGAGCGTCAGCACCGGGATCGTCGAGATCCACCAGAACACGTTCTTCGACAGATAGGCGGGATGGCGCGACACTGCGTAAGGACCGTGCGTCAATATCCCCCGGTTGGTGAGGTTCGAAAAGCGGAAGCCGAACGCCATCGTCGCCCAGGCATAGACCGCGGTCAGTCCGACCAGCACCGCACCGATCAGCGCCAGCAGGACCGGATGCCCCTGGAACCAATAGGCCCAGTCCGACGTGCCGGGATGATAATCGAGCGGCCCGCCGGGGGTCATCAGGATGAACGGCGGGTAGCACATCAGCGCCGGCATCCACGCCGCCGCATACGGGTTTGCGCTGCGGATGTGCGAGTCGAGCGGGCGGAAGGTCAGCAGATACCCGACCGTCGCGAATGCTACGTCGATCAGGAACATGAGCGTCACCAACCAGTTCGCCAATGCGACCGGATCGCGGAGCACCGATGCGACGTCGCCGCGGACGAAATCGCCGAACCCCGGCGGCACGATCGCCAGCATGAAGGCGAGGAAGAAGGTCTTCACCCCCCAGGCGCGGAGATGGCCGTAGATCGCCTCGCGGTCGACTCCCGCCTGCCCCGTCATCCAGGCGCCGAGATGCCAGGCGCCGTCGCGCGGCTCGACCAGATAGCGGTCGATCCACAGCACGTACGGGATGGAGGCGACGAACAGGATCGGTGCGGCATTGGTGAAGCACCACATCGCGAACGCGAAATTGCCCTGCCAGTAGAAACGCCCGGCACCATAGATCACTGCGATCCCCGCCCAGGTCGCCCATAGCCCGGCCAGCTTGGTGAGGCTCAGGTCGAGCGTCTCGCGCCAGGGTTTGCCGGCCGACCAGTCGATGCCGGTACTCGGGTTCAAGTGGACCTTGTCGACCAGCAACGACCAGACGATCATCGGTGCGCCGCACGCGGCGACGTTGATCAGCGCCGAATAGGGCCCGTCCATACCGAAATGCCGCGCGATGCCGATCCAGACAAGCACGCCGGCGAGCCCCGCCAAGCCCGCGCCGTGGCTGACCGCCGACTTGGGTCGGGGATCGCTGGTGGCAGGAACGGCAATCGCTAGGTCGTGATCCATGCCGGCGGCCTAGCGCAATATGGTAATGAAGGCATGAAGCATGTTCGGGGCGACCACACGGACGCTTGCGCCGGGCGCGTCGCGACGCTAGTTCCACCCCTCGCTCACATGCGTCGGGCGGGTATAGTACAATGGTAGTACAGCAGCCTTCCAAGCTGAATACACGGGTTCGATTCCCGTTACCCGCTCCAAAATCGGCACCGCCGATCCTAGCCTCGGCAGCGCCAGTCTAGCGTCCGCTGCCTTCATTCCGCGATGAACTGCGCCAACAGGCTTGCCATGCGCCGTCGACCGAGCACCGTCAGCCGTACGTGCGAACGCCGACCGTCGCGTTCGTCGCGCGTCCGTTCGACCAGATCCGCATCCTGCAGCATCGTCAGATACCGCAGCGCAGTCGCCGAGGGCGCGCGCGCGCCGATGCAGACCGCCGACACGCTGAACTGGCGACGCTCGTGATCGGAAATGAACAGGTCGAGCAGGATATCCCATGCGGGTTCCGAAAACAGCGCTTCGCCGAGAAGTTCGTCACGAACCTTCCTGACGGTGTAGAGCCGCTTGGCAACCTCCACCAACGCCGGCGAAGCTACCCCGCCCGACGGCGGATCGGCTACGGCCACGTTGACGGCGGGCAGAAAAGCCACGCGCTTGGCGGCCGTGATGGGCACCACGGCAATTGCGTAAGTCATAAACGTCTTCCGAATATGCTTCAGCGGAGGGTCGGGTCCTGGCGACTCCAGTCGAGATCCCAGCCACGGGCCCGGATCCTGCGCGAGTGCCTGACTGTCCCGATCACGAGAAGCAGGACGATGGGATAGCTCCAGGCCGCGGAGAGGACGGCATAGACGAGCCGGATGACGTCAGGACTGATCGCCCGGGCTAGATGAGCCCCCGTCCCCAACGCGTGGAGCGCAGTGGCCCAGGCTGGCCAGAACCGATCCGCCTTGAGCGTGATCGCGACCATCGCCGCGAGCAGGATCAGGTCGACGATCAACACGCCCGCCTCCAGCCCCGCGAACAGGAACGGAACATTCCGCTGAACGAGGCCGGTGGAAACCGCCGCGAGCAGCAACGCCAATCCCGTTAACCGCTCCGGTGCGCCCCCCCTTAGGAGGGCATAGCCGGACGCGGCCACCTGTATCGCGTAGAACAGCCAGACCCGATCCAACTCTTACCTCCAAAGCAGGACCGAAACCGGCCGTTCAGGCCACCGCCGCCAGGCGAACCGGGCCTTCGGCACGAAGCGCGCCTTCGTTGGGCGGACATTCCGCGGTATCGCCATACCCATAGAACTGACCGAGCCCGATCTCCGCGCGGACATCTACCAGTGCGCGATGCGCTTCGACGAAGCGTTGCCGCGCATTGATGATGTCGAGCGATGCCTGCGAGAGCATCTGCAACGCCATCACGCCGGTACCGACCGGCAAGTTGGCGGCGGCCCGCTGCTGCAACAGCGTCGATACGCACGATGCGGCGAGCATCGCTGCGTGATCGACCGCAGCCTCGGCCTTCAGAAAATCGACCGTGACCTTGTCGGTCGCCTCACGTCGCTGTTTCAACATCGTCGTTCTCCCCGATGGCGCCGTCGTTGCGGCACCGTGTACCGGAGCATTGCGGTCTCGGTTCGATCGCAACAGGCTGGTCAACGTCATCGCCATGTTCACGAGTGCCATCGACGCGACGGCGATCAAGACCATGAGTACGATCAGTCGGACTATCCTGTCGCCAACCGAAAACCGATTACGCGCCGCTCCCGTCGATCCGCTCGCTCCGGACAGTCCGAAGAAGCGGCGAACAAGCCCCCACGGCTCGATCTGAGCGCTGTCTGGGGTGTCAGAGGGGGGGATGGGAACGTCGATTGGTTCGGATGGTAGCCGTTCGTATGTGGCCGCGGGCTCGGGCTTGGGCGCGGGGGACTGGGGTTCTTCACGAACCGGTGCGGACTCGACGGTCGTGCCGCGCTCATGCTCCTCGAGCCGTCGCGCCGCTTCGAACCGCGTGCCGACGCCGAGGACCTGGATGGCGCGCTCGATCCGCTTGTCGATCGCGGACGGCGACACGCCGAAGATCGCAGCGATCTCCTTCGAATTATGGTGGGTCAGCACCAATCGCAGGCAGGCGCGCTGGGCTTCGGTCAACTGATCGATACGTCCTGCGGTCATGGCAGGGTGGTAGCGTGAACGCGCGACGGTTGCACCTGTCACGTTCGAGATATCGGCGCGACGCCGGGCCGATCGAAACTACGTGGACTGCCGCGGGAAACGCAGAGGTGCCGAGCAAGCTGGAGGCATTGGTGCGACCCGCGTCGGCACGGGCGGGAACGCGGCCTAGAACAGGGCGGCCCGACGGGCTTCAGTCTCGGGCGAAGATTTCCGTGTGCGGAATGACGAGGTCGAGCGAGGGGAGCGCGACGTCGTGCGGCTGCGCGAACATATCGTCGCGCCATGTGGTTGGCCCGAGCCGCTGGACAACGCGGGTCAGTTCGGTCTCGGGGTCGGCGAAGACGATCGTGTCGATCGACGCGAGTTCGCGATATTCGGCGAGTTTGCTGCCCTGGTCGATCTTTGCGGTCGAGCCGGAGAGGACTTCGAAGATGACTTTCGGATCATCGAATACGCGCTGCTCCTCGCGTTCGCGAGTCGCGGGGTTGCCGCAGAAGACGCTGACGTCGGGGTAGCGCAGGTCGGTGTCGTTGACGCAGACGCCCATGTCCGAATTATAGGCTCGGCAGCCGGTGCCGCGGAGCTTTCCATACAGGAAACCGAGGATGTTGCTTGCCACGCGGGAATGCGCAGGGGTGCCACCGGTCATCATGCGGATGACCCCGTCGACCAGCTCGAACTTGCGGTCGGTGCCGAAGTCGATCGCGAGGAACTCGTCGACCGTGATCTTCTTGTATAGGGGATCGTGCCGCATGGGTGGGTTTTACCACTTGTCTACAGACAAACAAAGGGCCGGGGTGCTCCCCGGCCCTTTGCTTTGGTCGTTTGTTTGGCTTGGAACCGAGCATCGGCGAAGCCGCTGCTTTCGTCGGACGGGTCGGTGGCTTGCGCCGCCGACCCGCCGGCCGTCCTTGGGCGAGTCCGTAGCCATCGTGGCTACGGCCGCCCTTCGGATCAGAAGTCCATGCCGCCCATGCCGCCCATGCCGCCGCCGCCCATGGGCATGGCGGGCTTGTCTTCGGCCATTTCGCTCACGGCCGCTTCGGTCGTGATCAGCAGGCCTGCAACCGATGCTGCGTTCTGCAGCGCGGTGCGGACGACCTTGGTCGGATCGATCACGCCGGCTTCCACCAGGTTCTCGTACGTGTCGGTCGCGGCGTTGAAGCCGATCGACGTGTCGTTGCCGTCGAGCAACTTGCCCGAAACCACCGCACCGTCATGACCTGCGTTCTGCGCGATCTGGCGAACCAGAGCCGTCAGCGACTTGCGGACGATGTCGATACCGCGCGTCTGGTCCTCGTTCGCGCCGGTCAGGCCGTCGAGTGCCTTGGTCGCGTACAGCAGAGCCGTACCACCACCGGGGACGATGCCCTCTTCGACGGCTGCGCGGGTTGCGTGAAGCGCGTCGTCGACGCGGTCCTTGCGCTCCTTGACTTCGACTTCCGAAGAGCCGCCGACCTTGATCACGGCAACGCCGCCGGCAAGCTTGGCGAGACGCTCCTGGAGCTTCTCCTTGTCGTAGTCGCTGGTCGTGTTCTCGATCTGCTGGCGGATCGCTTCGGTACGACCCTTGATCGTGTCGTGATCGCCGGCACCGTCGACGATGACGGTGTTGTCCTTGTCGATCGTGACGCGCTTGGCGGTGCCGAGCATGCCGAGCGTGACGGTCTCGAGCTTGATGCCGAGGTCTTCCGAGATCATCTCGCCCTTGGTCAGGATCGCGATGTCCTCAAGCATCGCCTTGCGACGATCGCCGAAGCCCGGTGCCTTGACCGCTGCGACCTTCAGGCCGCCGCGCAGCTTGTTGACGACGAGCGTGGCCAGAGCCTCACCCTCGATGTCCTCGGCGATGATCAGGAGCGGACGACCCGACTGGACGACGGCTTCCAGGATCGGGAGCATCGCCTGCAGGTTCGAGAGCTTCTTCTCGTGGATCAGGATATAGGGATCCTGAAGCTCGACGGTCATCTTCTCGGGATTGGTGATGAAGTATGGCGACAGATAGCCGCGGTCGAACTGCATGCCCTCGACGACGTCGAGCTCGAATTCGAGACCCTTCGCTTCCTCGACGGTGATCACGCCTTCCTTGCCGACCTTCTCCATGGCTTCGGCGATCTTCTCGCCGACTTCACGGTCGCCGTTGGCCGAGATGATGCCGACCTGCGCCACTTCCTTCGAACCCGAAACCGGCTTCGAACGCGCCTTGACGTCCTCGACGACCTTGACGACGGCGAGATCGATGCCGCGCTTCAGGTCCATCGGGTTCATGCCCGCTGCGACCGACTTCATGCCTTCGCGGACGATCGCCTGAGCGAGAACCGTCGCGGTGGTCGTGCCGTCACCGGCGATGTCGTTGGTCTTCGAGGCCACTTCGCGCAGCATCTGCGCACCCATGTTCTCGAACTTGTCCTTGAGCTCGATCTCCTTGGCGACGGTGACGCCGTCCTTGGTGATGCGCGGTGCGCCGAAGCTCTTGTCGATGACGACGTTGCGGCCCTTGGGGCCCAAGGTCACCTTGAC